>NZ_JBVIPU010000001.1:1017612-1237849 GCF_055577645.1 Streptomyces sp. NPDC033180 | reverse complement strand
GGTCACGCGGTGCTCGGCGAGGCGGGCGAGTACTGCGTGGTTTGCCTCCCAGCCGTCTGGGCTGTTTCGTTTGGCCGCCTCCGGCGGCGTGCCGGCCCCCGTCCGGCGGGTGGTGGTGTGGTGTTCCGGGGGTCATGGCCGCCAGGTCACGCGGTGCTCGGCGAGGCGGGCGAGTACTGCGTGGTTTGCCTCCCAGCCGTCTGGGCTGTTTCGTTTGGCCGCCTCCGGCGGCGTGCCGGCCTCCGTCCGGCGGGTGGTGGTGTGGTGTTCCGGGGGTCATGGCCGCCAGGTCACGCGGTGCTCGGCGAGGCGGGCGAGTACCGCGTGGTTTGCCTCCCAGCCGTCCGGAAACTTCACCGTGACGCCCAGTTGGACCGGTTCCGTCGACGGGTGGTCGTCGAGCAGTTCGCTGACGCCCGCGCGGCAGATGACGATGCAGGCGTGGCGGTGGCGGGACGCCAGGACGCACAGGCGGCCCGTCTCCAGGTGGAACGCGGTGGCGTCCGGGCGGCCGGAGAGCGGGTGCAGGATCACCGTCACGTCGTACTCACGGCCCTGCAGCCGGTTTGCCGTGTCCACCGTGACGTCCCTTACGCCCATTTCCGCGAGGATCGCCCGCACCGCCGCCGCCTGGTCGCGGTGGGCGGTACCGACGGCGATCCGGTCGGCCGTCAGGGGAGTGGGGTCCGAGCCGCGCTCCGACGTGGCCGCGCCGCCCCGGTCCAGGAGGCGCCGGACGACCTGGGCCAGCGCGCGCACGGCCTCGGAGTCGGTGCGCGGCGTGTTCCGTGCGGGCAGTTCGAGCAGGCCCCAGCCCGAGTCCGCCGCCTCGTCGATCACCCGGTCCGGGCCCGAACCGTCCGACGGCACGCCGAAGTCGAGCCGTCTGTCGCCGTGGTCCGTGCCGCTACGGAAAGGCGTGTACGGATAGAACGCGGCCGAGACCAGCGGGGCCGCCGACGCCGGAAGCCGCCAGGACACCGGCAGGCGGTGCTGGGGCAGCTCGGGGTTGTGCGCGAGCAGGGTCGTCACGGCGCTCGCCGAAGGGTCGTACGCGAGACCGGCCCACTGCTCGGCGCCCACGATCGAGAACGGGTCGAGCTGACCGGGATCGCCCACGAACAGGGCCCGCTCGAAGAGCCCGGCCACCGCGAGCAGCGCGTCCGAGCGCATTTGGTAGGCCTCGTCCACGATCGCGTGCCGCCAGGGCTCCACATCCTTGACGTGCGCCCACTTCGCGGCGGTCGACACGACGACGTCGAGCCCGGCGAGGTCGGCGGCCTTCGTGGACGTACGGACGAAGGGCAGGTCGTCGAGCGCCTTGTCGTACGCGTCCCGGTCGCTGCTGTGCAGACGGCCCACCGGCAGCTCGGGGTCCTTCTCGGCGAGACGGAGCACCAGGTCGTCGACTTGCGCGTTCGTCTGCGCGATCACCATCAACGGGCGCCCCGCCGCGGCCAGTTCGCGGGCAGCGCGGACCACGAGCGTCGACTTGCCCGCGCCGGGCGGCGAGTCGACGACGACACCGCGGTGCGCGCCGTGCAGCGTGTCGTGCAGGATCGCGTCCGTGGCGCGGCCGGCCGCGGCGCCGGGGTCGAAGGAGGCGCGGTCGAAGGGAGCGGTCGGACTCACAGGGTGTCCTCCGGAGTCACGGGGTCGGGGCGCTCGGCAGAGCGCTCGGCGTCGTCGCCCGGCGGGCCGCCGTGTGTCCAGGGCGTCGCCTCGGGCTCGGGGAGCTTGGGGCCGCCGCGTTGCTCGTGCTCGAAGAGCGTCCAGCAGATCCGGTCGCCCTTCTCCGGCACGGAACCGGGCTCGGGCTCCTTGCCGCGCCCCATCTTGTCGACGACGCGCAGGACGACGATTCCCTCGCCCTCGTACGTCACGAACTCGGCTGTCTGCGGCTTGCCTTGGAGCGAGCGGTACACCTTCGCGCGCTCGGCCAGGTGCGGGCGGTCGTCCGTGCGGACGGTGACCAGGGGGCGGGGCCTTGGGCTCTTGCTCTCGCTGTACGCCATGACCACCTCGGTCACCTCTCCGGCGAAGGCCTCGCCCGCGAGCCGGTGGCCCGCCATCACCAGGGGGTCGTCGAGCGCTTCCTGGGCCTCGAGCCTGGCCTGCTCGCGCTCCCGCGTGGCGAGCTTGTTCGCCGCCGTCACCGCGTCGTCGACGCGGGGCTGCGGGGGTTCGCCCGCCGTCACGCGGTCCCGGTGGCCGGTGAACGACCAGCGGTCGCGGGTCCAGCGGTCGATGGCGTGCGGGGCCTCGGGGAGCGTGCAGAGCGCGTCGAGGCCACGCCACACCGCGTCCCAGGTGGGGCGGGTCCTGCTCTCGATCAGGGAACGGATCTCCCGCTCGGCCGCTGCCAGTTCGGCGAGGCGGGTGTCCGACTGGATGCCGTCCTCGGCGGTGGCGAGGGCGCGGCGCGCGCGGTCGTAGCGCTCGATGGCCGGGGCGAGGAGGCGGTTGTCGAACGCCGGGTCCGTGGCGGGCCCCGCGGGTGGGCAGAGCAGCTGGCCGCCCGCGTCCCGCGCCAGCTCGGCGCGGAGCGCGGCGTCGGCTCCGGAGGAGCCCTCCGGGGCCTCGATCCAGGCGAGCAGGGCGCCGAGGTGCTGGTCCTCCAGGCTGGACTGGCCGGTGGCCCAGTGCCGGGAGAGCAGCTCGGTCATGGCGACGAGCAGTGAGGAGCCAGGGACGCGGGCCCGCTCTCCGAAGTGGGTCAGCCAGCGGCCCAGAAGGGGGACGCGCGGCGGGGCGGGGTACGGAGTCTCCGGGTCCTGCTCGGCGGTGCGACGGAAGCGGGTGGAACGGCCGATGAGCCGTACGAAGTCGATGCCGGCGCGGCTCGGGACGATCAACTGCGGTGCGTCCGCGCAGAGTTCGACCTCCACCTTGACGCGCTTGCCGGTCTCCGGATCGGTCTCGTTGCGTTCCGCAGCCTCGACGTCGTCCGCGTACGAGTCGACGTACTCCAGGACGGTGTCAGCGAGTTGGGCGAGGAAGGTGAAGCGGAGGTCGCGGTCGCGGGGCTGGGGTACCACGAGGATGCGGGGCGAGGTGCGCTCCGTCCCGACGAGGGCGCCGAGCGGGGCGCCTGCCTCGCCGGCGGTGGTGAGGGGGACGAGGACGAGGGGGCGCTGGGAGAGGTGGCGGTGCCGTGCCGTTGCTCTCGGCCGGGCGCGGCCTGTTGCTACCGCCTCCAGGCGGGCGAGGTTGTCGATCAGTGACATCGTGCTGCCCTCCTCCCCTGCGGGGCCGCTGCGCTGGGCTTTCGCGGTGTGCTGTCCGTCGGCGCCTGCGGGCCGCCGTCCACCGCCCCGCCGCTTCGCGGCGGAATTCCCCCACCCACCCACCCGATCACCCGGCACCATCTGCTCACCGAACTGCTCACCGAAGGAAAGGCGGTAGCCGCCGCAGGGCATGGACGCGAGCGGCGGAGGCGCGTGACGGGGGAGCGGTGTGCGGTCGCACGAAGGTTCCGGAACGGGTGGGTGGGCGGGAGGAGAGCGGCTGCCGCAGCGCAGGGGTGCGGGAGGCGCGTGACGGGGGAGCGGTGTGGTGTCGCCGGGGAGTTCCAGAGCAGGGTGGCCCGTGGGGGAACACCGCCCGCCGCGGAGCACTGCACCGACCCGGGCAGCGTCCGGTGGCCCCGTGCCCCCGGGCAGCCGTGCATGCCCCGGCGGCGCGCATCGCGCGGCAGGCTCGCGGAGGCGGTCAGCACCCCGAACCCCCCGCCCCGCCCGAGGCGCCCACGCCCGACAACGCCTCGGCCCGCAGCGCCGACGCCCTCCTCAGTGCCGCCACTGCGGGGTCCTCGGGGTCGCCCGAGGTTCCGCAGGCCGCGGACAGAACGTCCCCGACCGTCGTCAGGCCCCCCAACTCCCCCCGCACCGAACGCCCCAGGGATGTCACCGCACCCTCCTCGCGGGAGCGTTCGCGGCAGTGGAAGGCCAGTTCGCAGGCGGCCAGGCACTCGGGGGCGTACGTCGCGGGGACCGATTCGACCGCTGTCGTCAGGTCGGCCGCGGGGCGGTTCACGTCGAAGGTGGTGCCATCCGGGAGCGCCGCCGCGATGTCCTCGATACGGGTCAGGCGTGCCAACTGGCGCCTGGTCACCGAGAGTTGTCTGCGGACATCGACCGCCGAAGCCGTGGGGAGGTTCGAGAAGTCCTTGGGGCAGACCAGGAGCACGTGGTCCCGGATGCGGGGCGCGGGGTCCATGTGTGCCGCGATCCGCTCCAGCGCCAGTGCGTACACCGCGGCCTGGCGTGCCGCCGCGCCCACCTTCGCCGCTTCCGCCGAACCGTCGATCATCGGGAAGGACTTGATCTCGACGACCGTCCAGCTGCCGTCGGGATGTGCCACCACCGCGTCCGGTTCGAGGAAGGCGGGCGTCCCCGCTACGTCGAGCGCCAGCATGGGGTGGTCCAGGAGGGTCCAGCCCTCCGTCGACGTCGCCTCGCGCAGGGCGAGTGAGGTGCGGGCCGCGCGGCCTTCGGGGCCCACCGCTGCGAGGTCCGGGACGGACGCCTCGCCCGGCACAGGCTCCGGGCCGCCGCCGAGCCTGTCGTGCACCAGACGCAGCAGCTCCGCGCCGCCGTCCGCCTTGACCTTCGCCTCGAAGGCATTGCCCCGCATGAACGCGAACTGCGACTGACCGAAGGGTGCGGGGGAGCCGAGCGACTGCGCGAGGGCCGCCTTGTCCACACCCGCGCCGTCGAGCAGTGCCCGCCGTCGGCATCCCGGATTCGCGGCGAGGGCCGCGAGCGCGCGGGCGTCGAGCGGCGACGCGGGTACGTCAGGTCCGCGCAGCTCGGCGAGCCGCTGTCTTAGTGCTGTCCCCCGCTTCGGCGGGGCGGGCACTCGGCTCGGCTCCTGGCTCGGCAGGCCGCTTGCGCGGCCGGGGAATTCGCTCACCCGTCGAAGTCTGGCACCCGCCACTGACAAGTGAGGAATCCGGGGCGGAAGAGGCCGCCGGTGAGCCCGTGAGGGAGGTGGACCGCGACCCGGCCACGACCCCCGGCGAAGGCTGCGCGACATCGAACGGCAGTCCGAACCTCGCCTTCACCCGGTCCGCGAGCCGCAGCACCGGCCGTACGAGGAGCAGTCCGATGCCCATCACCGCGGCGCCCGCGACCGCGTCGAGGAAGTAGTGGTTCGCGGTGCCCATCACGACGATCGTGGTGATCAGGGGGTAGGCCACCGCCGCGGCCTTGACCAGCGGCGAACGCCCGTGACGCCACAACACGACCCCGCACCACAGCGCCCACCCCACGTGCAGGCTCGGCATCGCCGCGTACTGGTTGGTCATGCCGCCGAGCCCGCGTGGGGCGCTCGCCTCGCCGCCCCACCAGCCGAAGTCGCTGTACTGCGCCATGGTGTCGACGAAGCCGTACCCCTCGCTCAGCAGCCGGGGCGGGCAGGTCGGCATGAGCGTGAAACCGATCAGGCCGATCATGGTGGAGGTCATCAGCCACGCGCGTGCGGCGCGGTAGTGGACCGCGCGGCTGCGGAAGAGCCAGACGAGGACCAAGGGCGTGACCAGATAGTGCAGCGACGCGTACCAGAAGTCGGCGGGGACGCCTATCCAGGAATGGTCGGTGAACAGACGGTTCAGCGGGTGCTCGGCGTTGAGGCGCAGGAGCTTCTCGAGGTGGAGTATGTCCAGGCCGTTGTCGACGGCGCCCGACACGTCACCGCGGGCCAGCAGCCGTCCCGCCGAGTACGCGGCGTACACCAGCACGAGCAGCGGCAGCTCGGTCCACCAGCGAAGCCGGCGCCCGACTATGCCCCCGGTGCCCGGAGCGTGGGTCTGCGGCATCCGGTCGGTCCCCCATCTGTCTTTGGTCATGCGGTGTTCGCCGCCGCCTCACTTTACGGCGTACGCGAAAGCCCGCTGAGGCGGTCCCCGGTCGTCTTAGACGCTGAGATCGACGAGCGGGTTGCTCCTCGCGGGCACGAGTGATCGCGACAGGGCGCGTGAGTGATGATGGAGGGTACGGACAGCCCTCTGTCCACAGAATTCGCTCTATGGCAGCCGATGGCCCTGATGGTCCCGACCGACGGCTGTCGGCTCGGAAAGGCTCGACATGGCACCGCGCATCCTGCTGGCCCGCCACGGACAGACGGAGTGGTCCCTGTCCGGGAAGCACACCGGCAGGACGGACGTCCCGCTCCTGGAAGAGGGCCGGAACGGCGCGAAACTCCTGGGCGAGCGTCTGGACCGCGCGCCCTTCGGCGGCCTCCCGGACGTCGAGGTGCGCACCAGCCCGCTCTCCCGCGCGCGGGAGACCTGCGAGATCGCCGGCTTCGGAGACCGCGCCACCACCTGGGACACGCTCATGGAGTGGGACTACGGCTCCTACGAGGGCATGACCCCGGCCGACATCCAGGGCGTACGCCCCGGCTGGTTCATCTGGCGCGACGGCGTCCCCAGGGGCGAGACCCTGGAACAGATCACCGCCCGCGCGGACGAGGTGGTGGCCTGGGCCCGCGGCGCGGACCGCGACGTCCTGGTCTTCGCGCACGGGCACATCCTGCGCTCCATCGGAGCGCGCTGGCTCGGCCTGGGCATCGACTTCGCCGCCCGCATCCGCCTCAACCCGACGTCGATCTCCACCCTGGGCTGGGCCTACGGCGAACCGGCCATCGAGTCCTGGAACGACACCGGGCACCTGGCATAGCCGCCGGGGGAGCGCGGTCGTCTACACCGCCCGCGGCAAGGAAGCGTGCCGCTCCAGGAAGCCGCACACCCCAGAGGCCCTCCGGTGCGGAAGCAGCACGCGGGCGGTCGTGGCGAGCATCGACTGGATGCGCGAGGACTGCACCTCGTCCAGGAGCCCGAGCACGCGCATCCCCGCCGTCGCCGCCTCGTCGGGGCGGCCCGAGCGGGCCAGGTCGTCGGCGAGCTCCGCCGTGTAAAGGGCGATGTTGCGGGTGAACTGCGGGGTCTGCGCCGACGCGATGCCCGCCGCGCGCCGTGCGTGCCGCGCGGCCCGCGCCCAGTCGCCGAGCGCCGACCAGCACTGTGCCTCGAGGACTTCCAGCTCGCCGGGGCCGTAGAAGGTCATCCACTCCGGGTCGGCGTCCGTGGGACCCCGGTCGAAGAGGGCGTGCGCACGGGACAGGGACCGCTCGCAGCCTGCCCGGTCGCCGAGCCCCGCCCAGCCCCCGGCCTCGCGCAGCGCGAGGAGCGAGAGCAGCCGCGGCGACGAGAGATGCCGGGCGGCCCGCGTCGCCGCCTGGGACGCCCGCACCGCCTCCCGCGGCCGCCCGGCGTCACGCGCCAGGAAGGCCGTGTTGCAGAAGGCGTGCGCCTCCAGCGCCGGATCACCGGCCATACGGGCCGTCGCGAGAGCCTCCGCGTAGTGCGAGCGGGCGTCGTCGAAGCGGCCCGAGTCGTGCGCCAACCAGCCCACGGAGATGGACAGTTCTCCGGCGCCCGTGTACAGCCGGTCCGCCATCGGCTGGCGGGTGGTGCCCGCGTCGAGCAGCGCGTAGGCGGTCCGCAGCGGGGCGGCCGCGCGCCGGTAGAGGCCGTCGGCACCGTGCCGGTCGTCGAGCAGCCGGATCCTGCGCACGGCCTCCTCGACCGCGCTCGCCTCGGCCTCGCCGGCCCGGCCGCCGGTCTGCGCGGTGGCTTCGGCAGGTCTCGGTTCCGCGAGCCCGAAGGGTCCCAGAGAGGCGGCGGCCACGGTGGCCGTACCGCTCATGAATGCGCGACGCCGCACGTCGATCTCCTCGTGACTCTGGATCTCGTACGGGTCGCACTCGTGCGGTTCGGGGCCCAGCGGCCCGGACGGGGGAGACTCATACAGCTGGATCGTGGTGTGTGATGAGGGCGCATCGGACTCGGCGCGCGCCCCCCGCCCGCGCACGGCGGCCCGGGGTGCGAACCCCAGATCCGTCAGCGTCAGGCCGGGGAACATGTGCAGGAACACCCGCTCGTAGGCGTAGTTGGGGCAGCGGATCTCGCCCGCCTCGACGCGGCCGATGTAACGGGCGTCGCAACTGACGCGCTCACCGATGTCGCGAGCGGCCCGGCGGATCAACGCGGCGAACTCGCCCGGCGAGCGCTGCCCCCGCCGCTGCCGGAAGTGAAGGTTCGGTCGTGGGGACGGAGTTGACGATGCCATCGGTGACGACGCCATGGCCTGACCCTCTCGTACGGATCGTGCCGGATCGCGCCGAATCCTGTGGATCCGGCGGTACTGCCCCTGCTCCGGCGGAGCACGAACGTACCCGTTGTGATGGGCCGGGCACGCGGAGTTTGGCTACAAACCGGATATCTCACCCACGATCCGCCATGAAGTGCCATCCTTTGCGGCGGCATCACGCCGTAGCTGTTGACGCCGTCCCGCGTTGAACCATGCGGAGAGGGAGCGACGCTGCTTCCGCCCTTGCGAGGAGGGGTCCCCTTGTTGGAGATCGGCGTGGAGAACGGCGAATCGCGGGCGTCGCTGACCACGGCACGGCACCTGCCGACCCAGGACCGCAGCGCACCACCCCAGCACAACCCCCGGCCCCCGGAGACGTCCGACTGCTGCGACCTCGTCACCGTCCCGGCCCGCCAAGGCCTCGAAGCGGTCGACATCCTGCGCCGCGGGGCGGGCGACGCCGTCGGTCCCGTGCTGCACGACGGGAGCTGCGACACCCTCGGCTTCCTGGTGCCGCCCGGCACCGCCGACGCCTGGGACCTGCCGGGCAGCGCCTGTACGCAGACCTCCGGCCGCGGCATCCGCGCGTACACCGAGCCGGAGCCCGTCCCCCCGCCGCCCCCGGTCGCGGGCAGCGGCTGGCTGCTGCCTCCCGACGAGGCCGATCCGGTCACCGACCCCGCCGTCCTGCGCGCGGCGCTCGGCCAGGCGGCCCGCACCATCGAGGCCGCCGACAACTGCCGCTGAGCCCGCGGCGGGGCGGTGCTCCAAGGTCATCGGGCCGCGCGCCGCGCGTACGCCGATAATGGTCCGATGGCAAGGAACAGGCGATCCCGGGAAGAGGCGGAAGCCGTCGTCGAGAAGGTGGACGGTGGGCTCGCCGAGCTGATGCCCGACCGGGACAGGCCGCGCGCGTGGACGCTGCTCGTGGACGGTGCCCCGCAGTCCCATGTCGACCTCGACGATCCGGCGTATCTCGACTTCGAGTACCAGCGCAGGCTCGGCCATGTCGCCGACCTGGTCGCGCCGCCCGGCAAGCCGGTCCAGGCCCTGCACCTGGGCGGCGGCGCCTTCACCCTCGCCCGCTACATAGCCGCGACCCGGCCCCGCTCCACCCAGCAGGTCATCGAGCGCGACACGGCGCTCATCCAACTCGTCCGCCGTGAACTGCCGTTGGATCCGCAGGCGCGGGTCCGGGTGCGCGGCACCGACGCCCGCGAAGGCCTCGCGAAGATCGCGGACGGCTGGGCGGACCTCGTCATCGCCGATGTCTTCAGCGGCGCCCGCACCCCCGCCCACCTCACCAGCGCCGAGTTCCTCGGCGACGTACGCAGGGTTTTGAAGCCCGGCGGTTTCTACGCGGCCAATCTCGCCGACGGACCGCCCCTGGCGCATCTGCGCGGCCAGCTCGCCACCGCCGCCACGCTCTTCCCGGAGCTGGCGCTCATCGCCGACCCCGCGGTGCTGCGCGGCAAGCGCTTCGGCAACGCGGTGCTCGTCGGCTCGGACCTGCCGTTGCCGATCGCCGAGCTGACCCGGCGCAGCGCGGGGGACTCGCATCCGGCACGGGTCGAGCATGGCAGGGCGCTCATCGACTTCAGCGGGGGAGCGGCGGCGGTCACCGACGCGAGCGCGGTGGCGTCACCCGCGCCGCCGCCTTCCGTCTTCCGCTGAAGCTGCTCCGGCGGAGGTCCTTCTGTTGAACCCGCCGGTCAGTACTCGTTGATCTCCACCACCGGGGCGTGGTCGTGCCACGTGCAGAACACCGAGACCTTGTCGGCGCCCGCCGTGAATTCCACCCTGATCCAGGTGTCCTGCTTCCACACCTGCACCGACCAGCCCGCCGCCGGGGTCGCCGACACCAGCTTCGCGGAGTCCTTGCCGAGGTCGAAGACGACCCGGCCGCCCTCGGAGGAGTAGCTCTTCACGTTGCCGGGTGCGGAGGCGGGAGCGGAGGGGCTGCTCGGCTTGCTGCTCCTCGTCTTCGACGGCTTGCTCTCGGGGGGCTTCGACGACTTCGAGGGCTTCTTCGACTTCGAGGGTGAAGGGGTCGGCGTCGGGTCCGGGCGGTGCGTGGACGAGGAGAGCGGCTCGGCGCGGCGGCCGTCGGCCGCGAGCGGAACGGCACGCGGCGGGTCGTAGGCGGTGCCCGCCATGACCGTGTGGACACCCCACCAGGAGAGCGTGACCGCCGCGCCCGTGGCGAGCGACCAAGCCATTGCGTGTATGAGTCCTCTGCGCATCGCGAGCCATACTGCACCACTGGCCCCGTCTGCGTCCCAGGAGGACCGGGGTCACTCATATGGCGTACGGTGCCGCCCATGGCAAGTGTGCTCGTCGTCGAGGATGACCAGTTCGTACGCTCCGCTCTCATCCGGCATCTGACCGAGGCATCGCACACCGTGCGCAGCGTCGGCACCGCCCTTGAGGCGTTGCGCGAGGTGGCTCATTTCCAGTTCGACGTGGTGATTCTGGACCTCGGTCTGCCCGATCTGGATGGTTCCGAGGCGCTGAAGATGCTGCGCGGGATCACCGACGTCCCCGTGATCATCGCCACCGCGCGTGACGACGAGACGGAGATCGTCAGGCTCCTGAACGACGGCGCCGACGACTACCTGACCAAGCCGTTCTCCGTCGAGCACCTCTCGGCCCGGATGGCCGCCGTCCTGCGCCGCTCGCGCGTCACGGCGGGCGAGGCCCCGCCGAGCAGGGAGATACGGGTCGGCGGGCTCACCATCGACCCGCTGCGCCGCCAGGCGGATCTGGACGGGGCGACGCTCGATCTGACCCGGCGCGAGTTCGACCTGCTTGCCTTTCTCGCCGGGCGGCCCGGTGTCGTCGTACCCCGTAAGGAGTTGCTCGCCGAGGTGTGGCAGCAGAGTTACGGGGACGACCAGACCATCGACGTACATCTGTCGTGGCTGCGGCGGAAGTTGGGCGAAACGGCTGCCCGGCCGCGCTATCTGCACACGCTGCGGGGTGTCGGCGTCAAGCTGGAGCCACCGCTGTGAGGTGGGCACTCGTCAAGGTGTGCCTGGCCGTCACGACGATGGTCGTGGTCGCCTTCGCGGTGCCGCTCGGCCTGGTCATCCAGGAGATGGCGCGCGACCGTGCCTTCTCGAACGCCGAGCGGCACGCGGCCGGCATGGGTCCCACGCTCTCCATCACCACCGACCGCGATCAGCTGACCCGGGCCGTCGCCACCTCCGAGGCGGGCGGTGAGGGCCGCATGGCCGTCTACGTGCCGCCCATCGACAAGGCGCCCGCCCTGGAGATCGGCGACCGGCGGGCGGACGCGCACGCGGTGGAGACCACGCGCAAGGAGGGCCGGGCCCGGACGGCGACCGTCGAGGGAGGCTTCGCGCTGCTCCAGCCGACGGCGCTGAGCTCCGGGCAGATCGCCGTGGTCGAGATCTTCGTGCCCGAGGGTGCGGTCAGCAACGGCGTGACCACGGCGTGGCTGGTGCTCGCGGGCGTCGGCGTCGCGCTGATCATCGGGTCCGTGGCGGTGGCGGACCGTCTTGGCGTACGCATGGTGCAGCCCGCCAAGCGGCTCGTGGGCGCGGCGCAGTCGCTCGGGGAGGGAAAGCTGGGTTCGAGGGTCCAGGAGGAGGGCCCCACGGAACTGCGCCTGGCCGCGGTGGCGTTCAATTCAATGGCCGACCAGGTGGTGCAACTCCTGGCGAACGAGCGGGAGTTGGCGGCGGACCTGTCGCACCGCCTGCGCACCCCGCTGACGGTCCTTCGGCTCAACGCGGCCTCGCTGGGTGACGGCCCGGCAGCCGAGCAGACCCGTATCGCGGTGGAGAAGCTGGAGCGCGAGGTCGACACGATCATCCGCACCGCCCGCGACGCCAAGCCGCAGACGGCCGCGGTCGGCCCCGGCGTGGGCTGTGACGCCTCCGAGGTGATCCAGGACCGCATGGCCTTCTGGTCGGCGCTCGCGGAGGACGAGGGGCGCGAGGTGCGGGTCGCGGGGGTGGAGCGGCCGGTGTGGATCCCGGTGGCACGTCCCGAACTGGTCGCCTCCCTGGACGCGTTGCTCGGCAACGTCTTCCGGCACACGCGGGAGGGGGCCGCGTTCGCGGTGGACGTGCACAGCGGCGAGGACGCGGTGATCGTCCTCGTCTCGGACGCGGGGGCGGGGATCGCCGATCCCGAGGCCGCGTTGGCGCGGGGCGCGGGGTCGGGGGCCGATGGCTCGACGGGGCTCGGCCTGGACATCGTGCGGCAGCTCGCGGAGTCCACCGGTGGCGATGTCCGCGTCGGGCGGTCCGTGCTCGGCGGGACCGAGGTCCGCATCTGGATCCAGCTGGACGGCAGGCGTCCGGTGCCGGGGGCCAGGGGGCACCGAGGCTCGGTACGCCGCCGGAGGCGAGCCACTACGGGGTAAGAGGCGGGTGGCTGGGGAAACCCCGCGCGGAGCGCGGAAAGCACTCCACGACTCGCACCCGGGAGCGAAACATAACCACCCCCGATCGCTCCCTTAAGCCCACCCTAAGATCCAGTGCAGAGACCCGATTGCCCGCTATGTCGCGCCGCCGCGGGGCTAAGTTGCTGCACGCACCCCCACCCCCGCACAGCTAAGGTAGGCACGCGATGAGCAGCACGCATCGGCGCACGGTGAGCACCAAGTCCAAGGTCATAGGCGGGCTCGTGGCCGCCGGCCTCGTCGGCGGCGGCGCTTTCCTCTTCTCCGGGACGGCCCTCGCGACCAAGGCCCCCGCGGAGAAGGCTCCCGCCAAGGCAGCCGCCGGGGCCAAGTTCGCCCCGTTCGTGGACACTTCGCTCGCCCCCGCGTACGACCTCGTCGACACCGCCACCAAGACCGGCGTGAAGGAGTTCACCCTCGCCTTCATCACCTCCGGCGGCAGCTGCGAGCCCCTCTGGGGCGGCACCACCGGGCTCGACGACGACAAGGTCGCCTCGCAGATCGATGCCCTGCGGGCCAAGGGCGGCGACGTACGCGTGTCCTTCGGCGGCGCGGCGGGCTCCGAGCTCGGCCTCAAGTGCAACAGCGCCGACGAGCTCGCGAAGGCGTACGGCAAGGTCGTCGACAAGTACAAGCTGACGAAGGTCGACTTCGACATCGAGGGCGCCGCGCTGCCCGACACCGCCGCCAACACCCGCCGCGCGCAGGCCATCGCGCAGCTGCAGAAGGACCACGAGGGCCTGGACGTCTCGTTCACGCTGCCCGTCATGCCCGAGGGTCTGACCCAGCCTGGCGTCGACCTCGTCGCCGACGCCAAGAAGAACGGCGTGAAGGTCTCGGCCGTCAACATCATGGCGATGGACTACGGCCCGTCCTACAGCGGCGACATGGGCAAGTACGCCATCGACGCGGCGACCGCCACGCAGAAGCAGATCAAGGGAGCCCTCGACCTGTCCGACGAGGCCGCCTGGAAGGCCGTCGCGGTCACCCCGATGATCGGCGTCAACGACGTCACCACCGAGGTCTTCAAGGTCGACGACGCCACCGAGCTGGTGAAGTTCGCCGAGGAGAAGGGGCTCGGCTGGCTGGCCATGTGGTCCTCGACGCGCGACAAGGCCTGCGAGGGCGGCGCCAACAACGGTGCACAGCCCACCTGTTCGTCGATCGAGCAGGAGCCGCTCGCCTTCACGAAGGCGTTCGCCGCCTACAAGTAGGCCCGCAGGAACAAGTCCCAGTAACTGCCACCCCCCCCAACGGCGCCTCGACCGGCATCCCCCCACCCGGTCGGGGCGCCACTCATGCTCAGGCCTTGCTTGACTCGCGCGGCAGCTCACCGCCGGCCGCGACGCCCGCGTACCAGTGGGCGCTGGACTTGGGGGTGCGGGCCTGCGTGTCGTAGTCGACGTACACCGCGCCGAAGCGCTTGCTGTAGCCGTAGGACCATTCGAAGTTGTCCATCAGGGACCAGAGGTAGTAGCCGCGGACATCGGCGCCGTCCGTGATGGCCCGGCGGACGGCCGCCAAGTGGCCGTGCAGGTAGGCGATGCGCTCCGGGTCGTGGACGCGGCCTTCCGGGTCGGGCTTGTCGTCGTAGGCCGCGCCGTTCTCGGTGACGTACAGCGGCAGGCCCGGCGCCTCACGGGTGTAGCGCATGATCAGCTCGTGCAGGCCCGTCGGGTCGATGGTCCAGCCCATCTCGGTGCGGTCGCCCGGCGTCTGGTGGAAGGCCACGTCGTCGGAGCCGGGCCACGGGGAGTGGTCGCTGGCGCCGTGCCCGTCGTTGCGTGCGTTCGCGGGGTCGTTCCGCGCGGCCGAGACCAGCGCGGGCGTGTAGTAGTTCAGGCCGAGCGCGTCCAGCGGCTGATGTGCGGCGGCCGGGTCGCCGTCGTGCACGAAGGACCAGTCGGTGATCCGGGCCGTGTCGGTGAGCAGGTCCGCGGGGTAGGCGCCGTGCAGCATCGGGCCGTGGAAGACGCCGTTGGCGAGGTTGTCGATGCGGCGGCGGGCGTCCTGGTCCTCGGGGCTGTCGGAAACCGCCCTGACCACCGAGGAGTTGAGGCTCACCGCCACCCGTGCGCGGGCCGGCAAGGCGGCGCGCAGCGCCTGGGTGCCGAGGCCGTGCGCGAGGTTGAGGTGGTGCGCGGCCTGCAGCGCGGCCGCCGGGTCGGTGCGGCCGGGGGCGTGCACACCGGAGCCGTAGCCGAGGAAGGCGCTGCACCACGGCTCGTTGAGCGTGATCCACGACTCGACGCGGTCACCGAGCGCCTCGGCGACGAAACCCGCGTACTCGGCGAATCGCTGGGCGGTCTCCCGCGCCGGCCAGCCGCCCGCGTCCTCCAACTCCTGCGGCAGATCCCAGTGGTAGAGGGTCAGGGCGGGCTTGATGCCCTTGCCGAGGAGCTCGTCGACGAGCCGCCGGTAGAAGTCGAGACCGCGCTGGACGGCGGGGCCGCGCCCGGTGGGCTGCACCCGCGACCAGGAGACGGAGAACCGGTAGGCGTTCAGGCCCAGGTCCGCCATGAGCGCCACGTCGTCGCGGTAGCGGTGGTAGTGCTCGACGGCCACGTCGCCCGTGTCACCGCCGGCCGTCCGGCCCGGCGTGTGGCTGAAGGTGTCCCAGATGGAGGGGGTGCGACCGTCTTCACGTACGGCGCCCTCGATCTGGTAGGCGGACGTGGCGGCACCCCAGAGGAAATCGGCCGGAAAGGAGAGGGGTTCAGGCATGGAAGCGCTCCCATGGGAGTGGGGAAGAGGACAGGGGAGGAGAGAAGCGGGGTGCCGGGGCCGAGGTGGCGGTCCGGCCCTGGCACCCGGGAGTGCGGCGGGCGGGGGAGTGCCTCAGCCCTTGACGGCGCCCTGCATGATGCCGCTCACGATCTGCTTGCCGAAGAGGATGAACGCCAGGAGCAGCGGCAGCGTGCCGAGCAGGGCGCCCGCCATGATCACCGCCCGGTCCGGGATGTAGCCCGTACCGAGGGAGTTGAGCGCCACCTGCACGGTGGGGTTGGACTGGTTCAGCGCGATGATCGGCCACAGGAAGTCGTTCCAGGCCATCACGAACGTCAGCAGGCCGAGTACCGCCATCGCGGGCCGCGCGGCGGGGAACACCACGTGCCAGATGATCCGCAGACTGCTCGCGCCGTCCATCCGCGCCGCCTCGATGAGCTCGCTCGGCAGCGCCTGCAGCAGGTACTGCCGCATGAAGAACACCCCGAAGGCGCTCACGAACGTCGGCAGGATCACCGCCTGGAGCTGGTTGGTCCACTGCAGGTCGGCGACCCACAGATAGAGCGGTACGACACTCAGCTGCGGCGGCACCATCATCGTGCCGATGGTCAGCAGGAGCAGCAGACCGCTGAACCTGAACTTCAGCTTGGCGAAGGCGAATCCGGCGATCGTGGAGAACAGGACGGTGCCGATGGTGATGGTGCCCGCCACGATCGTGGTGTTCAGCATCGCGTCGCCGAGGCTCGCCTCGGTCCAGGCACGCTCCAGGTTCTTGAAGAGGTTCCCGCCGAACCACAGGGGCGGCGGTGTCTGGGCGAGCCGCCCGCTCGTACGGGACGCCGCGATCGCCGTCCAGATCAACGGGGCCAGCGAGACGGCAGTGAACAGCGCGAGGACCAGGTAGGTCACGGGTCCGGCGTGCATCGTGCGCCCGGCCTTCAGGCCCAGAGGACGCCCGGCCCTGGGCGCGGGAGGACCGGCCTCGGGAGCGGGACGCCGGGCCTCGGGGGCCATGGTGCCGGACTTCATTGGGCCTTCCTCAGACGTCGGGCGATCAGCAGATTGACCGCGGCGATGAGCAGCAGGATCACGAGCATCAGCCAGGCGACGGCCGAGGCCCGGCCCAGATGGCCGTTGATCCAGCCCTGGTCGTACAGATAGAGACCGAGCGTCTGGAACTGGTGGTCGGCGCCGCCCTTGGACCCGGCCGTGCCGCCGAACAGCAGCGGCTCACCGAAGAGCTGGGTCGCCCCGATGGTCGAGACGACCACCGTGAACAGGATCGTCGGCCGCAGCATCGGGATGGTCACGTGCCGGAACTGCTGCCAGCGCGAGGCGCCATCGAGCGCTGCCGACTCGTACAGGTCGTGGGGCACGGCCTGCATCGCCGCCAGATAGATCAGCGCGTTGTAGCCGGTCCACCGCCAGATGACGATCGAGGACACCGCGAACTGCGAACCCCACGACGACTCGCGCCAGTTGACGGGGTCGACGCCCACGGACCCGATGATCCAGTTCACCATTCCGCCGTCCCACGCGAAAAGCAGCGTGAAGACCAGCGAGGCACTGGCCACCGACGTGGCGTACGGAGCGAGCATCGCCACGCGCCACAGAGTGGAGCCGCGCAGCTTGTAGTTGAGCAGATGCGCGATGCCGAGCGCGACGGCGAGCTGGGGGACGGTGGAGATGACGCCGATGGTGAAGGTGTTGCCGAGCGCGTTCCAGAAGTAGTCGCTCTGCAGCAGGTTGGTGTAGTTCTCCAGGCCGATCCAGGTGCTGCCGTCGAGGTTGGTCAGCGACAGGCGGTGCAGCGACGCCCAGCCCGTGTACAGCAGCGGGAAAAGACCGAAGGCACCGAAGAAGAGGAAGAAGGGGGCGACGAAGACGTACGGCGACGCCTTTATGTCCCAGCGGTACAGGCGGCTGCGCCACGAGGACGTGGGGGAGGCTTCGCGCCTCCCGGACGCGGCCGGGGCCGCGTCCCCCTCACCGGGGGACGCGGTCTCGGCGTACTCAGCGGTCTCGGACATGCGCGTCACTGTCCCAGAACATCCTTGATCTCCTTCTGCGCGGCTTCCCAGCCCTGCGCCGGAGACTTGCCCTGTTGCTCCACCTGGAGCACACCGATGTCCGTGATGGACTGGCCGATCTGGGCGTCCTTGAGGCCGTAGACGGCCGAGGGGGTGTTCTTCGCGATGTCGGCGAAGATCTCCGTGATGGGCGCGTCGTTGAAGTACGCCTTGGTCGCGGGCGAGGGCTTCAGCGTGTCGTACGCCGACGGGGTGGAGGGGAAGCTGGCCTGCTTGGCGAAGACCTTCGCGAGCTGCTCGGGCTGGGTCAGCCAGACGGCGAGCTCGGTCGCCTCCTTCTTGTGCTTGCCCGCGCTCGGCACGCCGAGGAACGTGCCGCCCCAGTTGCCGTCGGTGGGCGCCTTGGCCATGTCCCACTGGCCCTTGCCCTCGGCGCCGCCCTTCTCCTGGATGTAACCGGCCATCCAGGCCGGGCAGGCCACGGTGGCGAACTTGGCGTTGGCGAAGCCCTGGTCCCACGTCGGGTCGAACTGCTTGAGCTTGGAGGACATGTCGCCCTTCGCGACCTTCATCGCCGCGTCCCAGGCGTCCTTGCGGCCCTGGCTGTCCTCGTAGATCTCCTTGCCGCCCTTGTCGTAGTACCGCTCCTTCGCGCCGGCGAAGACGGCGTTGTAGACGCTGGAGGCGGAGTCGACGAACTTGGTGTCGTCGGGGGCCTTGTCCATGTACTTCTCGCCGAGCGCGACGTACTTGTCCCAGTCGCCGGCCCACTCCTTGGCGAGCTCCTCGCGGTCGGTGGGCAGTCCGGCCTTCTTGAAGAGGTCCTTGCGATAACACAGCGCGGTGGGGCCGATGTCGACGCCGAGGCCGACCGTCTTGCCGTCCTCGGTCGTGGCCTGCTTCCACTTCCAGTCGAGATACGTGGACTTGTCCACGCCCTCGGCCTTGCCCAGGTCCTCGAACTTGGCGCCCTGGGTCTGCACGACCTCGGTGATGTTGCTG
The DNA here is from genome assembly GCF_055577645.1 of Streptomyces sp. NPDC033180. Classification (NCBI taxonomy): domain Bacteria; kingdom Bacillati; phylum Actinomycetota; class Actinomycetes; order Kitasatosporales; family Streptomycetaceae; genus Streptomyces; species Streptomyces sp. NPDC033180. The sequence goes on along the minus strand of NZ_JBVIPU010000001.1, from coordinate 1,219,505 downwards.
ACTTCGATGGCGGCGACGTCGTTGACACCCGCGCCGGACTGGAGCTGGGTGAGGAGCTTCGGGTAGTAGGCGTCGTTCCGCTCGATGACGTTCTCTTTGATCTTGATGTTCGGGTGCGACTTCTCGTACTCGTCGTAGAGACCGGCCTGCTTCAGGCCCAGCACACCGAACGTGCCCACATTGAGCGTGACCTTGCCGTCACCGCCCTCGGAGCTGGTGTCGTCGTCGCTGGAACAACCGGCCAGCAGGCTGCCGGCCAGTGCGGTCACGGCCGCGAAGGCCACCAGCCGACCGGGTCGGCGGGAACTCGTGCGCATTGCGTCCTCCTGTTGCCTGACGTGCCGACCCCCCGGCCAACTGCACTTCTTGCCCCGTTGCTTGACTCTTCGGCTCGGGCGGGGAACGTGCGGGATGTGTACGTGTCAGGTAGTGTGGGAGCGCTCCCACACGTGATGAGTTGAAGAGTCGTGGCTGGGGGCGGGGGTGTCAAGGGACCGGACAGAGACATAAGTCTTCAGTTATCGGGCTGTTACGAGGGCGCTCGTGCCGTCACGTGCGCGCTCCCGCGTTCGGCCCATCGGACCGTTGAAGATCGGGCTGTTACATTCCTCTACATTCCTCGCCCGGGGGATCGCGACGGGAGGCGGACAATGCCAGCGCACGGACCACGCGGCCGCAGTGGCGGGCGACCGACACTGGAGGAGGTCGCCGCGAGGGCGGGAGTGGGCCGCGGGACGGTCTCCCGGGTGATCAACGGCTCGCCGCGGGTGAGCCAGGCGACCAGGACGGCCGTCGAGGCCGCCGTCGCGGAGCTCGGTTACGTGCCGAACACCGCGGCCCGCGCCCTCGCCGCCAACCGCACCGACGCCATCGCCCTGGTCGTGCCCGAGCCCGAGACCCGCTTCTTCGCCGAGCCGTACTTCTCCGACGTCCTGCGCGGGGTCGGGGCGGAGCTCAGCGAGACGGAGATGCAGCTCCTGCTGATCTTCGCCGGGAACGACCGCAGGCGGCAGCGCCTCGCCCAGTACCTCGCGGCCCACCGCGTGGACGGCGTCCTCCTGGTCTCCGTCCACGCCGACGACCCGCTGCCGGACCTCCTGGCCCAGTTGGAGATCCCGGCGGTGATCAGCGGCCGCCGCTCGGCCGACGAGGCGCTGCCCTCGGTCGACTCCGACAACTTCGCCGGCGCGCACTCGGCGGTGGAGCACCTCCTGGCGCGCGGCCGCACGCGTATAGCCACCATCACCGGCCGCCTGGACGTCTACGGCGCCCAGCGCCGCCTGGACGGCTACCGCGCCGCGCTGTCGGACGCGGGCCGCCCGGTGGACGACCGGCTGATCGCGCCGGGCGACTTCACGGAGCAGGGCGGCCGGCGGGCGATGACGGAGCTGCTCGCGGCCTGCCCCGAGGTGGACGCGGTGTTCGCGGGCTCCGACGTGATGGCGGCAGGAGCCCGCCAGGTCCTGCGCGAGGCCGGGCGCCGGATACCCGACGACGTGGCGCTCGTCGGCTTCGACGACTCGGCGATCGCCCGCCACATGGACCCGCCGCTGACTAGCGTGCGCCAGCCCATCGAGGAGATGGGCCGGGCGATGATCGATCTCCTGCTCGCCGAGATCGCGGACGACCGCCCGGCGTCCGCCCGCCGCCTGGAGCACCGCCAACTGGTTCTGCCGACGGAACTGGTGGAGCGGGCCTCGTCCTGAGCGGCAGGCGGATCGAGGGGCGGGCCGCCGACGCGGGAGGCAACCGACGGCCCTTGCGCCCCGGGGTCCCGTGCCGACACGGGCCACACGAAGCGCCACACGCACTGTGCACCGGCCCCGCGCGGGCGGGAAGGGTGCGCGCGGGGCAGACATGAGCCCGCCTTTCGCGCCCCGTGTGAGAACGCGCCCGCCGAACCGTCAGTCCCGCTCCCACGATCCGACGCGACCGCGCAGGGCGTGTACACCGGTGATGGTCGCCCCCAGCCAGAAGCAGGCCCCGGCCACCGCGATCCGCGGCGGCGCACCGAGCACCAGACCGAGACAGCACACGACGGCACCGACGGCGACACCGGAGGCGATGGACGCCGTGTCCCGCCACGGAGGCGTGACGGGCCGGCCCGCGAAGGCCATGACGCCTATGGACAGGAGCACCATCAGGGCTCCGCTGTAGATGAGCCACGTGCTGCTCAAAGAACGTTCTCCACTCGTGCGTACGGTGTTGCCGATGCTGCCTCTGCCCCCATTTTGGTGGGTATCGGTCGCCGACATCGCATCCGGGGTCGTACAGGCGCAGGATGGAGACAGTGGGGCTGACAAGCGGCCTTGGCAGCTCTGAACGCCCGAACACACATGCCGGAAGGGGGTGCGACGCCATGTCCCAGTTCATGGACGTCCACCACGGGATGAAGGACATCACGGCCGACCAGCTGAAGCAGGCTCACCAGGCGGACCTCGCCATCGAGAAGGACGAAGGCGTGCACTTCAAGAAGGCCTGGGCGGACCCGGAGTCCGGCACGGTCTACTGCCTCTCCGATGCGCCCTCGGCCGACGCGGTCCAACGCATCCACGAGCGCGCCGGCCACCGCGCCGACGAGGTGCACCCCGTGCCCCTGACCATCTGAACCACGTCCGGGCACGAAGAAGACCCGGCCTGCTCTCGCAGACCGGGCCTTGATCAACCAGGGTGAGTGACGGGACTTGAACCCGCGGCCACCTGGACCACAACCAGGTGCTCTACCAACTGAGCTACACCCACCATGTCCGGTCGTTCTGTGTTCTTCCGACCGGCCGAGAAAAAGTGTACAGGGTCCGAAGGGGTGCTCGCGCACGCGTTTTCCGGACCCCGTACAGGAGGGTTCCGCGGAGGCTACTCCGCAGGCAGCACGTACTTGGCCGCGATCGTTTTCGCGGTGTCCGAGTCCGGTCCGGGCTGCGGCACGAAGACCGCCTCGCGGTAGTAGCGCAGCTCGGCGATGGACTCGCGGATGTCCGCGAGTGCCCGGTGGTTGCCCTTCTTGTCCGGGCTGTTGAAGTAGGCCCGGGGGTACCACCGCCGGGCCAGTTCCTTGATCGAGGAGACGTCGACGATGCGGTAGTGGAGAAACTCCTCCAGCGTCCGCATGTCGCGCAGCAGGAAGCCCCGGTCGGTACCGACCGAGTTCCCGCAGAGCGGAGCCTTGCGGGGCTCCTTGACGTGCTCACGTACGTAAGCCAGGACCTGCTCCTCGGCGTCGGCCAGCGTCGTGCCCGATGCCAGTTCGTCGAGGAGCCCCGAGGCGGTGTGCATTTTGCGCACCACCTCGGGCATGGTCTCCAGCGCCGCGTCCGGCGGGCGGATCACGATGTCCACACCTTCGCCGAGCACGTTCAGTTCCGAGTCGGTGACCAGTGCGGCCACCTCGATAAGTGCGTCATCCGTCAGCGAGAGCCCGGTCATCTCGCAGTCGATCCACACCATGCGATCGTTCATGCGTCTTACCCTACGGCGCGCTCCTCTGGCCGGGCAGTGGCGGACGTCCTGGCGCGTACACATCCGAGCTCGGCTTCCCCGGGTCCGCGGACAGCGAAGCCGAGGGGCCGATGGCGCTCGCGGCCGCCGTACGCCGTGTCTGCGAGGGGACGGGTCCGCCCTCCGCGTGCACCGTCGCCGCGGTGGGCACGGGCGGCGCGGATTCCAGCAACGCCCGCTCACCCCCCTGCGGCCTGCGGGCGCGGTAAGCGGCCCGGTAGGCGGCGGGCGACGAGCCCAGCTGACGGCGGAAGTGGCCGCGCAGGGCCACGGGCGAGCGGAAGCCGCAGCGGCCCGCGACCTCGTCGACGGAGTAGTCGGAGGTCTCGAGCAGCCGCTGTGCCTGCAGTACGCGCTGAGTGATCAACCACTGCAGGGGAGCGCTCCCGGTGAGCGAGCGGAATCTGCGGTCGAAGGTGCGCCTGCTCATGTACGCGCGCGCGGCCAGCGTCTCCACGTCGAACTGCTCGTGGAGATGCTCCAGGGCCCAGGCGACGACCTCGGCGAGCGGGTCGGCGCCGATCTCCTCAGGTAAAGACCTGTCGAGATAGCGCTCCTGGCCGCCGGCCCGGCGCGGAGGCACGACGAGCCTGCGGGCGAGCGCGCCCGCAGCTTCGTTGCCGTGGTCCGTGCGCACGATGTGCAGGCACAGATCAATTCCGGCCGCGGTCCCCGCGCTGGTCAGTACGTCCCCGTCATCGACGAAGAGCTCCCGCGGGTCCACATGGACGGACGGATACCGCTTGGCCAGCGTCGGTGCGTACATCCAGTGTGTCGTCGCCGGACGGCCGTCGAGCAGACCGGCCGCGGCGAGTACGAACGCACCGGTGCACAGCCCCACGATGCGGGCGCCCTCCTCGTGCGCGCGGCGCAGCGCGTCGAGGGCCTCCGGCGGTGGCGGCGATGTGATCGACCGCCAGGCCGGCACCACGACGGTGCCCGCGCGCCCTATCGCCTCCAGGCCATGTGGCGCGGTGAGTTCGAGCCCCCCGGTCGTACGCAGCGGCCCCTCTTCACCGGCGCAGACCAGCAGCCGGTAGCGGGGGACCCCGGCGTCCTGCCGGTCGATCCCGAAGACGGAGAGCGGTATGGAACTCTCGAAGATGGGGCCACCGCTGAACAGCAGCACCGCGACAATCTCCCTGCGGCGGCGTCCGGAAAGCTTCCGCGACGCGGCTTCTTGCACGGCAGTGGAGTCGTGGCTCATGGTGCTAAGCCCCCCTCGGTCGTCGCGGCTCCCTGTTCTTGGCGTTCTTGGCGTGCTCTGGTTTCTCTGCGTTCTCGGCGCTCTTGGCGTTCCCGTCGGACCTGTCGCTCCTGCACGTTTCCCCTCGGTCCTCCACCAGTCCCCCGCCGTAATACAGTCATGATCGAATCTACTGTGTCCCGTGCTGCCGGGGTGACCAGTTAAGGACCCGGCACTATGTCGACATGGCAACTTGGCGTGAAGCAGTCGATCACGAAGCGTTGCACTCACGGGCGTTGCTGGGAAGTGCGCCTCGGCTCCGTGGCCGGTCCCCGTAGGGTTCAGGCGCCTTCCGCATGCCTTTCAGCCCTGGTGGGACCGGGGTTGAGTACCCCTTCGGCCAAGGAATGCATGGCCATAGGAAGTTGGCTGAAAAGATACGGGTGAGTGCGCGCGAATCGGTCAGTCCCCCGGCGTGGACCCACCAGCATGCCGACCGCCCCTGTGCGCCCCCGCGCCCGTCCGGCCGTGCCGCCCCCGGCGCTCGTGGCTCTGCTCCTCGACCAGCCGCGCCGCCCCCCGCTCGGACTGCCGCAGCAGCAGCCGGCAGACCCCTGTCACGGCCACGAGGCCGAGGGCCGAACCCGCGGCTCCCGCCAGCGAGGTCCCGTACCCCACGAGGACGACGGGAACCAGGACGCAGCTGAACGCGGCCCAGCGGACGACGTCGCTCGCGGAGTCCTGTCCGGGTGCGCGCGGCGTCTCCTCGGCCCGCGGCGACGGGACCCCGCCGCGCGAGCGCTCGCGCGCCCCTTCCGAAGGGCGTCGGTGGCCCTGCGTCGTGACGTGTGAGGTCGTCGTGACTTGTGAGGACACGGACTGCGGTCCAGGCACGGCGGGCTCCCTGTGGCGGTGGCGTATCCACGTTCAACGCGTGGTCGCGCGGCCGGTCACTGGCGTGAACCTTGTGGCCGATGCCGGCCCACGCGGGTGGGTGCCCAAACCGCCTGTACGAGGCAGCAACCATTGCCATACGGGCGCGGCTCATGCATGCTCCGGTGAGCGCCGTGAGGCTCCCGCAGGGCCGGAAGCAAGCTCTGGGCAGGAGAGGAGTGTCGCCGTACCCTTGGGGGTATGGGGTTGGGAAGATGATTCCCGGACACAGCTCCGGTGGTCGCCGCTCCTCCTCGTCCCTGCCCGATGCACCTGCCCGATCCTGTCCGTTCTGTTCCATACTGCGCCGTACGACCCGAACAAAGTCGACCCTCCCACAGAGGACTCCTTCGCCGAGACACCCATGGCCGGTCACGAATTCTCCGAACCAGCGGACCGCAAGCGGCAGGTCGCCGATCCCACAGCGACCCCCCAGGCGGCGGAAGAACCACGTCATTCCTGCGATCCGGCCTTCCGGCACGGGGTCGTCGTCGGTTTCGACGGCTCGACCTCGAGTGAACGCGCTCTCTCGTACGCGATCGGGATGGCTCATCGCTCCGGCTCCGGCCTGATCATCGTGCATGTCGCCAACCGGCTCCCCACCACGGTGTGGGCGGGCTGCGAGCCCCCGGTCTTCGTCGACGTGCCGGATCACCGCACGGAGGTGCTCGGCCTCGAACTGGCCTGTGCGGACTATCTCGCCGAGGTGCCGTGGATCCTGGTCGAGCGTGGCGGCGACATCTGCCACGAACTCGAAGAGGTCGGCCGGGAGTACTCGGCGGACGCGATCGTCGTCGGCTCGACGCACGGAATCGTGGGGCGCATCTTCGGCTCGGTCGCGGGCCGGCTCGCGCGCCGTGCGCAACGCCCCGTCGTGGTCATTCCGTAACACCCCTTCGCCCCAGGTGGGGTGAGGGTGGCGATGCGTCAACTTCCTTCGTGTGTAGATAAATCTACTCGTGCGTACAGGTGGGTTGTGTCCTTGTGAAGGGTACGTACAGGGGGCGCGACCTCCTGCCGACCGGGGCGTGACGGCCACCGGCCGAGGCAGGCGCGGGTCGGGGGAATGGGCGCCCCTGGCCCCTGAAGAACGACCCCTCGCACGCTTGGTGGCACGCGCGAGGGGTCGTTCATGTAGCGGGCACTACCCGACCCGCCGTCCAGCGGGAACTACTCGACTGTGACCGACTTCGCCAGGTTGCGCGGCTTGTCGATGTCGCGGCCAAGGGCCAACGCCGTGTGGTAGGCGAGGAGTTGCAGCGGGATGCCCATCAGGATCGGGTCGAGCTCGTTCTCGTTCTTCGGGACGAGGATCGTCTGGTCGGCCTTCTCCTGCTCCTGGTGCGCGACCGCGAGGATCTTGCCGCTGCGGGCCTTGATCTCCTCCAGGGCGGCGCGGTTCTTCTCCAGGAGGTCGTCGTCCGGGACGATCGCGACCGTCGGGAGCGCGGGCTCGATGAGCGCGAGCGGGCCGTGCTTGAGCTCGGAGGCGGGGTAGGCCTCGGCGTGGATGTACGAGACCTCCTTGAGCTTCAGGGAGGCCTCGCGGGCGACGGGGTAGCCGCGTACACGCCCGATGAAGAGCATCGAGCGGGCCTCCGCGTAGCTCTTCGCGATCTTCTTGATCTCGTCCTCCTGCTTGAGGATCTCCGAGATCTGTCCGGGCAGCTTGCGCAGGCCCTCGATGATCCGCTTGCCGTCGGAGACCGACAGGTCACGGATGCGGCCCAGGTGCAGGGCGAGCAGGCCGAAGGCGACCGTGGTGTTGGTGAAGCACTTGGTGGAGACGACGCAGACCTCCGGGCCCGCGTGGACGTACACGCCCGCGTCGGCCTCACGGGCGATCGCGGAGCCGACGACGTTCACCACGCCGAGGACGCGGGCGCCCTTGCGCTTCAGCTCCTGGACGGCGGCAAGGACGTCGTACGTCTCACCGGACTGGGAGACCGCGATGTAGAGGGTGTCGGGGTCCACGACCGCGTTGCGGTAGCGGAACTCGGACGCCGGCTCCGCGTCCGCGGGGATGCGGGCCAGCTCCTCGATCATCTGGGCGCCGATCATGCCCGCGTGGTACGAGGTGCCGCAGCCGAGGATCTTGACGCGGCGCACCTTGCGGGCGTCGTGCGCGTCGAGGTTCAGGCCGCCGAGGTGCACGGTGGAGAAGCGGTCGTCGATGCGGCCGCGCAGGACGCGGTCCACGGCGTCGGGCTGCTCGAAGATCTCCTTGTGCATGTACGTGTCGTGGCCGCCCATGTCGTACGACTCGGCCTCCCACTCCACGGTGGTCGGCGAGGCGGTCGTGCGCGAGCCCTCGGTCGTGTACGTGCGGTAGTCGTCGGCCTTGATGGTGGCCATCTCGCCGTCGTCGAGGGTGACGACCTGGCGGGTGTGCGAGACGAGCGCGGCGACGTCCGAGGCGACGAACATCTCCTTCTCGCCGATGCCGAGGACCACGGGGGAGCCGTTGCGGGCGACGACGATGCGGTCGTTGAAGTCGGCGTGCAGGACGGCGATGCCGTACGTGCCCTCGACGTGCCGCAGGGCCTCGCGGACCTTGTCCTCCAGCTTGTCGGCCTGGGCGCGGGCGATGAGGTGGGTGAGGACCTCGGTGTCCGTCTCGGAGAGGAACTCCACGCCGTCGGCGCTGAGCTTGGCGCGCAGCTCGGACGCGTTGTCGATGATGCCGTTGTGGACGACGGCGACCTTGTTGTCGCCCGACATGTGCGGGTGGGCGTTCTCGTCGGACGGGGCGCCGTGGGTGGCCCAGCGGGTGTGGGCGATGCCGGTGGTGCCCTTGAAGCGGGCGGGCACCTTCGCCTCGAGGTCGCGGACGCGGCCCTTCGCCTTGACCATCTTCAGGCCGGTGGCCTTGGGGCTGGTGATGACGACGCCCGCGGAGTCGTAGCCGCGGTACTCCAGGCGCTGGAGGCCTTCGAGGAGCAGCGGGGCGACGTCACGCTTGCCGATATAACCGACGATTCCACACATAGAGGGTGTCCTAGCCGTAGATGATGCGGCGCAGCTGCCGGAGGGTGAGCTCGGGCGGCGCGACCGCGCGGTACTGGAGATCCGCCGAGATCTGTTCGAAGATCGCCGCGTTCAGCAGGCCCTGACCTTGCAGTTCGCGGTGGCGGCGACGGACGAATGCTTCGGTCGTCTCGTCGAAGTAGGCGAGCACGTCCTGGATGACCCGCAGGGCTTCACCCCGCTGGAGCGGGGTGCTGCGGGTCAGGTGATCCACCAGGTCGTCGTGCATTCGTTGATCCTGGAGGAAGAGCCCTCTGGGTGCAACAATCCTGCCCGGTATCGGGCAGGGTCGTGGCGAAAAGCAGCCCCGATGCGGGGTGATCGGGTGGGTGGGAGGGAAGGTTCTTGGCTCACAGCCGCTTCAGGACCGCTTGTTTGGCCGTGGTGAACTCCGCCTCCGTGAGTATCCCGGCCTGGTGCAGCTCCCCCAGCTCGCGCAAGCGCCGCAGCAACGCGTCATGGTTGTCCTCCGCGGGCGCAGGCGCGGGCACGGCAGCCGCAGCCAGGGCGGGCGGAGCCTCCGAGGGCTCCGCCAAAGCCGCCGGATGAGGCAACCGCACCTGCACAGCGGCAGCGATCAGCGCCATCAGGGGGTCCTTCTTGAAACCCCACAGCTCGACCGAGTTCGGGTCGTACTTCGGCGGGGCCTTGGTGGGGGCGTGCCGGACGGTGAAGCGCAGGTAGCCGTTCTCCAGGCCCACTGCGGGCTGCCACTCCACCGCCGCGACATCGGCGAGAGCCAGCGACCGTGTACCGGCCGCCGACTTCGCCTCCTCCGTCTTCCAGTTCCACTCCAGGCGGATGTGCTCCCCGTCGAAGCTCGCCGTGCCGTCGCCCGCCGACACCGACAGCGGCACGGAGGGGCCCGGCAGGAGATAGCTGTCGCAGGAAGCGGCGGGCACCTGCTCGATGAGCAGCGCGTTGCGCACCTCGTCGACGACGTACTCCGCGACCCCGTAGCGGTCCGACTCCACGGCGAGCTGATACGGATCCGCCGTGTCCCCGAGTTTGCCGCCCGCCGCCTGCAGCAACGGATCCGCGCCGTCCCGCAGTCGCAGTCTCAGCCGCCCCGACTTCTTGCCCTGTTCGAAGGCGATGCCCGCCAAGGCGCCCAGCGGCACGGTCAGTTCTCCGAGCGACTTACGCAGCAGTGACACGTTCTTGTCGCGTCCTGGCACAAGGCGCAGCGTCTCTCCGTCGAAGGTCCAGGTCCCGTCGCGCTGGATGATTTCCGCCATGGGAGGATTCTTCCATCGGAGGGCGGCGGAAGTGGTCTACACCCTTGACCCGCCACGGGGCGCAAGGTACCCATGGTGACCGTTCGATTGCGATGCACCACAGTGATGGCCCGTCGAAGGGACCCGCTCGTGAGACAGCACCACAGATCGACCCGCCTGTTCGGCTCGTTGCTGCTCGTCGCCGCGGCCGGATTCTCCTCCGTGGCCGCCGCGCCCGGCGGTGACGGCGGTGCGAAGGGGGAAGCCGCGGCCACCACGCCGACCCCGCTCGGCCAGGTCATCCCGGCTCCCGCGTCCGCCGACCCGGGCGGCTCCCCGTACGAGATCAACTCCAAGACCCGCATCCGGGTCGACGGCTCACGGGACGGGAAGAGGATCGGCGGTTATCTCGCCGGGGTCCTGCGTCCCTCCACCGGCTACCCCCTCAAGGTCACCGACGACGAGGGGCGCGACGGCATCCGGCTGCGGCTGAACTCCAAGGACAAGTCCCTGGGCAGCGAGGGCTACCGCCTGGAGTCGAAGCGCGGTGCCCTCACCATCACGGCCCGCAAGTCCGCCGGACTCTTCTACGGAGTCCAGACGCTGCGGCAGCAACTGCCCGCCGCCGCCGAGCGGGAGACCAAACAGAAGGGCCCCTGGCTGGTCGCCGGCGGCACCATCGAGGACTCGCCCCGTTACGAGCACCGCGGCGCGATGCTCGACGTGTCGCGGCACTTCTTCTCGGTCGACAAGGTCAAGCGCTACATCGACCAGATGTCGCTCTACAAGGTCAACAAGCTGCACCTGCACCTGAGCGACGACCAGGGCTGGCGCATCGCCATCGACTCCTGGCCCAGGCTCGCGACGTACGGCGGCTCCACGCAGGTCGGCGGCGGCGAGGGCGGCTACTACACGAAGGCCCAGTACAAGGACATCGTCCAGTACGCGGCATCGCGGCAGCTGGAAGTGATCCCCGAGATCGACATGCCGGGTCACACGAACGCCGCGCTCGCCTCGTACGCCGAGCTGAACTGCGACGGTGTCGCGCCCCCGCTCTACACCGGCACCGAGGTCGGCTTCAGCTCGCTGTGCGTCAAGAAGGACGTGACGTACGACTTCGTGGACGACGTCATCCGCGAGATCGCGGCCCTGACACCGGGCAAGTACATCCACATCGGCGGCGACGAGGCGCACTCCACCAGCCACGAGGACTATGTGGAGTTCATGAACAAGGTGCAGCCCGTGGTCGCCAAGTACGGCAAGACCGTGATCGGCTGGCACCAGCTGACCGGTGCCACGCCCGCCAAGGGCGCCCTCGCACAGTACTGGGGCTATGACGCCACCAGCGCCGCCGAGCGCGAGCAGGTCGTGAACGCGGCGAAGAAGGGCACCAAGCTGGTCCTCTCGCCCGCCGACCGGTCCTACCTCGACATGAAGTACGACAAGGACACCCCGCTCGGCCTGTCCTGGGCGGGCTACGTCTCGGTGCAGCGCAGCTACGACTGGGATCCGGGGACGTATCTGAAGGGTGCGCCCGCGGACTCGATCAAGGGTGTCGAGGCGGAGCTGTGGTCGGAGACGCTCTCGACCTCCGCGCACATCGAGTACATGGCGTTCCCGCGGCTGCCCGGCATCGCAGAGCTCGGCTGGTCGCCCGCCTCGACGCACGACTGGGACACGTACAAGGAGCGGCTCGCCGAACAGGGGCCGCGCTGGGACGCGCTCGGTATCGGCTACTACAAGTCGCCCGAGGTGCCCTGGCCCGGCAAGTAATCGCGCGGGCACATGAGAGTGGGCTCCCGGGGACCGTCCCGGGAGCCCACTCGGCTTGTCAGGGTGTGCCTACGCGATCGGGTTCCTCAACGTCCCGACCAGCTGCAGCGCCCCCGCGGGATCGGCGAGGTCCACCATCTGTTCGTTGTCCCGCAGCTGGAGCCGGTTCAGGCAGGACCGGGCGAACTCGGGGGCGAACATGTCGTACTGCTTGAACTTGTCGGCCAGTTGGGGCGTGGCCTCCTGGTACGTCGTCACGCACTCGGCGACGGCGCCCCAGAACGTCTCCTCGTCCACCAGGCCCTCGGTGACGAGGTTCGCGGACAGGAAGCGCAGGAAGCAGTCGAAGACGTCCGTGAAGATGGACAGGAGCTTCTGGTCGTCGGGGACCTCGACCCGCAGGCGCTCCACCGCCGGCGGGAGCACCGCGTCCGGGTCCATGACCGCGATCTCCTCGGCGATGTCCTTGAAGATCGCCCGCTGTACGACGCCGTCCTTCAGGACCAGGATGACGTTCTCGCCGTGCGGCATGTAGACGAGGTCGTACATGTAGAAGCTGTGCAGGAGCGGCGTCAGGTAGGCGTGCAGATAGCCGCGCAGCCACTCGGCGGGGGTGAGGCCGGAGCGCTCGATGAGAGCGCCCGCGAAGGACGCGCCCTCCGGGTCCGTGTGCAACAGCGAGGCCATGGTGGCCAGTTGCTCCCCCTCGGCCAGGGAGGGGACGGGGCTCTCGCGCCACAGGGCCGCGAGCATTTTGCGGTACGGGGAGTAGCGGTCGGTCGCGGCCTCGTACTCCAGGTGGCGATAGCCGACGGCCGCGCGCTCGCGGATGATCGTCAGGCCGGTCGACTTGAGGGTCTCGTCGGTGTCGATGAGGTTCGCGAGCCAGTCGTTGATCGCCGGGGTCGCCTCCATGTACGCGGCCGAAAGGCCGCGCATGAAGCCCATGTTGATGACCGAGAGCGCCGTTTTGACGTAGTGCTTGGCCGGGTCGCTCCGGTTGAAGAAGGTGCGGATCGACTGCTGGGCGAGGTACTCGTCGTCGCCCTCGCCCAGGCACACCAGGTGCCGCTGGGCGACCTCCGCAGCGAAGGTCACGGAGAGCTTGTTCCACCACTGCCAGGGGTGGGCCGGGATCAGGAGGTAGTCCTCGGGGTCCAGGCCCTGGTCGCGGAGTTTGCGGTCGAAGCGGTCCAGGGTCTCCTGGCCGAGCTCGGCCCGCAGGAACGACTCGTAGTCGATGCCCGCGCCCGCGGTGAACGCGGCCCGCTTCTTGCTCGCGGCCAGCCACACGAGCCGTACGGGGCTCGCGGTCTCGGGGGCGTACGAGAGGTACTCGTGGACGCCGAAGCCGAGCCGGCCGTTGTTGGCGACGAAGCAGGGGTGGCCCTCGGTCATGCCGGTCTCGATCTCCTGGAAGCCGGAGCGGGAGAGCTCGGCGGCCGGGATCGCGGGCTTGGTGAGTTTGTAGCAGGTGCCGGAGAGCGTGGAGGAGATCTCCTCCAGGTAGACCGGCAGGATCTCGTCGCTCAGGCCGAGGGCCGTGCGCAGCTCGATGAAGAAGTCGAGGGCGTTGAGCGGGAGTTCGGTGCCGTCGCGGTGCCGCGAGATGGAGTCGGCGTCGACCTGCCAGTGGTCGAGCCGCAGCCGCTTGGCGGTGAAGCGGTAGCGGGTCAGGGCGTCGTCGCTGCGGATGACGTATTTGTCGTCGCCCAGGGGCTCGGGTGTGAAGAGTCGCTCGTGCGAGAACTCGGCGATGGCTTTGCGGATGAGGAGGCGGTTGGCCTGCTCCCAGCGCTCGGGGGAGAGGTGCGCCGTTGCGTCGGACAGGGTCATATCGCCGTTTCCCTTTCGCGTACTGCTTCTTCGAACTGTTCGCGGGTGCAGAAGCTCAGGAGAGCTTTCTTCTCCGGCTTCTGGATGACCTCGGACGCCCGGAAGCCGACGGCTTCGTTGAGGGCGTGCACGGCCACGTTGCCGATGTCGGGCTCGACCACTACGCGTCGGACCGCCGGGTCGGCGAAGAGCGTCTCCATGACCTTGGTGATCACGTCACGGGTGAAGCCGGGGACACGGACGTCGGACGGCGCGGTGAGGAAGTGCATGCCCACGTCGCCGGGCTCGGGTTCGTAGAGCCCGACGAGCTCGACGTGTCTGGGGTCGTAGCGCTCCATCAGGAAGGCGGGGACGCCTTTGTGCAGGCCGATGAACGCGTCGTGGTGCTCGTGGGCGGCGATCGCCATGTACTCGCGCTCGACGTCCGGCAGCGTCGCGTCCTGCATCATCCAGAACGAGGCCTTGGGGTGGGTGACCCAGCCGTGCAGGAGCTCGGCGTCCTTCAGAGGGTCGAGGGGGCGCAGGGTCAGCGCTGCTGTGGTGCTCATACGGCGAACTCCTGGTACGCGATGGACTTCTCGACGGGGTAGTACTCGGCGCCGAGCAGCTCACCGATGATGTACGCGTTGCGGTAGGGGCCCATGCCCAGGTCGGGGCTGGTCAGCGAGTGGGCGTGCACGGCGCCGTTCTGCAGGAAGATGCCGCGCCCTGTGGTGTCGATCGAGTAGTTGCGGGCGACCTGGAAGCGGCCGCGGCCGTCCCAGCAGAGCCTGCCGCGCACGGGCTCCAGGAAGTCGGGCGTGACGTACTGGTAGCCGGTGGCCAGGATCAGGCCCTCGGATTCCAGCTCGAAGTCCTTGCCCTGCTCGTACTGGTGGAGGCCGAGGGTGTAGGTGCCGTTGTCGTGACGGGCGCTCTGCAGCGAGGAGTTGGTGAGCAGCCGCGTCGGCACCGGGCCGCCGAGGTTCTTCTGGTAGAGCAGGTCGAAGATCTCGTTGATCAGGTCGCCGTCGATGCCCTTGAAGAGCGTCTTCTGCTGGTCCTGGAGGCGGTAGCGGGTCGCCTCCGGCAGGGCGTGGAAGTAGTCGACGTACTCCGGAGAGGTCATCTCCAGCGTCAGCTTGGTGTACTCCAGCGGGAAGAAACGCGGGGAGCGCGTGACCCAGTTGAGCTGGTAGCCGTGGACGTCGATCTCGCTCAGGAGGTCGTAGTAGATCTCGGCGGCGGACTGGCCGCTGCCGACGAGCGTGATCGACTTCTTCTTCTGGAGCTCCTGCTTGGACTGCAGATAGCGGGAGTTGTGGATGAAGTCCCCGCCGAGGTCCGCGCACGACTCGGGGATGTGCGGCGGGGTGCCGGTTCCGAGGACCAGGTGGCGGGCGCGGAAGGTGTCGCCGGTGCTGGTGTGGACGACGTAGAGATCATCCGCGTACGTCACCTCCGTCACCGTCGTGCTGAAGCGGACCGAGGAGAGCTTGGCGGCGGCCCAGCGGCAGTAGTCGTTGTACTCGGTGCGCAGCGGGTAGAAGTTCTCGCGGATGTAGAACGAGTACAACCGCCCCGCTTCCTTCAGGTAGTTGAGGAAGGAGTAGGGGGACGTCGGGTCCGCGAGGGTGACGAGGTCCGACATGAACGGGGTCTGGAGGTGAGCGCCCTCCAGGAACATGCCCGAGTGCCACTCGAAGTCCGGCTTGGACTCCAGGAAGAGGCCGTTCAGCTCGTCGATGGGTTCGGTCAGGCAGGCGAGGCCGAGGTTGAAGGGGCCGAGGCCGATACCGACGAAGTCCAGTGGTTCTCGGTCATCAGGAAGCGCGGTCAAGGGTCTCTCCCAGGTACTGCTCGGCGTGGCCGGCGATCAGATCGAGTACGGCCGTGATGTCGGCGACCGTGGTCTCGGGGTTGAGCAGGGTGAACTTGAGGTACTGGCGCTCGCCGACCTTGGTGCCCGCGACGACGGCGTCACCGGAGGCGAACAGGGCCTTGCGGGCGTACAGGTTGGCGCGGTCGATGGCGGACGGGTCGCAGATCGACTCGGGGATGTAGCGGAAGACGAGCGTGGAGAGCTGGGGCTCCACGACGACGTCGTAGCGGGGGTCGGCGGCGAGCAACTCCCAGCCCTCGCCCGCCAGGTCGCAGACGGAGTCGAAGAGCTCACCGATGGCGTCGGCGCCCATCACGCGCAGGGTCATCCACAGCTTCAGGGCGTCGAAGCGGCGCGTGGTCTGCAGGGACTTGTCGACCTGGTTGGGGATGCGCTCCTGCACCATGCGGCGCGGGTTGAGGTACTCCGCGTGGTACGTCGCATGGCTCAGCGTGGACCGGTCACGCACCAGGACGGCGGAGGAACTCACCGGCTGGAAGAAGGACTTGTGGTAGTCCACGGTCACGGAGTCGGCGCGCTCGATGCCGTCGATGAGGTGACGGTTCCTGCCCGAGGCGAGCAGCCCGCAGCCGTACGCCGCGTCGACGTGCATCCAGGTGCCGTACTGCTCGCAGAGTTCGGCGATCTCGGGGAGCGGGTCGATGGAGCCGAAGTCGGTGGTGCCGGCGGTGGCGACGACCGCCATGGGGGTGAGGTCGCTCGCGCGGCAGCGCTCCAGCTCGCGGGCGAGTGCCACGGTCTGCATGCGCTTGTTGTGATCGGTGGGGATCACGATCACGGCGTCCTCGCCCAGGCCGAGCAGTGTGGCGGCTTTCTGGATGCTGAAGTGGCCGACCTCGGAGGCGAAGATGCGCAGCTCGGTGGCCGGCTTTCCTGCCTTGGCGGCCTCCTCGCGGGCGAGCAGCATGGCCTGGAGGTTGGACTGCGAGCCGCCGCTCGTGAAGACGCCGTCGGCGGCCGGGCCGAGCCCGATGCGTTCGGCGGTCCAGTCGATGAGGCGGCGCTCGATCAGTGTGCCGCCCGCGGACTGATCCCAGGTGTCCAGGGAAGAGTTGATGGCGGACAGCACCGCCTCGCCGAGCACGGCCGGGATGACGACCGGGCAGTTGAGGTGCGCGAGGTAGCGGGGGTGGTGGAAGTACACGGCGTCGCGCAGGTAGAGCTCGTCGAGCTCGTCCAGGGCGGCGATGGTGTCGTGCAGGGGCTCGTCCAGGTCGACGGCCTCGATGCGGGGCGCGAGGTCGTCGACGGAGACGCCGGTAAAGGGGCGTGAGGTGGTGGCGATTCTGGCCGCCACCCGCTCGACTCCTTCGGTCACGGAACTGCGGTAACGCTCCGCGGTGGTGTCGTTGAGCAGGTGCGAGCGCATGAACTTCCTCTGGGTGAGGGGACTTGGGGGAAGTGAGGTAAGCCTAACCTAACTTCCTTGTGGGTTAAACCCAGGGGGTCACACCAGTCACGGGGAGGCAGGCAAACGGAACAGCCCTCTCCGGAATGCGGAGAGGGCTGTGCTCGGGCGCAGGGGGCGGCAGATGTCAGCTGACCTTCTTGGCCTTCTCGATCGCGTCGGCGAGGTCCTCGAGGATCGGGGCGCACTTGTCGTACGAGTAAATGGGCTCGGTGACGCGGGGGATGACCTGGCCGGCCTTGACCGCGGGCAGTTTCGCCCAGGTCGGCTTGGACTTGTCCAGGGCGTCGGGCTGCAGGGCGGAGGTGCGGTTGTCCATCATGATGACGTCCGCGCCGTGCTTGTTGACGTTCTCCCAGCTCAGGTTCTCGAACCAGCCGCCGCTCTCCTTCTTGGCGGCCTCGGACGGCTCGATGAAGTTCACGCCGAGGGACTTGAAGTACTCCAGGTCGGCGGAGAGGTTCGTGCCGGAGACGTAGAAGATGTCCTGGCTGGCCGAGCCGACCATCACCTTGATGTCCTTGTTCGCCTTGGCGACCTTGCGCAGCCGCTCCGCCGCGGCCTCGAAGCGCTTCTTCGCCTTGACGACCTTCTCGGCCTTCACGTCCGCGCCGAGCGACTCGGCCAGCGAGAGGAGGCGCTGGAGGGGCTGGGTCATCTGGCGGTCGTAGACGGAGACGCCGACGCTCGGGGCGAGCTTGAGGATCTTGTCCTTGCTCTCCTCCGGGACGTACCAAAGGGTGCCCGCGTCGTCGAACATCGTGGAGACGAGGAGGTCGGGGGCGAGGCCCGCGTACTTCTCGATGTTGAACTGACCCCACTCGTTGCCGATGACCGTCAGCTTGCTGACGTCCATGTCGCCGGCCTGGACGTCGGCCTTGCCGTCCTTCGTCTTCGTCGGGCCGAAGACGCCCTTGACCTCGACGCCGTAGTCGAAGAGCGCCGCGGCGACGCCGGTGAAGGCGACGATGTTCTGCGGGGTGCCCTTGCTCTTGGCGGTCGTGCCGCGGTCGTCCTTGAAGCTCCAGGGGCCGGAGTCACCGGCGTCCGCCTTGCCCGAGCCGCTCTTCTTCTCGTCACCGCAGGCTGCCAGCAGGGCCGTGAGGCCGAGGGCGCCGCCGGCGGCGAGAACGCCGCGGCGGGAGGGCTGAGGGAAGCGGGCGTGGGACATATGTGGGTCTCTGCTTTCGTGAGGACGGCGGCGGGGCCACTGGCCGGAACTAGCGCTTAGGTTAACCTAACCTAAGCTGATGTCCAGTGGCCCTCGCGGGCGCCTTCCCCACTGCGGGGTGGTTATCCCGCGAATCCCAGCTCCCTGGCGATCAGCATGCGCTGGACCTCGCTGGTGCCCTCGCCGATCTCCAGGATCTTGGAGTCCCGCCACATCCGTGCCACGGGGTATTCGTTCATGAAGCCGTACCCCCCGTGGATCTGGGTGGCCTCGCGCGCGTTGTCGACGGCGACCGTGGAGGAGTAGAGCTTCGCGATCGCCGCCTCCTTCTTGAAGGGCTCACCGCCGACGAGCCGCGAGGCCGCGTCCCGCCACCCGACCCGGGCCATGTGCGCCCGCATCTCCATGTCGGCGATCTTGAACTGGATCGCCTGGTTCGCCCCGATGGGCTTGCCGAAGGCGTGCCGCTCCTTGGCGTACTTCACGGATTCGTCGACGCAGCCCTGCGCCAGACCCGTGGCGAGCGCGGAGATCGCGACGCGGCCCTCGTCCAGGATCCGCAGGAACTGGGCATAGCCGCGGCCCTCTTCACCGAGGAGGTTCGCCACCGGCACCCGTACGTCCGCGAAGGAGAGCTCGCGTGTGTCCGACGCGTTCCAGCCGACCTTCGAGTACGGCGCCGCGACCGTGAACCCGGGCGTCCCGGACGGCACGATGATCGAGGAGATGAGCGGACGGCCGTCCGCCTTGCGGCCGGTGACGGCGGTGACCGTGACCAGGCCCGTGATGTCCGTGCCGGAATTGGTGATGAAGCACTTGGAGCCGTTGATCACCCACTCGTCGCCGTCCCGCACAGCGGTCGTGCGGCTGCCGCCCGCGTCCGAGCCGCCGTCCGGTTCGGTCAGGCCGAACGCGCCCAGGAGTTCACCGGAGCAGAGCCGGGGCAGCCACTCCTGCTTCTGCTCGTCCGTGCCGAAGAGGTGGATCGGCATGGCGCCGAGCGAGACGCCCGCCTCCAGGGTGATCGCCACCGAGGAGTCGACGCGCGCCAGCTCTTCGAGCGCGATACCGAGGGCGAGATAGTCGCCGCCCATGCCGCCGTACTCCTCGGGGAAGGGCAGGCCGAACAGGCCCATGCGGCCCATCTCACGGACGATCTCGTACGGGAACTCGTGGCGCTCGTACAGGTCGCCGATCTTCGGGGCGACGACTTCGTGCGCGAACTCCTCGACGGTGCGGCGGAGTTCCTCGTGCTCGGGGGACAGACGGTGGTCCATCGTTCTCACTGCTCCTGGTGGGAGGTGCCGGTCAGGGCACGGACGGTGCGGGACGGGCTGGGTCGGCCCAGTTGCTCGGCCATCCACGCGCTGGTGGCGGCGAGCTTGCCGAGATCGACGCCGGTCTCGATGCCGAGGCCGTCGAGCATCCACACGAGGTCTTCGGTGGCGAGATTGCCCGTGGCGCTCTTCGCGTACGGGCAGCCGCCGAGGCCGCCCGCCGACGCGTCGACCGTTCGCACGCCGTGCTGAAGGGCGGCGAGGGTGTTGGAGAGCGCCTGGCCGTACGTGTCGTGGAAGTGCACGCCGATGCGGTCCGTCGGGACACCCTCCTCGTTCAACTCGGCGAGCAGCGCCAGGACATGGCCCGGGGTGGCCACGCCGATCGTGTCGCCGAGGCTCAGTTCGTCGCAGCCCATGTCCAGGAGCGCCTTCGCGGTGCGCACGACCTGGGCGATGGGCACCGGGCCCTCCCACGGGTCGCCGAAGCACATGGAGAGATAGCCCCGCACCTGCGCGTCGTGCTCGCGGGCGCGGGTCACGACCGGCTCCGACATGGCGAGTGCCTCGGCCATCGTGCGGTTGAGGTTGGCCTTGGCGAAGGACTCCGTGGCGCTGACGAAGACGGCGATGCCGCGCGCGCCGAGCGCCAGGGCGCGGTCGAGACCCCGGTCGTTCGGCACCAGGACGGGGAGCCGCGTCCCTCCGTCCTGCCCGGGGGCCCGTTCGAGGTCCCGCACGAGTGGGAACAGCTGCTCGGAATCGGC
The DNA here is from genome assembly GCF_055577645.1 of Streptomyces sp. NPDC033180. Lineage (NCBI taxonomy): Bacteria > Bacillati > Actinomycetota > Actinomycetes > Kitasatosporales > Streptomycetaceae > Streptomyces > Streptomyces sp. NPDC033180. Next base: position 1,199,533 of record NZ_JBVIPU010000001.1, on the reverse strand, counting down.
CAGTTGAGGCACCCACTTGGGGTGCACGAAGCTGGTCGCCTCGACGGTCGTGAGGCCCGCTGCGGCGAGGCGGCGGATGAACTCCGCCTTGATGTCCGTCGGGACGAGCGCTTTCTCGTTCTGCAGGCCGTCCCGTGCGCCCACCTCGTAGATACGGACGCGGGGCGGGAGGTCCTGGGCGGGGACGGCCATGGGGAGCGGGCCGTGGGGCGTCATTTCTCCTCCTGCGGGGCCTCGGGCTCGGGAATCACCACGGCGAGGATCTGGTCCATGGCGACGGTCGTGCCCGGTGTGACGTCGAGTTCGCTGACGGTGCCCGCGTGCGGGGCGGAGATGACGTGCTCCATCTTCATGGCCTCCACCACGAGGAGGCTCTGCCCCTGGGCCACTCGGTCGCCGGTGGACACCTTGACGACCGTGACCGTGCCGGGCATGGGGGCGGTGAGGGCGTCGGCCCCGCTGTGGGCGGCACCGGTGATACTCGCCTCCACGGGGTCGTGGTCCTGGACGTGCCAGGCGTCGCCGTCCCTGCCGAGCCAGTCGGCGGCGCGGTGGAAGGTGTGGGCGACCCCGTCCACGTGCACCGTGACGCGGCCGGGCTCCACGGTGCGCGGGCCGGCTCCCGCGACGTGCGCGACTGGCTCGTGTCCCGGTACGCGCAGGTGGTGCGTCAGAGGGGCCGGGGTGCCGCCGATGCGCCATCCGCCCGGCACCGAGAACGGGTCCCGCCAGCCGTCGCCGGTGGGTTCGATGGCGGTGGTACGGACGGCCGCCGCGGCCTCGTACACCTCGTCGGGCACGCCCTTGGGGACCAGGTCCTCCGCCTCGCGCTCCACGAGCCCGGTGTCCAAGTCCCCTGCCACCACCGCCGGGTGGGCGAGCAGCCGCCGCAGGAAGCCCGCGTTGGTCGGCACCCCCAGGGTGACCGTCTCCGCGAGGGCGGCCCGCAGCTTGCGCAGGGCGGTGGGGCGGTCGGGGCCGTAGGCGATGACCTTCGACAGCATCGGGTCGTACAGACTCCCGACCTCCGTGCCCTTGCTCAGGCCCGAGTCGGTCCGCACGCCGTCGCCCTGCGGCTCGTGCAGCGCGAGGACCGTGCCGCCGGACGGCAGGAACCCGCGGGAGGGGTCTTCGGCGCAGACGCGGGCCTCGATCGCGTGGCCCGTGAGCGTGATGTCCCGCTGCCCGTACGGGAGTTTCTCGCCGGCGGCGACCCGCAACTGCCATTCCACGAGGTCGATGCCGGTGATGAGCTCCGTCACCGGGTGCTCCACCTGGAGCCGGGTGTTCATCTCCATGAAGTAGTACGAAGCCGGGTCCTTGCCCGGGACGATGAACTCCACCGTGCCCGCGCCCGCGTACCCGCAGGAGCGCGCCGCCTGGACGGCCGCCTCGCCCATCGAGGCGCGCGTGGCCTCGTCGAGCAGGACGCTGGGGGCCTCCTCGATGATCTTCTGGTGGCGGCGCTGGAGCGAGCACTCGCGCTCGCCGAGGTGGATCACGTTGCCGTGGCCGTCCGCCAGGACCTGGATCTCGATGTGCCGGGGGCGGTCGATCCACCGCTCCACGAGCAGCGTGTCGTCACCGAAGGAGGACCGCGCCTCGCGCCGCGCGGCGGCGATCTCGTCCGCGAGCAGGGAGGCGTCCCGCACGAGCCGCATGCCCTTGCCGCCGCCGCCCGCCGAGGGCTTGAGCAGCACCGGCATGCCGATATCCCGTGCGGCGTCGGCCAGTTGGGTGTCCGTCAGGCCGCTGCCCGATGAGCCGGGGACCACCGGGACCCCGGCCTCCTTGACGGTCTCCTTGGCGCGGATCTTGTCGCCCATCAGGTCGATCGCCGACGCGGGCGGCCCGATGAAGACCAGGCCGGCATCCGCGCAGGCCTGCGCGAACTCGGCGTTCTCCGCGAGGAAGCCGTACCCCGGGTGGACCGCCTGGGCGCCGCTGCGGGCCGCCGCCTCCAGGAGCCGCTCGGCCGAGAGGTAGCTCTCGGCGGCCGGCGGCGGACCGAGCCGTACGGCCGTGTCCGCCTCCCGCACGTGCCGGGCGTCCGCGTCCGCGTCGCTGAACACGGCGACCGAGCGCACGCCGAGCGCCCGCAGCGTCCGGATGACGCGGACCGCGATCTCGCCCCTGTTCGCGACCAGAACCGTGTCGAACATCGTCCCTCTCCCCGGGGTGGTCCCTTGCTGGAAGTCGCTCAGCTGGAAGTCGCTCAGCTGGAAGTCGCTCAGCTGGAAGTCGCTCATCGTCCGCCCCTCACATCCGGAAGACGCCGAAGCCGGGCTCGCCCAGCGGAGCCTCGGCACACGCGGTCAGGGCGAGGCCGAGGACCTGGCGGGTCTCCATGGGATCGATCACACCGTCGTCCCACAGCCGGGCCGTGGCGTAGTAGGCGCTGCCCTGCGCTTCGTACTGGGCGCGGACCGGGGCCTTGAAGGCCTCCTCGTCCTGCGCCGACCACTCCTCGCCGCGCGCCTCCAACTGGTCGCGCTTGACGGTCGCGAGGACCGAGGCGGCCTGCTCGCCGCCCATCACGGAGATCTTGGCGTTCGGCCACATCCACAGGAAGCGGGGGGAGTAGGCACGGCCGCACATGGAGTAGTTCCCCGCGCCGTACGAACCGCCGATCACGACCGTCAGCTTCGGCACGCGCGTGCAGGCCACCGCCGTGACCATCTTGGCGCCGTGCTTGGCGATGCCGCCCGCCTCGTAGTCCCGGCCGACCATGAAGCCGGAGATGTTCTGCAGGAAGACAAGCGGGATGCCGCGCTGGTCGCACAGCTCGATGAAGTGAGCGCCCTTCTGGGCGGACTCGGAGAAGAGGATGCCGTTGTTCGCGATGATGCCGACCGGGTGGCCGTGCAGGTGGGCGAAACCGGCCACGAGCGTCTGGCCGTACTCCGCCTTGAACTCGGCGAACCGTGAGCCGTCGACCACCCGCGCGATCACCTCGCGGACGTCATAGGGGGTGCGGGAGTCCGTCGGCACCGCCCCATAGAGCCCGAGAGGGTCGACCTTGGGCTCCTCGACCGGGCGGACGGACCAGGGGAGCTCGCCGCGCTCGGGGAGCGTCGAGACGATCGTCCGCACGATCCGCAGTGCGTGCGCGTCGTCCTCCGCGAGGTGGTCCGTGACGCCGGAGACCCGGGAGTGGACCTCACCGCCGCCGAGCTCCTCGGCCGTCACGACCTCGCCGGTCGCCGCCTTCACCAGGGGTGGGCCGCCGAGGAAGATCGTGCCCTGATTGCGGACGATCACGGCCTCGTCGCTCATCGCGGGGACATACGCGCCGCCCGCCGTGCACGAGCCGAGCACGGCCGCGATCTGCGGGACGCCGGCGCCGGACATCCGGGCCTGGTTGTAGAAGATCCGTCCGAAGTGCTCGCGGTCCGGGAAGACGTCGTCCTGCATGGGGAGGAAGGCGCCGCCCGAGTCCACCAGGTAGAGGCAGGGGAGGCGGTTCTCCAGCGCGACTTCCTGGGCGCGCAGATGCTTCTTCACCGTCATGGGGTAATACGTGCCGCCCTTGACGGTGGCGTCATTGGCGACGATCACGCAGGTGCGCCCGGATACCCGGCCGATGCCGGCGATGACTCCGGCGGCGGGCGCGTCCCCGCCGTACAGACCGTCGGCCGCGAGGGGCGCCAGCTCCAGGAAGGGCGAGCCGGGGTCGAGCAGGGCGTCCACGCGGTCGCGGGGCAGCAGCTTGCCGCGCGCGACATGGCGGGCCCGGGCCCGCTCGCCACCGCCGAGCCTGGCCGCCGCGAGCTTGGCCCGCAGGTCGTCGACGAGAGCGGTGTGCCCCGCCTCGTTCGTCCGCCATGCCTCGGACGCGGGATCAGCCGCGCTCGTCAGCACCGGTGCCTGCAGCATCAGTCGAGCCCCCTTGCTCGGTTAATGAGCGTTAACGCGTTTCCATCAGGTTAACGAGCGCTAACCGCCCTGTCTAGAATTGATTCCATGGCCACCAGAACCGACGCCCCCACCCGTCGCGAGCAGATCCTCAGAGAAGCCGCCCGGCTCTTCGCCGAGCGGGGTTTCCACGGAGTCGGAGTGGACGAGATAGGAGCCGCCGTCGGCATCAGCGGGCCCGGTCTCTACCGCCACTTCGCGGGCAAGGACGCGATGCTCGCCGAGCTGCTCGTCGGCATCAGCGGGCAGCTCCTTACCGGTGGCAAGCGGTGCGTGGCCGAGGCGGACGGGTCGCCGGAGCGGGTCCTTGACGCGCTCATCGAGGGGCACATCGACTTCGCCCTCGACGACCGCTCCCTGATCACCCTGCACGACCGCGAGCTCGACCGCCTGAGGGACACCGACCGCAAGCTGGTCCGCCAGCTCCAGCGGCAGTACGTGGAGATCTGGGTCGACGTCGTGCGCAAGGTCTATCCGGACCTCGCCGAGAACGCCGCCCGCGTCTGCGTGCACGCGGTCTTCGGGCTGCTCAACTCCACGCCGCACCTGAGCCGGCGCGACGCGCTGCCCAGCCGCGGTGCCATGGCGGAGCTGCTGCACGGCCTCGCGCGCGGGGCCTTCGCGGCGGCGGTGGCGTGACGGGAGCGACAGGACTTCACTCTGGACGGCCCGGTGACCGGCGGGTAACGTTTGCCTGAGCAAGCGCTTAGTCCGCGTTTGGACCACAGTGAGCCGCTGGGGCCGTCGTAGCAGAGGGAGTTTTCCGTGCGCCGTACCGTTTTCAACGAGGACCACGAGGCGTTCCGGGAGACTCTGCGCGCCTTCATCGAGGCCGAGGTCGTCCCGGTCCACGACGAGTGGTTCGCCGCGGGGCAGGTGCCGCGCGAGTTCTACTACAAGCTCGCCGAGCTCGGTCTCTTCGGTATCAACGTCCCCGAGGAGTTCGGCGGCGCCGGCCTGGAGACCCACAAGTTCGAGGCCGTCCAGTACGAGGAGAGCGCCCGCGCGGGCGTCACCTTCGGCGGCTCCGGCGTCCACGTGCTGCTCGCCCTGCCCTACATCAAGGCGCTCGCCACCGACGAGCAGAAGAAGCGGTACCTGGAGAAGTTCGTCTCCGCCGAGGAGATGTGGGCCCTGGCGATGACCGAGCCGGGCACCGGCTCCGACCTCGCGGGCATGAAGACCACGGCCAAGCTCTCCGAGGACGGCACGCACTACGTCCTCAACGGCTCCAAGACCTTCATCACCGGCGGTGTGCACGCCGACCGCGTGATCGTCTGCGCCCGCACCTCCGCGCCCACCGCGGAGGACCGCCGCTTCGGCATCTCCCTCTTTGCCGTCGACACCAAGTCCGATGGCTACTCCATCGGCCGCAAGCTCGACAAGCTCGGCCTGAAGACCTCCGACACCGCCGAGCTGGCGTTCGTCGACGTCAAGGTCCCCGTCGAGGACCTCCTCGGCGAGGAGAACAAGGGCTTCTACTACCTCGGCAGCAACCTCCCCTCCGAGCGCTGGGGCATCGCCTACGGGGCGTACGCGCAGGCCAAGGCCGCCGTCCGGTTCGCCAAGGAGTACGTCCAGGACCGCACGGTCTTCGGCAAGACGGTCGCCTCCTTCCAGAACACGAAGTTCGAACTGGCCGCCTGCCAGGCCGAGGTGGACGCCGCCGAGGCCGTCGCCGACCGCGCCCTGGAGGCCCTGGACGCGGGCGAGCTGACCGCAGCCGAGGCCGCGTCCGCGAAGCTGTTCAACACCGAGGTCGCGCACCGCGTCATCGACAAGTGCCTCCAGCTGCACGGCGGCTACGGCTTCATGAACGAGTACCCCATCGCCCGCCTGTACGCGGACAACCGCGTCAACCGCATCTACGGCGGCACCAGCGAGGTCATGAAGATGATCATCGCCAAGAACATGGGCCTGTGAGGACATGGCCTGTGAGGACATGGGCCTGTAAAGACCGCCCTGTAGAACTGGATTCATGAACAACGCACTTGAGTCCCTCCTCGATCTGCTCGACCTGGAGCAGATCGAGGAGGACATATTCCGGGGCGTGAGCCGTTCGGCGCTCGTCCCGCGCGTCTTCGGCGGCCAGGTGGCCGCCCAGGCGCTGGTGGCGGCCGGACGCACCGTCCCCGCCGACCGGCCCGCCCACTCCCTGCACGCGTACTTCCTGCGCGCCGGGGACCCGGGCGCACCGATCGTCTACACCGTCGACCGCATCCGCGACGGCCGCTCCTTCACCACGCGCCGGGTCGTCGCCGTCCAGCACGGGCAGCCGATATTCCACCTCTCCGCGTCCTTCCAGACGTACGAGGAGGGACTGGAGCACCAGACGGGCATGCCCTCCGCCCCGGACCCGCAGACGCTCCCGACGGCCGCGGAGATGCTGCCGCGCCATCTGCCGCCGCATGTCGCCGAGCGCCTGATCGAGGCCCGCGCGGCCGTCGACCTGCGTTACGTGGACGCCCCGCCCTGGGCCACGGTCGGGCAGCCGCGCGAGCCGCGCTCCCAGGTGTGGTTCCGCACGAACGGCAAGCTCGACAGCGGCATCGACGAGTCTTTGCTGCACGTCTGCCTCGCCACCTACGTCTCCGACATGACGCTGCTCGACTCGGTGCTGCTCGCGCACGGCAGGGGCGGCTGGGCCGTCGGTGACGTCGTCGGCGCCTCGCTCGACCACGCGATGTGGTTCCACCGCCCCTTCAGGGCCGACGAATGGCTCCTGTACGACCAGGAGTCACCCTCGGCGTCCGGCGGGCGCGGCCTCGGCCAGGCGCGGATCTGGACGCAGGACGGGCAGCTCGCCGTGACGGTGATCCAGGAGGGCGTGGTCCGCGTCCCCCGCTGACCGACATTTCGCGTTCCTCGCTGATCGGACATACCGTCCGATACATGAGTGAGCAACCGTCAGAGGGCGGCGGCGAGAGCACCTTCACCGTCATCGTCGCTGCCGTCGCCAACCTCGGGATCGCCGTCGCCAAGGCCGTCGCCGGTCTCATCAGCGGGTCGAGCGCGATGCTCTCCGAAGCGGCGCACTCCGTGGCCGACACGGTCACCGAACTGATGCTGCTCGTCTCCCTCAGGAGCGGCGAGCGCCCCGCCGACGAGGAGCATCCGCTCGGCTACGGAGGGGCCCGTTACATCTGGGCGCTCCTCGCCTCCGTCGCCACCTTCGTGGGCGGTGGCGTGTTCGCGGTCTACGACGGCATCCACACCCTCACGCACGGCGAGGACCCCGGTGACCCCCTCGTGTCGTACATCGTCCTGGGCGTCGCCTTCCTCCTGGAGGGCTACTCGCTGCGGACGGGGCTCAAGCAGGCGAGCGGCGAGGCGGACCGCTTCGGGGTGCACATCACGCGCTACCTGAGGCACACCCCCGACACCGCGGTGAAGGCCGTCGTGATGGAGGACTCGGCGGCGCTGGTGGGCCTGGTGCTCGCCGCGGCCGGACTGCTCGGCGGGCAGCTCACCGGCTCCGGCGTGTGGGACGGTGTCGCCTCGCTGTGCATCGGCGTACTTCTCGTGTACGTCGCCTGGGTCCTCGGGCACGCCAACTCGGAGCTGCTCATCGGGCGTCCGCTGCCGAAGGAGATGCGTGCCGCGGTGCGGGCCGAGCTGCTCGCCGACCCGCACGTCGTGGACGTGCTGGAGCTGACCACACTGCTCCAAGGGCCCAAGGAGGCCCTGGTCGCCGCCAAGGTCGACTTCCGGGACATGTCAACGGCCGGGGACATCGAGCGGGCCTGCGACCGGATGGCGCACCGCATTCAGGAACGGTTCCCGGCCGTCCGACGGGTGTACCTGGACCCGACACCGGGCCCTGCTCAGGACTCGGGGGTCAGCCCCGCGGCGTCCAGCAGGTAGGCCGTCATCGGGTCGTAGAAGCGCGGGCTCGTGACGTGGTCGTCCAGCGGGACCGTCACCTGGACAGTGCCCTCGGCCTCGCCGATGAACAGCGCCGGGTCGTTGCAGTCCGCGTATCCGACGGAGTCGATGCCGCGCTGGCCCGCCCGTCCGGCCCAGCCGTGGTCGGCGACGACCAGGTCCGGCTGCGGGCGTCCCTCGCGCTCCAGGCCGTCCAGGATCGCGTTCATCGGCTCGGGGGAGTGGGTGTGCCACAGGGTCGCGCCGCGCTCCAGCATCGCCACGTCCGCGAACTGGAAGACCATGCCCTCGTCGGCGGTGAGGCCCTCGGGGATGACGACGATCTCGCAGCCCGCCGCGCGCAGGGCGGCCGCCGTCGCGCGGTGGACGTCGAGCAGGCCCCCGGGGTGGCCGGTGGCGAAAAGGACCCTCTCCTTGCCGGCCGCCGCCTTGCGAAAGCGAGCCGCCATCCGCTCCAGGGCGTCGACCGTCAGCTCCGGGTCGATGGTGTCCTGCCCGTGCCGGAACTCGGCGTCGTCGATCACGCCGCACCGCTCGGCCATCACCGCGAGGACGTCCTGCTCGTCGGTCCAGCGGTCGCCGAGCTCCAGGCCGAGCCAGTAGTGGCGGTCGCCGTTGGCGAGCTTCCTGTAGTGGCTGAGGTTGTTCTCGCGCGGCGTGGCGACGTCGCCCGCGATGCGGGAGCGTACGAGGTGGTCGACAAGCGCGGCACGGCTGGGTATCGGCATACGCCCTATTGTGCCGTCGGTGACCGCGCGGTGGCGGGCTGTCCCGAACCCTGGAATGTGACCTGCGCCCCCTCCGCGCGTCCCGGTCAGCTCTCGCGGCCGAGCGCGAACCACAGCTCCATCCGTACGTCCGGGTCGTCCAGGTCCGCCCCCAGGAGCGTCGCGCACCGCGTGACACGCTGCCGCACCGTGTTGCGGTGGACCCCCAGTGCCGTCGCCGTGCGGTCCCAACTGCCGTGCAGGGAGAGCCAGGTGCGCAAGGTCTCCGTGAGCGCCTGGCTGCCGCCGAGCGGGGCGAGCAGCACGCGCGCGTGGGCCGCGGCTTCCGCGGGCGCCACCAGAGCGGCGATGCCCGTCTCGCGGTGCCGGACGAGTGGCGCGCGGGTGGCCTCGGCGCGGCGCAGGGCGCGGCCGGCCTGGGCGTCGGCGGCGGGCAGGTCCCCGGTGGTCGCCGGGGCGGACGCGCCGAGGGCCCAGCCCGGCTGCCCGGTGAGCTGGCGGTCGGCGGGGAGGAGGAGCCGTACGAGGTCCTGTCCGGCGTCCGTGTCGACCATGCCGCTGCCCAGCGCGGCGGCCAGCGCGGACGCGGCGACGGAGAGCGCCACAGGGTCGTTGCCGGCATCCCCGCGCGCGTGCACCACGGTCCACTCGTCGGCCCCCAGGAGAGGCGCGACATCGCCCACCGCCGAGCCGAGCAGCAGCCGCACGAGTGCCGCGGACCGCACGGAGTCGGCGGCGCCCTGGTGCTTCCCGGTGAGGAGGGAGAGCAGCACGACGGCCACCCCGGTGATGGTGTGGTCCCCCGGCTCGCGCTGCTCGGCGGCGACCCCGAGCGCGAACCCCTGCCCGCCGCCGAGCGCGTACGCGGCGAGGTGGACGCCGCCCACGGAGTCGGTGGCGGAGGCGGGAGCGGGGCCGGGGCGCCCCGCCGGACGTACGACTTCGGAGAGGTCACGCACCGCCTGTCGCGCCCCCGTGGCCGGAGCCGGCCCCGCGGTGTGGAGCACCGCGCCGTCCGGGGCGTAGAGCGCCGCCCAGCCGCCGAGCCGCGCCGCCAGCTGGCGAAGCACCGCGGGCACCGGGTCGGGGCGCGCGGCAGCCGTGGCGAGGCCTTGCTGTGCCTCGGTCACGCGCCGCAGCTCCGCGTGTCTGGCCTCCGCCACCAGCTGCCACACCGCGCGGGCGACGCCGCTGAAGGTCGTACGCGGCGGCACCTCGAGGAGCGGCAGACCGTAGTGGTCGCAGGCCGTCACCAGGGCCTGCGGCACCGTGTCGTGCACGGGCGCGACGCCGAAGCCGAGGGCCGCGCCGCCCGCCTCGACGATCCGCGCCACGTAGGCGTCGAGGTAGGCGCCCGCGCCGACCGGATCGGTGATGTGCACGCCCGCCGTCAACAGCAGCTCGCCGCCCAGGAGGTACGGGTACGGGTCCGCCATCTCCGAGGTGTGCACCCACTGGACGGCCGCCCCGCTCTCCCCGGCGTCAGGGCCCGCGATCTGGCGCAGGCCCAGATCCTCCCGGGCCAGGAGCGCGGTGAGCGGGACCGGCGGGGTGGGGGGAGCGATGGAGGAGGCGGATGAGGCGGCGGGGTCCGGCACGGTGGATGTTCCATCCATATCGATCACGGGGAGTGGATGAAACGTACACTTCAGCGTTGCTTTCCGGCCACCTAAGGTCGTGCCGACCCCAGGCCGCGGGTACGGGCGGATGTCCCCGCGGCCGGTTGCCACCCCCCCACCCCCATCTGCACGACACGCCACCGAGGTGCGCGAAGGAGGGCCCTATGGCCGTCGACTACACAGTGATCGTCGTCTATCTCGCCGGCATGCTCGCCATGGGCTGGTGGGGCATGCGCCGCGCCAAGTCCAAGAGCGAGTTCCTGGTCGCCGGACGCCGCCTCGGGCCGTGGATGTACTCGGGGACCATGGCCGCGATCGTCCTCGGCGGCGCGTCCACCATCGGCGGCGTCGGCCTCGGCTACCAGTACGGGCTCTCCGGCGCCTGGATGGTCTTCACGATCGGCCTCGGCCTGCTCGCGCTGAGCGTCTTCTTCTCGGCGCGCATCGCCCGCCTGAAGGTCTACACCGTCTCCGAGATGCTCGACCTGCGCTACGGCGGGCGCGCGGGCGTCATCTCCGGGGTCGTCATGTGGTCGTACACGCTGATGCTCGCCGTCACGTCGACCATCGCGTACGCCACGATCTTCGACGTCATCTTCGACATGAACCGCACCCTGGCGATCATCCTGGGCGGCTCGATCGTCGTCGCGTACTCGACGCTCGGCGGCATGTGGTCCATCACGCTCACCGACATGGTGCAGTTCGTGGTGAAGACCATCGGCGTGCTGCTCCTGCTGCTGCCCATCGCGGTCGTCAAGGCCGGAGGCTTCAGCGAGATGAAGGCCAAGCTGCCCACGGAGTACTTCGACCCGCTGGGCATCGGTGGCGAGACGATCTTCACCTACGTCCTGATCTATACGTTCGGCATGCTCATCGGGCAGGACATCTGGCAGCGCGTCTTCACCGCGCGCAGCGACAAGGTCGCCCGTTACGGCGGTACCGTCGCCGGTACTTACTGTCTCGTCTACGCGATCGCCGGCGCCGTCATCGGCACGGCGGCCAAGGTCATGTACCCGAAGCTGCCGAGCGCCGACGCGGCCTTCGCGACCATGGTCAAGGACGAACTGCCCATGGGCGTACGGGGCCTGGTGCTCGCCGCGGCGCTCGCCGCCGTGATGTCCACGTCCTCCGGAGCGCTCATCGCCTGCGCGACCGTCGCCAACAACGACATCTGGTCGCGGCTGCGGGGCGTAGTGAAGGCCGGCGGAGCGGACGACGAGCCGCACGACGAGGTGAAGGGCAACCGCCTCTTCATCCTGATCATGGGCATCGGCGTCGTCTGTATCGCCATCGCCCTCAATGACGTGGTCCAGGCACTCACCGTCGCCTACAACCTGCTCGTCGCCGGTCTTCTCGTGCCCATCCTCGGCGGACTGCTGTGGAAGCGCGGCACCGCCGAGGGCGCGCTCGCGGCCATCGTCACCGGTGGACTCTCCGTCGTCGGGCTCATGTGTGGGTACGGAATCCTCGCCAACGAGCCCATCTACTACGGCCTGTTGATCTCCCTCGGCGTGTACGTCGTCGTCTCCCTCGCCACGAAGCCCACCGACGCCGACGTCCTCGCGGCCTGGCGCGAGCGGCTCGCGGGCCGGGGGTCCGAAGAGGCGGAGCCGCAGGCTCCGGTGACCGTCTAGTTTCTCCGCGCGGCCCACTGCCAGTGGGCCGCGTGACACTTGTTCCAGCAGCACAGCATCACTCGCACCAGCAGGAGGAAACCGACCATGAGCAGCGCCGAGACCCCGACCCCCCGCGGCCCGGTCGATTCCTCCCGCGTCCCCCGGTACGCGGGCCCGGCGACGTACGCCCGCCTGCCCCGTCTCGACGAGGTGGGCGGCAGGACGGACATCGCCGTGGTCGGCGTGCCCTTCGACACCGGCGTCTCGTACAGGCCCGGCGCCCGCTTCGGCGGCAACGCGATCCGCGAGGCCTCGCGCCTCCTGCGTCCGTACAACCCCGCGCAGGACGCGTCGCCCTTCGCGCTCGCCCAGGTCGCCGACGCGGGCGACATAGCCGCCAACCCGTTCAACATCAACGAGGCGGTCGAGACGATCGAGGCCGCCGCCGACGACCTCCTCGGCTCCGGCGCCCGCATGATGACCCTCGGCGGCGACCACACCATCGCCCTGCCGCTGCTCCGTTCGGTCGCCAAGAAGCACGGCCCGGTGGCCCTGCTGCACTTCGACGCGCACCTGGACACCTGGGACACGTACTTCGGCGCCGAGTACACGCACGGCACGCCGTTCCGCCGGGCCGTCGAGGAGGGCATCCTCGACACGGAGGCGCTCAGCCACGTCGGCACGCGCGGTCCGCTGTACGGCAAGCAGGACCTCACCGACGACGAGAAGATGGGCTTCGGCATCGTCACGTCGGCGGACGTCTACCGCCGCGGCGCCGACGAGGTCGCCGACCAGCTGCGCCAGCGCATCGGCGACCGCCCGCTGTACATATCCATCGACATCGACTGCCTGGACCCGGCCCACGCGCCCGGCACGGGCACCCCGGAGGCGGGCGGTATGACGTCGCGCGAGCTCCTGGAGATCCTGCGGGGGCTCTCCTCCTGCAACCTCGTCTCGGCGGACGTCGTCGAGGTCGCCCCCGCCTACGACCACGCGGAGATCACGGCCGTCGCCGCCTCGCACACCGCGTACGAGCTGACGACGATCATGTCCCGCCAGATCGCGGAGGCCCGCCGGGCCACCGAGGGGAGCGCGGCCAAGTGACGCACGACCACGACGTAGTACTGCGGCCCACGGACGCGCAGCAGGAAGCGGCCCTGAACCCGCCCGCCGGGCGCAACGGCGGCGACCTCGTCGTCGAGACCCTCCAGGGCCTCGGCGCGACGACGGTCTTCGGCCTCCCCGGCCAGCACGCGCTCGGCATGTTCGACGCCCTGCGGCGCTCGTCCCTGTCGTACGTGGGGCTGCGCGTCGAGAACAACACGGGCTTCGCGGCGGACGCGTACGGCCGGATCACCGGTGAGGTGGCCCCGCTCCTTCTCTCCACCGGCCCCGGCGCGCTGACCTCGCTCGCCGCGCTCCAGGAGGCGGCTGCCGGGTCCTCGCCCGTGCTCGCGATCGGCAGCCAGATCCCGGTGGCGGGACTCGGTGGCGGCCGGCACGGCTACCTCCACGAGCTGCGCGACCAGCAGGCCTCCTTCCGCGACATCGTGAAGTCCGTCCACACGGTGCGCACCGCCTCGCAGATCCCCTCCGCGATCGCGGCGGCCTGGGAGTCGGCGCTCACCGCCCCGCACGGCCCGGTCTGGGTGGAGATCCCGCAGGACGTGCTGCTCGCCGAGACGACCCTGCCCGTGGTGACGGCCATGGACGCGACCCCGGACGAGGTCGTCCCGCGCCCCGAGCTGACCGCGGTGGCGGCCGACCTGCTGTCCCGGGCCGAGCGCCCGGCGATCATCGCGGGCGGCGGAGTCGTGCGGTCCGACGCCTCCGGAAAGCTGCTCGCCCTCGCGGAGCTCGTGAACGCCCCGGTCGTCACGACCTTCGGCGGCAAGGGCGCCTTCCCCTGGGAGCACCCGCTGTCGCTCCAGTCCTGGCTGGAGGACCGGTACACCACGGACTTCCTGGAGGACGCGGACGTCCTCCTGGTGGTCGGCTCGGGCCTCGGCGAGCTCTCATCGAACTACCACACGTTCAAGCCGCGCGGCCGGGTCATCCAGATCGAGGCCGACGCGGGGAAGCTGGAGTCCAACCACCCGGCGCTCGGCATCCACGCGGACGCGCGGCTCGCGCTCTCGGCGCTCCTGGAGACGATCGACGCCCCGAGGGAGGACGCTTCCGCCCCCGAGCGGGTCCGAGCCGTGCTCTCGCAGGTCAAGGAGCGGATCGCCGCCCAGGAACTCACCCTGGAGCAGCAGATCCTCACATCGGTCCGCGACGCCCTTCCGGACGCGGCCCCGTCGTTTTGGGACATGACGATCCTGGCGTACTGGGCCTGGTCCGCGTTCGACGCACGCCACCCGAACACGATGCACTCGGCCCAGGGCGCGGGCGGCCTCGGGTACGGCTTCCCGGCGGCGCTCGGAGCCGCTGCCGCCGACCCCTCGAAGCCGGTCCTTGCCGTATCGGGCGACGGCGGCGCGATGTACTCGATCGCGGAACTGGCCTCGGCCAAGCAGCACGACCTGCCGGTCACCTGGCTGATCGTGGACGACGGGGGCTACGGAATCCTCCGGGAGTACATGGCGGACGCCTTCGGCGAACCCACGGCGACGGAACTCTCCCGCCCCGACTTCGTCGCGCTCGCGGAGTCCTTCGGGGTGCCGGGCGTCCGTACGACTCCCGAGACCCTCCGCGACGACCTCGCGAAGGCCCTCGGGGAGCCCGGCCCCTCGGTGGTCGTGCTCCCGGCGGTGCTGCGGATGTTCGAGCCGACGCATCTCTGAGCCACGGGTGTCGTGACACGGGCTGATTACAGATCGGTCATCTGTTCTCAAACTCGTGCATCCATGTACGGGTACCGGTGAGTCATCTGGGGTGAGTGCGCCGGGGGGCGCGCTTGTACGGGCCCCGAGGGTCTTGTACGGACCCAAGGGGATGGGGAAACTCCATGACTCACCCGGTATCCGGGATATCCAGGCGTGCCCGCGTGCTCTCGGCGGGACTCGCCGCCGGGGTGCTCGTGCCGCTCGGCACGGCCGCGACCGCCACGCCCGCCGTCGCGGCGACGGCACCGGAGGTCACCTGCACCTCCGCGCAGTCCGGCCTGGCCGCCAAGCTGACGAAGGACATCACGGCGGCGCTGAAGAACCGCAAGGGCACGGTCGCGGTCGGCCTGCGCGATCGCGCCACGGGCACCACCTGCACCCTGCGCGCGGGCACCTCGTTCGACTCGGCGAGCGTCGTCAAGGCGACCGTTCTCGCGGCGCTCCTGTGGGACGCCCAGAAGACCGGCCGCGCGCTGACGTCCCGCGAGAAGTCCCTCGCGACCTCCATGATCACCAAGTCCGACAACGCGGCCACCAGCACGCTCTGGCGCCAGCTCGGCGCGGCCAAGGTGAAGGGCTTCCTCAGGGCCGCCAAGATGACGAAGACGGTGCCGGGATCCGGCGGCTACTGGGGCCTGACCCGGATCAACGTCACCGACGAGCAGAAGCTCCTCGCCCTGATCACCGGCGGGAACACCGTCCTGACCGACGCTTCCCGCGCCTACCTCCTCAAGCTGATGGGCAAGGTCGTCTCCTCGCAGCGCTGGGGCACCCCGGCGGGTGCGCCGTCCGGCGTCGCGATACACGTCAAGAACGGCTGGCTGCAGCGGTCGACCCACGGGTGGCGTGTGCACAGCATCGGCGCGTTCAAGGGCGGCGGCCACGACTACACCCTCTCCGTGCTCACCCACGGCAACAGCACCATGAACTACGGCGTCGCCACCATCCAGGGCGTGGCCAAGGCCGTCCACAAGGACCTGGCACCCAGGACCTCGGCGGCCGGGCGCTACGCCCCGACGGCCACGCCGCGGGAGGCGTTCGTGCCGGCTCCCGCCGCTTGATCGTAGGTTCGAGTCGCCCCACCTCTGAGTGGTCCTAGGACCTCCGACCTGTCTTTGTTGCGGTGGGATGAAATTCTCGTCCCGCCGCGTTGGGCCTCTCGGCAGGTCAGGTCGACGGGAGGCAGCACGTGGTGGAGCAACGGGGCGGGGCCGGGCCGGAGAAATCCGGCTGGGGCAAGCGACTGACCGGGTACGCGTGGCGCTACCCGAAGGACGTCGTGCTCGCGCTCGGCGCCTCGCTCGCCGGCATGGCCGTCATGGCGCTCGTCCCGCTCATCACCAAGGTGATCATCGACGACGTCATCGGGGACAAGTCGCGCGAGATGGGCCCCTGGGTCGGCGCCCTCATCGGCGCCGCCGTCCTCGTCTACGTCTTCACCTACATCCGCCGCTACTACGGCGGCCGCCTCGCCCTCGACGTCCAGCACGACCTGCGGACCGAGATGTACGAGACGATCACCGGGCTCGACGGACGGCGGCAGGACGAGCTGTCCACCGGTCAGGTCGTCGGACGTGCCACCAGTGACCTCCAGCTCATCCAGGGCCTGCTCTTCATGCTGCCGATGACCATCGGCAACATCCTCCTCTTCGTGATCTCCCTCGTGATCATGGCGTGGCTCTCCATCCCGCTCACCCTCGTGGCGCTCGCCGTGGCCCCCGCTCTCTGGTTCATCGCCAAGCGCAGCCGGGGCCGCCTGCACCCCTCCACCTGGTACGCGCAGGCCCAGGCCGCCGCCGTCGCCGGAGTCGTGGACGGCTCCGTCTCCGGCGTACGCGTCGTGAAGGGGTTCGGCCAGGAGGATCAGGAGACCGGGAAGCTCAGGGAGGTCGGGCGCAAGCTCTTCGCGGGACGCCTTCGCACCATCCGGCTGAACTCCAAGTACACGCCCGCCCTGCAGGCCGTGCCCGCGCTCGGGCAGGTCGCGATGCTCGCGCTCGGCGGCTGGCTCGCGGTGCGCGGGCAGATCACGCTCGGCACGTTCGTCGCCTTCTCCAGCTACCTCGCCCAGCTCGTCGGACCCGTCCGCATGCTCGCCATGGTCCTCACCGTCGGCCAGCAGGCCCGCGCGGGCGCCGAGCGCGTCCTGGAGCTCATCGACACCGAGCCGACGCTGACGGACGGCACCAAGGAGCTGCCCGCCGACGCCCCGGCCACCGTCGAGTTCGACGACGTCTCCTTCGCGTACGAGGACAGCCGCCCCGTCCTCGACGGGCTCTCCTTCGAGATCCAGCCCGGCGAGACCCTCGCCGTCGTCGGCACGTCAGGCAGCGGCAAGTCCACCGTCTCGCTGCTGCTGCCCCGCTTCTACGACGTGACGCACGGCGCCGTCCTCGTCGGCGGCCACGACGTGCGCGAGCTGACCACCGACTCGCTGCGGGCCGCGATCGGCCTCGTACCCGAGGACTCCTTCCTCTTCTCCGACACCATCCGCGCCAACATCGCGTACGGAAAGCCGGACGCCACCCAGGAGGAGATCGAGACCGCGGCACGCGCCGCCCAGGCCGACCGCTTCATCGCGGAGCTGCCCGACGGGTACGACACCACCGTCGGCGAGCACGGGCTCACCCTCTCCGGCGGCCAGCGCCAGCGCGTCGCCCTCGCCCGCGCCATCCTCACCGACCCCCGCCTGCTCGTCCTCGACGACGCGACGTCCGCGGTGGACGCGCGGGTCGAGCACGAGATCCACGAAGCCCTGCGCGGCGTCATGGCCGGGCGGACCACCCTTCTCATCGCCCACCGCCGATCGACCCTCAACCTCGCTGACCGCATCGCCGTCCTGGACGGCGGACGCCTCGCCGCCATCGGCACGCACGAGGAGCTGACGGCCGACTCCCCGCTCTACCGGCGCCTGTTGACCGACCCTGACGAGCTCGGCGGCGTCTCGCCGGGCCGCACCGTCCCGGTCGACCTCCCCGAGGACACCTCCGTACGCGACGAGCTCGACGCCGAGTTCGACGCCGAGCGCGGCATCACCCCGCAGCTCTGGGTCGGCGACCGTGAGCCGAAGGACACCGCGATGTCCGGGATGCCCGCGACGCCCGAACTCCTCGCGCAGGTCGACGCGTTGCCCCCGGCCACCGACGCTCCCCACGTCGACGAGGCACGCGCGGTCGCCAAGGAGGATTCGTACGGCCTGCGTCGTCTCCTCGCCGGATTCGGTAAGCCGCTGCTCCTCGCCCTGCTCCTGGTCGCGGTCGACGCGGGCATGGGCCTGCTGCTTCCCGTGCTGATCCGGCACGGCATCGACGAGGGCGTGTCGCAGCTCGCGCTCGGCGCCGTGTGGGCGGCCTCCGGCCTCGCGCTGCTCACCGTGCTCGCCCAGTGGACTGCGCAGATCGGCGAGACGCGGATGACCGGACGGACCGGCGAGCGCGTGCTCTACTCGCTGCGTCTGAAGATCTTCGCCCAGCTCCAGCGGCTCGGACTCGACTACTACGAGCGGGAGTTGACCGGGCGGATCATGACCCGGATGACCACGGACGTGGACGCCCTGTCCACCTTCCTGCAGACCGGCCTGGTCACCGCCTTCGTCTCCGTCGTCACCTTCTTCGGCATCATGGTCGCGCTCGTCGTCATCGACGTGGAGCTCGCGCTCGTCGTCTTCGCGACGCTGCCGCCGCTGATCATCGGTACGTTCTTCTTCCGCCGCTCCAGCGTCAAGGCGTACGAGCTGGCGCGTGAGCGCGTCTCGGTGGTCAACGCCGACCTCCAGGAGTCCGTCGCGGGGCTGCGCATCGTGCAGGCGTTCCGGCGCGAGCGCTCGGGCGGAAGGAAGTTCGCGCAGGCCAGCGCCGACTACCGCAGCGCCCGTATCCGCGGGCAGTGGCTGATCTCCATCTACTTCCCGTTCGTGCAGCTGCTCTCCGCGGTCGCCGCGGCGGCGGTCCTGA
The DNA here is from genome assembly GCF_055577645.1 of Streptomyces sp. NPDC033180. NCBI lineage: Bacteria > Bacillati > Actinomycetota > Actinomycetes > Kitasatosporales > Streptomycetaceae > Streptomyces > Streptomyces sp. NPDC033180. The sequence continues at coordinate 1,180,989 of NZ_JBVIPU010000001.1, read as the reverse complement.
TGGTCGGCGCGGGACGCGTGGAGGCGGGGACGCTGACGACCGGCGCCCTGGTCGCCTACCTCCTCTACATCGACCTGTTCTTCGCGCCCGTCCAGCAGCTCTCCCAGGTCTTCGACGGCTACCAGCAGGCCACCGTCTCGCTCGGTCGCATCCAGGAACTGCTCCGGGAGCCGACATCGACCGAGGCCGCGGACGAGCCACTCGACGTCCTCTCCCTGCGCGGCGAGATCGCCTTCGAGGACGTGAACTTCGCGTACGGCTCCGCCGACGAACCGGAGGAGGCGCTCAGCGACGTACGCCTGCGCATCCCCGCGGGCCAGACCGTCGCGTTCGTCGGCGAGACCGGCGCGGGCAAGTCGACCCTGGTCAAGCTCGTCGCCCGGTTCTACGACCCGACCGGCGGCCGTGTGACGGTGGACGGCACGGACCTGCGGTCCCTCGATCTGACCTCGTACCGCCACCGCCTCGGCGTCGTGCCGCAGGAGGCCTACCTCTTCGCGGGCACGGTGCGCGACGCGATCGCCTACGGGCGGCCCGACGCCACCGACGCCCAGGTGGAGGCCGCGGCCCGCGCGGTCGGCGCGCACGACATGATCGCCACCCTGGACGGCGGCTACCTCCACGAGGTCTCCGAGCGCGGCCGCAACCTCTCCGCGGGCCAGCGCCAGCTGATCGCCCTGGCCCGCGCGGAACTCGTCGACCCGGACATCCTGCTCCTGGACGAGGCGACCGCGGCCCTCGACCTCGCCACGGAGGCGCAGGTCAACCAGGCCACCGACCGCATCGCGGGCAAGCGCACCACGCTGGTCGTCGCCCACCGCCTCACCACGGCCGCCCGCGCGGACCGGGTGATCCTGATGGACCACGGCCGGGTCGCGGAGGACGGCACGCACGACGAGCTGCTCGCACTCGACGGGCGGTACGCGACGCTGTGGCGCACGTTCGTGGGGGAGACGGAGCCGACGGCAGCCTGACCCGGTGAACCAATCGGGGCGGGGGCGCAACCACGCGCCCTTCGGTCCGCGTCCGTACATCAGTACGCTGATGCGGATGTGTCGGGAGGGAAACCGGTGAGCAGTGGTCGAATACGGCGGAGCCTTGCGCTCGGCGCCGTCGTCCTTGCGGCTGCCGTCCTGCTCGGTGTCGCGGGCGCCGGTGCGGCGCAGGCGCAGGCATCGGCCGGGCGCTGCGCCGGGCACAAGGTGCGCACCCTCTCCTTCAGCACCGGCAAGGTCGTCGTCTACAAGAGCCGCGGCTATGTCTGCGCCGTCACGTTCGCCAAGCGCCCCGGCGCCCGCAAGACGATGTCCGTCAGCGTCCAGGCCCGCGGCAACCGCCCGGCCAGGGACAAGGGCCGCTACACGCGTCAGGCGGGCCCGGTGACGGTGCACGCGGGGCACCGGTGCGTGTGGGTGAAGGGGTCCGTGGGCGGCGGGAGCACCAGCTCGGGCTGGATCCTGTGCTGACGGCTCACTGATCGCATGGTGCACGTTGTGTGCCCCTTTGTGACGTACTGCTTCCTGACGTGACGCAAGAGCCCCTAGTGGTGAGCGAGTTGCTCCGATAAGTTCCGGCGGACGCAATCGCGAACTTAGGGGAGAGTGCATGCGCAAGGCGCTCAGATGGCTGCTGTCGCTCGTCGTGCTGATAGGCATAGGCACCGCGGGCACAGTGAGTGCGGCAGGGGCGGCCACCGCCGCGAAGCCGCAGGCCACCGACATCAAGGACAGGCTCCTCGCGATACCGGGCATGAGCCTGATCGAGGAGAAGCCGTACACCGGCTACCGCTACTTCGTCCTCAACTACACCCAGCCGATTGACCACCGGCACCCCTCCAAGGGCACCTTCAAGCAGCGCCTGACGGTCCTGCACAAGGACACCGCCCGCCCCACGGCCTTCTTCACCAGTGGCTACGGGGTTTCCACGACCCCCAGCCGCAGCGAGCCGACGCGGATCATCGACGGCAACCAGGTCTCCATGGAGTACCGCTTCTTCACGCCGTCCCGCCCCGAGCCGGCCGACTGGTCCAAGCTCGACATCTGGCAGGCCGCGAGCGACCAGCACCGCATCTTCAAGGCGCTGAAGCCCGTCTACGACAAGAAGTGGGTGGCCACCGGCGGCTCGAAGGGCGGCATGACCGCCACGTACTACGAGCGCTTCTACCCGCGTGACATGGACGGCGTCGTCGCGTACGTCGCCCCGAACGACGTGGTGAACAAGGAGGACTCGCGCTACGACGAGTTCTTCGAGACGGTCGGCACCAAGGAGTGCAGGGCCAAGCTGGAGGCCGTGCAGCGCGAGGCGCTCGTGCGCCGCGAGCCGCTGGAGAAGAAGTACGCCGCGTTCGCCGAGGCGGGCGGCTACACCTTCAAGACCGTCGGCAACCTGGACAAGGCGTTCGAGGCCGTCGTCCTCGACCTGGTGTGGGGCTTCTGGCAGTACCAGCCGGAGTCGGCGTGCGCGGCTGTGCCGGACGCGTCCACCGCCTCCGACCAGGTGATCTTCGACTACGTCGACACGGTCGGCGGCTGGACCTCCTACACGGACCAGGGCCTGACCCCGTACACCCCGTACTACTACCAGGCCGGTACGCAGCTGGGCTCGCCCGACATCTCGCAGCCCTGGCTCGGCGACCTGAGCCGCTACGGCTACCAGCCGCCGCGCAACTTCGTGCCGCGTGAGATCCCGATGAAGTTCCAGTCGGGCGCCATGAAGGACGTGGACCGCTGGGTGCGCCACAACGCGCAGCGGATGCTGTACGTCTACGGCGAGAACGACCCGTGGGGCGCGGAGCCGTTCCGTCCCGCCAGGGGCGCGAAGCACGACTCCCACGTCTTCACCGCGCCGGGCGCCAACCACGGCGCGAACGTGGCCGGCCTCGTCCCCGCGGAGAAGGCAAAGGCGACGGAGCGCATCCAGGCCTGGGCCGGGGTCTCCACTGAGGCCGCCGCGAAGCCGCTGGCTCCTTACGACGCGAAGCTCGACCGCAAGGACACGGACCGGGAGCTGAGTCTGCGGCCGTAGGGACAGAATCTCGCCGGACGGGCTGAGAATCAGCCCGTCCGGCGTTTGAGGACCGGGGTCTGGGGCGGAGCCCCAGTTTCGGGAAGGGGCGGGATCGGGGAAAAGAAACCCGCTCACACCCGCACCGCACACCCCACCGGCTCCCCACCCCCCAGTGACACGTACAGCTGTGTCGCGGCGGGACACGCGTCACGTGACGGAGCCGCCGAAGTCACCCTGTACTCAGGGGGCTTCGCCCCGGACCCGTCGCAGGCGGTCTCCCGCACCTCTCCCCGCCCCGCGCTGTAGACGCAGTCCCCGACCACCGTCCGGGGCCCGCCCCCGCCCCCGGGGTCCCCGGGATGCGGCAGCTCCAGATTCCGCATGCAGGCGTACCCCCGCGGCACCTCCCCGTTCCCGTCCTCGTCCCCCGTGGGCCGGTTCTCGCTGATGTGGAGTACGAAGTCCGTGCGGGCGGGGCACGAAGGGCCCTCCGCGACCTTGCCGTCGTAACGGGCGATGACCCTCGCCGCCGCCCGCTCACTGGTGCAGGACACCTCCGTGAACGTCTCGCGCCCCCGCGAACTGCACTCGTCCACCGAGAGGAAGACGGCTCCGTACCCGGATGACACCGACGAGGACGGCTGCCGGTTCCCCGCCTCCGATCCCGGGTCCGGGGACTTCTGGCAGCCGGTCACGCCGACGAACGCCACCAGCAGCAGCCCCGCACACCTCAGGCCAAGCATGACAAGCATGGCGAACCCCCCGATTGTGCACCCAGCGTGACCCGCCGGGGCGGGCGCACGCCAGGCGCGTGGGGTGCTTTGGGTCAGGTGGCGGTGGCGCGCGGGTGGCGCGGCGTACGGATCAGTACGTAAGGCCGTGCCCGACCGGATACAGCACCTGCCCCGGATCATCCGCGCGCTGCACCGGCACGGGCAGCCGCCCCCGCGGCTCCGCGCGCCCCGCGATCACCCGTACCGCGGCGCGCAGTTCGACGTCCGTCCAGCAGTACGCGGCAAGCGACGCGCCCACGCCCCGAAGCCACGCCACGTCGTACGGATTGCGGATCGCCACGGCGACGACGGGAACGCCCGTCGCCACCAACGCCTCGACCAGGGCGATCTGCGCGCTCCCCGCCCCCACGTTGTACGTGCCCACGACCACCGCGTCCTTGCCCGCGGCCGACGCCACCGCTTCGGCGATCTTCGCGGCGGAGGGTGCCGTGCCCGTCGGCAGGACCGTCGGCGAGAAGCCGAGCTCCGTCAGCTCGCGCCCGATGACGGTCGTCGGCGGGCCCGTCGTCCCCGACGGCGACGCCGGGTCCGCGCCCACGACGAGTACCTCCCGGTGCCTGCGCCGTGACAGCGGAAGCAGCCCGTCCGCGTTGAGGAGGAGGGTCGCCGTCTTCTCCGCGATCCGGTCGGCCGCGGCGAGATGCGCCCGCGTGCCGACCGCCCGGTCGACGCCGCGCGAGGTGACATAAGGGTCGGAGAAGAGGTCCAGCTTCGCCTTGAGGCGCAGGATGCGAAGGATCGATTCGTCAAGCCGCGCCTCGGTCAACTCGCCGTCCCGCACGGCCTGGAGCACCGCGTTCCAGGCGATCTCCGGCTTCGGCGGGTTCAGGAGCTGGTCGACGCCCGCCTTCAGCGCGAGCACCGGCACGCGGTCGTCGCCGTACTTCGTGCGCACCCCCTGCATGCCGAGCGAGTCCGTCACCACGACCCCGTCGTAGCCGAGTTCCTCGCGCAGGATGCCGGTGAGGATGGGGCGGGAGAGCGTGGCCGGGTCCTCGGCAGGGTCGAGAGCAGGGACCACGATGTGCGCCGTCATGATCGAGTCGATGCCCGCTTCCACCGCCGCGCGGAACGGCGGGGCGTCCAGGGTCTCCCACTGCTCACGGGTGTGGTGGATGTACGGCAGCTTGGAGTGGCTGTCGTCCTTGGTGTCGCCGTGCCCGGGGAAGTGCTTGGACGTGGCCGCGATGTCCGTGCCCTGGTAGCCCTTGACCTGCGCGGCGACCAGGTCGGCGACCGCTTCGGGGTCCGAGCCGAAGGAGCGTACGGCGATGACGGGGTTGGCGGGGTTGACGTTCACGTCGGCGACCGGGGCGTAGTTCTGCCGGATGCCGAGCGCGCGCAGTTCGGTGCCCGCGACGCGGGCCGCCTCGCGGGCGGTGGAGCGCGAACCCGCGGCGCCCAGGGCCATCGCGCCGGGCAGGAGCGTGGCGGGCATGCCGACGCGGGCGACGGCGCCGTGCTCCTGGTCGGTGGAGATGAGCAGCGGGATGCGGGCGGTGGGGGAGTCCGCGGGGGCCTTCGGGGTGAGGGCCGCGCGCTGGATGCCGTTCGACAGGTCGGCAATCTGGTGCGGGGCGCGGGTGTTGTGGGCCCAGCCGAAGTAGATGATGCCGCCGAGGTGGTACTTGGCGACCGCCTCCGCGGCGGTGCGGACGCCGAGGTGACCGAGGTTGGAGTCGATGTCCGCCTGGTCGGGCTCGGTGGCGGAGTGGCCGTACACATGCATCACGAAGAGCTGACCGACCTTCTCCTCGAGGCTCATGCGGGAGATCAGCTCCCGCAGCTTCCGGTCGCGACCGCGATCGCCGCTGCCGGCCGCGTGGGCGGCGGAGGGCGCGGCCAGGGCCGTCGCCGCGACGGCCGTGGCGGTGAGCAGGGTGCGTCTGGAGGCGTTGCGGTGGGGCATGTGAGCTCCTTCGGGGACGTCCTTCGTGGACGGATGCCGGACCGGAGCCGGACTGGGGAAACCGGCTGAAGGAAACTTTCCGAGAGTCACGGATATCCCGAAGATTTCTGCCGGTCAAGAGACTCGGCAGCGACAGTCGGCCCACTGCGGAGAAGAGGGGCCGTCACCGGCGCTGTTGGAGGGGGGCGCACCGGTGACGGCATGCTGCCGGCCGCGGGCGGCAGAGAGGGTGGTCAGCGTTCGCAGCCAGCAGCGATGCCGACACCGCCCAGCGGAGACTCACCCGGCAGTACGCCGGTTGGACGGTGGCCGCTCCGCGCGGGTTCCCGGCAGAGGGCGTTTTCCGGAAAGTGGTGCGCAAGGGAATCCTGGGAGTCGGGAGGCTGCTCCGTGGGGCTCAGGAGGCCAGGGCCCTGGGGCTCAGGAGGGGCTGCTTCTCGGGCGCCGCGTCGGGCCAGCGCCCCTGGAGGGTCCGCACCGTCTCGGCGATCGCGGGGCGCCGGGACGCCCCGGCCCGCCACAGGGCGTAGAGCCGCCGCACCGGCAGCGGATCGAGCCGCACGGTGACGGCGCCGTCCGGGATCGGGCCGCGCCCGAGGCGGGGGATGAGCGCGATACCGAGCCCCGCGGCGACCAGCGCGACCAGGGTGGGGTTCTCCTCCGCCGTGTGCGCGATGTCCGGCTCGCAGCCCGCCTCGCGCAGGGTGCGCACCAGCCACTCGTGGCAGACGAGCCCCGGCGGCTGCGTGATCCACCGCTCGCCCTTCAACTCCTCTCGGCGTACGGCGTCACGGCCCGCCAGCCAGTGTCCCGCGGGCACGACGAGGTCGCAGAAGTCGTCGCCGATGACGGCCTGTTCGACGCCCGGAGGCGTGGGCAGCGGTGCGATGTCCCAGTCGTGCACGACCGCCATGTCCACCGCCCCCTTCGTCACGAGGTCCACGGAGAGGTGCGGGTCGATCTCCGACATCCGGGCGTCGAGCGCCGGGTGTCGCCGGGCGAGATCCGCGAGGGCGACCGGCATCAGACCACGCGCGGCCGAGGCGAACGCGGCGATGGTCAGACGCCCCGCGGGCAGCCCGCGCCGCTCCTCCAGCTCGGTCTCCGCGCGCTCCACGATCGCCATCAACTCCTGTGCGGTCGCGGCGAGGTGGCGTGCCTCCTCGGTGAGCGCCACACCCCTGCCCTGCCGTTCGAGGAGGGTGGTGCGGGTCTCGCGCTCGAGCTTGGCTATCTGCTGGGAGACGGCGGAGGGGGTGTAGCCGAGCGCGGTGGCGGCGGCGCCCACGGTGCCGTGCACGGATACGGCGTGCAGGGCACGGAGCCGAGCGAGATCGAGCACGAGAAGCCCTCCCCAGTGGTCGGCGACGCCTGGCCGCGTCGCCCGATCCGTAAGCGTTGCTTCATCCCATCATGCAGAGATCCGCGCTGGTCCTACATGGTCGGGGCGGGTGATCCTCGACGCATGCGACCCGCACATGTCCTTCTGGCCGTCCTCGTCACCGCCGTATGGGGCGTCAACTTCGTCGTCATCGAGGTGGGCCTCGACCACTTCCCGCCGCTGCTCTTCTCCGCCCTGCGCTTCCTGGTGGCGGCGCTGCCCGCGATCTTCTTCGTGGGGCCGCCGAAGGTCGCGTGGAAGTGGATCGTGGGGGTCGGACTCGTCCTGGGGGTCGCCAAGTTCGGGCTGCTGTTCATCGGCATGGACGCGGGGATGCCGGCGGGGATGTCCTCCCTGGTCCTCCAGATCCAGGCGGTGTTCACCGCGCTCTTCGCCTTCGTGTCCCTCGGGGAACGACCCGGCCGCGTCCGCCTGTCGGGCATGGTCATCGCGCTCGCCGGCATCGGTGTCGCGGCGGTCGACGAGGGGGAGGCGGGCCCGCTCACGGCCTTCGCGCTGCTGATCGGCGCCGCGGCCTGCTGGGGCGCGTCGAACGTCCTGACCCGCAAGGCGTCCCCGCCCGACCCGCTGAACTTCATGGTGTGGGTGAGCACGGTCCCGGTCCTGCCGCTGCTCGGGCTCTCGTTGCTGTTCGAGGGCCCGACGGCGGACCTCGACGCCCTGGGCGCACTGGACTGGCAGGGCGTGGGCATCATCGTCTACGTCGCGTGGATCACGACGGTCTTCGGCTTCGGCGCCTGGGGCCATCTGCTGCGCCGCCACCCCGCATCGACCGTCGCTCCCTTCTCGCTCCTGGTCCCGGTGTCCGGGATGTCCGCCGCCGGTCTCGTCCTGGGCGAGTCGGTGAGTGCCCTCGGGTGGTGCGCGGCGGCGCTCCTGGTGGGCGGGGTGAGCCTGACGTCCCTGGCGGGCGTCAGGCGTGGCGGCGGTGTCAGGCGTGGCGGTATCAGGCGTGGCGGTGTCAGGCGTGGCGGTTCAGGAGCCGGGACAGGAAGTCCCGCCCCTGGCCCAGGAGTTCGGGAAGCGGAGCCGCGTCCTCGTACCACCGCTTCTCGTACTCCCAGCACAGCCAGCCGTCCCGGTGCTCCCCGCTGAGCAGCACGGCCACGCACTCGGCGAGCGGCAGCACGCCCTCGCCGAGTCCGATGGGTGTCGTGTCGTCGGCCGACGCGATGTCCTTCACCTGTACGTAGCCGAGGTACGGGGAGAGCGCCGCGTGGCTCTGAGCGGGGGACTCACCGCCGAGCCAGGTGTGCATCACGTCCCACAGGGCGCCCGTGTGCCGGTGGCCCACCGCGCCGAGCACGCGGGTCGCCGCGGTGCCCGTACGGTGCGAGTCGTGGGTCTCCAGGAGGATGCGTACGCCGAAGTCCGCGGCGAACTCGGCTGCCGTGCCGAGCCGTCGGGCGGCCGTCGCGTCGGCCTCGTCCGCGCTCTGCTCGGTGCCGCCGCCGGGAAAGACGCGGATGAAGGGGGCGCCGAGGTCGCGGGCGAGGGTGAGCAGGGAGCGTATGTCGTCGAGTACGGGTTCGTCGTCGCCGGGAGCGGCCACGCGCGCGTACCCGGCGATGGTGAGGAGCTCGATGCCCGCTGTCTTGAACTGGGCTGCCACATCGGCCCGTTCGGTGAGGCCGATGCCCGGGTGGACGGGCTCTTCGGGATGCGCGCGCAGTTCGATGCCCTGAAAGCCGTGGGTGGTGGCCAGGTTCAGCACGTCGGCGAGGGGGAGCCCGGGCACGCCGAGGGTGGAGAAGGCGAGTTTCATGACGCAGACCCTAGGTGCAGTTGCCAGTCCTGCCCCAGCAGGTCGACGCCGAACGAGCGGTGCGGTTTCTCGTCGACGAGGACGAAGCCGTGCCGCTGGTAGATGGCGCGGGCGGCGCCGAGGATGTCGTTGGTCCACAGGGCCATCTCGCGATATCCCACGCCGCGCGCGAACTCAATGCAAGCGCCGACGAGTTGGTCCCCGATCCCGCGCCCCCGCGCGTCCGGCTCGACGAGCAGGAGCCGCAGCCGGGCGGTCCCGGGCGCCTCGTCGCGCACGCACATCACTGACCCCACGGGCCGCCCGTCGAGCTCGGCGACCCACACCCGCTCCAGGTGCGGGTCGTGGTCCTCCGCGAAGTCGGCGACGATCCGGGCGACCAGGCCCTCGTAGTCGATGTTGAACCCGTACTCGGCCGCGTACAGGGCGGCGTTGCGCTGCACGATCCACCCGAGGTCGCCGGGCCCGGGCTCCCGCAGAACCACCTCCGGGACCTCGGCGCCCTGGCCCGCCCTGCTGCCCTCCAGGATCTCCCGCACGGTGCGCATGGCCTCCGCCAGCCGGATGCGCTCGCCGGGCGCCACGGTCGAGAGCAGTGAACCGACCGCTTCGTTCGACCGCTCGTCCAGGAGCGCGGCGGCCTCGCGCCCGCGGGCGGTGAGCGTGATGCTCTGACGCCGGGGATCACGCGCGGAAGGAGCCCGCTCGACGAGCCCGGACTTCTCGAACTTGCCGAGGAGCCGACTCAAGTATCCGGCATCGAGGGTCAGTTCGGCCCGCAGGTCGGCCGCGTCGGTGCGGGGCGAATGGGCGAGTTCGTAGATGACGCGGGACTCGGTGAGGGTGTACGGGACGTACGTGTGCCGGCTGTAGTCGAGGGCGCCGATGAGGTTCGTGTAGAAGCGGTTGAAGGCGCGGATGTCACGGATGGGGGTGTCGGGGGAGGCGTGCGGCATGGGATCACTCCGAGGCCAGCGGAAAGGGTCACCTTTGACTGAGTCAACGGTACGCCGTGTCGCCCGCGATCGCCATGTCTCGCCGCGATCGCCATGCCTCGCCGCGCGGGAAACGCGGCGCCGCTCAGTCCAGATCCCCGGCCTTCGGGAAGCCGCCGGTGGTGATGGTGATGTCGCGTCCCTGGAGGGGCAGGGTGAGGTCCTGGCCGAAGGGGATCTTGGTCTCCTCCTCGTAGCTCCCGGTCCTGGTCGGTCCGCGGTGGACGGTGCAGACGCCGTCCTCAGGGTCGATGACCACGTAGACCGGGATGCCGCATTCCGCGTAGAGATGGAACTTCTTGGCGAAGTCGTTGTCCCGGCTGCTCCGCGAGACGACCTCGATGACCGCCTCCAGGCTGTGCCACTCGAAGCGGCCACGGCTGTTGCGCTCGGATCCGGGGGCGACGATCGCCAGGTCGGGTGCGTAGCCGTACTGGCTGGACGGGAAATCGATCATGACGTCCGAGAGGATGTCACCGTGAGCGGCGAGCTGTTGCTCGATCTGAGGCGCCGCCTTCAGGATGACTTTCCACTGGTACTCACCTTGCGGCGTCATGATGATCTTCCCCTCGGTGATCTCGACGCGGTAGCCGCGGGGAAGGTTGACGCCGTCCAGTACGTCCCAGGCGCTGGGTGCATCCATGACCATGACTGCCATATGAGCCTCCTTTTCCCGGTGATGTCAACGACATCAAGGGCTCACCGACACGGCGGCGCCGTGGACCCCCGCACCATCAGCTCCGCCCCGATCGTCGCCACGCCACCGGGCGGCGCCTCCTCCGAGCCCGTGGCCAGGCGGCCCGCGCGGGCGCCCGCCTCGTACAGCGGCAGGCGTACGGTCGTCAGGGCGGGGACGGCGTCCACCGAGAAGGGCAGGTCGTCGAAGCCCGCCACCGAGATGTCGTCGGGGATGCGCAGGCCGCGCTCGCGCAGGGCGGCGCACGCGCCCAGGGCGACCGTGTCGTTGGCGGCCACGATGGCGGTCAAGTCCGGCGCGCGGCGCAGGAGTTCGAGGGTCGCCTCGTAGCCGGACCGGCGGGTGTAGGGGCCGTGGACGGTCAGCTCGTCCTGGTCGCCGCTCCCGGTGCCGAAGGCTTCGATAGCCTCCCGGTGGCCTTCGAGTCGATGCCGGGTCGTCGTCCGCTCCATCGGTCCCGCCACGTATCCGATCCTGCGGTGCCCCAGCGTCAGCAGATGCTCCGTGAGTCGCCGTCCGCCGCTGCGGTTGTCGAAGGTGAGCGTGGCCACCGCCGCGTCCGAGTCCTCCAGCGGCGGACGTCCGCAGAGCACGATCCGGGTGCCCGCATCCGCCAGGCGTGCCAGCTTCGCGGACATCGCGGCGGCGTGCGCGGGGTCCTCGAGGGCGCCGCCGGTCAGGACGACCGCCGCTGCGCGCTGGCGCTGCAGCAGGGTCAGATAGGTCAGCTCGCGCTCCGGGGAGCCGCCCGTGTTGCAGACCACGGCCATGCGCTCGCCGCCGGCCCGCCCACCGGGACCGCCGATCTCGGACTGGACCGCGCCGGCCATGATCCCGAAGAAGGGGTCGGCGATGTCGTTCACGAGGATGCCGACCAGGTCGGACGTGGCCGCGGCGAGTGAGCTCGCGGGGCCGTTGAGGACGTAGTCGAGGTCGTCCACGGCCCGAAGGACACGCTCCCGGGTGGCCGCGGCCACGGGGTAGTTGCCGTTCAGTACGCGGGAGACGGTAGCGGGGGAGACCTGGGCGCGGGCCGCCACGTCGGCCAGGGTCACGGTCATCTCGTCGTCCTCCGGTCACGGCTCTGGTCCGAAGCCCTTGTCCGAACCTTGTGCGGCAGGCTAGCTTCTTCTCGTGTAGAAAGCGCTTGCTATGCGCTTACCTGCGTACGGAGGGACCCCTGTGACTCGCAAGACGGTGCGCATCGCCATGAACGGTGTGACGGGACGGATGGGCTACCGCCAGCACCTCGTCCGCTCCCTGCTCGCCCTGCGCGAGCAGGGCGGACTCGCCCTCGGTGACGCCGACAACACGGTGCTGTGGCCCGAGCCGGTCCTGGTGGGCCGCAGGGAACACGCCCTGCGGGAGATCGCGGAGCGCCACGGACTTGACCCCGGGACGCATGTCTCGACCGACCTGGACGCGGTCCTCGCCGACCCGACCATCGACATCTACTTCGACGCGCAGGTCACGTCCGCGCGCGAGGAAGCCATCAAGCGTGCCATCACCGCGGGCAAGCACATCTACACGGAGAAGCCGTCCGCGACCGGACTGGCCGGCGCCCTCGAACTCGCTCGTATGGCCCAGTCCGCCGGCATCAAGCACGGCGTGGTCCAGGACAAGCTCTTTCTACCGGGGCTGCTCAAGCTGAAGCGCCTGATCGACGGCGGCTTCTTCGGTCAGATCCTGTCCATCCGGGGCGAGTTCGGCTACTGGGTCTTCGAGGGCGACTGGCAGAGCGCCCAGCGCCCCTCCTGGAACTACCGCGCGGAGGACGGCGGCGGCATCGTCGTCGACATGTTCCCGCACTGGGAGTACGTCCTGCACGAGCTGTTCGGCCGCGTACGCAGCGTCCAGGCACTGGCCGCGACCCACGTACCGCAGCGCTGGGACGAGCAGGACAAGCCCTACGACGCGACGGCGGACGACGCGGCGTACGGCATCTTCGAGCTCGAAGGCGGCGCGATCGCACAGATCAACTCCTCCTGGACGGTCCGCGTGAACCGCGACGAGCTCGTCGAGTTCCAGGTGGACGGCACGGAGGGCTCGGCGGTGGCCGGCCTGCGCAACTGCCGCGTACAGCACCGCGGTAACACCCCCAAGCCGGTCTGGAACCCGGACCTGCCCGTCACCCACTCCTTCCGTGACCAGTGGCAGGAGGTCCCCGACAACCAGGAGTTCGACAACGGCTTCAAGGCGCAGTGGGAACTCTTCCTGAAGCACGTGTACGCGGACGCGCCCTACCACTGGGACCTGCACGCGGGCGCACGCGGCGTGCAACTCGCCGAACTGGGCTTGAAGTCCTCGGCGGAGGGCCGCCGCATCGAAGTACCGGAGATCGTCCGGTGACGCTCCTGCTCCCGCGCGATGACGGCACCACGCGCCCGTACGAGCCCCTCCGGGCGCCCTCGCAGGCGCCGCCCGGAGGAGGCGGCTCCCCCCTCACCTCCCGCACGGTCCTCTCGGCGGCACACGTGGTGGCGGATCCCCGCGCCGACGTGTCCCCGGACTCCCCGGCGGCCGTCGACTGGGACGCGACCCTCGCCTTCCGCCGCCACCTGTGGGCGCAGGGCCTGGGGGTGGCCGAGGCGATGGACACGGCGCAACGCGGAATGGGCCTGGACTGGAAGGGCGCCGCGGAACTGATCGGGCGTTCCGCGGCGGAAGCGAAGTCGGTGGGCGGCGCGATCGCCTGCGGCGCGGGCACGGACCAACTCGAGGGTCCCACCGATCTGCTGACGGTCCGTGCGGCGTACGAGGAACAACTGGCCCTGGTCGAGTCGAGCGGCGCACAGCCGATTCTGATGGCATCGAGGGCGCTCGCCGCCGTCGCCACATCGCCGGACGACTATCTGGGGACGTACGGGCACCTCCTGGGCCAGGCGAGCGAGCCGGTGATTCTGCACTGGCTCGGCCCGATGTTCGACCCGGCGCTCACCGGATACTGGGGCAGCGAGGACCTGGACGCGGCGACGGAGACCTTCCTGGAGGTCATCACCGCGCATCCCGACAAGGTCGACGGCATCAAGGTCTCCCTCCTCGACCCCGGGCGCGAGATCGCCCTGCGCCGCCGCCTCCCGGACGGCGTCCGCTGCTACACGGGCGACGACTTCAACTACCCCGAGCTGATCGCGGGGGACGAGCAGGGCTTCAGCCACGCCCTCCTCGGCATCTTCGACCCGCTGGCTCCCCTGGCGGCCAAGGCGGTGCGTCGTCTCGACACGGGCGACACGGAGGCGTTCCGCGCCTGCCTGGACCCCACGGTCGAACTCTCCCGCCATCTCTTCCAACCCCCCACCCGCTTCTACAAGACGGGTGTGGTGTTCCTGGCCTGGCTGGCAGGCCACCAGACCCACTTCACGATGGTGGGCGGCCTCCAGTCGGCGAGGTCGCTGCCGCACTTGGCCCGCGCCTACGAACTGGCGGACGGCCTTGGCCTGTTTCCCGACCCGCTCCTCGCCGAGTCCCGGATGAAATCCCTGCTCACCATGTACGGAGTCCAGCAATGAGCGAGAGCGAGGCTCTGGCGCGCTTCTCCATCAACCAGATGACGGTCAAGCAGCTGTCGCTGCCGGAACTGGTGGCGGCGTGCACGGATTTGGGCGTCCCCGGGGTCGGCCTCTGGCGAGAGCCGGTCCAGTCCTACGGCCTGGAACGTACCGGCAAGCTGATGCGCGACGCGGGCCTGACGGTCACCACGCTCTGCCGGGGCGGTTTCCTCACGGCGATCGAGCCGCACGCGCGCGCGGGGGCCGTCGACGACAACAGGGCGGCCATCGACGAGGCGGCGACGCTGGGTACGGACACGCTGGTCCTGGTCTCGGGGGGCCTGCCCGCCGACAGCAAGGACCTGCACGGGGCGCGCTCGCGGATCGCCGACGCGCTGGCGGAACTCGCCCCGTACGCAGCGTCCCGCGGGGTCCGCCTGGCCATCGAGCCCCTCCACCCCATGTTCGCGTCGGATCGCTGCGTGGTCTCCACGCTGGCCCAGGCGCTCGACCTGGCGGAGCGCTTTCCGGCTTCGCAGGTCGGGGTCTGCGTCGACACCTACCACGTGTGGTGGGACGACAGGGCTCCCGCGCAGATCGACCGCGCGGGGCGGGGTGGCCGCCTCCACGCGTTCCAACTGGCGGACTGGGTGACGCCGTTGCCGGAGGGCGTGCTGAACGGGCGGGGGCAGCTGGGGGAGGGCGCGGTCGACCTGCGGTCGTGGCGGTCCTTGGTGGAGGGGGCGGGTTACGGGGGGCCCGTCGAGGTCGAGCTCTTCAACGAGGCGCTGTGGTCGAGGGACGGGTACGAGGTCCTGTCGGAGACGGTACGGAGCTACCTGCGGCACGCGTGACCCTGCGGGGCGGGGGCCTCTCCCCCCGCATCCGCCCCTGCCCGAACAACCTCTCCCACGCACCCACCGACCCGATTGCCCCGCATCCACCCCTGCCCGAACAACCTCTCCCACCCACCCACCCACCCGGCACCCCGCATCCACTCCTGCCCGAACAAGCTTTCCCGCCCACCCGCCCGATTGCCCCGCATCCACCCCTGCCCGAACAACCTCTCCCACGCACCCACCCGGCACCCCGCATCCACTCCTGCCCGAACAACCTTTCCCGCCCACCCACCCGGCACCCCGCAGTCGGGAGCGCTCGCGAGGGGACGTGCCGGTATGTCTGCCCGGAGCACGGCTCCCGGAGGCTTCGGGGCCGAAGCAACCCCGCGGCCACCGGACGATAGCGAGGACGGACATACCGGCGCGGCCCCGCACCCACAGACGGACCGGCCCCGCGGCGCGCACGCACGCACGCACCCGCACCCGGCAGCGCTCGCGAGCCGCACACGACCCGCCCCCGCCAGGGCTACCTCTTCCTGCCGCCCAGGATCTGGCTCAGGAGGTCCCCGACTCCGCCCCCGGCGGATCCCGTGCCCGCACCCGGCTTCCCCGAAGTCCGCGCCCGCTTCGTCAGCACCGTGAGCAGCACCGGAATCAGCAGCTCGATCACCCGCGTCACAGAAGCCGCCGGCAGCCCCGTCTTCTTCGCCACCGCATTGGCCACCGGCCTGCTCATCTTCGCCAGCACCCCAGAAAGCATCCCGCCCGCCGCGAGCCCTCCGAACCCACCGAACCCGGCGATCCCCTGCGGAGGAGACGCCTCGGCGAACGCCTGCTGGACCTCCTCCGCCTCCGCGGGGTCCTCCGCCTTCTCCTGCAGGTTGCCCGAGAGCGCGGTCACCGTGGTCCCCACCACGTCCTGCGCCCCCGCGGCATCCGTACCGAGAAGCCCCGCGATCTCCTGAAGCCTGTCGTCGCCCAGTTCGTCGAGTACGTCCCTCTCCAGCGAGGTTCCATCAGAAGTTTCCGGCGATTCTTCGTTCATGCGTTAAAAGCTACTTCTGCCCCACTTCGTCGGCACCCCGAAAACTCGTGGGCCAGTCCGTGCAACCCTTCCCACCCGACGCGGGTCGTACTGTGCGTCGGGACTTCCGTGGGGGGATCTGGGGGGATCAGCGGAGTACTGACAGGGGAGGGGAGACCCGAGGGGGCCCGGTCAAAGACCGGGCCCCCTCGAAGCTGTTCCCGCCCCGGCTGAAGCAGCTGAAGCCATCGCAGAGTTATCCACAGGCTCCCCGCGCTGTCAGCGTCGACCGATAGCGTCGGCTCATGTCGAGTCCAGCAAAAGCGACGGCCGCAGCCACAGCCGCAGTCGTCGAGGGGGTCCTGGAGCGGATCACCTACGCCAACGAGGAGAACGGGTACACGGTCGCCCGCGTGGACACGGGCCGCGGCGGCGGCGACCTCCTCACCGTCGTCGGCGCGCTCCTGGGCGCCCAGGTGGGAGAGTCCCTCCGCATGGAGGGCCGCTGGGGCTCCCACGCCCAGTACGGCAAGCAGTTCACGGTGGAGAACTACACCACCATCCTCCCCGCCACCATCCAAGGCATCCGCCGCTATCTCGGCTCGGGCCTCATCAAGGGCATCGGCCCCGTCATGGCCGACCGCATCACCACCCACTTCGGCGTGGACACCCTCGACATCATCGAGAAAGAGCCCAAGCGCCTCGTCGAAGTCCCGGGCCTCGGCCCCAAACGCACCAAGATGATCGCCGCGGCCTGGGAGGAGCAGAAGGCCATCAAGGAGGTGATGGTCTTCCTGCAAGGCGTGGGCGTCTCCACCTCCATCGCCGTCCGCATCTACAAGAAGTACGCGGACGCCTCCATCTCCATAGTGAAGAACGAGCCCTACCGCCTCGCCGCGGACGTCTGGGGCATCGGCTTCCTCACCGCGGACCGCATCGCCCAGTCCGTCGGCATCCCGCACGACAGCCCGGAACGGGTCAAGGCAGGCCTGCAGTACGCACTTTCCCAGTCCACCGACCAGGGCAACTGCTATCTCCCCGAGGAGCGCCTCATCGCGGACGCGGTGAAGCTGCTCCAGGTGGACACGGGCCTGGTCATCGACTGCCTGGCGGAACTGGCCACCGAAGGGGAAGGCGTCGTACGCGAGACCGTCCCGGGCCCCGACGGGGAAGAGGAAGTCACCGCCGTCTATCTCGTCCCCTTCCACCGCGCGGAACTCTCCCTCTCCGCCCAGCTTCTGCGCCTCCTCAGGACCCCGGAGGACCGCATGCCGGCCTTCCAGGACGTGGCCTGGGACAAGGCGCTCTCCTGGCTCGCCACCCGTACGGGCGCCGACCTCGCCCCCGAGCAGGAGGAGGCGGTCAGGCTCGCGCTGACGCAGAAGGCAGCCGTCCTCACCGGAGGCCCCGGCTGCGGCAAGTCCTTCACGGTCCGGTCCATCGTGGAGCTGGCCCGCGCCAAGAAGGCCAAGGTCGTCCTCGCCGCCCCCACGGGCCGAGCCGCCAAACGCCTCGCCGAGCTCACCGGAGCCGAGGCCTCCACCGTCCACCGCCTCCTGGAGCTCAAGCCGGGCGGAGACGCCGCCTACGACAAGGACCGTCCGCTCGACGCCGACCTCGTCGTGGTCGATGAGGCATCCATGCTGGACCTGCTCCTGGCCAACAAGCTGGCGAAGGCCGTCGCCCCCGGCGCCCACCTCCTGTTCGTCGGAGACGTGGACCAGCTGCCGAGCGTCGGCGCGGGCGAGGTCCTGCGGGACATGCTCAGCGAGCGGAGCCCCGTCCCCGCGGTCCGACTCACCCACATCTTCCGCCAGGCCAAGCAGTCCGGCGTCGTCACGAACGCCCACCGCATCAACTCCGGAGTGCCCCCCATCACCCAGGGCCTGCAGGACTTCTTCCTCTTCGTCGAGGACGAGACCGAGGACGCGGGGCGGGTCACGGTGGACGTGGCCGCGCGCCGCATTCCGGCCAAGTTCGGCCTCGACCCCCGCCGCGATGTTCAGGTGCTCGCCCCCATGCACCGCGGCCCCGCGGGCGCGGGGAACCTGAACGGCCTGCTCCAGCAGGCCATCACCCCCAGCAGACCCGACGTACCGGAGAAGCGCTTCGGCGGCCGGGTGTTCCGCGTCGGCGACAAGGTCACCCAGATCCGCAACAACTACGAGAAGGGGCAGAACGGCGTCTTCAATGGCACCGTCGGAGTAGTCACCTCGCTCGACTCCGACGAGCAGCGGCTCACGGTCCTGACGGACGAGGACGAGGAGATTCCGTACGACTTCGACGAACTGGACGAACTGGCGCACGCGTACGCGGTCACCATCCACCGCTCCCAGGGCAGCGAGTATCCGGCGGTGGTGATCCCCGTGACCACGGGCGCGTGGATGATGCTCCAGCGGAATCTGCTCTATACGGCGGTCACGCGCGCCAAGAAGCTGGTCGTCCTTGTCGGTTCGCGCAAGGCTCTGGGGCAGGCGGTGCGCACGGTCTCCGCGGGCAGACGCTGTACGGCCCTGGACTTCCGGCTCGCCGGAGGCCGTGGTTCCACACCAGGATCCGCCCCCGGATCCAGACCCGGATCCAACCCCGGAAATTTTGATCGATCAAACGAGTAGGAAAGGTCACACACCACTTCCGCAACCGGGGCGAAGAGGGGCAGGATGAGTAAGTTGGCGGCACTCAGTGCCGCCAATAGGCCCAATGGTCGACCCCGAGTGCACTCTCCAGGGCCAAATGGGGGATGGTAGAGACAGTCAGGGCACCTCGAAGAAGAGGCACAACGTCGGTGAGGGATGACGTGAGCGACAACTCTGTAGTACTGCGGTACGGCGATGGCGAGTACACCTACCCGGTGATCGATTCGACCGTCGGCGACAAGGGCTTCGACATCGGGAAGCTCCGCGCCCAGACCGGTCTGGTGACCCTGGACAGCGGCTATGGCAACACCGCCGCCTATAAATCCGCCATCACCTATCTCGACGGTGAGCAGGGGATCCTCCGGTACCGCGGCTACCCGATCGAGCAGCTGGCCGAGCGCTCCACCTTCACCGAGGTGGCGTACCTGCTGATCAACGGCGAACTGCCGAAGGTCGACGAGCTCGCCAGCTTCAAGAACGAGATCACGCAGCACACCCTGCTGCACGAGGACGTCAAGCGGTTCTACGACGGCTTCCCGCGTGACGCCCACCCGATGGCGATGCTGTCGTCCGTGGTCAGCGCGCTGTCGACGTTCTACCAGGACAGCCACAACCCGTTCGACGAGAAGCAGCGTCACCTTTCGACGATCCGCCTTCTCGCCAAGCTTCCGACGATCGCGGCCTACGCGTACAAGAAGTCGCAGGGCCACCCGGTCGTCTACCCGCGCAACGACCTCGGCTACGTCGAGAACTTCCTGCGCATGACCTTCTCGGTGCCGGCCGCCGAGTACGACCTCGACCCGGTCGTCGTCTCCGCGCTGGACAAGCTCCTGATCCTGCACGCGGACCACGAGCAGAACTGTTCGACCTCCACCGTGCGTCTGGTGGGCTCGTCGCAGGCGAACATGTTCGCCTCGATCTCCGCCGGCATCTCGGCCCTCTGGGGCCCGCTGCACGGTGGCGCCAACCAGTCCGTCCTGGAGATGCTCGAGGGCATCAAGGCGGACGGCGGCGACGTCGACACCTTCATCCGCAAGGTGAAGAACAAGGAAGACGGCGTGAAGCTCATGGGCTTCGGGCACCGCGTCTACAAGAACTTCGACCCCCGGGCGAAGATCATCAAGGCGGCGGCGCACGACGTCCTCTCGGCGCTCGGCAAGTCCGACGAGCTCCTGGACATCGCGCTCAAGCTCGAAGAGCACGCGCTGGCCGACGACTACTTCGTCGAGCGCAAGCTGTACCCGAACGTGGACTTCTACACGGGTCTCATCTACCGCGCGATGGGCTTCCCGACCGAGATGTTCACCGTGCTGTTCGCGCTGGGCCGGCTTCCGGGCTGGATCGCGCAGTGGCACGAGATGATCAAGGAGCCGGGATCCCGCATCGGGCGCCCGCGCCAGATCTACACCGGAGAGGTCCTGCGGGACTTCGTCCCGGTCGAGGGTCGCTGACCCGCACGCCGTAGGCGCCGAAGCGGGCGCCGAGCGAAAAGCGCCCCGCCGTCGATCCCCCCACGGGTCGACGGTCGGGGCGCTTTCCTGTTTCCCGGTGCGGATTCCCCCCACGGGATCCGGCCGGGCGTCTGTGGTGGCAGCGCGCCAGTTGTGCTGCTCGTCGTGCTCGTACTGCGATCTGCCGGGACGCGTACGAACCAGGAGGGCCGCTCAAGCTCCCCGGTGCACGTGCCCCGGCCAACGCATTCCTAGGAACATCCCCCAAGATGTCCCCGATGTCTAGAGACGTCCCCCAAGACGTCCCTGGCATCGCCCTCTTAGACTCGCGAGCCCCCCGAATGGTTACGTTGGGATCGCTGTGATCTGCGTCTCCATCATATGTCCTGTACATGCGCAAGAGGCCCGATATGCCGATCGGGACTCAGGCGTGAGAATGCTGCGACCAACATGTGAAGAGCTTATGTGAAGTTCCTGAGGCGGAGGCTATTGGTGACCACAAATACCGAGGAAAATGCCATCGCGGCCCCCGCGATCATCGGGTTCAGGAGCCCGGCGGCGGCGAGCGGCAGCGCGGCGACGTTGTAGCCGAAGGCCCAGAAGAGATTGCCCTTGATCGTGGCGAGGGTCCTACGGGAGAGCCTGATCGCGTCGGCGGCTGCGCGCAAGTCCCCGCGCACCAGCGTCAGATCACTCGCCTCGATGGCCGCGTCCGTGCCCGTGCCCATCGCGAGGCCCAGATCGGCCGTGGCGAGCGCCGCGGCGTCGTTCACCCCGTCCCCGACCATGGCGACGACCTTGCCCTCGTCCCGCAACCGCCGTACGACATCGACCTTGTCCTCGGGCAGCACCTCGGCGTACACGGCCTCCGCCTCGATGCCGACGGCCTTCGCCACCGCCCGGGCGACGGCGCGGTTGTCCCCGGTGAGCAGCACCGGCGTCAGACCCAGGCCGCGCAGCTCGCGTACCGCTTCGGCGCTGGTGTCCTTGACGGTGTCGGCGACGGTGAGCACACCGCGCGCCACGCCGTCCCAGGCGACCAGGACGGCCGTACGTCCCGCCGCCTCGGCCTCCGCCTTGAGCGCGGCCACCGAGGTGAGCCCCTCGACTCCCGCGTCCGCGAGCAGCCGTTCACGGCCCGCGAGCACCAAGTGCCCTTCCACCGCGCCGCGCAGGCCCGACCCCGCGACGTTCTCGAAGCCCGCCACGGCGGGCAGCGCGCCCACCGAGAGCCCCAACTCCGCGGCGGCGCCCGCCGCGACCGCCCGCGCCACGGGATGCTCGGAGGCGTGCTCCAGGCCCCCCGCGAGCCGCAGCAACTCCTTCTCCTCGGTCTCCCCGACGGCGTACACGCCCCGCAGCGTCATGCGCCCCGTCGTCACCGTCCCGGTCTTGTCCAGGACGATCGTGTCCACACGGCGGGTGGATTCGAGGACTTCGGGGCCCTTGATGAGGATGCCGAGCTGCGCGCCGCGCCCGGTGCCGACCATCAGGGCGGTCGGGGTCGCGAGGCCGAGGGCGCACGGACAGGCGATGATCAGGACGGCGACGGCCGCGGTGAAGGCGGCGGTCACGTCGCCGGTGGCGCCGAGCCAGCCGCCGAGCGTGGCGGTGGCGATCATCAGGACCACCGGCACGAAGATCCCCGCGATCCGGTCGGCCAGGCGCTGCACCTGGGCCTTGCCGGTCTGCGCGTCCACGACGAGCCTGGCCATCTGGGCCAGTTGGGTGTCGGAGCCGACGCGGGTGGCCTCGACGAGGAGCCGCCCCGAGACGTTCGTGGTCGCCCCGGTCACCGCGTCGCCCGCGCTCACGTCCACCGGAACGGACTCACCGGTCAGCATCGAGACGTCGATCGCGGACGTGCCGTCGACGACGGTGCCGTCGGTCGCGACGGTCTCCCCGGGGCGTACGACGAAACGGTCGCCGACCACGAGGCGCGCGACCGGTATACGGACCTCCGTGCCGTCCCGCAGCACGGCCGCTTCCCTGGCGCCCAGTTCGAGCAGGGCGTGCAGGGCCGAGCCCGCCGTCCGCTTGGCGCGTGCCTCCAGCCAGCGGCCGAGCAGGATGAACGTGATGACGCCGGCGGCCACTTCGAGGTAGAGCGTCGATGAGGCGTCGGCGCGCGACACCGTGAACTCGAAGCCGTGCCGCATCCCCGGCATCCCCGCGTCCCCGAGGAAGAGCGCCCACAGCGACCAGCCGAACGCGGCGAGCGTGCCCACCGACACCAGGGTGTCCATGGTCGCCGCGCCGTGCCGCAGGTTCGTGAACGCCGCTCTGTGGAAGGGGAACCCGCCCCAGACGACGACGGGAGCCGCCAGGGTCAGCGAGAGCCACTGCCAGTTGTCGAACTGGAGCGCGGGGATCATCGCGAGCAGGATGACGGGCAGCGAGAGCAGCGCCGAGCCGATGAGGCGTTGGCGCAGGGTGTCGGGCTCGGTGATGTCGGCGGTGGTGGCCGGCGCCTCTCGCTCGGGGGGAGCCGGGGCGATCTCCCGCGCGCTGTAGCCCAGCTTCTCGACCGTCGCGATCAGCTGCGCGACCTCGACCCCTTCCGCGTACGAGACTTTCGCCTTCTCCGTGGCGAGGTTGACCGACGCGGTCACGCCCTCCACGCGGTTCAGCTTCTTCTCGATGCGGGCGGAACAGGAGGCGCAGGTCATTCCGCCGACGGCGAGTTCGACTTCGTTCATGGCTCTTTCGTACGTCTGGGGTGAAGCGGCTGCGGGCCCTGTGACGGTGTCACAGGGCCCGGGGTACCCGGCAGGGGCGCGTCAGGCCTTGCTGACACCGGCGAGCTCGTAACCCGCCTCGTCGACCGCGGCGCGGACCGCGGCCTCGTCCAGCGGGGCCTCGGAGACCACGGTCACCAGGCCCGTGGAGGCCACCGCCTTGACGGAGCTGACGCCGGCGATCTCCGAGACCTCACTGCTGACGGCACCCTCGCAGTGACCACAGGTCATGCCGGTCACCTCGTACACGGTCGTCACTGCGCCCTGCGGCGTCCCTGCGGCGCCCTCGGAGTGGCAGGAACCGCTGGGGGAGCAGCAGGAGCCGGCGGTCTCGGCCTGCGGGAGCTCGGTCTGGGCGCTCATGTCGTTCTCCTCGGTGAGGGGGCGGCGTGCGTGCGTGCCTACTTATGCGTCGTAATGTGCAGGAGTGTTCCCGGTGTCCCCGGAAACCCCCTGACACTCACCACACTATACCCCTAGGGGGTACACCTCAACGGGGGGGGGGGTGGTCACTCTCTCCTCCCACGATTGCGCGGCCTCGCGGCGACCCAGGCGCGGATGGTGTCCGCGTACCAGTAGGGCTTGCCGGACTCCACGTGGTCGGGCGCGGGAAGCAAGCCGTGCTTGCGGTAGGAGCGCACGGTGTCGGGCTGCACCCGGATGTGTGCGGCGATGTCTTTGTACGACCAGAGCCGTCGGTCGGTCATCAGTGGCACCTCCCTGCGGGCGCCACAGGGGCGGCTCGGGGGGAGCCGTCGGGGGAGCTGTGGCGCGACGCTGGCGATCACTCAGCCTGTGCCCGGTGAACGACGCCGAGTGAGCGCAGGAGGACGGCTGTCGACCGCCTGTGACGGAAGACCCGCGTAGGCGGGACATGTGTGACAGGGAGAGGTTGTTTGTGACGGTTGTGATGCATCCGGGGGTGCGGGGCCGCGAGCGCGATCTCCCAGCCGCCCACCGGCCTACGCCCCGCAGGAGCGCAGATACGAGCGGGTGCGGCGGGCGATGGGCAGCGGCTTGTCCGGCGGGCACGGGTACATGTCCTGCTCGACGATGGCGAACAGCTCGACGCCCAGCTTCTGCGCCGCCGCGAGGACCGGCTCGATGGCGGGCACCCCGGTCGGCGGCTCGCACATCACGCCGCGGGCCACGGCGGGACCGAACGGCAGTTCCTGCGCGCGCACTTCGGCCAGGACGGCCGGGTCGACCTGCTTGAGGTGCAGATAGCCGATGCGCTCGCCGTACGTCTCGATCAGCTTGACGTTGTCGCCGCCGCAGTAGGCGTAATGCCCCGTGTCCAGGCAGAGCGAGACGAGGTCGGGGTCGGTCGCGTCGAGGAAGCGGGTGACGTTCTTCTCGTCGTCGATGTGCGTGTCGGCATGGGGGTGGACGACCACGCGCAGGCCGTAACGCTCGCGTACCTCGTACGCCAACCGCTCGGTCTGCAACGTGAGCTGGCGCCACTGCTCGGGGGTGAGCGTGCGGTCCTCCAGGACCTCGCCGGTCTTGTCGTCGCGCCAGAAGGAGGGGATCACGACGAGGTGCTCGGCGCCCATCGCCTGCGCGAGCGCGGCGTTGTCGGCCACATGGGTCCATGTCCTGTCCCATACGGAGGGTCCGTGATGCAGGCCGGTGAAGACCGTTCCCGCCGACACCTTCAGGCCGCGCTTGTGCGTCTCGGCGGTCAGCACGGCCGGATCGCTGGGCAGATAGCCGTACGGACCGAGCTCGATCCACTCGTATCCGCAGTCCGCGACCTCGTCGAGGAAGCGGCTCCAGGGGACCTGGCCCGGATCCTCGGGGAACCACACGCCCCACGAGTCGGGAGCCGAACCGATCCGGATGCGTGACAGCGTCGTCATGTCCGCCAGCTTTCAGGGCGCCGCGGAACGGTGTCAAGGAGTGGTCCGAATGTAAGGACAATGTGTTGACAGGGCTGTAGGGCGCGATTAGACCTAGGGGTGGACGTGGGGGAGGGCGACGCCGAGAGGGAGTGCAGGGTGACCGATCCGTACGACGTGATCACGATGGGCCGGATCGGGGTGGACCTGTATCCCCTGCAGGCCGGGGTCGCTCTCGCCGACGTCAGCACGTTCGGCAAGTTCCTCGGCGGCTCGGCGTCGAACGTCGCCGTCGCCGCGTCCCGGCTCGGCCGCCGGGTCGCGGTCGTCACGCGCACCGGCGAGGACCCCTTCGGGGACTATCTGCACCGGGAGCTGCGGGAGTTCGGCGTCGACGACCGGTGGGTGAGCGGCGTGCCGGGGCTGCCGACCCCGGTGACCTTCTGCGAGATCTTCCCGCCGGACACCTTCCCGCTCTACTTCTACCGGCAGCCGAAGGCCCCCGACCTGGAGATGTACGAGAAGGAACTCGACCTCGACGCGATCGCCTCCGCACGGGTGTTCTGGATGACGGGTACGGGGCTCTGCGCGGAGCCCAGCAGGTCGACCACGCTGGCGGCGCTGCGCCGGCGGGCGAAGGCGGGGCTCACCGTCTTCGACCTCGACTGGCGGCCGATGTTCTGGGAGCGGGCCGATGAGGCGCGTGGCTTCTACGCGGAGGCCCTCTCCCAGGCCACCGTCGCGGTCGGCAACCTCGACGAGGTCGAGGTCGCCACGGGCCTGCGTGAACCCATGGCCGCGGCGTGCGCGTTGCTGGAGACCGGCGTCGAACTCGCCGTCGTCAAGCAGGGCCCCAAGGGCGTGCTCGCCATGAACAGCTCGGGCGAGGCCGCCGAGGTGCCGCCGCTGCCCGTGACGGTGCTCAACGGCCTCGGGGCGGGGGACGCCTTCGGCGGGGCGCTGTGCCACGGGCTGCTCGCCGGCTGGGAGTTGGAGCGCATCATGCGGTACGCGAACGCGGCGGGGGCGATCGTCGCTTCCCGACTCGAGTGCTCCTCCGCGATGCCGTTCCCGGACGAGGTCGAGGCGGCGCTCGCGGCAGGGAAGGTCCAAGCCTGTCCGGCGATTGAGGACGAACTCGGCGGAGCCGGTGATGGGCCGCAGCCAGGCACTGGGGGCAACAGGTGATCGACGTCGCTCGGCTCGCCCGGGTCAGGGCCTCGCGGCCGGAGGCCATCGCCGAAGCCGCCGCTCGGCGCCCCCGGCGACCGCTCCTCGGTGACGCCGGAAGGCTGATGATCATCGCCGCCGACCATCCCGCCCGAGGCGCCCTCGCCGTCGGCGGGGACAAGCTGGCCATGGCCAACCGCGGCGACCTCCTTGAGCGGCTCTGCCTCGCCCTCTCGCGCCCCCGCGTGGACGGCGTGCTCGCCACCGCCGACATCCTCGAAGACCTCCTGCTGCTGGGCGCCCTGGACGGCAAGGTCGTCATGGGGTCGATGAACCGGGGCGGCCTCGCCGGCGCCTCGTTCGAGCTGGACGACCGGTTCACGGGATACCGGGCCGAGGACATCGACCGGCTCGGGTTCGACGCCGGGAAGCTCCTGCTGCGGGTCGACTACGACGACCCCGGATCCCTCGACACGCTGCACTCCAGCGCCCGCGCCGTCGACGCCATGGCCGCCAGGAAACTGCCCGTCTTCGTCGAGCCGTTCCTCTGCCGCCGCGCTCCCGACGGCGGACCTCCGCGCAACGACCTGAGCGCCGAGGCCGTCACCACCTCCATCGCCATCGCATCGGGGCTCGCCGGGACATCGGCGTACACCTGGCTGAAGGTCCCCGTGACCCAGAATCCGGACGACATGGCGCGCGTCATGGAGGCATCGACCTTGCCCGCGGTCCTCCTCGGTGGTGACATCGGTGACGACAGTGACACCGCGTACGAGAAGTGGCGCGGGGCCCTGCAACTGCCCACCGTGCACGGGCTCGTCGCCGGGCGCACGCTGCTGTACCCGGCCGACGGCGACGTGGCGGGCGCCGTCGACACCGCCGTCGGACTGCTGTAGGAGGGCCATATGACGTACGTACCGAAGGGCAGCACGGCCGAAGGCCCCTATGCCATCGAACTCGACCCCAAGCGGTCCGGTCTTGTCTATTCCGCGCTGCGCGTGGTCGACATCGAACCCGGCGCCTCACACTCCTTCGCCACAGGGGAGAGTGAATGGATCGTGCTCCCGCTGGCCGGCGGCTGTACGGTGCACGCAGAAGGCGAGATCATCGAACTGCTGGGCCGGCAGGACGTGTTCAGCGGAGTGAGCGACTTCGCCTACGTGCCTCGTGACGCCCAGATCCAGATCGCCTCCGGCGCGGGAGGCCGCTTCGCCCTGGCAGGAGCGAAGTGCGAGCGTCGACTCCCCGCCCGCTACGGCTCCGCGCCGGAGGTTTCCGTCGAACACCGCGGCAGTGGCACCTGCGCCCGCGAGGTCCGCAACTTCGCGTCGGCCGACGCCTTCGAGTGCGACCGCCTCATCGCCGTCGAGGTGATCACACCCGGCGGCAACTGGTCCTCGTACCCGCCCCACAAGCACGACGAGCACCGCCCCGGTGTCGAGGCCGAGCTCGAAGAGATCTACTACTTCGAGATCGAGGCCGACCGGGGCGGCAGGGAAGGGTTCGGCTACCAGCGTGTCTTTCCGTCCCGCCCCGGAGGGACGGACACCCTCGCCGAGGTCCGCACGGGCGACGCCGTGCTCGTCCCCGACGGCTGGCACGGCCCGTCGATCGCCCAGCCCGGCCACGCCATGTACTACCTGAACGTGATGGCGGGTCCCGGCGAGGAGCGGGAGTGGAAGATCTGCTTCCATCCCGACCACACGGAGGGATACCGATGAAGGCGGAGGGACACCTATGACAGCGGAGGGAAAGATGACCTCGATCAGGCTGACCACCGCACAGGCCCTCGTCCGCTTCCTGTCCCGGCAGTGCACCGAGCGCGACGGCGAGCGGCAGCGTCTCATCGGCGCCACCTGGGGCATCTTCGGGCACGGCAACGTGGCGGGCATCGGCCAGGCGCTCGTCGAGTACGGCGAGGAGATGCCCTTCCATCAGGGCCGCAACGAACAGGCCATGGTGCACGCCGCCGTCGGGTACGCACGCCAGTCCGGCCGCCTGTCCACGCACGCCGTCACCACCTCCATCGGCCCCGGCGCGACCAATCTCGTCACCGGCGCCGCGCTCGCGACCGTCAACCGCCTCCCTGTCCTGCTGCTGCCCGGCGACACCTTCGCGACCCGCCCCGCCGACCCGGTCCTCCAGCAGCTCGAAGTCCCGTACGCGGGCGATGTGTCGGTGAACGACTGCCTGCGCCCGGTGTCGAGGTACTTCGACCGGATCACCCGGCCCGAGGCCCTGATCCCGGCCGCCCTCGCCGCGATGCGCGTGCTCACCGACCCGGCGGACACCGGCGCCGTCACCCTCGCGCTCCCGCAGGACGTACAGGCGGAAGCCTTCGACTGGCCGGCGGAGTTCTTCGCCCGGAGGGTGTGGGGCGTACGCCGTCAAGCGCCCGATCCGCGTGAACTGGCCGTCGCCGCAAGGGCCGTGCGCGAGGCGCGGCGCCCGCTGATCGTCGCGGGCGGCGGGGTCCACCACAGCGCGGCCGAGGAGGCGCTGCGGGAGTTCGCGGACGCGACCGGCATCCCCGTCGCTTCCACCCAGGCGGGCAAGGGGTCCCTGCGGTTCGACCACCCGGCCGACGTCGGCGGCATCGGGCACACGGGCACGGCCACCGCCGACGAACTCGCCCGCACCGCCGACCTGGTGATCGGCGTCGGCACCCGCTACAGCGACTTCACCACCGCGTCCGGCACGCTCTTCGAGACGCCGGACGTCCGCTTCCTGAACCTCAACATCGCCGCGTACGACGGCCACAAGATGGCGGGCGCCCCCCTCGTCGCGGACGCGCGAGCGGGCCTGGAGGCCCTGACCGCCGCACTGGAGGGGTGGCGCGTGCCGCCCGCGTACGTCGCCGAGTACACCGAGGACAAGGCACGGTGGGAGCAGCGGGTCGACGCGGCGTACGCGGCCGACGAACCCGACGTACGGCCCACGCAGATCCAAGTCCTCGGGTTGCTGGACGAGTTGGTCACGGACGAGGACGTGATCATCAACGCGGCGGGGTCCCTGCCCGGCGATCTCCACAAGCTGTGGAGG
Source organism: Streptomyces sp. NPDC033180 (assembly GCF_055577645.1). Classification (NCBI taxonomy): domain Bacteria; kingdom Bacillati; phylum Actinomycetota; class Actinomycetes; order Kitasatosporales; family Streptomycetaceae; genus Streptomyces; species Streptomyces sp. NPDC033180. The sequence goes on along the minus strand of NZ_JBVIPU010000001.1, from coordinate 1,152,192 downwards.
GCGCGCTCTCCCCGGCAGTACCACGTCGAGTACGGCTACTCCTGCATGGGATACGAGATCCCCGCCTCGATCGGGGTGGCCCTCGCGGCGCCGGACCGGCCGGTCTGGGCGCTGGTGGGCGACGGGACGTATCTGATGATGCCCACCGAGATCGTCACGGCCGTCCAGGAGAACATCCCGGTCAAGATCGTGATCCTGCAGAACCACGGGTACGCGTCCATCGGCGGGCTCTCCGAGTCCGTGGGCGGCGAGCGGTTCGGCACGGCCTACCGCTTCCGGGCGCCGGACGGGACGTACACCGGCGCCCCGCTGCCCGTCGACCTCGCGGCCAACGCGGCCTCGCTCGGGATGCGGGTGATCCGCGCCAAAACAGTGGCTGACCTGCGCGATGCCCTCGCCGACGCGCGCGGGGCCGACGGTCCCACATGTGTCTACGTGGAGACGGAAACGGCAGACACAGTGTCGCCCCCGCCCCCGGCGCAGGCGTGGTGGGATGTGCCCGTGGCCGAGACCGCGGACCGACCGTCGGCGGTCAAGGCCAGGAAAGAGTACGACCGGCACGTCTCAGCCCGACGCCGCCACCTGTGAGATGTGAGAGTAGGGATGCTTGTCATGACGAAGACCGTCAACCACTGGATCGGTGGCAAGACTGTCGAGGGCGCGTCGGGTACGTACGGCCCGGTGACCGACCCCGCGACCGGCGCCGTCACCACGCAGGTCGCCTTCGCCTCCGTGGACGAGGTGGACTCCGCCGTCGCCTCCGCGCGTGAGGCCTACGCCACGTGGGGCAAGTCGTCGCTCGCCAAGCGCACCTCGGTCCTCTTCGCCTTCCGCGCGCTGCTCGACGCCAACCGTGACGCGATCGCCGAGCTGATCACCGCCGAGCACGGCAAGGTGCACTCGGACGCGCTCGGCGAGGTCGCCCGCGGCCTGGAGATCGTGGACCTCGCGTGCGGGATCACGGTCCAGCTCAAGGGCGAGCTGTCGACGGAGGTCGCCTCGCGCGTGGACGTCTCGTCCATCCGCCAGCCGCTCGGCGTCGTCGCGGGCATCACGCCGTTCAACTTCCCGGCCATGGTGCCGATGTGGATGTTCCCGCTGGCCATCGCGTGCGGCAACACCTTCGTCCTGAAGCCGTCGGAGAAGGACCCGTCGGCCGCGATGAAGATCGCGGAGCTGCTCTCCGAGGCCGGGCTCCCGGACGGCGTCTTCAACGTCGTGCACGGCGACAAGGTGGCCGTGGACGCGCTCCTGGAGCACCCGGACGTGGCGGCCGTCTCCTTCGTCGGCTCCACCCCCATCGCCCGCTACATCCACACCACCGCGACCGCCAACGGCAAGCGCGTCCAGGCGCTCGGCGGTGCCAAGAACCACATGCTGGTCCTGCCGGACGCGGACCTCGACGCGGCGGCCGACGCGGCCGTCTCGGCGGCGTACGGCTCGGCGGGCGAGCGCTGCATGGCCATCTCGGCCGTCGTCGCGGTCGGCTCGGTCGGCGACGAGCTCGTCGCGAAGATCAAGGAGCGGGCCGAGAAGATCAAGATCGGCCCCGGCAACGACCCGACCTCCGAGATGGGCCCGCTGATCACCGCGGCGCACCGCGACAAGGTCGCCTCGTACGTCACCGGCGCCGCGGCCGAGGGCTGCGAGGTCGTCCTCGACGGCACCGGCCACACGGTCGACGGCTTCGAGGACGGCCACTGGATCGGCCTCTCGCTCCTGGACCGCGTGCCGGTGACGGCCGACGCGTACAAGGACGAGATCTTCGGTCCCGTGCTGTGCGTGCTGCGGGTCGACACCTACGAGGAGGGCGTGGCGCTGATGAACGCCTCCCCCTTCGGCAACGGCACCGCGATCTTCACGCGCGACGGCGGCGCCGCGCGGCGCTTCCAGCTGGAGATCGAGGCGGGCATGGTCGGCGTGAACGTGCCGATCCCGGTGCCGGTCGGCTACCACTCCTTCGGTGGCTGGAAGGACTCGCTCTTCGGCGACCACCACATCTACGGCAACGACGGCACGCACTTCTACACCCGGGGCAAGGTGGTCACCACCCGCTGGCCCGACCCGTCGGACGCGCCGGCCGGCGTCGACCTGGGCTTCCCGCGCAACCACTGAGCGTGGTCAGGGGCCCGCGTACCGCGATCGTGGTACGCGGGCCCCGCTGCCTACTCCCCAGGTAGGCAACCGGGTTCAGACCACCGGCTGCCTCGGTTGTCAGCCCTCGCCCGTACGGTTGACGCATGGATCTACGACTGCCCAGGCGCAGACTGCTCGCCGCCGCGGCCGCCCTCGCCATCCTGGCGGGGGCGGGCACGTGGACGGCGGCGGCATCGGACGACGGGCCCGCCGTGCACCGCGAGGACCGCATGATGCGGATGCCGGGGGCGGGCGGCGCGAAGATCGACACGTCGTACTTCACCGCGGGGGACCCCGACACGAAGCGCCCCGCCGTCCTCATCGGCCACGGCTTCGGAGGCAGCAAGGACGACCTGCGCGCCCAGGCCGAGGACCTCGCCGAGAAGGGGTACGCGGTCCTCACCTGGTCCGCCCGCGGCTTCGGCAGGTCCACCGGCAAGATCGGGCTCAACGACCCGAAGGGCGAGGTCGCCGACGCCCGGGGGCTCATCGACTGGCTGGCCGGGCGCCCCGAGGTGCAGCTGGACAAGAAGGGCGACCCCCGCGTGGGCATGACCGGCGCCTCGTACGGCGGCGCGGTCTCCCTCCTGGCCGCCGGGTACGACGACCGGGTGGACGCCGTCGCCCCCCAGATCACGTACTGGAACCTCAGCGACGCCCTCTTCCCGAACGGCGTGTTCAAGAAGCTCTGGGCCGGGCTCTTCATCAACACCGGCGGCGGCTGCGAGCGGTTCGAGAAGCGGCTGTGTGAGATGTACAACCGCGTCGCGGTCGCCGGGAAGCCGGACGCCGAGGCGAAGAAGCTCCTCGCCGACCGCAGCCCGGCCGCCGTCGGCGACCGCATCAAGGTGCCCGCCCTGCTCTTCCAGGGCCAGACCGACTCCCTCTTCCCGCTCGGCCAGGCCGACGCCATCTCCAAGGCGATCCGCGGCAACCACGCGCCCGTGTCCGTCGACTGGATCTCGGGCGGTCACGACGGCGGCGACCGCGAGACCGGCCGCGTGAACGCCCGGATCGGCTCGTGGTTCGACCGCTATCTGAAGGACGACAAGAGCACCGACACCGGCCCCGCGTTCCGGGTCACGCGCACCGGAGGCGTCGACTCCACCGACGGCGCCGCGCAGCTGCGGGGCGCGAGCGGCGACACGTACCCCGGCCTGGAGAACGGGCGGCGGGACATCGCGCTCAGCGGACGCGAGCCGCAGCGCGTCGAGAACCCCGCGGGCGCGGCGCCGCCCGCCATCTCCGCGCTCCCCGGCGCGGGCGGCGGCGGACTCAACCAGCTCTCCTCGCTCGGCGTCGGCGTCTCCCTGGACTTCCCCGGCCAGCACGCCGCGTTCCAGTCGGCGCCGATCCAGGACGACCTGCGGGTCACCGGATCACCGCAGGTGCGGGTGCACGTCAAGTCCGACAGCGAGGACGCCGTGCTCTTCGGGAAGGTGTACGACGTGGGGCCGGGCGGCGGGCAGAAGGTGCTGCCCTCGCAGCTGGTCTCGCCGATCCGCGTGGAGGGCGCGAAGGCGGGCAAGGACGTCACCCTCACCCTGCCCGCCATCGACCACGACCTGCAGAAGGGCCACCGCCTGCGCCTCGTCCTCGCATCGACCGACCTGGGCTACGCCTCTCCGGAGCAACCCGCCACGTACACGGTGTCCCTGAAGAGCGACCTGAAGGTCCCCACCGCGCCCGGCGTGAAGACGGCCGCGGCTCCGCTGCCCGCCTGGGTGTGGTGGCTCCCGGCGTCCGGAGCGGTGATCGCGGCGCTGCTCCTGGTCACCGCGCGGCGCCGGACATCGGCGCCCGCCCCTGACCCGGAGCTCGCGGAAGTGCCGCTGCGGATCACGGACCTGAGCAAGAAGTACGCCAAGTCGACGGACCGTTACGCGGTCCGCGATGTCTCCTTCAGCGTCGAGAAGGGGCAGGTGCTCGGCCTCCTGGGTCCGAACGGCGCGGGCAAGACGACGACCCTGCGCATGCTCATGGGCCTGATCCGGCCCGACGCGGGCGAGATCCGCGTCTTCGGGCAGGCGATCAGGCCGGGCGCTCCGGTCCTGTCCCGCGTCGGCGCGTTCGTCGAGGGCGCGGGCTTCCTGCCGCACCTCTCCGGGCGCGAGAACCTGGAGCTGTACTGGAAGGCCACCGGGCGCCCCGCCGAGGACGCCCGCATGGACGAGGCGTTGGAGATCGCCGGGCTCGGCGACGCGCTGGCCCGGGCGGTGCGGACGTACTCGCAGGGCATGCGGCAGCGGCTCGCGATCGCGCAGGCGATGCTCGGCATGCCGGACCTGCTGATCCTCGACGAACCGACCAACGGCCTCGACCCGCCACAGATCCGCGAGATGCGCGAGGTGATGATCCGGTACGCGTCGGGCGGCCGCACGGTCATCGTCTCCAGCCACCTCCTCGCCGAGGTCGAGCAGTCCTGCACCCACCTGGTGGTCATGGACCGCGGGCGCCTGGTCCAGGCGGGCCCGGTAGCGGAGATCATCGGCTCCGGCGACACCCTGCTCGTCGGGCTCGCGGACGGCATCTCCGACCCCATGGTCGACAAGGTGGCCGCGCTGCCCGGCGTCGCGTCGGCGGCCCGCGCGGACGGCGGCCTCCTCGTACGGCTCGACGGCACGGAGGCAGGCAGCGCCGCACGGCTGCTGCCCGAACTGGTGCGCCTGGAGCTCCCGGTGGAGTCCATGGGCCCGCACCGCCGCCTAGAGGACGCGTTCCTGACCCTGATCGACGGAGGCACGGCATGAGCGCCCCAGCCCCAGCCACACTCACGGAGCCGGGCACGGAACGCGCCACGGCCCCCGGATACCGCCCCGGCCGTACGCTTCCGCTGCGCGTCGAGGCGGTCCGCCAGCTGAAGCGGCGCCGGACGCTGGTCATGGGCGGCGTGATGGTCCTGCTGCCCTTCGTGCTGATCCTCGCGTTCACCATCGCCGGCTCCCCGGAGTCCAGAAGCGGCCGGGTGACGCTGATGGACACGGCCACGGCGTCGGGCGCGAACTTCGCGGCCACGTGTCTGTTCGTGTCGGCGGGCTTCTTGCTGGTCATCCCGGTCGCGCTGTTCTGCGGGGACACGGTCGCATCGGAGGCCAGCTGGTCGTCACTGCGCTATCTGCTGGCGGCCCCTGTCCCTCGGGCCCGCCTCCTGTGGTCGAAGCTGGCCGTCGCGCTCGGCCTCAGCGCGGCGGCGATGATCCTGCTCCCACTGATCGCCCTCGCGGTCGGGACGATGGCCTACGGCTGGGGCCCGCTGCAGATCCCGACCGGCGGAGCCCTGCCCGCGGGCACGGCCGCGCAACGCCTGGTGATCGTCGTGGCGTACATCTTCGTCTCCCAACTGGTCACGGCCGCCCTCGCGTTCTGGCTCTCGACGAAGACGGACGCACCCCTGGGCGCGGTGGGCGGCGCGGTCGGCCTGACCATCGTCGGCAACGTCCTGGACGCGGTGACGGCACTGGGCGGCTGGCGCGACTTCCTGCCGGCGCACTGGCAGTTCGCCTGGGCGGACGCGATCCAGCCACGGCCCGAGTGGGGCGGGATGATCCAGGGTTCGGCGGTGTCGGTGACGTACGCACTGGTGCTTTTCGCGCTGGCGTTCCGGGGGTTCGCGCGGAAGGACGTGGTCAGCTGAGAGCAGTGGTGCGGCGCGCGTTCCCCACCGCGGAGTTTGAGGTGCGTCGCGGGGACGCAACCTCTTGGGATGGCGCGTACTGGGAGAAGGCCCGGAGCCTTGCCGGGGCGCCGGGTGCGAGGAGTGCCGCGCCCCGCGGTGCAGGGTGCCGACCGGTCTTGGATGCTGGGCACCGGGGTGGCGCTCGCGAGCGTGCTTCTCATCGTGCTGATCGTGGTCGTGGCGCCGCGCCATCTGCTGGACTGGGACACCGGTGGAGTCCGTGTCCCGGACCGTGCGAAGGCGATCAACGACATTCGGACCACGCTGCTGCAGGGGCTGGCCGGGCTGGCTCTGCTGGTGGGAGCGTTCTTCACGTGGCGGCAGCTGCAGGTGAGCCGCCATGGACAGTTCACCGGCCGATTCGCCGCCGCAGTGGAGCAGTTGGGCCATGAGAGCGCGGGTGTGCGCATAGGTGCGATCTTCGCGCTGGAGAGAATCGCCGTCGACTCACGGGACGACCGCGGGGCCGTTGTCGAGGTGCTCTGTCTCTTCGCGCAGCGCAACGCACTCGCCCTGCCGCTCGAAGCCCGCCCCTCCCCTCGTGACGTCGCGCGGAACCGTGAGGTCGCCCTGGCGCACGCGGGGGAGACCCTGCTGGTCATTCGCTCCCCGGATGTGCACGCGGCGCTCACTGTGCTCGGTCGCGCTCCGAGACCCAAGGAGCTGCAACTGCGTCTCCAGCGAGTGGACTTACGGCGCGCGATGCTGGACTTCGCCCATCTCGAGAATGCCGACCTGCACTATGCCGACCTGACGAACGTGCATCTACGGGCCGCGCATCTGAAGCAAGTCGATCTGTCCGGCACATGGCTGGTCAGAGCCGTGCTCATGGGTGCTGACATGCGGCAGGCCTCCCTGCGGTCCGTCCTGCTGTGCCATGCCCGGCTCGATCGGACCGACCTGCGCGCAGCGGACCTCAGCAACGCTGATCTGACGGCGGCAGTCGTCGCAGGTACGCGATTCGAGTCGGCCGATCTGCGTGGTGCCGTTCTGACGGACACCAACCTGACCGAGGCGACGCTCACCGGAGCCGTGGCCGACTCCACGACGGTCTGGCCCGCTGGATTCGACGCGACAGCCGCGGGGGTGCTCCCAGCTCACGACGCGCCGCCGCCGCGCCCCCTGAGCGTGTTCCCGCAGGACCCCGCCTAGCGGGAGCGGACGCGGCCCGTGTCCGAGAGGGAGCAGGCATGGCCGAGGGCGGCTCCACCGTTCCCGCATCGAGACGCTTCCGCAACGGTTTTGAGCGAGCGTTCGCGGAGCCTCGCGCGTCACAGTCATGTGAACCGACGACGCGAGGGGGCCAGGATGCGGACCTGGAAAGTACGGCGGGGGATGCTCGCCGCGGCGCTGGCCGGTGGGTTGTTGCTCACCGGGTGCACTTCCGGTGGCGAGAACGCGGACCGGGCCACGGGAGGCGGCAAGCGGGACCGGAGTGGTACCGCGCCGCTGCCCGCGCCGGGTCCCGCCTCGCCGGAGGGCGGTGACGCGGCCACCCCCGGCGAGCAACAGGACAGCAAAGACCGCGGCTTCGCCCCGCCCCCCGACTACCTCTCCACCTTCGCCCTGGACGTGGACACCGCCTCCTACGGCTTCGCCCGTCGAACCCTCGCCGCCGGCAGCCTCCCGGACCCGGCGACCGTACGCCCCGAAGAGTTCGTCAACAGCTTCCGCCAGGACTATCCGCGCCCCGAGGGCGACGGCTTCTCGGTGAACGTGGACGGCGCCCGCACCGACGAGGACGACTGGTCCCTGATGCGGGTGGGGCTCGCGACCCGCGGCGACGGCTCGGACGCCGAACGCCCGCCCGCCGCCCTCACCTTCGTGATCGACGTCTCCGGCTCGATGGCGGAGCCCGGCCGCCTCGACCTGGTCAAGGAGTCGCTCGGGATCATGACCGACAAGCTGCGCGACGACGACTCCGTCGCGCTCGTCACCTTCAGCGACAGCGCGAAGAAGGTGCTGCCCATGACCCGCCTCGGCGACCACCGCGACAAGGTGCACTCGGCCATCGGCGCCATGGAGCCCACCCAGTCCACCAACCTCGAAGCGGGCATCCGCACGGGGTACGACACCGCCGTGGGTGCCCGGCGCGACGGCGCGACCAACCGCGTCGTGCTCCTCTCCGACGCCCTCGCCAACACCGGCGAGACCAGCGCCGACGGAATCCTGGAGCGCATCTCCGACGCCCGCAGCGAACACGGCATCACCCTCTTCGGGGTCGGCGTCGGCAGCGACTACGGGGACGCGCTGATGGAGCGCCTCGCCGACAAGGGCGACGGCCACACCACCTACGTGTCGGACAGCGAGGAGGCCCGCAAGGTCTTCTGCGAGCAGCTCCCGGCCAACATCGAGCTGCGCGCCCGCGACGCGAAGGCTCAGGTCGCCTTCGACCCGCAGACCGTCAAGCAGTTCCGGCTCATCGGCTACGAGAACCGGGCGGTGGCCGACGACGACTTCCGCGACGACAGCGTGGACGGCGGCGAGGTCGGGCCCGGCCACACCGTGACCGCGCTGTACGCCGTACGGACGAGGCCCGGCGCGAGCGGGCACGTGGCGACGGCCAGCGTCCGCTGGCTCGACCCCGACAACCGAGTCCCGCACGAGGAGTCGAACGAGATCGAGACGGCGGACATGGAGGGCGGGCTGCACGACGCCGACCACGGCCTGCGCACCACGGCGGTCGCCGCGTACTTCGCGGACGCGCTCCGGAACGGGGCCTCGGCGCAGAGTGGGTCCGGCGACCCCGCCGTGCGCCCCGACACCGGCACGACGGCCAACGCCCCCGAGCCGATGTCCACCTCCACCGGCTCACCCGCCGGGCAGCCCCTGCCCGGCGCTCCCTCGCTGGCCGAACTGGCCAGGAGCGCCGATGAGTTGTCCGAGTCGTCATCGGGCGGCGACAAGGCGCCGGGCGGTGACAAGGCGCTGCGCGACCTGGCGACCGCCGTCCGCCAGGCGGACCGCCTCACCGGCGGGCACGGGGACGGCGGAGGCGGGCCTGAGGACGAGGGTGAGATCACCGGCAGCGGTTAGCGGCCGCCTGCGGGGCAGTGGCCGGGTCCTGCTGCGGGGTTGCCGTTAGCGTCCGCCCGCGGGGCAGTTGCTAGGAGCTGCTGCGGGGGCAGAGCTGCCGGGTCCTGCTGCGGGGCAGTTGCCGGGACCTGACGTGGGGCAGCTGCCGGGACCCGCCGCGGAGCTGCCGTTAGCGTCCGCCTGCGGGGCAGTTGCCGGGTCCTGCCGTGGGGCAGAGCTGCCGGGACCTGCTACGGGGCAGTTGCTAGGCCCCGCCGCGGAGCTGGTGCCGGGACCCGCCGCGGAGCTGCCGCTAGCGTCCGCCCGCGGGGCAGTTGCTAGGTGCTGCTGCGGGGGCAGAGCTGCCGGGTCCTGCTGCGGGGCAGCTGCCGGGACCCGCCGTGGAGCAGTCGTTAGCGTCCGCCCGCGGGGCAGTTGCTAGGACCCGCCGCAGGGCAGCTGCCGGGACCTCCTGCGGGGCAGCTGCCGGGGCCCGCCGTGGAGCTGCCGCTAGCGTCCGCCGCAGAGCTGCCGCTCGGCCCGCACCGGATCGTTCGGGAAGCGGAACGACGTCCGCTCCCACACCCCGGTGACATTGCGCAGGAACCGCCCCGGCGTCATCGGATCCCGTGTCGCCGCCCGCAGCTCGGCCAGCGCGCCGCAGTCGAGCGCCCGCCGGGCGGCGGCGACACCCGCCGGGTCGAGGCCCTCGGGGAGAGGCCCGCGGCCACGGTCGGCGAAGATCCACGTGTCCGGGAGCCGCTTGTCGTGGCCCACCCGGGCGTCGAGGCGCTCGGAGTGCGCGGCCAGCGGATAGGCGAGCCCGATCGGGTCGAGAGCGGCACCGTCCAGCGGGACCACCGTGCCGCTGAAGCCGAGCGTGCTCCAGACGCCGGTGACACCGGGGGAGTTGGCGGTGACGGCGGTCTTGGCGAGCAGGAGCGTGGGGGTCTCGGCGTGATCGGCGTCGCGTACGAGCCGTTCGTACGCGAGGTAACTCGGGTAGTTGGCGAAGCCGTGGTGGAGGGGGTGGGGGGAGGCGTTCTGCCGGACGTACACCCCGCGCTCGTCCGCCACGCCGTCCGGCCCGATATGCCCCTCGTAGGGAATCCGCAGCAGACTCGCGCAGGCCACGGCCCAGATGCCGACGCCCGCGACCGCGATGGTCCACGCGCGCGTGACGGGTACCAGGAAGACCGGCAGGACCATGAGGAGCAGCCCCGGCAGGAACATCCGGCCGTGCATGAAGTCGCCGCCCACCTTGATGACGTAGACCCAGCACAGCAGCCCCGCGACGATGGGCGCGAGCGCGGGTACGAGGGAGGCGGCATCCCGCCGCGTGGCCGCCGTCGGCAGCAGGGCCGCGAGCAGGAACAGCGCGGGCACCCACAGCAGATAGGGCTCCGCGAAGTCCGCGAGGTAGCCGAACCCCCGCCCCCACAGGCTCTGCGAGGCCTCCTTGGTCACACCGGGCAGCGGCATCAGCTGCCCGTAGTACCCGACCCGGAAGACCTCGTACGCGACCGGCAGCGCGAGGGCGGCTCCGAGCCCGCCGAACGTGGCACGCCGCGACGGCTGCGCCAGCAGCCACTGCGCGACGAGGAAGACGGCGGACACGAGCGCCAGGTCGGGCCGTACGAGGGGGCCGAGGCCAAGGACCACGCAGGTGGAGAGCGACTCGGGCCGCGTGACGAGCAGCAGCCAGGCTCCCGCGATCCAGCAGGTGACGAGCCCGGTCTCCAGGCCGGAGGTGGCGAAGTCCCAGACGGGCGGCAGCGCGAGCAGGACCAGGCAGCCGAGGGGGAGGACCGCCTTGTCCGCGTACAGCCGCATCGCCCCGAGCGAGGCGAGCGCGAACCCGGCCGCGGTCAGCAGCAGCCCGCCGTACATCGCGGCTCTGGCGATGTCGATGCCCGGCAGCCCCGCGAGCACCAGCAGCCACTGCCAGAGGGTGCCGGTGGACGCCTCGGCGCGTTCGCCCGCGTTGAAGACGGGGCCGTTGCCCGCCAGGATCTGCCGGACCGTACGGACGTAGATGTGGCCGTCGTCGGACATCCAGCGCCGCTGGAACCCGGCGAACGCGATGACGCAGGCCGGCAGCAGGCAGACGACGACGCGCCGGAGCCTGCCCCTGGTGTCGCTTCGGCTGTTGATCAGCCCGAGGACGGCGTCGGGCTCGCGGAAGAAGAGTTGCGTCGATGTCATGATCTTTTCATCGGCGCAGCTCTGCGGTGGCTTTAGGCGGGTTTGGCAGCAATCGTCGGCCGGGCCGGACGCCTGGCGGATCTGCCACCTGGCGGACGCTTACCGGTTCTGCCGCCCGGAACCGGACGCTTACCGGATCTGCCATCCGGCGGACGCTTACCGGTTCTGCCGCCCGGAACCGGACGCTTACCGGTTCTGCCGCCCGGAACCGGACGCCTACCGGATCTGCCGCCCGGAACCGGACGCTTACCGGTTCTGCCGCCCGGAACCGGACGCCTACCGGATCTGCCGCCCGGAAATCGCCCGGGCGATCACCAGGCGCTGGATCTCACTCGTCCCCTCGAAGATCGTGTAGATCTTCGCGTCCCGGTACATCCGCTCCACCGGATGCTCCCTGCTGTACCCCGCGCCCCCCAGCACCTGCACAGCCTTCTCAGTCGCCGAAACGGCCAGCTCACCGGCGCGCAGCTTGGCCATCGAGCCCTGGCCCGCGTCGAACGACTTGTCGTTGCGCGCCATCCACGACGCCTGCCAGATCAGCAGCCGCACGGCCTCGATCTCGGTCCGCAGGTCGGCGAGCGCGAAGGCGATGGACTGGTTCTCGATGATGGGGCGGCCGAAGGCGACCCTGGAGCCCGCGTAGTCGAGGGCGTACTCGTACGCGGCCCGCGCGATGCCGAGCGCCTGCGCCCCCACCGTCGGGCGGCTCACCTCGAAGGTCGCCATGGCGGCCTGCCCGCGTCCCCCGGAATCCGCCTTCGCACCGCTCCCCGCCTTCGCACCGCTCCCCGCCTTCGTACCGCTCCCCGCCTTCGCCGCCTCGCGTGCGCGGGCGAGCCGGGCGTCGAGACGCTCCTTGCCGCCGAGCAGGCAGTGCCCCGGCACGCGTACGTCGTCCAGGAACACATCCGCGGTGTGCGAGGCCCGCAGTCCCAACTTCCTTATCTTCTTGGCGCCTTCGAGGCCCCGCGTGCCGGGCGGCACGATGAAGGCCGCCTGTCCGCGCGAGCCGAGCGCCGGATCGACGGACGCGACCACCACATGGATGTTGGCGATGCCGCCGTTCGTGATCCACGCCTTCTGACCCGACAGGGTCCACTCGTCGCGTGCCGCGTCGTACGTCGCCCGCGTCCGCATCGCCGACACGTCCGAGCCCGCGTCGGGCTCGGAGACGCAGAACGCCGCCACCTTGGGGTCGTCCTCGTCACCGAAGCACTGCGGCACCCACTCGGCGAGCTGGTCGGGCGTGCCCGCGGAGAAGATCCCGGCCACCGCGAGCGAGGTGCCGAACAGGGCCATCCCGATGCCCGCGTCGCCCCAGAAGAGCTCCTCGTTGGCGATCTGCAGCGAGAGCCCGCTGGGGTCGCCGAACAGGTCGGCCAGGGACTCGAATCCGTACAGGCCGATCTTGGCGGCCTCCTGGATGACGGGCCAGGGAGTCTCCTCGCGCTCGTCCCACTCGGCGGCGGCCGGCCGCACCACGTCGGCGGCGAAGCCGTGCACCCAGCCGCGCAGGTCCCGCTGTTCTTCGGTCAGTTCGAGCGAGAAGGCCATGGGGATGTCCCCTTCCGGAAGTCGGTTCGGGCGTCAGGGGTCAGGCCTTCGGGATGTCGAAGTAGCGGGTCAGACCGGCGGCGAACGCCACGTCACCCGCGATCTTGATCTTGCGCATCATGAACATCGTCACGGGGCTCGCGTTGCCGGACACCAGCTTGAGGAACTCGGCGTCGGCCATGACGAGCGTGACACGCGGCTCGGCGTCCGAGCGGCCATCGCGGACGGTGCAGGTGCCCGCCGAGATGTCCGTCTCGTAGACGACGTCGTCGACCCCCGTGATCTTCCAGCGGATCAGCGCCTCGACGGTGCCCGCGGCCTCCGGCTTGAACTGCCTGCCCATCCGTCCGAAGACCTCCGCCAGGACGCGGGCGCGCAGCTCGGCGTCCTGGGCGATCTCGGTGATCTCCTTGCCGGAGAGCCCCTTCACGATCTTCGCGAACTCCTCGGGGGTGACGCTCGCGAAGTCCAGGCCGGCCAAGCCGTCAGCGCCGCCGATGCCGTCCGCCATGGCAATCTCCTTACTCAAAAGTAAACTTACTAAGGGGTAAGGTAGCCCCGAGTCTGGGAGGCTGCAAGAGTGACGGTCAACGGGAGAACTGAGGGAAGGCGTCGGCGCGTTCCGCGCCAGGAGCGCGAGCAGCAGATCATCGATGTGGCGGTGACGGTCTTCGCCAAGCGCGGCTATCACGCCGCGTCCGTGGACGAGATCGCCGAGCTGGCCGGGATCTCCAAGCCGATGGTCTATCTCTACCTCGACTCCAAGGAGGGGCTCTTCCTCGCCTGCCTGCGGCGCGAGGCCGACCGCCTGGTCGCCGCCTTCCAGAGTGCGGCGCGGTCCGGGGGCGGGGCGCCCGAACTGCGCCTGTACGCCGGCCTCTCGGCGTTCTTCGCCTTCGTCGCCGAGCACCGCGACAGCTGGGTGGTCCTGCACCGCCAGGCATCGGAGCTGAGCGAGGTGATCGCGTCCGCGGTCGCCGAAGCGCGGCGGGCGGTGATGGCGCAGGTCGCGGGCCTGGTCCGGGACGGCATCGCGGAGAGCCCCGGCGGCTCTCAACTGGACGACGAGGACGCCGACTTCGTCGCGCACGCGCTGGTCGGCGCGGCGGACTCGCTCACCGACTGGATGGGCGGTCACCCGGGCCAGTCGCCGGAGGGGGTCACGCTGCGGCTGATGAACATGGTGTGGGTGGGGATGGGGCGCGTGCTCGAGGGGGAGGTCTGGGTGCCGGGGGCCTCGCCCTCATCGGAGTGAGCGCTCTTGTCGCCGAGGTGATGGTCACGCGGTGATTTCTTCGGCGTTCGCCCCATTGAACTTTCCCTACGCTTGAGTAAGTTGACCTCCCAGTAAGTACGCACCGCATCACCTCTGCACGACCTCTGCACGACCTCTGCACGACCTCTGCACGACCTCTGCACGTCAGTTGGTAGGTAGCCGGGAGCCGGGAGCCGTCATGGGCGTACGCAAGGATCTGAAACGGGCGCAACGCCACGGCGAGCTGGCCGATCGCGCCCCGGTGGAGATCGTCAAGGACGAGCACGGAACCGTGCGCGAGGCGCGCACCGCCCGGCTCGCGGCGAAGGCCACCACGGGCAGCACCGCCGATATTCCCTTCACCAACGCCGCAGAGGCGCCGGGCGCGATCGTCCTGCGCCGCAAGCAGGGCGGCCAGTGGCGTCCGGTCACCGCGGCGGCCTTCGCGCACGAGGTCACGGCCACGGCCAAGGGATTGATCGCAGCCGGGCTCCAGCCGGGCGGCCGGGTCGCGCTGATGTCCCGTACGCGGTACGAGTGGGCCGTACTGGACTTCGCGATCTGGGCGGCGGGCGGGCAGACCGTGCCCGTGTACGCAACGTCGGCGGCGGAACAGATCGAGTGGATCGTGCGGGACTCCGGGGCGACGCTGCTGATCGCGGAGACGGAGGAGAACGTCGCGACGGCCGATGCGGCGGTCAAAGACCTCACCGAGCCGCCGCGTGTCCTCTGCGTCGATGACGGAGCTCTGCTCGAACTCGCGACTCGGGGCCGGGAGTTGACGGACGAGGCAGTGGTCAAGCGGAGGGCCGCCCTCACGCCGGAATCCATCGCCACCATCTGCTACACGTCGGGCACGACGGGCAAGCCCAAGGGCTGCGTCCTCACCCACGGCAACCTGCACGCCGAGGCCGCGAACACGGTCGACCTGCTGCACCCCATCTTCAAGGAGATCACCGGCCAGGTGGCCTCCACCCTCCTGTTCCTGCCGCTCGCCCACATCCTGGGCCGCACCATCCAGATCGCCTGCATGCTCGCCCGCATCGAACTCGGCCACTGCCCGAGCATCAAACCGGACGAACTGAGGCCCGAACTCCGCTCGTTCAGGCCGACGTTCGTCGTCGGCGTCCCTTACCTCTTCGAGAAGATCCACGACACGGGGCGCGCGACCGCGGAGAAGATCGGTCGCGGCGCGTCCTTCGACCGGGCCGAGGGGATCGCGGTGCGGTTCGGCGACGCGTATCTGAACAAGTTCCTCGATGCGGGGAAGGGCAAGGATGCGGGGAAGGGCAAGGATGCGGGGAAGGGCAAGGGCGCGCGCGGCCCCGGCCCCTCCGTCGGGCTCTACCTCGGCTGGGCGCTGTACGAACTGCTCGTCTACCGCCGCATCCGCAAGGAGGTCGGCGGCAGGCTGCGGTACGCGATCAGCGGCGGCTCGCCCCTCGACCGGCGCCTCAACCTCTTCTTCTACGCCGCCGGAATCATCATCTACGAGGGGTACGGCCTGACGGAGACCACGGCCGCCGCGACCATCACGCCGCCGCTGAAGCCCCGCCCCGGCACGGTGGGTACGCCGGTGCCGGGCACAGCCATACGCATCGCGGACGACGGCGAGGTGCTCATCAAGGGCGGCATCGTCTTCGGCTCGTACTGGAACAATCCGGCAGCGACGGACGCCGTGCTGCGGGACGAGTGGTTCGCCACCGGTGATCTGGGGGCGCTCGACGAGGACGGCTATCTCACGATCACCGGGCGCAAGAAGGACATCATCGTCACGTCCGGGGGCAAGAACGTCTCCCCGGCGATCCTGGAGGACCGGCTGCGCAGCCGGGCGCCCGTCGGGCAGTGCATCGTCGTCGGCGACAACCGGTCGTACGTCGCGGCGCTCATCACGCTGGACCCGGAAGCTGTCGAGCACTGGCTCGCCGTGCGCAAGCGCCCCAAGGAGACCCCGCTGGCCGAGCTGTGCCGGGACCCGAAGATGATCGCGGAGATCCAGAAGGCCGTGGACTACGCCAACTCGGCGGTGTCACGAGCCGAGTCCATCCGCAGATTCACCCTCGTCGAGGGCGAGTTCACCGAGGAAAACGGTCTGCTCACCCCCTCCCTGAAGATCAAACGGCATGCGGTGACGGCGGCGTACGCGGGCGAGATCGAGGCGCTGTACGGCGAGGCCGCGCGGTGAGCGAGGAGCCTGGCCGCGCGGTGAGCAAGGAGCCCGACGGGGCGTATGAGCCTGACGGAGCGTACGAACCTGATGGGACGTACGAGCCTGATGGGACGTACGAGCCTGATGGGACGTACGAGCCTGATGGGACGTACGAGCCGGACGGGGCGTACGACTTCGACGTACTGGCGCTGGCCGCCGTGCTCGCCTTCCTCACCCACCCGGTGCTGGTGGCCCGGGTGGCATCGACACACCGCTGGTCGGAGCGCACGATCATCGGCCTCGTCATGCAGACCCACGACAACTCCCTCACCACACGCCTGGGGCGCCGCCGGCTGCTGACGGCGGAACAGGGCCACGGCGCACCCAACCCGGTGCACATACCGGAGGGCTGGCAGGCGGCGGGACTGGTGGCCGACCGCATCAACGGCTTCGCGGGCACGAACCTGGGAGAACTACTCAACAAGCCCCTGACGGCGCACTTCCTGGGCGGCTGCCCGATAGGCGACTCACCCGGCGGGGGAGTGATCGACCCCTACCACCGCCTCTACGGCCACCCGGGCATCTCGGTGGTGGACGGCTCGGCGATCTCGGCGAACCTCGGCGTGAACCCCTCCCTGACGATCACAGCCCAGGCCGAACGAGCAATGGCGCACTGGCCCAACAAGGGCGACCAGGACCCCCGCCCACCCCAGACCACGCCCTACACCCGAGTACGCCCCGTCCCCCCAAGAACCCCAACGGTCCCAAGGGCCGCTTACGGGGAGCTGCGGCTACCGATTCAAGGGCCCACGGGGGCGGGCTGCTCGGAGTGCCAGCGTGAGGGCCACGATCGACTGTCTCTGTTATCTCCTCATTCTGCGGCGACGATCCCACCCAGACCGGCCAAGCGCAGCGCCAGGTTCCGGGGAGAATCGATCAGCTCGTCCACCTCCTGCCGGGGCGGCCGGGCAGCGAGTTTGCGAGTAGTGCAGTAGGCGGACCGGCGAACCTGCTCTAGATGCGAACAGGGCGGAAGGTGCTCTCAGCAGAGCTCGGCCCTGAGCGATACGCCACGAAGCGTGCACTGCTGATGGCTGGCGTGATCCCCCATCTGCGCCGCTCGGGCGCGTGCTACCAGTCGTGCAGGATCTCGGGGCGCGTGACGGGCACGATGGTGATCAAGTTGCCGAGGCCCTTGAAGTCGTCGGGGTTGGTGGTGAAGAGAGGGAGTTCTTCGGCGGCCGCGATGGCGGCGATCATCAGGTCGGCCACGCGGGGGCGGGATTTGCGACCTGCGGAGACGACGGCGGCGCAGATTCTGCCGTAGAGGCGGGCCGCCTCCACATCGAAGGGGATGGGGTCGAATTCGTTCTCCGCGCGCTGCAAGACGTCCATGCGGCGGGCTCGTTCGGCATGTTCGTCGTAGTCGCTCTGCTCGTTGCTACCACGTACCTGGTGGGGGCCTGCGGAGAGTTCAGCGAGGGTGATGGCGGTGATGGCCATCTCGGCGGGCAGTTCGTCGGCGTTGATCCACTTGCGCAGGATCATGATGTTCGTATCGAGAAGGCCCTGCTCGTGCTCAACGGGCATACGGGTCGTCCAACTCCTGCTCGACGACGTCGTCCTGATCGTCACGGAAGGCGTCCAAGGAGATGTCGGGTGCGGTGCGCGACATGGTCGCGAACTCGGCGCGAGGGACGAAACGGCGACGGCGCCGCAGCGGGACGAGCTCACCCACATGGTGGCCGTCACGAGTGACCGTGAAGGCTTGCCCACCCTGGACGGCGTCCATGATCTCTTTGGAGCGAGTGCGTAGATCGCGCTGAGTGATCTCGGGCTGCACTGTCATGCCGACCACGATAGCGAAGGTGTGCCACCCGGTGCTACACGGTGCTCCGAGGCGTGAATCTGTCGATGCGAGTCGCCGGCACCACGATGCCAGGCCTGTCGGGATTCGGGTCGCGCGTAGGTGAAGGCGCTTGCTCGCAGAGCGACGTGCAACCGGGCATGAAGAGCCCCTCGCGCATTTTCCCAGGTGAAGAACTTTTTGCGCCCCCGGCAGGACTCGAACCTGCGGCCAAGCGCTTAGAAGGCGCCTGCTCTATCCACTGAGCTACGGGGGCCGGATGGTGGCCGGTGGCCTGGAGCCCGGGTGGGGACGAGCCGTGACCTTGCCGGGGACAAGGATAGGGCTCCCGGGTCCTTGTCCCTGGCGCTTCGCCTCCGCGGCACTATGTGGAGGTTCAGTGAAGCGGTCCTGATAATCGCAGGCAGGTGCGAATCTCGCATCGCTTTTGGCGTCTCGCGCCCCGGGTGTTGTGCACTCGTTATGCCTGCGCCCCAGTCGCCCCTTCCATCCCATGTGTCCGATCGGCGCGCAGGGGTGCCCATATGCTTCAGAAAGCCGCCAAAATTGGGCATTCTTCGCATGTGGTGACCTTGGACGTACGGCCTCAACTGCTCGACGCTCTCTCCGCCCTGCGCGAGCGTGTCGCCGCCGCACGCTTTCCGCTCCCCTTGGCGGGGGCGCCACGCGCGCGTGCCAACCGGGACGAGCTCCTTGCCCAGCTCGACGACTACTTGGTGCCCCGCTTGCGGGCCCCCGAAGCGCCGCTGCTCGCCGTGATCGGGGGTTCCACCGGGGCGGGCAAGTCGACCCTCATGAACTCCCTCGTCGGGCGGCAGGTCAGTGAGGCGGGGGTGCTGCGGCCGACGACGCGGACACCGGTTCTTGTGTGCCATCCGGAGGATCATCACTGGTTCGCCGGAATGCGCGTACTGCCCGACCTCACGCGCGTGTGGGTGCCCCGCCCTGAGCCCTCGGCCGCGGACGACGAGGACGACGACGGGAGCGATCACCTGCTGCCGCCCGGGCCCGACGGCGAGCGCGCGCTGCGGATCGAGACGGCGGAGACCCTGCCCCAGGGGCTCGCGCTTCTGGACGCCCCCGACATCGACTCGCTCGTCTCCGACAACCGGAACCTCGCCGCCGAGCTGATCTCCGCTGCCGACGTCTGGGTCATGGTGACCACCGCGTCGCGGTACGCGGACGCCGTGCCCTGGCATCTGCTGCGTACCGCCAAGGAGCACGACGCCTCCCTCGTCACCGTCCTGGACCGGGTTCCGCACCAACTGGTGGCCGAGGTGTCGCGCCAGTACGGAGCGCTCCTGGTCAAGGCGGGCCTGGGCGACGTGCCGCGCTTCACCGTGCCCGAGCTGCCCGAGTCCACGGGCGGTGGCGGGCTGCTTCCCGCCACCGCCGTCGCGCCGTTGCGGGCCTGGCTCACGCACCGCTCCCAGGAGCCCACGGCGCGGGCGGAGGCCATCGCACGCACGGCACACGGCGTCCTCCAGTCCCTGAACGTGCGGGTCCCGGAGCTCGCGGGCGCCGTCGCCATCCAGTACGCGGCCGCGCTACGGCTCACCTCCGCCGTCGACGAGGCCTACGGACACGAGCACGCGCGCGTACGGGAGCGTTTGCAGACGGGGGCCGTCCTCGCGGGCGACGCGCTGAAGCGGTGGCGCAGCTACCCCCTGGACTGCGGCGCGGGCGAGCTCCTCGACGCCGTCGCCGAGAGCCTTGAGGCGCTGCTGCTGTGCGCGGTGACCGCCGCCGACGAGCGGATCGACGAGGCGTGGCGGCGCGAACCGGCGGCCGCCGCCCCCGGCCTCGGCGGCCGTGACCGGTTCATCGAGGGCACGGAGAGCGCCGAGCACCGCATCGGGATGGCGGTACGACGCTGGCGACGCGTCCTGGAGGAGTACGCGGAGGACGAGGTCCGCGGGCTCGACCGGATCGAGAAGAACTTCCTCCCCGACCCCGAGATGGTGGCCGCCCTGCTCGCCACGGCCCTGCTCGGCGGCGACCGCGGACGCTCGGCGGGCGAAACGCTCGCCGAACGGATCGGCGCCCACGGAGCGCTCCGGCTGCGGGACCGGGGCGGACACCTGCTCACCACCTACCTGGACAACGTCCTGGACGCGGAACGCGAGCGACGCCTCGCCCCTCTCGACGCCCTCGACGTGAACCCCGAACCCCAGGCCGACCTGATCGCCGCGCTGTCCGTACTGCAGAAGGAGAGGTGACCCGCGGTGACTGCCGTCACTGATCACACCGAGCACGAGCGTGAGCGCGATGAGCCTCACGAGGAACCGGGGAACCCCGAGGGCGCCTCCGAGGAGACCCGCGGCGGATCCGAAACCGTCTGGGACGACGGGCTGATCGCGCGTCGCGGCGGTGCCACGCGCGAGGACGCCGCTCAGGGGGCCGGCGGTGGCGCGGGATGCGGCGCCGACCCGTATGCCCCCTCACAGACTCCGTCCGGAGCACTGTCCGTTACGCCATCCTGTGCTCCCTCCAGTACGTCTTCCAGTGCGTCTTCCAGCACGCCCTCCGGTACGTCGTCCCATGCTTCGTCCGGTATTTCGACCGCGTACGAAGGGCCTCTGCGCGCCCGGCTGGACGCGCTGCGTGAACTCGTCGGACTCTCCCGCACCCGCCTTGACAGCGCCACGCTCGCCGAGGCGAGCCGGGTACTCGACGAGGCCGCGGCCCGGCGCAGGCTCTCCGGCAGGCACACCGTCGTCGCCATCGCGGGTGCCACGGGGAGCGGCAAGTCGACGCTGTTCAACGCCCTGGCCGGCGTGACGATCTCGGAGACCGGCGTCCGCAGGCCGACCACGGCTGCCCCCATCGGCTGCAGCTGGACCGACGGCGCCGCGGCGCTCCTTGACCGGCTCGGCATCCCGGGACGGCTGCGCAGACGCCCGCTCCAGGGCCCCGACACGAACACCCTGGAAGGGCTCGTCCTGATCGACCTGCCCGACCACGACTCGGCGGTCGGCGAGCACCGCGCGCACGTGGACCGGATCCTCGCCCTCGTCGACGCGGTCATCTGGGTCGTCGACCCCGAGAAGTACGCCGACGCGATGCTCCACGAGCGCTACCTGCGGCCCATGGCGGGCCACGCCGAGGTCATGTTCGTCGTGCTCAACCAGGTGGACCGGCTGCCGGGCGACGCCGCCGACCAGGTGCTCGACGATCTGCGGCGGCTGCTCGACGAGGACGGCATCGCCCTCGGCGAGCACGGTGAACCCGGCGCCACCGTTCTCGCCCTCTCCGCGCTGACCGGAGACGGGGTCGATGAACTCCGGGAGTCCCTCGGCCAGTTCACCAAGGAGCGGGGCGCCGCCGCCCGGCGGATCGCGGCCGACCTCGACGCCACCGCCGACCAGCTGTGGCCCGTGTACGCGGCCGGGGCCGGGTGGCACGGAGGCCGGGGCAGGTCGTGGATCGGGCTCAGCGAAGAAGCGCGCGAGGAGTTCACCGACCGGCTCGCGGACGCGGTGGGCGCGGCGGCCGCAGGGCAGGCCGCGGAACGGGCCTGGCAGCGCAACGCGGGCAAGGCGTGCGGCACGCCCTGGCTTCGGCTGTGGCGTTGGTACGAGGCCCAGCGCGCGCCGCGGGGCATCGGCTGGCCCGTGGCGCAGGTGCCGCCGGACGAGGAGGCCACGGCTCGGCAGCGCGTCGAGCACGCGGTGCGAACCGTGGCCGACGAGGCTGCTGCCGGGCTGCCCCAGCCCTGGGGCCAGGCCGTGCGGGAGGCAGCGGTGCGCGGCGCCGAGGGGCTGCCCGAGGCGCTCGACCAGCTGACGGTGTCGGCCGGGGTGCCGGAGGGGAAGCCTCCGCGGCCCGGGTGGTGGCCGGTCGCGGTTCTCGCCCAGGCGGCGATGACGTTGCTCCAAGTCGTGGGCGGGCTCTGGCTGGTGGCGCAGATCATCGGGATCGCGGAGCCGAACCTGGGTGTGCCGGTGCTGCTGATGCTGGCCGGCATCATCGGCGGACCCTGTGTGGAGTGGGGGAGCCGGATGGCGGCACGGGGGCCGGCGCGACGCTACGGCCTGGACGCGGAACGGCGGTTGCGGGAGGCGGCCGCCGGGTGCGGGCGGGCGAGGGTGCTTGATCCGTTGGCGGCGGAGCTGCTGCGGTATCTGGAGGTGCGCGAGCAGTACGTGCGGGTGACAGGTGCGGCGGTGGGCTGAAAGGGGCGGGCGGGCGCCCCGTTCGGGTGAGGGAGTTTTCCACAACTGGCCGGTAGACCACAGGGCTCAGCGAGATCGTGCCGACCGGTCCACTCTGAGATCGAAGCCGCGGGACCGACCACCGCGGCGGCGGAAGCGGAGTGGACGAGGGAGGGGTTCGACATGAACGAGACCTTGGTGACGGTGGTGGGGAACGTCGCGACGACGCCGGTGTTCCGGGAGCTGCCCTCCGGGCCGGTGGCGCGGTTCCGGCTCGCGGTGACGGCGCGGTACTACGACGCGGTGCAGAACGTCTGGGCGGACGGGCACACCAACTTCTTCACGGTGTGGGCGAGGCGATCGCTCGGCGCGAATGTGCAGGGCTCCCTGACGATCGGTGAACCCGTCATCGTGCAGGGCAAGTTGAAGGTGCGCGACGAGGAGCGGGGCGGCCAGCACTGGACGTCGGCGGACATCGACGCGATCACGATCGGCCACGACCTCTCGCGCGGAACGGCCGCCTTCCGGCGCGTGCTCAAGGCGAACGCGGCACTGACGGATCCGGCGGCGGCACGCGAGCAGGTGCTTGAGCCCGAGCCCGAGCCGGTCGGGTGATGGGCCGTCAGGGGTCAGGCGAGGCCCCGACCGATGTGCGGCTTATCGGCGAGTGGGTTCCGTGGATTTGTCGATAAGACCGGTTCTGAAAGGTTGTTGGCGATAACGATTCCGAGTCGGATCGGTTATCGAACGGTAGGACTGGGGGCCGTGGTGTGCCGCATCCCTAGGATGCCGAGGGTAGCTAATGGGGCAGTTGGTAGTGGAGGCCACGCAGGTGGCAGGTGATTCTGCCCCTTTCGATCTGCTGGCGGGATCACCCCCCTCGAAGTGAACGGGTCCCGTCCGGAGGGGAATTCTGTGTCTTTTGCGCGTTCAGTGTTGTCGGCGTTCTCTGCCTTCTCCGGGGGCCGTGCGTGCTCTGCGCCGTCCCGGGGGAGACGGGGCGCCGGGCGCCTCGCCGCGGTGACGCTTGCGACCGGGGCCCTCGCGGCGGGCGCGATAGCCACCGCGGGTCCCGCCGCGGCTCAAGAGGCTCCGCAGCACAGGGGCGGAGCCGTCGCGACGCTGGGCGGGCTCCAGACGTACGGCCAGGCCGTCATCCGTGACAACGGGGCGAGCCAGCAGGTGCCCGCCGGGCTCTTCGAGATGTCCGTGGAGGACGGCGGCACCCTGCAGACGTACTGCATCGACATCCACAACCCCACGCAGAAGGACGCGGAGTACCAGGAGACCCCCTGGAGCGGCACTTCGCTGAACGGCAACAAGGACGCGGGCAGGATCCGCTGGATCCTGCAGAACTCCTACCCCCAGGTGAACGACCTCGCCGCGCTGGCCCACAAGGCGGGCGCGCGTGCGCTCACCGAGCAGGCGGCGGCGGCCGGCACACAGGTGGCGATCTGGCGCTACTCGGACAGCGCCGAGGTGGAGGCCGTCGACCCGCAGGCCGAGAAGCTTGCCGACTACCTCTACAAGAGCGCTCGCGGCGCGGCGGAGCCCAAGGCTTCGCTGACCCTCGACCCGCCCGCGGTCTCCGGGCGCGCGGGGGAGCGGGTCGGTCCGGTCACCGTGCGGACGGACGCGGAAGCCGTCTCCGTGACCCCGCCCGCGGACTCGGTGGCGAGCGGGGTGAAGATCGTCGGCAAGGACGGCAAGCCCGTCACCTCCGCGGCCGATGGCAGCCAGCTGTTCTTCGACGTCCCCAAGGACGCCCCGGACGGCTCGGCGGCACTCGCCGTGCAGGCGTCGACCACGATTCCGGTCGGCCGGGCCTTCGCCTCCGAGACCCGGAGCCAGACGCAGATCCTCGCGGGCTCCAGCGAGTCCATGGTCTCCGCGACGGCGAGCGCCACTTGGGCCAAGGAGGGCGCGATACCGGCGCTGTCCGCGGAGAAGAACTGCGCCAAGAGCGGCGTGGACATCACGGCGAGCAACACGGGCGACCGGCCGTTCACCTTCCGCCTCATGGGCCTGAAGCACACCATCGAGGCCGGCACGTCGCGGACGGTGACGATCCCCCTGCAGGAGGACCAGGCCTACGACTTCACGATCAAGGGCCCGAACGGCTTCGAGAAGCGGTTCAAGGGCGTGCTCGACTGCCGGACCGAGAGCAGCGCGATCGGCAGCAAGACGGAGCCGGTCTCCGACCCGAGCCCGGCATCGGCAGGCGGCACGAGCACAGGCGGCGGCGACCTCGCGGAAACGGGCGGCTCCAGCGCGACCCCGATGATCGCCGGAATAGCGGTCCTCATGGTCGTACTCGGCGCGGCAGCCATGTTCCTCCTCCGCAAGAAGAAGGACCCCACGACCACGGAGACGTCGACCGAGGACTGATCCGGGAGATCGTCCAGAAGCGAAGTCGAAGTACCCCAGTGGACCGCGTCCGCTGGAGGCGTGGACGCGACGACGCTCGGTATTGGGCTCAAAGGGACATCTATGTGGTGTCCTTGGCGGCCCTCCACCAAGCGAGCCAGGATCTGCATGTACCGACGAGCGTCCAGCGAATCAACCGCGGTCGACTGGCTCACGCCCGAAGAGGTCGCGCGGACCGGTCGGTCACCAAGGCGTCAGGATCCACACTTGCGGCGATTCCCTCGATCTGACACTGACCGTCGAGCATGTCGCTGCCGTGCTTCACGCTCACGTGTTATTTGAAATGCGCGACGCTAGGACATCGGTGGTGGAAAATCCCGACGAGGGAATGAATTTCCACCCCAGCGGCAGCTGTGGCCACAGCAGTCCTGACCTCTGTCGGCTGACCGTCTACGCGGTTCTCCAGTGCGCCAGTGCGCCAGTGCGCTAGTCACGAGTGCCTCAACATTATCCCGCGTGTTCGTATTGTCATCGCTCGCGCTCATAGCTCATGATGTATCGCTGTAGAGCGTCGCTCACACCAACCTGCGGCGTAGTCCCGCGTGGCGTTCCAAGGTCACCGTTTCGCCGGGTCGGCCGGGATCCACCCACCGTGATCTTCCGAATCTGCACTCCCGCGCACTCGAAGTCTCTCCATGTCTCTCCAAGTCTCTCCATGTTTCTGCCAACCGTGTCGGACAGAAGAGAAGGTTGGATGCCTCATGAAGGATTACGTTCCGCTCCTGGAGACCGCTCTGTGGGTGATCCTTGCCATCGCGGTACTGGTCGCGTTTCGGAAGCCGTTGCGTGAGAGGATCGAGAAGGGTTCATATCTCAAATTTGGGCCTGTAGAGATTGGCGAGCTCGTCGAAAAAGTCGACAACGTCCAACAGCGCGTGAATGAGCTTGGCGAGGCTGTGTCCCAGCTGTTTCTGCACACGATGTCGGGCCCTATGTTCACTAACCTGAAGAAATTGGCGTCAGGCAATTTCGGCAACTTCGAGATGAGTGAAGCGCTGAAGCGCGAGCTGTACCATTTGCGGGACATCGGATACATTCAGGTGTACTCGATCAGGTCCGTGCCGGCTAGCGGAGATGATCTCTCTCGATATATTGCAGTAACTCCGGCCGGATTGCAGTTCGTGGAATTGCGAGAAGCTGCACTAACGACGTCCGCGTGAGCAAGAACCTTTCAACGCATGCCCGGCCCGGACCCCGTCGGCCGACCCCGTAGGCGGATCGCGGAGCGTGAGTGGGCGCGCGGAGGCTGCTATGGGCAGGCAAGGGGGCTGGGAAAGCGTGCTGACGCCCAAGTCCCCCCGGAGGACACGTACCAGTTGCCGTGGGGGCTGCGGGGTATCACGGCAGCCATCAGGTGGGCGTTGCCGTGAATGCGCTGCGTGTCAGCGGCGGAAGCTGCTCGCAAGGCACAAGATCCCCGAGCTGAGTGCTGCCGTCTGTTCGCCGGATTCGTCACGCTGCCATGATCGCCGCGTGACTGAGTACAAATGGCCAGAGGGGCCTGAAGCGCCGTCCCCGGAGGAAATCCGGCGAAGCTGGGCGATGACCGTCGAGGTGCTGCCTGTTGGGGCCCCCGTCACAGGGCGGGTCATCGGGCGGCAGCAGTTCGGCGTCTTTATCCGTATCGAGGGTGTGCCCAGCGCTCTGGGCTTGGCGGAGGTCACGTCCATGCCGCAGGGGATGGAGCTGCCCGGCCTGGGGGCCTCCGTCGCCGGTGAGGTCATCTGGCTCGAAGACCGGAACGGCCAAGTGAAGATCAAGCTGGACGAGTGGAGTGGTCGCCAATGATCGTTCCTGGGCCGTCTGTGGGCCGTCCGAGGTCGCTCGGCACCGACCTGCAGCGACAGGCAGTGACAGATCAACTACCCAAGCGACCGGAGAACGTCCAGGTCATGGCCCCCCACCCATACTGGTTTCCCCCGGTAGGTGGCCGTCAGGCAAGATGGGGTGTATCTGCCCACTCACTGATTGCCGGACGGTTTCTCTTGGCTGAGTACATCTACACCATGCGCAAGACGCGCAAGGCGCACGGCGACAAGGTGATTCTTGATGACGTCACCCTGAGCTTCCTGCCTGGCGCCAAGATCGGTGTCGTGGGCCCCAACGGCGCCGGTAAGTCCACGGTGCTGAAGATCATGGCCGGGCTCGAGCAGCCGTCCAACGGTGACGCGTTCCTCTCGCCCGGGTACAGCGTCGGCATCCTCATGCAGGAGCCGCAGCTCGATGAGAGCAAGACCGTCCTGGAGAACGTCCAGGACGGCGCCGCCGAGATCATGGGCAAGCTCAAGCGCTTCAACGAGGTCGCCGAGCTCATGGCGACCGACTACTCGGACGCGCTCATGGAAGAGATGGGCAAGCTCCAGGAGGACCTGGACCACGCCAACGCCTGGGACCTCGACGCCCAGCTCGAGCAGGCCATGGACGCGCTCGGCTGCCCGCCCGGCGACTGGCCCGTCACCACCCTCTCCGGTGGTGAGAAGCGCCGCGTCGCGCTCTGCAAGCTCCTCATCGAGGCGCCCGACCTGCTCCTCCTCGACGAGCCCACCAACCATCTCGACGCCGAGTCGGTGAACTGGCTGGAGCAGCACCTCTCCAAGTACGCGGGCGCCGTTGTCGCCGTCACTCACGACCGGTACTTCCTCGACAACGTCGCCGAGTGGATCCTTGAGCTCGACCGCGGCCGCGCCCACCCCTACGAGGGCAACTACTCCACGTACCTGGAGAAGAAGCAGACCCGTCTCAAGGTCGAGGGCCGCAAGGACGAGAAGCGCGCCAAGCGGCTCAAGGAAGAGCTCGAGTGGGTGCGGTCCAACGCCAAGGGGCGGCAGGCCAAGTCCAAGGCGCGTCTCGCGCGCTACGAGGAGATGGCCGCCGAGGCGGACAAGATGCGGAAGCTGGACTTCGAGGAGATCCAGATTCCGCCGGGCCCGCGGCTGGGCTCGATCGTCGTCGAGGTCGAGAACCTTTCGAAGGCCTTCGGCGACAAGGTGCTCGTCGACAACCTCAGCTTCTCGCTGCCGCGCAACGGCATCGTCGGCATCATCGGTCCGAACGGCGCGGGCAAGACCACGCTGTTCAAGATGATCCAGGGCCTCGAGGAGCCGGACTCCGGCAGCATCAAGGTCGGTGACACGGTCAAGGTCAGCTACGTCGACCAGGGCCGCGCCAACATCGACCCGAAGAAGACCCTCTGGGCTGTCGTGAGCGACGAGCTCGACTACATCAACGTCGGCCAGGTCGAGATGCCCTCGCGCGCCTATGTGAGTGCCTTCGGGTTCAAGGGGCCGGACCAGCAGAAGCCCGCCGGGGTGCTCTCCGGTGGTGAGCGCAACCGCCTCAACCTGGCGCTGACCCTCAAGGAGGGCGGCAACCTGCTCCTCCTCGACGAACCGACGAACGACCTCGACGTCGAGACCCTTTCGTCGCTCGAGAACGCGCTGCTCGAGTTCCCCGGCGCGGCTGTGGTCATCTCCCACGACCGGTGGTTCCTCGACAGGGTCGCCACGCACATCCTCGCCTACGAGGGCGAGTCCAAGTGGTACTGGTTCGAGGGCAACTTCGAGTCGTACGAGAAGAACAAGGTCGAGCGCCTGGGTGCGGACGCGACCCGTCCGCACCGCGCCACGTACAAGAAGCTCACCCGAGGCTGAGGCTGTCATGAGCCGGCATATCTACAGCTGCCCCCTCCGGTGGTCGGACATGGATGCCTTCGGGCACGTCAACAACGCCGTCTTCCTGCGGTACTTGGAAGAAGCGCGGATCGACTTCATGTTCCAGCTGGCACCGGGCGACGGCAGCCCGTCGTTCTCGGGCGGGTCCGTCGTGGCCCGCCACGAGATCGACTACGTACGGCCGTTGGTCCACCGGCACTCGCCGGTGACCATCGAGTCGTGGGTGACGAAGATAGGCGCTGCCTCGCTCACCATCTCCTACGAGGTCAAGGACCCCGAGCAGGTGTACGTGCGGGCATCGACGATCGTCGTCCCCTTCAACCTGGAGGCACAGCGCCCCCGGAGGATCACGGCCGAGGAGAAGGCCGTGCTCCTGACGTTCATGGACGACGCGACCGACGACGGTGCGGAGGCGCTCGTCGCATGACGGCGCAGCTGCACTTCGCCGATGCCAGGGAGGCGGGGGATCTCGCCGCCTTCCTGGCGCGGCTCATCTACTACGACAAGGCCGCCGCGGTGCGGCTGCAGGCGATCGACGACACGCTTGCCGTGTTCGGCAGGCCGCCGTCGTTCGAAGTGCTCGCCATCCGTACGGCGCGGCTCGCCAAGCCGTACGAGCACGGGCTCGATTCCTCGCTCGATGTCACCGTCTCCGCCGGTGAACTACTCGAATCCGTGGGGGAGTCGGCCCAGTCCGTCGAGTCGGCGGGCGTGGCCTTCGTGCCGCAGGCCGTCACCGGGCCGCCGTGGGCCGGCATTCTTCCGCCACGGAGCGGCTGGCGGCAGGAGCAGGGGCTTGTGCCGGCGGACGCCGTCCGGGGCCTCGTGGCGGCCGCGGTCACCGAATTCAAGTCCCGGGTCGAGGAGTTGCCGCAGGAGCGGCGGGTCCGGGCGGAACTCGACCGGCTGGGCCGGGAGATCTGGTCCAGGACCATCGGGGACACGGGTCTGCCCGTGCGGGCCGCGCATGCCGCGCAGGCCCTGGGGTTCTTGCGGGGGGACTCGCTCGACCTGCTGTCCTGCGGTGCGTGGCTGCGACTGCGTACGAACTATGGGTCGATCGCCGTGCGCCGGGCCGGAGTCGGCGGGCTCACGGTGACGCCGGCCTAGCGGCCGGGCCACCGCCACCGAAAGAGCGCCGTAAGCCGTCAGCCCTCGGAGTTGACCATGGACGCCGCCGCGTACGTCAGGTAGTTCCACAGGGTCCGCTCATGCTCCTCGGAGAGCTTCAGCTCCTCGACGGCGGTCCTCATGTGCTTCAACCACGCGTCGTGCGCGGCCCTGTCGACCGTGAACGGGGCGTGCCGCATCCGCAGCCGGGGGTGGCCGCGGTTGTCGCTGTACGTGGTCGGGCCGCCCCAGTACTGCATCAGGAACAGGGCGAGGCGCTCCTCGGCCGGGCCCAGATCCTCCTCCGGGTACATCGGCCGCAGCAGCGGGTCCTCCGCGACCCCCTGGTAGAAGAAGTGCACCAGGCGCCGGAAGGTCTCCTCGCCGCCGACCTGTTCGTAGAAGGTCTGCTCCTGAAGCGTGCCGCGCGGGATCTCTTTCACACCGTCCATGGTCTCAGACGAGGCGGCCGAGGACGGAAGTCTTAGGACCCACGCCCGGATCGGTACGTTTCGCCGCTCGCATCGCGGGCCATACCGCAGCACAGTGGCTATATGGGACCCACAGTCGACCCACTCATCGCCGCGGAGGCCGGATCCGCCCTGGTGCGCGAGATCGAGGCGAGCGGCGCCTGGACGCGGGACCCCGGCCTTCGCGCGGCGTTCGAGCACGTCCCGCGGCATCTGTTCGTGCCGTACTACTACATCGCGTCCTCCGGTGGCGGCTACGAACGCCTCTGGGGCGAGGACCCCGACCCCGCACACCGGGCACGCTGGCTGCGCGGCGCCTACGCGGACGCCCCGCTCGCCACCCGCGTACGCGATGGAGACCTGCTCTCGTCCAGCAGCCAGCCCTCCCTGATGGCGAAGATGCTGGAGGAGCTCGACCTGCGCGACGGCGACTGCGATGTCCTGGAGATCGGCGCGGGTACCGGCTACAACGCGGCCCTGCTCGCCCACCGGGTCGGCGAGGAGCACGTCACCACCGTCGATCTGGACCCGGAGATCACCGAGTCCGCGCGGCGGCATCTCACGGCCGCCGGGTACCACCCGGCCGTCGTCACCGGCGACGGCAGCGCGGGGTGCCCCGAGCGCGCTCCGTACGACCGGATCATCGCGACCTGCACCCTGACCTCCGTGCCGCGCCCCTGGCTGGCCCAGTGCCGCCCCGGCGCCCGCATCCTGGCCCCGCTGGCCACCGGCCTGATCGCTCTGACCGTGAGGGACGCCGAGCATGCCGAGGGCCGCTTCCTGCACACCCCCGCGTACTTCGTGCCGCTGCGCGGAGGCAGCAGAAGGGCCCCGCACGCGCAGCACCTCGGGGGGCTGCCCCGCAGGTCCCTGCAGAACGAACTCTTCCGCTTCTTGCTCGAGCTGACCGCGGGAAGCCTCGACCCTTACGAGGCCCTCGCCCTGTGGCAGCGCGAGGACCGGCCGGTGCGCGAGCGGTTCGGCGTCTCCGTCAGCGGGCCGCACGAGTGGGCCTGGCTCGACGACCCCGAAGGGCCGTACGCCTGGCCACTCGTGTGAGCCCGCGGTATCAGCGGCTCAGCTGTGCCGGATCGTGATCGTCGTCCAGGCGCCCACGTGCACCCGGTCGCCGTCCTGGAGCGGCACCGGCACGAACGGCTGGATGGGCTCCTCGCCGTTGTTGACCGTGGTGCCGTTGGTCGAGTTCTGGTCGACGACCGCCCAGCTGCCGTCCGGCTGCTGGACCAGGACCGCGTGCTGGTGCGAGACGCCCGGGTCCTCCGGCGGCACCGAAAGATCGATGTCCGGGGTGTCGCCGGTGGAGTGCCTGCGCCGGCCGATGGTGATCTGGTTGCCGGCCAGCGGGCGCTGCTGCTCGGGCGAGTACGCGGGCAGGTTCAGGCCCGACGCCTCGGGACCGCTGCGGTGCATCATCGCCATGAAGTACTCACGGTCGGGCCCGATCGTCGCCGACCAGGTGACCGTGCCGGTGCTGGGGCCCGGCACCGCCTGATAGCCGGGAGGGCCCTGCGGCGCCTGCGTCTGCTGAGGCTGCTGCTGGCCCGGCTGCTGCTGGCCCCACTCGCCCTGCTCGGGAGCCTGCGGGGCGCCGGGACCCGGAGCGGACGTCGAGGGAGGCGGGAGCACCCAGTCGTCGCCACCGCCACCGAAGGACGGACCGCCGGGACCCGAGGGACCCGGGCCGGGAGGCGGCGGAGTCCCCGTCTCCTGCGGGAACGCGGGCGGCGCCGGCGGACCCTGCTGCTGGAACGCCTGCGGGGGCGGCCCCGACGGGTCACCGCCGTAGGGCGGCGGGGGCGCCTCGCCGCCGTACGGCGGGGGCACCTGACCGGAGGGGTTGCCGTTGCCGAACGGCGGGATGGGCTCGGCGGGCCGGTTCATCTGCGAGGGCCGCGAGCCCTGGTATCCGAACGGGTCCTGGCCGGGCTGGGTGCCGTGGGGCTGCTGGCCGGGCGGCTGCTGGAACTGCTGCGCCGGGTTGGACACGGGCGGGTGCGGGGCGGCCGGGGTGTACGAGGTCGCCGTGTTCGTCAGGAAGTTCCAGCGGCACTCCTCGCAGAACGGCGCGTTCGCCTCGCGGGGCGTGCGGCACTGCGGGCAGAGCTCGGCCTCTGCGGCCTGGTCCGGCACGGACGACAGATGCGGGCGTCCCTGGTTGTGCTGGGGATATCCGTATCCGGAGTCCTGGCCGGGGCCGGGGCCGGGCGGCGGCGGATAGCCGTAGCCCGGCGCTGCCGGGGGTGGCGGAGGCGGCGGTACGGCACCGGCCATGCGGTGACCGCAGACCTCGCACCAGTCATCGGAACCCGACTGGTGTCCGTTCGGGCAGGTCGGCATGTCGGCGCTTCCCCCTCTCCTTCTCCGGCCCGAGGGCCGTACGTGCTGCTGTGGGGCTAATGAGTATGGGTGGTGCTGGGTGGTGCTACTTCACACTGCTTCTACTTCACACTGCTACTTCTTCACGCGAACAGTCTTCGTGGACCGCGTCTCGAGAGTCATCTCGTCGGCCTCGGCAACCCTCGCCTTCAATCGAACAGTACCCGCCACGGCATCGACCACGTCGACCACCTTCGAAAGCAGCTTCGCGGTGTCCTCGTTGCCGGAGGCGCTGGCGAGCTGAACGGCACGGCCCAGTTTGGCCGTTGCTCCGTCCATATCTCCCGACTTGCGCGCATCGAGGCCCTGCTGGATCACCTGGGCCAGTTCCGCCTGGCCCGTGTAGTGCGCCACCTGCGGATTGATCGACGTCGAAGCGGACATGTCATCCGTCCACACGGCCCGCACCAGACCCTGGGAGAGCGTCTGGGCGCTGCCGTCCGGCTGCGGCACGATCAGCGAGACACGCGCCGCGAGCATCTCCTGGCCGAGCTCGGCGTTCGGCACCTCGACACAGATGTGGTAATCGCGGGACTCGTCGCCCCAGGACCCCGTGGGATAGTCGCCGGCGCGCGGCCCCGCCTCCGTGCGACGGCCGGTCAACTCCTCGACCGTGGGCGCCACTTGCTTGACGAACTTGATCTCCGCGCCCATCGGCGTCCACAGCCGCAGGCTGACGTCGGCGACCTCCTTGCCCATCGCCGCCTCCATCATCTGCGTGAAGTCGGCGGAGAGCCCCGAGGGGTCGGCGACGATGTCGGCGGTGCCGAGGAGCGCGGAGGCGATGCCGGTGACCTCCTTGACCTCCCAGTCGGTGCCGACACCGCGGGCGTCGCAGGTGAAGCGGCCCGTGCAGGCGTCGAGGGAGGCCCGCAGATCCTCAGGTGACTCGTGTTCATTGCGGCCGTCCGTCAGCACGATTCCGTGCCGTATGGAGACATCGGCCGAGGCCAGAAGCCGGTCGGCCAGGCGCAACCAGGTGCCGATGGCCGTACCGCCGCCCGCGCTGAGCTTGCGCAGGGCCTGCTTGGCCTGCTCCCGGGTTGTCGCGCTCGCGACCGCGAGGCGGCCATCTCCCGGATAGACCTCCTTGGCGACATGGGTGCCGCCGATCACGGCGAAGTGGACTCCGTCACGTACGGCGTCGATGGCGGCGGACGTGGCGTCGCGGGCGCCGCGCATCTTCGTCGGCGGGTAGTCCATCGAGCCCGAGCAGTCGACCATGATCGCCACGGCCGCGTCCGGGGTCTGCCCCGCCGAATAGAGATGCGGGGCGCTCACCGCGGACCCCACCGTGCCACCGCCCGTCGAGGTGACTGTGGCGATCGCGTTGACCTCGCGGCCGCCCTCCGGGAGGTACTCGTTCTGGTACACGTCGACCGAGAACTGCGGCACGTTCGACTTCGAGAAATTGGCCATGGATCCCTGCTCCCCCTAGACGTTCCCAGCGGCTTCCCCAAGCCGGTGGGTGACAAGTGCGCATGGGCGGCCCTCGGTGGCGGGGCCCTCCACTAGGCCGATCCTGCCCCTTGCGGCACGACACGGAACGGCAGAATCGCCACTGTTACGTTGTCGTGGCCGCCGCCGTCCAGTGCGTGGCCGACCAGGACCTGGGCGCTGTGCAGCGGGCGTTGGGCCGCATCGACGGGCACGGCGCGGGCCATTTCCTCCACCGCTTCCGCGTAGTTCCAGAGCCCGTCGGTGCATACCACCACTACACCCGCACGGTCCGGCTTGAAGGAAGCGGTGTGCGGCTCCAGTTCGTACGCGTCGGCGCCGAGCCAGCCCGTGATGGCGTGCGCGCGCTCGTCGGCGTACGCCTCCGCCTCGTTCATCAGGCCCGCGGCCACCATCTGCGCGGCCCATGAGTCGTCCTCGGTGAGCCGGACGGTCGGGCCGCTGCGGTCGTCGGGGACCCAGTAGGCGCGGCTGTCGCCGACCCAGCCGACGACCAGCAGACCACCGGCGACGATCGAGCCGACGAGCGTGCACGCTGGCGCGTTCTGGTGCGGGGAGTGCTCCCTGGCCCCGGTGGGCTCCGCGGCAAGGGCGTTGACGGCGTCGGACGCCGAGAGGATCGCGTCGTGCATGGCCTGCTGCGGGTGCGTGCCGCGCGGCAGGGCGGCGAGCAGCGACTCGTTGGCCGCGCGGGATGCCGCCAGCGAGGCCTCGTCGGGGCGGGTCGCGGACGAGACGCCGTCGCAGACGATCGCGACGACGGCGGGCGAGCCGTCCGGCAGCGCGGCCGACGAGATGGCGAACGCGTCCTCGTTGCGGTGGTGGCGCAGGCCCCGGTCGCTGACCGCGGCGACCGCGTCGAGCTCCTGCTCCATGTGGTCGCGCTCGCGCGGCTGCGCGTGCCCGCAGTTCTCGCAGTACCCGTCCGGGTCCACGCGGCCCGAACGGCACGCCACGCAGAGCTTGGTGCCCGCGGCCGGCGTGGGGTCGGACAGGACCGTCCGGGGATCGGCGGGCTCCGGCGGGGCGCCGGGGGCGGGCAGGGGGTACTCGTCCGGCTCGGCGGGCCGCGCGAAGGGAACGTCCGTGCGTACGTCCCCCGCACCCTGTGGGCCCTGTGCTCCCTGGGGGCCCTGCGCTGCCTGTGCACCCTGTGCGTCCCCCGCGTTCGGGGAGAGCTCGCCGCCCGAAGACTCCGTGACCGGCAGGTCGGTGGGCAGGTGCGCGGGCACCGGCATGTCGGAGCTGTCCACGTCCGGGGCGATGGGCCACTGCGACGACGCGTCGGGCGGTGGCGCGGACGACGAGCCGTTCATCGCGACGGTGGGGCGGTCGTCCGACCCGGCCGGCTGCGCCGACAGGTCGAACCCGCACGCCCCGCAGAACAGGTCACCCGATTCCAGCGGCTCTTCGCAGCCGGGGCACGTGGAACCTGCCCCGGCAGTCTGCTGGTGCATCTGCGACATCTTCACACCCACGTCCGAGGGCGGAAACGGTTGGCCCGCTCCACCAGTTCGATCCTTTCCTCGCCACCCTGTGCGAGCCGGGCAAGCGTTCGGTACGAGCGCTCCAGACCGAACCGGAGGCCCCGCTCGTCGAGGTCGCTGCCGAGCAGCACGGTCCGCGAGCCGCCTGCCGGTGCAGCGGGTGCTGCCGGCGGGGCGGAGGCGTGACCAGGGTGCCTACCGGAGAGTACCCAGTCCAACGCGGTGCCAAGGACCTCGGTGGACAGTCGCTCGCGGCGCACCGCGTCGAGGCCGAAGCCCGCGAGGGCCTCCACCTGGCCCGCAGAGGCCGTCAGATCGTCGAGGAAGTCGCCGAGACGGCCGCCGGGCGACGGCGCGGTGCCCGGCGTCATACGGTGCCGCAGCCTCGCCCGCACGGCCGCCACGCGGGCCGCCGTGTAGTGGATCGAGGCCTCGGGCACCGACTCCAGGGTGTGCACGGCACCGCGCCGGTCGTCCGACGCGAGCTGTACGCGGGCCAGGCCGAACGCCGCGCTGACATAGCTCGGGTCGGTGGCCCACACGAGGCGGTAGTACTCGGCCGCGTTGTCCAGCTGCTCCAGGACCTCCGCGCAGACGCCGAGGGCCAGCTTGGGCGCGGGCTCGCCGGGGAACGCGTCGTACACGGCGTCGAAGGACAGCGCCGCGTTCTCGTGGTCGCCGGTCGCCAGCGAGGCGACACCGCGGTACCAGACCACCCGCCAGTCATCCGGATGCTGTATCTCGAGCTCGGTCAACGCCTGGGCGGCAGACTCCAGTTCACCCATGGCGAGGCGCGCGCGGAGACCGCGAAGGCGCAGCTCCACGGAGTCGGTGGGCGCCACCCGCAGCGCCGTGATCAGCTCGGCGGGCGCGGAAGCCATGAGCCCGGCCAGGAACCCGGCGTTCGGGTCGTTAGGGTCGACGCGCGGCACCGGGAGCGCGAGGGCCGTCGCGGGGGCGTCCAGAGGCCGGACGATCCGGGCCGGAGGGGCGGCCGGAGGCACGGGCGGGGCGGTCGCGGGCGTGCCGTTGCCGCCCGCCCCCTGGCCCGCCGTCAGTTCGGGGCGTCCCGTGCGCCGCCCCGCGGGCAGTACACGTACCCCGAACTGCGAGACGTCCCCGGTCAGTTCCGCGAACAACTCCGTGTCCGTGACCTTCACCTCGGGCCCGAACAGCGTCGAGAGCGCGGGCCGCGGCCGGCCCGTCTGGAGGGCCACGACCTCCCTCAGGACGCCCGTGAGCTGCTCCGCCATCTCCTGCGCCGAGGCGAACCGGCGAGCCGGATCCGGATCGGTGGCGCGCACCAACAGGCGGTAGAACGACTCGTACGTACGGAAGACCTCGATGTTGTCGGGGTCCGGCAGGGAGTCCACGAAGACGTTCGTATAGCCCTGGAAGTCGAAGGTGAGCACGGCCAGGGTGCGCGCCACCGTGTACAGGTCGGAGGCCACCGACGGGCCGAGCTCGGCGACTTCGGGGCCCTGATAGCCGACCGTGCCGTAGATCGCCGACTCGTCGTCGTCCATGCGGCGGACCGCGCCCATGTCGATCAGCTTGAGCTGGTCCTCGGTCTGGATCGCGTTGTCGACCTTGAAGTCGCAGTACAGGAGATTACGGCTGTGCAGATGGCCGAGGGCCTCCAGAGCCTCGATGCCGAAGGCGCACGCCTGCTCCACGGGCAGCGGATCGCGCTTGCCCTGCGGCGTGCGGCGTTCGTTGGCGATCTCCTTGAGGGACTTGCCGCCGACGTACTCCATGACGATGTAGCCGTCCATGGAGCCCGTGCGCTGGTCGAGGTGCTCGACGAAGTTGTAGATGCGCACGATGTTGCTGTGTTCGATCTCGGCCAGGAAGCGGCGCTCGGAGATCGCGGCGGCCATCGCGTCCTGGTCGCCCGTGTCGAGCAGGCCCTTGAGGACCACCCAGCGGTCGGACACCGCGCGGTCGACGGCGAGATAGACCCAGCCGAGCCCGCCGTGCGCCAGACAGCCCACGACCTCGTACTGGCCGTGCACGATGTCGCCGGCGTTCAGCTTCGGCACGAACGAGTACGGGTGGCCGCACTTGGTGCAGAACCCCTCGGTGCGGCCGGGCCGCTCCCCGCGCGCGCGGCCCACCGGCGCCCCGCAGTCGGAGCGCGAGCAGAAGCGCTTGCGCTCGGGGACCTCGGGGTTCTCCTGCACCGCCTGGCGCGGATCGGGGCGCGGCACCTCGGGCACGAGCACCAGGCCCACGCCCAGCCTGCTGCGGCCTGACGTGCCGGCCGACGGGCCGGAGCTGCGCACCGAGACCGAGCGGGACGTCGAGCTGCCGGACAGCGAGCGCGACAGGCGCCCCGACACCGATCTGCGGGACGACTGGGACCGCGCGGAGCGCGACGACGACCGCGAACTCGACCGGGAGCTGCTGCTGCCCGATCCCTTGCCGCCGCCGGTGATGCCGGTCGGGGGAGAGGACACCATGCCCGTCGGCGAGACGACCGGGGCCAGGCCGCAGGTGTCGCAGTACAGCTCGCCGCCGCCCACGTCCTCGTACGACCCCGTGCATCCGGGTCGCTGGCACTTTTGCTGCTCGCTCATGCTTCCCCCCTCCGGTCGGTGGGACCGCCCTGTTGCGGGACCCTCGATGCAAGGACTTCGGCGGCCGCCTGCTGATAACGAAGCACGGCCTGTTCGGCGACGCGCAGATCGCAGGGCGCGCTCCACAGCATCCGGCGTGCCGCGTCGTACCGCTCGATCAGGAGCGGGTCCTCCGCGTGGCCGAGGCGGGAGACCTTCGCCTTGTACGCGTCCAGGCGGCCGCGCAGCTCCGCGCGGACCGCGAGGGGCTGGGTGACGGCCGTCAACGACTCACGGGCGCGCAGGAGTTCGTCCTCGGCTTTCTCCTCCAGGGACTCGAGGAGCGGGGAGAGGCGGTGCCACTGGGCGTGCCTGCGGTAGTCGGACGCCATCGCGAGCTGCTCCTGCAGCGCGGTCGAAGGACCGCTGACGGCAGGCACCTCGGACGCGGCGATCTTGGCGAGGACCTCGCCGCGCGCCGAGCGTGCCTCGGCCAGGGTGCGGTCCGCGCGCGAGAGCACGTCACGGAGCCTGCCAAGACGCAGCTCTGCGTCCTGCCGGACGGTGAGCACCGCGTCGATCTCACGGCGTACGTCCTCCAGGGCGCGGGCCTCGCGGTCGTACCGCTCGGTGTGCGGACGGCCGCCGCCGGGGGCCGAACTGCCCTGCGCGGGCTGCCAGAAGGCCAGCGGGTCGGAGATCACCTGCTCGCGAAGGAGCGTCAGCTCCGCCGTGATCCGCTCCAGGTCGTCGCCCGCCGGGTGCTCACCGGGGCGTACTCCCACGGAGTGGGCGAGCTGGCGGGTGCGCTGCAGTTCGGCCGCGAGGAGGTCGATGCGGGCGGGCAGCGCGGACCAGACCGCGTCGGCGGCGACGACCATGTCGAGCGAGTGCGCGTACAGGTCGTTCATCCGTGAGACGAGTTCGATCAGGGTGAAGCGTTCGGTGAGCTTGGCCGGTCCTGTGATCGAGGCCGACGGCGCGGGGGCGGCGCCGCCGGCGACGGTGACGCTCTCACCGCGCAGCAGCTCGGTGAGCTCCACCAGGTCGTCCCTGTTCGGCCAGCGTCTGCGCGCCCGCACCTCGTGCGCCGCACGCAGGGCGGCGGCGTACGCGTCGAAGTACGCCCACAGGAGGGTGATCTGCTGCTCGGTGGACTGCCAGCGCTCCTGCGTGGTGCCGGTGAGACCGGCGCCTTCGAGGAGCCTGCGGCCCGCGTGATCCTGAAGGGCGAGGAGCGAGGTCTCGATCGCCTCGTGCTCTGCGTCGAGCCGCGCCAGCGCACGGTCCGCCTCGTCCCGGTCCATCACAGGACCGGGGGGGCCCGCGACGCTCATCGATCACCTCTCCGCTCTGCGTTGCTGTGCATGTCCGGCTCAGTCGCTGTACTTCGGCGCGGGCGGTCCCGCCGATTCGCCGAGGGCCGGCTTCAGCCACTTGTCGTAGGACTTCTGCCAGCCGCTCTCGCCGTCGCCGCTCTTGCGGTAGTCCTCAAGGACTTGGTTGACCCGCCGCACCAGGTCGTCCCCGCCCTTCTCCGGCTTCTTCATCGCCACGCCGTAGTACTCCGTGTTGAGCGGTGCGTCGCCCTTGAGCTCGACCGTCGGGTCCTGCGCGGCCTGACTCGCGGCGAGCGCGCTGTCGGTCACGACGGCGTCCACCTCACCGAGCTGAAGCCTTACCAGGCAGTCGAGTTGGTTCGGGACCGTAGTCCCGATGTCGGCATCCAGGCCCTTCTTCTTGAGCTCTCCGAGCTTGGTGAGGGCTGTGGAACCCTTCGCGGAGCAGACCTTCTTGCCGTCCAGGGAGTCGTCGAACCCGGTGATGTCAGAGGACTTGGGGGCGAGCACCTGCTGCCCGGTCTTGAAGTAGGCGGTGGAGAAGGTGACTTCCTTCTCGCGGTCGCAGGTGATCGTCATGGTCCGCACGACCATGTCGACCTGGCCGCTCTGTATCGCCTTGACGCGCTGGTTGGTGGGGATGGCGCGGAAGAGCACCGCGTCGCGGTCACCGAGGATCTCCTCGGCGATCTTGTGCGCGAGGTCGATGTCGAAGCCTTCGAGCGTCGCCGTCTTCTTGTTCGGGTCGCGATAGCCCCAGCGGTAGCTGTTCTGGTCGACGCCGACGATGAGCTTCTTGACCGGGCGTTCGCGGATGGCCTCGATCGTCGGGCCGTCCTTGTCGTCCGGCGAGAGGCTCTCCTCCGGGGTCTCGCACTCCTCGGCGCGCGCGGGTGCGGCCGCCGCGGAACCCTGGGAGACCCGGCCCTCGCCCTTGTCGGACTTGACCGCGCTGCCGGCCTCCGGAAGCGCGAGTACGAGGGAGCCCGTGAGTGCGCAGGCCACCGCCATGGCGGCAGCTCCACCCCAGCCGCGCATCCTCGCCAGTCCTCGCGTACGCATCGTCCGCTCGCCCCCTCTCACCTGTACTCCGACAGCCTGCGCCCGATGCCGAGCACGGCGCCGATGGCGGCGAGCACGGCGAGCACGGCGGCGCCCACCGGGAGCCCGCTCATCGCTCCCTTGCCGTCCTCGGCCGCCAGCTTGAATTCGTTCCGCTCGTGCTTCAGCGCGTCGTCGAGCGCGTCGTCGACATTGTCGAAGCACTCGCCGGTGGGCTCGTCGTCCTTGTCGCCGACGACCTTGGCGAGCGCTCCCTTGTAGTCACCCGCGTCGTCGCTGTCCCGCGCGGTCTTGTGCCGGTCCTTCCAGACCGACACGTTCTTCGCGGCCTCCTTGACGGGGTTCCTGCCCGCGTCGTTGTCGGCGACGGCCACGGCCTTGCCGAGCAGCCCGCTGTCGGCGCTGCCGAGCTGCTTCATCTGCGACTGGT
This sequence comes from Streptomyces sp. NPDC033180, assembly GCF_055577645.1. NCBI lineage: Bacteria > Bacillati > Actinomycetota > Actinomycetes > Kitasatosporales > Streptomycetaceae > Streptomyces > Streptomyces sp. NPDC033180. The sequence continues at coordinate 1,111,771 of NZ_JBVIPU010000001.1, read as the reverse complement.
AGGCGACGTCGAACTTGTCCTTGATCTCCTTCGCCGCGCCCACCTCGACGGTCTCCGCACCCCGGCTGACCAGCGTGAGGTTCTCGTTGCTGCGGGCCTTGAGCGAGCTGATGCGGGCGTCGTTCAGGACGTTCAGGGACTTCACGCCGTTGTCGTACGAGTCGCTCAGCCCCGAGCGCGCGAAGGTGTGCCCCGCGACCAGCCAGAGCAGGACGACGGTGGCCGCGGCGGTCGCGGCGACCAGGCCGTGGTTGAACACGCGGTTCGTGCGGCGGTAGTTGCGGCGCTGGGCCCAGAACAGGGCGCCGAGCGCGAGCAGGCCGATGGCGATGGCCAGCCAGGGATACGGCTTCGCGTCGTCGTAGTCCCTGCTCAGCCGCTGCTTCTCCGCGGTGTAGAGCTGCTCGGCGGCCGGGAGCATCTGGGTCTGCATCTTGTCGTTCGCGTACCGCAGATAGGCGCCGCCCAGGGGCAGGCCCTGGCGGTTGCTCGCGCGGGCCCGCTCGATCAGGCCGGTGTACTCGGGGAGGAGCTTGTTCAGCTTGCTCACCGACGCGGCGGCCGACGAGCCCGAGCCCGCGTTCGACGCGGCGTTCGCCAGCTTCTCCGAGGCCCGCTCGATGTCGGCCTTGTACCGGTCGCGTACGTCTGCCGGTTCCTGGCCGCCTGCCAGGAAGCCGCTGGACGCGGCCGTGTTGGCGTCGGCGAGAGAGCGGTAGATGGCCGCCGCGTCGTCGCTCAGCGGCTGGCTGCGGTTCAGGACGCTGTCAGCGGCGGCCGAACGGTCGGACATCTGCCAGGTGGTGACCGCGCCGAACGCCACGACGAGCAGCGCGAGGAAGGCGCCGATGATCCGCAGCCTGCCCGGCTCCGTCGTCGCCGCCGCGCGCAGCCGGTCCCGGCCCTCGATCCACGCGGGACGGCGGGGCGCCGTGCCCGGCACGGCCTGTGCGGATGCCGCGGAGTCCGGCCCTGCCTGCGGCGGGACGGCGGGCATCGTCGGCGCGGCCTGTCCCGGCGGCGCGGCGCTGCCGTTCGGCGGGTATGTCACCTCGACCTCGACCTCCCCCTTGGTCATCGGACGTTCACTTCCGCCCGGCATGCGCGGTGCGGGAAGAAGTGCACGGCCGCAAGTATTGCCGCAGGGACTGACATCCGCACAGGCATTGACTGGATCTTGTTCTGATCATGCGTGCGCGGATCACCGTGTGTGGATCACCTTTTCCCGGTCGCCCCGCCCGGATCGCGCGAAGATCGCACACCACCCCTGCCCTTGAATACGCGATCCGGTGCGCTTCGGTTCCCTCCCGGGCCGACGAACTCAGCCGCCTCAGGCTCCCGTGCCACTCTCGTAGTGCCCCCGCACGCGCGCGTGCACCTCGGTCGGCGCCCCCACCTGGTCCAGGCCGAGCAGCGCCGCGCCGAGCACGGGGCGGGCGACGACCACCCTGGCCACCGCCTTGGGTGCCCGGTCGGCCAGCAAAGCCCGGACGCGGTCGTCGAGTTGCGGGTGGCGGGCGGCGAGGATGCTGCCGCCGAGCAGTACCGGGGTCTCCTCGCCGAGCAGGTCGAGGCGGTCGAGGGCCACGGTCGACATGGCGACGACCTCGTCGGCCATCCGGTCCACCAGCGAGCGGGCCACCGGGTCGCCCGCCGCCGCCGTGGCGAAGAGCACCGGCGTCAGCTCGTGCCGCCGTACGGGGGCGACGGAGCCCAGATGCAGGGCCTCGATCAGCGCGTACATGGAGGACAGCCCGAAGTGCGCGGGCAGCGCCTCGCGCAGTGCGGTCGCGTCGCCACGGCCGTCCTCGGCCCGCGCCGCGTGCCAGAGCGCCTCCTCGGCGAGGCCGCCACCGCCGCCCCAGTCGCCGGAGAGCCGGCCGATGGCGGGGAAGCGCGCGGTGCGACCGTCGGGCAGCATGCCCACGCAGTTGATGCCCGCGCCGCACACCACGGCGACGCCCCGCGGCTCGGCGTCCTCCAGGAGCCCGGCCCGCAGGATCGCGAAGGTGTCGTTGCGCACCTCGACCGAGGGTCCCCACGCACGCCGGCGCAGGGCAAGGCCCAACTCCCTCTCCTCGACGGGGAGATCGGCGTTGGCGAGACAGGCGGACACATGCCCGACGGAGTCCGTGCCCGCCTCGGCCAGAGCCCGCTTCACCGCCTCCTGAAGGACATCCACCGCCGCCTCGACGCCGACCCGGGGCGGCTGGAACCCACCGCCGCGGGCCGCGCCGACGACGGTGCCGTCGGCCGCGACCACCGCGACGTCGGTCTTGCTGTTGCCCGCGTCGATCGCGAGCACACTCATGCCTACGCCCACGCCAGGTGCTCCCGGTTGTGAGCGATGAGGCTGTCGGTGAGCGCTTCCGCGTACGCGTACTGGCCGACCAGCGGGTGGGCGAGCAGCGCCTTGAAGACGCGGTCGCGGCCCCCGTGCAGCGCCGCCTGGAGCGCCAGGTCCTCGTACCCGGTGACGTTCGCGACGAGCCCGGCATACAGCGGGTCGAGCTTCGGCACGGACAGGGGCTTGGCGCCCTTGCCGTCGACCGTGGCCTGCACCTCGATGACCGCGTCGTCCGGCAGGAACGGCAGGGTGCCGTTGTTGACGGTGTTCACCACCTGGTAGGGGCTGCCTCCGTTGCCGAGCAGTGAGGCGGCCAGGTCCACGGCCGCCTCCGAGTAGAAGGCGCCACCGCGCTTGGCGAGCAGCTCCGGCTTCTCGTCGAGCGTCGGGTCGCCGTACATCTTCAGCAACTCCCGCTCCATCGCCGCTACTTCGGCGGCGCGGGACGGCTTGGTCCGCAACTCCTCGACCACCGCGTCGTGCTGGTAGAAGTAACGCAGGTAGTACGAGGGCACGACGCCGAGCCGGTCGACGATCTCGCGCGGCATGCGCAGGTCGGCGGCGACCGCGTCACCGTGCTCGGCGAGCAGCCTGGGCAGGATGTCCTCCCCGGCCGGGCCCCCCAGACGTACGCCCGTCTCCCAGGTGAGGTGGTTGAGCCCCGCGTGATCCAGATGGACTTCACCCGGCGCGACGTCGAGCAGCTTGGCGAACTTGCGCTGGAAGCCGATCGCCACGTTGCACAGGCCGACCGCCTTGTGCCCGGCCTGGAGCAGCGCCCGCGTCACGATGCCCACGGGGTTGGTGAAGTCGATGATCCACGCGTTCGGGTTCGTACGCCGTACGCGCTCGGCGATGTCCAGGACGACGGGCACGGTGCGCAGGGCCTTCGCCAGGCCGCCCGCGCCGGTGGTCTCCTGGCCGACGCAGCCGCATTCCAGCGGCCAGGTCTCGTCCTGTTGGCGGGCCGCCTGCCCGCCGACGCGCAGCTGGAGCAGGACCGCGTCGGCGTCCGCGACGCCCGCGTCCACGTCGGAGGTGGTGACGATGCGGCCGGGGTGCCCCTGCTTGGCGAAGATGCGCCGCGCCAGGCCCCCGACGAGTTCGAGACGGTCGGCGGCGGGGTCGACGAGGACGAGCTCCTCGATCGGCAGGGTGTCCCTCAACCGCGCGAATCCGTCGATGAGTTCGGGTGTGTAGGTCGACCCTCCGCCGACCACTGCGAGCTTCATATCGGTTCTCAGCCCTTTACTCCGGTGAGGGTGACGCCTTCGACGAAGGCCTTTTGTGCGAAGAAGAAGATGATGATGACCGGCGCCATGACGAGCAGGGTCGCGGCCATGGTCATGTTCCAGTTGACGCTGTGGGCGCTCTTGAACGATTCCAGGCCGTAACTCAGTGTCCAGGCGCCGGGGTTCTGGGCGGCGTAGATCTGCGGCCCGAAGTAGTCGTTCCAGCAGTAGAAGAACTGGAAGAGCGCGATGGCGGCGATGCCGGGCTTGGCCATCGGTACGACGATCTTGATCATGGTGCGGAACTCGCCGCAGCCGTCGACCTTCGCCGACTCGATGTACTCCTTGGGGATGGTCAGGAGGAACTGCCGAAGCAGGAAGATCGAGTACGCGTCACCGAACGCCATCGGGATGATCAGCGGCCACAGGGTGCCCGACAGGTGGAACTGCTGGGCCCACACCAGATACATCGGGATCACGATGACCTGCGGCGGAAGCATCATCGTCGAGATGACCAGGAGCATCGCGGTGCGCCTGCCCCGGAAGCGGAACTTGGCGAGCGCGTACGCCACGGGGATCGCCGAGCAGACGGTGAAGAGGGTGCCGAGACCCGCGTACATGAGCGAGTTGCGCCACCAGTCCAGGAAGCCCGGCGTCTCGAACACGGCTTTGTAGTTCGACCAGTGCCAGGAGTCGGGCCACAGGTCGCCGCTCATCGCCTGCGAGTCGCTCATCACCGACGTCAGGAAGACGAAGACGAACGGCAGGACGAAGAGCAGCGCGACGGCTATCGCGACACTGTGCACGGCGATCCAGTGCAGGACCCGCTTGCGGCGGGCGCGGGCGGCTGCGGGGCCGCGCTGCTTCGGGGCGGCGGAGGCGGCGGGCGCGCTGGGCGCGCTGAGAGTCGTGGAAGTCATCGAAAGTCCTCAGTCCTCCGCCGAGAGCAGCCCGGAGCGCTTGCGCATCAGGAGCAGCGTGACGGCCATGGCGATGGCGAAGAGCACGAGCGAAAGCACGCACGCGGCGCCGGTGTTGAAGTTCTGGAAGCCCATCTGGTAGACGAGCTGGGGGACCGTGAGGGTCGAGTGGTCCGGATAGCCGGGCTGGATGACGGACCCGGGCCCGATGTTGACGCCGGATGCGACCTTCCCCGCCACCAGGGCCTGCGTGTAGTACTGCATGGTCTGCACGACGCCCGTGACCACCGCGAACATCACGATCGGCGTGATCGCGGGCCAGGTGACGTAACGGAACTTGGCGAACGCGCCCGCGCCGTCGAGCTCCGCGGCCTCGTACTGCTCCTTCGGCACGTCGAGCAGCGCGGCCATGAAGATCACCATCAGGTCGCCGATGCCCCACAGGGAGAGCAGCACCAGCGAGGGCTTGGCGGTGTCCGGGTCGTTGAACCAGTTGGGCCCGGAGATCCCGACCGCGCCGAGGATCTCGTTCACCGGCCCGGAGCCCGGGTTGAGCAGGAAGACGAAGGCGACGGTGGCGGCCACCGGCGGCGCGAGGTACGGGATGTAGAAGGCGGTGCGGAAGAACCCGGCCCCCGACTTGATCTTCGTGATGAGCAGCCCGAGCGAGAGCCCGAAGACCACTCGCAGGGCCACCATGATCACGACCAGCCAGAGGGTGTTCCACAGGGCCGGGCCGAACAGGGGCATCTGCTCGAACACGTACGTCCAGTTCCTGAGGCCCACGAAGGTGGGCTCCTTGATCTGGTTGTAGTGCATGAACGAGAAGTAGACGGTGGCGATCAGCGGGTACGCGAAGAAGACGCTGAAGCCGACCAGCCACGGGGAGAGGAAACCGAGCGTGCGCAGTCTGCGGCGCGCGGGGTTGGAGAGGGTCATTGCCACGAGGGGGCCTCAGCTCTTCGACTGGAGGGTGTCGGCGTCGATCTGCTCGTCGAGCTTCCGCAGGCCCTTGCGCAGGTCGGGGACGCGCCCGGCCTCCACGGAGTACGCGAAGTCCATCAGGGAGACGACGTAGGCGCCGCCGTTGACGGAGGGCGGCAGGGCCTTGCTGTGCTTGTTCTCCAGGATGTCGAAGAAGGTCCGGAAGGTCGGATCGGCGTCCAGGTCGGGCGACTTGAGCGCCGCGAACGTGGAGGGCACGTTGTGGATGGCGTTCGCGAAGTTCACGACCTGCTCGGTGTCCGCGGTCAGGAACCGCACCAGCTCCCAGGCGGCGTTCTGGTGCTTGCTGCTGTGCGCGATCCCGGCGACGGTGCCGGTGATGAACCCGCGCCCGTACGTGTCGGCCTGGTCGTCCGGGACGGGCAGCGGGGCCACGCCCCAGTCGAACTTCGCCTTCGCCTCGTCCAGCATCAGGCCGCGCCACTCACCGTCGAGGTGCATGGCCACCTTGCCGGTGAGGAAGGCGTTCTGGCTGGACATCTCGTCGCCGAACGACATCCGGAACTTCTCCAGATCGCTGAACCCGCCCTGCGCGTCGGCCAGTTGCCGTGTGGTCTTGAAGAACTCGTACGACGACGGCTCGTCGGCGAGCCGCGCTTCGCCGTCCGCGTCGAAGTACTGGGGGCCCCACTGCGCGAAGAGCCGGTCCGGACTGTTCTGGTAGAAGCGGAAGTTGGGCATGTACCCGACCTGCTTGTACGAGCCCTTGCCGTCGCGGATGGTCAGCTTCTTGGAGACCTCTTCGAACTCGGACATCGTGCGGGGCGGCCGTTCGATGCCCGCCTTCTCGTAGGCGTCCTTGTTGTAGTACATCCCGAAGGCGTCCGCGAGCAGCGGCAGGGCGCACTGGTTGCCCTGGTAACCCGTGTAGTCGAGCAGCGTCTTGGGGAACGTCTTGCGCTTGTCGAGCCCGGTCTTCGCCATGAACGGGTCGAGGTCCGCCCACATCCCGGAGTCGCAGTACTGGCCGACGTTGTTGGTGGTGAAGGACGACACCACGTCCGGGGCCTTGTCGCCGCCCGCGCGGAGGGCCTGGTTGACGGTCGCGTCGGACACGTTCCCGGTGGCCTGCACGTCGATGTTCGGGTGCAGCTTCTCGAAGCGGGCGATGCTGTCGTTGACGGCCTTGACCTCGCCGGGCGTCGACCAGCCGTGCCAGAACTTCAGGGTGACCGGCTCGGTCGGGTCGTCGTTCGCGCTGCCGACGCTCGGGTTGGCGCAGCCGGAGAGCAGGAGACCGGCTGCGGCGAGCGCCGCGGACGCGCAGGTGGGCATGCGCCATCGCGGCATGGCGGACTTCCTTTACGGGGGAGGGGCGGTTTCGGTGGTGCGCGGGAGACGGTTCAGGCCGTGTCGAAGACCTGGTCGCGGGCCTGTGTGAGGGCCGAGCGCAGGGCGCCGGTGAGGATCGGGTCGCCGTCGAGTTCGCTGATACGGACATCGGGGCGGGGGAGCGCGAGCCCGGTCAGCTCCTCCTCGACCCGGACACGCAGCTTGTCGCCGCCGGCCTGGGCCACCGAGCCGGAGAGCACGACGAGTTCGGGGTCGACGACGGCGACGACCGCGGCGATGCCGGTGGCGATGCGGCGAGCGATCTCGTCGAGCACGGAGTCGTCGGCGAAGGCGTCCGCCAAAGTGGCGGCGCCGCCCGCGAGTTCCCGTACGACCGGGGCGCAGACCAGGCTCTGGAAGCCGCCGCCCCCGTCCGGGCCGCGCGTCGCCTCGGGGCCACCGTGCGCCAACGGGGCGCCCGGCAGCGGCATGTAGCCGATCTCGCCCGCGCCGCCGGTGGCGCCGCGCAGCAGGGCGCCGCCGAGCACGATGGCGGCACCGACGCCGTCATCGAGCCAGGTGAGCACGTAGTTGTCGTTGTCCTGGGCCGCGCCCTCGTACTGCTCGGCGACGGCGGCGAGGTTCACGTCGTTCTCGATGTCGACGGGGGTACCGAGGACGGCGGCGAGGTCGTCGCGCAGCGTCCGCGAGTGCCAGCCCGGCAGGTGCGGGGCGTAGCGCAGCTGACCCGTGTGCGGGTCGATGGCGCCGGGGGTGCCGATGACGGCGGCCCCCAGGTCGTCGTGGCCGAGCCCCGCTTGGCGCAGCGCCTCGTCGACGGCCTCCGTGACCAGTTGTGCCGTGCGGTGCCGTACGTCCTCGGCCACGGCGTCCGCCTCGACGCGGGCCTGGCCGAGGACGGTGCCGGTGATGTCGGCGACGAGTGCGGTGATCCCGGTGGGGTCGGCGGACAGTGCGGCGACGTGCCCGGCGCCGGGATCGATCTCGTACAGCAGGGCGTTGGGTCCCGGCCGTCCGCTGAGGCTGCCGGTGGTGTGCACGAGACCGGCCGCTTCGAGCCGCCCGAGGAGCTGCGAGGTGGTGGGCTTGGAGAGCCCGGTCAGCTCACCGATGCGGGTGCGGGTGAGGGGGCCGTGCGCGACGAGGAGGTCGAGCACCGCCCGGTCGTTCATGGCGCGCAGGACGCTGGGCGTGCCCGGGGTACCCGGGGCCCCCGGGTACCCCGGAGTGCTGCCTGCTGCTGCCATGAAGACGCCTGCCCTTCGACTGTTCGCTTGTCCGCTGACTGTTAGGAAACTTTCCAATTGGTGAGGACCGTAAGGCTGGCGTGAATGAGGCGTCAATAGCGAAGAGCCTGGCGGCAACCAAGTCGTTACTTGGGGGGTGCTGCAGGGGGTGCGTACGGGGGGTCCGGTGGCTGGGGTGATCCTGCCGGGGCCACTGGCTGGGGTGGTCCTGCGGCCGCCCCGCTGGGGTGGTCCTGCGGGGGTTCCGTGCCGGGGCGGCGGCTTCGGACGGGCCGGGGGGCGTGGATGGTCACCGGGGCCGCCCGGCACTCGGGAGTGTGGCGCTTCCGGCGGTCCGGTCAAGGGCGCTCCTGCGTCGCGTCGGCTACGCCGATTCCGCTGCGCTCCACCCTTGACCGGCCCACCTCCACCGCGAGAACTCTTGCTTGGCCGGGCGGCCAGGAAGGGGGCGTATGGGGGAGGTGGATGGGTGTTCGGTCTCCCGTCGACGGCGGACCAGTTCTTCTGGAGTGACCGTCAGAGGGTGGGGTGCCGCCCGGCCAAGAGCCGAGGCATGCTCATGCTCACGTACCTGACGGATGTGCGTGGCGAGCGGATCGTGGTGGTTCAGGTGAGTTGGTTCGGCTGACAGCTGGAGGCCGTCGACAGCCGTGACCTGCATACGCAGCCGTCCTGCATACGTGGACACGACCCGAATACGTGGATGGGGGCGCCCCGAACCATCCGGCGCCCCCATCCACGTACCGACCGCTACTTCGAGAGATTCGGCGGCGGCGTGATCGGCGAGGCCGCGAGCGACTGCGGCGAGGTCGCGGACGCGTACGCCGAGGGGGCCGCCACGCCCGCCGACGGGTCGGCGGTCGCCTCTTCCGTCGCCTGGAGCGGGAGGCCGCCCACGATGCGGATGCCGGCCTCGTCGAAGGCCCGCTTGATGCGCCAGCGCAGCTCGCGCTCCACGCCGAGCGCGTTACCCGGCATCGTCTTCGCGGAGACCCGTACGACCATCGATTCGAGCAGCACGCTGTCCAGGCCGAGTACCTCGACCGGGCCCCACAGGCGCTCGTTCCACGGCTCGTCCTTGGCCATGGACTCGCCGACCTCCAGCAGCGTCGCCTGGACCTTCTCCAGGTCCTCGTCCGGGCGGACGGTGACGTCGACGCCCGCCGTGGACCAGCCCTGGCTGAGGTTGCCGATGCGCTTGACCTCGCCGTTGCGGACGTACCAGATCTCGCCGTTGTCGCCGCGCAGCTTCGTCACGCGCAGGCCCACCTCGATCACCTCGCCGGATGCCACGCCCGCGTCGATCGAGTCGCCCACGCCGTACTGGTCCTCAAGGATCATGAAGACGCCGGAGAGGAAGTCCGTGACGAGGTTGCGGGCGCCGAAACCGATCGCCACACCCGCGACACCCGCCGACGCGAGCAGCGGGGCGAGGTTGATCTGGAATGTGCCGAGAATCATGAGCGCGGCGGTGCCGAGGATCAGGAACGACGCCACCGAGCGCAGCACCGAACCGATGGCCTGCGAACGCTGGCGGCGGCGCTCCACGTTCACAAGCAGACCGCCGAGCGCCGTGCCGTTCACGGACTGCGCCGTGCGGTTCATGCGCTCGATGAGCTTGGTGATCGAACGCCGGATGACCACGCGCAGGACGACGGCGACGGCGACGATCAGCAGGATGCGGAGCCCGATGCCCAGCCACGCCGACCAGTTCTGCTCGACCCAGCTCGCGGCGTTCGTCGCGCGCTCCTGGGCGTCTTCGAGGGTCGGGGACTTCGGCGTCTTCTTGTCGTCCGGGTCCGTTCCGGCTGCTGACAGGACGGACAGGAACACGGCAGGTACCTCCAGGCATAGCGGCCTGCCCAGGAGATGCGCCGGGCAGAGACACCACACTAACGGGGCATTGTGTGTGGATCGTTGTCATGTTCGAGGGAGAGACGGTGCTCACCTGGGGAAGAACAGGGTGTCGCACATGTGTGGTCGAAAACACTCCGAGCCCGTTACCAGCACATGGTGGCGCTTGGACCAGGCATGAGGGGAGACTGGCTACAGATCGTCCCGGCGCGAGCCACGCGCCGCCGGCGTACAAGGAGGCATCCGCCGTGCCGCATGTCTTGGTCCTCAACGCGTCGTACGAGCCACTCGGCGTCGTACCGCTCCGCCGCGCGCTCGTCCTCGTCCTGGAGAACAAGGCTCTCTGCCTCGAGGAATCCGGCGCCTTCATGCACAGCGCAACGCGCACTGTCCCCGCACCCAGCGTGGTCCGCCTCAAGCGGTTCGTCCGGGTCCCTTACAGGGGGCCCGTTCCTCTGACCAGGCGGGCGCTCTTCGCCCGCGACGGCGGTCGGTGCATGTACTGCGGTGGCGTCGCAACCAGCGTCGACCACGTCATTCCGAAGAGCCGTGGCGGCCCGCACGCCTGGGAGAACGTGGTGGCGTCCTGCCGCCGCTGCAACCACACCAAGGCGGACCGTCATCTCCTGGAGCTGGGGTGGCGCCTGCGTCACAAGCCCGCGCCGCCCTCGGGGCTCGCGTGGCGCATCATCGGGACCGGGCACAGGGATCCGCGCTGGCTGCCGTACTTGCAGCCGTTCGGCGCGGACGACGCGATGGCCCGGATCGATGGCATTTCCGCCTAGGAATCGATCCGGGCTCTGTTGTACGTGGCCGCCTGTAAGGGGCCTGTACGTGGCCGTCGGCCGCCGTCAGTCCCCGGCGGCCACGGCGTACGCCTCCACCGACCAGAGCGAGTAGCCGAAGCGGGTGGCCCGCTTGTCGCCCTGGACGCGGATGAAGCGGGTGTCGCGGGCGTCCATGCGGACCGTCTCGCGGCCGCCCTTGCCGTCCTTGACGGTGGCCGCCGTGCGCCAGGTCCTGCCGTCCGCGGAGGTCTGCACGCGGTAGCCCGCCGCGTACGCGTCCTGCCAGCGCAGGACGACCTGGCCCAGCCTGACCGGCTCCGCGAGCTCCATCTGCCACCAGGCGCCGTCCTCGACCGGCGATGACCAGCGGGTCGTGGGGTCGCCGTCGTTCGCGCCGGACGCCGGGAAGTCCTTCGTCTCGTCGCCCGACGAGGAGGCCTTCGCGCCGCGCGCCAGGTCGGGGCCGCCGGTGCGCGGGTAGGCGCGGATCGAGACCGTGCGGCTCTGGCCGTCGAAAGTGACCGGGATCTCGTACGTCCCCGCGCGCGTGCCCGCGGGGACGGTGACGTCGACCGGGACGTCCACCCGCGTGCCGCGCGGCAGTGTCGACTGCTCCGGGGTGCGCACCTCGATGCCCTTGGGCGCCTTCGCCGTGACCTTGCCCCGTACGTCGCCGGGGCGCAGGGACGTCAGCTTCGCGGTGACCCGCTGCGGGCCGCCGCCGATCTCCGCGTCGGCCTCGGTGCGGGCCAGGGAGAAGCGGGCGGCGGGGGAGTCGGCGTACCAGGGGACGACGTGACGGACCGTGCCCTCGGTGACCGTGACGCGGACCGCGTCGGCGCGGGTGGCTGTGTCGTCCTTGGGCAGGAGCTTCGGCTTGGCCTCGGTGAAGCCGGTGCCGGACAGGGCCCCGATGCGGCGCCAGCCCTCGCCCGGGACGTGGGCCTCGACGCTGCCCTTGGTGCCGGGGTCGGTCAGCGCCGTCACCGCTGTCAGGGGGCGGGCGCGGGGGACACGGACCGTCGCACGGTCCGAGGCCTGCTCGCTGTCGAGCCCCACCCACGTCCCGTACGCCTTCTGCGATCGCGTCAGGAACGGGGCGAGGACGCCCTCGCCGACGGTCACCCGGGCCGCCTTCAGGTCCTTCTGGAGTCCGGTCAGGGTGCGCGAGGCACGCCAGGCGGCCGCGCCGTCGCCGGTGGACTGCGCGCGCAGCATGTCGACCGCCGTCTCGCCGGCTTCCCCGTAGCGCGCCAACTGCTCGACCCAGGGGCGCACTTCGGTGTCGAGGTCGCTGTCGGCGAGCCGCCGCGGGGCCTCCTTCATGACGGTGAAGGCGTCCCGCAGGGCCTGTGCGGACTTCTCGATGCGGGCGGCGTCAGTGGTCGTACGCGCGCGCCAGAAGTCGTCCATGAGCGGGCGCAGATACGCCGATTCGTCGGCGCCGAGCACGGACGACGCGTCATTGCCCGCGAGGGCCCGCAGGGCGCCCCGCACCTTCTTGTCACCGCCCGAGAGGTCGTCGATCGCGGCGAGCCAGGACTCGTGCGGACGGTAGGCGCGGGGGTTCCAGGCGTAGTCGGCGGCCGTGAAGAGGGGGATGCGGGAGGCCGACGGCTGCTCCATGGCGTTGCCGAGCAGCGCCGCCGAGCCGGTGGCCACGGCGGGCTCGCGACCGGTGTAGGGGCCGAGGAAGATACGGTCCTGCGCGAAGTCGTTGACGGGGTAGTTGTCCATCGTCACCAGCGGATGCGAGCCGAACGCCGTGCGGGCGCCCGCCAGTTCACGCCCGGTGATGGTCTTGGGGACCACGCCGACGCCGGTCCACGCCACCTCGACGCCCTCGTCGAGCCGGGCCGCGATGGCGTCGCGGTACTCCGTGGATCCGTTCTGGTAGTACTCCGTGGGCATCAGCGAGAGCGGCTTCGCTCCGGGGTGGCGCTCGGCCAGGTGCGCGGAGACGGCGTTGGCGACGCGCGACTGCGCCTTCGCGGCGGCCTCGGGCCCCGAACCGAAGGCGTCGGCGTCCGCGTCGCAGTGCCACTCGCTGTAGCTGACGTCCTGGAACTGCAGCTGGAACGCGCGTACGCCCAGAGCCCACATCGCGTCGATCTTGCGGTTCAGGGCCTTGATGTCCTTGTCGGACGACATGCACATGGCCTGGCCCGGGGCGACGGCCCAGGCGAGCGTCACGTGGTTGGCCCTGGCCCGCTCGGCGAGGGCGCGGAAGTCGGCGCGCTGCTCTGCGGGGTACGGCTCGCGCCAGCGTGCCTGGCGGTAGAGGTCGTCGCCGGGGGCGTAGAGGTAGCGGTTCTGTTTCGTCCGGCCCATGAAGTCCAGCTGGTCCAGGCGCTGTTCGCGGGTCCACGGGGTGCCGTAGAAGCCCTCGGTCATGCCGCGGACCGCGGTGCCCGGCCAGTCACGGATCTGGACGCCGGGGACAGTCCCCCGGGTGCTTCCGGTGCCACTGGTGGGCTTGGAGATCAACTGGCGGAGGGTCTGCACGCCGTGGAAGACGCCGTCATCGCCCGCGCCCGCGAGAGCGATGGTGTCCTGGCCGCCGATCCGGCCCACCGCGAGGCGATAGCCGCCGGACGGGAGGTCGCCCCGGGCGCGGGCGCCGAGAGTGCGCAGCGCCTGCTCGGCGCCGGTGCCTTCGGCGCGGATGACGAGCTTTCCGCCGCCCACGGGAAGCCGCTCGCCCTCCTTGACCTCCGTGATCCTGCGAGCACCCGCGTCACGGAGAAGGGCGCGCAGGGCGTCCATGGCGTACGGATCGGGGTCCTTGCCGGTGGCCAGGACGACCTCGTCGGTGATGGTGACCGGGGCTCCGGCCGTGGTCATCGACTGAGGGCGTGGCCAGACCGGGGGGAGGGCGCCGTCGCTCTCCCGGTCGTCGTCCGGGGAGGTGGCGGGGGCGCCGGGCTTTCCTGGGAGGCCGGGGGCGGCGACGGCGCCGGGGGCGCCGCTGAGTGCGCCTGCCATGACGGCGACGGCGATGGCCGCCGCGCCCTTCCTGCGCCGCAGTTGCACGGCCCTCTCCTCGTGGTCCTTCGTACTGATGATCACGGCTGGTGATCACGTGTGGTGCGCCAGTTGTCTCAGGGTGTCACTGAGCCCACCACTCGCGTGGCGGGGGTGTCAACGGGCGTGGGTGTTGTGGGGGTTTTCTTCCGTGTGAGAACGGCGAGTCCGCCGTCGAACGCCACAGGGGCTGCAATGCTTGCCCGGATCAGGGAAGGGCACGGATGGCGACGGGAGAAGGAAGATCTTGCGTCCGAACCCCCACTCAGGGAAACGAATGTGAGCACGCGCACGTTCATGCAACGGATATGTCTGCGATCCCGCGTACTGGGTAGGGCTGCTGCCGAAGACCCGTCCTGCCCCCTGACAATGGAGCCCACGTGCCCGCTTCCGCGAACCTCCTCCTCTCCGCTCTCTCCAAACAGGTGTCCGACCCCGACTCGGGACTCGACGGATCCTGCTCCTGCGGCTTCCTCGAGCCGCCCCTGACCAGCGAGCCCCCGCTGGCCGACGCCGCCCCCCTGACCAGCGAGCCCCCGCTCGCCGACGCCGCCCCGCTGACCAGCGAGCCGACCTCCATCGGCACCGCGTCGCACCTGGACTACATGGGGGTCTAGATGGCCCCACCCGGAGCGACCGGCCCCGCCGACGTGGCCGCTGTCCCCACCGGACTTTCCCGCCTTGCCGCCCTGCATGGCGTGGCGACTTCTTACTCCCCGTCTCCGGACCGCACGGTTCCGGCCACCGACGCCGCGGTGATCGCGGCCCTGGCCGCCCTCGACGTGGACGCGAGCACCCCCGAGGCGGTGCGGCGTGCCCTCGCGGCCCGCGAGGCGGAGCTGAGCGCCCGCCTCCTGCCGCCGACGGTGGTGGCGTGGCAGGGCGGCGACCCTGAGGCCCCTCCGCCCTGGGCTGTGCTGCCGCCGGGCACGCGCGTGTGCGTGGAGACGGAGCGGGGGGAGCGGGTGCAGTGGGATGTGCCGTTGTCGGATGCGGACCCCTCCGACCTCGCTGACGCACCGCGGGGTGATCCGGCGGGCGAGTGGGAGGCGACGCCGCGAAGCGGCGAAGGGGCAGAGCCGCGGGTGGCGCCCGCCCTGCCACTGGGGGTGCACACGCTCCTGGCCACGACCCCGGACGATCGCACAGCCACCGCCCACCTCATCGTCGCCCCGCACCGCCTGCCGCCCCCGCGCGAGAAGACGTACGGGCTGCTCGTCCAGCTCTACTCCCTCCTGTCCCGCCGCTCCTGGGGCATGGGCGACCTCGGTGACCTCGCCGAGCTCGCGGCGTGGTCCGGGCGGTCCATGCGTGCGGGGTTCGTGCAGGTCAACCCCTTGCACGCGGCCGTGCCGAAGCCTTCGGACGGGCCGTCCGACCCCTCCCCGTACCGCCCTTCGTCGCGCCGCTTCCCCGACCCGGTCCACCTCCGTGTGGAGGACATTCCCGAGTACGCCCACCTGGACGGCGAGGCCCGCGAACTGGCCGCCGACCTCACACGGCAGGCCGCCGCGCTCCGTGAATCCGTGCTCCAGCAGGGCCAGTTGATCGACCGTGACGCCGTCTGGGCCCTCAAGCTCCGGGCCCTGGAGCTGGTCCGCGAGGTCCCGCTCGGCCCCGGACGGCGTGCCGCCTACAACGACTTCCTCGCCGAGCACGGCGAGGACCTGGAGGACCACGCCACGTGGTCCGCTCTCGCCGAGCGGCACGGCCCCGACTGGCACACCTGGCCGGCGCCCCTGCGCGACCCCGCGTCACCCGAATCCGCGCGCGCCCGGCGCGAGTTGATGGACCGCGTGGACTTCCACTGCCGTCTCGCCTGGCTCACCGACGCCCAGCTCGCCGCCGCGCAGCGCGCCGCGCGGGACGCGGGCATGGACATCGGCCTCGTGCACGACCTCGCGGTCGGCGTGCACCCGGCCGGAGCCGACGCGTGGGCGCAGCGGCGGCACTTCGCCGAGGGCATGTCGACCGGCGCCCCGCCCGACGCGTTCAACGCGCGCGGCCAGGACTGGGGCCTCCCGCCCTGGCGCCCGGACCGCCTCGCCGAGTCCGGATACGCCCCCTACCGCGCCCTCCTGCGCGCACTGCTGCGGCACGCGGGCGCGATCCGCATCGACCACGTCATGGGGCTCTTCCGGCTCTGGTGGGTCCCGGAGGGCCGCGCACCCACCGAGGGAACGTATGTCCAGTACGACGCCGATGCGATGCTCGCCGTCCTCGCCCTGGAGGCGCACCGCGCGGGCGCCCTCGTCATCGGCGAGGACCTCGGCACCGTCGAGCCCGGCGTCCGCGAGACCCTGCAGCGCCGCGGTGTGCTCGGCACCTCCGTGCTCTGGTTCGAGCGGGACTGGGCCGGCACGGGACGGCCGCTGCCCCCCGAGAGCTGGCGAGCGGACTGCCTGGCCACCGCCACCACCCACGACCTGCCGTCCACCGCGGCCCGCATCACCGGCGAGCACGTCCAACTCCGCGACAGGCTCGACTTGTTGACGCGCCCTGCGGCCGTCGAACAGGCTGCCGCGGCGGCGGACGTGTCGGAGTGGCTCGCGCTGCTCTCCCGCCTCGGGATGCTGCCCGGCGGCGGTGGACACGAGCAGGAGGAGATCCGCGCCGTCCACCGCTTCCTGCTCGCCACCCCGGCCCGCATGATCGGCGTATGGCTGCCGGACGCGGTCGGCGACCGCCGCCCGCAGAACCTCCCCGGCACCTGGGACCAGTACCCGAACTGGCGGCTGCCGATCGCCGACGCCGCCGGCCGCCCCGTCACCCTGGAGGAACTGGCCGCGTCACCACGCCTGCACGCGTTCATGGACGTGTTCCGTACCCGCGAAGGGCCCCGTACGGCACCCCCGGGCGCGCGGCCCGTTTAACAGTTCGCTACGTTGGCACCGTGGACAAGAAGAACGCCCTGCGCGCCGGCGCCCTGGCTTCCGGTACGACGCTGATGATGCTGCTCATGTCGTCCCCCGCGCTCGCGCTCACGCGCGACGACGGTGACGACCCGGGTCCCGGTCTGAGTGTGATCGACACGCTCGGCCTCTATGTCGTGGCGCCCATCGTGCTGTTCCTGGTGATCGCGGGCCTCGTCATGGTCGGTGACAAGTCCCGCAAGCAGGAGAAGCAGGGCTGACGCCACTTCCCTTCCTGAGTTCTCCGTGGGGGGCTCTTCGTCGGTACGCGCACGCGTACGCCGACGGGGAGCCCCCTCCGTACGTCACGGCCGCTCGGCCGTGAGATACCGCTGCACCGTCGGCCCCACCCAGTCCGCCATCTCCTCGCCGGACAGGGCGACCGCGGGCGGGAACCGCAGCACGTAGCGGGTCAGCGCCATGCCGAGGATCTGCGAGGCGCAGAGCCCGGCCCGCGTCGCGGCATCGGCGGGATCGGGGCAGACGCGGCGCGCGACCGGCAGCAGCTGGTCCCTGAAGATGCCCTGCATGCGCTCGGCGCCCGCCGTGTTCGTGATGCCGACCCGGAGCATCGCCGTCAGCACCTCGTCCTTCTCCCAGACGTCCAGGAAGTGGGCCACCAGGGCCCGCCCGACGGCCTCGCGCGGCACGGCGGTGAGATCGGGCAGCCGCAGGTCGATGGAGCAGGCCGCGGCGAACAGGCCCTCCTTGTTGCCGTAATAGCGCATCACCATCGACGGATCGATCCGCGCGTCCTTGGCGATGGCGCGGATGGTGGCCCGCTCGTAGCCGTCTGCGGCGAACCGCTCGCGGGCGGCCGCGAGGATCGCGCCGCGGGTCGCGTCGGAGCGGCGGGGTGCGGCTGTCCCGGTCTCTGGAACTGGTGCGCTCTCAGTCATGCCAACAATCGTAGGCCAACAAGTGTTGACAGTCCATGGCGGCGGTCCTACGTTAGCCAACAAGCGTTGACCAACAGTTGTTGGCGCAAGGAGCCGAGGAGGCCGTCATGAACGGGACCCAGGACACGACCGGCACCACGAACCCCGCTGTGATCGTCGTCGGCTCAGGCCCCACCGGGCTTCTGCTCGCCGGGGACCTGGCCGCCGCGGGCGTCCCCGTCACCCTGCTCGAGAAGCGGCCGCACGAGATCAGCAACCTCTCGCGCGCCCTCGTGCTGCACGCCCGCACCCTCGAACAGCTCGACGCCCGCGGCCTCGCCGACGAGCTGGAGGCCAAGGGCCGGACGCTCGACCGCCTGCGCCTCTTCGGCCGCCTCGAAGTGGGCCTCGACAAGCTGCCCTCGCGCTACAACCACCTCCTGGTCCTGCCGCAGTACGAGGTGGAGCGGGTCCTGGAGCGGCGGGCGGTCGCGGCCGGTGTCGACTTCCGGTACGAGAGCGAGGTCACCGGGCTGACCCAGGACGCGGACGGCGTGACCGTCGAAGTCAGGGGCCCGGGCGGTGAGTCGAGCACGCGACGGGCCGCGTACGTCGTCGGCGCGGACGGACTGCACAGCCCGGTCCGCAAGGCCATCGGCCTGCCCTTCCCCGGTAAGTCCGCCATCCGCTCGCTCGTGCTCGCCGACGTCAAGCTCGCCGAGAAGCCCGCGTCGGTCCTCACGGTGAACGCCGCCGGTGACGCCTTCGCCTTCATCGCGCCCTTCGCCGACGGTTACTACCGCGTGATCGGCTGGAACCGAGCGCACAACGTCCCCGACAGCGAGCCCCTCGACCTCGAAGAGGTCAAGGAGATCACCCGCCTCGCGCTCGGCCGCGACTACGGCATGCACGACGCCCGCTGGATGTCCCGCTTCCACAGCGACGAGCGCCAGGCGCCCGCCTACCGGGTCGGCCGGGTCTTCCTGGCCGGCGATGCCGCGCACGTACACACCCCGGCGGGCGCACAGGGCATGAACACCGGACTGCAGGATGCCGTGAACCTGAGCTGGAAGCTGGTGGCCGCGGTCAACGGCCGTGCGTCGGAAGGCCTGTTGGACACCTATCAGTCCGAGCGGCACCCCATCGGCAAGTCGGTCCTGCGCAGCAGCGGCGGGATCGTGCGGCTCGCGATGGCCAAGCGCCCGTGGTCGCGGGCGGGCCGCGCCGTGCTCGCGTCCTTCATCGGCGCCGTGCGCCCGGTCCGCGACAGGGCGATCGGCCGGATCACCGGCATCGGCTACAGCTACCCCGCCCCCAAGGGGGCCCACCGCCTGACCGGCCACCGCGCTCCGGACATCGCGCTCAAGGAGGGCCGGCTCTACGAGGCTCTGCGCGAGGGCGAGTTCGTGCTGGTCGCTCCGCAGGGCGTGGAGTGCGCCGCGGGGCGGGCCGTCGCGACGCACTGGGCGAGCGACCGGCGCACGACCGTCCTGGTCCGGCCCGACGGGTATGTGGCGTGGGCGGCGGAGGAGGCGGACGCGGGGGAGGTGCGGGCCGCACTGGAAAACCATTCAGTTTAGCTTCAATAATGTCTCGAAAAGATTCGATGGACCTGATGGGTGTGCGGGTGCGACGGTAGTCCCGCAACCAACCAAGTGATCGAGCCAAGAGATCCCCGCCGGGTGGTTACCACCTCGGCGGGGTTCGTGTTTTCCCGGGCGGACCGGGAGAGAGACAAGGGATATCAGTGACTGTCCTGGACCGGACGACCCCCACCCGCACCGCGACGACGGCGACGGCCGAGGCGACCGCGACGACGGCGACGGACGCGACGGCGGCGACGGCGGTGAGCAAGGGGGTGCAGCGGGCCGCGGGCCCCATCGGCCTCGGTCTCGCCCTCGCGGCGCTCGCCACGGTCGTCTGGTCGGGCAGCTTCGTCACCTCGCGCGCCCTGGCCGACAGCGTGCCGCCCATTCAGCACGCGTTCTGGCGGTGGGTCATCGCGATCGCGGCCGTGGCGCCCTTCGCGGCGCGTCAGACCTGGCGGCAGCGGGCCCTGCTCCGCGAGCACATCCGCTTCCTGCTCCTCGCCTCGCTCCTCGGCGTCACCATCTACAACACCCTGGTCAACCAGGCGGGCGTCACCACCACCGCCGGCAACATGGGCATGATCATGGCGGCGTCGCCGGTCCTGATGGCGGTGTACGAACGCCTCGGCGGCGCGAAGCTCGGCGCGCGCCGGGTGGCCGGCATGCTGATCGCCTGCGCGGGCGTCCTGGTCCTGGTGTCCGGCGGATCGCTCTCCATGGACTTCGCAGTGGGTGACCTGTGGATCATCGCGGGGGCCGTCTCCTTCGGCTCGTACAGTGCGCTGCTCAAGCGCAAGCCGGCGGAGATCGGCGGACTGCCGTTCCTCTTCGCGACGTTCACGCTCGGCGCGCTGATGCTGCTTCCGGTGTTCGTGGCCAGCTATGTGATCCAGGGCGGCTTCGAGCCGACGGTCGGCACGGTCTCCCCGCTCCTGTACGTCGGTGTCGTCTCATCCGCGATCGCCTTCTTCGCCTGGAACAAGGCGATCTCGATCATCGGCGCCGCCCGCGCCGGGGTCATCTACTACCTCCAGCCGGTCTGCGTCGCCCTGCTCTCCTTCGCGGTGCTCGGCGAGGCGATGGGGTGGCTGCAGGTGATGTGCATGGGGCTGATCCTCGGTGGGGTCGTGCTGGGCGCGGCGCGCAGGAAGTAGGGGGCGCGTCCGGTGGGATCACCTCTCGTGACCAGTCGGTACGTTGACTCCATGAGCGAGTGGGACATCAAGAAACTGCAGATCCTGCGTACGTTGAGTGAGCGGGGCACGGTCACGGCGACGGCGCGTGCGCTGCGGATGACGCCGTCGGCCGTGTCGCAGCAGCTGTCCAACCTCGCCAAGCAGTTGGGGGTGCCGCTGCTCGAGGCGCACGGGCGGCGGGTCCGCCTCACGGACGCGGCGCACCTCGTCCTGCGGCACGCGGAGGCGGTCTTCGCTCAACTGGAGCTGGCGGACGCGGAGTTGGCGGCCTATGCGCAAGGTGAGGCGGGGGAGGTGCGGGTGGGGGCCTTCTCGACCGCGGTGCCCGCGCTGGTGGTCCCCGCCGTGCGGGAGCTGCGGGCGGCGGCGCCGGGGATCTCGGTGCGGGTACGTGAGGTGGAGGCGGCGGAGGCGTACGAACTGCTGGCCGCGGGGGAGGTGGACGTGGCCCTCTCCCTGGCGGTGACGGCGCCGGCCGCGGCGGACGCGGACACGCGCTTCACCCGGGAGTCGCTCGTCGCGGACCCGCTGGACGTGGCGCTGCCGGGGGAGCATCCGCTGGCGTCGGTGGAGGGGCTCCGGCTCGCGGATCTGGCCGGGGAGCCGTGGATCTTCGGGGGGAGCGGTCCCTGGTCGGAGATCACGCGGGCGGCGTGCGAGGGGGCGGGATTCACGCCGGAACAGGCGCACTCCGCCTCCGGCTGGACGGCGATCCTGGCGATGGTCGAGGCGGGGATGGGGGTCGCCCTCGTCCCGCGGATGGCGGCGGTCCGCCGTGACGGGGTGGTGATGCGGACCCTGTCCGCCGACCGCCCCCGCCGCCACGTGGTGGCGGCGGTTCGCCGCGGGGCGGCGGGGGGTGCGGCGGTCAGCAGGGTCTTGTCGGCGCTCCGTGACGTGGTCCCTGCGCGGGGGGCGGGGGCGGAGTAGGGAGCCACGCCACAGCCACGGCCGGCTCCCACCTTTCCCGCGCACCCACCCGATTGCCCCGGGGTGATCGGGTGGGTGGGTGGGTGGGAGACATCCGCGCGGAGCGCGGGCAAGTCGGACGTGGCGGACGGACGGGGGCCGGTAGCGCGGTCCGCCCCCGCCGGGGGAGTGGCGGAGTGTCCCCGGGCGGGGTGGTCGGCGTTAGGCGTCCGCTGCCTGTGCCCGCAGGGCCCTCTCCACGCCGGCTCGGGACTCCGTGATCAGGCGGCGCAGGGCCGCCGAGGGGGACGCGGAGGCCAGCCAGGCGTCCGTCGCGTCCAGCGTGGCCTGGGACACCTGGAGCGAGGGGTAGAGGCCCACCGCGATCTGCTGCGCCATCTCGTGCGAGCGAGAATCCCACGCCCCCTTGACCGCCGCGAAGAACTTCTCCGCGTACGGGGCGAGGAGTTCGCGCTGGTCCGTCTGGACGAAGCCGCCGATCACGGACTCCTGGATCGCGTTCGGGAGCTTGTCGGACTCGACGACCGAGGCCCACGCCTCCGCCTTCGCCTCCGGCGTGGGCCGCGCCGCCCGCGCCGCGGCCGCGTGCCGCTCGCCCGCGGCCGTCTTGTCACGGTCGAGCTCCGCCGTGATGCCCGCCTCGTCAAGACGGCCCGTCGCCGCGAGCCGGTGCACGAAGGCCCAGCGCAGCTCCGTGTCCACCGCGAGACCCTCGATGGCCTGCTTGCCCGACACCAACTCCTCGAGCAGCGTCAGCTGCTCCTCCGTACGCGCCGTCGCGGCGAACGCCCGCGCCCACGCCAGCTGGTGGTCGCTGCCCGGCTCCGCCGAGCGCAGGTGCGAGAGCGTCGCCTCCGTCCAGCGGGTGAGCGCCTCATCGCGCCCGGACGGCGCCGCGTACAGTTCGAGGGCCAGTTTCACCTGCCGGTGCAGGGACTGGACGACCCCGATGTCCGACTCCTTGGCGATGCCGGACAGGACGAGGGAGAGGTACTCCCGCGTCGGCAGTTCCGCGTCCCGCGTCATGTCCCACGCCGACGCCCACGACAGCGCCCGCGGCAGCGACGCCTGGAAGTCACCGATGTGCTCCGTCACGAACGCGAGCGACTCCGCGTCCATGCGGACCTTCGCATACGAGAGGTCGTCGTCGTTCAGGAGGATCACCGCCGGACGCTCCCGGCCCACCAGCGCGTCCACCGCCGTCAGTTCGCCGTCCACGTCCAGCTCCACGCGGTCCGTGCGCAGCAGCTTGCCGGAGTGCTCGTCCAGGTCGTACAGGCCGATCGCGATCCGGTGCGGGCGCAGCGTCGGTTCTCCCTTCGCGCCCGCGGGGAGCGCCGGCGCCTCCTGCTTCACCGCGAACGACGTGATCCTGCCGGACGTGTCGACGTCCACCACCGGACGCAGGACGTTGATGCCGGCCGTCTCCAGCCACTTCTTCGACCAGGTCCTGAGGTCGCGCCCGCTGGTCTCCTCCAGCGCGCCGAGCAGATCGGACAGGCGCGTGTTGCCGAACGCGTGCGCCTTGAAGTACGCCTGCACGCCCCGGAAGAACTCGTCCATGCCGACGTACGCGACCAGCTGCTTGAGCACCGACGCGCCCTTGGCGTACGTGATGCCGTCGAAGTTGACCAGGACGTCGTCGAGGTCGCGGATGTCCGCCATGATCGGGTGCGTCGAGGGGAGCTGGTCCTGGCGGTACGCCCACGTCTTCATGGAGTTGGCGAACGTCGTCCAGGAGTGCGGCCAGCGCGAGTTCTCCGCGTACGCCTGGCAGGCGATGGACGTGTACGTGGCGAACGACTCGTTCAGCCAGAGGTCGTTCCACCACTCCATCGTCACCAGGTCGCCGAACCACATGTGGGCCAGCTCGTGGAGGATGGTCTCCGCGCGCGTCTCGTACGCCGCGTCCGTCACCTTCGAACGGAACACGTACTGGTCGCGGATGGTCACCGCGCCCGCGTTCTCCATCGCGCCCGCGTTGAACTCCGGCACGAAGAGCTGGTCGTACTTCGCGAAGGGGTACGCGTAGTCGAACTTCTCCTGGAACCAGTCGAAGCCCTGCCGCGTGACCTCGAAGATCGCGTCGGAGTCGAGGAACTCGGCCAGCGAGGGACGGCAGTAGATGCCGAGCGGAACCGACTGGCCGCCAGGACCCTCGTACGAACTGTGGACCGAGTGATACGGACCGACGATGAGCGCCGTGATGTACGTCGACATGCGCGGCGTGGGCTCGAAGACCCAGACGTCACCGCTGGGCTCGGGGGTCGGCGAATTCGAGATGACCGTCCAGCCGGACGGCGCCTTCACGGTGAACTGGAACGTGGCCTTGAGGTCGGGCTGCTCGAAGGAGGCGAAGACACGACGCGCGTCGGGGACCTCGAACTGCGTGTAGAGATAGGCCTGTTCGTCGACCGGGTCGACGAAACGGTGCAGCCCCTCACCCGTGTTGGTGTAGTCGCAGTCGGCGATCACCTTCAGCTCGTTCGGCCCCGCCTCCAGGTGCCTCAGCGCGATGCGCGAGTCACGGAAGACGGCGGCCACGTCCAGGGAGTGGCCGTTCAGGACAACCTCGTGGACCGCGGGGGCCACCAGGTCGATGAAGGTCTCGGCGTTCGCCTCGGCGGAGTCGAAGCGCACCGTGGTCACCGACCGGTAGGTGCCGCCCTCTTGCGCGCCGGAGAGGTCGAGATCGATCTCGTACGAGTCAACGGTGAGCAGCTTGGCCCGCTGCTGCGCCTCTTCGCGGGTCAGATTGGTGCCGGGCACGCGGTCATCTCCTCAGGTACGTCAGGTGCGACTTGTGGCGTTTCCGGCCATCCTTCCACGTGGGTACGCGAACGTGTCCGGGCATGGTCGGTGGGCCGCCGCGCGGCATTGTTCGCGGGCTGCCGTGCCGCTACCATCCGCGCGTCGACCAACGCCCCGGGGGGAGCGTTCATGGGACTCAGACGGCCATTGCGATTACCGCGACTACGGCGATTATCGCGGTTACCCCGATCACATCGACTACATCGACTACAGGGATCGCCCGGCGCGAGGTGTGCCCCGTGATCGACGTACTCGTCGCCGGAGCCGGCATCGGCGGGCTCACCACGGCGCTCAGTCTGCATGCGGCGGGCATCGGGGTACGGGTCATCGACGCGGTGGACGCGCTGCGGCCCGTCGGCGTCGGCATCAACCTTCTTCCGCACGCGGTCCGGGAGTTGACGGAGCTCGGCCTCGGCGCCGAGCTGGCCGCCACGGCTGTGCCGACCGCCGAGACGATCCACTTCGACCGGCACGGCAACCACATCTGGGGCGAACCGCTGGGACTCGCCCGCGGTCACCACTGGCCGCAGTACTCCTTGCACCGCGGCGCCCTGCAGCTGATCCTCCTCGACGCCGTGCGCGACCGCCTCGGAGAGAACGCCGTCCAGACCGGTACGGCGTTCGTGCGGTACGCCGAGCCGGAGGGGTCGGGGGCGCTGCGGGTGACCCTGCGGGATGTGCGGCGCGGGCGGGAGTTCGCGGTGCCGGTGCGGGCCCTGATCGGCGCCGACGGCCTGTACTCGGCGGTGCGGGCCCGGCTGCACCCCGGGGAGGGGCCGCCGCTGTGGAACGGCATCCGGATGTGGCGGGGTGTCACCGAGTGGGATCCGGTGCTCGGCGGCCGGACGATGGCGTTCGCGGGCAGCAACGCGGCCGCGAAGCTCGTCGTCTACCCGATCTCGCGGGAGGCGGAGGTGCGGGGGCGCGCGCTGCTCAACTGGGTGGCGGAGGTGCGCTTTCCGGTCCATCACCACGGGTCGCCGGGCCCTGTGGACTGGAACCGCTCGGGACGCCTCTCCGATGTCCTGCCGCACTTCTCCGGGTGGCGGATCGGAGACCTGGATGTGCCCGCGCTCCTCGCCGCGACCGGGTCGACGGGGCGGATCCTGGAGTACCCGATGGTGGACCGGGACCCGCTGCCGTGGTGGGGGCGCGGCCCCGTGACCCTGCTGGGCGACGCGGCTCATCCGATGTACCCCGTGGGGTCGAGCGGCGGCTCGGAGGCGGTGCTCGACGCGCGGGTGCTCGCGCGGTGCGTGGCCCTTGCCGGGGTGGACCGGGTGGGCGGTCTGCGGGCCTACGAGGCGGAACGGTGGGGCCCCGCCAATGCCGTGGCCCTGGCCAATCGTGCGATGCCGGTGGACGAGGTCCTTCGGACTGTCGCGGAGAGGGCGCCGGAGGGGTTCGCGCGGGTGGAGGACGTGTTGACGGGGGAGGAGCTGGCGGGGTTGGGGGAGGGGTATCGGCGTATGCGGGGGTGTTGGTAACGGTCTTTTGCCTCAAGCAACTCCGCATCACCGACCACGCCGGCAACCCCTGCTTGCCCCACGTGGACACGGAAGGCGGCGACCCCCTCCGCTGCTGCCTGCGCCCCATCGCCCCCGGCGAGAACGTAGCCCTCGTCTCGTACGCCCCCCTGCGCCGTTGGGCGGCCCAGACCGGTGCCACCCCCGGCGCCTACGACGAGCGGGGACCCGTCTTCATCCACGCGGAGGACTGCGAGGGCCCCGCCCAGGAGGAGGGCTACCCCTTCGCGCGCCCCGGAGCCCTGCGCACCCTGCGCCGCTACAACGCCGAAGGCCGCATCATCGGGGGCCGCCTGATGGAGATCCCGGACCCGGCGACGGAAGGCTTCGACGCCGCCTTCGCGGAAGCCTTCGCCGACCCGGAAGTCGCCCTCGTGCACGTCAGGGCCGTCGAGTACGGCTGCTTCCACTTCGAGGTCCGCCGACCCTAGCCAGGGGCCCCCACCGCCCGCGCGAACGCCCGCACCCGCTCTGTCTCCCCGTCCCGGCGCCACACCATCCCGAGCACCGAATCCGGCACCCCCTCCACGGACACGAACGTGACGTCGCGCCGCCCGTGGTACTCCGCCGTGGGGCGGCACAGCAGCATCGCCCCGCGCTCGGCCGCGACCAGCGTCAGGCCCTCCTGGAGGGTGCGCACCTCCGGCGCCGCGACGGAGGAGGGGGCCTGCGCAGCGCGCCAGTACGCGGGGGCCGGCGCCGTCGCGGAGATCAGCGGAGTCCCCGCCAGGTCGGCCGCGTGCAGCGAGGCGCGGCCCGCGAAGGGATGCCGTACGGACACCGCGACCGTCTGCTGTTGGCGGGAGAAGAGCGGGCCGAGCACCAGGTCGGGCTCCTCGACGGGCAGCAGCACGATCGCCGTGTCCACGTCCCCGTGCCGCACCGCCCCGAAGGGATCCGAGAAGGGCACTTCGACGATCTCCGTCACGCAGCCCGGATGCGCCTCCTGGAAGTCGGTGATCGCCCCCATCAGCCGCGCGTCCGCCGTCCCCTGAAAGCCGATCCGCAGCCGCCCCGTGACCCCTCGCGCCGCCTCCCGCGCCGCGTCCACCGTGGCGCTCAACGTCTCGTACGCCGGGCGCAGTTCGGCCAGGAACCGCTCGCCCGCCGGAGTCAGCCGCACCCGCCGGCTCGACCGCTCCACGAGCCGTGTGCCGATCCGGCGCTCCAGGTCGCGCAGCAGCTGGCTGACGCGGCTCTGCGACACGTAGAGCCGCTCGCCCGCACGGCCGAAGTGCAGCTCGTCGGCGAGCGCGATGAAGCACTCCAGCTCCCGTATCTCGAGCCCGCCCACCACAACCGCCCCGCCTCTCATCGATGAGCCTCGCTCATTCAAGGATGAGATCTTCGCCGTTGTTCCCGGCAGGGCGTCCGACGAAGGCTTGACCCCATGAACGACCTCACGAAAGCCACCCTGGGCACACTCCCCGCGCTCACGGAGCCGCGGCGCTTCCTGCCCCTGTCCGTCCTCACCGTCGCCGCCACCACTTTCTCCGTCGTCACCACGGAAATGCTGCCGGTCGGCCTCCTCACCTCCCTCTCCTCAGGGCTCGGCGTGTCCGACGGGACCGCGGGCCTGACCGTCACGCTGCCCGGCGTCATCGCGGCGCTCGCCGCCCTGCTGCTTCCGGTCGCCGTGCGGCGTGCCGATCGGCGGACGGTGCTCGTCGCGCTCATGGCCCTGCTCACCGCCGCCAATCTCCTCTCCGCGTTCGCGCCCACTTTCGGGGTGCTGCTCGCCGCACGGGTTCTTGTGGGCGTGTGCATCGGGGGCGTCTGGGCGATCGCGGCCGGGCTCGGCGTACGGCTCGTGCGCGAGGAATCCGCGGGGCGGGCCACCACGGTGATCTTCAGCGGGATCGCGGTGGCGTCTGTGCTCGGCGTCCCCGCCGGTACGTTCCTCGGTGAACTCGCGGGCTGGCGCTGGGCGTTCGCGGTGATGGGCGCGTTCGCGCTGGCGGTCGCGGGGCTGCTCGCGGCGGTGCTGCCGCCGCTGCCCGCGTCGTCGGCCGTACGGCTCGGCACGTTCCCCGGGCTGCTGCGGAACGCGCGGCTGCGGGCGGGGCTCCTGGTGGTGCTGCTCCTGGTGACCGGGCACTTCGCCGCCTACACCTACGTACGCCCCGTCCTGGAACGGGTGCCCGACCTGGGAGCCGGGCTGATCAGCGGGCTGCTCCTCGCGTACGGGGTGGCGGGCATCGTCGGCAACTTCGCGGGCGGCGCGCTCGCGGCCCGCGACCCCCGCCGGGCGCTGCTCGCCATCTCCGCGGCTCTGGCCGCCGTCGTCCTGCTGCTCGGGCCGGCGGGTGGCTCGCTGATCGCGTCGGTGGCGCTCCTCGTCGCCTGGGGGCTGGCCTACGGCGGGGTCTCCGTCTCCACCCAGCACTGGATCCTGGCCGCGGCGCCCCGCGCCCGCGAGGCGGCGTCGGCGCTCTTCGCCGGGGTGTTCAACGCGGCGATCGCCCTGGGCGCGCTGACCGGCGGCCTGGTCGCGGACGGCTTCGGGACCACGGACGTCCTGTGGCTCGGGGGCGGGCTCGCGGGTCTTGCCCTGCTTGTCGTGGGGTACGCGAAGGGGGCGGCCACCGGGTACGCGAAGGGGGCGGCCACCGAATGAATATCGGCGCCCGCCCCCATCGGCGTACGGATGACGAGGTAGGACCTAGCCCTTGAGCTCGGCCGCCACCAGCTCCGCGATCTGCACCGCGTTCAGCGCGGCGCCCTTGCGGAGGTTGTCGTCGGAGATGAAGAAGGCCAGGCCGTTCTCCACCGTCTCGTCCCTGCGGATGCGGCCCACGAAGGAGTCGTCCTTGCCCGCCGCGACCAGCGGGGTCGGGACGTCCGTGAGGACGACGCCCTCGGCCGACGCGAGGATCTCGGCGGCGCGCTCGGCGCTCAGCGGACGCGCGAAGCGGGCGTTGACCTGGAGGGAGTGACCGGTGAAGACCGGCACGCGGACGCAGGTGCCGGAGACCTTGAGGTCCGGGACCTCCAGGATCTTGCGCGATTCGTTGCGGAGCTTCTGCTCCTCGTCGGTCTCGTTCAGACCGTCGTCGACGATGGAGCCCGCGA
Source organism: Streptomyces sp. NPDC033180 (assembly GCF_055577645.1). Classification (NCBI taxonomy): domain Bacteria; kingdom Bacillati; phylum Actinomycetota; class Actinomycetes; order Kitasatosporales; family Streptomycetaceae; genus Streptomyces; species Streptomyces sp. NPDC033180. Next base: position 1,083,147 of record NZ_JBVIPU010000001.1, on the reverse strand, counting down.
GCGGCAGGACGTTGTACGCGATCGGCGCGACGTACTTGTCCGGCGTCGGGAACTCCGTGGCCGAGCCGTCGTGCGTGAGCTTCGGGGCGTCGTCGCCGACCTTCTTGACCTGCTCGAACAGCTCGTCGACACCGGCGAGACCCGAGCCGGACACGGCCTGGTACGTGGCGACGACGAGCGCGGTGAGCCCGGCCTCCTCGTGCAGCGGCTTGAGGACCGGCATCGCGGCCATCGTCGTGCAGTTCGGGTTGGCGATGATGCCCTTGGGGCGGTCCGCGATCGCGTGCGGGTTGACCTCGGAGACGACGAGGGGGACCTCGGGGTCCATTCGCCAGGCCGAGGAGTTGTCGATCACGACAGGGCCCTGCGCTGCGACCTTCTCGGCCAGGGCCTTCGACGTGGCGCCGCCCGCGGAGAACAGGACGATGTCGAGGCCGCTGTAGTCGGCCGTGGAGGCGTCCTCGACCGTCACGCCGTCGAGCTTCGAGCCGGCCGAGCGGGCCGATGCGAACAGGCGCAGCTCGTCCACCGGGAAGTCCCGCTCGACGAGGATCTTGCGCATGACCGTGCCGACCTGACCGGTGGCTCCGACGATTCCGACCTTCACAGGGACATCCTCCGTGTGTGCATGGGCACAGGCTTTGGCCTGCGCCGGTTCCATCATGCGTCTGTCCACGGCCGCCTTGTCCAATCCATTGTCCGAAGTTCGGGATGTCACATTCCTGTGGCCCGTGGCCGAACGTTTCGGGCGCTCCCGGCGTCCTAGGGGAAACGTGGGGACGGGAGGGTGTCTTGCTGCGCGGAAAAACGCGACGGGACCGGCGGGAGAGGGCCGATCCGCTCGACGCGGCCCAGGAGGACCGGGTGCGGGCGGTGCTCGCGCTCGGCGGAGTGCCGCACGCCGATCTGCCCGACGGCGTCCAGCAGGTCAGGCTCAAGCTCCTGGAACGTGCGGCGGACGGGCGGGAGGCGCCTCGTGACGTGGCCGCGTGGGCGGCGGTCGTCGCCTCCAACCTCGCCATGGACTGGCATCGGGCACGCCGACGGCAGGAGCGGCTCGGGGAGCGGCTCGCCGTGCTGTGGCGGGAGGCGACGGACGAGGACGGGGCGGAGTCGCGGGCGCTCTCGATGGCCGTGACCCAGGGCCTGGACGCACTGCCCGGCATTCAGCGGCAGGTCGTCGTCCTGCGCTTCTACGCCGATCTGCCGGTACGGGCGATAGCGGACGAACTGGGCATTCCGGAGGGCACGGTCAAGAGCAGGCTGCATACGGCGGTACGGGCCTTGCGGACGCGGCTGCACGAGGGCGAGGTGGTGTGACGGTGGCCGAGGACGACGTGGCCGGGAACGAATACGACGCGCTGATGTTCGCCCTCCTGAACGAGCCCCTGACCGGTGTCTCAGGGCGGGACCCGGAGCTCGCTGCGGAGCACGCCGCGGCTGTGGCGGATGTCGCACTGCTGCGGGAGCACATCGGAGTGGTCGGCCGTGCGCTGGCGGTGCCGGAGCGGCGGATCGGTATACGTCCTGCCGAGCCCTCCGGGACCCCCGGGGCGCTGCGGCGGCACGGTGTGAAGGTGGCGCTCGGTCTTGCCGCGACCGTGGCGGCCGTCTCGCTGGTGGGCGGGACCGCCTGGCTCGCGATGCAGGGCGGAGGGGGCATCAGCGGCAGCTCGGACTCCGACGCGGCGAAGGGGGAGGCCCAGGAGGACAGCAAGGACGGCGGCGGGGCCGCGGAGGACCTCTCGCCCGAGGGCTACGTGGCCTGCGCGCGGCTCATCGTCGAGGGAACGGTGAACCGGGTCGAGCCGATCCCCGGAGCGGAGCAGGAGCGGATCGTCCTGGACGTCTCCCGCTACTACAAGCCGGTCAGCGGCAAGAAACAGATCACGTTCGTGATGGACGTGGACGTGGACCCGCGGCTCCGCCCGGGCGACCGGACCCTGATCGGCATCCCGAAGGGCGAGGCGTCGCCGGACATCTGGGCCACGCGGGGGGCGGACATCGCCAAGGACCGGGCGTGGATCGAGCGGGCGCTGCCGCGAGCGGAGGGGATGCGGTGCTGAACGCGCCCGAATGTGCTGGATGTAAGGGTCTCAGTATGCTTATGGTTACTACATGAAGCCCCAAGTGCCCGCGCCCGAGCCCGACTTCACGCCGACCGACGACGTCTTCGTGCGGAAGCACCTGGGCGTGCCGGACATCGATGCCGCCGACTGGGCGCTGGTGGTGGAGGGGCTCGTCGAGCACCCGTTGCGGCTCGACATGGCCGCCGTTCTCTCCCTCGGGACGCAGCGGCTCGCCGCCTTCCACGAGTGCTTCGGGAGCCCCTTCGCGCCGGATGTACCGACGCGGGCGGTGGCGCAGGTGGAGTGGGCCGGGGTGCCGCTCGCCGCGCTCCTGGACCGTGCGGTGCCGAGCGCGGCCGCGCGGCACGTCTGGTTCGAGGGCGCGGACACGGGGTCCTTCCAGGGGCAGGACGGCGTCACGTACGTCAAGGATCTGCCCCTGCCGGTGGCCCGTGACGGTGTCTTCCTCGCGCACGGGATGAACGGTGAGCCGCTCCGTCCCGAGCACGGCTTTCCCTTGCGGGCGGTGGTGCCGCGGATGTTCGGCACGAACTCGGTGAAATGGCTGACCCGCGTCGTCCTGGCGGACCGCAGGGCGGACGGGCTGTTCACCACGCAGCTCTACAACCGCGTTCTGCCGGGGGAGTCGTCCCGGAGCCCGGTGCGGGAGGTTGACGTGAGCAGCAAGTTGTTCGTGCCGAGGGAGGGGGCGCAACTCCGTCCCGGGGAGGTGGAGTTGAGTGGCCGGGCGTGGAGTGCGACGGAGGTCGTGAGCGTCGAGGTATCGGTCGACGGAGGGCCTTGGGAGACGGCCGCGGTGGACCCGCCGGGCGCCGGGCCGACGTGGCAACGCTTCTCCCTCGTGAGGAAGTTGGCGCCTGGGCGGCATTCGATCCGCTGTCGGGCGCGGGATCTCGCGGGGCGCGTACAGCCGCTCGCGGGGGCGCGTAATGCGGTGCACGAGGTGGGGGTTGAGGTCAAAGACGGCCTCAAACGCCGGCCGGGCTATTTCTAGCCCGTCCGGCGATTGAGGACGAACTCGGCGAAGCCGGTGATGACGGCACGCAAGGCTCAGGCGCAGCCTACGGCGCCGTCACCTTCTCGATCAGGACACTGCCGGTGCCGGCAACCGTCCCCCGACCGTTCAAGAGAGACACCTCACCGAACAGCTGACGCCCCTCCGCCGCGGGCGCGTCCGCCGCGACCTCCGCGGTCACCTGGGCGGAAGCCTCGTTCGCCAGCTTCACCGGCGCCGACTCGTCCACCTTCACCGAGCCCAGCGCGCCCGAGAAGAAGACATCCCGGTAGTCGTAGGCGGTGGTGCCGGACGGGATCGAGTAGCCGGCCACCTCGATCTCGTACGTACCGGCGGCGGGCTTGGTGAGGCTGACCGACTCCTCCGAGTCGCCGTCCGCCGACGAACCCACGACCGCCCCGTCCTTCGAGACCGACAGGTCGAGGTCGGCCGCGGTGTCCGCCGTCGAGCCGATGGCCACGTCGAGCCGCTCTGCACCCTCCGGCACGACCACGGTCGTCGTCTGCGTCTCGCCCTGCTTGATCGACGGCTTCGCCGCCTTCGCGGAGCCGAGCGGACCGCCCTTCAACTTGCCGTCCACGGCGGCGAAGTTGTTGGTGACCTTCCAGGAGACGGGCGCCGGCGTGCCGACCTTCGCCTCGGGCACCGTCTGCACGGCGGGGTCGAAGGCGACACCCAGCGCGGAGACGTCCAGCTTGTAGGGGTTGTCCAGAAGCGGCGACGTCCTGCGCGACTCGACCTCGATCTCCCACACGCCCGGCTGCGGCTCGGGGTACGAACGCAGGTCGGGGCGGCAGGTGTTGGCCGGGTTCTCGTAGTTGGCGTAACACGTCAGTGACGACGTCGAGTCGACCGGGACGCCGTACGGGTGCACCGCGATGAACCGCGTCTGGCTCTTGCCCTTCAGGCCGCCGAGCGCCACCTCAAGGGACTTGGCGCCCTTGGGGACGGTGACGAAGTACGACTCGGTGCTGTTGCGCTTCACCGCGTCGGACGCCGAGAACGTGAACGCGGGCTTGGCGAGCGGCGCCGAGACGACGACCGTCGACATGATCTGCTGGTCGATGCCCTCGGAGCGCTCGTCGTCGACCGTCAGGATCGCGCTGTGCAGACCGGCCGACTTGGCCTTCGCCTGCACCTTGACCGTGACCGGCTTGTTCAGCGGCAGCGTCACCGCGCCCTTGCCGAGCAGCTCGAAGGTGCGCTCGTGGTTGTTGACCAGGTCCAGCTCGTGGCGGATGCCGCGGTCCGGGCCCGATGTGCGGGTGATCGTGACGTCGTACGTCCGCTTCTGGCCGGTCTTCAGGCCGCCCTCACGGTCGTAGATGCCGGTGCCGGGCTTCTTCAGCTCCTGCTCCAGGGCGGTGTCGACCGGGGCCTTCACCGTGTACGTGTGCGCCTTCGCGTCGTCCTCGATGGCGTTCCAGGCGTCGACCACGTTGATCAGGCCGGTGCCCTGCGCGTACGCCTGCTCACCGCGGATACGGTCCGCGGTCGAGGTGAGCGCCGTGCGCAGCTTCGCCGGGGTCAGGTCGACCTTCTCTCGCTTCGCGGCGGAGAGCAGCAGCGCCGAGGCGCCCGCGGCCTGCGGGGATGCCATCGACGTGCCCTGCAACATCGAGTAACCGGCGGGCAGTTGGTAGCCCGCCTCGGCGACGGGCGAGCCCGGCAGCCAGGTCTGTGTGGTGTTGATGGCCGAGCCCGGTGCGGAGATGATCGGCGCGAAGCCGCCGTCCTCACGCGGGCCGCGCGAGGAGAACGGCATCATCGCGTACGACTTCTCCACGGCGGAGCCGTAGTTGGCAGCCCAGGTCTCCTTGGAGATGGAGGCGCCGACCGATATGACCTTGTCGGCGAGGCTCGGGTCGCCGATGGTGTTCGCGCCGGGGCCCGAGTTGCCCGCGGAGATCACCAGCTGGACGCCGTACTCGTCGATGAGGCGCTTGTAGAGCTCGGCGCGCGCGTTGTTGCCGTCGTTGAGCGCCGGGAGGCCGCCGATCGACATGTTCACGATGTCGACGCCGCGCTTCGTCACGAGGTCGATCATGCCCTCGGTGAGCGCGACGTTCGTGCAGCCGCCGGACCAGGTGCAGGCGCGCGAGGAGACGAGCTTGGCGCCGGGAGCGGCGCCGTTCATCTCGCCGCCGAACAGGCCGTTGGCCGCGGTGATGCCCGCGACGTGCGTGCCGTGCTCGGACTCGATGACGCCGATGTTGACGAAGTCGGCCTTCTTGCCGACCCAGTCGCCGCCGTACGGGTCGGTCGGCACGTCCTTGCGGATCTCGACGACGAAGGGGACGCGCTCGACGACGTCGGTCGCCGGGTCGTCCTTGCCGAAGTAGGCGACTTGGTGGCCGTCCTTGTACGGCTTCATCGTCTCGTCGTCGGTGAAGTCGTTGTTGTCGTTCAGGTCGACGCGGACCGTCCCGGCAGCCGGGTCGTACAGGACGCCCCAGCTGTCTGTGGTGTCGCCGTCGCGGTTGATGTCGCCGTTGGCGTCGCCGCCGACGGTGGCCGACTCGCGGAAGCGGTTGACCTGGAAGGAGCCCGCGGGGGCCTTCCACGTCTCGCTGTCCCAGGTGAAGACGGGGCCCGTGACGGGGTTGGTCATGCGCCGCCAGGTGCCGTCCGCGTCCACGATCGGGTCGGTCGCGGTCACCCAGTCGGTGATCTTCCGCTCGCCCGTGGTGGTCTTCCGGAGCGCGGGGTGGCCCAGGTCGACGCCGGAGTCGAGGATGCCGATGGTGGTGCCGCGGCCGTCCGCCTTCGGGTGCTTCTTCACGAAGTCGACGGCGCCCGTCTCGAAGGACGGGTTGTACGGGTTCTTCGCCGGGGTGTTCTTACCGGGCCCGGCGTACGTCCCCTCGGCCGCCTTCTTCGCGCCCTTGGCGCGGTCGGCGGCGGGCGTCGGGTCGTCGAGCTCGATCTCGTGCCGCAGGTCGATGCCGTGCACGGACGACAGCCTGCCCGCGGCCTCGATGGCGGACTCGGCCTTGCCGGTGGGCACGGTGGCGCGTACGTAGCCGAGCTTGTCGTACGTCCGGCCGACCGAGCCGCCCTTGACGGCGTCGAGCTGGCCGGCGACCTGCTCGGTGGCGCCGGGCGCGGTGGCGACCATCATCGTGACGGTCTTCTCGCCCTCCGCCTTCGCGTCGGCGAGGAGATCGGCGTCGGCCGAACCCAGCTTCTTCTCGGCGGACTTGGGGGTGGTCTGGCCCCCGGGGTCGCCGTCGGCCGCGAGAGCCATGGGTATGGGCCCGGCGGCGGAGAGCGCGGCGGTCAGACCGACGGCTATCGCGAGGCGGGTCGTGCGTCTAGCACTGGATCTGTGCATCAGCATCCCTGTACGTAAAGGTCGAAAAGGTCCGGAATCCGGAACCGGATGACCGCTCAGCCTTACGTAAGTGACTGCTGTTTGGGGAGAGTTGTCCGGAGAGGATCAGGGCGTGGCGCAATTCCGCCATGCGCCATCGGTGACATAGCGGGTGATTCAGGCCTCGCGGGCGCGGGCGTAGTGGCGGGAGGCCTTCGCCCGGTTTCCGCAGGCGGCCATGGAGCACCAGCGTCGCGTGCCGTTGCGCGAGGTGTCGAAGAAGTGCAGGACGCAGGCCTCGTGAGCGCAGGGGCGGATGCGGTCGGGCGCGGTGGCGAGCAGCGTCAGGTAGTCCCGCGCCGCCAGCCAGGCCGCGCCCCACGTCACGTCCTTGAACTCGGGCTCCTCGCCAGGGCCTTCGGGGGACAGGGTCGCCCGGATCCGCCCGTGTCCGAGGATCTTGTTGACGCGGGCGATCCCCGCCACCGCGTCCGGGCCGTCCACGACGGTGGAGATCGCGTCGCGCGCCCGTAGTACGTGCTCCAGCGTCGCCTCGTCCGCGCCGAAACGGTCGTCGAGCCGGTGGGCGGCGAGCCAGACGGTCAGCCCATCGGTGTCCGTGAGCAGATCCCGGCGCACGCCGTCCGCCGTCCACCGGGTGTTGAGCAGGTCGAGGGAGAGCGGCTCGCCGACGAGGGGGCGGGGGTCGTGGAGGTCGCGGGGCGCGGCGGTCATGGGAGCTCCCTTCGAGGCTAACCAGCAAAGGGTACGTGACTGGTTGACTCGATCTGAGTCTAACCGCTAAAGTAATTGTCAAAGGTTACCCGCGTAGGGTGGGCCGCCGAAAAGCGGAGTGTCATGACCCCGTACGACCCGTACCACCACGGCTCCCGCGCCGTTCAGGATCGCGTCGGCGTGCGGGAGTCGGCCGATCACGTGGGCCGGTCCATCGGCGACGGCATCCGCCCCGTCGCCGCCGCCTTCCTCGAACTCCAGCCCATGCTCGTGATCGGCGGCGCCGACCACGCGGGCGCCGTCTGGGCCTCGTTGCTCACCGGAGAACCGGGGTTCATGCGGGCCACGGGGCCGCGTCAGCTGTCGATCGCGGGCGGCCTCAGCCGGGCCGACCCCCTCGCGCGGGCCCTCGCCCGGGAGGGCACTCCCGTGGGCACGATCGCCCTGGACCCCCGCACCCGGCGGCGCCTGCGGCTGAACGGCCGGGCGCGGCCGACACCCCGCGGCCTGGCGATCGAGGCCGATCAGGTCTTCTCGAACTGCCCGAAGTACATCCAGAAGCGGCAGCTTCCGCAGGGCGCCATGGCGGACCGCCCGAAAGCGCCTCGCCGCGGAGTGAAGCTCACCGGCGACCAGCGCGCGTTCCTGGCCGAGGCGGACACCTTCTTCCTCGCCACCGTCCACGCACAGGGCGCCGACGCCAGCCACCGGGGCGGCAATCCCGGCTTCGTCCAGGTCCCTTCCCCCTATGAACTCACCTGGCGGGACTACCCCGGCAACTCCATGTTCCTGACCCTCGGCAACCTCGCCACCGACCCCCGCGCCGGCCTCCTCTTCCTCGACTGGGCGACCGGAACGACCCTCCAGCTCACCGGCACGGCTCGCACGGACCACGCCGACGACGGCTCCCGCACGGTCCGCTTCACCCTCACCGAGGCAGTGGAGACCCTCTGCGCGAACCCCTGGAGCTGGACCGCTCCCGAGTACTCCCCTGCCAATCCCACCCAAGGGGACTAGCGTCACTCTGTGAACAAAGAGCTCCGGGTGGCGGCCTACGCCGTATGCGTGCAGGACGGGCAGTTGCTGCTCGCCCGCTGGGTGGCGGGCGACGGCAGCAAGCGCTGGACGCTGCCCGGCGGCGGAATGGACCACGGGGAGGACCCGTACGACACGGTGATCCGCGAGGCCGACGAGGAGACCGGGTACGTCATCGAGCCGCGCGCGCTGCTCGGCATCGACTCGCTGCGCCGCCGCTACCCGCGCAAGCTCGGTGCCGTGGCCGACTTCCACGGCCTGCGGATCGTCTACGAGGCGCGGATCACCGGCGGCGAACTGCGTCACGAGCGGGGCGGTTCCACCGATCTCGCGGCCTGGCACGCGCTGGCGGACGTCCCCGCACTCGACCGGGTCGGCCTCGTCGACATCGGGCTCGACCTGTGGCGGACCCGGCCCGATGACGGACACCTGCCGGCGCCCTCCTGAGGCCCCCCACGGCCTTCCCTTCCCCGAAAGATGAACGTGGAGTGACCGCCTCCTCTCCGCTGGGAGAGGGGTGTGTGACCGCGGAGGGTGCCTGATGATCCACGTACGGTGATCGGCGTTGCCCGTTGCGGTCTCGTTAACGTGCAGGTCATCCCGGATGCCAACGATCCAGTACGAGCGGGAATTTCGCCTGGTGCGGAGCTGCCCGCGACCACTGCCGACGCGTTCGCAATCGGGGAGACGCGCATGTCGCGCATACGCTCTGTCGCCACCGCCGCCCAGTCCGCCACCCACTCCGCCGTGTCCGCCGTGGACCGCCGGGCCTTCCTCGCGGCCACCGGAGCCGTCTCCCTCTCCGCGGGCATCGGCTACGCCCTGAGACCCGCCACCAGCCACGCCGCCGCCGCGCGCGGACCGGCTCCCGTCGCGCTCTCCCGGCAGGCGCCCGCCGCGCCGCTGGCGCCGTACCGTGGCGGCACCACGCTGGGGGCCGTCGCCACCCCGCGCGGCACCTCGGGCTATCGGCGGCTCGGCGACGGTCCCGCCTGGGAGCGGGTGGTCCGCGGTGATCTCGCCGCCGCCAAGAACGGCCGCGAGGGGCGGCGCACCCCGCTCGCCGCGTTCGTCCAGTTCACCGACCTGCACCTGGTCGACGTACAGCACCCGCTGCGGTACGAGTATCTGCGCGCCCAGACCGCGAGCGCCTGGCGCCCGCAGGAGGCTCTCTCGGTGGCCGGCGCGGTCGCGCTCGTCGAGCGGGTCAACGCGCTGCGCGGCGCCCCCGCCACCGGATCGCCGCTGCACTGCGTGGTGACGACGGGCGACAACACGGACAACAACTCCCGCTCCGAACTCGACTGGTTCCTCAAGACCATGAGCGGCGGGCGCATCAACCCCAACACCGGTGACCCGCGCCGCTACGAAGGCGTCCAGGACAGCGGCCTGAAGCTGTACTGGCACCCGGACGACGACCTCCGCGACTCCGACAAGGCCCTCGGCTTCCCGCAGGTCGACGGTTTCCTGGAGGCCGCGCTCCGCGAGGTCAACAGCCCAGGACTCGGGCTGCCCTGGTACTCGACGGTCGGCAACCACGACGCGCTGCCCGGCGGCTGCTGGGGCCCCGGAGACTCGTACTTCTCCGAATTCGCCGTCGGCGGCCGCAAGTTGATGTCCCTCGACGAGTCGCGCGGCGCCGCCCTGTGGAAGGCCGTCAAGAAGGGCCGTGACCCCAAGGGCGAGCACTTCAAGGAGCTTTTGAAGAGCGAGGCGCGGCGGATGCGCTCGGTCACCCCCGACGAGAGCCGAGCGCCCTTCACCCCCGCCCAGTACGTCGAGGCCCACCTCGACCCGGCGTACAAGGGACACGGTCCCGTCGGCCACGGCTACACGCAGGAGAACCTCGACGCGGGCACCCAGTACTACTCCTTCCGCATCAGCGACGACGTGCTCGGCATCAGCCTGGACTCGACGGACCCCGGCGGCCACTACGAAGGCTCGCTCGGCACGGCCCAGATGGAGTGGCTGGAGCGGGAGTTGCGGGCGAACGAGCAGAAGGACGGCGGCGGGTCGTACGTCATCGTCCTCAGCCATCACACCAGCCGCACCATGCGGAATCTGCGCCAGGACCCGGACCGCCCGCGCGAGGGCAGGCACGGGGGCAACGAGATCGTCGCGCTGCTCGGCCGCCACCGTTCCGTCCTGGCGTGGGTCAACGGACACAGCCACAAGAACAGGATCACCCCGCACCAGACCCCGCGCGGCTCCTTCTGGGAGATCTCCACGGCCTCGCACATCGACTTCCCGCAGCTGGCCCGCGTGGTGGAGCTGAGCGACAACCACGACGGCACGATCTCCCTGTTCACCACCCTCATCGAGTCGTCGGCCCCGCACCGCACCGATTACGCCGACCTCTCCCAGACCGGCCTCGCCGCGCTCTACCGCGAACTTTCCTTCAACGCCCCTGGCGCGAAGCCCGCGTTGGGTGGCGAGCCGAGGGACCGGAACACGGAACTGATCCTCAAGAAGGGCTGAAACACGCTCAACCCGCGCACGGCGTTCAACCTCCTCACCGGCCCCGGGAGTCCCTCCGGCCGACCGCAGTCGACAACGGAGGAGAACGGATGTCAGTACGTGCGAGAGGCCTGACGGGCGTGGCCGCGGGGGTGGCCATGGCGGTGACGGCGGGGGTGTTCGCGGGGCCCGCGTTCGCGGGGGAGCCCGGTGGCGGTGGTGGGCACGGCGACCGGCACCGGGCGACGCAGCGGGCGATGGAAGCCGCGGTCAACGACGAAGCCCCCGGCGTGACGGTCCAGGTGAAGGACAGGCACGGTGGCTGGGACTCGGCAGCGGGCATCGGGGACGTCGAGCGGCAGACTCCGCGCGGCGCCCACGACCACTACCGCGTCGGCAGCATCAGCAAGACGTTCCTTTCCACGGTGCTGCTCCAGCTGGTGGCCGAGGGGGAGCTGAGCCTCGACGACACAGTGGGGCGGTGGCTGCCGGGCGTGGTCGAGGGCAACGGCCACGACGGCGACCGCATCACGGTGCGCCGGCTCCTCAACCACACCAGCGGGATCTACGACGTACTGGCCGACCCCGGGGTCCAGGACACGGTGTTCACCGAGAAGTTCCTCGCCCACCGCTACGACACCTGGACCCCCGAGCAGCACGTGGCCATCGCCATGCGCCACGAGCCGGACTTCGAGCCCGGCGAGGGCTGGAACTACTCCAACACCAACTACATCCTCGCCGGCATGATCATCGAGAAGGTGACGGGCGAGACGTACGCGGACGAGATCCGGCGGCGCATCATCGAGCCGCTGGGGCTCGGCGGCACCAGTGTGCCCCCGCGTACGGAGTTCGGTCTGCCGGAGCCGAGTTCGCGCGCGTACATGAAACTGTCCGGCGTCCCGGACGCCAGGACCCACGACGTGACGGAGCTGAATCCGTCCATGATGGGCGCATCGGGCGGGATGATCTCCAACTCCGCTGACCTGAACCGCTTCAACACCGCCCTGCTGCGCGGCAAGCTCCTGCCGAAGAAGCAGCTCGCCGAGATGAAGAGGACCGTCCCGCAGGGGGAGGGCGGCGAGGACGGGGGTTACGGGCTCGGCCTGGTGAGCCGCACGACCAAGTGCGGCAAGGTCGTCTGGGGCAACGGCGGTGATGTGCACGGCTCGACGACGATGATGCTGTCGACCGAGGACGGCCGCCATGCGCTCGCCGCCAACTTCAACAGCATGCAAGGCGACTTGTACGCGGTCCTGAACGCCGAGTTCTGCGGGAAGTGACGCGAAAGGGGCGGGGCCCGTCGTGCGCCCCGCCCAGGGTCCTACCTGGGGAGAACCACCACATACGCCGCCGGATCGCGGTCACCCGAAGCCATCAACGCGGTCCGTACGACCGTCGCCTGCTGTTCGAGCGACTCGCGCAGCTTCTTGGGTGTCAGGTGGACGACGGTGATGCCGAGCCGCTCCAAGTGCTCGCGCTTGCGGGCGTATTCGGACCACAGCGCGTCGTCGTCCGGCCTGAGTCCCTGCCGGGGTGCGCGCGTGTCCAGCTCGACCGCGACGGCCAGATCGGGCCAGTAGGCGTCGACGCCCCCCAGATGCGGCCCGCCGGGCAATCGCAGATCGACGTTCCACAGCGGATCGGGCAGGCCGTGCTCGGCGACCATCCGGTACAACCGGTCCTCGGCGATGGCCCGGCCTTCGGCCAGCAGCGAGTCCACCGCGTCCACCACGTGCGGGCGGGTGAGCAGCTTCGCCTGGTTCAACTCCCGCACGATGGCGGCCGGTTCGCAGTGACCGCCACGCACCGCCTCGGTGAGCAGCCTGCGCACCGCGCCCGCCTCGGTGAGCCCCGCCACGGCGTCGGCGAGGGCGCGCGGCACCGGGGCCACCGGAACTCCGTTGATCTGTACGGCGGTCGGCAGCGCCTGGGTCCGCACGAGCCGGGTGAAGCCGGTGGAGCGCAGCCGCCGGGTGCGCGGGACGAGGACGTCGATGCGGTCCAGGGAGAGCAGCGGGGGAGCCGACGAGAAGCGGTGCAGGGCGAGCGCGGCGAGCCCCGTGATCAGGGCGTCGGCGTACGGGGCGTGGGACTCGCCCGCGCCGGGCTGCGCGGGCACGGTCTTCGCCGCCTTGGCCGGCGGCCGCCCCGCGAACAACAGGGCGCCGTGCAGGCGCTCTTCACTGGTCGGCGGGCCCGGGTGCAGCAGGCAGACTCCCGGGAGCAACTGCTGCCAGGGCCCTTCAGGACGGCAGTGGGCGGCGATGTCGGCGGGGGAGATGCCGTGGGCGCGGAGCTGGGCGGTGCTCATGACGCGACGCTGGACGTCGGCGAGGTGACGGAGGGGGCGGGGGGAGAGCGGGGTGTTGTGGTTCATGACCGGGCCATTCCCGCTGCCCCTCCGCCCCCTAACCGCTGTTACAGGCCCGTCGACATAACCGGACAACCCCGCACTAAAGTGCAGACGTTCGACTGCCGAAAAGGTCTGTTTGCGCGCGGTACGTTCCGCCGGCCGCTCTCCCTCTCGGCCTAGGAAGCGGCAGCCGAGTCGCACCCCTGCGCCCGCAGCGACCGGGCAAGGTCATCCCGGGCCTCGAGTACGAGCCGCCGCAAGGCGGGGGCGGCCGACTCGTGCGAGGCGAGCCACAGATCAGCCGCGTCCAACGTCCCCTGATCGGCCTGGAGGATGGGGAAAAGACCCTTCACCACGTCCATCCCGATCTGGATGGACCGCTCGGCCCACAACCGCTCGATGGCGGCGAAGTACCTGGGCGCGTACGGAGCGACCAGCTCCCGCTGCGAAGACTGGGCGAAGCCCGAAATCGTCGCCCCCACCAGCGCGTTGGACAGGGAGTCGGACTCCACCACGGCGGCCCACGCCTGCGCCTTGACCGCCTCGGAGGGCCGCGCCGCCAGGCACCGCACCTGATGCCGCTTGCCCGAAGCCGTGTCGTCACGGGCCAGCTCGGCGGCGAGCATCCGCTCATCGGCCACGCCGTGCGCGGACAGCGGGCCGAGCAGGGACCAGCGCAGCTCCTGGTCGACGTCCAGGCCGTCGATCTTCGCCGTCCCTTCGAGCAGGCCCTGCAGCAGCTGGAGATCCGCCGCCGACGAGGCCACCGCGGCGAAGAACCGCGCCCATGTCAGCTGGTGCTGGCTGCCGGGCTCCGCGATCCGCAGCTCCCGCAACGCGCCCTCGGCGAGCGCACGCCCGCCCTCCTCGCGCCACTCGGGGGCGGCGTAGAAGGTGAGGGCCGAGTCGGCCCAGGTGTGCAGCGTCTGAAGGACACCGATGTCGCTCTCGCGCCCCGCGAACCGCAGCACGAGCCCGATGAAGTCCCGGGCGGGCATGAGCGCGTCCCGGGTGAGGTTCCACAGCGCGGACCAGCACAGCGCGCGGGCGAGCGGGTCGGTGATGTCCCCGAGGTGCGCGCGCAGCGTGTCGAGGGAGGTCTCGTCGAAGCGGATCTTGCAGTACGTCAGGTCGTCGTCGTTGACCAGGACGAGCTCGGGAGCCTCCTCGCCGGCCAGCTCGGACACGACCGTGCGGGCTCCTTCGACGTCCAGCTCAGCGCGTGCGTACCGCGTGAGCTCGCCTTCGGGCGTGCGGCGGTACAGGCCCACCGCCACGCGGTGCGGCCGCAGTTCGGGGTGCGACTCGGCGGCTTCCTGCACCACGGAGAGCTCGGTGATCCGGCCCTCCGCGTTCAGAATGACCTGGGGCGTCAGGGAGTTGACGCCCGCCGTCTGCAGCCATGCCTGCGACCAGGACGCCATGTCGCGCCCGGAGGTCTCCTCGAGGACCGAGAGGAGGTCGCCGAGGCGGGTGTTCCCGTACGCGTGCCGCTTGAAGTAGCGCCGGGCGCCCTCGAGGAACGCGTCACGTCCGGCGTAGGCGACGAGCTGCTTCAGTACCGAGGCACCCTTCGCGTACGTGATCCCGTCGAAGTTGAGCTTGGCGTCCTCCAGGTCGCGGATGTCGGCCGTGACCGGGTGCGTGGAGGGCAGCTGGTCGGCGCGGTAGGCCCACGCCTTGCGGTTGTTGGCGAAGGTGATCCAGCCGTTGGTGAAGCGCGTCGCCTCGGTCATCGAGAAGGCGCCCATGAAGTCGGCGAAGGACTCCTTGAGCCACAGGTCGTCCCACCAGCGCATGGTGACGAGGTCGCCGAACCACATGTGCGCCATCTCGTGCAGGATGACGTTGGCCCGGCGCTCGTACGACGCCTGGGTCACCTTGCCGCGGAAGATGAACTCCTCGCGGAAGGTCACGAGGCCGGGGTTCTCCATCGCGCCCAGGTTGTACTCCGGGACGAAGGCCTGGTCGTACTTCCCGAAGGGGTAGGGGTAGTCGAAGTTGTCGTGGAAGAAGTCGAGCCCCTGCTTGGTGACCAGGAAGACGTCGTCCGCGTCGAAGTGCTTGGCGAGCCCCTTCCTGCACATCGCGCCGAGCGGGATGTCCAGCGTCGTGCCGTCGTCGAAGGTGCGGCTGTAGGAGTCCGTCACATAGTGGTAAGGGCCCGCGACGACAGCGGTGATGTAGGTCGAGATCGGCTTCGTCTCGGCGAACTTCCATACACCGTCGGCCAGTTCACCGGCGCCGTTCGACCAGGCGGTCCATCCGTCGGGTGCCTGCACCTCGAACCGGAAGGGCGCCTTCAGGTCGGGCTGCTCGAAGTTGGCGAAGACGCGGCGCGAGTCCGCGGGCTCGTACTGCGTGTAGAGGTAGACCTCGCCGTCCTCCGGGTCGACGAAGCGGTGCATGCCCTCGCCGGTGCGGCTGTAGGCGCACTGGGCGTCCACCACCAGTTCGTTCTCCGCGGCCAGGTCCTCCAGCGTGATCCGGGTGCCGTCGAAGACCTCGGCGGGGTCCAGGTCCCTGCCGTTGAGGGAGAGCGCGGTGACGCTCGGGGCGATCAGGTCGGCGAAGCTCGTGGCGCCCGGTTCGGCGGAGCGGAAGCGGAGGGTGGTGACGGAGCGGAACGTGCGCGGCTCCTGGTCGCTCTCGCCGATCGCGGAGCGCAGGTCGAGAAAGACCTCGTACCCGTCGACGGACAACAGCGCGGCCCTTTCCTGGGCCTCGTCGCGGGAAAGATTCTCACCGGGCACGGGCGGTACTCCCTTGTACTCGCAGGTGTAAGTCGTGGATCGCACGACCTGTACGAATGTCTACGATCCTCGCATGTGCCCTCAGCGCGCGGTATCCGGGAATGCCCGGGTAGATCACTGACGTTCCCCTGGCCAAGCGCGCACGTATTCCCTAGGGAGAGACATGTCCGAGAACGGCAAGTCCGGCAAGACCCCTGTTGACTTCTGGTTCGATCCGCTGTGCCCCTGGGCCTGGATGACCTCGCGCTGGATGCTCGAGGTGGAGAAGGTCCGCGATGTCGAGGTCCGCTGGCACGTCATGAGCCTTGCCGTACTGAACGAGGACAGGCTCGACGAGCTGCCCGAGGAGTACCGCGACATGCTGGAGAACAAGGCCTGGGGCCCGGTCCGCGTGGTCATCGCCGCCCAGCAGAAGCACGGCGACGAGTACACCGGCAAGCTCTACACCGCCCTTGGTACCCGCTTCCACAACCAGGGCGAGGGCCCGACCCGTGAGGCGGTCGCCGCCGCGCTCAAGGACGTCGGCCTGCCCGAGGAGCTGGCGGAGTACGCGGACTCGGACGAGTACGACACCCAGCTGCGCGCCTCCCACAAGGAGGGCATCGACATGGTCGGCCAGGACGTGGGCACGCCCGTCATCGCCGTTCCGGGCGCGGACGGCGAGCAGGTCGCCTTCTTCGGACCGGTCGTGACACCCGCCCCCAAGGGCGAGGCCGCGGCCAGGCTCTGGGACGGCACGCTCCTGGTCGCGTCCACGCCGGGCTTCTACGAGATCAAGCGGACGCGTACGCAGGGGCCGATCTTCGACTAACGGAACTGCTCGGGGAGGCGGAAGCCGCGCTTGTAGTCGAAGTGCGGCTGGACGCGCAGGCAGCCCGGGTGGGTGCAGCGCCGGAAGGTCCCGGCATCCGCGCGGCCCACCTTCGAGACGACGTACGCCAGCTCCAGGTCGTTGAGCCAGCGGAACAGCTGGTAGCTGTCACCGCAGCTGAGGCAGCGCTTGGAAGGGTCCGACATGGGCCTACCGTCCCCCGGAACCCGGCATACCGAAAGGCCCCCGTGAGTCATGTCCTCACGGGGGCCTTTCGTCTATCCGCCTGCCTCGGCGAAGGTTGAGAAGACGATCACGAGGCGGGGCGTTTCAGGGGGCAGGCTCAGGGGGCGAGCAGCAGGCTGTTCACGCGCTGCTTCGCGGCGTCGTAACGCCTGGCCACGTCCTGCCAGTTGACGACGGCCCACATGGCGTCGATGAAGTCGACCTTCTGGTTCTTGTACTGCAGGTAGAAGGCGTGCTCCCAGGCGTCGAAGACCAGGATCGGCGTCGAGCCCTGGCCGACGTTGCCCTGGTGGTCGTAGACCTGCTCGACGATGAGGCGGTTGCTGAGCGGCTCGTAGGCGAGCACGCCCCAGCCCGAGCCCTGCGTGGTCGCCGAGGCCTTGGTCAGCTGGGCCTTGAACTTGGCGAAGGAGCCGAAGGACTCGGTGATCGCGTCCGCGAGGTCGCCGACACCGTCCGCGGCCAGCGGCTCGCCGCCGCCACCGTCCTTCGGGCTGTTCATGTTGTGCCAGTAGATGCTGTGCAGGATGTGGCCGGAGAGGTGGAAGGCCAGGTTCTTCTCCAGGCCGTTGATGGCACCCCACGTCTCCTTGTCGCGCGCCTCCTCCAGCTGCTCAAGGGTGTCGTTCGCGCCCTTCACGTACGCCGCGTGGTGCTTGTCGTGGTGCAGCTCGACGATCTGGGGATTGATGACCGGCTCGAGCGCCGCGTAGTCGTACGGAAGTTCTGGAAGCGTGTAAATAGCCATGATCCGAGCCCTCCGACTGCTGCTCTGCTGTAGTGCAACGCTTATTGCAACCTGTATGCAAGTGCAGGCTAGCAGCAGGTGCACTACGGAGTTGATCAGCCCTTCGTCCTAGGACCGGAGTCCTGGGAGACGCGAGAGGGCCCCGAGTCCGTCGACTCGGGGCCCTCTCGCGCGAAGAGCGCAGGTGCCGCTACTCGGCGGCCACCGCAGCCCGCTTCTCCGCCGTCTTCTGCCGCACGAAGCCGATCACCGCGAGCACCAGCGTCAGCGTGCCCGTGGCCAGGAGTTGCTTGCGCGTGTCGGGCTGTTCCGTCATCAGGTAGAAGATGTACGCCATCGCGGCGAGCGCCACCCACGTCAGGAACGGGTAGGCCCACATCTTCACGACCAGCTTCCGGGGCTCCTCGCTCTCCGTCCTGCGGCGCAGGATCAGCTGCGAGACGGCGATGAAGATCCAGACGACCAGGATCATCGCGCCGATCATGTTCAGGAGCCAGGGGAAGACGTCGTCGGGGCGCCAGTAGCTGAGCAGGACGCAGACGAAGCCGAAGACCGAGGAGGCGAGGACCGCGAGGCGCGGGACGCCGCTGTCGACGCGGCCGAGCACCTTGGGGCCCTGGCCGCGCGCGATCAGGGAGTACGACATGCGCGAGGCGCCGTAGATGTTGGCGTTCATCGCGGAGAGCAGGGCGATCAGGACGATGACGTTCATGATCTGGCCGGCGCCGGGGATGCCCAGGTGGTCGAGCGTGGCGACGTACGGGCCCTTCGCGACGACCTCCTTGTTGTCCCAGGGGAGCAGCGTGACGACGACGAGCATCGAGCCCACGTAGAAGAGGGCGATGCGCCACATCGCCGTGCGCACGGCCTTGGCGACGCTCTGGACCGGGTTCTTGGACTCCGCGGCCGCGATCGTGACGGTCTCCAGACCGCCGTACGCGAAGACGGACGCGAGGAGGCCGATGATCAGGCCGTCCGTGCCGTTCGGCATGAAGCCGCCCACGCCGGTGAGGTTGTCCGTGCCGGGGGCGGAGACGTCGGAGCCGGGCAGGATGCCGAGGATCGCCAGGACGCCGATGCCGAGGAAGAGCGTGATCGCGCCGACCTTGAGGGCGGCGAACCAGAACTCGAACTCGCCGAAGTTCTTCACGGCCGTCAGGTTGGCCCCGCAGAACACCAGCATGAAGAGGGCGACCCAGGCCCATTCGGGGCTGTCGGGGAACCAGCCCACCATGATCTTCGCGGCGCCGATGCCTTCGAGACCGACGGCGACGCAGAGCAGGAACCAGAAGCCCCAGCCCGCGGTGAAGCCCGCCCACGGGCCGATCGCCCGCTCGGCGTGGACCGAGAAGGAGCCTGACGCCGGGTTCGCCGCCGACATCTCACCGAGCATGCGCATCACGAGCATGACGAGCGCGCCGGAGATCGCGTACGCGAGGACGATCGAAGGGCCGGCCGCGGCGATGCCCGCTCCGGAGCCCACGAAGAGGCCGGCTCCGATGACGCCACCGAGGGCGATCATGGAGAGATGCCGCTGCTTGAGGCCGTGAACGAGCGGTGAATCGACCTTGGAGGCCTCGGGGGCCGCGTCGGGTGATGCGTCCTTGGGGGTGGACGTCCGAGACATGGGCGTGCCCTGTTCAGTAGCTGAGACGGGGGAGCTGAGCGGAGTGAGCAAGCGGCCCACAGCAGGGTGAGCGAGCGGCCCACAGTCTGAAGTCCGGCACCGCTGACAGGGAACACCTGACCGCTATACGGACACGACGCTCACACGTTGTGAAGCCGTGGACACGAGATGTTCACATCCGTTTCATGTGCGCCTCGCGCCACTCCCGCAGCGCCATTCCCGCAGCCCCGCGACGACGAGTACGAGGCCCGTCGCGCCCGCCGACCACAGCAGCTGGGGCCGCGCTCCGTCGTCGGTCAGCATCAGGCCGAGTACGGCCGCCATCGCCGCGAGCGCCGCCCACGTCAGATACGGGAACGCCCACATCCGCAGGACAAGGCGCTCCGGCGCCTCGCGCTCGATGCGCCGCCGCAGCCGCAGCTGCGAGACCGCGATCAGCGCCCACACGAAGAGCAGCACCGCGCCGACCGAGTTGAGCATGTAGAGGAAGACCGAGTCCGGCCACCTCAGATTCAGTACGACGGAGACGAAGCCGAAGGCCACCGACGCGAGGACGGCCCGCCGCGGCACCCCGCCGCCCGACACCTTCAGGAGGGCCTTCGGGGCCTCGCCGCGCTCGGCCAGGGAGAAGACCATCCGGGATGAGCCGTAGAGGTTGGCGTTCAGCGCCGAGAGCAGCGCCACGAACACCACGATGTTCATGATCGTGCCCGCGGACGGCACCCCGATCGAGTCGAGGACCGTCACATACGGACTGACGCCGGCCTTCTGAGCCGTCCACGGCAGCACCGTCACGATGACCAGCATCGAGCCGACGTAGAAGAAGAGGATGCGGTAGACGGCGCTGCGCACGGCGCGGGAGACCGAGCGCACCGGGTCGTCGGACTCGGCCGCGGCGATCGTCACGACCTCCAGGCCACCGAAGGCGAAGACGACGGCGAGCACCCCGGACGTCACGCCCTCCCAGCCGTTGGGCAGGAAACCGCCGTCACCGGTGAGGTTGGTGAGGCCCACGGGGTCCCCGGAGGAATGCGACGCAGCCGGAAGCACCCCGAGGACCGCGAGCAGCCCGAGCACCAGGAACGCCACGATCGCGAAGACCTTCAGGGCGGCGAACCAGAACTCGAACTCGCCGAAGTTCTTCACGGCGGCGAGGTTGGCCGCCGTGAACACCAGCATGAAGATCAGCACCCAGGCCCACTGCGGCACACCCGGCGCCCAGCCGTTGGCGATCTGCGCGGCACCGGTCGCCTCCACGGCGAGCACGACGACCAGCAGGAACCAGTACAGCCACCCGACGCTGAACCCCGCCCAGCGGCCGAGCGCACGCTCGGCGTGCACGGAGAAGGACCCGGATGCGGGCATCGCGGCCGACATCTCGCCGAGCATCCTCATCACGCACATCGCGAGCGCGCCGGCGATGAGATACGAGACGACGATGCCGGGCCCCGCGACGGCGATCCCGGCGCCGGAGCCGACGAAAAGCCCGGCCCCGATGACCCCGCCGAGTCCGAGCATGGTGAGATGCCGCTGCTTCAGGCCGCCGCCGAGCGGCTCGGGTTCCGTTCCCGTCGTGCCCGCGCTGCTGGGCGCCGATGACTCGGGGGGTGCGTCGTGCATGGTGCTCAGCGCTGCTCTCGGGCTCACAAAGACTTTGGCGGGAACCTACAGTCTCCCTGGGCGGCATCCCCGTACGCAAAACGGGGCGCTCACCCCGCCCACCTCCGTGACGAGCATCACGCTGCCGCAGGGGGTAGGCCCCGCATATTGTCCAGAGCCCACCAACAAGGTGCCCCGCACCTTGTCACCCGCACACCGTGAGAGGCGTCCCCGCCTGGGATAGCGTCGCGGAGTCCCAACTGCCCGTCCCAGAACCCGCGGAGTCCCGATGAGCATCGCCGCCGTCTCTTCCCGTCCCGGCCAGGTCCTGGCGGACCTGCTGCCCGCGTCCCGCGCGAAGGACGCGGTGCTCGTCCTCGGCGGCGCCGCCCTCACCGGCATCGCGGCCCAGATCGCCGTGCCCGTCCCCGGCTCGCCCGTACCGGTGACCGGGCAGACCTTCGCCGCACTCCTCGTCGGCACCGCCCTCGGCGTCCGCCGCGGCTTCCTCTCCCTCGCCGTGTACGCCCTCGTCGGCATGGCGGGCATGCCGTGGTTCGCGGAGGCGGGCTCCGGCGTCGCCGCGCCGTCCCTCGGGTACGTGCTCGGCATGCTGCTCGCCGCCACCGTGGCCGGCGCCCTCGCCCGCCGCGGCGGCGACCGTTCCGTCCTGCGCACCGCGGGCACGATGGTGCTCGGCTCGGCGATCATCTACGCGGTCGGTGTTCCTTACCTCGCCGCCGCGACCGGCATGTCGATGACCCAGGCCGTCGCCGCCGGGCTCACGCCCTTCCTGATCGGCGACGCCCTCAAGGCCGCGCTCGCGATGGGCGTGCTGCCCACGGCGTGGAAGTTCCTCGACCGGTAGCAGCCGTCAACCGGCAGCGCTCACGCCGTAGTTCCGCCTGAAGAGGTTCGCCGGGTCGTACGTGGCCTTCAGCTCGGCGAGCCTCTCGCGCGTACCCGCGTCGTACAGGCCCTCGGGCCGGTCCCCGGCGGCGAAGGCGAAGTTGAGCAGCCGCCCCGCGCTCCCCTGCGCGAAGAGACCGAACGCCTGCGCCTGCACGGCCCGCACCGCGTCGAGGCCGGGGCCCTCCAGCGGCGAGAGCACCCGCACCAGCCACCCCGCCTCCCGGTAGGGCACCGCGTTGCCCGCGGGCTTCGCCAGCGCCCCGCCCAGCTGGTTGATCTGGACCACGTGCATCGACTCGGCGGCCGGACCGGTCATCGTCAGCAGCTCACTGGCCGCCGCGAGATCCAGCTCGCGCACCACCACGCTGTCCCCGTAGTAGGAGTGCGGGAAGTCGGGGTCGCTGTGGATCGTGTGGCTCTCGGTGTACGGCATCTCCCGCATCGAGTCCGACACGGTGGGCCCGATCTCCCGCAGCGGCGCCACCAGGCGTTCGCCCTCGGCCTCCGAGCCCGTCCAGGCGACCCGGACCGTGAGGAGATAGCGGCCCCGCAGAGAGGGCGGCAGCTGCGGCATGTCCGGATAGACGAGCGCCGCCACCGACGAGGTCAGCTCGTCCGGCACCGTCCGCGTCCACGCCTCGTACGCCCGCAGCACCCGGCCGGGGTCGACCTCACGCCCGTCGAAGTCGATCGCCCCGCCGTACAGCCGCGCCACCGGCACAAGACCGGTCTCCAGGGCCGTCACCACCCCGAGGTTCGCGCCCCCGCCCAGAAGCCCCCAGAAGAGCTCGGGCTCGCTCTCCGCTGTGACATGGCGCAGAGTGCCGTCCGCCGTGACGACGTCGAGCCACCGGACGTGGTCGGCCGCGTATCCGAACTCCCGGGCCAGGACGCCGAGTCCGCCGCCCAGCGTGTACGAGACAGCGCCCACGCCCGGCGCCGAACCGTTCAGCGGCGCGAGACCGTGCGCCGCGGCGGCGTCGATGACCTGGCCCCAGCGGACGCCCGCGCCGACGGTGGCCGTGCGCGTGGCGGCATCGATCCGGACGGCGTCCATCCGCCGGGTGCTGATCAGTACGCCGCCCTCCGAGGACCCCGGAAGCCCGTGCCCGGTGGCCTGGACGCCGACGGGCAGTCCCGCGTCCGCGGCGTACGACACGGCGGCGACGACGTCATCGGCGCTGCCGGCCGCGAACACGATCGCGGGCCGCTGCGTGAAACCGGTCTGGAATCCGGCGATCTCCTCGTCGTACCCGTCGTCGCCGGGCCGGAACACGAGTCGCTGAGCGGTGAAGTCCACGGTGATCCCTCCGAGAAGTGCTGCTGACGCGACAGAGCTTCGCCGGAAAACCTGACACCTTCCGTCAAGTTTTCCCAGCTGCCGCAGGGGATCGGGAATCCGGGTGAACTGTGCTGTCATGAAAGGAGAGTTGGGAGCAGATGGGGGTGGACACCCATGCCGGAGCTCCGCGTGCTTGCGGGCCGCTATCGCCTGCTCGACGTCATCGGCCAGGGCGGCATGGGCCGCGTCTGGCGCGCTGCCGACGAACTCCTCGACCGCCGTGTGGCCGTGAAGGAGATGCGGGTCGATGAGGCCGTCGAAGGCGCCGAGACACAGGACGCGCGCGTTCGCAGAGAACGCGCGCTGCGCGAGGCGCGGGCCATCGCGCGGATCGACCACCCCGGCGTCGTACGCGTCTATGACGTGGCGGAGGAGGGCGGCCGCCTCTGGATCGTCATGGAACTGGTCGACGCGCGCTCACTCGCCCGGTACGTCGACGACGAGGGGCCCCTGGACGAGCGCGGGGCGGCGCGCGTCGGCCTCGCGCTGGTGGCGGCGCTGCGCAGGGTGCACGCGGCGGGCGTGGTGCACCGTGACATCAAGCCGGAGAACGTCCTGCTGGCCACGGGAGGGTCTGCCGGCCGGGTCGTCCTCACCGACTTCGGCATCGCGGCGCTCCAGGACACGGGTCGCCTCACACAGGCGGGCCTGCTGGTGGGCTCGCCCGAGTACATGGCGCCCGAGCGCGTCTCCGGGGCCGAGCAGGGGCCGCCGTCCGACCTCTGGTCCCTGGGGGCGACGCTCTGCACGGCGCTGCGCGGCAGCTCGCCGTTCGCTCGCGCGTCGGCCCTGAACACGCTGGTCGCGGTCCTGCAGGAGGCGCCCGAACTACCGCCGGAACCAAGCGGGTTACGGCCGCTCCTGTCGGCGCTGCTGGCCAAGGACCCGGCGGCGCGACCGGATCTGGACGCGGTGGAGGAGGCGCTGCGGGCGGTGCTCGCGGCGCCCACGCCGGCATCGCGTGAGCCCGACGACCGCCCTCGGCCCGACTGGCGGCGGTACCTGCTGCCCGCCGTGGTGCTGCTGGTCGCGGCCGCCGTGGCGGCCGTCATGTTCGTCACGGCGCGCGATCAGGGCGGCGGCGGGCCGCCGGGACCGACCACGCGTCCGCCGACGGTGGCGGGTACGTCGACCGCGCCACCGTCGGGCGGGACCGGCTAGGCGTCGACCGAGCCTGTGTCGACCGAATCGGTGTCGACCGAGTCGGTGCCGACACTCGCCTCCGCGGCGTCGCGGGGCCGCACCTTCTCCCGTACGAGCGAGAAGACGACCACGAACGCCGCCGCGAGCAGCGAGAGCAGGACCTGCTTGCGCCCGGTCTCGTCGGTCAGCATGTAGACCAGCACGAACGAGATCATCGCGATCGTGACCCAGGTCAGATACGGGAAGAGCCACATCTTCACGACGAGCTTCTCCGGCTGTTCGCGCAGGATGATCCCGCGCATCCGCAGCTGCGTGAACGCGATCATCAGCCAGACGAACAGGGCCACCGCCCCCGAGGAGTTCAGCAGGAAGTCGAAGACGGTGTCCTTCCACTGGTAGTTGAACCAGACGGCGACGAAGCCGAAGACGACGGACCCGAGGATCGCGGTCTGCGGCACACCACGCTTGTTGGTGCGCGCGAAGGACTTCGGCGCGTCACCGCGCTGGCCGAGCGAGAACGCCATGCGGGAAGCGGTGTAGAGCCCGGAGTTGAGACACGAGAGCACGGCCGTCAGGACGATGACGTTCATGACCTGGCCGGCGTGCGGGATGCCGATCGAGTTCAGCGCGGCGACGTACGAACCGTCCTTGACGATCGACTTGTCGTTCCAGGGGAGCAGCGTGATGACGACGAAGATCGAGCCGAGGTAGAAGACACCGATACGCCAGATGACACTGTTCGTCGCCTTGGTGACGGCGCGCTGCGGGTCCTCGGACTCGCCGGCGGCCAGCGTGACGATCTCGGAGCCCATGAACGAGAAGACGACCATGAGCACGCCCGTGAGGATCGCGCCCGCGCCCTGCGGCATGAATCCGCCCGCGTCGGTGAGGTGCGCGAATCCGGCGCCGGGGTTGTCGGAGCCGGGCAGCACGCCGAAGACGGCGAGCAGACCGATGATCACGAAGCCGCCGATGGCGACGACCTTGATCCCGGCGAACCAGAACTCGAACTCACCGTAGGAACCGACCGAGACGAGGTTCGTCAGGGTCAGCACCACCATCACGATGAGGGCCCATCCCCACTGCGGGACGGCCGGTATCCATCCGTTGAGGATGACGGCCCCCGCGGTGGCCTCCACCGCGAGCACCACGACCCAGAAGAACCAGTAGAGCCAGCCGATCGAGAAACCGGCCCAGCGGCCGAGCGCCTGGTCCGCGTAGGTGGAGAAGGAGCCCGATGTGGGCCGTGCGGCGGCCATCTCGCCGAGCATCCGCATCACGAGGACGACCATCGTGCCGACGAGGGCGTACGACACGAGGATGGCGGGCCCCGCGGCGGCGATGCCGGAGCTTGAGCCGACGAAGAGTCCCGCTCCGATGACGCCACCGATGGCGATCATGGAGAGGTGGCGGTTCTTCAGCCCGGCCTTCAGGCCGTCGCCGGTGTCTCCAGGCTGCGAATCCCCAGGATCGACGGGGTTGCGGTCTGCCTTCGCAAGGGAGGGTTGCGAGGTCATGGACGAATCCTTAAGTTCTCGGGTCACGAGCCCCCGCATTCAAACTCAGGGGTGAACGTGACGGAAGTCCCGACTCCGGATCGTTGTATTCCGACCCAATGGCCCAGACCTTGGTGATCAATGGCCCGGACCAGTGGGGAGAAGGTCCGGCCCCCGGTCGCCGCTACCCGCCCCGTGACGTGCCACACTCGGACGCATGCGCGTGTACCTCGGCTCGGATCATGCCGGCTACGAACTGAAGAACCACCTGGTCGAATGGCTCAAGAGCCACGGCCACGAGCCCGTCGACTGCGGGCCCCACATCTATGACGCCCAGGACGACTACCCCCCCTTCTGCCTCCGCGCCGCGGAGAAGACGGCGGCGGACCCCCAGTCGCTCGGCATCGTGATCGGGGGCTCCGGCAACGGGGAGCAGATCGCCGCGAACAAGGTGAAGGGGGTTCGGGCCGCCCTCGCCTGGAGCGAGCAGACCGCTGCGCTCGGGCGTGAGCACAACGACGCGAACGTGGTGTCGATCGGCGGCCGGATGCACACGCGGGAAGAGGCGACGAAGTTCGTCGAGATCTTCCTGACGACGCCGTACTCGGGTGAAGAGCGTCACACTCGGCGGATCGACATGCTGTCCGCCTACGAGGCATCGGGCGAGCTGCCCCCGATCCCGGCGCACCACCCGCAGCAGTAGCGAGGCCACGGGGCTCCGCCCCGGACCCCGCTCCTCAAACGCCGGAGGGGCTGTTTTTCCCACCCACCCGCCCGATTGCCCTGCAGTTTTCAGCCTGTCCGGCGTTTGAGGACGAATTCGGCGGAGCCGGTGACTGACCGAGCCACGTCGGGGTCCGGGGCGGAGCCCCGGTTTCGGGAAGGGGCGGGATTGGAGAAAAGGAGCCCGCTCCGACCTGAACCCAGGAGGACCCCGTGCCGGAGGGGCACACGATTCACCGCCTCGCGGAGGACCACCGCGCCCGCTTCGAAGGCCGCGGCCCCCTGAAGGTCACCAGCCCCCAGGGCAAGTTCTCCGACAGCGCGGCCCTGCTCGACGGTCAGGAGATGGACACCGCCGAAGCCCACGGCAAGCACCTCTTCCTGGGCTTCGCGGACACCGGCTGGATCCACATCCACCTCGGCCTCTTCGGCAAGTACGCCCTCGGCGAGACCCCGGCCCCGCCCCCCACGGACACCGTCCGCCTGCGCCTCCTGAACGACGCGTACCACTCCGACCTCCGCGGCCCCACGACCTGCGCCCTGATCACGGACGAGGAGAAGCAGGCGATACACGCCCGCCTCGGCCCCGACCCCCTCCGGGAGGCGGACGACCCGGAGAAGGCCTACCGCCGCATCGCGCGCAGCCGCACCACCATCGCCGCCCTCCTCATGGACCAGAAGGTCATCGCGGGCGTCGGCAACGTCTACCGCGCCGAGGTCCTCTTCCGGCACGGCATCGACCCGTACACCCCGGGCAAGGACATCAAGCCCGCCCTGTGGACGGCGATCTGGGAGGACCTGGTCGCCCTGATGCGCGAGGGCGTGCGGCTCAACCGCATCGACACCGTCCGGCCCGAACACACGCCGGAGGCGATGGGCCGTCCGCCGCGCGTCGACGACCACGGCGGCGAGGTGTACGTGTACCGCAGGGCCACGATGCCCTGCCACATCTGTGGCGGCGAGATCCGCACCGCCGATCTCGCCGCCCGCAATCTCTTCTGGTGCCCGAAGTGCCAGCGGCCCGGCCGATCCCGACGAAAGGGCGGCTGACCATGTTCGCCGGCATCGGCCTCCTTGCCGCCACCCTGTTCGCGCTGCTCAGCCTGGCGCTCTTCCTCCTGCCGTCCCTCATCGCCTTCAACCGGGGTATCGACAACCGCTGGCTCGTCCTGGTCGTCAACCTCGTCCTCGGCGTCTCCGTCATCGGTTGGCTGATCGCCCTGTATCTGGCCACCCGCAAGGCCAAGGCGGCGCTGCCGGGGCCGTCCGAAGCCCCCGGCTAGAACCCGTGCGGCAGCCACGGCGCCACGTCCGAGCCGAACGCCAGTGCCGCTTCGGCCAGCGCGCCCGGCCGTAGTTCCCGCACCCGGCCCGCGGCCGCGAGGGACGTCAGGGACACGCCGCCGAGGTAGGCCGAGCCCAAGTCCCGTACGGACAGGGCGAGATCGGCGTCGTCGTCGGTGCGCTCGCAGGTCGCGCCCTTCAGATCGCCCGTGAGGCGCCAACGGCCCGCGTTCCAGGGGCAGAAGGCGTCCTCGACGTCCAGGACCAGGTTCACCGGCGTTCGGTAGGTGCGCGCCTCGAGGGCGGCTGCCACCTCCACCAGGCGTACGTGCAGCGAGTCCCGCACCTGGATCCGGCAGCGCCGCATGTCCGAGACGAGGTGGAACAATGCGTCGTCCGTCGGGCGGCTGTGCGCCTCGACCGTCGACGTCAGGTCGATGCCGAAGAGGAACCGCCACAGCGCCGCGGACACCGCCGGGCCGTCGGCCTCCAGGTCGCGCAGCCGGACCGTGCCCTTGGGGCCCGCCCCGTCCCAGTCGGGCTTCACCTGGAAGCGCGCGTACCCCGCGAGCTCCCCGTCGCGCTCGGCGACCACGCACTGCAGCGGCGACGAACCGTGCCGCTCGCTCTCCGGGTCCAGCAGGCCGAGCCGCTCCCAGCCGGGCTGCCTGGCCAGCATTCCCGGCCGCTCGCTCACCCGTCGCGCGTACAGCTCCTCGCACGCCTCGTGGACGTCGGCGGGCTTGGCGTAGCGCAGCCCTACGTCATCCGTACCGGCCGGCACCGACAGGCTCACGCGTGACGTGTCGATCTCGGCCTTCGTGGCGAACGTCGCAGCGCCGTACCCGAACCGGCCGTAGATGACGGGTTCGGAGGCCGTGAGCACGGCCAGGAACTCGCCCTTCGCGCGTACGTCGTCGAGCTGGCGCCGCATCATCGACGTCAGGATTCCGCGCCGCCGGTGCGTCGCCGCGACGCTGACCATCGTCACGCCGGCCGCGTCCACCAAGGAGCCGCCCGGTACGCAGAGGCGGAAGCTGAACGCTCCCGTCGTGCCGACGCAGGTCCCGCCCTCCCAGGCGCCGAAGAAGCGGTCGAACTCGGTCAGCGCGTTCCAGAGCTCATGCTCCTCCTGCGCCTCGGCGACGCCACCGAAGGCGAGCTCCAGCGTGCCGTAGTACTCGTCCCAGTCTTCCTGTCGCAACTCCCGCATTTCCGTCGTCATATGCCATGCCTACCAGGGTGAAGCGGGCGGAGCGACAGGATTTACGCGGGCTGACAGCATGCCCCTGTCGGGGGACAACCGGCACCTCCCGTGCGAAGTGCCTGGCACGGTGGATAGGGTCCGGGAGCAATGGCAGGCAGGCGAGCGGAAGCCGAGACGTTCACAGCCCGGATGAAGAAGCGGATCCACCGGGCTCGCATAGGGCTGCGCAAATCCGGGGTGGACTACTTCAGGGGCGACGGTTCGGACTGGATCGCGCTCGCGGGGCTGCTCGTCACCATCCCGGTGATCACCTTTTTCACCATCGTCAACAACGTCTGGTTCTCGCCCGCCGCGCTGGTCCTGCCCATCGTGGCCGGCGGCCTGCTCCTGCGGCCCTCCAGCCTGCTCGGCCTGTACGCGACGGCCGCCGCCGCGCTCATCGTGGAGTCCGTCCAGCTCGGCCCGTACACGCAAGGGCCATCCCGGGTCACGCCCGGAGTGGTCCTGGTCGTCGCGGCCTGCGGATTCTTCGGGCTGATCATCGCGCAGTTCCGCAGCCGGGTCGGCGTGCCCTGGCGCGGCGGCGGAACGATGCTGTTCGACCTGCGTGAACGTATCCGCGTACAGAGCAAACTGCCGAAGCTGCCCCGCGGCTGGCACCGCGAGATGGCCCTGCGGCCCGCGGGCGGCCAGTCCTTCTCCGGCGACTTCGTGGTCGCGGCCCGCACGAACGGCGGCCGCACCCTGGAGGTCGTCCTCACGGACGTCTCCGGCAAGGGCATGGACGCGGGCTCCCGCGCGCTGCTCCTGTCGGGCGCCTTCGGTGGTCTGCTCGGCTCGCTCCCGCCGCACGCGTTCCTGACCGCCGCCAACGGCTACCTCCTGCGCCAGGACTGGGACGAGGGCTTCGCGACCTCCATCCATCTGGTCCTCGACCTGGAGAGCGGCGACTACGAACTCTTCACGGCGGGCCACCCGCCGGGTCTCCAGCTC
This sequence comes from Streptomyces sp. NPDC033180, assembly GCF_055577645.1. NCBI lineage: Bacteria > Bacillati > Actinomycetota > Actinomycetes > Kitasatosporales > Streptomycetaceae > Streptomyces > Streptomyces sp. NPDC033180. The sequence goes on along the minus strand of NZ_JBVIPU010000001.1, from coordinate 1,053,265 downwards.
AGCGCGGGCAGCGGCCGCTGGGAGGAGAAGGCCGCGGAGGGCCCGCTCCTGGGGGTCTACGACGGGGCGCAGTTCGACCCGGTGAAGGGCTCCCTGCGCCCCGGCGACGTCCTGATGCTCTTCACGGACGGCCTTGTCGAGACCTCCGACCGGGACATCAGCGAGGGCATCGACCGCCTCACCGGGGAAGCCGACCGCTATGTGGCGGGCGGCTTCCACGGCGCCGCGTGGCATCTGATCGAGGCGGTCGCCAAGGACGTGAACGACGACCGGGCGCTGCTGCTGATCTGCCGGGAGCCGTCAGCGAGCGCCTGACAACTCGGGCTCCGGGTCCGCTGCGGCGCCCCGCCCGCCCGGCAGGATCCGGGCCAGCCACTGGGAGCGTCCCGCCGCCAGTGGTCCGAGTACCGCGAGCAGCAGCACGTACCCCGCGATGAAGGGGGAGAGCCGCTCGTCGAGGCCCGCGGTGGCCGCCATGGTCGCCAGGATCAGGGCGAACTCGCCGCGCGCGAGCAGGGTGGTGGAGATGTTCGCCGCCGGCCCGGCCCCGAATCCGTAGATACGCGCCGCGCCGAGTCCGGCGAGGACGTTCATGAGCAGCGTCAGCGCCACGGCGGCGAGCACCGGCCAGAGCACCACGGGCAGGTCGCCGGGGTCGATCGAGAGTCCGAACGCGAAGAAGAAGATCGCCCCGAAGGCGTCCCGCAGCGGATGCACCAGCTTGCGGATGCGCTCGCCGGACGTCGTGCTGCCCAGCATCAGACCCACCATGAACGCGCCGATCGCGTCCGCGACCCCGAACCACTCCGAGACTCCGGCGACGAAGACCGCGGCCCCGAGGAAGGAGATGACGAGCAGCTCGTCGTCACGGGTGTCCATGAGCCGCCCGACGACCTTCGTGCCGAAGCGGGCCACGAGAGCGAGCAGCAGCAGGAAGCCGAACGCCTTGCCGCCGTCCATGACGGCCGCCGCGAGGCTGTCGGCGCCGGAGAGGACCGGCTGCAGCGCCGCCAGATAGAGCGCGAGGAAGATGTCCTCGACGACGATGATGCCGAGGATCGGCTTGGTCTCCGGATTGCCGAGCCTGCCGGTGTCGACGAGCACCTTGGTGACGATCGCCGACGACGAGATGCCGAGCACCCCGGCGAGGACCAGAGCCTCGGAGGTGCCCCAGCCGAGGGCGAATCCGAAGCCGAGGCCCGCGCCGACGTTCAGCGCGAGATACGTCCCCCCGGCGAGGGCCATCTTGCGGCCGCCCGTCTTGAGGTCGTCCATGTGGAACTCGAGGCCCAGGTAGAAGAGCAGCAGTACCAGGCCGAGCGCCGAGAGCATCTCCAGGTCGTGCGGGTCGGAGAGCAGGACCACGCCGGGCGTGTGCGGGCCGAGGAGGATCCCGGCCAGGATGAAGAGCGGAATGGTGGGGAGTCCGATGCGGCCGCCCACGCGGGCGAGCACCGCGGCGGCGAGAAAGGCGCCGCCCATGGCTATCAGGGTGTCTGCGTGTCCGATGGGCCCGTTCCTCCTGGTAGTCGGCGACGCACCCACCGCATGCGAATGGCAAAGGGCGCGTCAAGAACGCGTCAATAGTTAGCTTACCAAACGATTGACGGAGCAACCTTTGGTGACCGGAGGTGGGGTTCTCCCCACCCCGGGTCCGCCGGGGACCCTCATGGCCCACAGCACCCGCAATCCGTACGTTCGAGGTATCGATCAGATCGATCAGATCGATCAGGACGTACGGACGGAAGGTGGACGAAGTCATGGGGCTGCGGCGCAACAGGCAAACCGACGAGGGCAGTTCAGCGGTACCCCCGATGCCCCCGATGCCCTCGATGCCCGGCGAGGCCCCCCGCGGCGCCGACTGGGCCGTCGAACTGCACGGCGTGCGCCGCAAGTACGGCAGGGGATCCGGCGCCGTGCACGCCCTCAGCGGCATCGACCTCGCCCTGGAACGCGGCAGCTTCACCGCCGTCATGGGGCCATCGGGCTCCGGCAAGTCCACCTTCCTGCAGTGCGCGGCCGGACTCGACCGGCCCAGCGAGGGCACGGTGCGCCTGGGCGGCACGGAGATCACGTCCATGAGCGAGAACAAGCTGACCGCGCTGCGCCGCACCCGCCTCGGCTTCGTCTTCCAGGCCTTCAACCTGCTGCCCTCGCTGACCGTCGAGCAGAACGTCGTCCTGCCGATGCGCCTCGCGGGCCACCGCCCTGACCGCCGCAGGGCCGCCGACCTGCTCCACCGCGTGGGCCTTGGCCCCGACAAGCACAAGCGCCGCCCCGGCGAGCTCTCCGGCGGCCAGCAGCAGCGCGTCGCGATCGCCCGCGCCCTGGTCACGAACCCAGACGTGATCTTCGCCGACGAGCCGACCGGCGCCCTGGACACCACCACGGCCGCCGAGATCCTCACCCTGCTCCGCTCGGCCGTCGACGCGATGGGCGCCACGGTCGTCATGGTCACCCACGATCCCGCCGCCGCGGCCTACGCGGACCGGGTGCTCTTCCTCGCCGACGGCGTGATCGTGGACCGCCTTGAGCGGGGCTCGGCGGCGCAGATCGCGGCCCGCATGACGACGCTCACGGCACCGGCGTACGCGACAGCGGCGGCATAGCCCCGCATTCCCGCCCTTTCACGACTCCGGAGAATCCCATGCCCAACGGCCTCGCCCGCGCCGCCGTCCGCTTCAAACCCGCCGCATTCGTGGGCACGTTCGTCGCGCTGATGATGGCCGCGCTGATCGTGTCCGCCTGCGGCGTCCTCCTGGAGACGGGGGTGCGCGCATCGGTGCCGCCCACCCGGTACGCGAGCGCCCCCGTGGTGGTGGCCGCCGACCAGCGGGCCCACTTCGTCACGGGCAGCGGTGAAAGCCGCTCCGAGTCCGCCACGCCGCTGCCCGACCGGGCCCGGATCGACAACTCGCTGGTGGCGAAGGCGGGTTCGGTGCCCGGAGCGCGCGCCGCGGTCCCGGACGTCGCCTTCCCGGTGCAGTCCGGCGGCAAGGAAGTCACCGCGCACGGCTGGGGCTCCACCGCCTTCACCGGCGAGAAGCTGACCGCGGGCCGCGCCCCCCACCCCGGCGAGGTCGTCATCGCCGCGCCCGGCACGTCCGTCGGTGAGCACACCACGCTCACCACGGCGGACGGACCGCGCGACTTCCGGATCTCCGGCACCGTGGATGCCGGGCGTGGCACGCCCAGCGCCTGGTTCACCGACTCCGAGGCCATGCGGCTCTCCGGTCACCCCGACCGCATCGACGCCGTAGCCGTCCTGCCCAAGGACGGCGTCACGGACACCGTCCTCAAGTCCCAGGTGGCGCACGCCGTCGGCAGCAGGGCCGACGTCCACACCGGCGACGACCGCAGCGAGGCCGAGGGCTCCGAGCTCGCCTACGCGCAGGAGATGCTCACCGGTCTCGGCGGGTCCTTCGGCGGCGTCGCCACCATGGTCGCCATGTTCACCGCGGCCGGCACGGTGGCGCTCTCCGTCGGCCAACGAGCCCGTGAGTACGCGCTGTTGCGGGCCATCGGTACGACGCCCCGCCAGATCCGCCGCACCATCGCCACGGAGGCCCTGCTCGTCGCGCCCCTGGCAGGAGGGGTCGGTGTGCTGCCCGGCATCGCCCTGGCCCGCTGGTGGTTCGGCCAGCTGAAGGACAGGGGAGCGATCCCCGAGGCCCTGAACCTCTCGGTCTCGTTCATCCCGCTCGTCTCGGCCGTCGGCGTCGCCGTGCTCACGGCCCTGGTCTCCGGCTACCTGGCGGCCCGCCGCCCCTCCCGCATCAGGCCGGGCCAGGCCCTGAGCGAATCCTCCGTGGAACGCCTGCGCTTCGGCTGGATCCGTACGCCGCTGGGGATCGCGGCGGCCGTCGGCGGCTGCGTCCTCGCCGGGATCGCCTCATCCATGACGGGTGACGACGCGGCCAACGCGGCCCTCGGCATCGTCATGCTGTTCATGCTCGCCGTGGCCCTGCTCGGCCCGCTGGTCGCCCGCGCCTGCGCGGCCCTGTTCGGCCTCCCGCTGCGCGGCGCGGGCGCCTCCGCCTCGCTCGCGGCGGCCAACACCCGTACGAACGCGCGCCGTCTGGCATCGGCGATCACCCCGATCGTCCTCGCGATGGCATTCTCATCGACCCTCGTCTTCATGCACACCAGCGAGGACCGCGTGGCGGCCGACCAGCAGCGGGAGGGCATCACGGCGGACCACATCGTCACCGCGGCCGGAGCGGGAGTGACGTCCGACGGGGTGACGAAGGCCGCGCAGTCCCCGGGAGTCACCTCGGCCGTGGGCCTCCTCAAGACCTCCGTCCTGGTGCCGGTGGGCTCGGGCGGAGACCGCTGGCTGGAGTCGGCGTCGACGCAGGGCGTGACGGGTTCGCCACGTGACCTGGCCGAGGTCCAGGACCTGGGCGTCAGGACGGGCACGATGGCCTCGCTCGGCAAGGGCGAGATCGCCGTGGACGCGAAGCTCGCGGACTCCGCGAACGTGAAGACGGGCGAGCGCATCGCCCTGCGCATGCCGGACGGCACGAAGGCGGCACCGAGGGTGGTGGCCACGTACGACCGTGGCCTGGGCCTCTCCCAAGTCACGCTCACCTCCTCGGACTTGAAGCAGCACATCACCTCGTCCTTCTCCTCGGAGATCTGGACGAAGGGCAGGGCGCCGCGAGCCCTCACCGCCCTCGGCACTCTCCAGGACCGCGACGGCTACGCCACCGCGCAGTCCACGGACCGGGCGGTCAACGCCTGGGCGAACACGGTGATGGCGGCCGTACTGGGTGGGTTCGCGGCCATCGCCGCGGTCAACACCCTGGTGATGACGGTCCTCGACCGCCGCCGCGAACTCGGCACACTGCGCCTGATCGGCTCCACCCGGCGCCAGGTGATGCGGATGGTGCGCTGGGAGGCGCTCCTGGTCGCCTGCGCGGGCATCGCGATCGGCTCGGCCATCGCGATGGCGACGCTGATCCCCATGATGAACGGCCTGACGGGCGAGTCCCCGCACATCCCACCGCTGGTCTACGGCTCCTTCGTGGCGGCGACGCTGGCCCTGGGCCTGGCAGCCACTGCGCTACCGGCGAGGGCGGCGCTGAAAGCGAAAGGCTGACTGTCCCCAACCCCGCCCCTTCCCGAAAACTCGCTCGGCGCGAGGGCCCTCCTCTAACGCCGGAGGGGCTGAAAGATTCAGCCCCTCCGGCGATCGAGGGATTCCAGCCCGTCCGGCGTTTGAGGACGAACTCGGCGGAGCCGGTGATGACGGTACTCAAGGCCCCCGCGCCAGCGGGTTTTCGGGAAGGGGCGGGGTTGGGGAAGATCTCCCCATGAACCCCAGCCCCCTCCTCACCCTCCCCGAGGTAGAAGCAATCGCCCGCGAGGCCCACGCCACCCAGAAGGACAAAGCGGGCCGCCCCTACACAGAGCACCTGCGAGCCGTGGCAGAGGGAGTCGAGGCCCGAGGCGGCTCCCAGGAACAGATCGCCGCGGCCTGGCTCCACGACGCCACCGAGGACAACGCCCTCACCGAGGAGTGGCTGCGGGACGCGCCCCTGACGCAACGTACGAAGGACATCGTGCGAGCCCTCACCAAGAGGGCGGGCGAACCCCCCGAGGCCTACGCCACCCGCATCCTCAACACCCCCGGCGCCCGCCTCGTCAAGGAGGCGGACCTGGCCCACAACGCGAATCCGGCCCGCCTAGCAGAGCTAGACGGGCCGACACGCACCCGCCTCACAGCGAAGTACGCCAACATGCGTGCCCTACTGGGCATCCAGTCGCAGGGCTAGACAGAAGCCTTGGACCGCTCCCGAGCCAACGCCGCGGCATCCCGCTTGAACGCCCACTCCATCTTCGGCTCCATGGCGAAGCGGAACATCCGCTGCACCGGAGGCGTACAGAGGAGCGTCACCACTGCCGCGGCCACCAACGACACGATCACCTGTCCGACAGGCGTGTGCATCCAGTCGTAGTTGTCGAACCAGCCCCAGAAGCGCGAGCCCTTGGCGAGGAAGCCGTGCAGCAGATAGCCGTACAGCGTGCCCGCGCCGAGCACCGTGAACCACATCTTCCGGCGCGGAACCCACGCGAAGAAGCACGCGGTCAGGATGGCGGAGCAGCCGAACAGCGCCAGCGTCATCACGACGCCCGCCCACCACGGCGCACCCAACTCCTGCGCGCTGTCCCGGCGGTAGAACCAGGCCGACGTCATCCGCGGACCGGCCCAGTACGCGAGGAGCAGCGCGCTCGCGAAGATCGGGATGGAGAGCAGCCGCACCTCGCGGCGCCGCACCAGCTGGAAGTACTCGGGCTTCATGAAGAGGCCGAGCACGAAGAAGGGCAGGAACTGCAGCACGCGTTGCAGATCGAGGTCGTCACCGATGTCCGGCGAGATCGTCGCGAGCACGGCGATGGCGAGCGCGAGCGGAATCGGCCAGCGGACCAGCTTCCACAGCGGGGTCGTCAGACGCCAGACGAACAGCGCGACCAGGAACCAGGTGAGGTACCAGGGGTCGAGCAGACTGATCGGCTGCGTCGGATCGTTGTCCGCGTAGCGCTTGAAGAAGGTGTAGGCGACTTCGAAGATGACGTACGGGACGGCGATGCCGGTCACCAGGCGCTTGAGGCGGTCGGACCGCATGTCGAAGCTGCGCGAGAAGTAGCCGGAGATGAGGATGAACGCCGGCATGTGGAAGGTGTAGACGGTCATGTACAGCGCCTCTGCGGCGCGGCTGCCGTCGGTCAGTGGCTCCCAGGCGTGCGCCATCGCGACCAGAACGATCGCCAGGTACTTGGCGTTGTCGAAGAAGGAGTCGCGCTGTTTGGCGGGTTGACCCGTTGGGGAGGGTCTGCCCGGGGAAGCGGGGTGGCCCGTGGAACCGGAGTGGCCCGTGGAACCGGGGCGAGCGGTGGTGCCGGCCGGGGCGTGGGGAACGGTCGCGGCCATGGTGGACTGGGGGGCGCGGGGGCCTGGAACTCCGTCCGCGGGCACATGTGCCGGGGGGAGCGGCGCCCGGTGGCGGCCGTGCGGTTGAACCGAGTTCGTCACAGGCCCTCCCACCAAGAGCTCGGTGAGACGATCCTGGACCGCACTGCGCTTGCGGGGATGGTGGCAGCGTGGAACATCTGAGGCACCCTAGCGTCGCTCCTGTGTATTCGTAAAACCCCCAACTCGGCTGTCATCTCAATCACAGACGGATCAGGGCTATTGCGGTCCGAGTACCCCGGAAATCATCGGAGCCGACATGGAGATTCGCCTCCTGTCACCCTCGATATGACGAGCTGAATGTCCAATACGTCACAACTCATCCCCCTTAAACGTTGCATACCGCCCGCAGGCGACTCTGGTGAAATGTCCGATTGATTGGGTCTTTGTGAAGCCGGTGGTGTGCGTCCGGCGACAATTCGAATTTCTGGCGAACGAGTTGTGTGGCGATGGAAACGATCAAGCCGAATTAGCGGTCACGCGCGACCTTCGAATTGCCGTGCGGGGGCGCGGTGTTCATACGCCCCAAGGGCGCCCTCGCGCGCCGAGCCCGCGCCGGGCGCGTGATGGCTTGGCCGACGATGTGTCACCGGCCGCATAGGGACGGCGCGTTGGTGGCACGATGGTCCTGGCGGGGGTGTGCGGGGTCGTACCCCCCGGGCCGGGGAGAGACCGACCTAGGGTGTGATCAGTGTGGCCATTTCGCTGTCAGTGGTGTTGCTGTTGGCGATCATCCTCATCGTGCTGATCCGTGGGGGATCGATCAAAGCGGGGCCCGCCATCGTCGCGGTGCTCTTCGGGTTCTTCCTCGCCTCAACTGGAATGGCCCCCTCCATAAATCGCTTCCTCAATGAGGTGGCCGAGACCATCAACTCGATCAGCTTCTGATCGGCGCGGGGCGGCGCGGGTCGGCGCGAGTCGGCGGGGACGCAGAAAAGCCTCCGGCCCGGTTCCGAGGAACCGGGCCGGAGGCCACAGAGCGGGTGACGGGAATCGAACCCGCGTAGCTAGTTTGGAAGACTAGTGCTCTACCATTGAGCTACACCCGCACAGCTCGCGCCACAGTACATCGAGGACTCTGCTGGTCAGCGACCGCGGCACGGCAAGCATCGTAGCGGGTCGGACGCCCAGTCCGCACACCCCGTACGTACTCGCGATTAAGCGGGCGCCGCACTGCCTGCGGGCATGTACCCTACGTGTCGCACCGACGGGGTGTGGCGCAGCTTGGTAGCGCGTCCGCTTTGGGAGCGGAAGGCCGTGGGTTCAAATCCCGCCACCCCGACCAGCAGGTCTCCCTCACAAGATCGCATTGTGGGTCGGCTCCCGCTTGCCGTTACTATGCAAGCTGTGTGCCCGTGTGTCTCTGAGCCGGGCTCAATCCCAAGAAGTCAGCCCCAAGGAGACCGAACCGTGAAGAGCGCCGTGGAGACCCTGAACCCGACCCGGGTTCGGCTCACTGTTGAGGTGCCCTTCGAGGAGCTCAAGGACAGCCTCGACGCGGCCTACAAGAAGATCAACCAGCAGGTCACGGTGAAGGGCTTCCGCAAGGGCAAGATCCCGGCCCGAGTCATCGACCAGCGGTTCGGCCGCGGCGCCGTCCTCGAAGAGGCCGTCAACGACGCGCTCCCGAAGTTCTACACCGAGGCCGTGAACGAGGCCGAGCTCAACGTCCTGGGCCAGCCCGAGGTGGACATCACCGAGCTGAAGGACAACGAGACCCTCAACTTCACCGCTGAGGTCGACATCCGTCCCGCGATCGAGATCCCGGACTACTCCGGCATCGAGGTCGAGGTCGACGCGGTCGAGGTCAGCGACGAGGACGTCGAGAAGGCCGTCGAGGAGCTCCGTGAGCGCTTCGCGTCCACCTCGCCGGTCGAGCGTGCCGCCGAGGAAGGCGACGTCGTGACGCTCGACCTGGAGGCCAAGGTCGAGGGAGAGGTCCTGGAGGACGGCGTCGCGTCCGGCGTCTCCTACACGATCGGCTCCGGCGAGCTCCTCGAAGGTATCGACGACGCCGTCAAGGGCCTGGAGGCCGGTGGCGAGGCCACCTTCACCTCCGAGCTCAAGGGCGGCTCGGCGGCCGGCAAGGAGTCCGAGGTGACCGTCAAGGTCACCCAGGTCGCCGCCCGTGAACTGCCCGCCCTGGACGACGACTTCGCGCAGCTCGCGTCGGAGTTCGACACCCTGGACGAGGTCAAGGCGGACAGCCGCAAGCGCCTCGAGAACATGAAGCAGTACGACCAGGCGACGCAGGCCCAGGAGCGCGTCCTGGAGAAGCTGCTCGAGCTGGTCGAGGTCCCCGTCCCCGAGAAGCTCCTCGCGGACGAGATCGAGACCCGCAAGCACAACCTGGTCAACCACCAGCTCGGCCAGATGGGCCTCGACCTCGCGAAGTACCTGGAGATCCAGGGCAAGACCGAGGAAGAGTTCGACGCCGAGACCAAGGAGCAGGCCGAGAAGGGCATCAAGACGCAGTTCGTCCTTGACGAGCTCGTCAACAAGGAGAAGCTGAACGTGAACCAGGAGGAGCTCACCGAGCACCTCATGCGTCGCGCGCAGTCCTCCGGCATGTCCCCCGACCAGTTCGCCCAGGCCGTCGTCGAAGGCGGCCAGGTCCCGATGCTGGTCGGCGAGGTCGCCCGCGGCAAGGCCCTCGCGGTCGTCGTGGAGGCCGCGACGGTCAAGGACACGAACGGCGAGGTCGTGGACCTCGACGACGAGGAAGAGGCTCCCGCCGAGGGTGAGCAGGCTTCCGAAGCCGCCGAGGAGAAGACCGAAGCCTGAGCTTCGCTCTGACGCACGTACGACGAGGCCCCCGGGAGTCAATCCCGGGGGCCTCGTCGTGCCCCGTAAGGGGCGCGGGGAGCGAGCAAACCCTGAACAAGCCGCACCCGCCGTGGGACGTACCGCGGCAGACGCGCCTGCGACCGCGCGGGGGCGGGCCGAGCAGTTCCCCGCGCCCCTGCCGGGGCACCCCGGCGGCACTGCCCGAGGCGCCCCCGCCAGAACCTGCGCTCACAGCGAACAGGTCCCTTTGCGGGATTCCCCGGACGGGGCTGAGCGTTAGGGTCCATGAATACGAGGGCAGGGGAGTCCCCGAAGCCGCCCCGGAGCGGCGAGCACGCGGGGTCCCAAGCCTCAGAAGAAGACGTGAGACGGCCCGGCGCCGTCGTAAGACGAGCAGGTGGATACGTGACGAATCTGATGCCCTCCGCCGCCGGCGACCCCTCCATCGGTGGTGGCCTCGGCGACCAGGTCTACAACCGGCTGCTCGGCGAGCGGATCATCTTCCTCGGCCAGGCCGTGGACGACGACATCGCCAACAAGATCACGGCGCAGCTGCTGCTCCTTGCCGCTGAGCCGGACAAGGACATTTTCCTTTACATCAACAGCCCTGGTGGATCCATCACGGCCGGCATGGCGATCTACGACACCATGCAGTACATCCAGAACGACGTGGTGACGATCGCGATGGGCATGGCGGCCTCCATGGGCCAGTTCCTGCTCAGCGCCGGCACCCCCGGCAAGCGCTTCGCGCTGCCGAACGCCGAGATCCTGATCCACCAGCCCTCCGCAGGACTCGCGGGCTCCGCGTCGGACATCAAGATCCACGCCGAGCGTCTCCTTCTCACCAAGAAGAAGATGGCGGACCTCACCGCGTTCCACACGGGTCAGACCGTCGAGCAGGTCACCCGCGACTCGGACCGAGACCGCTGGTTCGACCCGCTGGAGGCCAAGGAGTACGGCCTCATCGACGACATCATGCCCAACGCGGCCAGCATGCCGGGCGGCGGCGGTACCGGAGCCTGAGCCTCGCCGCTCAGCCCTTCCGAAGCCGACCCCAGCCCACGCTCCTCAGGAGACCTACAGAGATGAAGAACTTCCCCGGCAGCGGCCTCTACGAGGGCGCCCAGGCCGAGTACACCGGCCCGAGCGCCGAGTCCCGCTACGTCATCCCGCGCTTCGTCGAGCGCACCTCGCAGGGCGTGCGCGAGTACGACCCGTACGCGAAGCTCTTCGAGGAGCGCGTGATCTTCCTCGGCGTGCAGATCGACGACGCGTCGGCCAACGACGTCATGGCGCAGCTCCTGTGCCTGGAGTCGATGGACCCCGACCGTGACATCTCGATCTACATCAACAGCCCCGGCGGCTCCTTCACGGCGCTCACGGCCATCTACGACACGATGCAGTTCGTGAAGCCCGACGTGTCGACGGTCTGCATGGGCCAGGCCGCGTCCGCCGCCGCCGTGCTCCTCGCGGCCGGTACGCCGGGCAAGCGCATGGCGCTCCCGAACGCGCGCGTCCTGATCCACCAGCCCTACAGCGAGACGGGCCGCGGTCAGGTCTCCGACCTGGAGATCGCCGCGAACGAGATCCTCCGGATGCGCGCGCAGCTGGAGGAGATGCTGGCCAAGCACTCCACGACGCCGATCGAGAAGATCCGCGACGACATCGAGCGCGACAAGATCCTCACTGCCGAGGACGCGCTGGCGTACGGCCTTGTCGACCAGATCATCTCCACTCGGAAGATGAACAACGCCTCGGTCGTCTGACGCAGCGCTGTAGCATCTGCCGTTCCTTGGCACGGTCCACGTCAAAGTGAACCGTGCCAAGGGGGGCCCGAACGGGGGGCCGGGCAAGGTACCGTCAGACAGAGGCACCAGGAGTCGCTGAACGTGGCGTCTCCCAGGCGAAGGGGAAGCACCTCGTGGCACGCATCGGTGACGGCGGCGATCTGCTCAAGTGCTCGTTCTGCGGGAAGAGTCAGAAGCAGGTCAAGAAGCTCATCGCAGGTCCCGGTGTGTACATCTGCGATGAGTGCATCGACCTCTGCAACGAGATCATCGAGGAAGAGCTCGCGGAGACGAGCGAGGTGCGCTGGGAGGAACTCCCCAAGCCTCGCGAGATCTACGAATTCCTCGAGGGGTATGTCGTGGGCCAGGAGCCCGCGAAGAAAGCCCTCTCGGTAGCGGTCTACAACCACTACAAGCGGGTCCAGGCCGGGGAGACCGGCGGCGCGCAGGGCCGTGACGACGCGATCGAACTCGCCAAGTCCAACATCCTGCTGCTCGGCCCGACCGGCTCCGGCAAGACGCTGCTCGCGCAGACGCTCGCGCGCATGCTGAACGTCCCGTTCGCCATCGCGGACGCGACGGCGCTCACGGAGGCCGGCTATGTCGGCGAGGACGTCGAGAACATCCTCCTGAAGCTCATCCAGGCCGCTGACTACGACGTCAAGAAGGCCGAGACGGGCATCATCTACATCGACGAGATCGACAAGGTGGCTCGCAAGAGCGAGAACCCCTCGATCACGCGCGACGTATCGGGTGAAGGCGTCCAGCAGGCCCTGCTGAAGATCCTGGAAGGCACGACGGCCTCCGTCCCGCCGCAGGGCGGCCGCAAGCACCCGCACCAGGAGTTCATCCAGATCGACACGACGAACGTGCTCTTCATCGTGGGCGGCGCCTTCGCCGGCCTCGAGAAGATCATCGAGTCGCGGGCGGGCGCGAAGGGCATCGGCTTCGGCGCCACGATCCACTCCAAGCGCGAGCTGCAGGAGAAGGACCGGTTCGAGGACATCATGCCGGAGGACCTGGTGAAGTTCGGGATGATCCCGGAGTTCATCGGCCGCCTCCCCGTGATCACCTCGGTGCACAACCTGGACCGCGAGGCCCTGCTCCAGATCCTGGTGGAGCCGCGCAACGCACTCGTGAAGCAGTACCAACGCCTGTTCGAACTCGACGGCGTGGAGCTGGACTTCGAGCGCGAGGCCCTTGAGGCCATCGCCGACCAGGCGATCCTGCGCCAGACCGGCGCGCGTGGCCTGCGCGCCATCATGGAGGAGGTCCTCCAGTCGGTGATGTACGAGGTCCCGTCCCGCAAGGACGTGGCCCGTGTGGTCATCACGGCGGACGTCGTCCACTCGAACGTGAACCCGACGCTGGTGCCGCGCGACGCGCGGGGCCCGGGCGCGGGCGAGCAGAAGTCAGCGTAGTTCAGGCGTACGTGAGAGGGGCGCCCGGCGATTCGATCGCCGGGCGCCCCTTCTCCGTTCCTCTACCGCCTACTTGACCTCGACGCGCACGTCGTCACGGAGGTTGGTCACCAGGCTTGCGACGTTCTCCAGCTTGATGTCCGTGCCGCTCGCGGTCGCGGCGACATCGGAGTAGGCCGTGGACGCCACCGTGCTGTGGTCGCCCCAGACGCACATCGGCGTCTTGAAGCTGTTCGGGACACCCTCGTCGTCAGGGCCGACGTCGCCCATCTTGAACTCGGCTTCCTGGCACTTCATGACGCCGTTCTCGAAGCCGTCCGGAGTGAACTCCTCGGGTTCGCCGATGAGCTGGATGCTCCCGGGCTCCTCCGTGGCCTTCTTCTTCATCTCGGCGAACATGGCGTCGACGACTTTCTCCGGGTCGTCGATCTCGCCGTACACACCGGAGTAGTTGAGGGACTTCATCGTCTGCCCCTCGCCGTAGTTGTACGCGGCGAAGACGTCCTTGGGGTTGCTGACGCCCTGCTGCTCCAGCTCCTTGAGGTCGCTGGAGGACATGCCGCCACCGCTGCCGCCCGACGTGTCCTTCTTGTACTCGCCGCCGAGCACGGACGCGGGCGCCGTCAGCTTGTACGTCTTGCCGTCATCGGCGACGGAACCACTGTCCTTGCCCGCGGTGAACCACCACACGCCGGCGCCTATCGCGGCGATCGCGACAACGGCACCGATGACGAGCCCGGCCTTCTTGCCGCCGCCGCTCGGCGGCGCCATGGGCGGGGGCACATGCCCGTACGGGCCCTGCGGCTGCTGCCCGTACGGGCCCTGCGGCTGCTGCCCGTACGGGGCTTGGGGCTGCTGCCCGTACGGGGCTTGGGGCTGTTGGGGGTAGCCGTAGCCGGGCTGCGGTGCCTGCGGCTGCTGACTGCCGTACGGACCAGGCTGGTTGTAGCTCATTACGTTCGTTCTCCTCGACTGTCAGAGCTTGACGCGGACTTCCTTGCGGAACTTGGCCGTCTTGTCCGCGGCCTCGTCGAGGTCGGCGCTCTTGCCGGCCATCGCGTTCGCCACATCCGTAGTGATCACGATGCCGAGCGTGCTCTGGTCACCCCAGATGCAGGTGGCCATCGACATCTCGCTGGGGCCCGAGGTGCTGCCGGTCCCGGACGAGCCCAAGTCGAGCTTCATCTCCTGGCACTTGAGCACCGCACCGTCGAGCCCGGCGGGGCTGTACGACTTGGGGCTACCGACCAGCGTCATCTTCTCGCCGGTGCTTCCGCTGCCGCCTTCCTGGGCGTTCTTCTCCGCCTCGCCGAACATCGCGTCGACGACCTTCTCCGGGTCCGCTATGTCGCCGTAGACGCCGTTGAACTGCAGGATCTTCTGCGAGAGCGGGTTGTCCTTGTCGCCCGCCTGGTACTGCCCCGCGACGTCCTCGGCGTTCTTCACGCCGTGCTCCTCGGCCTTCTCGACGTCACTGGAGCTCATGCCGCTCTCGGCGGCGCCCTCCTCGCCCTTCTTGTACTCGGAGAGGACCACCGCCGGAGTGATCAGCTTGTGCGGACCGTCGTCCTTGATGCCACCCGCGTCGTCGCCACCACCCGCCACGTCCGAGGAGCCGCCACCCTTGCCCTTGTCGTCGTCACCGCCCGCGAAGACGAAGTAGCCACCCACGGCGACCGCCACGACCGCGACCACGGCGGCGATGATGACGCCGGCCTTCTTCCCGCCGCCCTGGGGCGGAGGCGGCGGGACCTGCCCGTAGGGAGCCTGCTGGCCGTAAGGGGCCTGCGGCTGCTGGCCGTACGGGCCCGGCTGCTGCGGCGGCACGCCCTGCGGGGGCTGCGGGGGGTAGCCGTAGCCGGGCTGCGGGGCCTGCGGCTGCTGGCCGTACGGTCCGGGCTGCTGAGGCTGCTGGCCGTACGGGCCTGGCTGGTTGTAGCTCATGACGTGGGTTCCCCCGTGAGTGCGCTTATGTGATGCCGACATCCTGACGGAAGCAGCCCCGGCCGAAGCGACCGGGGCTGCTGTGCGCGCAGTTGTGCCGTCAGGGCATCAGGCCTTGACGCGAACTTCCTTGCGGAGCTTCGTCGTGGTGTCCGCGGCGTCTTCCAGCGAGGCGCTCTTTCCGGTCATGGCGCTCGCCATGTCGACCGGGATCGTGATGCCGAGGGTGCTGTTGTCGCCCCAGATGCAGACCGGCATGCGGATCGACTTGGGTCCGGAGCCGCCACCCTTGATCTCCGTCTCCTGGCACTTGATGACCGCGCCGTCGGCGTCGAAGTTCTTCGGGCTGCCGATCAGCTTGCCGGTGGAGGTGGAGGCGCCCTCCTTGTTCGACTCCTCCTTCATCTTGTCGAACATGCCGTCGACGACCTTGGTCGGGTTGTCGATCTCGCCGTAGACGCCCATGAACTTGATCATCTTCTGCGCCAACGGGTTGCTCTTGTCGCCCGACTGGTACTCGGCGTCCACGGGCTTGCCGTCCTTGACGCCGTCCTTCTCGGCCCGCTCCATGTCGTCGTCGCTGAAGCCGCCGTCGGTGGAGGCCTGCTTCTTGTATTCGGAGAGGACCGTCTCGGGCGTCACCAGCTTGTGCTTGCCGTCGTCCGCCACCGCCGAGTTGCCCGCCGACGAAGAGCTGTCGTCCTTGCCCGCCGTGAACCACCAGACGCCGCCGCCGATGGCGACGAGCGCGACGACCGCGCCGATGATGAGCCCGGTCTTCTTGCCGCTGCCGCCACCCGCGGGCGGGGGCGGCGGGACCTGCCCGTAGGGGCCCTGTTGGTTGTGGTCGTACGGACCCGGCTGCTGCGGCTGGCTGTAGCCGCCCTGCTGCGGGGGGACACCCTGCGGCGCCTGCTGGGGGTAGCCGTAGCCGGGCTGGGGCGCCTGCGGCTGCTGGCCGTAGGGGCCAGGCTGACCCGGCTGCTGCCCGTAGGGACCGGGCTGCTGGGGCTGCTGCCCGCCGTACGGGCCAGGCTGGTTGTAGCTCATTGCGTGGGTTCCCCTCCGAACGCTTATGTGTTCCTGACATCCTGTACGAAGGCGCCGCCCCCATGTGACTCGGGGCCGCAACCGTTACTCAAGAATCCGGTTTCGGGACGGGTCTGTGACACCTCTAAACTGGCCCGGTGACCGAGAACACTCAGCAGCAGAATTCAGCGCCCATCACCGAACTGCCGACCCAGTACGCGCCGGCCGAGGTAGAGGGGACGCTGTACGAGCGCTGGGTGGAACGCGGCTACTTCTCCGCCGACGCGGCGAGCGAGAAGCCCCCGTACACCGTCGTCATCCCGCCGCCGAACGTCACCGGCTCCCTGCACCTGGGCCACGCCTTCGAGCACACGCTCATCGACGCCCTCACGCGCCGCAAGCGCATGCAGGGCTTCGAGACGCTGTGGCAGCCGGGCATGGACCACGCGGGCATCGCCACGCAGAACGTCGTGGAGCGCGAGCTCGCCAAGGAGGGCAAGTCCCGCCACGACCTGGGGCGCGAGGAGTTCATCGAGCGCGTCTGGCAGTGGAAGGGTGAGTCCGGCGGGCAGATCTCCGGGCAGATGCGCCGCCTCGGCGACGGCGTCGACTGGTCGCGTGAGCGGTTCACGATGGACGAGGGCCTCTCCCAGTCCGTCCAGACCATCTTCAAGAAGCTCTACGACGACGAGCTGATCTACCGCGCCGAGCGCATCATCAACTGGTGCCCGCGCTGCCTGACCGCGATCTCCGACATCGAGGTCGAGTACCAGGACGACGACGGCGAGCTCGTCTCGCTGAAGTACGGCGACGGGGACGAGACCCTGGTCGTCGCCACCACCCGCGCCGAGACGATGCTCGGTGACACCGCCATCGCCGTCCACCCCGACGACGAGCGGTACAAGCACCTCGTCGGCAAGCTGATCAAGCTGCCCCTGACCGACCGCTCGATCCCCGTTGTCGCGGACGAGCACGTCGACCCCGAGTTCGGCACGGGCTGCGTCAAGGTGACCCCGGCGCACGACCCGAACGACTTCGAGATCGGCCAGCGCCACGACCTGCCGAACATCGCGGTCATGGACGAGCACGCGGTCATCACGGTCCCCGGCCCCTTCCAGGGCCTGGACCGGCTCGAGGCCCGCTCCGCCATCGTCGGCGCCCTGCGCGCCGAGGGCCGCATCGTCGCCGAGAAGCGCCCGTACACGCACTCGGTCGGCCACTGCTCGCGCTGCAAGACCACCATCGAGCCGCGCCTGTCGATGCAGTGGTGGGTCAAGGTCGGCCCGCTCGCGAAGGCCGCAGGCGACGCGGTCCGCGACGGCAAGGTCAAGATCCACCCGCAGGAGATGGAGAAGCGCTACTTCGACTGGGTCGACAACCTCCACGACTGGTGCATCTCGCGCCAGCTGTGGTGGGGCCACCGGATCCCGGTCTGGTACGGGCCGAAGGGCGAGGTCGTCTGCGTCGGGCCCGACGACGAGGTGCCCACGGGTGAGGGCTGGACCCAGGACAGCGACGTCCTCGACACGTGGTTCTCGTCCGGCCTGTGGCCGTTCTCCACGCTCGGCTGGCCCGAGGAGACCGAGAGCCTGGCGAAGTTCTATCCGAACTCCGTCCTGGTCACCGGCTACGACATCCTCTTCTTCTGGGTCGCCCGGATGATGATGTTCGGTCTGTACGCGATGGACGGCACCCCGCCGTTCCACACGATCGTGCTGCACGGCATGGTCCGCGACCAGTTCGGCAAGAAGATGTCGAAGTCCTTCGGCAACGCGGTCAACCCGCTGGACTGGATGGACAAGTACGGCTCGGACGCCGTCCGCTTCACGCTCGCCCGCGGCGCCAACCCCGGCGTCGACGTGCCGATCGGCGAGGACTGGGTCCAGGGCTCGCGGAACTTCGCCAACAAGATCTGGAACGCCACGCGCTTCGCGCTGATGAACGGCGCCACGATCGAGGGCGAACTGCCGCCCGCGGAGCAGCTTTCGGCGACGGACCGCTGGATCCTGTCCCGGCTGAACGCGACGGTCGCCGAGGTCGACGCGCTCTACGACGACTACCAGTTCGCCAAGCTGTCGGACGCCCTCTTCCACTTCGCGTGGGACGAGGTCTTCGACTGGTACGTCGAGCTGTCCAAGACCACGTTCATGGGCGGCGGCGAGGCGGCGAAGGTCTCGGGCCGCGTCCTGGGCGAGGTCCTGGACGTCACCCTGCGCCTCCTGCACCCGATCGTCCCGTTCGTGACGGAGACGCTCTGGACGACCCTCACCGGCCGCGAGTCCCTCGTGATCGCCGAGTGGCCGTTCGACAGCGGCTTCCGTGACTCCGCGGCCGAGCAGGAGATCGAGACGCTCCAGCAGGTCATCACCGAGGTCCGCCGCTTCCGTGCCGACCAGGGTCTGCAGCCGGGCCAGAAGGTCCCGGCCAGGCTCACCCTGGACGGCACGGCACTCGCCCCGCACGAGGCGGCCATCCGTCAGCTCCTGCGCCTCCTGCCGGAGGGCGACGGCTTCGCGGCCACCGCGACGCTGCCGGTCTCGGGCGCCACGGTCGCGCTCGACCTGTCGGGCACGATCGACGTCGCGGCGGAGCGCAAGCGCCTCGCCAAGGACCTCGCCGCGGCCGAGAAGGAGAAGGCGCAGGCCACGGCGAAGCTCGGCAACGAAGCGTTCCTGGCGAAGGCGCCGGACAACGTGGTCGACAAGATCCGCGGCCGCCTCACCAAGGCGGACGCCGACATCAGCCGGCTGCAGGCCCAGCTGGACGGCCTGCCGCAGGCCTAGTCAGGCGGTGGTGACAGGGCCCATGGAACCGCGCGGTTCCATGGGCCCTGTCCCGTTCTCGTGGCCCGTCTGGTCGTGACCCATCTGTTCGTGTCCCGTCTCCTGTACGGGGATGTACACCTGCTCGGGGATGTGCAGCCCGAGGCGCACCAGCTCCGCCTCGGCGAGCGCGTCGATGATGACGGGGTCGCCGCCGCGCCAGCCCTCGGCGAGGCTGCCGGCGGTGGCGTCGGGGAGTTCGTACGCGGTCCGCGCGACCTCGTCCAGGGGCCGCAGCAGGGCGCGCAGGGCGAGCAGTTCGCGGCCGTCGTCGCTGGCGGCGAGCTCGTGGGCGGCGGCTGCCTGCCGGATCCAGCGCAGGCGGCGGGGGAGCCAGCTGCTGAGCAGGAGACCGACGGGTACGAGGAAGACGATGACGGCGCCGACGATCACCGCGGCGCGCACGGTCACCGGGTCCCCGGCACCGGCGACGTCCGCGGCGGCCCGCAGCGCGGAGTCGACGCGATCACCGACCAGGGGCAGGCGTGAGGGGTCGCCGATGGGTGGGGGCGGTGCCTCCTGGGCGGGGCGGGTGAGCAGAAGGGCCAGCCGGTAGGCGACGACGGCGGCGGCGCTCCACAGCGCGGTCCAGAGCAGGACCGCGCCGTCGCCGAGGAGCTGGCGGGTCCGTCGGCCGGGGTTCTGGGCATACCACATGGTCTGATTTGACCCCCGGGGCCGGCCTTTGCGGGACCGCCACGCCGACGTGTCACACTTCACGAAATAAAGGTCATAAGTCTGATGATTCGGGCAGAAAGGCCTTGGATGATGGTGGACATGCACGACCGGCCCGTCGCCCAGGCGATCCGCGAGGCGGCGGCCGCGGGCCGTCGTCTCGGCGGGCGCTGGGCGCGTGCGCCCCGGGTGCAGGACGCTGTCACCGCCCTGAGCTGCCTGGCCCTGATGAGTCTGGACATCCCCGGACTCGCCGAGGCGGACAACTCCCTCAACGGCCCGCTCGCGGCCCTGGTCCTCACCTTCGGCGCCGCGTCCCTGCTGCTGCGCCGCCGCGCTCCCTGGGTGACGTACGCGGTGGCCCTCGCGCTCGTCGGCTGGCTGCACGAGCTGACCCTCGCCCAGTTCGCCCTGTACTCCCTCGGCAGATACCGCGGCCGTCTCGCCGGTACGTTCGGTGTGCTCGGCTATGTGGCTTTCGCGTACGTGATGTTCACTCTGCCCGGCTGGCCGGTGCACCGCGGGGACAGCCTGAGCTCCTTCCTCAGCCTGGTCGTGCCGATCGGTGTGCTCGCCGCGGGGGTCGGCGTGGCGGCCAACCGTCAGGACCTGGTGCGGGCGCTTCAGGCCCAGCGGGCCGAGACGGACGCGTTGCACGCGGTCCAGCGGGAGCGGGCCCGTATCGCACGGGACGTGCACGACTTCGTCGGCCGTGAGCTGACGCTGCTGAGCGTGCGCTCGCAGGTCCTTGCCCGCCGGGCGACGGGCGGGGCCTTCGAGGACGGCTTCGAGGAACTCTCCGAGACGGCGCGGTCGGCGCACCGGATGCTGAACGAGATCATCGTGCGGCGCGGCGTGGACGGGGCTCCGACGCCGGGACTCGACGCCCTGCCGGGCCTTGCCGAGCGCAGTGAGCGCGCGGGCACGCCGGTCGATCTCCTGATCGACGGCTCGGCCTACCGCCTCTCGCCGATCCGGCAGGCCGCGGTGCATCGGGTGGTGCAGGAGTGTCTGACGAACGCGGCGAAGCACGCGCCGGGGGAGCGGGTGGACGTACGGGTGCAGGTGGCCGACGGGCACCTGCGCGTGAACGTCCGCAACGCCCTGCCCGCGGCCGGCTCCGCCGCGTCCCCCGTCTCCGCCGGGACCGGCACCGCGGGGATGGCCGAGCGGGTCCACACGGTGGGCGGCGACTTCTCGGCGGGCCCCTGCGGGGGGCTCTACACGGTCCTGGCGACGCTGCCCGCGGGGGACTTGGCCTGAGGGCCGCCTGCGGCGGGGTGGACGCCGCGTTCACCGCTCCCGACAGCGGTCTCACCGAAAGGCTTTCCCGCCCACCCACCCGTTACCCCGCACCCACGCACGGACCAGCACCGCACCGTCAAAGCCCTACGCCGCAGACATCACCCGCTCAAGCCCGTCGAAGTCCTCCACGCACTTCCCGCACCCCATCGCCACACTGTCCAGCGGATCCTCCGCCACGAACACCGGGATCCCGGTCTCCGAAGCCATGCGCAGGTCGAGCCCCGGCAGCAGCGCGCCGCCGCCCGTCAGGATGATGCCGTGTTCCATGACGTCGCCGGAGAGCTCCGGTGGGCACTCCTCCAGCGTCGTCCGCACCGCGGAGATCACCGCCTCCACCGGCTCGTCGAGCGCCGCCCGCACCTCACGCACCGTCAGCTCCACCGTCTTCGGCAGCCCCCGCACCTTCTCCCGCCCCCGCACCGTGAACGTCCGGGACTCCAGCGCGTCGTCCCCCGGCACCGGCCACGCCGAGCCGACCGCGACCTTGATGTCCTCGGCGGTCCGCTCGCCGATCAGCAACCCGTGCTCCTTGCGCACGTAGTTCGTGATCGCCTCGTCCAGGCGGTCCCCGCCCACCCGCAGCGACTGTGCCGTGACGATCCCCCCGAGGGAGATGACCGCGACCTCGGTCGTACCGCCGCCGATGTCGACCACCATCGAGCCCTGCGGCTCCGCCACCGGAAGCCCCGCCCCGATCGCCGCGGCCATCGGCTCCTCCACCAGATGCACGGCGCGCGCCCCCGCCCGCTGCGCCGCGTGCACGATGGCCCGGCGCTCGACCTGCGTGACGCCGCTCGGCACGCACACCACCATCCGGATACGGGGACGGCGCCCCGGCACCGCCTTGCGCACGAAGTGCCGGATCATCTCCTCGGCGGCTTCGTAGTCACTGATCACGCCGCCCTTCAGGGGGCGGATCGCGGTGATGGATCCCGGAGTACGGCCGATCGTCTCCTTGGCCTCCGTACCGACGGCGAGGGCGGTCCGCGCGCCTTCCTTGATGGCGACCACGGACGGCTCGTTGAGCACGATCCCCTGGCCGCGGACGTAGAGAAGGGTGTTCGCTGTGCCGAGGTCGATACCTATGTCCATGATCGCCAAGTTTGCCCGTCGATGGACCGGACCGGAGGGACCAAGGTCCTGAATCGGACGGGACCAAAGTCCCGAGCGGGCCCGAGCAGGTCCCGACGGCGGCTGTCACACCCCGTCCGTAGACTGGCGTACGTGAGTGACCTCCCCCCGCCTGACAGCGACCACCCCGACCACGACGACCGTGACGACAGCGACGACCGTTTCGAAGAGATCGTCGAAGCCGAGACCGACCGCGACCCCGACCTCGCCGTGATCGAGGCGGGCAGCCGCACCCTGCGCACCCAGGCGGGCCCGCCCCAGGGCGACATCCCCTCCCGCCCCACCGACCCGGAGATCGACAAGGCGCTGCGCGAGGTCGAGACCGAGCTCGCGAGCCGCTGGGGAGAGACGAAGCTGGAGCCCTCCGTCAGCCGGATCGCCGCGCTGATGGACGTCCTGGGCGAGCCCCAGCGCGCGTACCCCTCGATCCACATCACCGGCACGAACGGCAAGACGTCCACGGCCCGCATGATCGAGGCCCTGTTCAGCGCCTTCGAGCTGCGCACGGGGCGCTACACCTCGCCGCACGTCCAGTCGATCACCGAGCGGATCAGCCTGGACGGCGCCCCCATCGAGGCCGAGCGCTTCGTGGAGACGTACAACGACATCAAGCCGTACGTCGAGATGGTCGACGCCCAACAGGAGTACAGGCTCTCCTTCTTCGAGGTGCTCACCGGCATGGCGTACGCGGCCTTCGCGGACGCCCCCGTGGACGTCGCCGTCGTCGAGGTCGGCATGGGCGGCAGCTGGGACGCGACAAACGTGATCGACGGCTCGGTCGCGGTCGTCACGCCCATCGACCTGGACCACACCGACCGCCTGGGCAACACGCCGGGCGAGATCGCCGCCGAGAAGGCCGGCATCGTCAAGCCGGACGCGACGGTGATCCTCGCCCAGCAGCCGGTGGACGCGGCGCAGGTGCTTCTGAAGAAGGCCGTGGAGGTCGACGCGACGGTGGCCCGCGAGGGCCTGGAGTTCGGCATCGTCTCCCGCACGGTGGCGGTCGGCGGCCAGCTCCTGACCCTGCGCGGCCTCGGCGGTGAGTACGAGGAGATCTTCCTGCCCCTGCACGGCGCCTACCAGGCGCACAACGCCGCCGTCGCGCTCGCCGCGGTGGAGGCGTTCTTCGGCATCGGCTCGCAGCACGCGCGCGTCCTCGACATCGACACCATCCGCAAGGCGTTCGCCTCGGTCTCGTCGCCGGGCCGCCTGGAGGTCGTGCGCACCTCGCCGACCGTCGTCCTGGACGCCGCGCACAATCCGGCGGGCGCCCGCGCCACCGCCGAGGCGATCAGCGAGGTCTTCGACTTCAGCAGGCTGATCGGCGTGGTCGGGGCGAGCGACGGCAAGGACATGAAGGGGCTGCTCGAAGCCTTCGAGCCGATCTTCGCCGAGGTCGTCATCACCCAGAACTCCAGCTACCGCGCGATGGACGCCGACACGCTGGCCGGCCTCGCCGTCGAGGTCTTCGGCGACGACCGCGTCCAGGTCGAGCCGCGTCTGCCGGACGCGCTCGAGGCCGCGATCACCCTCGCCGAGGAAGAGGGCGAGTACGCGGGCGGTGGCGTCCTGGTCACCGGCTCCGTCATCACGGTCGGCGAGGCCCGACTGCTCCTGGGGAGGGGCTGACTCCTGTGCGTACGCTCTGCGCTTCGACGCTGATCGGCGAGTTCTTCGTCATCGGCTTCGCCGGTCTGGTCGCCATGAAGGACCCGGATCTGACGATGGGCACGGTCTGGACGGTCTGCGGCATCGCGATGCTGTTCTGCGTCCTGCTGTGCGGGATGATCACCAGGCCCGGCGGGGTGCAGCTGGGCTGGGCGCTGCAGATCGCGCTCATCGCGAGCGGCTTCGTCGTGCCGATCATGTTCTTCATGGGCGCGGTGTTCGCCGCGCTGTGGTGGGCCTCGATCCACTTCGGCCAGAAGATCGACGAGGCGAAGGCCAGGTTCGCCGCACAGGCCGAGGCCCAGGCCTAGCCCCTGCCCGGCGGATCAGGGCCGGGGCCGGGGCCGGAGGTAACGCGGTGTAGTGGGTGCCGGTATCCTGCCGGGCAACCCACACGCTCGTAGAAAAACTGCTTGGAGCCGCACATGACCCAGCGCACTCTCGTCCTGCTCAAGCCCGACACCGTCCGTCGTGGCCTGATCGGCGAGATCATCGGCCGCATCGAGCGCAAGGCGGGCTGGACGATCTCCGCGCTCGAACTGCGCTCGCTCGACCAGGAGACGCTGGAGCAGCACTACGGCGAGCACAAGGGCAAGCCCTTCTACGAGCCGCTGGTCGACTTCATGTCCTCGGGTCCGGTCGTCGCGCTCGTCGTCGAGGGTGAGCGCGTCATCGAGGGCGTGCGCGCCCTCGCGGGTCCGACCGACCCGATCGCCGCCGCGCCCGGCTCCATCCGCGGCGACTTCGGCAGCATCGTCCGGGAGAACCTCATCCACGCGTCGGACTCCGAGGAGTCCGCCGAGCGCGAGCTGAAGATCTTCTTCCCGGGTGTCGTCTGACGCCGGGCGCGTCTCGCCTGACGGACACCTGAGGGATACAGGTAAAGAGTTCCGTAAAGACTTCTGACGCCCAGTCAGCGGGGCACGGCCCTGACCAGGGGTGGCCGAGAAAACCGGCCGCCCCTTGGCATATGCGCCCCAATTGGGGGAACCCGTGCCTCCGATGGCACGTCTCCAAGAGCGAGGCGGCGCATCATCTGCTGACAATGGCGAAGACCCTAGCGCCGTGTTCGTGCAGGCGAGACTACGATGGAAGCCTCCACGCCACACAGCACCCACCTCGCCTACCTAAAAAGCCATCAGAAGCTCCAGGGAAGGCCAGACGCATCCTCATGGGGAACAACATGTCGTTCATCGGCCGTGACATGGCTGTCGACCTCGGGACCGCCAACACGCTGGTGTACGTCAGGGGTCGCGGGATCGTTCTCAACGAACCGTCCGTCGTCGCGATCAACACCAACACCGGTGGCATCCTCGCTGTCGGCGCCGAAGCCAAGAAGATGATCGGTCGCACGCCGGGCAACATCGTTGCCGTGCGCCCGCTGAAGGACGGCGTCATCGCCGACTTCGAGATCACCGAGCGGATGCTCCGCTACTTCATCCTGAAGATCCACAAGCGGCGCTACCTCGCCCGCCCGCGGGTCGTCGTCTGTGTGCCCTCCGGCATCACCGGAGTCGAGCGCCGCGCCGTCATCGAGGCCTCCTCGCAGGCCGGCGCCCGCCAGGTGCACATCATCGAGGAGCCCATGGCCGCGGCCATCGGTTCCGGCCTGCCGGTCCACGAGGCCACCGGCAACATGGTGGTCGACATCGGCGGCGGCACCACCGAGGTCGCCGTCATCTCGCTCGGCGGAATCGTCACGGCACAGTCGATCCGCGTCGCGGGCGACGAGCTGGACAACGCGATCATCCAGCACATCAAGAAGGAGTACTCCCTCCTCCTCGGTGAGCGCACGGCCGAGCAGATCAAGATCACCATCGGTTCGGCGTACGACATGGACGCCGACGAGCACACCGAGATCCGCGGCCGGGACCTGGTCTCCGGGCTGCCCAAGACCGTCGTCATCTCCGCCGCCGAGGTCCGCAAGGCCATCGAGGAGCCGGTGAACGCGATCGTCGACGCGGTCAAGACGACCCTGGACAAGTGCCCGCCGGAGCTTTCCGGTGACGTGATGGACCGCGGCATCGTTCTCACAGGAGGCGGCGCCCTGCTGCGTGGCCTCGATGAGCGTCTCCGCCGTGAGACGGGCATGCCGATCCACATCGCCGAGGACCCGCTGGACAGCGTGGCGCTCGGTTCCGGCAAGTGCGTCGAGGAGTTCGAGGCGCTCCAGCAAGTGCTCGACGCATCGCCGCGCCGTTGAGGGTGGCGCGAACCCGCTGAAAGGGTGTCCGCCGTACGAGTGCCTGTCACCTCGTGCGGCGGATCGTTGATATAGAGGCAAGGCAAAACATGGGCAAGGCATAACAATTCCGCGGCGTCCGCAGACGCCGCGGAATCGGATTGTTTAGATTTGCTCCTACATACGCACAGTTGCTCAGAATTCCAAGGATTTCCAACTGAGGAAGGCACGGCCGCCGCACGTGAGGGACACACGAGAGAGCCGGCTGCTCCTGGTGCTGCTGATCGCCATCGCGTTCGCTTTGATCACGGTGGACATCCGTGGTGGCGAGGACTCGCCGGTCGACGGTGCCCGCCAGGCCGCCGCCACGGTCTTCGGCCCGGTCGAGAACGGCGTGTCGTCCGCCGTCGACCCGATCGGCAACGCCATCGGCGCGGTACGGGACTCCGGTGACCGGCATGACCGGATCGCAGAACTCACGCGGCAGAACGCCGCGTTGAAGGCGAAGCTCGGCAGCGACGACCGCAACCGCAGTCGCGTCAGACAGCTGGACAGCATGCTCAAGAGTGCCGGTGCCGGTCAGTACGGCATCAAGGGCGCCGAAGTCATCGGCATAGGAGCGGCCCAGGGCTTCTCCTGGACCGTCACCATCGACGCCGGTGCCAACGACGGGCTCAAGCGGGACATGACCGTCCTGAACGGCGACGGCCTGGTCGGCCGCGTCACCACGGTCGGCCCGAGCACCGCGACCGTCCTGCTCGCCAACGACCCCGACTTCACCGTCGGCACCCGCATGGAGAAGACCGACGAGCTCGGCTTCGCCACCGGACAGGGCGACCGCCCGTTGTCGGTACAGATGCTCAACGGCAAGGCGGAGATCAAGAAGGGTGACCGCCTGGTCACCTTCGGATCGCAGAAGGACAAGCCGTTCGTGCCGGGCGTACCGGTCGGTGAGGTGGTCCGCGTCGACCCGTCGGGCGGTGACCTGACGCGCAACATCTTCATCAAGCCGTACGTCGGCTTCACCAAGCTGGACATCGTCGGAGTCGTCGTAGAAGCGCCCCGCGAGGACCCGCGCGACACGGTCCTGCCGAAGAAGCCCGCCAAGCCGAAGCCGACCCCGACGGTGACCGTCACGGCCACCCCGTCAGGACAGCCCCCGGCCGACGGCGCCGACAACGGCAACGAGCAGTAGGAGCCCCGGACCCATGCGCTTCAACCGAATCCTGCTCTCCTCCACCCTGATCGTCGTCGCCCTGGTCATCCAGGTCAGCGTCCTTGCCCGGCTGCAGTTGCCGGGCGCGGTCCCGGACCTGGTGCTGCTCACGGTGCTCGGCCTCGCCCTGGTCTACGGCCATGTGGGCGGCGCCCTCATCGGCTTCGGCGCCGGACTCCTCGCGGATCTGGCGCCGCCGGCCGACCACGCGGCCGGGCGGTACGCCCTGGTCCTGTGCGTCGTCGGCTACCTCGCGGGCCTGGCCAAGCCGGAGACCGGACGGCTCAGGTCGGCCACCGCGCCGCTCGTCGTGGTCGTGGGGGCAGCCATCGGATCGACCCTGCTCTACGCGGGCGTGGGCGCCCTCGTCGGCGACACCGCGGCCCGCCACGTGGGCATGGTCAAGCTCCTCTTCACGGCCGCCCTGTACGACCTGCTGCTCGCGCCGTTCACGGTGCCGCTGATCATCGCGCTCGCCCGCAGAGCCGAGAACGACCCACTGGGGGAGACCTCACCCGCCAACAAGGCCGCCACGGACGTCGCGTCCGGCTGGCTCTCCTCCGGCACCGGCCTGCGCATCGGCAACCAGCGCGGCGGCCTGCGGATGAAGGCGGCCAAGGCCCGTGTCGCGCGCGCCGGACGCATCAAGGGGGTCAAGCGCCTGTGACCGCAGCGCAGTTGACCCCGTACACGACCGGCAGGGCACACAGCTCGGTCGTGTACACGTACTACTCGTACACACACTGAGAGGGGGAGCAACAGCAGTGACCAACATCCCCGAGACCGGACGGACCCCACGGGTCCAGATCCGTCTCATCGTCATCCAGATCCTCGTGCTCTCCCTCCTCCTCACCCTCGGCGGCCGCCTCTGGTACCTCCAGATCCGCAACGGCGAGGAGTACGCGGAGGAAGCCTCCGGCAACCACGTCCAGCAGGTCGTCGACCCCGCCGTACGCGGCTCGATCCTCGACGCCCGCGGCGTGCCGATCGCCGACAACGAGACCCGCCTGGTCGTCTCCGCGTCCCGCACGGACCTGATGAAGATGAAGGACGACGGCAAGGCGGCCCTCGCCAAGCTCGCCGACGTCCTCGGCATGACGCCCAAGGAGGTCTCCGACAAGGTCCGCCTCTGCGACTCCAAGACCCCGCAGCCCTGCTGGAACGGCTCGCCCTACCAGCCGATCCCGATCACGGACGAGGCCTCGCCCAAGCAGGCCCTCCAGATCCGCGAGCGCGCCGAGGACTTCCCCGGCATCACCGCCGAGCCCACCGCCGTCCGCCGCTATGCCGCGCCCGGCAAGTCCAACACCGCGCAGGTGCTCGGCTACCTCTCGCCCGTCACCGACGAGGAGATCAAGAAGGCCGAGCACACCAACTCGCCGTTCCTGCGCTCCGACCAGGTCGGCCGCTCCGGCCTCGAACGCACCTACGACGCGCAGCTGCGCGGCAAGGCGGGCGTCACCCGCTACGAGGTCGACAACCTCGGCCGCGTCATCGGCAAGGCCAAGGACGACCCGGCCCAGCCCGGCGCGAACGTCGTCACCAGCATCGACGCGCGCGTACAGGCCCTGTCCGAGTACTGGCTGAACGACGCGATGAAGAAGGCCCGCCAGGAGTTCGACAAGAACACCAACGAGAACTACAAGGCGGACGCGGGCGCCGTCGTCGTCATGGAGAACAAGACCGGACGCATCGTCTCCATGGCGTCCAACCCGACCTACGACCCGAACGCCTGGGTCGGCGGCATCTCCGGCAAGGACTACACGCAGCTCACCGGCAAGACGTCCAACTACCCGCTCCTGAACCGCGCCATCCAGGGCCAGGCGGCCCCCGGCTCGATCTTCAAGGTCATCCCGACGGCGGCGGCGGTCAACGCGGGCTACGACTTCAACGGCAGCTACCCCTGCCCGAGCTCGTACTCCATCGGCGGCCAGGTCTTCAAGAACTTCGAGTCCCAGGGCCACGGCAGCATCAGCCTCGGCCAGGCCCTCGAGGTCTCCTGCGACACCGTCTTCTACAAGCTCTCGCACGACCAGTGGGCCAAGGACGGCGGCAACAAGCCGAAGAAGGACGCCAAGGACTGGTTCTACAAGACCGCCCACCAGTTCGGCCTCGGCAAGGAGACCGGCATCGACCTGCCGAACGAGGTCACCGGACGCGTCCCGGACCGCCAGTGGAAGAAGGACTACTGGAAGGCCAACAAGGACGGCTGGTGCAAGCAGGGCAAGAAGGGCGGGGACTACGTCGAGAAGATCGCGTACGAGAACTGCCTCGAAGGCATGAAGATGCGCGCCGGTGACTCCGTCAACTACTCCATCGGACAGGGCGACACCCTCGTCACGCCGATACAGATGGCCACGATCTACTCCGCCATCGCCAACGGCGGCACCCTGTACGACCCCACGGTCGGCAAGGCGATCGTCAGCGCCGACGGCAAGCAGGTCCAGGAGATCGCGCCGAAGTCGCACGGCAAGCTGCCCATGGACAAGAAGACCCGCGACGACATAGACGGTGCCCTCGCCGACGTCGCCACCAAGGGAACGGCCGCCTGGCGGTTCGGCGGCTGGCCGCAGGACAAGATCCCGATGCACGCCAAGACGGGTACGGCGGAGGTCCACGGCAAGCAGACCACCTCGTGGTTCGCGACGTACACCAAGGACTACTCGATCGTGATGACGATCTCCCAGGGCGGTACGGGTTCCGGTGCTTCGGGCCCCGCCGTCCGCAAGATCTACGACGGCATCTACGGCCTGGACGACGAGGGCAAGCAGGACCCCAAGAAGGCCCTGCTCCCCGAGCCGCAGAAGGACCTGCCGAAGATCGAGACCGACGGTTCGATCAAGTCCCCGAAGATCAAGCCGTACAAGCCGGAGGCCCCCAAGCCGTCCGAGGCGCCGCAGGAACTGGCGGGCGCGCCCGCGAACGGGAGGCGCGACTAGTGGCCGGCAACAATGGCTTCTCCGTCTCGGGCTACGGGCCCGAGCGCTCCTCGCTCTCGGCCCGCCTGTTCGCCCGCGACTCGCTGGTGCGCAGGATGGACTGGCCGATACTGCTCTCCGCGATCGCGCTCTCGGCGATCGGCTCCGCGCTCGTCTACTCGGCGACACGCAACCGCACCGACCTGGTCGGCGACGACCCGTACTCCTTCCTGTTCAAGCACCTCCTGAACACCGGCATCGGTATCGCCCTGATGGCGGGCACAGTGTGGCTCGGGCACCGGACGCTGCGGACGGCCGTGCCGATCCTCTACGGCATCTCCGTCTTCCTCGTCCTGCTCGTCCTCACCCCGCTCGGCGCGACGATCAACGGCGCGCATGCCTGGATCGTGCTGGGCGGCGGGTTCTCGCTGCAGCCCTCCGAGTTCGTGAAGATCACGATCATCCTGGGCATGGCGATGCTGCTCGCGGCCCGGGTGGACGCGGGCGACCGGGACCACCCCGACCACCGCACGGTCGTGCAGGCCCTCGGCCTGGCCGCCGTACCGATACTGATCGTGCTGCTCATGCCCGACCTCGGGTCGGTCATGGTGATGGCGATGATCGTGCTCGGCGTGCTGCTCGCGTCGGGTGCCTCCAACCGCTGGGTCTTCGGGCTCCTCGGCACGGGCGCGGCCGGCGCGATCGCCGTCTGGCAGCTCGGCATCCTCGACGACTACCAGATCGCCCGTTTCGCGGCCTTCGCCAACCCCGCGCTCGACCCGGCGGGCGTCGGCTACAACACCAACCAGGCGCGCATCGCGATCGGCTCCGGCGGCCTGTCGGGCACCGGCCTCTTCAAGGGCTCGCAGACCACGGGGCAGTTCGTGCCCGAGCAGCAGACGGACTTCGTGTTCACCGTCGCGGGCGAGGAGCTCGGCTTCGTGGGCGCGGGCCTCATCCTGGTGCTGCTCGGCATCCTGCTCTGGCGTGCCTGCCGCATCGCGCGCGAGACGACCGAGCTGTACGGCACGATCGTCGCCGCCGGGATCATCGCCTGGTTCGCCTTCCAGTCGTTCGAGAACATCGGGATGACGCTCGGCATCATGCCGGTGGCCGGTCTGCCGCTGCCCTTCGTCTCGTACGGAGGGTCATCGATGTTCGCGGTCTGGGTGGCCGTCGGGCTGCTCCAGTCGATCAAGGTGCAGCGACCGATGTCGGCCTAGGGTCCTTCTGGCTCGGCTCCGGGGCGTCTGGGGGACTGCCCAGCGCCCCGGATCCCGTCTAGATTCGGTTCATGGCGGAGACAAAGCGGGAGATCGAGCGGAAGTACGACGTCGAAGCAGCTGCGGAGCTGCCTGATCTGACCGGTGTCGCCTCAGTGGCGAAGGTCGTCGACAAGGGTGTCGTCGAACTGGATGCCGTCTATCACGACACGACCGACCAACTCCTGCTCACCGACTCGATCACCCTGCGCCGCCGCACGGGCGGCGACGACGAGGGCTGGCACCTGAAGCTGCCGGTCTCCCTCACGCAGGGTGTGCGGGACGAGATCCGGGCGCCCCTGTCGGACTCGGTGCCGTCCGAGCTGTCCGCGCTGGTGCGGTCCCGGGTGCGCGGCGCCGAACTCGTACCTGTCATGCGGCTGTTGACCGCGCGGGACCTGCGCCACCTCCTCGACGGAAAGGGCGCGCTCCTTGCCGAGCTGAGCATCGACCGGGTCAGGGCCGAGCGGCTCACCAAGGGCGGCGGCACCACCGAGTGGGCCGAGATCGAGGTGGAGCTTGCGGACGACGTGGATCCCGCGCTGCTCGACGAGATCGAGAAGAAGCTGAAGAAGCTGGGCGTCGAGAGGTCGGACGCCGCGTCGAAGCTGGCCAAGGCCCAGGCGGGAACGGCACTGAGCGCGGCCCGGCAGCGGCTCGCGGAGGGCGGGCTGAAGCCTGGCAAGGGCAGGAGGGGGCAGAAGGGTGAGCGGTACACCGTCATCCAGCTGAAGGACCCCGCCGTGCAACCTGACCCCGTCACCGCTGCCGACCACGTCCTCGCCTACATCCGCACCCAGCGCGACGCCCTCGTCGCCCTCGACCCCGACGTCCGCCGCGACCTGCCGGACTCCGTGCACCAGATGCGGGTCGCCACGCGGCGCATGCGCAGCGCCTTCCGCTCGTACCGGAAGCTGCTCGACCGCTCCGTCACCGACCCGATCGGCGACGAACTGAAATGGTTCGCGGGTGAACTCGGCGTCGACCGCGACCAGGAGGTCCTGGCCGAGCGGCTCACGGACCGGATCGACGCCGTGCCGGGGACTCTGCTCCTCGGTCCTGTGCGGGCCCGTCTGCGCATCTGGAACGTCGTCGGCGCCGATGACGCCCGGAGCAGGACCGTCGCCGCGCTCGAAGGGCAGCGGTACGTGCAGCTCCTCGACTCCGTCGACGCGCTGCTCGCCGACCCCCCGCTGCGCAAGGCCGCCGCCGCGTCCCCCGCCAAGGCCCTGCCCAAGGCCGTCCGGAAGGACTACGCCCGCCTGGAGGCCCGCATCGAACACGCCCTCGCCCTTGCGCCCGGGGAGGAGCGCGACGTGGCGATGCACGGCGCCCGCAAGGCCGCCAAGCGCGCCCGGTACGCGGGCGAGGCGGCCAAGCCCGCGCTCGGCAAGCCCGCCAAGCGGTTCGCGAAGCGGATGAAGGCCGTCCAGAAGGTGCTCGGCGATCACCAGGACAGCGTGGTCGCGCGCGACGCACTGCGGAACCTCGCGATCCAGGCCCACGCGGCGGGCGAGACCGCCTTCACCTGGGGTCTTCTGTACGGCCAGGAGGAGGCCAGGGCCGTCGAGCGCGAGAACGAGCTGCCGGCGGTGTGGCACCGGGGGTCCCGGCCCAAACTGCGGTCGGCATTGGGCGGCTGAGTACCGGGGTACGCTTGATGGTCACCCCTGCCAGATCATGAGAACCCTGCCGAAAGACGCTGTGATGCCTGTCGAGTCCGTCTTCCCACGCCTGGAAGCGCTTCTCCCGCACGTCCAGAAGCCCATCCAGTACGTCGGCGGAGAGCTCAACTCCACCGTCAAGGACTGGGACGCGTGTGACGTCCGCTGGGCGCTCATGTACCCCGACGCGTACGAGGTCGGGCTGCCCAACCAGGGCGTCATGATCCTCTACGAGGTACTGAACGAGCGCGAGGGCGTCCTCGCCGAGCGCACGTACAGCGTCTGGCCGGACCTCGAAGAGCTGATGCGGGAGCACAAGGTCCCGCAGTTCACCGTGGACAGCCACCGCCCGGTCGGCGCGTTCGACGTCTTCGGGCTCAGCTTCTCCACCGAGCTCGGTTACACGAACATGCTCACGGCCCTGGACCTCGCGGGCATCCCGCTGGAGTCCAAGGACCGCGGAATCGACGACCCGATCGTCCTCGCCGGAGGCCACGCGGCCTTCAACCCCGAGCCGATCGCGGAGTTCATCGACTGCGCGGTCATCGGCGACGGTGAGCAGGCCGTGCTCGACATGACGGCGATCATCCGCGAGTGGAAGTCCGAGGGCCGCCCCGGCGGCCGCGAGGAGGTCCTCTTCCGCCTCGCCAGGACCGGCAACGTCTACGTCCCCGGGTTCTACGACGTCGAGTACCTCCCGGACGGGCGGATCGGCCGCGTCGTACCGAACAAGTCCGGTGTCCCGTGGCGCGTGTCCAAGCACACCGTCATGGACCTGGACGAGTGGCCCTACCCCAAGCAGCCCCTCGTGCCGCTCGCGGAGACCGTCCACGAGCGCATGTCCGTGGAGATCTTCCGCGGCTGCACCCGCGGCTGCCGCTTCTGCCAGGCCGGCATGATCACGCGCCCCGTGCGGGAGCGAAGCATCACCGGCATCGGCGACATGGTGGAGAAGGGCCTCAAGGCGACCGGCTTCGAAGAGGTCGGACTGCTCTCCCTCTCCTCTGCGGACCACACGGAGATCGCGGACGTCGCCAAGGGCCTCGCGGACCGGTACGAGGAAGACAAGATCGGCCTCTCGCTGCCCTCGACCCGTGTCGACGCCTTCAACATCGACCTGGCGAACGAGCTGACGAGGAACGGCCGCCGCTCCGGCCTGACCTTCGCCCCCGAGGGCGGCAGCGAGCGGATGCGGAAGGTCATCAACAAGATGGTCTCCGAAGAGGACCTGATCCGCACCGTCGCGACCGCGTACGGCAACGGCTGGCGCCAGGTGAAGCTGTACTTCATGCTCGGCCTGCCCACCGAGACCGACGAGGACGTCCTGCAGATCGCGGACATGGCGGCGAACGTCATCGCCAAGGGCCGCGAGGTCGCGGGCAACGACATCCGCTGCACGGTCTCCATCGGCGGCTTCGTGCCCAAGCCGCACACGCCCTTCCAGTGGGCCCCGCAGCTGTCTGCCGAGGAGACGGACGCCCGCCTCACGAAGCTGCGCGACAAGATCCGCGGCGACAAGAAGTACGGCCGCTCGATCGGCTTCCGCTACCACGACGGCAAGCCCGGCATCGTCGAGGGCCTGCTCTCGCGCGGCGACCGCCGCATCGGCTCCGTCATCCGCGCGGTGTACGAGGACGGCGGCCGCTTCGACGGCTGGCGCGAGCACTTCAGCTACGACCGCTGGATGGCCTGCGCCGAGAAGACGCTGCCCGAGTTCGGCGTGGACCTCGACTGGTACACCACGCGTGAGCGCACGTACGAGGAGGTCCTGCCCTGGGACCACCTGGACTCCGGTCTCGACAAGGACTGGCTCTGGGACGACTGGCAGGACTCGCTCGACGAGACCGAGGTCGAGGACTGCCGCTGGACCCCCTGCTTCGACTGCGGCGTGTGCCCGCAGATGCAGACCGAGATCCAGATCGGCCCGACCGGCAAGAAGCTCCTCCCGCTGTCGGTCGTGAAGTAGATGTCGCGGCCGGGGCCGGTGGCCGGAGCGGGTCCTCGACTCGTCCCGCCCACCGGCCTCGTGCATCACTCCTTCATCGCCGCGATGGAGGAGTTCCGCGCCGAGGGGCGCGGCGGCGATGACGACGACACGACACTCGGCCGCACCCTGCGCGACTACGGCGACAAGTGGCACGACCCGGTGGTCTTCGAGCGCTACGTGACCGAGGTCCGCGCCGCCACGCACCCCGCCGAGCCGCTCGCCGTCCCCGTGACGACCCTCTGGTATGCGGACGGCGCCGACTACTTCGGCCGCCTCGCCATCCGGCACAACATCAACACGCGCTTCCTGCGGGAGTACGGCGGCCACATCGGCTACGACGTACGGCCCACCGCCCGCCGCCGAGGCCACGCCACGGCCATGCTGATCGGCTCCCTGCCGTACGCCCGCGAGCTGGGCCTCGTCTCCGTCCTGGTCACCTGTGACACCGACAACACCGGTTCGCGCAAGGTGATCGAAGGCGCGGGCGGGGACTTCGAGGACGAACGCGGCGGAAAGCTGCGGTACTGGATCCCGACCGGCGCCCGACCGAACCAGCACCACTACTGACGCGTCTAGGACGGCATGGACCTGGAAAAGCGGCCCCTCACCGCACCACAACCGCAGGCCGAGGGCTGTCTCGCCGTCGCGATCCGCATTCCGGTGCGGATCGTGGTGCTCGTACTCGTCGTGCCGGTACGCCTGGTGTGGGACGCCCTCGCCGTGTGCGGCCGTTTCCTGTACTTCAGGGGCCTGCGGCCCGTGGGGCGCGCTCTGGCGTGGCTGGGACGGACGCTGATCGTCACGCCGCTGGTCTGGCTGATCGAGTACGTCATCATGCCGGTCGCGCTCGGCGTCACCCAGGCCACGGTGTGGCTGCTCAAG
>NZ_JBVIPU010000001.1:873853-1017515 GCF_055577645.1 Streptomyces sp. NPDC033180 | reverse complement strand
AAGGCCGTTTTCGTGTGGCCGTGGGTGGGGCTGTGGCGGTATGTGGTCGTGCCGGTCGGGAAGGGGCTCGGGTGGCTGGGGCGGGTGCTGTTCGTGATTCCCGCCATGTGGCTGTACGTGTCCGTGCTCACGCCCATCGGGCACGCCGTCGCCTGGCTCGCGCGGGGCATCGCGGCGGGAGCAGCGGTGGCCGGGCGCGGCATCGGGGTCGTGCTGGTGTGGCTGCTCAAGGCCGTTTTCGTGTGGCCGTGGGTGGGGCTGTGGCGGTATGTGGTCGTGCCGGTCGGGAAGGGGCTCGGGTGGCTGGGGCGGGTGCTGTTCGTGATCCCGGCCGTGTGGCTGTACGTGTCCGTGCTCACGCCCATCGGGCACGGACTCGCCTGGCTGGCCAAGGGAATTGGGGCGGGCATCGCCTGGACGGCCCGGGGGGTCGGGACAGTGCTCGGCGCCCTGGGGCGCTGGATCTTCGTCGTGCCCGCCGTCGCCCTGTGGCGCTGGGTGCTCGCGCCCATCGGGCGGGGCATCGCGGTCGTCGCACGCGAGATCGGTGCCGCGTTCGCACACGCCTGGCGTATCGCCGGGTACGTCTCGCTCGCCGTGGGCCGCTTCCTCGGCCGGCTGCTGCGGTGGCTCTTCGTCGACCCGGTGCGCTGGGTGTACCGCGCGGTCCTCACCCCGGTCGGGCACGCCCTGCGCGACGGGGTCTGGCGGCCCGCGGCCCGGGCGGTGAAGGACGCGGGCCGCGCCACCCGCCAGGCACTGGCCGCCGCCCGCCAGAGCGTGCGGGACGCCCGCGCCGACGTACGGCGCATGCTGTTCGGGGCACCGAGGGAGCGGGTCCCGGTGGGGGGCGCCCCGATGGAGCCCGCGCCGGTGCCGGTGGCCCGGCGGGAACCGGACACGCCCGGGACACGTACTCTAGGTAGCAGTACGACCGCACTCACGAAGGACTAGAACACTGGGCAAGCGACAGCCCGAAGGCCCGCCGCCCGCTCCCGCGGTGCAGCGCATCCGACTGCGCTACACCAAGCGCGGCCGCCTCCGGTTCACCAGCCACCGTGACTTTCAGCGCGCCTTCGAGCGGGCGCTGCGCCGTGCCGAGGTGCCCATGGCGTACTCGGCGGGGTTCACTCCGCACCCGAAGGTGTCGTACGCCAATGCCGCACCCACCGGCACGGGCAGTGAGGCCGAGTACCTGGAGATCGCGCTCACCGCGCGGCGCGACCCCGACAAGCTGCGCGAGCTGCTCGACGAGTCGATGCCGACCGGCCTCGACATCATCGACGCCGTCGAGGCCCGCACCTCGGGCCTCGCCGACCGGCTCACCGCGTCCATCTGGGAGCTGCGCCTGACCGGCGTCGAGCCCGCGGACGCGGAGCGTGCCGCCGAGGCCTTCCGGGCCGCTGCGAGCGTCGAGGTCCAGCGCCGCGCGAAGAACGGCATGCGGACCTTCGACGCCCGCGAGGCCGTCGTGAGCCTTGAGGCGCTCGCCGCCGACGAGGCGCTCGGCCCCGACGCTGATAGGCCGACCGACCAGCCCTGTGCGATACTGCGGCTGGTTGTTCGGCACGTGACACCTGCCGTACGACCCGACGACGTCCTGTCCGGTCTCCGAGCTGTGGCCGACCTGGCGCCGCCGGTCCCCGCAGCGGTGACCAGGCTGGCGCAGGGGCTTCTTGACGACGAGACCGGCACGGTGACCGACCCGCTCGCGCCCGACCGCGAGGCAGCCACGACCCCGCTTGAGAACCAAGGGGCCGCCGCAGCCGCCGCGAAGGTGCCGGCGACGGAAGGTCCCGCGTAGGGACGAATGTCGAAGCGCCGCCCTTGTACTCGGGAGCCACCTGGGTCGGGCAGCGCACTGACCGAGACTTTCGCCAGGCCGTCCGCATTTGGGCGTACGGAACCGGCGAGACAGACACATAGAGCTCCCGTGCGGCGCCCACGCCCCCGGATGGCGGCCCCGCGTAGCTGAGCGAGGGCCGCGGACATCACCGGACCAGGCGCGGCGCCCGGGAGCGTGACGGGAGAACCGCCCGCATGCATGAGCCGAACGAACCCACTGAGGGCTCGGACAACAACACCCCCAGCGACACCCTGCCGCCGCGCCGCAGGCGCCGTGCGGCGTCGCGGCCCGCGGGGCCGCCCGTGGGCGCCACCGAAGCCGCGGCTCCGGCCATACCGGCCACCCCCGCCGCCGAAGCGCCCGCCCAGGCCGTGACTCCGGAGCCCGCAGCGGCCGAGGAAGCCGCTCCCGCCCCGCGTCGCCGCCGCGCCACCCGCCGCGCCTCGGCTCCCGCCGGTGCGCCGCAGGGTGCCGAGACGCCCACCGAGACGCCTGCGGAGGTTCCGGTCGGCGAGCCCGTGGCCGCCGCCCCGGCCCCGGCCGAGGCCGAGCCCGCCGAGGAGGCCGCTCCCGCCCCGCGTCGCCGCCGTGCGACCCGCCGCGCCTCGGCTCCCGCCGGTGCGCCGCAGGGTGCCGAGACGCCCACCGAGACGCCGGTGGCCGCCGAGCCCGCCGCCGCTGAGCCTGTCGCCGCCGAGCCCGCGCCCGAGGCGCAGCCGGAGTCCGGCGACGCGGCCCCGCGCCGTGCCCGCCGCCGTGCGACCCGCGGCTCGTCCGCGCCCGCAGCCGAGACCGCTGCACCTGAGACCACCGAGGCCCCCAAGGCCGCCGCCGAGCCCGTGGCGAGCACCCAGGCCCCCGAGGCGGAGTCCGCCGAGGAGGACGCGCCCCGTGGGCGTCGCCCCCGCCGTGCCACCCGCAAGGCCGCCGCCGGATTCTCGGCGCCCGCCCCGACGCGGGCCCGCAAGGCGCGCGCCGGCGACGCCGACGACGACTCCGGGAAGCCCGCGCGGCCCGCCGTCGCCGTCTTCCAGGCGCCGGTGTTCGCCGAGCCGATGTTCCAGACCCCCGAGCGCGCGGCTGCCGCTGCCGCCGCCGAAGCGGCCGACGAGCCTGCCGAAGAGGCCGAGGCCGAGCCCGTCGCCACCGCACCCGTGGTGGAGGAGGAGACCGGTCCGCGCCGTCGCCGCCGCCGTCGGGCCGCGGACGAGCAGCCCGCCGCCGAGCAGCCCGCGAAGGCCGCTCCCCAGGCCGTGGAGGAGCCCGCCGAGCCCGAAGAGGCCGAGGACACCGCCGCGGACAACGACAACGACAACGACAACGACAACGACGAGTCCGACGACTCCGGCGAGCGTCACGGCCGCCGTCGCCGTCGTGGTGGCCGTCGCCGCCGCCGCGGTGAGTCCGCCGACGACTCCGGTGACCAGCAGGACTCCGACGCCGACGTCGAGTCCGAGACGGACGCCGCCGCAGAGCAGGGAGCGGAAGACACCGCCGAGCAGGCCGACGACGACTCCGACGACAACGGCTCGGGCGCCGGCTCGAGCAGCAGCCGTCGCCGCCGTCGCCGTCGCCGCCGTGCCGGTGACTCCGGTGAGGGCGAGAGCGCGGCGGACGGTGACCCGGAGCGTACGGTCGTCAAGGTCCGTGAGCCGCGCAAGAAGGAAGAGCGCGAGCTCGGCACCGGCGTCGACGAGGTCACGTCCATCAAGGGCTCGACCCGGCTGGAGGCCAAGAAGCAGCGCCGCCGCGAAGGCCGCGAGCAGGGCCGCCGCCGTGTGCCGATCATCACTGAGGCCGAGTTCCTGGCCCGCCGTGAGGCCGTCGAGCGCGTGATGGTCGTCCGCCAGAACGGCGAGCGCACCCAGATCGGCGTCCTCGAGGACAACGTGCTCGTCGAGCACTACGTCAACAAGGAACAGGCCACCAGTTACGTCGGCAACGTCTACCTGGGCAAGGTCCAGAACGTGCTGCCGTCCATGGAGGCCGCCTTCATCGACATCGGCAAGGGCCGCAACGCGGTCCTGTACGCCGGTGAGGTCAACTTCGAGGCGCTCGGGATGGCCAACGGCCCCCGCCGTATCGAGTCGGCCCTGAAGTCGGGCCAGTCGGTCCTCGTGCAGGTCACGAAGGACCCGATCGGCCACAAGGGCGCCCGCCTCACCAGCCAGGTCTCGCTGCCCGGCCGCTACCTGGTCTACGTGCCCGAGGGCTCGATGACCGGCATCAGCCGCAAGCTGCCCGACACCGAGCGCGCGCGTCTGAAGACCATCCTCAAGAAGATCGTCCCCGAGGACGCGGGCGTCATCGTGCGCACCGCCGCCGAGGGTGCGAGCGAGGACGAGCTGCGCCGTGACGTGGAGCGTCTGCAGCAGCAGTGGGAAGACATCCAGAAGAAGTCGAAGGCGGCCTCGACGAGCGCGCCGGGCCTTCTGTACGGCGAGCCGGACATGACCGTCCGCGTCGTCCGCGACATCTTCAACGAGGACTTCTCGAAGGTCATCGTCAGCGGCGAGGACGCCTGGGACACCATCCACGGATACGTCTCCCATGTCGCCCCCGACCTGGCCGACCGCCTGCAGCGCTGGACCTCCGAGGTCGACGTCTTCGCGACGTACCGCATCGACGAGCAGCTGATGAAGGCGCTCGACCGCAAGGTCTGGCTGCCCAGCGGCGGCTCGCTGGTGATCGACAAGACCGAGGCGATGATCGTCGTCGACGTCAACACCGGCAAGTTCACCGGGCAGGGCGGCAACCTCGAAGAGACCGTGACGAGGAACAACCTCGAAGCGGCCGAGGAGATCGTGCGCCAGCTGCGCCTGCGCGACCTCGGCGGCATCGTCGTCATCGACTTCATCGACATGGTGCTCGAGTCCAACCGGGACCTGGTCCTGCGCCGCCTGCTCGAATGCCTGGGCCGTGACCGTACGAAGCACCAGGTGGCCGAGGTCACCTCGCTCGGTCTCGTGCAGATGACCCGTAAGCGGGTCGGTCAGGGCCTCCTGGAGTCCTTCTCCGAGACCTGCGTCCACTGCAACGGCCGCGGCGTGATCGTGCACATGGAGCAGCCGACCTCCGCCGGTGGCGGCGGCAAGCGCAAGAAGCGCGGCCGCGGCGGCTCCGAGCAGGGCCAGGAGCACACGCACGAGCATGAGCACGAGGCCACGGACGAGGTCGAGACCGAGGCCGAGGTCGCCGCGGAAGCAGCCGCCCCGGTGGCACTTCCGGAGCCCGATTTCGTCCCGGACGAGGAGCTGTACAGCAGCGCGTCCGAGGCCGAGGCCGCGGCGTCCCGCGGTGGCCGTTCGCGCCGCAGGGCGACCCGTCGGGCCTCGGCTCCGGCCGGCGCCCCGAAGGCCGACGCGCCCAAGGCGGAGACCGCCCCCAAGGCGGAGAAGCGCTCCAGGTCCCGCAAGGCCGCCACGGCCGAGGACGAGGCTCCGGTGGTCGAGGCCCCCGTGGTCGAGACTCCGGCCGCCGCCGAGGACCCGGTCGTCGAGGTCGCTCACGAGGCGCCGGTGGATGACGCGGCTCCCAAGGGGCGTACGCGCCGTCGTGCGATCCGCAAGGCGACGTCGCCCGCCGGTTCGCCGAAGTCCGCGGGGAGCGCCGAGCCCGAGGCCGCCGAGGTGATCGTGGCCGAGGCGCCGAAGGCCGAGCCAATCGCGGAGCCGGTCGCCGAGCCGGTCGCCGCCGAGCCGGTCGCGGACGCCGCCCCGGCACGTCCGCGTCGCCGTGCGGTCCGCAAGGCCACCGCGCCGACCGCGTCCGAGGAGGCGGCCGTCCTGGTCGTCCCGTCGGCGGAGAAGGCCACGGAGGCCCCGGAGACCGGCACGGACAAGCCCGAGGCCGAGGCCGAGGAAGCCGCTCCGGCCAAGAAGACGGCGCGTAAGACCGCCGCCAAGAAGGCGCCCGCGAAGAAGGCCGCCGCCAAGAAGACCGCGGCCAAGAAGACGGCCGCCAAGAAGACGACGGCCAAGAAGGCGTCGAAGACGACGAAGAAGACCGCCGCGGCGGAGCAGACACCGTCCGGTGTCAAGGCCTCCGCGGCCGACGAGGGCTGACCTGGTTCTTCGCCGTCCGTACAGATGACCGGGTGCCCCCGGTGTGGTGATTTGGCCACGCCGGGGGCGCCTGTCTGTTGGCACGCGGTGAAGTACCTGTAAAACTCATGCGGTTGGTGAAGGAGTACACGCGCGTGGCGTTCGGGGAGACGGCGCGCTCGTGTCAGGGAGGGGACGCACGATGGCGCAGGGTCGCCTGAAAGGCACGGGACGTCACCGTGCCGTGAAACAGATCAAGGGCGGCCGCCAGGCCGTCGCGCTGGCCACGGTTTTGTCGGCGGCCGGTATCCAGTCCGTCAGCGCCGTGGGGACGGCGGCGGCCGACGGAGAGCCGCCGCTGGTGGAGGCACCGCTCTTCAACGATCCGAAGGGCACTCCGGAGCAGCAGCACGCGATCCGGACCCGGCTGATCGAGCTGACGAACGCCGCGGTGCCCGGTTCGACCATCAAGGTCGCGGTCTACCACGTGTGGGAGGCCTCGGTCGTCGACGCGCTCGTGGCGGCCAGGAACCGCGGTGTGCACGTGCAGATGGTGCTCGACGAGACCAGCAGGAGCGACCGCCCCACGAACACCTCGTACAACACGCTCGCGGCGGCGCTCGGCACCGACAAGAACAAGTCGTCCTTCGTGACACTCTGTCCGGCCGGCAAGTCGTGCCTGGGTGATCCGAAGTACGGCAAGTCGATCATGCACAACAAGTTCTGGCTGTTCTCGCAGGTCGAGGGGGCCAGGGACGTCGTCGTGCAGACGACGTCGAACTCGACGCCCTCCGCGCACACGAAGTTCTACAACGACGCGCTGCAGCTCCCGAACAACCCGACGATGTACGAGGCGTACGCCGACTACTTCGCCGACATGATCCGCAAGGACTGGCGGAACTGGGACTACCGCACGGTGAGCGACGGCCTCTACAAGGCGTACTTCTTCCCGCGCTCCGGCACGGTCAACGAGACCGACACCATGTACTCGGTCCTGAACAACGTGCAGTGCAACTACAAGGACGCGGCCGGGGTGGCCAGGCACACCAACATCCGTGCCTCGATCTTCAAGATCACCCGCAAGCAGATCGCCGACAAGCTCGTCTCGCTGAAGAAGGCGGGCTGCACGGTCAGCATCGTCTACGCCGAGACCGACAGCGCCAAGAGCCAGGGC
This sequence comes from Streptomyces sp. NPDC033180, assembly GCF_055577645.1. Classification (NCBI taxonomy): domain Bacteria; kingdom Bacillati; phylum Actinomycetota; class Actinomycetes; order Kitasatosporales; family Streptomycetaceae; genus Streptomyces; species Streptomyces sp. NPDC033180. Next base: position 1,010,452 of record NZ_JBVIPU010000001.1, on the reverse strand, counting down.
GGCACTCCCGGCACCTGGGAGGCCCTGCACAAGGCCGGCGGACCGACCGTGCGCTGCTTCAACGACGACCGGGATCCGCTGCACCCCGGCACCAAGCTGACAACGCCCTACATCATCCACTCGAAGTACCTGCTCATCGACGGCATGTACGACGGCAAGCGGAACAAGCTCTCCTTCACCGGCTCGCAGAACTACACGGCTCCGGCGCTGCGCGAGAACGACGAGGCGATCGTGAAGGTCGACGACGACTCCGTGCACGACGCGTACCGCGGCCACTTCGACCGGGTAGGGAGCGTCGCCTGGCCGGGCAAGGCCGACAGCACCGACCTGTGCAAGGGTGTCAAGCCGCTGCCGCCGGACGGTGAGAAGCCGGTTTGACCCGTCCGGCCCAGCCCCGTAATCTTGACCGTCGGCGTGTTACTAGGCACGTCATACCCCTGTAAACCTGATTTCCCTTCCGGCGCCCTGGGCGCTCGGGAGAGGCCGACCGTGCATCCGGACGGACGGCTGGACTGCGGGGGTCCCGTTCCGAGCGAGAGAGAGATCCGTGTACGCCATCGTGCGCAGCGGTGGTCGCCAGCACAAGGTTGCTGTCGACGACATCGTTGAGGTTGACAAGCTTCCCACCGCCAAGGTTGGCGACACCGTAGAGCTCTCTACGCTGCTCGTTGTCGACGGCGACGCCGTGACGAGTGACCCGTGGGTGCTTGCCGGTATCAAGGTCACGGCCGAGGTCGTGGACCACCACAAGGGCGCGAAGATCGACATCCTTCGCTACAAGAACAAGACCGGCTACCGACGTCGCCAGGGTCACCGCCAGCAGTACACGGCGATCAAGGTCACCGGTATCCCCACGGCTGCGAAGTAAGGGACTGAGACAAGATGGCACACAAGAAGGGCGCATCGTCCACTCGGAACGGGCGCGATTCCAATGCTCAGCGGCTCGGCGTGAAGCGCTTCGGCGGTCAGACCGTCAACGCCGGTGAGATCCTGGTCCGCCAGCGTGGCACCCACTTCCACCCGGGTTCGGGCGTCGGTCGTGGCAAGGACGACACTCTGTTCGCGCTGGACGCCGGCGCGGTGGAGTTCGGCACCCACCGTGGCCGCAAGGTCGTGAACATCGTTCCGGTCGCCTGAATCAGGCTTCTGTAGAACGGGTTCTTTGCGAGGGCGGACCTCACTTCCCTTTCGGGAAGCGGGTCCGCCCTTCGCGTGTTACTAGATAGACATTCCGTAAGTTTCTGGAGGCACATCCCATGACCACCTTCGTGGACCGCGTCGAGCTGCACGTCGCCGCGGGTAGCGGGGGCCACGGCTGTGCCTCCGTCCACCGTGAGAAGTTCAAGCCGCTCGGCGGTCCGGACGGCGGCAACGGCGGCCGTGGCGGTGACGTGATCCTGGTCGTCGACCAGTCGGTCACGACGCTGCTCGACTACCACCACTCCCCGCACCGCAAGGCCACCAACGGCGCCCCCGGCGCCGGTGACAACCGCTCCGGCAAGGACGGGCAGGACCTGGTCCTGCCCGTACCGGACGGCACCGTCATCCTCGACAAGGACGGCAACGTCCTCGCCGACCTGGTCGGCCAGGGCACGACGTACGTCGCGTCGCAGGGCGGCCGTGGCGGCCTCGGCAACGCGGCACTCGCCTCGGCCCGGCGCAAGGCGCCCGGCTTCGCGCTCCTCGGCGAGCCGGGTGACGCGGGCGACGTCATCCTGGAGCTCAAGACGGTCGCGGACGTCGCGCTCGTGGGCTACCCGAGCGCGGGCAAGTCCTCGCTGATCTCGGTCCTGAGCGCCGCCAAGCCGAAGATCGCGGACTACCCGTTCACGACGCTCGTCCCCAACCTCGGTGTGGTGACGGCCGGTTCGACCGTCTACACGATCGCCGACGTGCCGGGTCTGATCCCGGGCGCCAGCCAGGGCAAGGGCCTTGGCCTCGAATTCCTGCGGCACGTCGAGCGGTGCAGCGTCCTGGTGCACGTCCTGGACACGGCGACCCTCGAGTCCGACCGCGACCCCGTCTCCGACCTCGACATCATCGAGGCCGAGCTGCGGGAGTACGGCGCCGGCCTGGAGAACCGGCCGCGTGTCGTCGTCCTGAACAAGATCGACGTACCGGACGGCCAGGACCTCGCCGACCTGGTCCGCCCCGACCTGGAGGCGCGTGGCTACCGCGTCTTCGAGGTGTCGGCCGTGGCGCACAAGGGGCTCAAGGAGCTCTCCTTCGCGCTCGCCGAGGTCGTGGCCGCGGCGCGTGCCGCGAAGCCGAAGGAGGAGGCGACCCGCATCGTCATCCGGCCCAAGGCCGTGGACGACGCGGGCTTCACCGTCAAGCTCGGCGACGACGGCATCTACCGCGTGCGCGGCGAGAAGCCGGAGCGCTGGGTGCGCCAGACCGACTTCAACAACGACGAGGCCGTCGGCTACCTCGCGGACCGGCTCAACCGCCTCGGCGTCGAGGAAGAGCTGATGAAGGCGGGCGCGCGCACGGGTGACGGCGTCGCCATCGGCCCCGTGGACAACGCGGTCGTCTTCGACTGGGAGCCCACGGTGATGGCCGGCGCGGAGATGCTCGGCCGCCGCGGCGAGGACCACCGCCTGGAGGCGCCCCGCCCCGCGGCCCAGCGCCGCCGGGACCGCGACTCGGAGCGGGACGAGGCGGAGAAGGCGTACGACGACTTCGATCCGTTCTAGGCCTTCCTGGCGGAGGCGCCCTGGACTGCGCGAAGGCCCCCCGGAGCTTCTGCTCCGGGGGGCCTTCGCCTGTTGGTACACCGTGCGGGTGCGTCGTGGTTTCTCGCGCAGTTCCCCGCGCCCCTGAAGGGGCTCAGGCCGTGACGGAGTCCTCCGCGCCGTTCGGGTTCGGTTCCGTCGGGTCGGATTCCATTTCCTCCGCCGCGTCCTGCGCCGCCCGCTGGCCGGGGATCTCCGCGTCGATGCGGGTGGCCATGCGCAGTCGGCGCTCGTCGGCCTTGGCCGAAAGCGCGAGGGCCGCCTCGTTGAAGCGGACCAGCGAGGGCGGGTCCGAGGGGCCGAGGAGGTGCTCCTTGAGGGCCGCGCGGGCCTCGGCGTGGGTGTCCTTCTCCGGGGAGCGGACGGCCTCCAGGAGGTCGGGGACGCCCTCGGCGGTCGGGGAGAGGATCGACGCCGCGCTCACCGTCGGGAAGCCCGCGCGGAAGTCCGCCTCGGACATGCCGGACGTGTTGGCGACCGCGTACGGCTTCTCGCTCGTCAGCCAGTCGGAGACGACCGAGGAGACATCGCTGATCAGCAGGTCCGCCTGGTTGAAGCAGGAGAAGATCGCGGGGCGCGGGGTGGTGATGATCTGGTGCTCCCACTCCGGGAACGAAGCCCAGTACGCCGCCTCCCACGCCGCCGTCGCCTCGGCGACCGCCGTCTGCTGGTCGCCGTCGGGCGTGCCCTGGAGCATCATCCGCTCCATCTCGTCCACGCTCTTGCGGAACGCGGTCGAGGTCAGCCGGTCCAACTCGGCGGTGCGGAGCGACAGTTCGGCCAGGGCCTCCTGGCCAGGACGCTCGCCCGAGCGCTTGGCGGCGGCCTCGCGGATCATCGCCTTGATGCGCTCGTTGGCGGCGCCGGCGCGCGGGTCCTGCGAGCCGGTCATCGGGTGCGGCTTGTAGATGAGCCGTACGCCGGGGTCGGCGAGGAGGTGCCGGACGATGTTCTCGCCCGCGAGGGTCACCGACGTGTTGCCGGGGTTGCCGTCCCAGCCCTCCCAGGTGGGGGCGTACAGCACGGTGGTGAACGGGCCGGTGGGGGCGCCCGTCGACGGCAGGATCGGGGACAGCTGGGGGCGGCCGACCTCGACCACGTCCTTGTCCTCGACGCCGACGTCGGCGGCCTGGTAGCGGTCGCGCGCGGCGGGGCCCGCCACCCACACCTCGTCGTACGCCTTCGCGTACGGGTTGCAGGAGGACAGCTTGTCGCTCTCGCCGTGGTTGATGAAGGCGTGCTTGATCGTGGGGATGCGAAGGACCTGCGAGGTCTTCGCGGCGTTCGCCGGGTGCAGCATCATCTTCAGCGTCGACGTCTCCAGGGAGAACATCGTCGCGACCTTCGGGAAGCAGATGATCGGGACGTCCGTCGCGTCGATCTTCTGCACCATGAACCGCTCACGCAGCACGATCAGCGGCTTGCCGTCGAGCTTGGAGAGCGTGGAGAGCCACATGTTCGCCTGGTACGCGGACGTGGAGCCGCCCGAGAAGTACATGGCGACGGACGGCTGGTAGTCGGCCAGCCAGTTGTCCAGCCACTCCATGACCTTCTCGTCGTTCTTCGCGCGCTTCTTGGGGAGCAGCCACGTGGCGAGGTAGATCGCGCCGACGCCCATCAGGGCGATGGAGATCCCCAGGCCGATGCCGCCCCAGTACGCCTCGGTGGTGGCCGCGGTGACCATCAGCCCTGCCGTGGCGGGGATCGAGAACGTCAGCAGGCGGTGGGCCTGGCGGCGCGAGAGGATCCGCGGCGGGGCCGCGGTCAGGTGCAGCGCGGACGTGTCGATGTTGCGCGTGACGATCGGCAGCTGGCGGGTGCGGCGCACCAGTATGGCGGTGGCCTGGCAGCCGAAGTGCAGGAAGTAGAACGCGAGCAGCGAGATGGTCAGCGGCGACTGCTCGGCCAGCGGCTCGATGCCGTCGATGCGCAGCAGGCCGACCAGGATCAGCATGTCGCGCAGGAGCTGCCTGACCGTGACATCGAAGCGGATCTTGCCCAGGAGGGAGAGGAGGCCCGGCTGTTTGTACTGCAGATAGACGTCGAGCGCGAGGTTCGCCGCGGACGCGGCGATGAACACCGGTACATACGGGACCAGCGCGCTGACGAGCTGGGCCGTGAAGAGCGCGAACATCGCGAACAGCGCGGAGAGCTGCACGATGCGGCGGGGTGCGAGTCCGGCAGAGGGCACGGGCTTGGGCTCCTGGCGGGGGATCGGGGGGATCGGATGGGGGGAAGTCGGGGAAGACGACCACTGACCGTATGACGTGCCGTGGCTCTGTAGCAATCTTCCGTGACGACAATCACCGGATAAAGGGGCAAAGGTACTGAACCCCGGGGCCCGGATTCGCCTCGGGGGAGCCTTCGGACCCTGCCCGGTCCGCCCCTCGAAATGCGTGGGCACCTCACCGGCTCGTTCGCGTAGATTGCTGGTCCGGCAGGGAATGGGATCTTCGGGATCATTGGGGAAGTACGTGGCTGGGGCAAGGCAGGGCATCGCAGAGGCCCACAGGGTGGTCGTCAAGGTCGGGTCCTCGTCCCTGACCACCGCGTCGGGGGGCCTGGACGCCGATCGCGTTGACGCCCTCGTTGACGTGCTCGCCAGAAGCCGCAGCGGCGGCGAGCGCGAGATCGTGCTCGTCTCCTCCGGTTCCATCGCCGCCGGGCTCTCGCCGCTGGGGCTGCGCAGGCGCCCCAAGGACCTGGCGAGGCAGCAGGCGGCCGCCAGCGTCGGCCAAGGCCTTCTCATGGCCCGTTACACCGCTTCCTTCGCGCGCTACGGCGTACGCGTCGGGCAGGTGCTCCTCACCTCCGACGACATGGCGCGGCGAGCCCACCACCGCAACGCGTCCCGCACCTTCGACCAGCTCCTTGCGATGGGCGCGCTGCCCGTCGTGAACGAGAACGACACCGTGGCGACGGACGAGATCCGCTTCGGCGACAACGACCGGCTCGCCGCCCTCGTCGCCCACCTCGTCCACGCCGAACTCCTCGTCCTGCTCTCCGACGTGGACGGCCTCTACGACGGCGACCCGGCCAAGCCCGGCACCTCCCGGCTCTCCGAGGTGACGGGCCCCGCCGACATGGCGCACGTCCAGATCGGCAGCGCGGGCAAAGCGGGCGTCGGCACCGGCGGCATGGTCACCAAGGTCGAGGCCGCGCGGATCGCCGCGGCGGCCGGCATCCCGGTGGTCCTGACCTCCGCGAGCCACGCCGCCGACGCCCTCGCGGGCCGCGACACCGGCACGTACTTCCACCGCACGGGCCGCCGCTCCGGCGACCGGCTCCTCTGGCTCCAGCACGCCTCCGAGCCGCAGGGCGCGCTGACGCTCGACGACGGGGCGGTGCGCGCGGTCGTCGAGGGGCGCAAATCGCTGTTGCCGGCCGGGATCGCGGCGGTCGAGGGCGACTTCGCCGCGGGCGACCCGGTCGAGCTGCGGGACACCGCAGGCCGGGCCGTGGCGCGCGGTCTGGTGAACTTCGACGCCAAGGAGCTCCCGCAGCTCCTCGGCCGTTCCACGCGGGAGCTCGCGCGGGAGCTCGGACCGGCGTACGAGCGGGAAGTGGTGCACCGCGACGACCTGGTCCTGCTGCACGACTAGCCGTTCGCGTCCCCGATGTCCGCGGTTCTGCCGTCCCAGGAGTCACACAGGCCCCACCGTCCCCCGGCCGAAAACAGGCGCGAACGCCGTGCGCCGACCGGCCCCCGCGAGGTGAAACTCCCCAAAACCGCCCCGCGGGGGCGCTTGGCCTGCTCAACTTTGTTCCAGACACTTCCGCACGACCATTGCGTATCCGCACCACCATTGCGTAAAGGAGGCCGTCGTGAGACGAGTGCGCCCGGGAGCGTCGTCCCGCGCGCCGGCTGAGCGGTCCCTGACCAGCGTCGCCGCGGGGGCGGCGTACACCGGTGACACGCAGGCGGCGGGCGAGACGGACGAGAGGCAGGAGGGCGAGCCGGTGGACGCGCCCCGTCTGTGGCACGTCACCCTGAGCGTCTCGGGGGGCGAAGCCCCGCTGAAGGAGGTCAGGCGGGGCCTCGAACAGCTCGCCCACGACCACCCCTTTCTGCTGACCAGCAGGTATGCGCCCGACCACGCGGAGATCCGGTACTGGGAAGAGGCCCGCGACCTGCACGACGCGGCCGCGGTCGCGCTCCGGCTCTGGGGCGAGCACCGGCAGAGCGCGCAGCTCCCGCCGTGGGAGATCGTGGGGCTTGAAGTGATCGACCGCGACACGTACCACCAGCGGATCGCGGAGGGGTACGGTCCGCTGCCGGCGACCCCGGTGGGCGTGCACCCTTTTTGAGCCGTCCTGTTTATCGAGCCGTCGTGAGCACCGCGGTCTCGGCTGTTGAAACAGCGGGTGGACCGTGGCCGGTCCCTATTACGCTGGCGGGCATGACGTCCCTCACGCCTCCGTTCTCGGGCTTGCCGTACGACAACCTCTCGCCCGTGGCCCAGGCCGCCTACCGCGCCCGTGGTGCCGCCGCGTCGCTCGCGCCGCTGCCGCGTGCCGCCAAGGACGACGCGCTCCTGGCGATCGCCGACGCCCTCGAGGTGCGCACCGCCGAGATCATCGAGGCCAACGGCAAGGACACCGCCCGCGCCCGCGAGGCCGGGACCAGCGAGTCCGTCGTGGACCGTCTGACGCTCACCCCGGAGCGGGTCCGCGCCATCGCCGCCGACGTGCGCGACGTGGCAGCCCTGCCCGACCCCGTCGGCGAGGTCGTCCGCGGCTCGACGCTGCCGAACGGCATCGACCTGCGCCAGGTCCGCGTCCCGCTCGGCGTCGTCGGGATCATCTACGAGGCCCGCCCGAACGTCACCGTGGACGCCGCCGCCCTGTGCCTGAAGTCCGGCAACGCGGTGCTCCTGCGGGGCTCGTCATCGGCGTACGAATCGAACAGCGCGCTCGTCCGCGTGCTGCGCGACGCCGTCCACGGAGCGGGCCTGCCCGCCGACGCCGTCCAGCTCGTGCCGGGCGAGAACCGCACTTCCGTACGCGAGCTGATGCGCGCCCGCGGCCTCGTCGACGTCCTCATCCCGCGCGGTGGCGCCTCGCTGATCAAGACCGTCGTCGAGGAGTCCACCGTCCCGGTCATCGAGACCGGCACCGGCAACTGCCACGTCTACGTGGACGCCGAGGCCGACCTGGACATGGCCGTCGACATCCTCATCAACTCCAAGGCCCAGCGCCCCAGCGTCTGCAACGCCGCCGAGACGCTCCTGGTGCACGCGGACATCGCCGACGCCTTCCTGCCGCGCGCCCTGGACGCCCTGGCCGAGGCCGGGGTCACCGTGCACGCCGACGAGCGGGTGCTCCCGTACGCCGACGGGTCGAAGGCCACCGTCGTGCCCGCGACCACGGAGGACTGGGAGACCGAGTACCTCTCGTACGACATCGCGGCGGGCGTCGTCGACTCCCTGGAGCAGGCCGTCGAGCACATCCGCCTGTGGACCTCCGGGCACACCGAGGCGATCGTCACCACCTCGCAGCAGGCCGCGCGCCGCTTCACCCAGCTCGTGGACTCCACGACGGTCGCCGTGAACGCCTCCACGCGCTTCACGGATGGCGGCCAGTTCGGCTTCGGCGCCGAGATCGGCATCTCCACGCAGAAGCTGCACGCCCGGGGCCCGATGGGGCTTCCCGAGCTGACGTCGACGAAGTACATCGTCACCGGCGACGGCCACACCCGCTGAATTCCCCCGCGGTCCCAATTCCCGTACCGTCTGCCCAGATTGCCCCTTCCGGGGCTACGCTTGGAAGGTGCCGGAGGACGTGGGGGGCACGCCGTCGTTTCCTGACGGCTGGGAGCCCGACGACGACCACGACCGCGGGGGCGCGGACGAAGAGTTCGCCTCCGTGGTCTTCGACGAGGCCTTCGTCAAGGCCGCCGAGGTCCATGAACCCACCGCGGTGGAGCGGCTGTTGGCCGCCGCCCAGGCGCGCGCCGAGGCCTCCGAGGCCGAGAGCCGTCGGGCCCGCACCCGAGGTTCGGGCCGGGACTCGCCCGAGGACGACCTCTACGACGAGAGCTTCGGCCCGGACGACAGCGGCGAGTTCGGCCACGACGCGGACCTCGACGACGTGTACGACCGGGAGTTCACCGAGGCCGGGTACGGCCGCCACGGCTATGGGAGCCACAACCGCTGGCATCGCCCCGTCGCCTGGATGCTCGCCCTCCTGATGGGCATCGGCATGGTCGCGCTCGCCTTCACCGCGGTCTACCGCGGCGCGGCGACGGGCCGCCAGGACCCGGCTCCGCCGCCGGTGTCCACGGAACCGTCCGCCTCCGCGGAGTACGGCCCACCGCCGGTGTCCGCGACGCCGCGCATCCCGTGAGGAGCAGCGACCGGCGTCCCGTGAGAAGTTGTCAGAAGTTGTCGTGTACCAGCGCGTTTACCTGACCGCGCAGAGACCTACCCTGATGGTATGGGCGGGCCAGGAGAACCACCTGAGGGGACACCCGAGGGCGCTCCCGCCGGTGGTGAGGACGAGTACCGATCCGTCGTCTTCGACGAGTCGTTCGTCCGCGCCGCTCGGCTCCAGGAGTACTCCGCGCAGGAACGCATGAGTGATCACACGCATGCGGTGCGCCGCCTTCCCGCGCGCCACAAGCACCTCTCCAAACAGGCCGTGATCCTCGTCCTGCTGATCGCCGTCGCCTTCGGAACCGCGATCTACATGGGCGTACGCCACCCGTACCAGAACCCGGTCGCCCAGCGTCCCGAGCCGTTGCGGATGACGGTCATCCCGCTCGCCCCGCCGGGGCCCGTGCCCGGCGCCGAGAAGCCCGCCGACCTGTACGAGCACAGCCCGGCCGCCCAGTTCAGGGTGGGCGCATCGGGCATCAACCTCCCTGCGGCGCGGCGCACTTCACACTTCTCGGACGGTCAGGTGATGACCGCGCTGACCACCGCCAAGGACTACCTCGTCGAGTCCTCGCTCGACCCGGACGTCCTCACCGGCGGCGCCGTACGCTCCGCGCGCATCCTGCTCGACCCCCAGCAGCTCGACCAGTTCGACGAGAGCTTCGCGCATCCGGCGGCGGACGGGCGGCACGCGCCCACCGGCTGGCTGGTGCGGTTCGACGCGACGAAGACGGCCCTCGCCTCGCCCGGCATCCGCGTCCACGGCACACTGCGCGCCACCGAGACGGACAAGAACACCCTCGAGGTGACCTCGGACCACACCTTCGTCTACGCGCTGCGTCCTGCCGACAAGGGGGAGCACGTCAAGGCCTCGCTGTTCACCGTCCGCCGTGAGCTGCAGTTCCGCTTCGACCGCGACGACCTGCGGATGCGGCAGGCCGAGCTGCTCGTGTCGTACATGCAGGCGGGCCCGCTCACCTGCTCAGCCGACTCCGCCAACCAGCTGCGGCCCCTGCTCGCCGGGCAGAAGGCGAAGGCGGGCGGCCCCGCGGGTACCGACCCGTACGCGACGGGCGATGCCACGGCGCTGTGCGGCTCGCTCTCGGCCACCGCCCAGCCTTCGGTCTGAGGGCTACTTCTCCTCGGTGGGGCCGCTGCTCTGGTCGCCCTGCCCGCCCTGCCCGCCCTGCCCGCCCTGCCCGCCCTGCCCCGTGAACTTTCCGCGCAGCTTGCCGCCCAGGTCGCCCGCGCCGCCCGCGATGTCGTTGACCAGCTTCATCAGCGGGTCCTTGCTGTGGCGTACGTCGTCGGCGTAGCTGGAGGCGGACTGGCGGAAGGAGTCCGACACCGAGGTGTCCTTGTCCTCGTCGCGGCGGGGGTAGTGGCCGTCCATGATCCGCTGGTAGTCGCGGGTCTCCGCCCACTTCTTCAGCTCGGCGGCGCGCACGGTGGTGAAGGGGTGCGTACGCGGCAGTACGTTCAGGATCTTCAGAACCGAGTCGCGCAGGTCGCCCCCTGCCTCGTACTCCTTGGCCTGCTCCAGGAACGCGTCCACGTTCATCTCGTGCAGGTGGTTGCCGCCCGCGATCTTCATCAGGCCGCGCATCGACGCCTTGAGGTCCTGGCCCACCAGGAGCCCGGCGCGGTCCGCCGACAGCTCGGACTTGCGGAACCACTCGCGCAGAGCGGTCACGATCGCCATGATCGCCACGTTGCCGAGCGGGATCCAGGCGACCTTGAGCGCGAGGTTGGTGAGGAAGAGCAGTATCGTCCGGTACACCGAGTGGCCGGAGAGCGCGTGGCCCACCTCGTGGCCGACGACCGCCCGCATCTCCTCCTCGTCGAGCAGCTCGACGAGACCCGTGGTCACCACGATGATCGGCTCGTCGAGGCCGATGCACATCGCGTTCGGGTTCGGGTCCTGGTTCACGTACATCGGCGGGACCTTCTCCAGGTCCAGGATGTAACAGGCGTCCCGCAGCATCGTGTTCAGGTGCGCGAACTGCGCGTCGGAGACCCGTACGGAGTCCGAGAGGAACAGCAGCCGCAGGCTCCGCTCGGGGAGCAGCGCGCTGAGTGCCTTGAAGACGGTGTCGAAGCCGGTGAGCTTGCGCAGGGCCACCAGGGCCGAACGGTCAGCCGGGTGCTCGTACGCCCGTGACGAGATGCCGGGAAAGCGCCTGCGCTGCCTGCTCGGCACGTTCTCGTGGCCACCGTTCTCGTGGCCACCATCCTGCCGGCCGTGGTCGTTGTCGTCGGTCATGCCCCATCCCCCATGCTCGTCCAGTCATGCCCCCGAGGTGGGACCCAGCCTAGGCGGAGATACCGTGACAGGGCAGCACAGCGAATGGAGTCGCCCGTCATGGCCGTCATGGAGCACAGCGCCGCAGCCCACCACTGGGTCACGGAGGCGGCCGCCCTGGCCGCGAAGGAGCAGGGGGCGGGCAATCTGCTGCGCGTCGTGCTGATCGTCATGGTCGTCGGCTGCGTGCTCGTGGCCTGGTTCCTGCTGCGGGGCTACCGCCAGGGGGCCGACGCCGAACGTGGCACGGACCGTCCCGGCGACACCGCGGAGGGCGGCGAGAGCCGTCCCGGCGGGGGCGAAGAGGGCGACCGCGCGGACCACAACAGCTGAGTCGGCGTGAGCTCGGCCGGTGTCCCCGCATACGATGGCCCGGAAGTCTTTGTCCCGCCCACCTCCGGATAGGTCCTGCCGACGATGAGCCTCCACAGCACCGCCTCCCAGCTGGTCACCCTCGCCTCCGAGGGCAAGCACGTCGACGAGCACGCAAGCATCAGCCCTCTCGTCACCGGCGGTGGCGCGTTCGTCGCGCTGATGCTGCTCCTGTGGATCACCACGCGCTTCAACCGGGACCGCTGAGCGCAACTGCTGAGCGCAACCACTGAGCGGTCTCACGGAACGGACGGCTGAACCAGAGCCCGTCGACCGGGCCGGTAGGGTCTGCACGCATGGGAGAGCAGGACATGCCTACCGGTCCCGGTACCGGCCCGGCCAGCAAGGGCAAACGCCGCCTGGGCGTCATGGGCGGAACGTTCGACCCGATCCACCACGGACACCTGGTGGCGGCCCAGGAGGTCGCCGCGCAGTTCCACCTCGACGAGGTGGTGTTCGTGCCGACCGGGCAGCCGTGGCAGAAGAGCGACACGGCGGTGTCCCCGGCCGAGGACCGCTATCTGATGACGGTCATCGCGACGGCCGAGAACCCGCAGTTCTCGGTGAGCCGCATCGACATCGACCGCGGCGGACCGACCTACACGACGGACACGCTGCGCGATCTGCGCACGCTCAATCCCGACACGGACCTCTTCTTCATCACGGGCGCCGACGCCCTCGGCCAGATCCTCACCTGGCGCTACACCGAAGAGCTGTTCTCCCTGGCGCACTTCATCGGAGTCACCCGGCCCGGCCATACGCTGGCCGACCCGGGCCTGCCGGCGGGCGGCGTCTCGCTGGTGGAGGTCCCGGCCCTCGCCATCTCGTCCACGGACTGCCGTGCGCGGGTCGCCAAGGGTGACCCCGTCTGGTATCTGGTGCCGGACGGTGTGGTGCGTTATATCGACAAGCGCGAGCTGTACCGCGGCGATTGAGCCGAGAGGGGCACCGGTGAACGACCGACAGTACGACCCGTACGCGGGCGGCGACCCGTATGCGGGCGAGTACGCGGCTGATCAGTACCAGGTCGTCGGGTACGACGAGTATGGGCAGCCGGTGTATCAGCAGGTCCAGCAGGCCCAGCAGCAGGCCCCGCAGTCGCAGCAGTCCCAGCCGTCGGCTTCGTACGACCAGTACGGGTCTCAGGGGCAGCAGCACCAGCAGCAGGTGCCGCAGGGCTACGACTACGACCCGTACGCGACGACGTACGGCACGCACGGCACGTACGACCAGCAGCAGGCGCACCAGCCCCAGCAGCAGCCTCACCAGCCCCAGCAGCAGGTGCACCAGCAGGCCCATCAGCCCCAGCAGACGCAGACCGGCTGGATCCCGCAGCAGTCGCGGCAGCCGGAGCCGGAGCCGGAGCCGGAGTTGGAGGCCGAACCCCAGCGTGAGCCTGAGCGCCGCGATCCCGCGTACGAGACCCAGCAGTTCTCCTTCATCGAGGAGCCGGACGAAGAGTCCGAAGACGTCATCGACTGGCTGAAGTTCACCGAGAGTCGCACCGAGCGGCGCGAGGAGGCCAAGCGGCGCGGGCGTTCCCGGGTCGTCGCCCTCGTCGTGGTGCTCGCGCTCGTGATCGCGGGCGGCGTCGGCTACCTCTGGTACGCGGGCAAGCTGCCCGGCCTGTCGGACGGCGCGACCGGCGACGGCGCCGCGGCGGCAGGACCGCAGAACCGCGACGTGATCGTCGTCCACCTGCACAACACCAAGGGCGGCGGCACCTCCACGGCGCTCCTGGTGAACAACACCACCACCAAGCGCGGGACCACCGTCCTGCTGCCCAACTCCCTCTCCGTGACGAACGACGAGGGTGCGGGAACGACGCTCGGCAAGTCGGTCGACGACGACGGTTCGACCGGGACCCGCGAGTCCATCGACAGCCTGCTCGGCACCCAGGTCGAGGGCACGTGGCGGCTCGACACCCCGTATCTGAACAACCTCGTCGAGCTGGTCGGCAACATCGACATCGACACGGACGCGAACGTGCCGGACCCCAAGGCCAAGAAGGGGCAGGCGCCCCTCGTGAAGAAGGGCGAGCAGCAGACCCTGAGCGGCCCGATGGCCGTCGCGTACGCCACCTACCGCGCGTCCGGCGAGTCCGAGACCGCGCAGCTCGACCGGTTCGGCCAGGTCATGCAGGGCGTCCTGCGGAAGCTGTCGTCCGACCCGCAGGCCGCGACGACCACCGTGCAGTCGCTCGCCCAGATCCTCGACCCCTCGCTCAAGGAGAACGACCTCGGCGCCTTCCTCGCCAAGCTCGCCGACCGTGCGAAGGGCGGCGACTACTCCACGCAGCTGCTCCCGGTGCAGCAGGACGGGACGCTGTCGGAGAGAGCCGGCACGAGCGTGGTCAAGGAAGTCCTGGGCGGGGCGGTCAAGAACCCGGACAAGGACGCGGCCGTACGGGTCGGCGTGAAGAACGCCTCCGGCAGCAAGGGCGCGGGGCAGGAAGCACGGATCTCGCTGGTCAACGGTGGCTACACCTTCGTGGACAGTGGCGCGGGTTCGACGGCCCAGGCGGCATCGCAGGTCACGTACGCCGACGCGGACAAGAAGACGCAGGCCACCGAGGTCGCCAAGACCCTCGGCCTGCCGGACAGCGCGGTGCGCAAGGGCAAGACCGCACCGAACGCGGATGTGTCGGTCGTGCTCGGCCAGGACTACAAGACCGGATGACCTGCTCAAGCCCGGCCGGGGACCCGGCCGGGCTTCGGGCCGATATTTCGGCCGGGGTGACGCACCAGACAGGGTGATCGCGTCATCGTCGGGAGTGCTGTCGGCGGTCCGTGAGACCCTTGGGGTGTCTTGACCACCTGAAGGAAAGCTCAACTGTGACCGCCACGGACCGCTCCATCGAGCTCATCAAGGTCGCCGCACAGTCGGCGGCCGACAAGCTCGCGCACGACATCATCGCGTACGACGTCAGCGACGTGCTGTCGATCACCGACGCCTTCCTGCTCGCCTCCGCGCCCAACGACCGCCAGGTCAAGTCGATCGTCGACGAGATCGAGGAGCGGCTCAACAAGGAGCTCGGCGCCAAGCCGGTGCGCCGTGAGGGCGACCGCGAAGCCCGCTGGGTCCTCCTGGACTACGTGGACATCGTGGTGCACGTCCAGCACAGCGAGGAGCGTGTTTTCTACGCCCTCGAGCGCCTGTGGAAGGACTGCCCCGAGATCGAGCTCCCCGCGGACGCCGTCGCGACCCGCGGCAAGGCGGCCGAGCACGCCGAGCAGCGCGCCGCGGAGGAGGCAGCCGACCTGGACGGTGAGCTTCGGTGACCAACCGCGGCTGCCGGATCATCCTGTGGCGGCACGGCCAGACGGCCTGGAATCTGGAGCGCCGCTTCCAGGGCTCCACGGACATCGAGCTGACCGACACGGGCGTCGGCCAGGCAAGGCGGGCCGCCCGGCTGCTCGCCTCGCTGAAGCCGGACGCCATCGTGGCGTCCGACCTGAAGCGGGCGGCGGCCACCGCGAACGAACTCGCCACCCTCACCGGCCTGGCCGTCACGCACGAGCAGGGCCTCCAGGAGACGTACGCCGGTGAGTGGCAGGGCCTGACGCACGACGAGATCCTCGCGCGCTTCGGCGACCAGTACACGGCGTGGAAGCGCGGCGAAGCGGTGCGCCGCGGCGGCGGCGAGCTCGAGACCGAGGTCGCCGACCGTGCCGCGCCGATCGTGCTGCGCTATGCCGAGAAGCTGCCGGAGGACGGCACGCTCGTGGTGGTCAGCCACGGCGGCACGATCCGCACCACCATCGGCCGCCTCCTCGGCCTGGAGTCGTACCACTGGGAGGGCCTCGGCGGGCTCTCCAACTGCTGTTGGTCCGTGCTCGGCCAGGGCGCGCGGGGCTGGCGCCTGCTCGAGCACAACGCCGGCACGCTGCCGGAGCCGGTGCTCGGCGACGACGACTAGCCCGCCCTGGGCCGGGCGGGTGCGAGAGCCGCTGGTCACAGGGCCCGGGAGGGCCCGTCACCCGGATTTCACATTCCGGCTCGTCGCAGGCTAAAGTTCTTCTTGTTCGCCCGCCGAGCGGGACGAACGCAAGGGGCTATAGCTCAGTTGGTAGAGCGCCTGCATGGCATGCAGGAGGTCAGGAGTTCAATTCTCCTTAGCTCCACAATCCGGATCCCGTCCTCATCAGAGGGCGGGATCCTTGCGTTTCCGGTGGTCTGAGCGCACGCAGCTCGGCCGCCCGCCGGTGGCTCTCCTCGTCGTCCGGGGTGTACGCGACGATCCTGCACTCCGGCATGCCGTTGATGGACAGCGAGACCGACGTCATCCGCAGCTCTCCGACCGCCTCGTGCCGAAACGTCTTCACGCGCGGTCCCGGCGGCGCCACGTCGCCGCTCTCCCACAGCTCGGCGAAGTGCGCGCTCGCGGCGGCCAGGCGGCGTATGAACTCCTCCCAGGCGGGCTCGCCCACATGCCGCCCGTACGAACTGCGCAGGGTCGCCACCATCACCGGCAGCTCCTCGTCGCGGAAGACCAGCGGGCAGACGGGGTCGGGCGCGATGAACAGCGTCCACAGCACGTTCGGCGTCCCGAAGGCCTCCAGCTGCGGGACGAAGAACAGGTCCCGGTAGGCGGGGTTGGTGGCGAGGATGTCGTACCGCTCGTTGTAGACCACTGCCGGGTGGGGGTCGAGCGCGTCGATGATGCCCTGGATCTCCTTGCCGACGGCTTCGGGGGAAGGGGCCCTGCGGTCAGGGGCGTACGGCACATCGGCCAGGTGGTACAGGTGCTCGCGCTCAGCCCTGTCCAGGCGGAGCGTGCGCGCCACGGCGTCCAGGACCTGCGCCGAGGCGTTGATCGGGCGGCCCTGCTCCAGCCACGTGTACCAGGTGACGCCGACTCCGGAGAGCTGGGCGACCTCCTCGCGGCGCAGGCCGGGCGTGCGGCGGCGCAGGCCCGGCGGCATGCCCACGTCGGCCGGCGTCACCCTGGCCCTGCGGCCGCGCAGGAAGGCGGCGAGCTCCGGTCTCCGTCGCTGAGTCGTCCCCATCGTCGTCACATCCCCCATCGTCGGTCCTCGCCCCGGGCCTTGCCAGGTGCTGCCAGTACCAGCATCGGCGGGCTCTCGTTACCCGTACCAAATCGCCGCCACGCTCGGTGCCATGACAACGACCACCCCGTCCACCACCCCGCCCGGCGCGGCGGATCCCGCTGGTTCGAACCCCCCTGATCCGAACCCTGCGTTCAGTAAAGCCCCCGGCACTGACAATCGCCCCGGGCGGCTGCTCGCCGTCGTCATCGCCGCGCAGTTCATGGCGCTGCTCGACGTCTTCATCGTCAATGTCGCCGCGCCCACCATCCGCACCGAACTGGGCGCGTCGGGCGCCGGGTTGCAGCTGGTGATCGCCGGCTACACCATCACGTACGCCGTGCTCCTGATCACCGGTGCGCGGCTCGGTGACCGCCTCGGGCACCGCCGCCTCTACCTCACGGGCCTCGCGGTCTTCACCGCCGCGTCGCTCGCCTGCGGACTCAGCCGGGGCACGGGCGAGTTGATCGCCTTCCGGCTGTTGCAGGGCGCGGGTTCGGCGCTGCTCATCCCGCAGGTGCTCAGCCTGATCCAGCGCAACTTCACCGGCGAGGCGCGGACCAAGGCGCTGGGCGCGTACTCCGCCGTGCTCGCCGTCGGGGCCGCCGCGGGGCAGGTGCTCGGCGGGGTCCTGGTCAGCGCCGACCTGTTCGGCACGGGGTGGCGGCCGGTGTTCCTGGTGAACGTGCCGGTCGGCGTGGTCCTGCTGATCATGGCGGGGCGTGTGCTGCCGCGTGACGTCGGCCGGGGGCCGGTGGAGGGGCCGCGGGCGCGTGGCCTCGATCTGCCGGGGCTCGTGCTCCTCGGCGCCGCCGTCTCGCTGTTCACCGTGCCGCTGGTGCTCGGTCAGGAGCAGGGCTGGCCGTTGTGGTCCTGGCTCTCGATGGGCTCAGCGGCGGTGCTCTTCGCCGCCTTCTGCGCGTACGAGGCCCGGCTCGCCCGCGGCGGCGGTGCGCCGCTGATCGCGCCGAGGGTCCTGCGCGGCCCCGGCATGGGCCTCGCGGTCTTCCGGATCACCGTGGTGATGGGGGTCAACGCGGGCTTCCTGTTCGTGCTCACGCTGCACGTCCAGGGCGGACTCGGCTACAGCGCGCTGCGGGCCGGTCTGACGTTCGCGCCGACCGCGGTGGTCTTCGGGGCGGTCGGCCTGACGTGGCGCCGCTGGCCGGCGTCCCTCCAACGGGCACTGATCCCCGGCGGGTTCGCCCTCACCAGCGTCTCGGCGGTCGCGGTGGGGCTGCTGCTTCGGGACGGCGGGGAGGGCGGACCGTGGCTGTATGCGGCCTTCGTGGCCATCGGCGCGGGTCTCTCCCTGGGGTTCAGCCCGACGCTGACCCGGGCGCTGTCCACGGTGCGGCCCGAGGACGCCGCGGACGCCGGCGGCCTTCTCTCGACGGTCGCTCAGCTCGGCCAGCTGATCGGGGTCGCGTGTTTCGGCGCACTTTTCCTCAACCGGCTTGAGTCACAAGGGGTTCCGGGGGCGTATTCATCCGCGGACGCGCTTGTGTGGTGCACGTACGCCCTGGGCGGGGCGGCCGCACTGGGCGCCGTGTCCGGACTGGTACGACTGCGTCGCTGACCGGGCCGCTCGGGCCGTGGCAGAATCGGACAGCCGGAAGGGGACCGCACCAGACCACCGAATGTGACCCGACGGGAGGGAGAGCGATGCCTTCGAGCATCCTCGACGGGGCCAAGGGCCCCGTCGCAGTGGCCGCGCCGCGACGCGCTGCCTCTCCCTTCGCAGCGATCGCCCTCCTCACCTGTCCGTCCTGCGGTTCGTCCCATGTCGCCCAAGTTCTCGGTGACAACGGCGGTGTCTCGTACGTGTGCACGGCCTGCGGCCGCAGCTGGAGCTGATTGATGGGTGCACACAGGCGGAAGTGCGACTGGTGCGGCAGTGGTACGCCGATCGTCCGCGACATGGAACCGGTCAACCCGGACTATCAGTACTGGTGCGAGGAGTGCGCGCGGGCGCTGATCATAAAGGGCGACCCCATCGAGACGTACCGCGAACTCGAAGGGGAGCCGATCTATGGCCGGCTGCTCGACGAACACTGCACGCTCAAGCGCTTCTACTCCTTCGCGACGGCTTGATCTCGCCTGATCCACAGGCGGGTCCGGTGTCCGGCTCCTCGTAGCAGGAACGCGAAAGCGGTCCCTACGTAGAGGGCGGACAACGTCATCTCGCCATAATTCTGGCCGAGTTCAAGCCGTCCCACGCCGTGCGGAACCCACCACAGGGCGTACGAACAGAAAACGAGGACCACGGCTCCGGTGGCCGCCCAACGGGCCCGGCCGCCCCGGAGCGCCGTCTCCGTCCACACGAGCAGGACCATCGGCACGCACCACACCCAGTGGTGCGACCACGACACCGGGCTGACCAGAAGCGCCGTCGCCGCGCAGCTGACCGCCGCCCTGGCGCGCTCCCCGCGCAGTGCCGCGCGCACCGCGACCGCGAGCCCGAGTGCGCCGGCCGTCGCCGCGGCCACCGCCCACCAGATGCCGGGCTCCTCGGTGTGCAGGAGCCGTGCGAGGACCCCGCGCAGTGACTGGTTCGCGGTGTCCTCGGGGAGCCCGACCCGGCCCGCCTCGAAGACCATCCGGGTCCAGAAGCGCCGGGAGTCGTACGGCAGGAGGGCGGCGGCGAGCAGGGTCGTGCCGGTGAACGTGACGGCCGCCACGCACGCGTGGCGGACGGGCGGCCGCCACTGCCCGCGCCGCACGGCCTCGGCGGCACCGGTCAGCAGCAGGAACACCGCGAAGAGCGCGGGGGTGAGCTTGACCGCGGCCGCGAAGCCGATGCCCAGGCCCGCCCAGCGGTGGCCGGGGGGCCGGGACAGATCCCACAGGACCAGGACAGCGAGCAGCAGATTGATCTGGCCGTACCGCAGGGTCGTCCACACCGGCTCGGCCCAGACCGCGAGCGCGGACACCCACAGGGCGGTCTCCACGCGTGGGGCGGTCTCCACGCGCGCGTGTCCGACGTTCGGAAGGGGTCCGATGAGACGGAGAGCGAGGTGCGTGAAGGCCACAAGGAGGAGCAGGTTTCCCAGTGTCGCCAGTGTCCGCATGTCCGCCGTGTCCAGGAGCGTCAGCGGCGTGAACAGCAGGGCGGCGAACGGCGGGTAGGTGGTGGGCAGATGGGCCTCGGTGGTGCGCAGCGCGTAGAGGTCACCGCCCGCGCGCACGGTCTCGCCCTCGGCCCGGTAGACCATCAAGTCGATCATCGAGACGTCCAGGGCGCGCTGCGCGAGCCAGAAGGCCGTGAAGGAGAGCAGGCACGCCCCGGCGGCGAGGGGCACGCGGCGGCGGGCGCCGACAAGCGCGATCACGGTCACGAAGGCTGACAGTACCGGCCGTATCCGTACAGACCGGAAACGATTTGGTGGAGCACGGGGAGGACCGTGTAATGTTGGCGGAGCCGCCGGGGAAACCGGGCGGACAGGCAAGGGGCTATAGCTCAGTTGGTAGAGCGCCTGCATGGCATGCAGGAGGTCAGGAGTTCAATTCTCCTTAGCTCCACAGCAGATGAGAGCGGGCCACCCGGATCGGGTGGCCCGCTTTCGTGTGTCCTGCCGGGGTGATCTCCTAGTGGACCCGTCGGTGGGTCATTGACGTCCGCTGCCGAGCGCCCTGCGGCCACGGCTTCTGCCCGGCGGCAGTGCGAGTGGCAGTGCGGTGCGCGGCGAGGGCGTGGACGGGTCCTCCTCGATGCGCAGGGCGAGCGCGGGGCAGCGGCGTACCGCACGCTCGGCGCGCGCTTCGGAGTACCGCGGTACGGACGCTTCCGCCACACCGGGGAAGCCGTCGGGGCCCAGCTGGATCAGCTCGGGGACGATGTCCGCGCAGAGCCCGTGGCCCTGGCAGAGCGTCCAGTCGACGGCCAGCCTGCGGCCGCTGGGGGCCTCGGCGTGCGGGGTTTCCGCCTGGAGCGGCAGGACGCCCTCCACGGGGCGGCCGCAGCCACCGCCCAGGACGTGCGCGGCGAGGTCGTCCGTGAACGCCGAGATCGTGGATTCGATGAAGGCCGCCGTGCCGTCGGGGTGCTTGCAGGCGCCGCGCCGCTTCACGGCCCGTGTGACCTCGCGCAGCGCCTCCAGGGCGGTGGGTCCGCCCCCGTCCAGGACGTCCGCGAGGCCGCGGGCCGCCGCGGGCAGGCCCAGATAGCAGGGGCCGCACTGTCCCGCGCTCTCGGAGGCCAGCCAGTTCGCCACGTTCAGCGCCTCCCCGAGCGGGCAGGTGCCGGGACCGATCGGCAGGATCGCACCCGCGCCGAGAGCGCCGCCGCAGGCCTCCAGGGAGGCGCGTGAGACGACCGCGTCATGAGCGGTGACCGCGTCGAGCCACTTGCCGTGATAGCCGCCCGTCAGCACGCCCTGGGGGAGCGGCGGGGCGCCGGCCAGCTGCAGGACGTACCGCAAGGGCACTCCCGTGGGGACCTCGACGACCATGGGCCTCGCGACGGCTCCGGAGACGGTGAGCAGCACCGTGCCCGGCTCGTCCCGCAGGCCGGTGCGGCAGTAGCGGTCGGGGCCGATCCGGGCGGCGACCGCGAGCTGGGCGAAGGTCTCCGCGTTGGACAGCAGCGTGGGCGCTCCGCCCACTCCGGAGTCGGAGGTGCGCACCTTGCGTCCCGGCGGCATGGGCGGGCCGCCGTCCGCCGAGCGCACCAGGGCCGACGACTCGCCGGTCACCATGCGGACCGGATTGCGCTGCACGCGCGCGCGGATGCTCGATCCGCGCCGGTTGGTCAGGCCGCGCTCGGCGAGCGCCGAGAGCATCGAGGACTCGGTGGAGTCCCGGGTCACGCCCACGACGAGCGTGCGCGCGCCCAGGGCCTCGGCGGCGAGGAGAGCTCCGTCGAGGATGAGGTGCGGGGCCCGGTTGATCAGGACGGTGTCCTTGCGGCAGGCGGGTTCGTCCTCGCTGCCGTTGATGACGACCACCGGGCGCACGCCGCGACGTATCGCCGCGTCGGCGACCGCGCGCAGCTTCTTGGCGAAGGGGAAGCCCGCGCCGCCCCTGCCACGCAGCGAGATGGCCTCGGAGAGGGTGGCGAGGGACTCGCCCGCCATGGGTTCGAGCGGGCCGTGCACCTTCAGGTGCATCGCCAGGTCGAGGCGCTCGACCAGATCGAAGCCCGAGGTCAGGAGCGGAAGCCCGACGACACGGACTTCGGGGACGTCGGGCAGCGACGCGTTCACTTGGGGCCTCCGGTAGCGGCGTTCCAGGGCTCGCCCGAACTCGGCGCCTGGAAGGTGTGGGGCAGCGGTTCAGTGGCGGGGCCGCTGTCGTACGGGGCTTGGTACGGGGCCTCGTACGGGGGGTTGGGGGCCGCGCCGTAGGGCGGCGGGTCGTACGCGGTGTCGTGGGAGCGGTAGCCGGGGTCCTCGGAGCCGTACGCGGTGGAGTGGGTGTCGTACAGGGTCGTGTCGTACGGGATGTGGGGCGCCTCAGCCGGGGGAGGCGGGGAGGGCGCCGGCCAGCGGGGCGGCGGGGGGTCGGTGCTGGACACGACCTCCGTGGGCTGGTCGGTGGAGGCGAGGACGCGGTAGGCCGCCGCGATGCCGACCACCGGGGCGGGGTCGGACGCGGGTTCGGGGGCACGGCCGGGAGCGGCGGCCGTGCCGGGGAGCGGGGACTCGGTGGTGTCCCTGCGGACGGGCTCTCTGTTGCGTGCCCTGCCCTCCGGTTCCAGGAGGGCCAGGACCCGGGCGGCCACCTTGCGCTTGAGCGGGAGCGGGGAAGCGCGCAGCGCGACCGCACCCGCGACGGCGAACAGGCAGAGGCAGTACAGGGTGGTCACCCACGGACTGGGCGGCCGTCCCGCGTACAGGCCGTGGATCAGTGCCGAACACCAGGCGGGGTAGGCGAGCATGTGCAGCGCGCGCCAGCGGGACGCGACCTGGAGCGGCGAGGCGAAGGCGCTGCGCAAGGCCCCGGTGACGCCGGTGACCACCATGAGGAGCCCGGCGAGCGACCCGAGGCCGATGAGGCCGTCGCTGCCGGAGAAGCCGAGCCCGAAGGGGATGAGGGCGCCTACCGGCGACACGTGGTCGAGCGCGAGCTTGACGGTGACGTGGAGCAGGAGGAAGCCGATGGAGGCGACGGCGGTGGCCCGGTGCACGGCCTGGGCGAGCAGTCGCTGACGGGAGTGCAGGAAGAGCCGGTCGGTGGCGACCAGGCCCCAGACGACGGCGGCGGTCAGGGAGACCAGGGACAGGACGCCGGTGGTGAAGTCGAGTGCGGCGCGGAAGGCGTCGCTCCCGACGACCACGAGCAGGGGTATCAGCAGGAGTGCGGCGGTGGTCAGGACTCCGCGCGTGCTTCTGCTCGGTTCGGGGAATGGGGTGAACGAACGGCTCTTGCGGTCGGTGCGGCTTGCGCGGCTCTTGCGATGAGGATTCAGAGGGTTCATGGGGGCGACTCCGAAATGGCTCGATCGCCGCATGCTAAGTGGACGCATACCAGTGAGTACGAGGTTTGAGTTATTGCGTTGTTATCCAAACGCGATGCGATCTTGGTGTTGCCCCGATAGCGGTCGGTACGCGGAGTAACCCTTGGCCAAAGGTTGGCTGCCGGGCCTCTCGGGGGCTCCGGGCGGGCGCGGGGATCGCGCGCGGGAACCTCGTCGCGGGGCGCGTGAGCGCTGCGGTACCCTGACGCCATGCGTGCCGTACGCCTTCTGCTTAGCGGGCCGCGCTGATCAGTCCCGACCGCCGGAAAATCGCGGTCGGCATCGGCGCGGCGTCC
This sequence comes from Streptomyces sp. NPDC033180, assembly GCF_055577645.1. Lineage (NCBI taxonomy): Bacteria > Bacillati > Actinomycetota > Actinomycetes > Kitasatosporales > Streptomycetaceae > Streptomyces > Streptomyces sp. NPDC033180. The sequence continues at coordinate 986,868 of NZ_JBVIPU010000001.1, read as the reverse complement.
CCTCCTGTGTGAGGGGCTTTTTCATTTGGCCGGGACGGTCATTTCCGCAGGCAGAGACGATCGATGGAGCTTTGAGGATCATGAGCGAGACGAATTCTGCTGCCGCCTCCGAGGTGGCCGCACCGCACCGCTACACGGCCGCCCTGGCCGCCGAGATCGAGGCACGCTGGCAGGACTTCTGGGACGCCGACGGCACGTACGAGGCACCGAACCCGAGCGGCGACCTGGCGCCGTCCGCCGAGGGGTCGGCCGCGCAGGCCGCGCTGGTCGCCAAGCCCAAGAAGTTCATCATGGACATGTTCCCGTACCCCTCCGGAGCGGGCCTGCACGTCGGCCACCCGCTGGGGTACATCGCCACGGACGTCTTCGCGCGCTTCCAGCGGATGAACGGCCACAACGTCCTGCACACCCTGGGCTTCGACGCCTTCGGTCTGCCCGCCGAGCAGTACGCCGTGCAGACGGGCACCCACCCGCGCGCCTCCACCGAGGCCAACATGGAGAACATGAAGGCGCAGCTGCGCGGTCTGGGCCTGGGCCACGACAAGCGACGCTCCTTCGCGACGATCGACCCGGACTACTACAAGTGGACCCAGTGGATCTTCGTACAGATCTTCAACTCCTGGTACGACGCCGACGCTCAGAAGGCCCGCCCGATCGCCGACCTGGTCGCGCAGTTCGACAGCGGTGAGCGTGCCGTACCGGGCACCACGCGCGCGTGGAGCGAGCTGGATGCGGTGGAGCGCGCGGAGGTGCTGAGCCAGTACCGCCTGGCGTACGCGTCCGACGCGCCCGTCAACTGGTGTCCCGGCCTGGGTACCGTCCTGGCGAACGAGGAGGTCACCGCCGACGGACGCTCCGAGCGCGGCAACTTCCCCGTCTTCAAGGCCAAGCTGCGCCAGTGGAACATGCGCATCACGGCGTACGCGGACCGCCTGCTGGACGACCTGGACGGCCTGGACTGGCCCGAGGCCATCAAGCTGCAGCAGCGCAACTGGATCGGCCGCTCCGAAGGCGCCCGCGTCGACTTCCCCGTCGGCACCGAGGACGGCGACGCGATCACCGTCTTCACCACCCGCCAGGACACGCTGTTCGGCGCCACCTACATGGTCCTGGCGCCCGAGCACGAGCTGGTCGACAAGGTCGTACCCGACGCCTGGCCCGAGGGCACCCACGAGACGTGGACCGGCGGGCACGCGACGCCGGCCGAGGCCGTCGCCAAGTACCGCGCGTTCGCCGCCTCCAAGTCCGACGTCGAGCGCCAGGCCGATGCCAAGGAGAAGACCGGCGTCTTCACCGGTGTGTACGCCACCAACCCGGTCAGCGGCGAGCAGGTCCCGGTCTTCATCGCCGACTACGTACTGATGGGTTACGGCACCGGCGCGATCATGGCCGTCCCGGCGCACGACAGCCGTGACTTCGCCTTCGCCCGCGCCTTCCACCTGCCGATGCACTGCGTGGTCGAGCCCTCGGACGACCGCGGCACCGACACGGCGACGTGGGACGACGCCTTCTCCTCCTACGAGGCGAAGCTGGTCAACTCCTCGAACGAGGAGATCTCGCTGGACGGCCTGGACGTCGCCGGCGCCAAGGCACGCATCACCGGCTGGCTGGCCACCCGCGGCATCGGCGAGGGCACCGTCAACTTCCGCCTGCGCGACTGGCTGTTCAGCCGTCAGCGCTACTGGGGCGAGCCCTTCCCGATCGTCTACGACGAGGACGGCGTCGCCCACTCGCTGCCCGAGTCGATGCTGCCCCTGGAGCTGCCGGAGGTCGACGACTACTCCCCGCGCACCTTCGACCCGGACGACGCGGACACCTCTCCGGAGACGCCGCTGTCCCGCAACGAGGACTGGGTCAACGTCACCCTGGACCTGGGCGAAGGGCCCAAGAAGTACCGCCGCGAGACCAACACCATGCCCAACTGGGCCGGTTCCTGCTGGTACGAGCTGCGCTACCTGGACCCGCACAACGACCAGAAGCTGGTCGACCCGGTCGTCGAGCAGTACTGGATGGGCCCGCGCGAGGGGCAGCCGACCGGTGGCGTCGACCTGTACGTGGGCGGCGCCGAGCACGCGGTGCTGCACCTGCTGTACGCCCGCTTCTGGTCGAAGATGCTGTTCGACCTGGGGCACATCTCGTCCGCCGAGCCGTTCCACAAGCTGTTCAACCAGGGCATGATCCAGGCCTACGTGTACCGCGACAGCCGTGGCTTCCCGGTCCAGGCCACCGAGGTCGAGGAGCGCGACGGCCAGTACTTCTTCGAGGGTGAGCCGGTCAAGCGCGAGCTGGGCAAGATGGGCAAGTCCCTGAAGAACGCCGTCACTCCGGACGAGATCTGCGAGGAGTACGGCGCGGACACCCTGCGCCTGTACGAGATGGCGATGGGCCCGCTGGACGTCTCGCGCCCCTGGGACACGCGCGCGGTGGTCGGCCAGTACCGCCTGCTGCAGCGCATGTGGCGACTGATCGTCGACGAGTCGACCGGTGAGGTCACGGTCGCCGACGTCGCGGAGTCCGACATCGCCGAGGGCACGCTGCGCGCCCTGCACAAGGCGATCGACGGCGTGCGCCAGGACCTGGACGGCATGCGGTTCAACACCGCCATCGCCAAGATCACCGAGCTGAACAACTACCTGACCAAGGAGGGCGGCGCGCTGCCGCGCTCGGTCGCCGAGCGCCTGGTGCTGCTGATCGCGCCGCTGGCCCCGCACGTCGGCGAGGAGCTGTGGCGCAAGCTGGGCCGCAGCGACTCGGTCGTCCACCAGGACTTCCCCGTGGCCGACCCGGCGTACGTCGTGGACGAGACCGTGACCTGCGTCGTGCAGATCAAGGGCAAGGTCAGGGCACGCCTGGAGGTCTCCCCGTCCATCTCGGACGAGGAGCTGGAGAAGGTGGCTCTGGGTGACGAGAGGGTGCTGGCGGCGCTGGAGGGCGCCGGGATCCGCAAGATCATCGTGCGGGCGCCGAAGCTGGTGAACATCGTGCCGGCGTAACACCGGCCGCGAGGCGCGCGAGGGGCATGCGCGCGGGCATGGGGGTAGTCCCCTACGGGCAGGTTGGGGGTTCCGCTGGAACCCTCGGCCTGCCCTTTGCGTTTACCGTTGAAGAGTCGGTGCGGAACTCGCCGCAGGACCTGGGAGGAGCGTCATGGAAGCCGTGGGCGTGATCGTGGCGCTGCTCGTATTGCTGTTCGTGGTCTTTGGTGCGTACATGACAGTGAAGGCGGTCGGCGCCGCCAAGCGTGGCGTGGACCGCACGATCTCGCAGGCACGCCGGTCGGTGGAGGACACGACGCTGCGCGCGAAGAGCTTCGCGCAGGTGGGCGCGACCGGTGAACTGGCCCAGCTGCGGCTCAAGTTGCGTACGTCGATGCGGGCCACCCAGGACGCCCTGCAGGCGGGTGCGGTCGAGGACGCCTCGCTGAAGGAGTCCCTGGGGCTCTTCGAGCGGCTCAGCGCGCATGGGCACGAGCTGGACGACGAGCTCCGCCGTCTTGAGCGGGACCCGGACAGGGCGACCCTGGCCTCGCGGCTCCCCGCGCTGCGGGAGCGTACGGCGCAGATCACGAAGTCGGCGGACTCACTGCGCTGGGCGGTGCGTGACCGGTCCCACCGGTTCGCCGACGACGACCTGGACTCGCTGAGCTCGCAGATCGACCTGGAGACGGGCGCGCTGCGGCACTGGACGAAGGAGCCCTCGCCTGCGCAGAAACCCGCCGCGTGGCCCGAGCCCGAGCCTGCGGCGGAGGCGGGCAAGGGGGCCGAGCAGACGTGGACGGAGCCTTCGGGGCAGTCGGAGCGTCCGGAGCAGCCGGAGCGGGCGGGGCAGTCGAAGCCCTCCGCGTCGGCGGAGGAGTCGGCGCGGCCCGCCATCACGCCGCCGACGCCGCGGCCCGTCTATCCCTGGGAGAAGCAGACCAGGCCCGAGAGCACGACGTGACGGCGCGGGAGACCGCGTGGGTGTCCGCGTCTGCGTGGGCGTCCGCGCGGGTGACGACGTGGCACGGCCGGGAGCTCAGCTGGCAGACTGACCCGCAAGGGGCCGGGCTGCCGCCGTCGGGCCCAGGCAGGTAATCTCCACCGCATGTCCCGTCATGTCGCGATCGTCACGGATTCAACGGCCTATCTGCCGCAGCGGACGATGGAGCGGCACGGCATCACGTCGGTACCTCTGACCGTGGTCCTCGGCGACCAGGCTCTCGAAGAGGGCACCGAGATCTCCGCCCGCTCGTTGGCCCTGGCGCTGCAGAAGCGGCGCTCCGTGACCACGTCGCGACCGAGCCCGGAACTCTTCGCGGAGACCTATCGCAAGGTCGCCGAGTCGGGCGCGAAGGCCATCGTCTCGCTGCATCTGTCCGCCGAGTTCTCGGGCACGTACGACGCGGCGGTCCTTGCCGCGAAGGACGCGCCGGTGCCGGTGCGGGTGGTGGACACCGGAATGGTCGCGATGGCCCTCGGCTTCTGCGCGCTCGCGGCGGCGGAAGCCGCCGAGTCGGGCGGTTCGGTGGATGAGGCGGTGACCGCGGCGGAGAAGCGAGCCGCGAACACGTCCGCGTACTTCTACGTCGACACGCTGGACTATCTGCGCCGTGGCGGCCGGATCGGTGCCGCCCAGGCCCTGTTGGGCTCGGCGCTGGCCGTGAAGCCGCTGCTTCAGCTGGACGGCGGGCGCATCGAGATGCTGGAGAAGGTGCGAACGGCGTCCAAGGCGATCGCCCGGCTCGAGGAGATCGTGGTCGAACGGGCGGGGTCGAACCGCGTCGACATCGCGGTACATCACCTGGCGGCCCCGGACCGGGCATCAACCCTCGCGGACCGCCTCAGGGATCGGCTCCCCGGCCTGGCGGAACTGCATGTGAGCGAGGTCGGCGCGGTGATCGGGGCGCATACGGGGCCGGGGTTGTTGGGGGCTGTGGTTTCGCCCTGGTGAGGGGTGGATGCGGGTGGGGCGCGGCTGTGGTGGGGGCGCGGGTGTGGGTGGGGGTGCGGGTGTGGGTGACGGAGTTATCCACAACTCCCGGGTAATCCACCGGAATTGAGCAAGATCAACTTAATTGTGCCGCGATGCCTAGCGTCGTTGGCATGGCACTTCGATCACTTGCACGGAAACCTGCCGCGACGAGCGGACCGGGGCGAGCCCCCGCGTCCGACAGCCGAGCCTCTGACGGCCGCGCGCGTTACAGCCACGCCCGCAGGCGAGCGACCAAGCGCAGACACGCCTCGGCGGAAGCGCGGGCACAGGCGTTGCGGCAGCGCGCGGAGTCACTCTTCACTGCCGAGCCTGAAGGGGGCGGTGACACGGGCGGTGAAGGGGGCGGTGACGGAGGGGACTTGAGGTCGGGTGCGCCGCCGGATGTTCGGGGGGTGGGGGGTGTGCTGGCGGTTGGGGGTCATCTGGGGCCTCGGCCTGGGCCAGGGCTGGGGCCGAGGCGGGGCATGCGTTGGCGTCAGCCGGAGCTGGAGGAGGCGGGGCATCAGCAGCCGGAGCCAGTTCCCGAGCCGGAGTCGCCGTCTCAGCCGCGGGTAGCACGGCGATCGAGGGCGGTGTCGCAGCCGCAGGGGGCGCGACAGCCGGAGGCTGCGCGGCGTCGGGGGGCGGGGGCGGGCGCGGGTGCGGGTGCGGGGGATTCTGCGCAGCCGCAGCCGCAGCCGCAGCCGCAGCCGCAGCCGCAGTCGCAGGCTCCGGGGGAGATCCAGCCTTCGGCGCGTCATCGGGCTCAGCAGGCGGATGCGGACGCAGCCGATGGTGAGTTGGGGCCGCAGTCGCGGCTGCGCGGCACGGGGCGGCGTCAGCCACTGCCCGAGGCTGTGACATTGCCGCTGGCCGAGCCGCCGACTCGGTCGGCGTCGCCGCCGGAAGGTGCGTTGTTGCCGCGGGCCGTGCGGGTGCCGTCGTCGGAGTCGCCGCTGAGGCGGGTGCAGGACGTGCGGTGGCGGCAGCCGGTGGTGGGCGCTCATGCGCCTGCGCAGTCGCAGCCGCAGTCGCAGTCGCAGCCGCAGCCGCAGCCGCAGTCGCAGGCTCGGCGGGGGGACGCTGCTGTGGAGACGGTGGCGCCCTTGCAGGGGCGGTTGGGGCTGGCTGTGCGGGAGCGGTTGCCGCTGTGGCTGCAGCTGCGCTGTGGTCTTGAGCGGCGGAGTCTGATCGCGCTCCTCACGGTTCTCCTCGTAGCGGCGGTCTTCGCTGCCCAGCACTTCTGGGCAGGGCGGACGCAGCCGGTGCGGGCACCCGATGTGGTCGGTGCGGAGCCCTCGCCGTCGCCGGTGGCCCCGCCTCCCGCGGAGGGCGGTGGTCGGCCGGCGGCCGGTGCGGGCGGCGGCGGGATCGTCGTGGATGTCAGCGGCAAGGTCCGCAGTCCCGGAATTCTGCGGATGCCCGCGGGGTCCAGGGTGGCCGACGCCCTGAAGGCCGCGGGCGGAGTCCGCCCCGGCACGGACACCGGCGGCCTCAACCGTGCCCGTCTGCTCATCGACGGCGAACAAGTGGTGGTGGGCGCTCCGGTGACGGCACCGGCAGCTCCGGCGGCTCCGGCGGCGCCTGGCGCGGAGGCGGCCGCGGGAGCGACGGGAGCGAGCCCTGCCGCCCCGGTCGGCCTCAACACGGCCACTGCCGAGCAACTCGACGAACTGCCGGGCGTCGGCCCCGTGCTGGCCCAGCACATCATCGACTACCGCACGGAACACGGCGGTTTCCGCTCGGTGGACGAACTGCGCGAGGTCAATGGAATCGGCGACAAACGCTTTGCCGACCTGCAGAATCTCGTGCGGCCATGAGGGCGCCAAGTCGGGCGGCCGTCATGCGGGGGAACCCAAGTTCCCCGGAGCGTCCCACCGTTCACGCCCCGCCCGGGCCCCGGCTCGGAGGCGCCCACCCTCGCCGGGAGGGCCCGCTGGACCTGCGCCTGGTGCCGCCTGCCCTCGCCGCGTGGGGGACCGCGGCCGTGGCGCTGGATGCTCCGCCGCGGTGGGTGATCGTCGCCGTGGTGGTCTGCGTGGCGGTGGCCGGTGCCCTGCTGGTGACCTGGACGGTGCGGGGCCGGTCGGCGGGTGAGGGGTCGCGGAACGCCCAGGCGCAATCGGTGGATGAACGGCGGCAGGATGTGGCAGAGCCGGCCGACGGCGCGAGGCAACGGCAGCCCTGGCAACGGGTCTCGGTGGCGGCCGTCCTCCTCTGTGCCGCGGCGGGCGCTGCCTCCGGGGCACTGCACGGCGCCGACCTGCACCGGGGCCCGGTCCCCGCCCTGGCGCGTCAATATGCCGAGGCAGAGGTCGAGTTGGAGGTCACGTCCGACCCCCGGCTGACCCGGCCCCGCGTCTCGGGAGCCCATGCCGTACCGCCCTCCGTCATGTTGGACGCGGAGATCGTCCGGGTCACATCGGCGGCTGGCGACACCGCGGTGACCCGCACACCAGCCCTGGTCTTCGCCGGGAGCGGGAGCGGGAGCGGGAGCGGGGACGAGGGGAGTGGCGGGAGTGCCGCCCGCCCCTGGCGTGCCGGCGGCGAGGATTCCGCAGGCCCCTGGCCCAGGGCCCGCTGGCTCTCGCTCCTGCCCTCCACCAGGCTGCGTGTCCAGGCACGCCTCGCCCCTCCCTTGCCGCGGGGCGACCGTGTCGCGGCGGTGCTGCGGGTATCCGGAGAGCCGGCGCCGCGGGTGATCGAGGCGCCGTCGGGGCCGCAGCGTCTGGCGGGGAGGCTGCGGGGTGGGCTACGGGAGGCTACGGACGGATTGCCGGCCGACTCCCGGGCGCTGTTGCCCGGCCTTGTGGTCGGGGACACCTCGCGCGTGCCGCCCGAGTTGGAGGAGGCCTTCAAGGCGACCGACCTGACGCACCTCCTGGCGGTGAGCGGCGCCAACCTCACGATCGTCCTCGCCCTGCTCATCGGCCCGCCCAGCCTCGCCCCGCGCGCGGAGCGACGGGGTATCGCGCCGCGGTTGGGGATTCCGCTGCGGGCGACGGCGTTGCTGGGCGGCGCCCTCACACTCGGCTTCGTCATCGTCTGCCGACCGGACCCGAGTGTGCTGCGGGCCGCGGCCTGCGGGCTGATCGCGCTGCTCGCCATCGGCACCGGGCGGCGCAGGTCGCTGATCCCGGCCCTGGCAGCCGCCGTACTGCTGCTCGTTCTGTACGACCCGTGGCTGGCTCGGAGCCCCGGCTTTCTGCTCTCCGTTCTCGCCACCGGAGCCCTTCTCACCCTCGCTCCGAGGTGGAGTGCTGCCTTTCAAAGACGCCGGGTTCCGCCGCGGCTGGCCGAGGCGTTGGCCGCGGCGGCTGCCGCGCAGGCGGTGTGCGCGCCCGTTGTCGCCGTCATGGCGGCACGGGTGAGCCTGGTGGCGATCCCCTGCAACCTCCTCGCGGAGGTGGCCGTCGCGCCTGCCACGGTCCTCGGCTTCGCCACGCTTGCGACGGCATCGGTGGCGATGCCGGTCGCGAAGGTCCTGGCGTGGTGCGCGAGTTGGCCGACCGGGTGGATCGCGGACATCGCCCGCGGGGGCGCGGCCTTACCCGGCAGTGGGGTCGACTGGCCCGGCGGTTGGCGTGGCGGTCTGCTGCTCGCCCTCGCCACGGTCGGCGTGGTCCTTGTCGGCCGCAGGCTCGTCAGACATCCCTGGCTCAGCGTGGCCTGCGCCCTGCTGCTTCTCCTCGCGATCGTGCAACCTCCGCCCCTCACCCGGGTGATCGCGGGCTGGCCGCCGCCGGGCTGGCGGTTCGCGATGTGTGACGTGGGCCAGGGGGACGCCACCGTGCTGGCCGCCGGTGACGGGGCGGGGGTGGTCGTCGACGCGGGGCCCGACCCGGTGCTCGTGGACCGCTGTCTGCGTTCGCTCGGCGTGACGCGTGTACCGCTGGTGCTGTTGACGCATTTCCATGCCGATCATGTGGCGGGCCTGCCGGGTGTGCTTCGGGGGCGTTCGGTCGGGGCGATCCAGACGACGGGGTATCAAGAGCCTCCCGAGCAGGCGCGGTTCGTACGGGGGCAGGCGGCCGCCCACCGCATCCCGGTGAGCCACGCCGTGGCGGGGGAGCGGCGGCGTGCGGGCGGCGGCGTTCTCGACTGGCAGGTGCTCTGGCCCACGGCGGGCGGTTCGGGTACGGCGGGCGGTTCGGGTGCGGCGTCGACTCCCGATGGTCCGAACGACGCCAGCGTCACCCTGCTCGTGCGGGCCGAGGGGGTGACCCTGCTCCTGCTCGGTGATCTCGAGCCGCCCGCCCAGCGAGCCCTGGCGCGCACTCCGGCCGTGGCGGCGCTGCCACCCGTGGACGTGCTCAAGGTCGCCCACCATGGCTCGGCCTACCAGGACCCCGGGCTCCTGCGGCGGGCAGCGCCTCGCCTCGCCCTTATCTCTTGTGGACGGGACAACTCGTATGGACACCCGGCTCCCCGCACGGTCGCGGCGTTGCGGGCCGGAGGCGCGGAGGTGCTGCGGACGGATATGAACGGCTCGATCGCGGTCATCGGGCCGACCGGCGGCTCGGCGGCGACGGCTCCGGCATTGCAGGTGGCCACCCGCCCGCCTTAGCGAGCCACAGGCTCCCGGCCGGAGTGGCTGACCTGGCGGGCAACCTCGGCAGCCCTGTCCGCCTCGTCCGCCTCGACAGCCTCGTCCGAGCCAACTCGGCTGACCAGATCGCCCTGACCGAGCCGAGCCGAGCCACGCCAACCCTGACCGAGCCGAGCCGAGCCAACCCTGACCGAGCCGAGCCGAGCCGAGCCACGCCAACCCTGACCGAACCGAGCCACGCCACGCCAACCCTGACCGAACCGAGCCACGCCAACCCTGACCGAACCGAGCCGAGCCGAGCCGATCTGAGCGGACCCAGCTCTCCCCGAACCGCGCCTCGCTGGCCCTGGCCGAGCCGCCGGCCGCCTCAGTCGCCCCCGCCGCCTTGGCCGACCCGGCCAAGCCAACTCGGCTGACCAGGTCGCCCAGGCTCAGCCGAGCTGACTCGACCCCGGCCGACAGCTCACCCCGACCCGAGCGGCCCCCACCTCGTCAAAGCCTCGTGCGAGGTGTCAAAACGCCACTCGGGGTGACCAATTCGGCTACTCGCGACAGTTCAAGTGCTAACGCAGGTTTTCAGTGGAGTGGGTTCGTGTTGCATCGAATGCCGCAACGGTGATCGAATGCCTCTTCGTGACAGGAGTTGTCAAGGTGCGCGGGGGTGTGTCGCATATGTTCGGCCGTTGGCTGGGAGAACGTACGAACCGAGCCGGTCGGTCGAATCGAGCCGGTGGGGCAGGACGAGCCGGTCAGGTGGGACGAGCGGGGCGAGTGGGGCGGGCAGGACGCGTTGGGGGTCCCCTTTCCGCTGTGGCGGTTCCGCCCAGTGCGGGAGTGCTCAGCTGCCGGGTGCTGGATCCCGTCAATGAGCCCGTGCGGCACGCGGAGTTCGCGGTCAGCGATGCCATGGGGCGCAAGGTCGTCGGTGGGGGACTGGATCCGTTCGGTTCGTTCGTCGCGGCCGTTCCCGCCGGTGACTACCGCCTGGCGGTTTCGGCGGAAGGCTTCACTCCGTACCGGGCGAACGCCACGGTCGGGGAGAGCGCGCACGCCTCGCTCGGCGACGTCATGCTCCAGATAGCCACGCCCCCGGCGCTGCCCGAGGCCGGTGACTGGGAGATCGATCCCCTGCACTCCTCGGTCGCCTTCACCGCGCGGCACATCGGCCTTGCCCGTATTCACGGGCGGTTCAACAGCTTCGCGGGCGCCATACGGCTGGGGGAGCGCATGGAGGACTCCGCGATGCACGTCGTCATCGATGCCGCCTCCATCGACACCGCGGTGAAGATGCGCGACGACCACCTGCGGTCCGGGGACTTCCTCGGCGTGGAGCGTTTCCCGACGATGGAGTTCTACAGCGATCGCTTCGTGCACAAGGGCGGCAGCCGCTGGGCGATCACGGGCGGTCTCACGCTGCACGGGGTGACGCGCACGGTGACGCTGGAGACGGAGTACCTCGGGGTGGGCCGCGGTCTGGAGGGCGAGACCCGCGTGGCCTGCCGAGCCTCCACCGAGCTGCATCGCGACGACTTCACGATCAACTGGCAGACGATGCTCGCCCGTGGCATCGCGGCGGTCGGACCCAGCATCTCGATCGACCTCGACATCCAGGTCCTGCCCAAGAGCTGACACCGGGCAGCCCACTGCACGACGGGCCGGGCCCAGGGCCTCACTAGGGAGCCTCCAGCCAGCCCTCATGCTCCGCCGCCAGTTCGTCCAGCGCCGCCCGGTCCAGGCGACGCTCGGAGTCCTCGACCACGACCAGCCACTGGGCGTCCTCGGCGTCGTCCTCGCCCGCCAGGGCGTCACGGACGAGCTGGGGCTGCTCGCGCACGCCGAAACGGTCGGGGAGCTCTTCGGCCACTTCCTCCGCGGCATCGCGGTCGGGCAGCACCAGGACATGTCGTACGTCGGTCACCCGCTCATTCTCCGGTACAGGGGGAGGCGGTCGGGAACCGGCTGTACGGGACGGGCTGTCCGGCTGTACGGGACTGGCGGTCCGGCTGTACGGGACTGGCTGTCAGTGCCGCGTGGGATGCTTGACCGCGATGGCCAGGAAGACAGATACCGCCGACCCGCTCGCCCCTCTCACGCTCGCCGTGGGCCAGGAGGACCTCCTCCTCGACCGCGCCGTGCGACAGGTGGTGGCGGCCGCCCGTGCCGCCGACGCCGACACGGACGTGCGCGACCTCACCTCCGACCAGCTGCAGCCCGGCACGCTCGCCGAGCTGACCAGTCCCTCGCTCTTCGCCGAGCGCAAGGTCGTGGTCGTACGCAACGCGCAGGATCTGTCGGCCGACACGATCAAGGACGTGAAGGCGTATCTCGTCTCGCCGGCCGAGGAGATCACCCTCGTCCTGCTGCACGCGGGCGGCGCCAAGGGCAAGGGGCTGCTCGACGCCGCCCGTAAGGCGGGGGCCCGTGAGGTCGCCTGCCCCAAGATGACCAAGGCCGCGGACCGGCTCTCGTTCGTACGGGGCGAGTTCCGGGCTCTGGGGCGTTCGGCCACGCCCGAGGCGTGCCAGGCCCTGGTGGACTCGATCGGCAGCGATCTGCGGGAGCTCGTTTCGGCGGTGTCCCAGCTGGTGGCGGACGTCGAGGGCACGATCGACGAGGCGGTCGTCGGACGCTATTACACGGGCCGCGCCGAGGCCTCCAGCTTCACCGTGGCCGACCGGGCGGTGGAGGGGCGGGCCGCCGAGGCGCTCGAAGCGTTGCGGTGGTCTTTGTCGACCGGGGTCGCCCCCGTCCTGATCACCAGTGCCCTCGCGCAGGCCGTGCGGGCGATCGGGAAGCTGTCCTCTGCGAGGGGTGGGCGGCCGGCGGACCTTGCCCGTGAGCTGGGTATGCCTCCCTGGAAGATCGACCGGGTCCGGCAACAGATGCGGGGCTGGACGCCGGACGGGGTGGCGGTGGCGCTGCGGGCCTGCGCGGAGGCTGACGCGGGTGTCAAGGGTGGGGGCGATGATCCCGAGTACGCGCTGGAGAAGGCCGTCGTCTCCGTTGCCCGTGCCGCGAGGTCGCGTCGCTGAGAGAGTGCCGCGCGCTGCCTGCCGGTGCTTGTCTGCGGGCTCGTCGTGGCTTGGCGCGCAGTTTCCCCGCGCCCCTGGTCGGCATCCTGGCGGTTCGTCGTCTGCGGGCTCGTCGTGGCTTGGCGCGCAGTTCCCCGCGCCCCTGAAGGCCCCCGCCGCTATAGGCCCGCGCCCCCACAGTCGTCAGCCCTCGGAACACAGCAATGCCCCCGGAGTGGGCCGGGGGCATCGTCGCAGCGTGGCGTACTGCGTGGTCTGTCCGCGATTCGAGGTAGAGGGCTCGAATTACCCTCGCGGGAGGATTGATCAGCGCCCCGGCGAGCCGGGGCAAGAGGTTCAGCCCTGGAGGGACGCGACCTTCGAAGCAAGCGCCGACTTCTTGTTGGCGGCCTGGTTCTTGTGGATGACACCCTTGGAAACGGCCTTGTCGAGCTGACGCGAAGCCTCACGCGTCGCCTCGACGGCCTTCTGGGTGTCGCCTGCGGCAACGGCCTCGCGGGCCTTGCGGATCGCGGTCTTCAGGGAAGACTTGACCGCCTTGTTGCGCTGACGCGCCTTCTCGTTGGTCTTGATCCGCTTGAGCTGGGACTTGATGTTCGCCACGAAAGAGCCTTTTCAGGTTCAGGTTCTGCAGAGGTACTGCAGATGAGTTTCTTTGACATGCGCCTCAGGGCTGAGAGGGCCAGGAGACACAGCTGCCCAGATTACCAGCCGCACCACGACCGGCCCAATCCGGGCTCGCTTCCCGCCCTGACCGGCCCAATCCGGGCTCGCTTCCCGCCCTGACCGGCCCAATCCGGGCTCGCTTCCCGCCCTGACCGGCCCAAACCGGGCCCAGTGCCCCACCCATGGGACCATGGAACCTACGTATAGATCCGACCCGAGGCGACAGGCGCCTCAAGAGACAGGACCCTGCGTGCCCGCGACCCCTAAAAATGTGCCCGAGCCGAGCCGTACCGACCCGGCTCTGATCCGTAATTTCTGCATCATCGCGCACATCGACCACGGCAAGTCCACGCTCGCCGACCGGATGCTCCAGCTGACCGGCGTGGTCGAGCAGCGGCAGATGCGTGCTCAGTACCTCGACCGCATGGACATCGAGCGTGAGCGCGGCATCACGATCAAGTCCCAGGCGGTGCGTCTGCCCTGGGCCCCCACGGAGGGGCCCGAGAAGGGCAGCACCCACGTTCTCAACATGATCGACACCCCGGGCCACGTGGACTTCACGTACGAGGTGTCCCGCTCGCTCGCGGCCTGTGAGGGCACGGTCCTTCTCGTGGACGCGGCGCAGGGCATCGAGGCGCAGACTCTCGCCAACCTCTATCTGGCGATGGAGAACGACCTCAAGATCGTTCCGGTGCTCAACAAGATCGACCTGCCGGCCGCCCAGCCGGAGAAGTTCTCCGAGGAGCTCGCCAACCTCATCGGCTGCCAGCCCGAGGACGTGCTGAAGGTCTCCGCGAAGACCGGCATGGGTGTCGAGGCGCTGCTCGACAAGGTCGTGGCCGAGGTGCCGCCGCCGGTCGGCGTCGCGGACGCGCCCGCGCGCGCGATGATCTTCGACTCGGTGTACGACTCGTACCGCGGCGTCGTGACGTACGTCCGTGTGGTCGACGGACAGCTCAACAAGCGTGAGCGGATCCGGATGATGTCCACCGGCGCCACGCACGAGCTCCTTGAGATCGGTGTCTCGTCGCCCGAGATGACCCCGGCCGACGGCATCGGCGTCGGCGAGGTGGGCTACATCATCACCGGCGTGAAGGACGTCCGTCAGTCCAAGGTCGGTGACACGATCACCTCCCTGAACAAGGGTGCGACCGAGGCCCTCGGCGGTTACAAGGACCCGAAGCCGATGGTCTTCTCGGGTCTCTATCCGCTGGACGGCTCGGAGTACCCCGACCTGCGCGAGGCTCTCGACAAGCTGCAGCTGAACGACGCCGCGCTGGTCTACGAGCCGGAGACGTCGGCCGCGCTCGGCTTCGGCTTCCGCGTGGGCTTCCTGGGTCTGCTCCACCTCGACGTGATCCGTGAGCGGCTCGAGCGCGAGTTCGGGCTCGACCTCATCGCCACCGCTCCGAACGTGGTCTACCGCGTGGTCATGGAGGACGGCACCGAGCACACGGTCACCAACCCGAGTGAGTTCCCCGAGGGCAAGATCGACGAGGTCTTCGAGCCCGTCGTGCGCGCCACGCTCCTCGCGCCCAGCGAGTTCATCGGCTCGATCATGGAGCTGTGCCAGAACCGGCGCGGCACCCTGCTCGGCATGGACTACCTCTCCGAGGACCGCGTGGAGATCCGCTACACGCTGCCGCTCGCCGAGATCGTCTTCGACTTCTTCGACCAGCTCAAGTCCAAGACGCGGGGTTACGCCTCGCTGGACTACGAGCCCACCGGCGAGCAGTCCGCCCAGCTCGTCAAGGTCGACATCCTGCTCCACGGTGACAAGGTCGACGCCTTCTCCGCGGTCACGCACAAGGACGCCGCGTACGCCTACGGCGTGCGACTGGTGGCCAAGCTGCGCGAGCTCATCCCGCGCCAGGCCTTCGAGATCCCCGTCCAGGCCGCGATCGGCTCCCGGGTCATCGCCCGTGAGACCATCCGCGCCATCCGCAAGGACGTGCTCGCCAAGTGCTACGGCGGTGACATCTCCCGTAAGCGCAAGCTGCTCGAGAAGCAGAAGGAGGGCAAGAAGCGCATGAAGATGGTCGGCTCCGTCGAGGTGCCGCAGGAAGCCTTCATCGCGGTGCTCTCCAGTGACGACAGCGGTCCGGGCAAGGGCAAGAAGTAGCCCAGATCTCGACCGCCGCCCCGTCCGGCACGGGCGTCACAGGGGCATCTCAACGGGTCCGTCGCGCTCTTGCGCGGCGGACCCGTTCTTGTATGAAGTGACAGGCAGAAGCCCCTTACGCGCCGGGCGTCAGCGCTCTACTCTGATCACTGCTCGTAGGTTACTCGCAAGTTAAACAAGACCAGCAGCCCCCAGCCAGTCGCCGCATAGTCGCGGGTCCGGAGGATGTCGTGAGCGACACACAGACCTTGATCGAGAACCGTCCGCCGTCCGTGGCCCATCTCTTCCTTGAGCGCGTGGCGGCCACGCCCGACGGCGAGGCCTACCGCTATCCGGTGCCGGCCGCCTCGGGCGAGGGACCCGACGAGTGGAAGTCGCTGAGCTGGGGACAGGCCGCCGAGCGCGTCTACGCCATCGCGGCGGGCCTGATCGAACTCGGTCTCGCGCCCGAGGACCGGGTGGCGCTGGCCTCGTCCACGCGGGTCGAGTGGATCCTCGCCGACCTCGGCATCCTCTGCGCGGGCGCGGCCACCACCACGGTGTATCCGCAGACCAACGCCGAGGAGGCCACCTACATCCTGGCCGACTCCGACAGCCGGGTCCTGATCGCCGAGAACGCCGAGCAGCTCGCCAAGGCGCGCGAGAAGCGGGCCGAGCTGCCCGAGCTCCGGCACGTCGTGGTGATCGACGCCGAGGGCGCGGGGCCCGCCGACGGCGACCCCGACGGCTGGGTACTCACCCTCGCCGACCTGGAGGCGCGCGGCGCCGCCCATCTGGAGAAGAACCCGGAGGCGGTCAAGGAGCGGATCGCGGCGATCACCAAGAACCAGCTCGCCACGATCATCTACACCTCCGGCACCACGGGTAAGCCCAAGGGCGTGCGGCTGCCGCAGGACAACTGGTCGTACATGGCGAAGGCCATCGCGTCGACCGGTCTGCTCGGCCCGGACGACGTGCAGTACCTGTGGCTGCCGCTCGCGCACGTCTTCGGCAAGGTGCTGACCTCGGGCCAGATCGAGCTCGGGCACGTCACCGCGGTCGACGGCCGAGTCGACAAGATCATCGAGAACCTTCCGGTGGTGCAGCCGACGTACATGGCCGCTGTGCCGCGCATCTTCGAGAAGGTCTACAACGGTGTCGCGGCCAAGGCCAGGGCCGGCGGCGGCGCCAAGTACAAGATCTTCCTGTGGGCCGCCGAGGTCTCCCGCGAGTACGCGAAGGTCAGCCAGGACAACTTCCGCAGGACCGGCTCCGCGTCGGTGCCCTTCGGGCTCGGCGCCAAGCACAAGGTCGCCGATGCGCTCGTCTACTCCAAGCTGCGGGAGGCCTTCGGCGGACGGCTGCGCGCCGCGGTCTCCGGGTCGGCCGCCCTCGCCCCCGAGATCGGCTACTTCTTCGCCGGCGCGGGCATCCACATCCTGGAGGGCTACGGTCTGACGGAGTCCTCGGCCGCCTCCTTCGTCAATCCCGGCGAGGCCTACCGCACCGGCACCGTCGGCAAGCCGCTGCCCGGCACCGAGGTCCGGATCGCCGACGACGGCGAGATCCTGCTGCGCGGCCCCGGCATCATGGAGGGCTACCACGGCCTCGCCGACAAGACGGCCGAGGTCCTGGAGCCCGACGGGTGGTTCCACACCGGGGACATCGGCGAGCTCTCCGCGGACGGCTATCTGCGGATCACCGACCGCAAGAAGGACCTGATCAAGACCTCCGGCGGCAAGTACATCGCGCCCGCCGAGGTCGAGGGGCAGTTCAAGGCCGTCTGCCCGTACGTCTCCAACATCCTGGTGCACGGCGCCGACAAGAACTTCTGCACGGCCCTGATCGCGCTCGACGAGCCGTCCATCCTGGCCTGGGCCAAGGACAACGGCCTGGACGGCAAGAGCTACGCCGACGTGGTCGCCGCCCCGGCGACGGTCGCACTCGTCGAGGGCTATGTGAAGGAGCTCAACGAAGGCCTCCAGCGCTGGCAGACCGTGAAGAAGTTCAAGCTGCTGCCCCGCGACCTGGACATCGAGCACGGCGAACTGACGCCGAGCCTGAAGCTGAAGCGCCCGGTCGTCGAGCGCGAGTACCAGCATCTGATCGACGAGATGTACGCGGGATCGCGCGAGGCCTGAGCGTCGACTCCCGTGCGCGGGCGGGGTGGTGCCGGACTCCGGGTCAGGTGTCACCCCGCCCGCGGCGCATCTCCTTCACCAGCTCCTCCATGTGCGTCACGTGGTGGCGCAGTTCGAGGACGTCCTTGAGGCTGCTGGCCGCCATGTGCGTCTCGATGGCCGAGAGACGGGCCGCCAGCTCGTCGAACTGCCGCTTCTCGCGCGCCAGAATCCTTTCCAACTGGCGGTTCTTGCGGTGCAGTTCGAGGAAGACGGTGACCTTGGCGCGCAGCACCCAGGGGTCGAACGGCTTGGTGAGGTAGTCCGCGGCGCCTGTCGCGTACCCCCGGAAGGCATATCCCGCGTCGTTGTCGGTGCCCGTCAGGAAGATGATGGGCACGTCCTTGGTCTGGTCGAGGCGTTTGATGTTCGTCGCGGTCTCGAAGCCGTCCATCCCCGGCATGCGTACGTCCAGGAGGATCACGGCGAAACGTTGGCGCAACAGCGCCTTCATCGCCTCCTCGCCCGAACGGGCGCGTACGAGTGGTTCGTTGAGTGACCCCAGGACGGCTTCGAGAGCCATCAGATTGTCCTCCATGTCATCGACAAGGAGGATGCTCGAGCGGTTGTCGGTCAGGACCTCTGTGCTCATGGTGACGGTGCCTCACTCGATCGTCGGCGGAACTGCGGCCTCCCCGAGAGCGCCTGCCGGTTCCGGAGCAACGGTCGTATCTGTGGTGGTGGGCGTTTCCGGCTCTGCCGTGGCTGCGCCCTCAGGGGCCAGGAGTGTGCAGGCGACGGTGAGCAGCTGGTCCACGTCCACTGGTTTGGGTACATAGTCGTTCGCGCCCTGCTCGATGGCCTTCTCGCGGTCGCCCGGCATGGCCTTGGCGGTCAGCGCGATGATGGGAAGGCCCGCCCAGCGTGGGGTTCGGCGGATCGCGGCGATGGTTTCGTAGCCGTCCATCTCCGGCATCATGATGTCCATCAGGATGAGGTCGGTGTCGGGGTTGCGCTCCAGGGTCTCGATTCCTTCGCGGCCGTTCTCCGCGTAGAGGACGGGCATGCCGACGCGGCTCAGCACATGGGTGAGGGCGAAGACGTTGCGGATGTCGTCGTCCACGATCAGGACGCGGCGCCCGCGCAGTATGCGGCCCGCCGGGCCCTCTCGGTACTCCTCCAGCTTGGTCGGCGTCGGCCAGCTGTCGTTCTGTTCGTGGAAGGTGTGCGGAGACATGGTCACCCGTTCGTCGAGCGGTTCCGGCGTCGTGAGCGACCTCGTCGCCGCGTACGCCGCCGCCGCGGCTCCGTGGCCGGGGTGCACCACGGGGACGTAGAGCGTGAAGACGGAACCCTGTCCCGGGCTGCTCTCCGCGGTGATGCGGCCGCCGAGGAGCCCGGCGATCTCGCGGCTGATCGAGAGGCCGAGGCCGGTGCCGCCGTACTTGCGGTTGGTGGTGCCGTCGGCCTGCTGGAACGCCTCGAAGATGGCCGGGAGCTGATCGGGCGGGATGCCGATGCCGGTGTCCGTGACGGCGAAGCAGAGCCGGTCGCCGCCGTCGTGGAGCCGCCGGTCGCCGGTGTTCTTGACACGGCTCACGCGCAGCTCGACCCGGCCGCTCGCGGTGAACTTGACCGCGTTCGACAGGAGGTTGCGCAGGATCTGCTGGAGCCGCTGCTCGTCCGAGAACATCTCGCGCGGCACGTCCTCGCCGACCGACACCTCGAAGGCCAGCCCGCGGTCCAGGGTGAGCGGGCGGAACGTCGCGTGGACGTAGTCGAGGACCTTGATGAGGGGGAGCTTCTTGGGGCGTACGTCCATCCGGCCCGCCTCGATCTTCGACAGGTCCAGGATGTCGTTGATGAGTTGGAGGAGGTCGGAGCCCGAGCGGTGGATCGTGGTCGCGAACTGCACTTCCTGGTCGGAGAGATGGCTGTCGGGGTTGTCGGAGAGCAGTCGGGCCAGGATGAGCAGGGAGTTCAGCGGGGTGCGCAGCTCGTGCGACATGTTCGCGAGGAACTCCGACTTGTACTGCGACGAGGTGGCGAGCAGTGCCGCCTTCTCCTCCAGTTCGGCGTTCGAGCGCTGCAACTCCGCCTGCTGGAGCTGGAGTTCGTCCGAGCGGTCCTGGAGCTGCGTGGCGAGCCGCTGGGACTCGCTGAGCAGCGACTCCGTACGGGAGTTGGCGATGATGGTGTTGATCGCGACGCCGATGGTGCTCACGAACTGGTCGAAGAACGCCAGGTGCACGTCCGAGAACCGGGAGAACGTGGCCAGCTCGATGACGCCGAGCAGCTTGTCCTCGAAGAGGATGGGGATGATCACCAGGCTGGCCGGGGCGGCGTCCCCGAGCCCAGAGGTGATCTTGATGTAGTCGGGCGGCACCTCGTCGACGAGGATCCGCTTCTTCTCCAGGGCCGCCTGCCGCACCAGGCCGTGTGCGGGCATCGCGCCCGTGTCGACGACCGAACCCTGCGCGGAGCCGTACCCGGCGATGAAGGCGAGTCCCTTGACCGGGGGAGTCTGCAGTGTCGTGGCGTCCCCGGCCTCCGGGTCGGCCAGGAAGAAGGCGCCGTACTGCGCGTTCACCAGCGGCGTCAGCTCGCGCAGGATCAGGTCCGCGACCTCCATCAGGTCGCGGTGGCCCTGCATCAGACCCGCGAGGCGGGCGAGGTTCGACTCCAGCCAGTCCTTGGCGCGGGTGGTCTCACGGAGGTTGGAGACCATGACGTTGATGTTGTTCTTCAGTTCGGAGACCTCACCGCGGGTCTCGACGGTGATGGAACGGGTCATGTCGCCCTGGGCCACGGCCGACGCCACCTCGGCGATCGCACGGACCTGGGTGGTGAGGTTCAGGGCGAGCTCGTTCACGTTCGTCGTCAGGCGCTTCCACGTGCCGTAGACGCCCTCGACCCTTGCCTGGCCGCCCAGTTGACCCTCGGAACCGACCTCGCGGGCCACGCGGGTGACCTCCGAGGAGAAGGAGGACAGCGTGTCCACCATGGTGTTGATGGTGGTCTTCAGCTCCAGGATCTCGCCGCGCGCGTCCACGTCGATCTTCTTGGAGAGGTCGCCCTGGGCCACCGCGGTCGCGACCTGCGCGATGTTGCGGACCTGGCCGGTGAGGTTGTCGGCCATGTAGTTGACGTTGTCGGTGAGGTCCTTCCACACGCCCGATACACCGAGCACCTGGGCACGTCCGCCGAGCCGGCCGTCCGTGCCGACCTCGCGGGCCACGCGGGTCACCTCGTCCGCGAAGGCACGCAGCTGCTCCACCATCGTGTTGACGGTGTCCTTCAGCTCCAGGATCTCGCCGCGCGCCGTCACCGTGATCATCTTGGACAGGTCGCCGTTGGCGACGGCCGTGGTGACCTGGGCGATGTTGCGCACCTGGGAGGTGAGGTTCAGCGCCATGAAGTTGACGTTGTCGGTGAGGTCCTTCCACACACCGGAGACGCCGCGCACCTGGGCCTGTCCGCCGAGGTTGCCTTCGGTGCCGACCTCGCGGGCGACGCGGGTGACCTCGTCGGCGAACGCGGAGAGCTGATCCACCATCGTGTTGATGGTCGACTTCAGTTCGAGGATCTCGCCCTTCGCCTCGACCGTGATCTTCTTGCCGAGATCGCCCTGGGCGACGGCCGTCGACACCAGCGCGATGTTGCGCACCTGGGAGGTGAGGTTGTCCGCCATGAAGTTGACGTTGTCGGTGAGGTCCTTCCACACACCGGAGACGCCGCGCACCTGAGCCCGGCCGCCGAGGTTGCCTTCGGTGCCGACCTCGCGGGCCACGCGGGTGACCTCGTCCGCGAACGCGGAGAGCTGGTCCACCATCGTGTTCACCGTCGACTTCAGCTCGAGGATCTCGCCCCGGGCGTCGACGGTGATCTTCTGGCTCAGGTCGCCGTTGGCGACGGCCGTGGTCACCTGCGCGATGTTGCGCACCTGGGAGGTGAGGTTCGACGCCATGAAGTTGACGTTGTCCGTGAGGTCCTTCCAGACCCCCGACACACCACGGGCCTGAGCCCGGCCTCCCAACTGCCCCTCGGTGCCGACCTCGCGGGCGACACGCGTCACCTCGGCGGCGAACGCGGAGAGCTGTTCGACCATCGTGTTGACGGTCAGCTTCAGTTCGAGCAGCTCGCCCGTCGCCTCGACCGTGACCGTCCGGGTCAGGTCGCCCTGCGCCACCGCCGTCGTCACCAGGGCGATGTCGCGCACCTGGGCGGTGAGCCGGGCCGCCATCGTGTTGACGGCCTCCGTCACGTCGCGCCAACTGCCGGACAGACCGCGCACCTTGGCACGTCCGCCGAGCCGCCCCTCCGTGCCGACCTCACGGGCGACTCGGGTGACCTCGCCCGTGAAGAGCGAGAGCTGGTCGACCATCGTGTTCACCGCGCGGCCCAGGCGCCGCAGGTCTCCCCGCAGCTCGCGGGAGCCGTCGTGCAGGTCCACACGCTGGGTGAGGTCGCCGCCCGCGACCGCGTTCAGTACGCGCGTCGCGTTGGCGGCCGGGGCGACCAGCGAGTCGAGCAGGGAGTTGGCGTCCGCCACGCGCGTGGCCCAGCTGCCCTGCCCCGGACTCGCGGTGAACCGCTCGTCGAGGTGGCCGTGGCGGATGATCTCCCGGCGTACGCGCGTGAGTTCACTGTCGAAATGCAGGGAGCGGTCGAGCATCTCGTTGAACACCGTGTGCAGCTCGGCGACCAGGCCGTGGCCACTCACCGTGACCTTGGTGAAGTCCCCGTCGCGCGCCGCCCGCATGGCGGACAGCAGGTTGCGCAGTTCGGATGCCGCTTCCGGAATGATTTCTGGTGCCGGGTCCGGATCGTTCCCGGCGTGCGGCGGAGGTATCGGAGCTGGTTTCGGTGCCGGAATCCGACCGTAACCGAGCGCGGGCATAGCACTGTTCTCACTCATAGCGGCCCACTTCAGTAACTCGGTGCTTATGGGCGTGGCCAGTCTGTCACTCTGTCCGTGTCGCCTGAGGCGTATTCGACCGAACTGCTCAGGAGCCGAAACGTGGGGTCCATTCCGATGCAACGGGAGACCACTTTCCGTGCGTCCGCCCAGCCGGGGCACCAGCCCGGCCCGCCGGCGGTGGTGTGCACATCCCTGCCCGGAAACCCGACGGCGCCCGCCGCCGCACGCAAGTTCGTGCGCGCGGCGCTCGCCGACTGGATCGAGCTCGCGGTGCCCGCTGCCGCGGGTGTCACCGAGCGTCTGGCGGACGACGCCGTGCTGCTGGTCAGCGAACTCGTCACGAACGCCGTCGTGCACGCGGGCACGGCGGTCGAACTGCTGTGCCGACTCGACGAGGCCGGCCTGGGGGAGAGCAGCGACAGCCTGGTCATCGAGGTCTCCGACCACCACCCCGCCCGCGCGGTCCGCAGCGAGCCCACGCCCCAGCCGCCCGGCACACCCGAGTACGGCCGCGGTCTCCAGCTCGTCGCGACCCTCTCCGAGTCCTGGGGCATCACCTACCGCACCGGCACCAAGGCCGTCTGGGCCCGCCTCCCGGTCGGCGGCGTACAGGCCGTCCACGAGATCGAGTCGTACGCGAGCGAGCAGGCCGTGCAGCGGGGTCTTCGCACCGCCGACATCCTCGCGCCCCTGCCGAAGCGGATCACGCACGACACGGAGTGGGTCAACCGCGGCGCGCTCACCTTCCTCGCCGAAGCGTCCGATCTGCTCGCCGGGCAGTTCGACGAGGACCTCGTGGCCGCTCTCGCCGGGCAGCTGCTCGTGCCGCGGCTCGCGGACTGGTGCGCGGTATGGCTCGACGACGAGGCGGAGGTCGCGCCGCACGGCTCCGTGAACGGGGCCGCGGGCTCCCGGCTCGCCCGCGTCTGGCACACCAGCGAGCAGCGGATAGAGGAACTGCGCCGCAGCCTGGAGAAGGACCCGCCCCGGCTGCCCGAATCGGTCGGCTCCGGCGCCGTCCCCGTGCCGTGGCCCGGCGAGGCGCTCTCGGCGGCGGAGGAGGCGAGCGGCACGGCCCTCGCCTACCGCCTCACGGGGGGCGGTCGCGCGCTGGGCACGCTGATCATCGGGCGGGCCGGGATGGTGCGCTTCGCCGACGAGGTCACGGGCCTCATCGAGGACTTCAGCCGCCGCGTCGCGCTGGCCATCAACGCGGCGCGGCGCTACCAGCGCCAGGCCACCATCAGCCAGGTCCTGCAGCGCGGCCTGCTTCCGAGCTCCGTCGCGGACATCCCCGGAGTGCACAGCGGGGTGGTCTACGAGCCGCGGGACAAGGGCGGACCGGGCGGCGACTTCTACGACGTGTTCCAGGCGGGCAAGGGCCGCTGGTGCTTCGCGCTCGGTGACGTACAGGGCAAGGGCGTCGAGGCGGCCGTCGTGATCGGCCTCGCCCGGCCGTGGCTGCGGCTGCTCGCCCGCGAGGGGTACGAGGTCGCGGAGGTGCTCGACCGTCTCAACCAGCTCCTCCTCGACGACGCGACGGAGGCCGCGGACGCGGCCGCGGCGGTGGTCGCGGTGGCGGGCGGCCAGGGCGTGCCGCCGGACGGCGCCACCTCCCGCTTCCTCTCCCTCCTCTACGGAGAGCTGGTCCCCACGGACGACGGCGGCGTCCGCTGCACGGTGGCGAGCGCGGGCCACCCGCTGCCGCTCCTCCTCTCCCCGGACGGAACGGTCCGGGCGGCGGCCTCGCCCCAGCTGCTGCTGGGGGTCGTCGACGACGCGACGTACACGAGCGAGACGTTCGAGCTGCGGACGGGAGACACGCTGCTCTGCGTCACGGACGGGGTGACGGAGCGCCGCACGGGACAACTGATGTTCGACGACGGCGACGGCCTCGCGACGGCGCTCGCGAGCTGCGCGGGAATGGACGCGGCGCTGGTGGCGGAGCGGATCAAGCGCTTGGTGCACGAGTTCTCGGAGAGGCCGCCGGATGATGATCTGGCGGTGCTGGTGTTGCAGGCGCAGTGATGTGTCGGCGCGGGCGCTGGGTGGGCGACGTGCTTGTGCGGCTGGAGGCCCGGGGGGCGCCTCCCTCGTGGGACGCAGCCGGAGAGGCTGCCGGGGAGAGGCTGCCGGGTGACGACTTGGCGGTGCTGGTGTTGCAGGCGCAGTAGGCGGGCTCGGGCGCGGCGTCGGGGGCGTGCGCCGCGGGGTCTCCAGCGCGGCGTCCGGTTGCTTCGCGGTGCGGGACAATCGAAGGTATGCCTTCCGCACTGCCCGATGGCGAGCCCATGCCCGAGGACGGGGCCCTGCCCGCGTCCGCCCTCGCGGGTGCGGGGACGCGTCCGCTCGGCTTCTACCTCCACGTCCCGTACTGCGCCACACGCTGCGGCTACTGCGACTTCAACACCTACACCGCGACCGAGCTGCGCGGCTCCGGCGGCGTGCTCGCCTCGCGTGACAACTACGCGGACACCCTGATCGACGAGGTGCGGCTCGCGCGCAAGACCCTGGGTGAGGACCCGCGCCCGGTACAGACCGTCTTCGTCGGGGGCGGTACGCCGACGCTGCTCGCCGCGGCCGACCTGGTCCGCATGCTGGGGGCCGTGCGGGAGGAGTTCGGGCTCGCGGACGACGCGGAGATCACCACCGAGGCGAACCCGGAGTCCGTCGATCCGGCCTACCTGAGCGAGCTGCGGGCCGGTGGCTTCAACCGCGTCTCCTTCGGGATGCAGAGCGCGAAGCAGCACGTGCTGAAGGTGCTCGACCGTACGCACACCCCCGGCCGGCCCGAGGCCTGCGTGGCGGAGGCGCGCGCCGCGGGCTTCGAGCACGTCAACCTCGACCTCATCTACGGCACGCCGGGCGAGAGCGACGACGACTGGCGGGCCACGCTGGACGCGGCGATCGGCGCCGGGCCCGACCACGTCAGCGCCTACGCCCTGATCGTCGAGGAAGGCACGCAGCTGGCGCGGCGGATCAGGCGCGGCGAGGTGCCGATGACGGACGACGACGTGCACGCGGACCGGTACCTGATCGCCGATGAGGTGCTCGGGGGCGCGGGGTTCGACTGGTACGAGGTGTCCAACTGGGCCACGTCGGATGCGGGGCGGTGCCTGCACAACGAGCTGTACTGGCGCGGGGCCGACTGGTGGGGGGCCGGGCCGGGGGCCCACAGCCATGTCGGGGGCGTGCGGTGGTGGAACGTCAAGCATCCCGGGGCGTACGCGGGGGCGCTGGCCGCTGGGCGCTCGCCCGGGGCCGGGCGGGAGATTCTCGCCTCGGAGGATCGGCGGGTGGAGCGGATTCTGCTGGAGCTGCGGCTGCTTGAGGGGTGTCCGCTGACGCTGCTTCGGCCCGCCGGCCTCGCGGCCGCGGGGCGGGCCCTCTCGGACGGCCTCCTTCAGGCCGGGCCCTACGAGGAGGGGCGGGCCGTGCTTACCCTGCGGGGGCGGTTGTTGGCGGACGGGGTTGTGCGGGATCTGGTGGACTGAACGGTTGGGGTTCGGGCGGTCCCTGCGGGGCTTTCCCCAATCCCACCCCTTCCCGAAATTCCGGCTTCGCCGGCCGTGCAGTTGCCGTCATCACCGGCTTTGCCGAGTTCGTCCTCAAACGCCGGACGGGCTGAAGATGCCTGTCTGGGCCGGGTGGGCAGCTGCGGGGCAATCGGGTGGGTGGGATAGATCCGCCGCGCAGCGGCGGGCTAGGGCGCCGTCACGAAGTCGATCAGTTCCTCCACGCGGCCCAGCAGCGCCGGTTCAAGATCCCGGTAGCTGCGCACCGAGCCCAGGATCCGCTGCCAGGCGGCGCCCGTGTTCGGGGGCCAGCCGAGCGCCTCGCAGACGCCCGTCTTCCAGTCCTGTCCGCGCGGGACGCGGGGCCACGCGGCGATTCCCACCGAGGACGGCTTCACCGCCTCCCACACGTCGATATAGGGGTGCCCCACCACCAGCGCCGACGGAGAACTCACCGCCGCCGCGATCCTCGACTCCTTGGAGCCGGGGACCAGGTGGTCCACCAGGACGCCCAGACGCGCGTCAGGGCCGGGGGAGAACTCCTCGACGATCGCCGGGAGATCGTCGATGCCCTCCAGGTACTCGACGACCACGCCCTCGATCCGCAGGTCGTCGCCCCACACCCGCTCGACGAGCTCCGCGTCGTGCCGCCCCTCGACGTAGATCCGCCCGGCACGGGCGACCCGGGCCCGCGCCCCCGGCACGGCCACCGACCCCGAAGCGGTACGCGTGGGACGTACAGGCGAGGTGGAGGATGCGGTGGACGGGCGGACCAGCGTCACCGTCCGGCCCTCCAGGGCGAAGGCCCCCGGCGTCATGGGGAAGACGCGGTGCTTGCCGAAGCGGTCCTCCAGGGTCACCGTCGGGCCCTCCGCCGTCTTCTCGCAGCGGATCACCGCCCCGCAGAAGCCGGTGCTCAGCTCCTCCACCACGAGGTCCGCCTCCGCGGCGACCTCCGGCACGGGCTTCGGCTTCTTCCAGGGCGGGGTCAGGTCCGCGGAGTACTGGCGCATTTTCCCGACGATAGGAAGAAGAGGGGGGAGGCTCGCTACGACACGCCGAAGCGGGCCGCCAGTGTGGCGCGTTGCGCACGGACAAATGCCGCATCGACCACCGCGCCGTGCCCCGGCACGTACAGCGCGTCCTCGCCGCCCAGGTCCAGCAGCCGGTCGAGCGCGGCGGGCCACCGCGCCGGGACCGCGTCAGGACCGGCCTGCGGTTCGCCCGACTCCTCGACCAGGTCGCCGCAGAAGACGATCTCCGGGGACTGCGCGGTGCCGGGCACCAGGACCGCCAGGTCGTGGCCCGAGTGTCCCGGGCCCACGTTCGCGAGGAGCACCTGTACCCCGCCGCCCAGGTCGAGCGTCCACTCCCCGCACACCGAGTGGTGCGGCCGCACCAGCAGGTCGGCGGCCTCCGCCGCGGCGTCCGGCGCGACCCCGTGCCGCACGGCGTCGTCGCGCAGTTCGTCGCGGCCCCTTGCGAGGAGCGCGTCCAGGCCCACCGCGCCGTACACCTGCACGCCCGCGAACGCCGCGGCGCCAAGGACATGGTCGAAGTGCGGGTGCGTCAGGGCGAGATGGGTGACCCGGCGGCCCCCGCCGAGAATGCCGCGCGCCTGGGTCCGCAGCTCGGCCCCCTCGCGCAGGGTCGCCCCCGCCTCGATCATCAGCGCCGATTCACCGCCGACCACCAGACCCGCCGTGCAGTCCCAGACCGGCAGGCGCCGCCGCCCCGCATGCGGCGCGAGCCGCTCCCAACCCGCCTCGTCCCAAGCCAGTGCCACGTCCATGACGTCGACGCTAGCCCCGCACGGGCGGCTCGGCAGCCGCCACCTCGGCCGTCGGACCGACATAGGGGGTCCGGCCCTTGCCGGGGTCGTACCTGACGGCCGTACACTGGGCGCGGCGCAGGCTGGCACTCACCCGAGGGGAGTGCCAGGCGGGGCCGCAGAGCAGACAGGTTTCAGGGCAAGAGGTGGAGGTGTGCGCGGATGCTGAACGAACGCAGGCTCGAGGTGCTGCGCGCCATCGTCCACGACTATGTCGGCACCGAGGAGCCCGTCGGCTCCAAGGCGCTCACCGAACGGCACAGCCTCGGGGTCTCCCCGGCCACGGTCCGCAACGACATGGCGGCGCTGGAAGAGGAAGGGTTCATCGCCCAGCCTCATACGAGTGCGGGGCGCATCCCGACCGACAAGGGGTACCGCCTCTTCGTCGACAAGCTCGCGGGAGTCAAGCCGATGGCGGCGCCGGAGCGCAGGGCCATCCAGAACTTCCTCGACGGCGCCGTCGACCTCGACGACGTCGTGGCGCGCACGGTGCGGCTGCTCGCGCAGCTGACCCGGCAGGTCGCGGTCGTGCAGTATCCGTCCCTCACGCGGTCGACGGTGCGGCACGTGGAGCTGCTCTCACTGGCTCCCGCCCGCCTGATGCTCGTACTGATCACGGACACGGGCCGGGTCGAGCAGCGCATGATCGACTGTCCCGCCCCGTTCGGTGAGACCTCGCTCGCGGATCTGCGGGCGCGGCTCAACAGCAGGGTCGCGGGCCGCCGCTTCGCGGACGTGCCGCAGCTGGTGCAGGACATGACGGAGTCCTTCGACGCGGAGGACCGGGGCACAGTGGCGACGGTGCTCTCCACCCTCCTCGAAACCCTGGTCGAGGAGACCGAGGAGCGGCTGATGATCGGCGGAACGGCCAATCTCACCCGCTTCGGACATGACTTTCCCCTCACCATCAGGCCCGTCCTGGAGGCTCTTGAGGAGCAGGTCGTCCTGCTCAAGTTGCTTGGCGAAGCCACGGATTCGGGCATGACCGTACGGATCGGTCACGAGAACGCCCATGAGGGACTCAGCTCCACGTCCGTGGTCTCCGTCGGCTACGGTTCGGGCAGCGAGGCAGTAGCCAAACTCGGCGTGGTCGGCCCGACCCGCATGGACTATCCGGGAACGATGGGAGCAGTACGCGCAGTGGCACGTTACGTCGGACAGATCCTGGCGGAGTCGTAAGTGGCCACGGACTACTACGCCGTACTAGGCGTGCGCCGCGACGCTTCCCAGGACGAGATCAAGAAGGCCTTCCGGAGGCTTGCGCGAGAGCTTCACCCGGACGTGAATCCGGATCCGAAGACTCAGGAGCGCTTCAAGGAGATCAACGCCGCGTACGAGGTGTTGTCGGACCCGCAGAAGAAGCAGGTCTACGACCTCGGCGGCGACCCGCTGTCCCAGCAGGCAGGCGGCGGTGCGGGCGGTTTCGGGGCCGGTGGCTTCGGCAACTTCTCGGACATCATGGACGCGTTCTTCGGGACGGCGTCGCAGCGCGGCCCCCGGTCGCGCACGCGCCGTGGCCAGGACGCCATGATCCGGCTCGAGATCGACCTGGACGAGGCGGCCTTCGGGACCACCAAGGACATACAGGTCGACACGGCGGTCGTCTGCACGACCTGCAGCGGTGAAGGTGCCGCGCCGGGGACATCCGCTCAAACGTGTGACATGTGCCGCGGTCGCGGCGAGGTGTCGCAGGTCACGCGGTCCTTCCTCGGCCAGGTCATGACGTCGCGGCCGTGCCCGCAGTGTCAGGGCTTCGGCACGGTCGTGCCCACCCCGTGCCCGGAGTGCGCCGGCGACGGCCGCATCCGGTCGCGGCGGACGCTCACCGTGAAGATCCCCGCCGGTGTCGACAACGGCACGCGGATCCAGCTCGCGGGCGAGGGTGAGGTCGGCCCCGGCGGCGGCCCCGCCGGCGACCTGTACGTGGAGATCCACGAGCTGCCGCACGCCGTGTTCCAGCGGCGCGGGGACGACCTGCACTGCACGGTCACCATCCCCATGACGGCCGCGGCCCTGGGCACCAAGGTGCCCCTGGAGACGCTGGACGGACTGGAGGAGGTCGACATCCGGCCGGGCACGCAGTCCGGCCAGTCGGTCCCGCTGCACGGCAGGGGCATCACGCACCTGCGGGGCGGCGGTCGAGGTGACCTCATCGTGCACGTCGAGGTCCTCACACCGAGCAAGCTGGACGCGGAGCAGGAGCGGGTCCTGCGGGAGCTTGCGGTGCTGCGGGGCGAGGAGCGGCCCACCGGGCAGTTCCAGCCGGGGCAGCAGGGCTTGTTCTCGCGTCTTAAGGACGCGTTCAACGGACGCTGAGGTTCTGGTGCTCCGGTGCCGGAGGGATTGCCCTCCGGCACCGGAGCACCGTTGATTCCTGCGGGGTGACGGGTGGGTGGGCGGGAAAGTCCGTAGCCCGCCGCAGGCGCCCGCGGGCCCGGCGCAAGGGGCGATTCGGCCGCCCGCCCAGGGCATGGCACGATGCGGTCATGTCCTCCGCACTGACCGATCTCTGCCGCCTTCCGATCGTGCAGGCCCCCATGGCGGGCGGCGCCTCGTGCCCCCAGCTCGCCGCGGCCGTGTCCGAGGCCGGAGGGCTCGGTTTCCTCGCCGCCGGGTACAAAACCGCCGACGGGATGTACCAGGAGATCAAACAGCTGCGGGGGCTCACGAGCCGGCCGTTCGGCGTGAACCTCTTCATGCCGCAGCCCGAGTACGCCGATGCCGCCGCCGTCGACGTCTACCGCAACCAGCTCGCCGGTGAGGCCGCCTGGTACGAGACGCAGCTCGGCGATCCGGACAGTGGCCGCGACGACGGTTACGACGCCAAGCTCGCGATCCTCGTCGAGGACCCGGTGCCGCTGGTGTCGTTCACCTTCGGCTGCCCCACCCGCGACGTCTTCGACGCCTTCGCGCGGGTCGGCACGATCACCGTCGTCACCGTCACCTCGCCCGAAGAGGCGCAGACCGCCCAGTGGTCGGGTGCCGACGCCGTGTGCGTACAGGGCATCGAGGCGGGCGGCCATCAGGGCACGCACCGCGACAACCCCGAGACGGACGGCGCCGGGCTCGGCCTCCTCTCGCTCATCGCGCAGGTGCGCGACACCGTGCAGATCCCGGTCGTCGCGGCCGGCGGTCTGATGCGCGGCTCGCAGATCGCCGCGGTGCTCGCGGCGGGCGCCGACGCGGCGCAGCTCGGCACGGCCTTCCTGGTCTGCCCCGAGTCGGGCGCGAACGCCCTGCACAAGCAGGCGATGACCAACCCGCTGTTCACCCGGACCGAACTGACCCGGGCCTTCTCGGGACGCCCCGCACGGGGCCTGGTCAACCGCTTCATGCGCGAGCACGGTCCCTACGCCCCCGCCGCCTACCCCCAGATCCACCACCTCACCAGCGGTCTGCGCAAGGCCGCCGCCAAGGCTGGTGACGCGCAGGGCATGGCGCTGTGGGCGGGGCAGGGCCACCGCATGGCGCGGGAGCTTCCCGCCGCGCAGCTCGTGGAGGTCCTCGCGGCCGAACTGGCCGAGTCGAAGGCCGTGTTGGCGGCCGGAGGGCAGCAGGGGACCCAGCCGGGGAGCCAGGCGTGACCGCACCCGTCTTCGTCGTCGAGACCTTCGAGACCCATGGGAACGCTGCCGCGGGCGGCGCCGGACGCTACGTACTCGACGGCCCAGAAGGGCGCCACGCCGTCTCCGTGAAGCGGTTGCACGCCGGTGAGGACGTCGTCCTGACCGACGGAGCCGGGCGTTGGGCCGACTGCGTGGTCGAGGACACCGAGGGCAAGGACCGGCTGATCCTGCGGATGGACTCCGTACAGGAAGAGGCATCGCAGGAACCCCGCATCACCGTCGTACAGGCGCTGCCCAAGGGCGACCGCGGTGAACTCGCCGTCGAGACCATGACGGAGACCGGCGTCGACGCGATCGTGCCCTGGTCCGCGTCGCGCTGCATCACGCAGTGGAAGGGCGAGCGCGGGCTCAAGGCACTCGGCAAGTGGCGTGCCACGGCGCGCGAGGCGGGCAAGCAGTCGCGCCGGGTGCGTTTTCCCGAGGTGGCGGACGCCCTGTCGACCAAGCAGGTCGCCGCGCTGCTCGCCACGGCCGACCTCGCCGCGGTCCTGCACGAGGAGGGCAGCGAGCCGCTGGCCACGGCGGATCTTCCGGCGGCCGGGCACATCGTCCTCGTGGTCGGACCCGAGGGCGGCGTATCCCCGGACGAGCTCGCGGCGTTCGCGGACGCGGGAGCGAAGCCGTACCGCCTGGGGCGCAGCGTGTTGCGTACGTCCACCGCCGGGACCGCGGCGGCCGCACTGCTCCTGGGACGCACGGGCCGCTGGTCCTGAGCCCACCCGCGGTGGGCCCCGAGGGAGTGGACGCAAAGGGGACTATCGTCAGACGGCCCGCAGTGGCACTCTGCCGCCTATGGGGGCATTGAGGCGCTTACGTGATCGTGCGGTGGACGTGCGCGGCAGGCGGCGGCGGGTGCTGTACGCCGTCGGGTTGGCGGGGGCGGCGGTGATCGGGGTCGCCGCGTGCGATCCGGTCGGCGGAGGCATGAACACGGCGGCCGTCGCGATCACCACCGACCAGATGGCCACCAAGGAGCTGGAGCGGCAGCACCTCGACGTGCTGTGGATCAGCTGTACCGCCCGCTTCGAGAACAAGGCCACCCCGACCAGCGACGCCCCCGACCGCGAGGCCCACGCCACGGTCGACTGCCAGGGACAGGCCAGGAAGGGGAAGGGGGGCGACGACACCGGCGACATCACCGTCAAGGGGACGGTGACCTCCGTCGTCGACGGCCACTGCGTACGCGGGGACCTCACCGCCAAGGTCGACGGCAAGGAGTGGTTCCGGGTGGACGTCATCGGCGACTGCTCCGGCGGCGACCGGTCGACCGAGCCGGAGGAGCCGGACCAGCCGGAGAAGCCGGATCAACCGGACCAGCCGGACGAGCCCGACCAGCGGCCCACCGCGACCGTCACCGTGACCGCCACGCCCGATCCGCCACCGCGGCAACCCGATCCGACCTGCTCATGCTTCAAGGGCAAGTGATCCAAAACCCTGTCCGGCTCCACCGAGGCTGCCTAGGCTGGCCGTGTGACACTGACTGGACATTCCGCGTATCTCCGGTTTCCGCATCTGCGTGGCGAGTTGGTCGCCTTCACCGCAGAGGACGACGTCTGGGTCGCGCCCCTCGACGGGGGCCGGGCATGGCGCGTGAGCGCCGACAACACGCCGGTGACCCACCCCCGTATCTCCCCGGACGGGGCGACCGTCGCCTGGACGTCCACGCGTGACGGAGCCCCCGAGGTGCATGTCGCCCCGGTCGACGGCGGCGCCTCCAAACGCCTTACGTACTGGGGCAGTTCGCGCACCTCGGTGCGGGGCTGGACCCCGGACGGACAGGTTCTCGCCGTCAGTACGGCCGGCCAGGCCTCGCTGCGCCGCAGCTGGGCGCGGGCCGTTCCACTGGACGGTGGGCCCGCGGACACGCTGCCGTACGGGATCGTGGGGGACGTCGCCTACGGCCCGCGGGTCGGCCAACTCCTGCTGCTCTCCGCCCCGATGGGACGTGAGGCCGCCTGGTGGAAGCGGTACCGCGGCGGCACGGCGGGAAAGCTGTGGATCCGGCGTGGCGGTGCTGACGCCGAGGGCGGCGAGGATCGCTTCGTACGCGTCCATCAAGAGCTCGACGGGAACATCGAGTACCCCCTCTGGGTGGGGGAGCGTGTCGCCTTCCTCTCCGATCACGAGGGCGTCGGGGCCGTCTACTCCTCGCTGCCCGACGGCTCCGACCTGCGCCGGCACACGGGCATCGACGGCTTCTACGCCCGGCACGCCGCGACCGACGGCGCCCGCGTCGTGTACGCGTCGGCGGGTGAACTCCGGCTCCTGGACAACCTGGTGGACGCGGAGCCGCGCCGCGTCGACGTCCGGCTCGGCGGCCAGCGCACCGACCTCCAGCCGTTCCCCGTGAGCGCCGCGCGCTGGTTCGGCGCCGCCGCTCCCGACCACACGGGACGCGGCAGCGCCGTCTCCGTGCGCGGCGGTGTGCACTGGGTGACCCACCGCGAGGGTCCCGCCCGCGCGCTCGCCGTCGAGCACGGGGTGCGCGCACGGCTGCCGCGGACGTTCCGCGTCGACGGCGAGGAGCACGTCGTCTGGGTGACGGACGCGGAGGGCGACGACGCGCTCCAGTTCGCGCCGGCCACGGGGCTCGCGCCGGGTGCCACGCCCCGCAGGATCGCCGCCGGGCAGCTGGGCCGGGTGCTCGGGCTCGCCATGGCGCCCGACGGCAGCCGGGCCGCCGTCGCCTCGCACGACGGGCGGGTACTACTGGTCGAGCGGGAGAGCGGGGAGGTGCGCGAGGTGGACCGCGGGGAGGACGGGGACGCCGGCGGTCTCGTCTTCTCGCCGGACTCGGCCTGGCTGGCCTGGTCGCATCCGGGGCCGCGTCCGCTGCGGCAGCTGAAGCTGGCGAACACGGCGGACCTCTCGGTGTCCGATGCGACCCCGCTGCGGTTCCGTGACTACGCGCCCGCGTTCACGCTCGACGGGAAGCATCTGGCGTTCCTGTCCGCGCGGGCCTTCGACCCCGTCTACGACGAGCACGTCTTCGACCTCGCCTTCGTGGGAGGCTCGCGGCCGTACCTGATCACGCTGGCCGCCACCACTCCCTCACCCTTCGGGCCGCAGCGGCACGGGCGCCCCTTCGAGGCACCCGACAAGGACGAGACCCCGGACAGCGAGGGCTCGCCCGTCACCCGCATCGACCTCGACGGCCTCGCCGACCGCATCGTGCCGTTCCCGGTCGAGGCCGCCCGGTACTCGACCCTGCGGGCCGCCAAGGACGGCGTCCTGTGGCTGCGCCACCCCGTGCGGGGCGTCCTCGGCGCCTCCCGCGCCACTCCGTCCGATCCCGACCCGCAGACCGAGCTCGAACGCTACGACCTCGTACAACAGCGCATCGAGGAACTGGCGTCGGACGCCGACCACTTCACCGTCAGCGGGGACGGCAAGCGGGTGCTGCTGTGGGCCGACGGGAAGCTGAAGGTCGTGCCGAGCGACCGGCGGGCATCCGGTGACGAGAGCTCCGACTCGAACATCACGGTCGACCTCACGCGGGTCCGCCAGACCGTCGATCCCGCCGCCGAATGGCGCCAGATGTACGACGAGGCCGGGCGCCTCATGCGGGACAACTTCTGGCGGCCCGACCTCGGCGGTATCGACTGGAACGGCGTGCTCGACCGGTACCGTCCGGTGCTCGACCGGGTGGCCACGCACGACGACCTCGTGGACCTGCTGTGGGAGGTCGCCGGGGAGCTCGGCACGTCCCACGCGTACGTCATGGGGGGCGGGGCGCGGGGGAGTTCGGCGGTGCGCCAGGGGCTGCTCGGCGCGGATGTCTCGCGGGGCGCGGACGGGGCGTGGCGGATCGACCGGATCCTCCCCTCCGAGACGTCGGACCCCTCCGCCCGGTCGCCGCTCGCCGCGCCGGGGGTGGCGGTGCGGGCGGGAGACGCGCTCCTGGCGATCGCGGGGCGGCCGGTCGACCCGGTGACCGGGCCCGGGCCGCTCCTGGTGGGTACGGCGGACAAGCCGGTGGAGCTGACGGTGTCGCCCGCGGGTGGCGGCGACCCGCGGCACGCGGTGGTGATCCCGGTCGACGACGAGGAGCCGTTGCGGTACCACGCGTGGGTCGTGGACCGGCGTGCGTACGTCCACGAGCGGTCGGGCGGACGGCTCGGCTATCTGCACGTGCCGGACATGCAGGCTCCCGGTTGGGCGCAGATCCACCGTGACCTGCGGGTGGAGGTGGCGCGGGACGGGCTCGTGGTGGATGTCCGGGAGAACCGTGGCGGGCACACGTCCCAGCTGGTGGTGGAGAAGCTGGCCCGCAGGATCGTGGGCTGGGACCTGCCGCGGGGCACGCGCCCGTTCAGCTATCCGGAGGACGCGCCGCGCGGTCCTGTCGTCGCTGTCGCCAACGAGTTCTCCGGTTCCGACGGGGACATCGTGAACGCGGCGATCAAGGCGTTGGGGATCGGTCCCGTGGTGGGGACACGGACGTGGGGCGGCGTGATCGGCATCGACAGCAGGTACCGCCTGGTGGACGGGACGCTGGTGACGCAGCCGAAGTACGCGTTCTGGCTGGAGGGGTACGGGTGGGGCGTCGAGAACTACGGGGTGGACCCGGACGTGGAGGTGGTGACGACCCCGGAGGACTACGCCGCGGGCCGGGACCCCCAACTGGACGAGGCGATCCGCCTGGCCTTGGCTGCGCTGGAGACTTCGCCACCCAAGAGGGCACCGGAGCTGCCGGGGGCTTGAGGCGGTGCGGCTGCGGGGCAATCGGGTGGGCGGGAAAGGTCTGTTCGTTCACGGACGGCTGCGGGGCAATCGGGTGGGTGGGCGGGAAAGGTCTGTTCGTTCAGAGTCGGATGCGGGGTGATCGGATGCGAGGTGAACGGATGCGAGGTGAACGGGTGGGTGGGTGGGAGAGGCCTGTTCGGCAAGGACCGGGCCGCCGGGGGCTGAGGCGAGGGGCCAGGCGTGGGCGCAGCCCGGATAGCATGCGGGGGGCCAGTACAACCAGCTAGGACCGGAGGCGCCCCATGGCGGGAGAACCGCAGGCTGACTGCCTGTTCTGCAAGATCGTCGCAGGCGAGGTGCCCGCGACCCTCGTGAAGGAGACGGACACGACCGTCGCCTTCCGGGACATCAACCCGCAGGCCCCCAGCCACGTCCTGATCATCCCCAAGGCGCACTACCCGGACGCCGCCTCCCTCGCCGCCGCCGAACCCACCATCGCCGCCGACGTCCTGCGCGATGCCGGCGAGGTCGCAGCCGATGAGAAGTCGGAGAGCTACCGCATCGTCTTCAACACCGGCACCGGCGCGGGTCAGACCGTCTTCCACGCGCACGCCCACGTCCTCGGCGGGCGCGGCCTGCAGTGGCCTCCGGGATAACCCACCTTGTCCGCACGCGAACTGGTGATCCTCGGCACCGCGAGCCAGGTCCCCACCCGGCACCGCAACCACAACGGCTACGTCCTCCTCTGGGACGGGCAGGGCATCCTCTTCGACCCCGGCGAGGGCACGCAGCGGCAGATGCTGCGCGCCGGGGTCGCCGCGCACGACCTGCACCGGATCTGTGTCACGCACTTCCACGGCGACCACTCGCTGGGGCTGCCGGGCGTCATCCAGCGGATCAATCTGGACCGGGTCCCGCACGACGTGACCGTGAACTACCCGCGCTCCGGCCGGCATTTCTTCGATCGGCTCCGACACGCCACCGCCTACCGCGAGACCGTCCCGCTCATCGAGGAACCCGTCTCGAACGACGGGCGGTTGGCCGTCACTCCCTCCTTCGCGCTCGACGCCGTCAAGCTCTCGCACCCCGTCGAGTCCTTCGGCTACCGCATCACCGAGCCCGACGGCCGGCGCATACTCCCCGAGCTGCTCGCCGCGCGCGGCATCGCGGGTCCCGACGTGGGACGCCTGCAGCGCGAAGGCGTACTGCGGGGCGTCACGCTCGACGACGTGAGCACGGTGCGGCGCGGGCAGAAGTTCGCCTTCGTCATGGACACCCGGCTCTGCGACGGCGTCCACGACCTGGCGGAGGGCTGCGACATGCTCGTCATCGAGTCCACCTTCACCGACGAGGACGAGCAACTCGCCTTCGACCATGGGCATCTGACCGCGGGTCAAGCCGCGCGCGTCGCCATCGACTCCGGCGTCCGGCATCTCGTACTGACCCACTTCAGCCAGCGCTACCCCGACCCCGGCGTATTCGAGCAGCAGGCCCGGGACGCGGGGTTCGACGGTGAACTCACCGTCGCACAAGACCTGTTGCGTGTACCTCTGCCCAAACGAACCACCTGAGTGAGCCGCCGTCATGCCCCTTCCCAAAGCCGAACTCCACCTCCACATCGAGGGCACGCTCGAACCCGAGCTGGCTTTCTCCCTCGCCGCCCGCAACGGCATCACCCTCCCGTACGCGGACACCGAAGAGCTGCGCAAGGCCTATCTCTTCGATGATCTGCAGTCCTTTCTCGATCTGTACTACGGGTTGATGGCCGTTCTGCTCACCGAGGAGGACTTCGAGGAGCTTGCCGACGCCTATCTGGCGCGGGCAGCCCGGCAGGGCGTGCGACACGCCGAGATCTTCTTCGACCCGCAGGCGCACATGGTGCGCGGGGTCGCCATCGGCACCGTGATCGAGGGGCTCGGACGCGCCCTCGACCGCAGCGTCGAGCGGCACGGCGTCTCGACGCGGCTCATCATGTGCTTCCTGCGCGACCAGTCCGCCGAGTCGGCGCTCGAGACCTTGGAGGCCGCCAGGCCGCACCTCCACCGCATCATCGGCGTCGGGCTCGACTCGGCCGAGGTCGGCCATCCGCCCGCCAAGTTCCGCGAGGTGTACGAGGCAGCCGCCGCGCTCGGCCTGCGCCGGGTCGCGCACGCGGGCGAGGAGGGACCGCCCGCGTACATCACGGAGGCCCTGGACGTCCTGGGCGTCGAGCGCATCGACCACGGGCTGCGCTGCATGGAGGACCCGGCGCTGGTGGACCGGCTCGTGAGCGAGCGGGTGCCGCTCACCCTCTGCCCGCTGTCCAACGTCCGGCTGCGCGCCATCGACGTACTCGAAGAGCACCCGCTCGTGCGGATGATGGACGCCGGGCTGCTGTGCACGGTCAACTCCGACGACCCCGCGTACTTCGGTGGATACGTCGACGACACCTTCCACGCCGTACGGGAAGCGCTCGCGCTCGACCAGGAGCGGCTGCGGGAGCTCGCGCGGAACTCGTTCGAGGCGTCATTCCTCGACGGGAGCGCCGAGGACGAGGCGCTGCGGGCGCGGTACCTCGCCGAGGTCGCGGAATATTCGTTCGACTGATCGCCGGGGCGGGACTACGGTCCGTCCATGGATTCCTTCATTCAGCTCTACGGCTGACATCACCCTCACCGGCCCGCGCGCCCCGCTGATCAGCGGCAGGCGCCGGGCCGTCGTGTCCTCGTCCCGGAAAGTCGGATCACACGAAGGAATCTCTCATGCAGCGTCGAACAACCCGTCGCCGTGCCCATATCGCCATGGTCGGCGTCCCGATGGTCAGCCATGTGCTGCCAAGCCTGGAGATCATCCGTGAGCTGGTGGCGCGCGGTCACCGGGTGACGTACGCGAACGATCCGGCGAACCGCGAGCTCATCGAGCCCACCGGAGCCGAACTCGTCCCGTGCGCCTCGGTGTTGCCGTTCAAGGACAACGTCTGGCCCGAGGACCCGATCGCCGCGAGCGGTCTCTTCCTCGACGACGCGATGGCGATGCTCCCGCAGTTGCGCTCGTTCTACGACGACGACCCCGCCGATCTGTATCTGTACGACATCGGCGCGTACGTCGCCCGCGCGCTCGCCGAAGGGCAGCAGCGGCCGTTCCTGCAGCTGTCGCCCACCTTCGTGGCCTGGGAGGGGTACCAGGAGGAGGTCGGGGCCCAGTTCCGGCAGCTGCCCGGTGCCGCCGCACTGGAGGCGCGGTTCGGGGAGTGGCTCGCGGGCAGCGGGGCCACGACCCTGGACGTAGCCGCCTTCTCGGGCACGCCCGACCGTGCCGTCGCGATGATCCCGCGGGCCATGCAGCTGAACGCCGACCGGGTCGATCCGAAGCGGGTCGACTTCGTCGGGCCCTGCTTCGGTGACCGGTCCGGGCAGGGCGGCTGGAGCCGGCCCGAGGGTGCCGAGAAGGTGCTGCTCGTGTCGCTCGGCTCCTCGTACACCCAGCAGCCCGAGTTCTACCGGCAGTGCGTGGGCGCCTTCGGCGGCCTCGCGGGGTGGCACGTGGTGCTGCAGATCGGCAAGCACGTGGACCCCGCGGAGCTCGGGGATGTGCCGGGGAACGTGGAAGTGCGCTCGTGGGTGCCGCAGTTGGCGATCCTGGAGCAGGCCGACGCGTTCGTCACGCACGCGGGCATGGGCAGCAGCAGTGAGGGGCTGTTCTGCGGGGTGCCGATGATCGCCGTGCCGCAGGGCGCCGAGCAGCCGCTCAACGCGGGGCGGCTCGTGGAGCTGGGGGTCGCGCGGAGGCTGGAAACCGCCGAGGCGACGCCGGACGCGCTGCGTTCGGCCCTCCTCGAGCTGACGTCCGACCCCGACGTCGCGCTCCGGGCCGCACGCCTGAAGGCCGAGGTGCGGGCCGAGGGCGGCACGGCTCGGGCGGCCGATCTCATCGAGGCGGAGCTCGACGGCTAGCGGCCGGACTCCTTTGAACGCCGGACGGGCCGGAATCAGCCTGTCCGGCGTTCGTCCGTTACGTTGCCTGCATGGTCGTACCTCTCAAACCCAGCATCGACCCGCTCAAGGGAGCTCGCAGGGCTGGCGATCCGCCCTGCGACGTCTTCCTCACCGGCACGGTCTTCCTCGACATCATCTTCACCGGCCTCGACTCCGCGCCCGTGCGCGGCACCGAGTCCTGGGCGCGCGGGATGGGGTCGAGCCCCGGTGGCGTCGCCAACATGGCGACCGCGCTCGCCCGGCTCGGCCTGCGCACCTCGCTGGCGGCGGCATTCGGGGACGACCACTACGGGGAGTACTGCTGGGACGCGCTCGAACAGGGCGAGGGCATCGACCTCGCGACGTCGCGCACCGTGCCCGGCTGGCACTCACCGGTGACCGTCTCCATGGCGTACGAAGGTGAGCGGACCATGGTCAGCCACGGGCACGAGCCGCCGCCCGACGCCGATTCCCCCGACGGAGGCGCCCCGGCCTGCCCGCCACGCGCGCGTGCCGCCGTAGCCTCCCTGACACCCGCTGCGCGGGCGCCCTGGATCGCCGGGGCCGCGCGCTCGGGCACACGGATCTTCGCCGACGTGGGCTGGGACGACACCGGACGCTGGGACCTGGCCGGACTCCCGGACCTGGCGCACTGCGAGGCGTTCCTGCCGAACGCGGAGGAGGCCATGCGGTACACCCGTACGCAGTGCCCCCGGGCCGCCGCGCGGGCGCTGACCGAACACGTGCCGCTCGCCGTGGTGACGCTGGGTGCGGAAGGGGCGTACGCGGTGGACGGACGTACCGGCGAGACCGCGGAGGTTCCGGCCATCGCCGTCGAGGCCCTTGATCCCACAGGGGCCGGTGATGTCTTCGTGGCGGGCTTCGTGACCGGCACCCTCGCCGGGTGGCCGCTCGCGGACCGGCTCGCCTTCGCCGGGCTGACGGCGGCGCTGTCCGTGCAGGAGTTCGGGGGTTCGCTGTCGGCGCCGGGCTGGGCGGAGGTCGCCACGTGGTGGCGGACCGTGCGGGAGGTCGAGGACCA
The DNA here is from genome assembly GCF_055577645.1 of Streptomyces sp. NPDC033180. Classification (NCBI taxonomy): domain Bacteria; kingdom Bacillati; phylum Actinomycetota; class Actinomycetes; order Kitasatosporales; family Streptomycetaceae; genus Streptomyces; species Streptomyces sp. NPDC033180. Next base: position 945,876 of record NZ_JBVIPU010000001.1, on the reverse strand, counting down.
GGACCCGGTGGCGCTGCGCCGGTACGGGTTCCTGGAGGGCCTGCTTCCGGAGGCCACGCGCCCATGGCCGCTGCGGCGTGCCGTGCCCACGATCGGGTTCCGGTCGGCGTAGTGGGCGCCAGAGGTCGCACGGCCGTGCGTGACCGGAGTGGAAAAGCCCTACGGCGGTGACAGTGGTGCGTCGTACTCTTGGCAGTGCAAGGCTGTCGAGCGGCCACCAAGCCCCGCATGAGGAGGATGAGCAGGCCCAAGTGCCGGCCCATGACTCAGACACCCACAGCTCGTACCCCTGCCGAGGGCCAGGCCCGAGCACACTTCACCGTTCCGGCGAACCACCCGATGGTGACGGTGCTCGGCTCCGGAGACGCCCTGTTGCGCGTGATCGAGAAGGCCTTCCCGGCGGCCGACATCCATGTCCGGGGCAATGAGATCAGCGCTGTCGGTGACGCCCATGAAGTCACCCTCATCCAGCGACTGTTCGACGAGATGATGCTGGTGCTCCGCACCGGTCAGCCGATGACGGAGGACGCAGTGGAACGCTCGATCGCCATGCTCAGGGCGGACGAGGCAGGAGAGGGCGACGGCCAGGAGACCCCGGCCGAGGTCCTCACGCAGAACATCCTCTCGTCCCGCGGCCGCACGATCCGCCCCAAGACGCTCAACCAGAAGCGTTACGTCGACGCCATCGACAAGAACACCATCGTCTTCGGCATCGGCCCCGCGGGCACCGGCAAGACCTACCTCGCCATGGCCAAGGCCGTGCAGGCCCTCCAGGCCAAGCAGGTCAACCGCATCATCCTGACCCGCCCCGCCGTCGAGGCGGGCGAGCGGCTCGGCTTCCTGCCGGGCACGCTCTACGAGAAGATCGACCCGTATCTGAGGCCGTTGTACGACGCGCTGCACGACATGCTCGACCCGGACTCGATCCCGCGCCTGATGGCGGCGGGCACGATCGAGGTCGCGCCGCTGGCGTACATGCGCGGTCGCACGCTCAATGACGCCTTCATCATTCTCGACGAGGCGCAGAACACCAGCGTCGAGCAGATGAAGATGTTCCTCACCCGCCTCGGCTTCGAGTCGAAGATCGTGATCACGGGCGACGTCACCCAGGTCGACCTGCCGAACGGCACCAAGTCGGGTCTGCGGCAGGTCCAGGACATCCTGGAGGGCATCGACGACGTGCACTTCTCGCGGCTCACGTCCCACGATGTCGTACGGCACAAGCTCGTCGGCCGTATCGTCGACGCGTACGAGAAGTACGACGACAGTCAGCAGAACAAGAAACACGGGAAGTAGCGGAAGCCGCACCATGTCGATCGACGTCAACAACGAATCCGGAACCGAGGTCGACGAGCAGGCGATCCTCGACATCGCCCGCTACGCCCTCGCGCGGATGCGCATCCACCCGCTCTCCGAGCTCTCGGTGATCGTCGTGGACGAGGACGCCATGGAGCAGCTCCACATCCAGTGGATGGACCTGCCGGGACCGACGGACGTCATGTCCTTCCCCATGGACGAGCTGCGCCCGCCGGCCAAGGACGAGGAGGAGGCCCCGCAGGGCCTCCTCGGCGACATCGTGCTCTGCCCCGAGGTCGCCATCAAGCAGGGCAAGGAAGCGCCCACGGAGCACTCCATGGACGAGGAGCTGCAACTGCTCACCGTCCACGGGGTGCTGCACCTGCTCGGGTACGACCACGAGGAGCCCGACGAGAAGGCCGAGATGTTCGGCCTCCAGGCGGCCATCGTCGACGGCTGGCGCGGCGAGAACGGCCTGACCGGGCCGTCTCCGGCGCCCACCGTCTCGTAGCCGCATGAGTTTCCAGCTGATCGCGGGTGCCGTCGCCCTGGTCGTCGTCGCCTGGCTCGCGGCCTGCGCGGAGGCGGGCATCGCCCGCGTCTCCAGTTTCCGCGCGGAGGAGGCGGCCCGCTCCGGGCGGCGCGGCAGCGCCAAGCTCGCGCAGGTCGCCGGCGACCCCACCCGCTATCTCAATGTCGCGCTCCTCGTGCGTGTGGCGTGCGAGATGGCCGCGGCGTCCCTGGTGACGTACGCCTGCCTGAAGGAGTTCCCCGAGACCTGGGAGGCGCTCGCCATCGCCATCGCGGTGATGGTCCTCGTCTCGTACGTGGCCGTGGGCGTCTCGCCCCGCACCATCGGCCGCCAGCACCCGCTCAACACGGCGACCGCCGCCGCGTACGTCCTGCTGCCGCTGGCCCGCGTCATGGGCCCGATCCCGCCGCTCCTGATCCTCATCGGCAACGCGCTCACGCCCGGCAAGGGCTTCAGGCGCGGCCCGTTCGCCTCCGAGGCCGAGCTGCGGGCGATGGTCGACCTCGCCGAGAAGGAATCCCTCATCGAGGACGACGAGCGCCGCATGGTGCACTCCGTCTTCGAGCTCGGCGACACCCTCGTACGCGAAGTCATGGTGCCCCGGACCGACTTGATCGCCATCGAGCGCTTCAAGACCATCCGGCAGGCGCTGACGCTCGCGCTGCGCTCCGGGTTCTCGCGCATCCCGGTGACGGGCGAGAGCGAGGACGACGTCGTCGGCATGGTGTATCTCAAGGACCTGGCCCGCAAGACGCACATCAACCGCGACAGCGAGTCGGACCTGGTGTCGACGGCGATGCGCCCGGCGACGTTCGTGCCCGACACGAAGAACGCGGGCGACCTGCTGCGCGAGATGCAGCAGGAGCGCAACCACGTCGCCGTCGTCATCGACGAGTACGGCGGCACGGCCGGCATCGTCACCATCGAGGACATCCTCGAGGAGATCGTCGGCGAGATCACCGACGAGTACGACCGTGAGCTGCCGCCCGTCGAGGAGCTCGACGACGGCTGCTACCGCGTCACCGCGCGCCTCGACATCGGCGACCTCGGCGAGCTCTTCGGGCTCGACGAGTTCGACGACGAGGACGTCGAGACGGTAGGCGGACTGCTCGCCAAGGCGCTCGGCCGGGTGCCGATCGCCGACGCGTCCGCGGTCGTGCCGCTGCCGGACGGGCGTGAGCTGCGGCTCACCGCGGAATCCGCCGCCGGACGGCGGAACAAGATCGTGACGGTGCTCGTGGAGCCTGTCGCGCCGGCGGGCGCCCAGAAGGAGACATCGGTGTGACCCCACAGCAGCTGCGCGCGTTCTGCCTGTCGTTCAACGACGTGGTGGAGGAGTTTCCGTTCGGGCCCGAGGCCTCGGTGTTCAAGGTCGCGGGCAAGATGTTCGCGCTGAGCTCGCTGGACGCGGCGGCGCTGACCGTGAACCTGAAGTGCGACCCCGACATGGCGGTCCAGCTGCGGGAAGCACACCCGGAGATCGTGCCGGGGTGGCACATGAACAAGCGGCACTGGAACACGGTCTCCCTCACCGGAGAGCTCCCGGACCAGCAGGTCCGGGAGCTCGTCGAGGACTCGTACGACCTGGTGGTCGCGGGTCTTCCCAAGGCGGAACGACTGCGGCTCGACCGGCCTTAGGCCTTGGGCCGGGGGCTCGGGGCGTTACGCCGGGTACGCAGGCCCGTCGCCACCAGGACCGCCGTCACCAGCAGGACCGCCGTGTCGATCAGGAGCACCGTTCGCGTGCCCGCCAGGAGATCCGTGTTCGTGGTCGCGAGGACTCCCAGGAGCGGGATGCCGATCGTGATGCCCACCTGCTGGGTGGACGTCACCAGGCCGGTGGCCAGGCCCTGCTCCTCGTCAGGAACACCCGAAGTGACCGTCACGCCGTACGAGATGATCGCGCCCAGGTGGAACATGCTCGCCACCGATACGCCCGCCGTGGCGAGCCAGACCGACCAGGCGCCCTCGTCGATGCCGAGCAGCGTCGCGATGAGAAGGCCTTGGCCGAGCAGCGAGACGACGAGGGTGCGGTGTGCTCCGAAGCGGCTGATGACCTTGGGCGCGTAGATCCCGGAGACCACCGAGAGCACGCCCTGCACGCCGAAGACGAGACCCGTCTGGAAGGCGGAGAGCTTCAGGACCTCCTGGAGGTACAGGGTGAGGGCGAAGATGACCGCCGCCATCATCGAGAAGGTGACGAGCCCGCCCAGGTTGCCCCACGCCACCGTGCGCCGCCGCAGCATCGGCAGCGAGACGAGCGGGGACTCGGCGCGCGACTCGACGTGGCCGAAGGCCGCGAGCAGCAGCACGCCGGCGGTCAGCGTGACGATGACGTCCGCGCCGCCGAAGCCGCGTTCGGCGGCCGTGGAGAGCGCGTAGATCAGGGCGAGCAGGCCGCCGGTGACGGTGGCCGCGCCGGGGACGTCGAGGCGGGGGCGGTCCGGGGTGCGGGACTCGGGCAGGAGGCTCGGCGCGAGCGGCAGCACGATCAGCACGAAGAGGGTCAGCAGGCCCATCGTGGAGCGCCAGCCGAGGGTGTCGGTGAGTACGCCGCCGAGGACCATGCCGACCGTGAAGCCGAGCGAGAGCAGCGTGCCGGAGATGCCGAGCGCCCGGTCGCGCTGCGGGCCCTCGGGGAAGGTCGTCGTCAGCAGGGACATGCCGGTCGGCACGATGGCCGCCGCGCCCACACCTTGCAGCGCGCGTCCTGCGAGGAAGGATGCCGGGTCCCAGGCGAAGGTCGCGAGGAGCGAGGCGAGACCGAAGAGTGCCAGGCCGCCGATGAACAGCTTGCGGCGCCCGAACAGGTCGCCGGTGCGGCCGAAGAGCAGCAGGAAGCCACCGGAGGGAAGGGCGAACGCGGTCACCGCCCACTGCAGCGCGGACTGGCTCATGCCCAGGTCGGAGCCGAGCACGGGCAGCGCTACGTTCAACACGGAGAAGTCGAGCGCGACCATGAACTGGGCGGCGCAGAGCACGAAGAGGACGAGCTTGTCGCGGGCGGAGAGTCCGGGGGCCGCGGGGGCGGGTGCGGATGCGGGGGCCGTGGTCGGCGGGGGAGTGGTGGTGTCGATCGCCATGGGAACGAGCTTCGGGCGTCCGGAGTATCCGTGGGGAGCGGGAACTTATGCTGGTGGTCGTAACACCAGGCAGGGGGGAGCTGCGGATGACAGGGACGAACGAGGCGGCGGCGGTTGCGGCGGTGCGGCCCCAGGACGAGGCCAAGGCTCGCCGGCTCGGCGAACTGCGCGAGTTCCTGATGAGCCGCCGCGCCCGGGTCAGCCCCACGGAGGCGGGCCTTCCGGACGGCGGGGCGCGGCGGCGTACGCCGGGGCTGCGCCGTGAGGAGGTCGCCGTGCTCGCCGGGGTCGGCGCGTCCTGGTACCAGTGGCTCGAGCAGGGCCGCGACATCTCGGTGTCGCCGCAGGTCCTGGACTCCGTGGGGCGCGTCCTGAAGCTGTCGAGCGCGGAGCGGCGGCACTTGTACGTCCTTGCCGGGCTGAATCCGCCCGCCCCCGAGGTCGAGCAGGCCGACCGGGGCATGTGCGAGGGGATGCAGCGCCTGATCGACACGTGGATGCCGTACCCGGCGCACATCATGGACCGCTACTACAACTGCGTCATGTACAACGCCGCGGCCGGCATGGTCTTCGGGATGCGCCCCGAGATCACCCAGAACTGCCTCGTGGATTTCTTTACCGACCCCATCTACCGCTCCCGGAGCGTGAGTTGGCGGACGAACGCGGAGACGGTCGTCGCGCAGTTCCGCGCGTCGTGCTCGGAGACCCCGGGCGACGAGGGGTTCCAGGCGGTCCTCGCCGAGCTGCGGGAATCGGCCGGCGAGGAGTTCACCGAGCTGTGGGAGCGGCGGGACGTGCGGCCCGCGGGGCAGGTCCACAAGGAGCTGACGCATCCGCTGGTGGGAGCCTTGCACGTCGAGTCGACGGCGATGCGGGTGCCGGCCAGGCCCGACCTGACGATCGTGCTGCACACGCCGCTGCCGGAGGCGGAGACCACGGCGAAACTGGAGTGGCTCGCGTCGCCGGAGGGGCGGCGGGGGGCGATGTACCCGGTGGCTGTGTGAGCCTCCCCGCTCCGTATGCTCGGCGTATGACCGAGAGTGCTGCGTCGCCTGACGCGCTTGACGCTGAGGACCGGAAGATCGTTACGCTGGCTCGTTCGGCGCGGGCGCGGAACGGGGTGGCCGAGGGGGCCGCTGTGCGGGACGAGACGGGGCGGACGTATGTCGCCGGGACCGTCTCCCTCGACTCCCTGAAGCTCTCTGCCCTGCGGACCGCTGTGGCCATGGCTGTCGCCTCCGGCGCGGAGTCCCTTGAGGCCGCCGCGGTCGTCTCCTCCGAGGAGGCGCTCTCCGCGGAGGACCTCTCCGCTGTGGCGGACCTCGGCGGGGCCGGGACGCCGGTGTTCTTGGCGGGGCCTGACGGGGAAGTCCGGGCGCGGGCTCAGGCGAACTGACTCCTTCCCCAACCCCGCCCCTTCCCGGAAACCCGCTCGGCGCGGGGGCCTTGTCCTCAAACGCCGGACGGGCTGAGAATCAGCCTCTCCGGCGTTCGAGGAGCGGGGTCTGGGGCGGAGCCCCAGGGATCACACCGCGTCCGGGCCCCGTTCCCCCGTCCGCACCCGCACCACCGTCTCCACCGGAACCGCCCACACCTTCCCGTCACCGATCTTGCCTGTGGATGCCGCGCGGACGATTCCGTCGATCACCGCTTCCGTGTCCGCGTCATCGACGACGACCTCGATCCGGACCTTCGGGACCAGGTCCACCTGGTACTCCGCGCCCCGGTACACCTCCGTGTGCCCCCGCTGGCGCCCGTACCCGCTCGCCTCCGTGACGGTGAGGCCCTGTACGCCCAGCTCCTGCAGGGCCGTCTTCACCTCGTCGAGGCGGAACGGCTTGATGACCGCGGTAACGAGCTTCATGCGACGGTGCTCCCCTTCATCGGGCTGACCAGGACGCCGTGATCGTAGGCGGTCTCCGCGTGGTGCGTCTGGTCGAGGCCCGTCAGCTCGTCCTCGGCGGATGCCCGGAAGCCCATCAGCTTGTCGATCGCCCTGCCGATGCCGTACGTCACCAAGAACGTGTACGCCGCCACCGCGAGCACCGCCACCGCCTGCTTGCCCAACTGGCCGAGCCCGCCCCCGTAGAAGAGCCCCTCCGCGCCGTCCGTCATCGTGGCCGTCGCGAACAGGCCGATCAGGAGCGTGCCGACCACGCCGCCGACCAGGTGGACGCCCACCACGTCCAGCGAGTCGTCGTAGTCGAAGCGGAACTTCCACGCCACGGCGTACGAGCAGACCACCCCGGCCGCGAGACCGACCACTCCGGCGCCGAGCACCCCGACGACCCCGCACGCGGGCGTGATGGCGACAAGACCCGCTACCGCACCCGACGCCGCGCCGAAGGTGGTGGGGTGGCCGTCGCGCTTCTGCTCGACCAGGAGCCAGCCGAGCAGGCCCGTGCAGCCGGCGAGCAGCGTGTTCAGGAGGGAGGCCGCCGCGAGGCCGTTCGCGCCGAGGGCCGAGCCGCCGTTGAAGCCGAGCCAGCCGAACCAGAGCAGGCCCGCGCCCATCAGGACCATCGGCAGGTTGTGCGGACGCATCGCGTCCTTCTTGAATCCGATGCGCGGACCGATGACCAGGACGAGCGCAAGGCCGGAGGCGCCGGAGGCGATCTCCACGACCAGGCCGCCCGCGAAGTCCAGGGCGCCCAGGGACGAGGAGATCCAGCCGTCCGGGCCCCAGACCCAGTGCGCCACGGGAACGTATACGAGCAGCGCCCACAGGGGCACGAAGACCAGCCAGGCCGCGAACTTCGTACGGTCGGCGATCGCGCCGCTGATCAGCGCCGTGGTGAGGATCGCGAAGGTCAGCTGGAACGTGGTGAACAGGAGGGTGGGGACCGTCCCGGTGAGGGTCTGTGGGCCGATGCCCGCCATCCCGATGTGGTCGACGCCGCCGATCAGGCCCGCGAACGCGTCCTCGCCGAACGCGAGCGAGTAGCCGGCCAGCAGCCACACCACCGTGACCAGGGCGATCGACACGAAACTCATCAGGAGCATGTTGAGGACGCTCTTCGTGCGGACCATGCCGCCGTAGAAGAGGGCGAGGCCCGGTGTCATCAGCAGGACGAGGGCGGTGGCCGCGAGCAGCCAGGCGGTGTCGCCGGTGTCGGGGCCCTTGGCCGCGGCCAGGGTGGTCGTGAGGGGGGCCGACGAGTACAGGGACTGCACGGGGAATCTCTCCTCCGGGTGGGGGCAGAGGGAGAGCGTCACCGCCCCGCGTTTCGGGACGGGCACCCGGGCGTTTCCGCCGTGTTTCGTGTTGCCGGTGAGTTTCCGCGAGCTCACCGCCGCCGCGTCCGCACCTCATCGGCACCTCATCAGCGCCCGATCGGCGCTCTCTCGGTGCCTCGGGGTGCTGCGGCCCTCCGGCGATCAGGGAGAATAGGCGCCATGAGCGTTCGTACCGAGTCATCCGAGCCGTCCGAGGCCACCCACCGCGCCGGCTTCGCCTGCTTCGTGGGCCGCCCCAATGCGGGCAAGTCCACCCTTACGAATGCTCTGGTCGGCCAGAAGGTGGCGATCACCGCGAACCAGCCGCAGACCACGCGGCACACGGTGCGCGGCATCGTGCACCGGCCCGACGCCCAGCTGATCCTGGTGGACACCCCCGGTCTCCACAAGCCGCGCACGCTGCTCGGCGAGCGGCTCAACGACGTCGTGCGCACCACCTGGGCCGAGGTCGACGTCATCGGGTTCTGTCTGCCCGCGAACGAGAAGCTCGGCCCCGGTGACCGGTTCATCGCCAAGGAACTGGCCGGCATCAAGAAGACGCCGAAGATCGCGGTCGTGACGAAGACCGACCTCGTCGACAGCAAGACACTCGCCGAGCAGCTCATCGCCATCGACCAGCTCGGCAAGGAGCTCGGCTTCGAGTGGGCGCAGATCGTGCCGGTGTCGGCGGTCGGCGACAAGCAGGTCCAGCTGCTCGCCGACCTGATCATCCCGATGCTCCCCGAGAGCCCGCCGCTCTACCCCGAGGGCGACCTCACGGACGAGCCCGAGCAGGTCATGGTCGCCGAGCTGATCCGCGAGGCCGCCCTCGAGGGCGTGCGGGACGAGTTGCCGCACTCCATCGCCGTCGTGGTGGAGGAGATGCTGCCGCGTCAGGACCGCCCCGCGGACAAGCCGATGCTCGACATCCACGCGAACGTGTACATCGAGCGCCCCAGCCAGAAGGGCATCATCATCGGCCCGAAGGGCAAGCGCCTCAAGGAGGTCGGGATCAAGTCCCGCCAGCAGATCGAGGCGCTCCTCGGTACGCCGGTCTTCCTCGACCTGCATGTGAAGGTCGCCAAGGACTGGCAGCGCGACCCCAAGCAGTTGCGCAAGCTGGGTTTCTGAGGGTTTCCGCGGCGGCTACTTCACGCCTCTGATCCGCGTCACCAGCAGCGCCCCCGCCAACCCGATCACCGCCGCCACCAGGTACAGCACCCGGTAGCCGCCCACGTGCGTCACGATCGGGGCCGCCAGGGCGGGGGCCGCCACCTGCGGGAGCGAGTTGGCGATGTTGATGACGCCCATGTCCTTGCCGCGGTCCATCGCCTTCGGCAGGACGTCCGTCATCAGCGCGAAGTCCACCGACGTGAAGACGCCGAAGCCCACCCCGAGCACCGCCGCCGCGACGATCGCCCCCGGCCATGTCTGCCACCCGGACAGCAGGGCCGTCGCCACCGCCATCAGGACGCCCGACCAGAGCACGAAGGGCTTGCGGCGGCCCACGCGGTCCGACCAGACGCCGCCCACGACCACCGTCGCCAGGAGCGTCAGGCCGTTCACCGCCGTGAGGATCAGTACGCCCTCGTCCGGGTCGGAGTGGTCCAGGCGGTCCCGGAGGTAGTAGAGGAGGTACAGCAGGACCAACGCGTTGCTGAGATTGATCAGGAAGCGGGTCAGCCAGGCCCACCCCAGGTCCGGGTAGCGGCGCGGACTCAGCCAGAAGGCGGCGGCGAACGACCGCCACGCGAACGGCGGCCTGTCCCGCGGCGCGAGGCGCAGGTCCCGGTGGCGCAGGACGTACGGCATGACGCCCGCCAGCGTGAACACCGCGCATGCCGCGTAGCCCGCGCCGACGCCCCCGGCCACCGTCGCGAGGCCCGTGCCCACCACCACGCCCAGCATCTGCGCCGCCCCCAGCCAGCCGCCCACCGCGCCCCGCTGGAGCCGCGGCACCCGGTCCGGCACGGCCGCCGTGACCGCGGCGAACGCGGCGTTCAGTGTGAGCTGGACCAGGCACCAGCCCGCCGCCATCCACCACACGGACCCCGCGGCCGAGAGCAGCAGGAGCGCCGCCGCGCCACCCGCCGTCCCCGCCACGATCCACGGCGTGCGCCGCCCGAAGCGCGAGACCGTCCGGTCCGAGAGGGCGCCGAAGAGCGGGTTCGACGCGAGGGACACCACGGCCCCCGCGCCCGCCACCCACGCGAGGACCGTCTCCTTCGACGTACCGGCAGGCGCGAGGTCCTCCGCCTGCAGAGCGAGCAGGATCTGCAGCGGGCCGTACCAGCCCACCCAGATCGCCCCGTTGGCGAGCGAGAGGGAGGCCGTCCAGCCCCGGCCGACCCGGTCGACCGGCTCCCGCAGCGCCTCAACCTGCCCGTCCGTCATGCCCGTTGCGCCCGCAGCGCCTGGCGCAGCCACGCGTACGACGCCTTCGGAGTGCGCTCGAGCGTGGCGTAGTCGACGTGCACGAGACCGAAGCGCTGCCGGTAGCCCTCCGCCCACTCGAAGTTGTCAAGGAGGGACCAGACGAAGTAACCGCGTACGTCCACGCCCTCCTCCAACGCCCGGTGCAGCGCGCGGAGGTGGCCGTCCAGGAAGTCGATCCTCCGTTCGTCGTCGATGCCCTCGTACGAGCAGCCGTTCTCGGTGATCACCAGCGGTGGCAGGCGGTCGCCGTACCGGTCGCGGAAGCCGGTGAGCAGTTCGGTGAGCGACTCCGGGACCACGGGCCAGCCGAAGTCCGTGACCGGCCGGCCCGCGATCTCCCGTGGCGCGAAGGGGAGTTCGGGCGGGAGTGTGAGGCCGGAGAACTCAGTCGAAGTCGCATCCGCCCCCGCCGTCTCGGCCGGGAGCGGGCCGCCCACCTTCGTCGGCTGGTAGAAGTTGATCCCGTACCAGTCGACCGGCTCCGCGATCACCTTCAGGTCCGCCTCGATGTCGCCGCCCGGCATCAACTCCGCGATGCCGTCCGGGTATCGGCCCAGGATCAGCGGGTCCGAGAAGAGGCGGTTGAGGAGGACGTCGTAGAAGTCCGCCGCCTCCGTGTCCTCGGCCGAGGGTGACGCGGGCCAGGTGGGACCGTGCGAGTTGGCGATGCCGATGTCCGTGACGCCCGCCGCGCGCAGCGCCCGCACCGCGAGGCCATGGGCGATGAGCTGGTGGTGCGCCACCGGCAGCGCGTCGAACATGAGCTTCTGGCCGGGCGCGTGCTGGCCGAGGGCGTGCCCGAGGAGGGTGTGCTCGGCGGGTTCGTTGAGGGTGATCCACTTCTTGGCCCGGTCGCCGATGCGGGCGGCCACCACGGCCGCGTAATCGGCGAACCGCTCGGCCGTGTCCCGCCGCAGCCAGCCGCCCTCGTCGGCGAGCGCGAGGGGGGTGTCCCAGTGGAAGAGCGTGGGGACGGGGCTCACGCCCGCCGCGCACAGCTCGTCGACGAGACGGTCGTAGAAGTCGAGGCCCGCGGCGCTCACCTCGCCCGCCCCGCTCGGCAGCACGCGCGGCCACGACACCGAGAAGCGGTACGCGTCCACTCCCAACTCCCGGATGAGCGCGACGTCTTCGCGGTAGCGGCGGTAGTGGTCGCAGGCCACGGCGGCCGTCGTGCCGTCCTTCACCCTGCCCGGCACCGCCGTGAACGCGTCCCAGACCGAGGGGCCGCGTTCGTCGACGGCGCCCTCGATCTGGTGAGCCGATGTGGACACTCCCCACACGAAGTCGCGGGGGAACTGAGGGAGTGGTTCGCGCGCATGGGTCGCATGGGTCGCTGCCATGGGCGCGATCTTCCGTACGGCCGCGTACGGAAGTCAATGGGCATACCTCAGAAAACGTGAACACCGCTCAAGTTTTCCGAGCCCTCCTTGAGAACGATCTACGAGCCCTCCTTGAGGACACGCGTGATCAGCCTCCGCTGCGGATCCGTCAGGCGTGGATCCGAGCAGTACACCGTGTGGCCGTCCACGGTGAGCTGGTAGCTGAAGCCGTCCGGCACTCCTATGGGCGGCGTGCTCCGGCCCTCGGCCACGGCCTCTTCGGCCAGGGCCTGCCACTCGGGGGCATCGGGCAGACCCGAGGTGTCGACCTCGGCGTGCCGCTCGATGCCCGCGAATCCTCCCGTGCGCTTCACCTGGATACGCATGGAACCTGTCTACTCCATGGGGAGGCCGGTTGGTAGCTCAGTTGGTGGGCACGCCGACCTGGGACCACGCCTTGACGACGGCACCGTGCTCCTCGCCCTCGCCGTACTTGTCGCGCGCCGCGGCCACCGTCAGCTTGGCGAAGTCCGCGAAGGACGCGTCCTGCGCCAGCTCGCCGCCGGACAGGACGGCGTACCAGATCTGTCCGGCCCGCTCCCACGCGTTGCCACCGAGCGCCTCGGCGAGCAGGTAGAAGGCGTGGTTGGGGATGCCGGAGTTGATGTGCACGCCGCCGTTGTCGCGGCCCGTGCGGACGTAGTGGTCCATGTCGGCGGGCTGCGGGTCCTTGCCGAGCACATCGTCGTCGTAGGCCGTGCCGGGCGCCTTCATCGAGCGCAGCGCCGTGCCCGTCACGCGCGGGGCGAGCAGCCCGGCGCCGATCAGCCAGTCGGCCTCGGAGGCGCTCTGGCCGAGCGTGTACTGCTTGATCAGCGAGCCGAAGACATCGGCGAACGACTCGTTGAGCGCGCCCGGCTGGCCGAAGTACGTGAGGTTCGCCGTGTACTGCACGACGCCGTGCGTCAGCTCGTGGCCGATGACGTCCACGGGGATGGTGAAGTCGAGGAAGATCTCGCCGTCACCGTCGCCGAACACCATCTGTTCGCCGTTCCAGAATGCGTTCCCGTACTTCTCGCCGTAGTGGACCGTCGCGTTCATCGGCAGGCCGCTGCCGTCGATGGAGTTGCGCTGGTACGCCTTCAGGAACAGTTCGAAGGTCGCGCCGAGGCCCGCGTACGCGCGGTTGACGGTCGCGTCCTTGCCGGGCTTCTCGCCCTCGCCGCGGACCTTGCGGCCCGGCAGCTCGGTCTTGTGCTTCGCGTCGTGGATCGTGCGGTGCGGTTTGCTCTCCGCCGCTTCCTTGGGCAGCGAGACGGCCGGGGCGCCGATGACCGTGGTCAGCCGGCGGTGGGTGCGCTCGATGGAGTCCCGTTCCAGGGTGCGGCGGGCGGGACCCGCGAGCGCGGTGTCGTCACTCTGGGCCAGAGTGTCGAGCACGTGGGGCGGAATGATGGTGCAGAAGACAGGCTCGAAGCCTGGATTGGTGGCCATGGCATGCAATGTGGCACTGGGTCATGCCGCTGTCACTACCTGCAACCATGATTAGTGAAATAGAGGTATTGATCACCTCTTACCCGTTACCTGGCGGCGATCCCGCATACTGATACGCACCCGCGCACACAGCGCGGCTCGGCTAGGCTGCGGAGCATCATGCGTTACGGGCTGCTTCTCCTTAGCTGCCGCGGCGAGGGCCTGTAGTCGAGGCCGACCCCCTCCCCGCGGAGTTCGGTGTTGCTCGCGAAGCGACCGTCGGCCGTCCTTAAGGACACTCCCGAGGAGCCCCCGCATCATGGCGATCAAGCCGAATCTGCAGCGTGCCACGTCCATGCCGGTCCACAAGTACGGCCAGTACGACCAGGTCGACATCCCCGACCGCACGTGGCCGGACAACCGCATCACGGTCGCTCCCCGCTGGCTCTCCACGGACCTGCGTGACGGCAACCAGGCGCTGATCGACCCGATGTCCCCGGCGCGCAAGCGCGAGATGTTCGACCTGCTGGTCCGCATGGGCTACAAGGAGATCGAGGTCGGCTTCCCCTCGTCGGGCCAGACCGACTTCGACTTCGTACGGTCGATCATCGAGGACGGCGCGATCCCGGACGACGTCACGATCTCCGTCCTGACGCAGGCCCGCGAAGAGCTGATCTCCCGCACCGTCGAGTCGCTGGTCGGCGCCAAGCGCGCCACCGTCCACCTGTACAACGCCACCGCGCCCGTCTGGCGCGAGGTCGTCTTCCGTGGCTCGAAGGACGCGGTCAAGCAGATCGCGGTCGACGGCACGCGCCTGGTCATGGAGTACGCCGAGAAGCTGCTCGGCCCCGAGACGGTCTTCGGCTACCAGTACAGCCCCGAGATCTTCACGGACACCGAGCTGGACTTCGCCCTGGAGGTCTGCGAAGCCGTCTGCGACGTGTGGCAGCCCGAAGAGGGCCGCGAGATCATCCTCAACCTGCCCGCCACGGTGGAGCGTTCGACGCCCTCCACCCACGCGGACCGCTTCGAGTGGATGTCCCGGAACCTGACCCGGCGCGAGCACGTCTGCCTGTCCGTCCACCCGCACAACGACCGCGGCACCGCCGTCGCCGCCGCCGAACTGGCCATCATGGCCGGCGCCGACCGCATCGAGGGCTGCCTGTTCGGGCAGGGCGAGCGCACCGGCAACGTCGACCTGGTCACGCTGGGCATGAACCTCTTCTCGCAGGGCGTGGACCCGCAGATCGACTTCTCCGACATCGACGAGATCCGCCGCACCGCCGAGTACTGCAACCAGATGGAGATCCACCCGCGCCACCCGTACGCGGGCGACCTCGTCTACACCGCCTTCTCCGGCTCCCACCAGGACGCCATCAAGAAGGGCTTCGAGGCGATGGGCGTCCGGGCCGAGCAGCAGGGCAAGACGGTCGACGACATCGAGTGGGCCGTCCCGTACCTGCCCATCGACCCCAAGGATGTCGGCCGTTCGTACGAGGCCGTCATCCGCGTCAACTCGCAGTCCGGCAAGGGCGGCATCGCCTACGTCCTGCAGAGCGACCACCACCTGGACCTGCCGCGCCGCATGCAGGTCGAGTTCTCCAAGATCATCCAGACGAAGACCGACACCGAGGGCGGCGAGGTCACGCCGGACGCCATCTGGGGCATCTTCCAGGACGAGTACCTGCCCAACCCGGAGAACCCGTGGGGCCGCATCCAGGTCAGGAACGGCCAGACCACCACGGACAAGGACGGCACGGACACCCTCACCGTCGAGGCGACGGTCGACGGCGCCGACACCGTCCTGACCGGCACCGGCAACGGCCCGATCTCGGCCTTCTTCAACGCGCTGCAGGGCATCGGCATCGACGTACGCCTCCTGGACTACCAGGAGCACACGATGAGCGAAGGAGCCTCCGCGCAGGCCGCGTCGTACATCGAGTGCGCGATCGGCGACAAGGTCCTGTGGGGCATCGGCATCGACGCGAACACGACACGTGCCTCGCTGAAGGCCGCGGTTTCCGCGGTGAACCGCGCCGCTCGCTGAAACACCACCTGACCGCCTCCCGGGGGTGCCTCGGGGGGCGATCAGGGTGCGGTACCGGCCATCTCTCGTACAGGGTGCTGACGTCACATCAACAATGTGGCTAACATCACGCCCAACGCGGCAATGTAGCCGGGGCGTTACGGAGGTGCGCGGTGCTGCCAGATCGGGGACGAAACGGCCGGGAATCCCGCATCTTCGCCACGCCCGTTTCGCGTGGGCGTGTCCTGCGCAGGCGCGTGATCGGCGTGCATACGGCCTGGACCACCGTCGGGGACGGCGAGTTCTTCTGCCCCGGCTGCGGCGGTGACCGCAACTACCAGCGCCGCACCGGGCGTCGCCGCTTCGTCCTGCTCGGCGTGCCCGTCCTGCCGCGCGGCGCCGCGGGGCCCATCGTCGAGTGCGCCGCCTGCGGTGACCACTTCGGTACGGACGTTCTCGGCCATCCCACGACCACACGGCTCTCGGCCATGGTGCGCGACGCCGTGCACACCGTCGTCCTCGCGATCCTCGCCGCGGGCGGCACCTCCTCGCGCTCCACGCTCGACGCGGCCGTCGGCGCGCTGCGCCTCGCCGGGTTCGACGACTGCCGCGAGGACCAGCTCGTCGCACTCGTCGACGCGCTCGCCGCGGACACCGGCCGCGCCACCGTCCCGGACTGCGGGCCCGGTCTGGCCATAGAGCTCCACGAGGCGCTCGGCCCGCTCGCCCCGCATCTCGCTCCGGCCGGGCGCGAGGCGCTGCTGCTCCAGGGCGCGCGGATCGCGCTCGCCGACGGCCCGTACACCCCCGCCGAGCGTGAGGTGCTCGCCACGGCCGGCGATGCGCTGACCATCGGCGCGGACGAGGTGACGCGGCTGATGGTGGCGGCGCGGACGACGCACTTCTGATGTCCCCCGGAGCCTTGGGTTCCGTACTCCCGCGGGAGTAGCGCCGGGTCTCGGCCTCCCTGGGCCGTACGCCCCAACTCGCCCTCGCGCCCGACGGATCGCGCGGCGTCCTCCGGAAGGGTTGGCACCGAACCAGCCAACCTGCCGGAAGGAGGCCCGTCATGCGGGCCGAACAGACCACCGCACGACGGCGACGAGCCGTGCCCTGGGTGTTCCTCGGACTGTGGATCGCCGTCCTCGCGCTCGCCGGGCCTTTCGCGTCGAAACTGTCCGACGCCCAGCAGGACCGCCTCGTCGACTACCTCCCCGCGAGCGCCGACTCCACCGAAGCGGCCAAGATCCAGGACCAGTTGCCCGGCGGCGAGGCCACCGAGATGGTGCTCGTCTACCACCGGGACGGCGGCCTGACCGCCGCCGACCGGAAGGAGGCGGCCACCCAGGTCGCGGAGATCGGCCGGGCCCACAAGCTGACGTCCGCCCCGCGCGCCGTACCGTCCAAGGACGGCACCACACTGATGTACCCCGTGGCGAGCACCGAGCCCGGCCTGGACGAGAAGGCCAGGGACGCGCTGGTCGACGACGTACGTGAAGTCGCCGAGGGGCGAGCCGGGTTGAGCGTCGATGTGGGAGGTTCGGGGGCGCTCAACACCGATGCGAGCAAGGTCTACAACTCGCTCGGCGGGCCGCTGCTCTACACCACGGCCGGGGTCGTCGCGCTGCTCCTGATCCTCATCTACCGCAGCCCGTTCCTGTGGCTGGTGCCGCTCGTCGCGGCGGGCACCGCGGACTACCTCGCGATGGGCGTCGCGTACGGACTGCACGAAGGCTTCGGGACGTCCGTCACCGGTCAGAGCAGCGGCGTGATGACGATCCTCGTGTTCGGCGCGGGCACCGACTACGCGCTGCTCATCGTCTCCCGCTACCGGGAGGAGCTGCGCAGGGTCGAGCGGCCCTACGACGCGATGGTCGCCGCGCTGAAGGGGTGCGGCCCCGCCGTGCTCGCCTCGTCGGGGACGGTCGCGGCGGGCCTCCTGTGTCTCCTCGCGGCCGACCTCAACAGCAGCCGCGGCATGGGCCCGCTGGGCGCGGTCGGGGTGCTGTGCGCGCTCGTCGCGATGCTGACGCTGCTCCCCGCGATTCTCGTCCTCCTGGGGCGCCGCGTGTTCTGGCCGCTCGTGCCCGCCTTCGGCAGCGAGCCCAAGCAGCGGCGCAGCCTCTTCACCATGATGGGGAGTTCGGCGGGCCGCAGGCCTCTCACCGTGCTCGCGGGCGGCGCCGTGCTGCTCGGCGTGCTGTCCCTGGGGGCGCTGAACCTGCCGGGCGCGCTGAAGCAGGAGGACTCCTTCACCAAGACGCCCGACTCCATCACCGCGATGGAGACCCTCGCCAAGGCCTACCCCGAACGCGGCAGCCAGCCCATCAGCGTGATGGCGCCCGCGGACGGTGCCACCAAGGCCCTCGCCGACATCAAGGGCACGAAGGGCGTGAACAGCGCCGAGCGTGGACGTACGGCGAAGGGCTGGACGGAGATCTCCGTGATCGCGACGTCCGCGCCCGAGTCGGCGGGGGAGACGGCGATGATCAAAGCGCTGCGGGCCGATCTCGACGGCTCGCACGTGGGCGGCGCCAGCGCCCAGCAGCTCGACATGAAGGAGACGAACGACCGTGACCGCATGATCATCGTGCCGCTGGTCCTGGTGGCGGTGCTGCTGGTCCTGGTGGCGCTGCTGCGGTCCCTCGTCGCGCCCCTGCTGCTCCTCGTCGCGGTGGTCGCGGTGTGGGGGGCCTCGCTCGGCATCGCGGGCCTGGTCTTCGAGCCGCTCTTCGGCTTCGCGGGCACGGACCCCGGGCTCGGCCTGCTGTCCTTCGTCTTCCTCGTCGCACTGGGCGTCGACTACGGCATCTTCCTGATGCACCGCATGCGGGAGGAGTCCCTCGCGGGGGCCGAGCCCGGGGACGCCGCGCTGACCGCGCTGCGGACGACCGGCGGCGTCATCGCGTCGGCGGGTCTGGTTCTCGCGGCGACGTTCGCGGTGCTCACCAACATGCCGCTGGTACAGCTGGTCGAGCTGGGCTTCGTCATCGCGGTGGGCGTCCTGCTGGACACGTTCCTGGTGCGGACCTACCTCGTGACGAGCGCGAGTGTGCTGCTGGGACGGAAGGTGTGGTGGCCGGGAAGCCTCTCGCGGCCCGGGCCGGCCCGCGGACCCGCCGTGGAGCCCGAGCCCCAACGGGTCACCACTTCCTGACAGTTGACCGCCTCAAGGTGCCCCTTCGCCCCCGGAGGGGCACCTTCGTAGGAGAGGATGCGCCTGTGGGGGACATACCGCAGGTTCACGAGAGGTCGTCCGCGCCGCTCGGCCTCGTGCCCTTCACCGGGGCCGCGCCCGGCAGCCGGCGCGCTCTGCGCGACGACGCGCTGTTCGCCGCGGCGCTCGCGGTGCTGGCCGCCGTGCTCGCCACGTTCGTCGAGGACGGCACGCGGCCCGACCTCCTCGGGTGGAGCCTGCTCCTGTGCGCGCACGTGCCGCTGGTGTGGCGGCGGAGCCGCCCGGTGCTCACGCTGCTCGCCGTGCTCGGCTTCATCGCTCCCTACCACGCCATCGACTACACGCACACGGCCGCCGTCCCGGTGGGCATGGTCGTGATCTACGCCGTCGCCGTGTCGGGGCGCCCGCGCCGCGCCCTGTTCACCGGCCTCCTCGTCGTGGGCGCCATGCTGACCGTCAACGCGAGCCAGCCCCCGCACCAGGTGGCCGAGGTGCTCAGGATCTCCGGCTGGGTCGTCGCCGTGCTGCTGCTGGGGGTGTACGTGCGCATCCACCGCCAGTACGTCACCTCCGTACTGGAGCGTGCCGAGCGGGCGGAGCGTACGCGCGAGGAGGAGGCGCGGCGGCGGGTCGCCGAGGAGAGGCTGCGGGTCGCCCGTGATCTGCACGACCTGCTGGCGCACAGCATCACCCTGGTCGGCGTCCAGACATCCGTCGCCGCGCACGTCCTCGCCGCCGATCCGGAGCGGCTCGACCGGACGGCGGTGGCCAAGGCGCTGGACGACATCGCCGACACCTGCCGCACGGCCCGGGGTGAACTCCGCGCCACCCTCCAGGTGTTGAGGGCGGGCACCGCCGAGGAGACGCGGGGCCCGCTGCCGGGCCTCGATGGACTCGCCGACCTGGCGGAGGCGGCGCGGACGTCCGGGGCCGAGGTCGACATGGCGGTACGGGAAGTCGCCGCGCCGCCCGCCGTGGGCGCCGCGGCCTACCGGATCGTGCAGGAGGCGCTGACCAACGCGGTGCGGCACGGCGGCCCCGGGCTCACCATCCGGGTGGGGATCAGCGAGGCGGAGGCGACGCTGCGGGTGACGGTGGTGGACGACGGGGAGGCCGCGGCCCAGGACCCTCCGCACACCCCCGGGTTCGGCCTGGTGGGAATGCGGGAGCGGGCCAGGAGCGTGGGCGGAACGGTGGAGGCGGGGCCTCGGGAGGGGGGCGGGTTCGCGGTGTCGGCTGTGTTGCCTCTGGCGGCGGGGGAAACGCCGGGATGACGATTCGTGTGCTGCTCGCCGATGACCAGACGCTGGTACGGGCCGCGTTCGCGATGCTGGTCGAGTCCGCTCCGGACATGGTGGTGGTGGGGCAGGCGGGGACGGGGCGGGCGGCGGTCGATCTTGCCCGCTCGGAGCGGGCGGATCTCATCGTGATGGACATCCGGATGCCTGATCTCGACGGGATCGAGGCGACGCGGCTCCTCGCCAAGGACGAGGATCTGGCCGGGGTGAAGGTGTTGATGCTGACGACTTATGACACGGATGAGCATGTCGTCGACGCGATTCGGGCGGGGGCGTCGGGGTTCTTGGTGAAGGACACGAAGCCCGCCGAACTTCTCGAGGCGATCCGCACGGTGGCCGCGGGGGAGTCCCTGCTGTCGCCGGGCCCGACTTCTCGGTTGATCGCGCGGGTGCTGCGGGCGCCGGCCGATGTGGTGCTGCCGGACGCGCTTTCTGGTCAGTTGAGCGAGCGGGAGCGGCAGGTTCTCGCGCTGGTCGCGCGGGGTCTGAACAACGCGGAGATAGCGGACCAGTTGGGGCTGAGCCCGCTGACCGCCAAGACCCACGTCAGCCGCATCATGGGGAAGCTGGGGGCGAGGGACCGGGCGCAGTTGGTGATCGTGGCGTATGAGTCGGGGTTGGTGCGGCCGGGGGTGACAGGGGTGGGGTAGGGCGGTCCCTGCGGGGCTTTCCCCGATCCCGCCCCTTCCCGAAACCGGGGCTCCGACCCAGACCCGCTCCTCAAACGCCGGAGGGGCTGAAAGACATGTCCGGACCGGCGGTAAATCTCAGTGCCGCTTACAACAACCCCGCCCCCGCCAGGAACTTCCCCACCCGCTCAACCTCCCCGGAGGACAGCGGAACTTGGGGCTCGGCGGTTGCCGCACACGCGATCACGCCCCGTAGGTGCAGCGCCGCCTTGAACGCTCCCAGCGCGGACGAGCTGCCGCCCATGCGGCCCGCGTCCCCGACCCGCACCATGCCGAACAGACCGCACAACCGCTCCTGCTCCACCCGCGCCCGCACCCAGTCCCCCTCCCGGCAGTAGCGGTACAGCCGTGCGTACCCCCCGGGGTCCACGTTCCCCAACCCCGGAACCACCCCGTCCGCCCCCATCGCCAGCGCCGCGTCCACCGTCGTCTCCGAACCCGTCAGGACACTGAAAACCGGCGCGTCCCCACGCCCCCGCGCGCCGAGCACGACCTCCCGGAAGTTCCCCTCGTCCCCGCTGGAGTCCTTCAGGCCGGCGAGCACCCCCTCCGCCGCCAGCTCGAGGACCAGCTCCGCGGGCAGTTTGGAGTGGACCGAGGCAGGGAGGTCGTAGGCGAACACCGGCACCGTCGAGCGGGCCGCGATCACGCGGAAGTGGCGGGCCATCTCGGCCGGGTGCGTGCGCGTGTAGAAGGGCGCCGTCACCACCACACCGTCCGCCCCGGCCGCCGTCACCGCGTGGACGTGGTCCAGGACCCGTGGCGTCGTCATGTCGATCGCCCCTGCCAGGACTGGGAGTTGGCCGCCCACGTGGCCCACCACCGTATCGACCACGACCTTCCGCTGCCCGTCCGTCAGGTACGCCGCCTCCGACGAGGAGCCGAGGACGAACAGGCCGTCCACCCCGCCCGACACCAGGTGGTCGACCAGCCTGATGAGCGATGGTGTGTCCACCTCGTGGTCCGGTGTCAGGGGGGTGCAGACGGGCGGAATGACACCGGTCAGCGGGGTGGGCATGGTCATGAACTCTCCCTGGGGCTCGCGTCCGTGGCGGCGGACTGGATCACCAGCTCGTGCGTGGACTGGCCGTCCCGCACGGGGTGGTGGCAGCGGTAGCGGTGTCCTGACCCTTCCGACGACGCGAAGTCCGGCATGGTGGCGGCACAGGCCTCGTCCGCCTTCCAGCACCTCGTACGGAACGGGCATCCGCTCGGCGGTCGAGTGGCCGACGGCACCGGGCCGACGAGCGGGATCGGGTCGATGGGGTCGAGGAGGCCGGGCGTCGCGGAGAAGAGAGCCCGGGTGTACGGGTGCCGTGCTCTGTCCAGGATCTCCTGTGCCGGTGACTCCTCCACGATTCTGCCCAGATACATGGTGATCACCCGGTCGCTCATCCGCCGCACCGTCTGGATGTCGTGCGACACGAAGACCAGGGCCAGGCCGAGCCGCTCCTTCAGGTCCAGGAGGAGGTTGAGGATCTGGGCGCGCACGGAGACGTCGAGCGCGCTCGTCGGTTCGTCCGCCACCACCAGCTCCGGTTCGAGGGCGAGGGCGCGGGCGATCGCCACGCGTTGGCGCTGCCCCCCGGAGAGCTGCCCGGGCAGACCGTCCGCCAGGACCCTGGGGAGGCCCACCAGTGCCATCAGCTCCCGCACGCGCGCGTCGCGTTGCGCGGCCTTCCCCACCCTGTGGACGTCCAGCGGATCGCGGAGAATCTGGCGCACCGTCAGCCGTCGGTTCAGTGCCGTAGAGGGGTCCTGGAAGATCATGCCGGTGTTCCGGCCGATCGCGGCCCGGCGTTCGGCGGGCTTCATCGTCCACAGGTCGCTTCCCCGGAAGGACACCGTGCCCGCCGTGGGCCGCTGCACCCCCACGAGGACCTTCGCGAGCGTCGACTTGCCACACCCCGACTCGCCCACGACGCCGACCGTCTCGCCGGGCGCGATGGTCAGATCGGCGCCGGTCAGGGCGTACACGCGATCGCGCGAGAACAGCCCGCCCGAGCGGGCCCGGTGCACGACGTGCGCGTCGGACAGCGAGATGAGAGCGGTCACTTGAGGGCCTCGCTTCCCCTGGGGCGCGGCACCGGCGGCGGCTGCTGCGCGGGGTGGTGGCAGGCGATCGAGTGCCGTGTCCCGCCGACGAGTTCGGGCGCCGTCGTACGGCACACCTCGCTCGCGAGAGGACAGCGGTCCGCGAACCGGCAACCCGCGGGGAAGTCGGCGGGCGACGGGACGACGCCCTTGATCTGCGTCAGGCGTTCCGCCGCCGATTCGAGCGAGAGCACCGAGCCGAGCAGACCGCGCGTGTAGTGGTGCGACGGAGCCTCGACCAGGTCCGCCGTCACGCCCGTCTCGACGATCTGACCCCCGTACATCACGACCACCCGGTCGGTGACGTCCGCGACCAGCGCCAGGTCGTGCGAGACGAGGATCAGCGCGAAGCCGAGCTCCTCGCGCAGGCGCAGCAGGAGTTGGATGATCTGGGCCTGGACAGTGACGTCCAGTGCCGTCGTCGGTTCGTCGGCGACGATCAGTTTCGGGTCGCGGGAGAGCGCCATCGCGATCAGGACCCGCTGCCGCTGGCCGCCGGAGAGTTCGTGCGGGTAGCTGCGCAGAGTGCGGTCCGGGTCCAGTCCGACCAGTTCGAGGAGTTCGACCGCCGAGCGGCGGCCTCCCCTGCGTACGACCTGTTTGAGCTGGGCCCTGACCGTCATCGCGGGGTTGAGGGACGACAACGCGTCCTGGTAGATCATCGCCATGTCGTGGCCGAGCAGACGCCTGCGGGCACGCATCGGCATGCCGATCAACTGCTCGCCGTTGAACGCGACCTGGCCGCCGACACGGGCACCCTTCGGCTCCAGGCCCATCACCGTCAGCGCGGTGAGCGACTTGCCGCAGCCCGACTCGCCGACCAGGCCGAGGACTTCACCGGGCCGCACCTGGAAGCTGATGCCGTCGACGATGTCCACACCGCCGTGGCGGGCGTCGAAGCCGATCGTGAGACCGGAGACGGTGAGGACCGGGGCCCCCGCCGGCAGCGGCCGCGCACGCGAGCGCAGACGCTGTGCCGCCTCCGTCAGGCCCGGCAGCTCAAGCACCTTGCCGCTGCCCGGCTCGGGGGCTTCGAGGCGGTCCTCCTTGCGGGCCGCGCCCGGCACGTCACGCGTCGCGGGCGCAGCCCACGCGTCCGAGACACCCTCGGAGAGGATGTTCAGGGCAAGGACCGTGATCAGCATCAGGAGGCCGGGAAAGACCGTCGCCCACCAGCCGCCCAGCAGCACCATGTTCTTGCCGTCGGCGATGACGCTGCCCCAGGACGGGTCCGGGGGCCGCACGCCCGCGCCGATGAAGGACAGCGAGGCCTCGAAGACGATGGCCTCGGCGACCTGCACCGTGCAGAACACCAGGATCGGCGCGGCGCAGTTGATGGCCACGTGCTTGATGAGGATGTGCGGGGTCCGGGCGCCGACGATGCGTTCGGCGACGACATAGTCCTCGCCGTACTGATCCATCACGTTCGCCCGTACGACCCGTGCGATCGGCGGCGTGAACAGGAACGCGATGGCGCAGATCAGGACGAGGATGCCGCCCCCGAAGACGGCCACGAGCACGGCGGCGAGCGCGATCCCGGGGAACGCCATGACGATGTCCAGGCACCGCATCAGCGTCTCGTCGACCGCCTTGCGCGAGGTCGCCGCGATCGCCCCGAGCACCGCGCCGACGACCAGGGCGAGCAGCGTCGCCCCCAGCCCGATCGCAAGGGACCAGCGCGCCCCGTACATCAGCCTGCTGAGAATGTCCCGGCCCAGGCTGTCCTGGCCCATCCAGTGGTCGCCCGACGGGTGTCCCGTGCCGTCGACCTGGGGCTGCTGGTCGAGCGGGTCGTGCGGGGCGATCAGGGGCGCGAAGAGGGCGACGAGGACGACGATGCCGACGACCGCCACCGCGATCCGGGACAGGACAGGCAGCCTGCGCAGGGAGCGCAGGCGGAGGCCGGGCCGCGAGAGCCGCTCGGCCAGAGCCCTGCGCGACGTGATCATCAGGCGGTCCCCCTCAGGCGCGGATTGACCAGCAGGTGGAGGATGTCGAGGACCAGGTTCACGACCACGAATCCGACGGCCGTCGTGATGACGACCCCCTGCACGACGGCCGGGTCGCCGTTCTTCACGGCGTCGATCATCAGCTTCCCCATCCCGGGCAGCGAGAAGATCGTCTCGATGACGACCGCCCCGCCGAGCAGATAGCCGACGCGCAGCCCGAGCACGGTCAGCGGGTTGATGAGGGCGTTGCGCAGGACGTTGCGGCCGACGACCACGACCGGCGGCAGGCCGCTGCCGATCGCCGTGCGTACGTAGTCCTTGTCGAGCTCCTCGACCACGGCCGTACGGATGATGCGCGTGAGCCCGGCGGCCACCGGCAGGGAGAGCGCGAAGGCGGGGAGCGTCATCGTCTTCAGCCAGCCGGTGAAGGAGTCACCGGGGTTGACGTATCCGCCGGTCGGGAACCAGCCGGCCTCCACCGCCAGGTACTGGATCATCAGCAGCGCCAGCCAGAAGCCGGGCGCCGCCACACCGGTCAGCGAGATGACGCGGATCAGCTGGTCGGGCAGCCGGTCGCGGTGGATCGCGGCGGTCACGCCGAGCAGCAGCGAGATGACGACCGCGATGCCCAGGCCCATGAAGGTCAGCTGCAGGGTGAGCGGAAGGGCGGTGGTCACCTGATCCACCACCGGTGAGCGGGTGAGCACGCTGATGCCCATGTCGCCCTGGATCAGATCGCCGACGAACGCGACATAGCGCACCGGCAGCGGATCGAGCAGGCCGTTCTCCTCGCGGAAGTCGTGCAGCTGCTGCTCGGTGGGGTTGGCGCCCTGGAAGAACGCCGACGCCGGATCGACGTCCGAGAACCGCATCACGAGGAAGACGAACAGGACGATGCCGAGCAGCAGCGGGACGAGGAGGACCAGTCGGCGGACCAGGATTCGGAGTACCGCGATCACGTCGCCCACTTGGCCTGGAGCAGGTTGATCCCCGGGTAGGGCTGGGCCTTGATGCCGGTGAGCTTCTTCGGGTCCCAGGCGGTCATCAGCTCGTTGTGGACGACGGGATAGATCACCGCCTGCTCGGCGACCACGTCGATGTAGTCCTGGACCATGGCCCTCTTCTTGGTCGCGTCGGGTTCGCGCGTCGCCAGGTCCATGTCCTTGAAGAGCTTCTTGGCGGCTGCGTTGCCCGCCCAGCGGGCGTAGCCCATCCACAGGTTCTCGGGCCCGTAGTTGTAGTGCATGATCAGGTCGGGGTCGATGCCGAACTGGTTGGGATTCGATGCGGCCGCGACGACTTGGTAGTCCTTCTTCTGATCCATCTTGGTGAAGACGGCCGTGGTCTCCTGCGGATCGAGGGTCGTCTCGACGCCGATCGCGTCCCACGAGGCCTTGATGGTCGGCAGGCAGTCGACGATCCAACTCACGTTCACCGCCATGAGGTTGATCGACAAGCTCTTGACCCCGGCCTCCTTCAGGAGCTTCCTCGCCTTCTCGGGGTCGTACGCGTAGACCGTCTTCGCCGGGCGGTAGGCGGGGTTGGACTCGTTCAGGAACGAGGTCGACGCCTTGCCATGGCCCTTGAGGGCGACCTGGATCATCTTCTCGGTGTCGATGGCGTAGTGCAGGGCCTGGCGCACGCGAACGTCGTCGAAGGGCTTGTGCGCGGTGTTGAACATCAGGAACAGGTTGTTCATCCCCGCTCCGCCCTCGACGGTGAGCCCGCCCTTCTCCAGCTGTTCGATGTTGGCGTACGGGATGTTGTCCGCGATCTCCGAGTCCGCGCTGCCGCCGGAGATCTTCGCGACGCGCGGTGCCGCGTCCACGATGGTCAGCCAGTTCATCTTCCTGAAGGCGGCCTTGCGGGGGCCGTTGTAGTCGTCGAAGGCCTCAAAGGTGGTGTTGGACTTCGGGGCGTGCGAGGCCTGCTTGTACGGTCCTGAGCCGATCGCCTTGCCCTTGGTCGCGTCGTCCCAGGCTCCCGGCTTGGAGTAGACGTGCTTCGGCATGATCTTGGCGAGGGAGAGGCGGGCCAGGCCGTCCGGGAACGGGAACTTCAGGATGAGCTCGACGGAGGTCGCGTCGACCTTCCTGACCTCCTTCAGCCAGCTCTCGAAGAAGCCCTTGGCCAGGGTCTGCGTCTTCGGGTCCAGGATGCGGTCGAAGACGAACACCACGTCGTCGGCGGTCACGGGCTTCCCGTCGTGCCACTTGGCGCCGGGCCGCAACGTGAACTTCCAGGTGGTCGCCTTGTCGTCGGTGGGGACCTCCGTGGCGAGCGCGGCGTAGGGCTCGCGGGTGATGGGATCGGTGTTGAGAAGGCCCTCGTAGATGTGTTCGTTGCCGGCCATCGCGAAGGCGGACGCGGTCTGCGTCGGGTCCCAACTCCCGTCGTTCCCATAGCCGATGACGGCGGTGAGGGTGGAGTCGCCGCCCTTGCCGCCGCCACCTCCGGCGTCGTTCGTGGACTCGGGCCCCGACGAGCAGGCGGAGAGCGTGGTGGTGATGGCGGCGGCCGCGCCCAGCGCACCGGTGTACCTGAGGAAGGACCGGCGATCCGGTGCGGGCCCGGTGTGTCCGATGGAGCCGGCCGGCCCGGTGGAGCCGATGCTGGTCTTCTGGTCGCTCACTGTGTCTCCCCTTGCTCCCTTGAGAGATCCCACGTCCTACGTCGTGGTGGCGTGGCGACCATAAGAGCGCCACGAGGGGCGGTCAAGAGATCGCGCACGGATCCGAAATCGCGCCGTGCGGCACGATGTTGGTCCGGAGGTGGGACGTGGGATGTCATGCGTGCCTACGATGTGCCGCATGCCTCAGGAGCCAGTCCGAGTACGGCGTGTGGGCAGCCAAGTCCAGTGCGCGGTCATGCAGTTGATCCTCGACAGACGGCTACGGCCGGGCGCGCTGCTGCCCACAGAGGCCGAGCTGATGGAAGAGCTGGGGGTCAGCAGGAACTCGGTGCGCGAGGCGCTCAAGGCGCTCCAGGCCCTGGACATCGTGGAGATCAGACACGGCTACGGAACGTATGTGGGCCAGGCGTCGCTGACCCCGCTGGCCGACGGCCTCACGTTCCGCGCGCTGGTGCAACTCACGGACGACGCGCACGCTCTGGCGGAGATCCTCCAGGTGCGGGAGGTGCTCGAGGAGGGCCTGGTGCGCCGGGTGGCGGTGCTGCTCACGGACGAGGAACTGTGCCAACTGGAGTCGCTGGTGCGGAAAATGGAGGACTCGGCGGGCACGGGCGCCGCCTTCCCCGAGCTGGACCGCGAGTTCCACGAGACGCTCTACCGCTCGCTCGGCAACGAACTGGTGCCGCAGCTGCTCGGCGCGTTCTGGAACGTCTTCAACCGGGTGGCGGGAGTGCGCGGGTGGGCCCGCGATCCGGCGCCGGACGTGACGGTGAGCAGGCACCGGGACATAGTGACGGCGCTGCGGGCGCGGGACGTGGAGCGGGCTCAGTGGGCGATGGCGGAGCACTTCCGGGGCATCGCCGCACGGTCGGGCCAGCAGTCGAGGGGCGTGGGATGAGGCTGAGTCACTTCTACGACCGACTGCCGTCGCTCGGATACGGCGGCGACTACAACCCCGAGCAATGGGGTCCGGAAGTCCACGCAGAGGACGCAGAGTTGATGCGCGAGGCGGGCGTGAACCTCGTGACGCTCGGGATCTTCTCGTGGGCGAAGACGGAGCCCGCCCCGGGAACGTACGACTTCAGTTGGCTGGACGGCCACATGGACCGCCTGGCCGAGACGGGCGTCGCGGTCAGCCTGGCCACGATGACGGCGTCCCCGCCACCCTGGCTGACGCGCCTGCACCCGGAGACCCTCCCTGTCCTGGAGGACGGCACCCGCCTGCACCCAGGCTCCCGCCAGCACTGGTGCCCGTCGAGCCCGGTCCACCGCCGCTACTCCGTACGCCTCGCGGAACGCCTGGCCACGCGCTACGGCACGCATCCCGCCCTCGCCCTGTGGCACATCGGCAACGAATACGGCTGCCACATCTCACGCCACTGCCACTGCGAGGTGTCGACGGCGGCGTTCCGCACGTGGCTGCGGGAGCGCTACGGCACGGTGGCGGCCCTCAACGACGCATGGTCGACGGACTTCTGGTCACAGCGCTACGGCACCTTCGAGGAGATCCACACGCCGAGCCGGGCCCCGTCGTTCCGCAACCCGGCCCAGCAGCTCGACTACTGGCGCTTCTCGTCGGACGAACTCCTCGCGTGCTACCTGGCGGAGAAGGAGGCCCTGACCCGCGTCACCCCGCACATCCCCGTCACGACGAACTTCGTCCCGGTGGCGAAGACGCTGGACCTGTTCGCGTGGGCCCCGCACCTGGACGTCGTCTCATACGACTCGTACCCGGACCCGCACGACCCGGATGCGCTCCAGCGGACGGCCTTCTCGTACGACGTCATGCGCGGTCTGAAGGGCGGCAGGCCGTGGCTGCTCCTCGAGCAGGCGCCGGGCGCGGTGAACTGGCGTGAGCGCAACGGCAGGAAGCCGCCGGGCCGGATGCGCCTGGACAGCTGGCAGGCGGTGGCGCACGGCGCGGACTCGGTGCTGTTCTTCCAGTGGCGGCAGTCGCGCGGGGGAGCGGAGAAGTTCCACTCGGCGATGGTCCCGCACGGGGGCAGGGAGACGCGCATCTTCCGGGAGGTGCGCGAGCTGGGCGCGCAACTCGCCGCCTACCCCGAGCTGTTGGGCTCGCTCCCCGAGCGGGCGGACGCGGCCCTGCTCCTGGACTGGCCCAGCTGGTGGGCCCTGGAACTGGACGCGCACCCGAGCGCGGACGTCACGTTCCTGGAGGCGGCCCTGGCCCACCACAAGCCGCTGTACGACGCTTCGGTGGCCTGCGACGTGGTCCCGGCGGACGCTGACGTGACGGAGCTGGCCAAGTACCGCCTGCTCCTGGTCCCCAACCTCTACTCGGTGACGAAGGAAGCCGCGGAACGAATCCGCGCGTACGTCCGTGAGGGCGGCACATTGCTCATGTCCTACTTCTCCGGAATCACGGACGAACACGACCGCGTCCACCTCGGCGGCTACCCGGCCCCCTTCCGCGAACTCCTCGGCCTGCGCGTGGAGGAGTTCGACCCCAAGGCCGACGGCACCTGGTCGGAAGAGATCCACCTGGAGGGCGCGGAGGCGGTGATCCGCTCCCCCGATGGCGCACCCACGGTGACCCGCCACGCGTACGGCGAGGGAGTCGCCTGGTACCTGGGCACGCGCCCCGCTCCGACGGAGATGCGCGAACTCCTCGACCGGGTACGGGCGGAGTGCGGCGTCACCCCCGTCCTGCCCGGCCTCCCGGAGGGCGCGCAGGCGCGGACGCGGGTGACGGCGGCGGGGGAGCGGGTGCATGTGGTGATGAACGAACGCGAGTTGAGCGTGGAGGTACGACGCGGGCGCCGTTGATCGGCGTCGCCGCACTCGGTCCCGCATCGGGCCGTCCCGCAACTGGCCGTCCCGCAACTGGCCGGCCCGACGGGCGCGGCGGGACGTTAGCGGGCTGTTAGTCAGACGGCGGCGGATCATCAGCAGCGGCCGACAGCCTTGTTCTGCCGAGCCCGAACCACCGGACAGAACGGGAAGAACATGTCGCGCACCACCCTTCTCCACGCCCGCAAGGCCGCAGCCGCCATAGTGATCACCGTCGCCGCGTTCGGGCTCACCGCCTGCCAGGGCGGCGGCAACGACACCTCGTCGTCCTCCGCCCCCACGTCCGCGGCCAAGGCCGCCGGGAACTCCGCCGACGAGGCGCCGTCGAGCACCCCGAACGAGTCCGGGAAGAGCTGCACCGACCAGCTCGACTACGCGGGCGACCCGAGGCCGAACGCCGAGATCAACAGCATCGGCGAGGACACCGGCACCTGCCCCACTCCGGAGAAGGGCAACAAGCCGTCGGGCACCCCGCAAGAGCCCGGCACGAGCTGCACCGACCAGATCAACTACGCGGGTGACCCGAGGCCCAACGCCGAGATCAACTCCATCGGCGAGGACACCGGTTACTGCCCGCCGGTCCAGGATCAGTGAGACGCGGGCCGCGTACGCGCCGACAGGAACAAATGAGGCCCGCCGCCCCTGCGAGGCCCGGCGGTCAAGTCGCGCCCGTCAGTTCGTTCAGCTGGTCTGCATGGGAACAGCGAGGTACTTGTAGGCGATCCAGCCGGTCTCTCCCTTGTGCGGGCCGCTGGTGACCTTCAAAAACGCCCACGAGCCACCCTTGGCGGTGCAGGTGACGTACACCCAACGGCCCTCGCCCACGGTGCCCTTGGCCGTGTAGCCGGTGCCGGGGCCCGTGCGGAACCTGACCGTGGTGTCCGTCTGGCTGTCGTAGTTCGCGACATTCTTCGTGCAGGCGCTGGAGCCCACCGCGGACGCGGTCGGGGCGAGCGCCACGGTGCCACCCACGATCGCGGCGCCGACAGCGGCCACGCTTGCGAGTCGGGTGGCGATCCTGTGCTTCGTCATTCGTTGCCTTCTTCTGGGTTCTCACGCGCCACTGCTCCCGGCGGTGCCGGAGCCGTGGCTTCTTACTGGTCGGGCCAGGGGCGAGATCGACAGGCGAAGATCACCCCCACCGGACGCATCCTCGCTGCGCCGCCCAACATTTCCCCAACACGCGGCCCACCGCGATGAGGGCTACCCGACGGACGGCGGCTTCGTCGCCCGGAACCGCAGCCCCCCGGTCACCGGATGCCGCTCCACGGCCGGGTCCCTGAACCCGGCGGCGGCCAGACGGGCCGGGAGACCGGCCGGGGGCAGGGTGTTCATCGTGTCGCGGAAGTGCAGCAGCCGGAAGCGGAAGCTCGGCTGGCTGTCACTGCCCGCGAACACACCGCCCGGCCGCAACACACGGAACGCCTCGGCGAAGATGCGGTCCTGGAGCGCGTCGGTCGGGACGTGGTGCAGCATCGTGAAGCAGACCACCGCCGAATAGGACGCGTCCGGGAGCGGCATGTCGGAGCCGTCCGCGTGCAGGATGCGGGCGCGGTCGCCCCACTCGCGCTCCAGGAGACGGACCGTGTCCCCGTCGATCTCCACCGCCGTGAGGCTGGGCACCTGGTCCACCAGTACGCGCAAATTGGCGCCGTATCCCGGTCCGATCTCCAGGACTTCGTCGCCGAGTTCGATGTCTTCGAGGGCCCAGGGAAGGAGGCGGTCCTTGACCGCCTGCGCCCACTCGTCGGAACTGCACAGCTTGCGATGCGCTCGGTTCATCGGCATACCGGCGACGCTAGATCCGGCCCTTCCCTGTCCGCCACGGGCTAGGCTGCCGTCCCATGTCGCAGACCGGACACGCCTACGGGGCGGCCTCGACCGCGATCTTCGTCGGCCACTTCACGATGCCGCGCGGCGTGAAGTTCGCGACGCACCAGCACCCCGTGCACCAACTCGCCTGGTCGGCAAGGGGATTGCTGCGCGTCCGCACCGACACCGGCTCCTGGCTGCTGCCGCCGTCCCTCGCCCTGTGGATCCCCGCCGGCCTGCCCCACGCGACCGAGGCGGAGGGCGACGCGGTGATGCGCAGCCCGTACGTCGACCCGGCGCGCTGCCCCGAATCCGCCGCCTGGACGGAGCCGACCGTCCTCGCCGCGGGCCCGCTCCTGCGCGCCCTGATCGACCACCTGCTCCGCACTGACCTCGCCCCGGAGGCACGGTCGCGTGCGGAGAGAGTCCTCCTGGACGTACTGCACCCCGTCCCGGTGACGAGCATCTCCGTGACGGAGCCGAAGGACCCGCGTGCGAGGGAGGTGGCGTCAGCCCTTGCCGCCGACCCCTCGGACAGCCGCCACCTTGAGGCCTGGGGCAGCGCGGTCGGCGCGAGCGCTCGCACTCTCGCCCGCCTCTTCTCCGCCGAGACCGGCCTGGCCTTCGGCCAGTGGCGCGAGCGGCTCCGGATGCAGAGCGCGATGCCGATGCTTGCCGAGGGCATGACGGTCGGAGCGGTGGCGTCACGCGTGGGCTATGCCTCGGCGAGCTCGTTCGTCGCGGCGTTCCACCGCATCGTGGGGCTGACGCCGAGGCAGTACTTTCCCGTGCGGCACGGGTAGCGCGGGCGGTATGGGCGGCCCGCGCGCGGGCCCGTGCGGCGTGGGCAGCTGTACGCCTGCTCCTGTCAGGGGGTGCTGCCCTCCTCGCCGTCATCCACCGGCTCCGCCGGACCGGCCGGCGGCCAGGGGACATCGGCCAGGAGGGGGAGAATCGACTCTTCCTCGTAGTCGAGGTGCGCGTTCAGCTCGGTCGACATCGCCTCCAACTCGGCGCGGAACCGCTGGGGTTCGGCGATGCCGATACCGGCCAACAGGGCGACCAGGTCGTTCTGGACGCGTGCGACCGTGCGGTGTTCCTCGCGGAGCCGGTCGAAGACGCCGCTCAGGTGCGGGTGATAGCGGGAGATCCCGGGGAACAGGTGTGCGTCCTCGCTGACGTGGTGGAACTCCAGAGCCTGACAGAACGCCAGGCAGCGTTGCCGGATCTGCAGCCCGAGGCTCGGAGCCGGTGGCTCACCGGGGCCCTGGTGAGCCGCGCGTGCCGCGAAGTGGGCATCGACCTCCGCCCTCACCTGACGCAGCTGGTCCCGCAACCAGGTGTGGACCTCCATGAGCTTGTCGGCGAGAGTGCTGATCTCGCGGGGCGCCTCCCAGCCCTCGGGCTCGGCGCGCTCGAGCACGACGACCGGCAGCAGCCGGGTGGTTCTGGCCTGGTACTCGCCGTATCCGGGCTCCGCCTTCACGACATGGTCGAACAGCTCCTCGCGCCGCGCCCCCTCGGCGGGAACCGCGAGAGCCTCGAAGGTCCGATCGGCGATCTCCACTCCCACCACGGGCCGGGCGAGCAGGTTGTGGTACCAGTCGGGGTGCCGCGGGGCACCGAGGTTGGACCCGACGACCAGGAGCGAGTCGCCGTGGCGGACATAGCCGAGGGGTGTCGTCCGAGCGGTTCCCGACCTCGCGCCGGTGGTCGTCAACAGGAGCAGGTTCCCGCCTTCGAGGGGGCCTGTGACCTTGCCGCCGTTGGCGCGGAACTCCTCGATGACGGATTCATTGAAAGATGTGGGCATGCGGTTCTGTGTCTCCGGAAGATGTGGGCATGGCACACGGACGGCATGCGTACGTGCGACAACGCTGCCGGGGTGTGTGAAGTGCGAAAGGGAGTGACGTGCGGATGCGCTACGTCATGTCCGGGGCGCGGAGTACGAACTCATGGCGGATCCCTCGGTGAAGGGTGCTCGCCCGATCGCCGGCCGGCCCACTGCTCATTGGCCGGCGCCACGCGGCACCGCCCCCATTACATGCACCCGGCAGTCGCCTGTCAACGCGGAGAGAAAAAGCCTGGGCGCCGTCCGCGGACCGCGGGCTAGCGTTCCGCCATGCCCGAACTCCAGCGCCTGCGCCCCGATCACGCTCCCGCCCTGCTCGCCTTCGAGCGCGAGAACCGGGCGTACTTCGCGAAGTCCGTCCCCGACCGCGGCGACGCCTTCTTCACGGACTTCGCCGCACGCCATGCGGCCCTGCTCGCCGAACAGGCCGCAGGGACCTGCCACTTCCACGTACTGGTCGACGGGGAGGGTGCGGTGGTGGGGCGGGTCAATCTCGTCGACGTAGCGGGCGGCGAGGCCGAACTCGGCTACCGCATAGCCGAGGTGGCCGCGGGGCGCGGGCTCGCCACGGGCGCCGTACGGCGGGTGTGCGGGGTCGCTGCCGCGGAGTACGGGCTCACCGCCCTGCGGGCGGCGACGGATGCGGGGAACGCGGGGTCGCGGGCCGTGCTGGTCCGGGCGGGGTTTGTGGTGGTGGGAGAGGCGGAGCTGGGCGGGGGAGGGGTTGAGGTGCGGTATCGAAGGGAGGGGCTGGGGCGCTGAGGGGTTCGGATTCTGCGGGTGTGTGGGGGCTGGTCGCGCAGTTCCCCGCGCCCCTGGTCACGTGGCGCTGAGGTCTGCCACGAACGCGGACCAGGCTTCGGCGCCGAGCAGCAGGGCGGGGCCCTGGGGGTCCTTGCTGTCCCGTACCGGGACGATACCGGGGACTCCGTCGGCTACCTCGACGCAGTCGCCGCCGTTGCCGTCGCTGTGGCTGCTCTTGCGCCAGCGGGCGGCGCCGATGAAGTCGTAGGCGACTTCGACGCAGGCCTCACCGCCGTCGCCGCCGCTGTAGCTGCTCTTGCGCCAGCTGGCGTTGCTCAGGTCGTACTCGCGCATCGTCTGAATTCCTCCGACGCCGAATCGATCAGATCCAGGGACGCCTCCGGCGACAACGCGACGGCCCTGAGCTGATCGTAAGACGCCTGAGTCCGCTTCACCACAGCCGGATCGTCCAGCAAAGTGCCCGAAAACACCGCTTCTGTATAGACAGTTGGCGGCGCGTCATCGAACTCCATGAGCCACATCATCTTGCCCATCGGTGAGTACGCCCCGGCCGCGAACGGGAGCACCTGGACCATCACCTTGCGCTCCCGTGCCATCACCAGGATGTGATCGAGTTGGCGGGCCATCGTCGCGGGCCCGCCGACCGGTACACGCAGCACCGTCTCATGCAGGATCGCCCAGTACACGGGCCGCGATGCGTCTTTGAGGAGCAGCGCACGATCCGTCCGGGCGCGAACCAGCTCCTCGATGTACTCCTCCGTGGCGAACGGGTTGCTGCCGAGGAAGACCGCCCGCGCGTATTCGGAGGTCTGCAACAACCCGGGCACCACCGCCGGCGCGAAGTCACAGATCTCCGTCGCCAGCCGCTCCAGCTCGGCAGCATGAGCGAAGTACTCCGTGAACGGCTGGTCCTTAATCAGCTTGCGGCACATCCGCTCGAAAATACCGTCGGATTGCAGAATCTCGTCGATCCGCTGCGCAACATCCAACTGCGGCTTGCGAATAGCCTGTTCGAATTGGCCGATGTACGCGCCGGACACGAAAACCTGCAGCCCCAGTGCGGACTGCGTGAAACCGGCATCCTCCCGTCTGCGCTTCAACTCCGCCCCGAAGAACTCCCAAGCCGCCTGCCTCGAACCATTGGCCATGGCCAACCACCCTCCGCTGCCCCGCAGTTGTAGAGCACAGACCCCTGACGAGTGTAGGGCCGGCCCGTCACCATCGAGACACGAAGCGTGAAATCCGGTGGGAAAGGGGAGCCACGTCATGGCTGATAGCAAGGCGCACTCGGCGCTATGCGTCGAAGAAGCGGAGGAGACCGTGAAAGAATTGCGCGCCGCACTCGCACGGGCCGGAATTATTCTGCCCTCATTGCGGATCGACCCCACATCCTGGGCCCGCGAAGCCCCCTGCCCGCTCATCGAATTGGGCGGATGTTCCGTCGAGGCGGGGGCGCGTCTCGTCGCGGCCCTGCCACGTGGCGAAGGCGGAGGGGCTGGATGACTCCGTATCTGCCGGTCGGTGCCTATGCCGTGGATACCCGCACCGGACAGGTGGGCAGGGTCATGGGTCACGAAGGGCCTTATGTCCAGCTCCGCCCCTTCGGTGGCGGGCGGGAGTGGGACTGCGCGCCGGACGCGCTGCGGACAGCCACCACTTCGGAGCGGCTACGGGCCGCGACCGCCTATGCGAACGCACGAAGCCGGGGCGAAGTGCCGTGACGTAGGCGAAGTCCCGTGACGTAAGGTGCGGGCGCATGGCCATATGGAAGTGGGGCAAGCCCAAGGTCGAGTCCAAGTACCCGACACCGCTCACCATGCACCAGCTCTGGATGGTGTCGCTGAGCGCGCCGGTCAGCCGGGACAAGGACGCATCCCGGACGACCCTGTATCCGTTCACCCGCATCGACGACGGCAAGGCGCGGAAGTGGCTGGCCGAGCAGTGGGAGATCACCGCGCCCGAGCAGCTGCTCGGGCGCCTGAGCGGGCTCGCGAGCACCGGCTATCGCGCCATGGCCCAGCAGCGCATCGGCGTCGCACCGCTGGCCTGGGACATCGCGCTCTACGTGGACATCTCACGGCGCGGCTTCGCCTGCGGGATGCTGAGCGAGGCCGACACCTGGGCCCGGCTGAAGAACGTCGTGCCGACGGTGGCGGGGACGTACTCCTCCTGGCAGGAGTACGCCGACCACTATCTGCTCGGCAGGAAGGTGTGGCGGGACAGTCTCCAGGGGGCGGCGGACGCGGACTTCCCCGCGCCACAGGCCGTCTCCGACGCCCACCTGAAGGCACTCCTGGACCCGGCGAACGGGGCCAGCCCTTGGAACCTCGCCCCCTGGGAGGCGATCAGCCACCCCGACCGGGCCCGCCCCGCCCGCCGGCGCTAGTGCTGCTGCGGCTTCTGCGGGGTCAGCTCGCTCGGCCGCACGATGACGTATCCCTCGCCCCGCAGCAGCAACTGCACCGCCTCGCCGGAACCGCCCCTGATCATGGAGCCGACGGACTGCGAACGGTGCAGCGTGGTGTCCAGGTTCGCCGTCCAGCCGACCACCGCGTCCGTGTCGACGTACACCGGCTGCTGCGGCGACACCGGGATCACCAGCGGGTTGCCGTCACAGACCAGGCCGAGCTGCCCGGACCCCGTGAAGACGCTGTTGAAGAGGCCGCCGCCCGTGACGCCCGCGCCCTTCACCGTCTTGATCTCGTACGAGAGTGTCGAGTCGAAGCACAGGACGTTGCGGCCGTTGACGGTCAGGACATCGCCCGGCTCGATGTCGACGACGAAGCAGTTCTGCGCCTCGTGCGCGAACCACGCCTCGCCCTGGCCGCGCACCGCCATCAGCGGCAGACCCTCACCGGTCATCGCCCGCTTGAGCATGCCGCCCATGCCCTGGCCCTTGCGCTCGAACTGAAGGTCGCCGCGGTAGGCGATCATCGCGCCCTGCCGTGCGTGCATCTCGCCGTTGACCGCGTACTTGATGGACTTGGCGTTCTGCAGGGTCATCCCGGGGGCGACGGACTGCTGCGCCATGTGCTCCGTGGAGAACAGCTCACTCTTCATGGGGGCAGTTTGTCAGGTGTGGGTGGGCGAGTCAGGGGCCGGAGAGCAACTTACGTTCAGGGATGGTCAGTTGACACCCACAGCTGCCCGCGTCATTGTCGCGGCGATGGAGATCCATGACCTGACCCCCGCGGAGCGGCGTGTGTGGGAGGCGTTCCCGCGCGGCCGAACCGTCGACTTCCGGGCGTCGAGCGGGGACACCCCCGAGTCAGGGGCGGAGTGGGGGCCCGAACGGACCGTGCGGGCCGACGTGCTCCGTGCGCTGCTGCTCGACGGGCCGCGCCAGGAGGGCGAGACCCCGGTACTCAGGGTCACCGGGGCGCGGATCAGCGGACGGCTCGACCTTCAGTACGCGGACGTCGCGGGGCCCGTCCATCTGTGGGCCTGCTACTTCGACGAAGAACCCGACCTGTACGGGGCGCAGCTGAGGCAGCTGTACCTGGGCCGGTCGGTGCTGCCCGGCCTGCACGCCGTCGCCCTGCGCGTCGACGGCTCGTTGCGCATGACCGGGTGCCGGGTCAAAGGGCCCGTCCGGCTCGGCGGGGCGAGGATCTCGGGTGCGGTGTTCTTCGACGGGGCGGAACTGGGCGAGGAGGGCGCGGAACTCACCGAGCCCGTCCTCGCGCTCAACCGCGTCACCATCGACGACGCCCTGCAGGCGGACGGGGGCTTCACGGCTCATGGTCTCGTGCGCCTGGCGGGTGCCGTCGTCGCGGGCAACGTCACCTTCGACGACGCCGTGCTCGACAACCCCGGCGGCACGGCCCTGCACGCCTCGAACCTCAGCGTCGGGACCGATTTCCACGCCATGCGGCTCACCGCGCGGGGTCGGGTCAATCTGGCCGGTGCCCGCATCCCCGGCCAGCTCAACTTCGGCTCTGCCCGTCTCTCCAACCCGGGCGGCGTGGCTCTGCGCGTCAGTGGCCTGGTGGGGGGCGCGCTGTGGCTGCACCGGGCCGCACCCGTCGAGGGCACCATCACCCTGCGCGGCGGCCAACTCGACCTCCTGTACATAGCCCCGGAGACGTGGCCGGACCGCGTCCGCCTGGACGGCCTGACGTACGCCAGGTTCGGCCCGCACGAGCCTGCCGAGCGCTGGCTCCAGGTCCTGGAACGTGACACCGACGGCCACGTCCCGTACGCGTACGAGCAACTTGTCGCCGCCTACCGCAGGATCGGCGACGACGCGTCCGCCCGCACGGTGCAGCTCGCCAAGCTGCGCCGCCACCGCACGACGCTGCCGCTCCACGCGAGGGCCTGGGGCCACCTCCAGGACGCCACCGTCGGCTACGGATTCCGTCCGGGCCGCGCCGCCCTGTGGCTGGCCTCGCTGCTCCTGGTGGGTTCCGTGACGTACACCGTGCACCATCCCCGCGCCCTGAAGCCGGACGAAGCACCCGACTTCGACCCGTTCTTCTACACACTCGATCTGCTGCTCCCCATCATCGGCTTCGGCCAGGAGCAGTCGTACGCCGCGGAAGGGGCCTACCAGACGCTGTCGTACGCCCTGATCGTCACCGGCTGGACCCTGGCCACGACCATCGCGGCGGGCGTCACGCGGGCCATCAGCCGGCAGTAGGAGCGATCGGGCACCCCGGCCACGGCTGTCGGCCCCGTACGCGAGAATGGGCCCATGAGTCTGTTCCGTGATGACGGCGTCGTGCTGCGCACCCAGAAGCTGGGTGAGGCGGACCGCATCATCACGCTGCTCACCCGCAGCCACGGGCGGGTCCGCGCCGTCGCCCGTGGTGTGCGGCGGACCAAGTCCAAGTTCGGGGCGCGACTCGAACCCTTCTCCCACGTCGACGTGCAGTTCTTCGCACGCGGCAGCGAACTCATCGGGCGCGGCCTGCCGTTGTGCACCCAGAGTGAGACCATCGCTCCGTACGGTGGCGGGATCGTCTCCGACTACGCGCGCTACACCGCCGGCACGGCCATGCTGGAGACCGCCGAGCGCTTCACCGACCATGAGGGGGAGCCCGCCGTCCAGCAGTATCTGCTGCTCGTGGGCGGCCTGCGGACCCTCGCCAACGGCGAGCACGAGCCCCACCTCATCCTCGACGCGTTCCTGCTCCGCTCCCTCGCCGTGAACGGGTACGCACCCAGCTTCAGCTCCTGCGCGAAGTGCGGAATGCCGGGCCCGAACCGCTTCTTCTCCGTCGCCGCGGGCGGCTCCGTCTGCGTCGACTGCCGGGTGCCCGGCAGCGTCGTACCCTCGATGGAAGCCCTCGGCCTGCTCGGCGCGCTGCTCACCGGAGACTGGGAGACGGCGGACGCGTGCGAGGCGCGGCATGTCAGGGAGGGCAGCGGGCTGGTTTCCGCCTATCTGCACTGGCACTTGGAGCGCGGGCTCCGCTCATTGCGGTACGTAGAGAAGACCACGTGAAACACGTGAAGCACTGAAGCACGTGAACCACGCAGGCCACGTAACAGAGAACAGCTAGGTAGGAGAGAGCCCCCCATGGCACGACGCGGAATCCTCGGACGGTCCCGCCGTGAGTACAAGACCCCCGAGCCGCACCCCGCGGGCGCCACACCGCCGAAGATCCCCGGCGAGCTGGTGCCCAAGCACGTGGCGATCGTCATGGACGGCAACGGGCGCTGGGCCAAGGAGCGCGGCCTGCCCCGCACCGAGGGGCACAAGGTCGGTGCCGAGCGCGTCCTCGACGTACTGCAGGGCGGCATCGAGATGGGCGTCGGGGCGATCTCGCTCTACGCCTTCTCCACCGAGAACTGGAAGCGTTCTCCGGACGAGGTGAAGTTCCTGATGAACTTCAACCGCGACTTCATCCGCAAGACCCGCGACCAGCTGGACGACCTCGGTATCCGGGTGCGCTGGGTGGGCCGGATGCCCAAGCTGTGGAAGTCGGTCGCCAGGGAGCTGGAGATCTCCCAGGAGCAGACCAAGGGCAACGACAAACTCACCCTGTACTTCTGCATGAACTACGGCGGCCGGGCGGAGATCGCGGACGCCGCGCAGGCGCTCGCCGAGGACGTGAAGGCGGGGCGGCTCGACCCCTCCAAGGTCAGCGAGAAGACCTTCGCGAAGTACCTGTACTACTCGGACATGCCGGACGTCGACCTCTTCCTGCGCCCGAGCGGCGAGCAGCGCACCTCCAACTACCTCCTCTGGCAGAGCGCTTACGCCGAGATGGTGTTCCAGGACGTACTGTGGCCGGACTTCGACCGCCGTGACCTGTGGCGTGCCTGCCTCGAATACGCCTCACGCGACCGCCGCTTCGGCGGGGCGATCCCGAACGAGCAGCAGATCGCCGACAGTTAGCCCTACGTACGTGAGGGCCCCCACCGTCGAGCTGACGGTGGGGGCCCTCACGTATGCGTACCGCTCTACTTGCTCGCACACTCCGCGCACGTGCCGAAGATCTCGACCGTGTGCGCCACGTTCACATACCCGTGCTCGGAGGCGATCGACTCGGCCCACTTCTCGACCGCCGGGCCCTCGACCTCCACCGCCTTGCCGCACACCCGGCAGACCAGGTGATGGTGGTGGTCGCCGGTGGAGCAGCGGCGGTAGACCGACTCGCCCTCGTCGGTACGCAGCACGTCGACCTCGCCCGCGTCGGCGAGGGACTGCAGCGTCCGGTAGACCGTGGTCAGGCCCACCGAGTCGCCCTTGTGCTTGAGCATGTCGTGCAGGTCCTGCGCACTGCGGAACTCGTCCACCTCGCCCAGGGCCGCCGCCACCGCAGCTCGCTGACGGGTGGATCGGCCTCGTACTGGGGGTCCCGCAGCCGTTGTCACAGGTGCCTCCTCAACTGAAAAACTCGCACGATCGCCCGCACATCTGTCATATCCCGTCGGGCCATTGTGCCAGCTCGCTCTCAGACGGTGACCTCGTCCGCCGGACGCCGCGCCTCCGGGACGTCCGCCGTGCAGGTCGCGTCCGTGGCGGCCACGGCCCGAGCCCGCCGCCGGGCCAGCGGGGTCGCGAGCGCCGTCAGGACGACGAAGACGCCGATCGCCATCAGGACGATCGTCGCTCCGGGCGGCACGTCCTGGTAGTACGACGTGACCGTGCCGGACAGCGTCACGGCGGTGCCGATGACCACCGACAGGACGAACGTCACCTTGAACGAGCGGGTGATCTGCTGGGCCGCCGCGACCGGCACCACCATGAGCGCGCTCACCAGGAGCAGCCCCACGACGCGCATCGCGACGGTGACCGTGACGGCGGCGGTGACCGCGATGAGGAGGTTCAGCGCCCGCACGGGCAGTCCCGTGACCCGCGCGAACTCCTCGTCCTGGCTCACCGCGAACAGCTGCTTGCGCAGGCCGACCGTGACGAGGACCACAAAGGCGGCGAGCAGGCAGATCGCCGTGACGTCGGAGTCCGAGACCGTCGAGAGCGAGCCGAAGAGGTACGAGGAGAGGTTCGCGTTCGAGCCGGTGTCCGAGAGGTTGATCAGCAGGACACCGCCCGCCATGCCGCCGTAGAAGAGCATCGCCAGAGCGATGTCGCCGCGCGTCTTGCCGTACGCCCTGATCAGCTCCATCGTCACCGCGCCGACGACGGCGATCAGCGTCGCCATCCACACGGGGCTGGAGTTGAGCAGGAAGCCGAGGCCGACGCCGGTCATCGCGATGTGGCCGATGCCGTCGCCCATCAGGGCCTGGCGGCGCTGGACGAGGTAGATGCCGATGGCGGGGGCCGTGATGCCGACGAGGACGGCGGCGATCAGCGCCCGCTGCATGAATTCGGTCTGGAAGATTTCCATCATCAGGTCAGCAGTCCCGTGCGGATCGGCTCGTGCTCATCGGCCGAGTGCGGATGTACGTGGTCGTGGCCGGGCAACGCGTGCTGGCCCGTGGCCTTGGGCGGCGGCCCGTCATGGGTCA
Organism: Streptomyces sp. NPDC033180; assembly: GCF_055577645.1. Taxonomy (NCBI): domain Bacteria; kingdom Bacillati; phylum Actinomycetota; class Actinomycetes; order Kitasatosporales; family Streptomycetaceae; genus Streptomyces; species Streptomyces sp. NPDC033180. Next base: position 903,495 of record NZ_JBVIPU010000001.1, on the reverse strand, counting down.
CGCAGCCGTCGCGCAGCACGATCGCGCGGTCGATCAGCGGCTCAAGAGCCCCCAGCTCGTGCAGCACGAGCAGGACCGTCGTGCCGGCCGCGACCTGCTCGCGCAGGGTCTGCGCGAGGATCTCCTGGCTCGCCAGGTCGACGCCCGCCATCGGCTCGTCCATGATCAGCAGCTCGGGCTCGGACGCGAGCGCGCGGGCGATGAGCACGCGCTGGTGCTGGCCGCCGGACAGGGCGCTCACGGAGTCCCTGGCGCGGTCGCCGAGGCCGACGAGCCCGATGGCCCGGTCGACAGCCGCGCGGTCGGCCTTCGTCGTCCAGCCGAGCTTCGACAGCTTCGTACGCGAGAGACGTCCTGCCGACACGACCTCGCGGATCGTCGCGGGGACGCCGCTGGCCGCCGTCGTGCGCTGCGGTACGTAGCCGATGCGGGCCCACTGCCTGAAGCGCTTCAGGGGGGTGCCGAAGAGGCTGATGTCACCGCTGGTGAGGGGGACTTGGCCGATCACGGAGCGCACGGCGGTGGACTTGCCCGAGCCGTTCGCGCCGAGCAGGGCGACGACCTCACCGCGCCCGACGGTGAGATCGATGCCGCGCAGCACCGGGCGCGCGCCGAGGGTGGCCGTGGCCGACCGCACGGATATGACGGGCGATACGGGCTGGCTGGCTTCCATCGCGGGTGCCTCCGATGCTGCTGCTGGCGGTTTCACTTCGCGCCGAGAGCCTTCTGCAGCGCGGCGAGGTTGGACTCCATGACCCCGATGTAGTCATCGCCCTTGGACTTGTCCGTGATTCCCTCCAGGGGGTCGAGGACGTCCGTCTTCAGGCCCGCGTCGTTCGCGAGGGTCCTGGCGGTCTTGTCGCTGGCGAGGGCCTCGAAGAACACCGTGGAGACGCCGTCCTTCTCCGCGATGTCCTGGAGCTCCTTGATGCGGGCGGGACTCGGGTCCGACTCGGGGTCGACACCGGCGATGGACTCCTGGTCCAGGCCGTAGCGCTCGGCGAGGTAGCCGAAGGCGGAGTGCGTGGTGATGAAGGTCTTGCTCTCGGTGTCCTTCAGGCCGCCCTCGAACTTCGTGTTCAGGGCGCCCAGCTTCTTGACCAGGGCGTTCGTGTTCTTCTTGTACGCCGCCGCGTGGTCGGGGTCGGCCTTCTCCATCGCCTTGCCGACGCCCTCGGCGACCTCGGCGTACTTCACCGGGTCGAGCCAGATGTGCGGGTCGGCACCGGCTTCGCCTTCCTCGTCGTGCCCGTGCTCTTCGCCTTCGTGGCCGTGGTCGTGGCCGACCCCGGTGCCGTGCTTCTCCAGGTGGGTGAGCTCCGCGGCATCCACGGTGTTCTGCACACCGGACTGGCCGATGGCGTCGTCGACGGCGGGCTGGATGCCCTTGAGGTAGAGGATGAAGTCCGATTCGCCCAGCTCGGCGGTCTGCCGCGGGCTGAGCTCCAGGTCGTGCGGCTCGACACCCGGCTTGGTCAGGGTGTCCACGGAGACGTGCTCGCCGCCGATCTCCTGGGCGAGGTACTGCATGGGGTAGAACGACGCGGTCACGTTCAGCTTGCCGTCACCGTTCTTGTCCGCGGCGCTGGAGGACGAGCAGGCGGAGAGAGCCGTGAGCCCGAGAACCGTGGCGGAGGCGACGGCGACGGTGGGTATGAGGCGACGTACGTTCATGACACTCATTTTCAACAAATCTGGAAACGATTGTCAACTAGCGGTGTGGGAAGAAGCTCGACCGGAACCGATTTGATAAGTGGGGTAAGGCCGCCGGTAACCTGAACCATTCGCTTCGCCCACCGTCGTAATGAAGAGAGCACCGTGGCCGCCGACAAGATCGACAGCATCGTCAGCCTGAGCAAGCGCCGTGGCTTTGTTTACCCGTGCAGTGAGATCTACGGCGGCCAGCGTGCCGCCTGGGATTACGGGCCGCTCGGCGTCGAGCTCAAGGAGAACCTCAAGCGCCAGTGGTGGCGCTACATGGTCACTTCGCGCGAGGACGTCGTCGGTATCGACTCGTCGGTGATCCTGGCCACGGAGGTCTGGCAGGCCTCGGGTCACGTCGCGACGTTTTCCGACCCGTTGACCGAGTGCCTCTCCTGCCACAAGCGCCACCGCGCCGACCACCTGGAAGAGGCGTACGAGGCCAAGCACGGCCGTCCGCCCGAGAGCCTGTCCGACGTCAACTGCCCCAACTGCGGCACCAAGGGCCAGTTCACCGAGCCCAAGCAGTTCTCCGGCATGCTCTCCACGCACCTCGGCCCCACGCAGGACAGCGGCTCCGTCGCCTACCTGCGCCCCGAGACCGCGCAGGGCATCTTCACCAACTTCGCCCAGGTCCAGCAGACTTCGCGCAAGAAGCCGCCGTTCGGCATCGCGCAGATGGGCAAGTCCTTCCGCAACGAGATCACGCCCGGCAACTTCATCTTCCGGACCCGCGAGTTCGAGCAGATGGAGATGGAGTTCTTCGTTAAGCCGGGCGAGGACGAGAAGTGGCAGGAGTACTGGATGGAGCAGCGCTGGAACTGGTACACCGGCCTGGGCCTGCGCGAGGAGAACATGCGGTGGTTCGAGCACCCGAAGGAGAAGCTCTCCCACTACTCCAAGCGCACCGCTGACATCGAGTACCGCTTCCGCTTCGGCGGCAGCGAGTGGGGCGAGCTCGAGGGCGTCGCCAACCGCACGGACTACGACCTCTCCGCGCACTCCAAGGCCTCCGGCCAGGACCTCTCCTACTTCGACCAGGAGGCCCAGGAGCGCTGGACGCCGTACGTCATCGAGCCCGCGGCGGGCGTCGGCCGCACGATGCTGGCGTTCCTCCTCGACTCGTACATCGAGGACGAGGCCCCGAACGCCAAGGGCAAGCTGGAGAAGCGGACGGTCATGCGCTTCGACCACCGCATCGCGCCGGTGAAGGTCGCGGTGCTGCCGCTGTCTCGCAACCCGGAGCTGTCCCCGAAGGCCAAGGGCCTCGCCACCGCCCTCCGCCAGAACTGGAACATCGACTTCGACGACGCGGGCGCCATCGGCCGCCGCTACCGCCGCCAGGACGAGATCGGCACGCCGTACTGCGTGACGGTCGACTTCGACACCCTGGACGACAACGCGGTCACGGTGCGCGAGCGTGACTCGATGAAGCAGGAGCGGGTCTCCCTCGACCAGATCGAGGGCTACCTGGCTTCGCGCCTGGTGGGCTGCTGACATCCCGCCCCGCTCGGCCATCGGCTGAGTGAAGCTTGAAAGAAGGCCCCGGTTCCGCATACGGAACCGGGGCCTTCTGCTGCACACTGTTCGCCATGCCTTCGATGACCACGAGCAAGGTCAGCAGATGGGACCAGCACGGGCGCGAGCATGTGGTGCACGTGCAAAAGGCGGGCGTCCAACGCCAGTTGAGCTGCGCCACGTGCGGCTGGGGAAAAAGGGTGCAGTTCCTGCCGTGGCTGAAGGCGGAGGAACACCTGGCGGATGAGCATCAGGCCACGGTGGATCCCTCGGTGCCGTGACTGTTACCGGCTGGGCGCCGGCGGCTGCCCGGCGAAGCGGCGCACGGCATCGGTGAAGGCACCTGGGTCGTCGAAGTTCGCGAGGTGACCTGCCCGCGGGATCAACTCGACGCGGGCGTCCGGATGAGCGCGGGCGAAGTCCCTCTCACCGGACCGGAAAACGGTGTCCTTCTCGCCGTTCAGTATGAGCACGGGGGACGCCACGTGACGCATCGAGCCCGCGTCGAAACGGCCCAACACCTCGCCCCAGGCGCCCGGAAGCGTGTGGAACGCGTAGCCGGCGCGGATGGTCGCCTCCACCACCTCGGGTGGATAGAGCCGGCGAAGCAACCGGTCGTTCCACCGGGCCAGCCGGTCTGCCGGCAGGCGTGGAACGAGACCGGCGACCCAGCGATACGGCGTCGCCCACGAGCCACGCGTTGAGGCGCTGGCCCCGGCGAGGACCAGCCCCCGCAGCTGTTCGGGGCAGCGCCGCGCGAACTCCAGAGAGGCGTATCCGCCGAGCGAGTGCCCGACGACCAGAGCCGGTCCGCTGCCGAGCGAGTCCACCGCGGAGGCGATGATCTCCGTCGCCGCGTTCAGGCTCCAGGGCTGAGCGGAGCGGGCGCCGTGGCCCGGCAGATCGACAGCGGCTACCGGGAAGTCCTCCTGGAGCGCGGCGAGCTGTGAACTCCACTGCCCCGCGCTGAACCGTGTCCCGTGCACGAAGACGATGGGTGGTGATGGTGCATCCGGTGCCGTCATAAGTCCCCCCGGGGTGGAATGCGGGCTAGCGGCGCAGGCCGCGCAGGACCAGGTCGACCACTGCCGTGAAGGCCGGCTCGATGTTCGGCTTCGACCATTCGGCCGCGTACGCCGGGTCGTGGAAACGGTTGGTGGCGTCGAAGACTGCTCGGGCGAGCAGCGCCGGATCAGGGAGCGGAGGCGTCAACTCGCCGTTCTGAACGCCCTCTCCGATGATCACCTCCAACTGGGCGACCAGTTCACCGATGTGAGCCTCGACGACGGAACTGCTCTCGACGAGCAGCACCTTGTACGTGGAGAACAGCTCCGGGTCGTCGCCCGCTTTGCGGCGCTTGGCCGCGAAGAGTGCCGAGAACCAGCGGCGCGGCCGGACCTCGGAGGGGACCGACCGGTCCTCGAGGATCAGCACCAACTCCCCCGTCGTACGGTCCAGCCACCGCTTGGTGACCGCCTCGCGCAGCTCCGCCTTCGTGCGGAAGTGGCGGTAGACCGTGCCATGGCTGACCCCGAGCGCGCGGGCCACGTCCACGACCGTGGCCTTCGCCGCGCCATGGCGGCGCAGCATGTCCTCCGTGGCTTCGAGGATGCGCTCAGGGGCGAGGGTGCCGGTGGCCATGACAGTGACCGTACCCGGGGTCGATCAGTGCTCGCTGTCGAGGTGCGCCATCTGTGCCTCCGGATAACGCGCACCCGTGCGCCTCGGCCAGGCCCCGCCCCGGCGTCAGCCGAAGCGCCTCACGAACCTCCGCTGCCACGGCGTCTCCACCGCCCGTGGTGCGTAGTGCTCCCGCACGTAGGCCACGGCCTCCGTGCCCGGCACCCCGTCCAGTACCGCTATGCACGCCAGCGCCGTCCCTGTGCGCCCCCGTCCACCACCGCACGCCACCTCGACCCGCTCCGCGCCGGCCCGCTCCAGCGCCTCGCGCAGAGCGGTGGTCGTCGCGACGGGGTCTGCCGGCAGCCGGAAGTCGGGCCAGCGCAACCAGCGGGACTCCCACTCGACGGTGGGCGGCTCCTTGCCCAGGAGGTACAGCGCGAAGTCGGGCGTCGGGCCGCCCGGAAGGGGGTGGCGCAGCCCCCGGCCGCGGATCAGTCGACCGGACGGGAGTCGCAGGACGCCTGATGCAGTCGATTCCCAAGTAGTGGTCACGGCGCGAGCGTAGTCCCGACGTTCGGGCCGGTCGCCGGTGTCAGTTGGGCTGGGGCGTGGGAAATTTTCGTATCCACCTCCCCAGTGGCGGCGGTCTTGAAGATCACCCACTCCGTCTTGCCGGGCGGGCGCGCTGTGGTTGTGACGCCGACTTCGTCGGCGAGGGCTGTCCCAAGGCTCTGCCTTCAGCCCTCAGCCCTCAGCCCTCAGCCCTCAGCGCTCTGCCCCCCGGAATCCTCAACTCCCCCAAGAGCTACCGCTGGACGCCGCCCCCCGCCGCTGTCGCGCACTTCGATACGGACCAGTGGGACGGCGAGCGTCCGGCTCAAGGTCGCGCTGAGCTTCGATCCGAACGTGCCGTATCCGCAAGCGGTCCCTGCGGCCCGGCCTCCAGGCGTTCCGCTGTCCGCCGAGCCGTCCGAGTCGCCCAGGGGCCGCTGGTCAGCGCCCCGACGAGCAGGACCGCCAGGCCGCAGCTCGCGATGATCCACCAGGCGGGGCGGCTCGCCTCGGTGAAGGTGGCCGCGTACGACGAGGAGCCCACCCCCGACGCGAGGACCGCGCCGATGACCGCGACGCCGAGGGTCTGGCCGATCTGGCGGCTCGTGGAGGCGACGGCGGCGGCGACGCCCGCCTGGGAGCGGGGCATTCCGGAGACGGCGGTGTTCGTGATGGGGGCGTTCACGAAGCCGAAGCCGAGGCCGAAGAGGACGTAGCCGATGAAGAGCGTCACGTTCGTGGTCTCCGCGTCGAAGGCGGCGAAGAGGACTCCGGACGTCGTCATCGCGACCCCCGCGACCAGGAGCGGCAGCCGCGGGCCCCGGCTGCCGACCAGGCGGCCGGACAGCGGGGCGCAGATCAGCGTCATCGCGGCCATCGGCAGCATCCACACGCCCGCGTCAAGGGCGTTGAGGCCGCGTACGTTCTGGAGGTAGAGCGTGGACAGGAACAGGAATCCGCCCAGCGCGGCGAAGGCGCAGACCGCGATCACCGTCGCCCCGCTGAACGGCGCCGAGCGGAAGAAGCGCAGGTCGATGAGGGGGTCCGCCCGGTGCGGCTCATAGGCGAGCAGGCCGAGGAGGGCCAGTAGCGCGGCTCCCGCGAACGCGATGATCAGCGGCGAGGTCCAGCCCGCCGTCGGCGCCTCGATGATCGCGAACGTCAGGGCGCCGAGCAGCACCATCACCAGAAGCTGGCCCACGGGGTCGGGGCGGCGCGGCTTGGGGGCGCGGGACTCGGGGACGTACCGGATGGTGAGGAGCAGCGCCGCGAGGCCGACCGGCAGGTTGATCCAGAAGATCGAGCGCCAGCCGACGGAGTCCACCAGAAGGCCGCCCACCAGCGGGCCCGCCGCCATGGAGATGCCGACGACGCCGCCCCAGACGCCGATGGCGCGGGCGCGCTCGCGGGGCTCGGTGAAGGTGTTGGTGATGATCGACATCGCGACCGGGTTGAGCATGGAGCCGCCGACGGCCTGCGCCATGCGGAACGCCACGAGGGACTCCAGGTTGGGCGCGAGGGAACACGCCACGGAGGCGAGCGTGAAGATCACCAGGCCGACCTTGAAGATCTTCCGGCGCCCCACGCGGTCCGCCGTCGATCCCGCGAGCATGAGGAGCGCGGCGAGGACGAGGGTGTAGGCGTCGATCGTCCACTGCATGCCGGAGATGCTGGTGTCGAACTCCCGCGCCATGGTGGGCAGGGCGACGTTCAGGACGGTGTTGTCGAGGCTGACGATGAGCAGGCTCATGCAGCAGATCGCGAGGACGAGCATGCGTCGGCGGTGCGTGAGCTCTTGCTGGGGCATGGCTTCGACGGTAACGCGGTCGGCTGTGGGTCGCTTCTGCGGGCGGGGCGTACGTCCCCGCCCTCCCCGGGCGGGCCCTCAGCCCAGCCTCCGCGGCAGCCGCAGGCTCAGCAGGGCGAGGCCGAGCAGACCCGCCAGTTGTACCGCGAGGACTGTCGCGAACGCGTTGCGCATCCCCAGGTCCGGCACCAGGGCCAGGAACAGCGAGCCGAGGGTGGCGACGCCGATGGCCAGGCAGGACTGCTGGACCGTCGCCGCGAGGCCGCTGCCCGCGCCCGCCCGTGACGCCGGCACCGCGGCCAGCACGATGCGGTAGTAGAGGGCGAGCTGCACGCCCTGGCCGAGGCCGCACAGGGCGAGACCGGGGGCGAGGACGAGCGGGCTCAGTGAGGCGTACGGAGTCCACAGCACCGTCACGGCGAGGATCGCGAGGCCGGTGCCGTGGGCCAGCGCGCACAGCGTCATCGCGCGGCTGCCGAACCGCGTCACCAGGCGCGGGGCGAGCATCGACGCCGCGAACTGCGCGACGCCCATGGGGATCAGGGTCAGCCCGGACTTCAAGGGGCTGAAGCCCAGCCACTGCTGGAGCGTCACCGCGCTGACGAACATCCAGCCGGCGAAGCCGGTGAAGATGGGCAGGCCGATGGTGAGCCCCATCCGTACGCCCGGCTCGCGCAGCAGCGACGGGGGCAGCAGCGGGCTGCCGCCGGTGCGTTCGGCCCGCAGTTCGACGCGGGCGAACGCCCAGGCCAGGAACGGCGAGGCGACCAGGGAGAGCACCGACCACAGGGGCCAGCCCGCGGCCCGCCCCTCGGTCAGGGGCAGCAGCAGCGCGATCAGGGACGCGGCGAGCAGCAGCGTGCCGCCGATGTCGCTGCGGGTGGGCTGCTCGGCCCGGCTGTCCGGCACCGAGCGCACCGCGCAGAGCAGGGCGCCGACCGCGACGGGCGCGTTCACCAGGAACACCGCGCGCCAGCCGGTGCCCGCCAGGTCGGCGGAGACCAGGACGCCGCCGAGCACCTGCCCGAGGACGATGGAGATGCCACCCACCGAGCCGTAGAGGGCGACCGCCTTCGAGCGCCGCTCGCCCCGCGTCGTCGCGTGGATGGTGGCGAGGACCTGCGGCAGCATCAGCGCGGAGGCCGCGCCCTGGGCGACGCGCGCCCCCACCAGCCACCAGGCCCCGGGCGCGAGCCCGCAGGCCAGCGAGGTCACGCCGAAGGCGGCGACGCCCCAGAGGAAGAGCCTGCGGCGCCCGTACGTGTCGCCGAGCCGCCCGCCGAGCACGAGCAGCACGGCGTACGCGACGGCGTAGCCGGCGACGACCATCTCCAGGGTGGCGGGGGACGCGTGCAGGTCGTGTTCGATGCTGGGCAGGGCGACGTTGACGATGAAGAAGTCGATCATCGGGAGCGCGGCGCCGAGCAGGATGGTGACGAGGCCGAGCGGGGTCAGCGCGGGGGAGGCGTCCGCCGCGGGCGGGTCGCCCGGCGTGGTGGGCTTCAGGACGTGGGCCTTGGAGTGGGCCGTGGAGTTGGTGAGGTTCACGAGTACGACAGTCGTCGTATCGCGAGCCTGGTACCAGAGTCTCTTTATCCTGGTACCTGTACTACCTGGAAACAGGGTCGCCGGGCAGTCGCCGTGCGGGCAAGCTGGTCCCATGGACACCGCAGTGCCGACGCGGCAGCAGCCCGACCGTATCCGCCGCAGCGAGCTCGCCGACTTTTTGCGCAGCCGCCGCGAGCGCATCACGCCCGAGCAGGCGGGGCTGCCCCGCGGCCCGCGCCGCCGCACGCCGGGGCTGCGCCGCGAGGAGGTCGCGCACCTCTCCACGGTGGGCGTCACCTGGTACACATGGCTCGAACAGGGCCGCGCCATCCATGTCTCGGCCCAGGTCCTCGACGCGCTGTGCCGAGCCCTGATGCTGGACGCCGGTGAGCGCGCCCACCTCTTCCAGCTGGCGGGCACCGCCGACCCCTCACCGGCCGCCGAGATCGCGTCGGTCCCGCAGGGCCTGCTGCGGATCGTCGAGCAGCTGGAGCCGTACCCGGCGTGCGTGCAGAACGCCCGCTACGACATCCTCGCCCACAACGCGATGTACGGGAATCTGCTCACCGACCTCGACGTGCTGCCGCCCGAGGACCGCAACTGCATGTGGCTGACCTTCACGCATCCCGCCTGGCAGGCCGCCATGGAGGACCGGGAGGAGACGATGCGCCGGATGGTGGCGAGGTTCCGGGCGCGGATGGCAGGGCATCTCGCGGACCCGGCGTGGAAGACGCTGCTCAGGAGGATGCGCAAGGCCTCGCCCGCCTTCTGCGAACTGTGGGAGCGGCACGAGGTGATGCAGGCGGTGGACCAGTCCAAACGGTTCAACAACTCGGTGGTGGGCCCGCTGCACTTCACGTACCACGGGCTGTGGCTCGGCCCGGCCGAGGGCCCGCGCGTGGGGACGTACGTTCCGGCGGACGCGCGCTCGCAGGCGGCCACGGAGGAGCTGCACCGCCTGGTGAAGGCCGGGCGCGTGGGCAGTCGCGCCGGCACTCGTGAGGGCACGCGTGCGGATGAGGGACAATAAGAGGTCTGCCCACGCTTCAGAACAGCTCGCCCACAGCTCGCCCCGGAGGAATCCCCCGCCATGGAGCCCCAGCTTCAGATCGGCCCGCACGCCGTGCGGCCGCCCGTCGTGCTCGCCCCCATGGCGGGCATCACGAACGCGCCGTTCCGGACGCTGTGCCGTGAGTTCAGCGGCGGCAAGGGGCTCTTCGTCAGCGAGATGATCACGACTCGGGCGCTGGTCGAGCGCAACGAGAAGACCATGCAGCTGATCCACTTCGACGAGACCGAGAAGCCCCGGTCCATCCAGCTGTACGGCGTCGACCCGGCGACGGTCGGCAAGGCGGTCCGCATGATCGCCGAGGAGAACCTCGCCGACCACATCGACCTGAACTTCGGCTGCCCCGTCCCCAAGGTCACCCGCAAGGGCGGCGGCTCCGCGCTCCCGTACAAGAGGCCGCTCCTTCGCGCGATCCTCCGTGAGGCCGTCAGCGGCGCCGGGGACCTGCCCGTCACGATGAAGATGCGCAAGGGCATCAACGACGAGCACATCACCTTCCTCGACGCGGGCCGCATCGCCGTCGAGGAGGGCGTCACGGCGATCGCGCTGCACGGCCGCACCGCCGCCCAGCACTACGGCGGCACCGCCGACTGGGACGCCATCGCGCGCCTCAAGGAGCACGTCCCGGAGATCCCGGTCCTCGGCAACGGCGACATCTGGTCGGCCGCCGACGCGGTACGGATGATGGAGGAGACCGGCTGCGACGGGGTCGTCGTGGGCCGCGGCTGCCTGGGCCGCCCCTGGCTCTTCGGCGACCTGGTGGCAGCCTTCGAGGGCACGGGCACGCCCAAGGCGCCGGACCTGCGCGAGGTAGCCGCCGTCATGCTGCGGCACGCGACGCTCCTCGGCGAGTGGATCGGCGACGAGGCGCGCGGTGTCATCGACTTCCGCAAGCACGTGGCCTGGTACTTGAAGGGCTTCGCGGTCGGGTCGGAGATGCGCAAGCGCCTCGCGATCACCTCCTCCCTCGCCGAACTCCAGGACGGGCTGGGCGAGTTGGACCTCGACCAGGGGTGGCCGACCGGAGCGGACGGTCCGCGAGGCCGCACCTCGGGCAACAATCGCGTCGTCCTGCCGGACGGCTGGCTGAAGGATCCCTACGACTGCGCGGGCATCAGCGAGGACGCGGAGCTGGACACGTCCGGGGGCTGAACCGCCTTCGGTGCGAGATTTGGCCTGAACACCTTTCCCGGTCGGGGTGCGCCGTGGGCCGCCTTGTCGACGTTCCCTGCCCTGTTCGGCGCGTGAGCGGCGTCCGAACGGTGCGCGAATCGTCTCGCCACGCGTCCGGATGCTGACATCCGGCCGCTTCAAACGGCGTGATTCTCGCCACCTCTGATAGGCGCTGCGCTCAGATGAGCGGAATCAGGGTGACTGCACTTCTCCAAGGGGTGGCACTCAGTGCCACTGCTCGATCATTCATGAGGTGAACTCACATCTGAGAATAGCCCGCTCATCTGAGCAAAACGCCGGGTCTACGGGCGTCATGCCTTCAAGAGTTGAATCGATGATCGCCTATCCAGCTACCGCTGAGTCACTTTCGATCTACTGGCGGACGGGTGGTTACAGCCGTATGACGCACAAGTGGACGTACCCATGCGCCTTCGATCTGGGTATGTTCCTCGCCGTCAGGGCAGCCACCGAGTCCTCGAGGAGTCGAGACCCGTGTCGGAAAACAAAGATCCCCACGTAGCGCAGAACGACGCGAGCGACGCGAGCGATGCGGCGGTGAAGTTCGTTTACGACTTCACCGAGGGCAACAGGAACCTCAAGGACCTTCTCGGCGGGAAGGGCGCGAACCTCGCCGAGATGACCAACCTCGGGCTGCCCGTCCCTCCGGGCTTCACGATCACCACCGAGGCCTGCAAGACCTACCTCGCCAGCGGCGAGGAGCCGGTCGAGCTGCGCGACGAGGTGAGCGCGCACCTCGACGCCCTCGAGAAGACCATGGGCAAGAAGCTCGGTCAGGCCAACGACCCGCTGCTCGTCTCGGTCCGCTCGGGCGCCAAGTTCTCGATGCCCGGCATGATGGACACCGTCCTGAACATCGGGCTCTCCGACAAGTCGGTGACGGGCCTCGCCAAGCAGTCCGGCGACGACCGCTTCGCCTGGGACTCCTACCGCCGCCTCATCCAGATGTTCGGCAAGACCGTCCTGGACGTCGACGGCGAGCTCTTCGAGGACGCCCTGGAGGCCGCCAAGGCCGCCAAGAAGGTCACGGTCGACACCGACCTGGAGGCCGGCGACCTCAAGAAGCTGGTCACGAAGTTCAAGAAGATCGTCAAGACCGAGGCGGGGCGCGACTTCCCGCAGGACCCGCGCGAGCAGATGGACCTCGCGATCCGCTCGGTCTTCGAGTCGTGGAACACCGACCGCGCCAAGCTCTACCGCCGCCAGGAGCGCATCCCCGGCGACCTGGGCACCGCGGTCAACATCTGCTCGATGGTCTTCGGCAACCTCGGCCCGGACTCCGGCACGGGCGTCGCGTTCACCCGCGACCCGGCCAGCGGCCACCAGGGCGTGTACGGCGACTACCTGACGAACGCGCAGGGCGAGGACGTGGTGGCGGGCATCCGCAACACCGTCCCGCTCGCTGATCTTGAGCAGATCGACAAGAAGTCGTACGACCAGCTCATGCAGATCATGGAGACCCTCGAAACGCACTACAAGGACCTGTGCGACATCGAGTTCACCATCGAGCGCGGCCAGCTGTGGATGCTGCAGACCCGCGTCGGCAAGCGCACCGCAGGTGCCGCCTTCCGCATCGCGACGCAGCTCGTCGACCAGGGCCTGATCGACGAGGCCGAGGCGCTGCAGCGCGTCAACGGCGCCCAGCTCGCCCAGCTGATGTTCCCGCGCTTCGACGACACCGCGAAGGTCGAGCAGCTCGGCCGGGGCATCGCCGCGTCACCCGGTGCCGCGGTCGGCAAGGCGGTCTTCGACTCGTACACGGCCATCAAGTGGTCGCGTTCCGGCGAGAAGGTCATCCTCATCCGCCGTGAGACCAACCCCGACGACCTCGACGGCATGATCGCGTGCGAGGGCATCCTCACCTCCCGCGGTGGCAAGACCTCGCACGCCGCCGTCGTCGCCCGCGGCATGGGCAAGACCTGCGTCTGCGGCGCCGAGGACCTGGAGGTCGACACCAAGCGGCGCCGCATGACGGTGGGCGGCACGGTCGTCGAGGAGGGCGACGTCGTCTCCATCGACGGCTCGACGGGCAAGGTCTACCTGGGCGAGGTGCCCGTGGTCCCCTCGCCGGTCGTCGAGTACTTCGAGGGCCGCATGCACGCGGGTGCCGACGACGCCGACGAGCTGGTCGGCGCCGTGCACCGGATCATGGCGTACGCGGACCGGGTGCGCCGCCTGCGGGTCCGTGCCAACGCGGACAACGCGGAAGACGCGCTGCGTGCCCGCCGCTTCGGCGCCCAGGGCATCGGCCTGTGCCGTACCGAGCACATGTTCCTCGGTGAGCGCCGGGAGATGGTCGAGCGGCTGATCCTCGCCGACGCGGACGGCGAGCGCGAGGAAGCACTCAAGGAGCTCCTGCCGCTCCAGAAGCGCGACTTCGTGGAGCTCTTCGAGGCGATGGACGGCCTTCCGGTCACCGTGCGCCTCCTGGACCCGCCGCTGCACGAGTTCCTGCCGGACATCACCGAGCTCTCCGTCCGGGTGGCCCTCGCCGAGTCCCGCAAGGACGCCAACGAGAACGACCTGCGCCTGCTGCAGGCCGTGCACCGCCTGCACGAGCAGAACCCGATGCTGGGCCTGCGCGGCGTACGCCTCGGCCTGGTCATCCCCGGCCTGTTCACCATGCAGGTACGGGCGATCGCCGAGGCCGCGGCCGAGCGCAAGAACGCCAAGGGCGACCCGCGTGCGGAGATCATGATTCCGCTCGTCGGCACGGTCCAGGAGCTGGAGATCGTCCGCGAGGAGGCCGAGCAGGTCATCGCCGAGGTCGAGGCGACGACGGGCGTGGCACTGAAGCTGGCGCTCGGCACCATGATCGAGCTGCCGCGAGCCGCGCTCACGGCGGACCAGATCGCGGAGGCCGCCGAGTTCTTCTCGTTCGGCACGAACGACCTCACGCAGACGGTCTGGGGCTTCTCGCGCGACGACGTGGAGGCTTCGTTCTTCACGGCGTACCTGGAGAAGGGCATCTTCGGTGTCTCCCCCTTCGAGACCATCGACAAGGACGGCGTGGGCAAGCTGGTGAAGGACGCGGTCAAGGCCGGCCGCGCCACCCGCCCCGACCTGAAGCTCGGCGTCTGCGGCGAGCACGGCGGCGACCCGGAGTCCGTGCACTTCTTCCACGAGGTGGGCCTGGACTACGTCTCCTGCTCCCCGTTCCGGATCCCGGTGGCCCGCCTGGAGGCGGGACGCGCGGCGTCGGAGTCGGCGGGCAGCGACCACCGGTAGGTCTCACCGGGGCCCCGGTGGAACTCCGGGGCCACCGGGGGTACTCCCGGGCCACCGGTAGAACTCCGGGTCCGACCTCGTGTCCCCGACCCTCACCGATGCGGGGACGGACCCGGTTCACCAAGAAGGGGCAGCACCCTGTGCGGGGGTGCTGCCCCTTCGGGCTGAGCGGCGGAGGCGGTCAAGCCAAGTCGCTGAGCAGGCTGAGCGACGTTTGGTGGCGTTGGTTTGCCGTTGAACCCGTCGGAAGCCGTTGTGCCCTCCGGGTGCGGGTGCGGGTGCGGCTCTCGGGCTAGGAGGTGGTGATGGTGTTGTTGATGTCCCCGACGGAGAAGTTGATCAGTCCGCCGCAGGCGAGGAGACAGAAGGAGGGGGGCGGGCCGGGCGGTGTCGGGGTGGACGTGACCTCGACGGACGTGGTGTCGTTGGAGGCTGCGCAATTCGCGTTGCCGTTGTACGCGGCGGTGATTTCGTGCGAGCCGACGGTGGTGAACGTGACGGTGTAGCTGGCCTCGTTGTTGGCTTCGACCGGCACGGTGTCGAGCAGGACGTTGCCGTCGAAGAACGTGACGCCGAGCCCGCCGGTGGGGTCGTCGGCGCAGGTAACCGTGGCTGTCAGCTCCACCTGAGTGTCCACCTCGGCGGACTGCGGAGCCGCCGTCACCACTGTGGTTGACGGTACGGCCCAGGCGGGCGAGGCCAACCCCAGCACGGCTGCCAGGGCTGTGGCGACGACCAGTCTCCCTCTGCGTGGTGTGATCCTCACCGGTTCGGCTCCTTGTTCCGGCGCCGGGCCCGCTGATTGCGGACGCCGTGCGGCTTCACGCTAGGGCGATCCCAGTTGCCTTCCAGGGAGGCGACGCCCAAAAGCAACCTGGTTGGATCATCGGCCTTCACCGGTCGTCGGCAGTCAAGTGGTGGAGAGGCACAAGGTGCTGCACGAGGTGTGTGCGGCGACTCCTCTCCCCGACGTCTGGGGGCAGATGCCAGCCGACGGCGCTGTAGGCAGCGCCGGGCCGCAAGCCCGCCGCGTCGGCCCCTACACCCTGTGGGGGTGCTGCCCCTTCGGGCATGAGCGGCTGAGACGGTCGAGCCAAGGCCGCCACCGACTCATCCCATTCTCAGCTCGCGGCTTCTGGCTCGGTTCCTCGCGATGTTCCGTGTCTTCCTGGTGTTGGCCGCCTCGGCGACCACGGCGAGTACCGCCGGCGACCTCGACCACTCGGCGAGGTAGCGCTGCATCCAGTCCGTGACCTCCGCCAACTCGGCCGACGTCGGCACGTGACCGTCCTCGATGGACAGGCAGAACAACCAGTCGTGGATGCGGCGGCGGATGAACTCGCGGTACGCCTCCGTCTTGAGCTGGTCGATCTCCGGCAGCAGTTCGGCCGACCACTGTCGGAACTCGGCGGGACCGGACACCTTCCTCGCGATCTCGTCCACGAGGGCGACCACTGCCGTCTTGGACCCCATCTCGTCGGGGTCGCGCAGGATCGTGGCCACGATTGCGCGGTCCCGGCCCCGGTCGCGGCTTTGCGAGGCAGCGGTCACGGAGAGGACGCGTAGGTACGCGGACGTTCGGGCGTGGTCGTCCGCGACGGCTTTGTCGACGTCCACGTCGATGATGCCGGTCTCCGCCAGCAACTCGGCCACATCGGAACGCAATGTCATCACTTCATCCCTTCCCGCAGGCTTCCCTGGCGGCGTTGAGCCGCTCCGAACGACGCGCTGCTGTACGTCGTGCTGTTCACCGACTACTACCACGGGCAGGGCCTCGAGGGCCGTTACCTGTACGACAGTTGGGAGCCCCACGTCTTCCCGGGGGAGGAGAGCCTCGCTCCCGGCGATCCCGCGCTGCGCGGCGCGATGTCCGCCGTGTGGAACGACCTCGTCCACGCCACCTACACCCAGCAAAACGTGCACGGCCTCATCGAGAAGACCTACGGCACGCTCGCCCAGAAGATGTGGAGCGGCGCCGAACAGGGGGTGACGTATGGGGAGTTCACCGCGCTGCTCCGGCGCGGCTCGGTGGGGCCGGGGCTGACCACCGTCGCCCCCACCCTCTCCGAGCCCGACGAGCTTGCCTTCGGTGCTCCCGCCGCCGCCTCTTCCGGCGCGCACCCCTCGTATGCCTCCGACGGCAACCCCGTCACCCGCTGGACCAGCGGCCTCGAACGAGGCGGCCCCTGGCTGCGGATCGACCTCGGGGAGGTGCGGGACGTGGCGCGGGTGCGGCTCGACTGGGGGAGCGAGCACGGGCGTTCGTACGACATCGAGGTGGCGGAGAGCGGGGGCGACGGTTGGCGGAAGGTCGCTGCCCGCCGCGGGCGCGACCAACCCGGCTGGGACGAGCTGGAGTTCACCACCGCCCGGGCCCGCTATGTGCGAGTGCGGGGGCGGGAGAGGGGACGGGTTCGTTGGGCGCTGTGGTCGGCGCAGGTCTTCGACCTCCCCGATCTGGCGCGGGGGCGGAAGGCGACGGCTTCCTCCGCGGAGACCGCGTCACTCGGCCCCGAGAACGCCGTCGACGGGGATCCCGCCACGCGGTGGGCCGACGACCAGCGTGGGAGGGGCGTCAGCGGTGCGTCGCGTGTGGGGTGTCAGCGGTGCCTCACCCCTCCAGCGCCGCGTACCGCACCCCCGCCAACCCCTCCGAAGCCGCCCAAAGCCGTTCCCCCGCTGTGTCGTTGAGGGTCCACTTCGCTCGCCAGGACTTCGCCGGCGCCCCCCGCCACCCCAGAACCCTGGGCCCGGTGAACGAGTCGGGGCGGACTCCCGGCGCCGTGGCCGCGTACAGCGAGGGCAGGGCGCCCGCCGTCGCGGGCTGGGCCAGGGCGCGGTTGCCAAGCCCCATCAGGCGCTCGGCCACCCTGCGCCCCTCCATCCTGGGCCCGGCGGCCTGCAGA
This sequence comes from Streptomyces sp. NPDC033180, assembly GCF_055577645.1. Classification (NCBI taxonomy): domain Bacteria; kingdom Bacillati; phylum Actinomycetota; class Actinomycetes; order Kitasatosporales; family Streptomycetaceae; genus Streptomyces; species Streptomyces sp. NPDC033180. Next base: position 886,352 of record NZ_JBVIPU010000001.1, on the reverse strand, counting down.
TTCGTCTCCGCGTAGCCGGGGTGCGCCGCGGCTGTCACGATCTCGGAGCCGATGGCCGCGAGGCGACGCGCCAGCTCGTGGACGAAGAGGAGGTTCGCCGTCTTGGAGCGGCCGTAGGCGACCCAACGCCGGTAGTCGCGCTCGCTGTTGAGGTCGCCGATGTCGATGTTCCCCAGAACGTGGAACGCGCTGGACACAGTGACGATCCGGGCCCCGGGCGTCCGAAGGAGCCGGGGCAGCAGCAGTCCGGTGAGCGCGAAGTGGCCCAGGTGGTTGACGCCGAACTGCGTCTCGAAGCCGTCCGCCGTCTGCCGGTAGGGCAGTGCCATCACGCCCGCGTTGTTGATGAGCAGATCGAGTCCGTCACCCCGGTCGCCGCCGTGGCCGCGGTCATACGTCTTCGCGAACTCCCGTACCGAACCGAGGTCGCCGAGGTCGAGCCGCCTGAACTCCGCATCTGCCGAAGGCACTTCGGACCGCAGCCGCTCCAGCGCCCGCGTCCCCCGTTCCTCGCTGCGGCAGGCGAGCACCACGCGCGCGCCACGACGGGCGAGTTCGCGTGCGGTGACGTATCCGATGCCGCTGTTGGCACCGGTGACCACGGCGGTACGGCCGCTCTGGGCGGGGATGTCGCTCGCGTTCCAGCCCGTCATGACACCGCTCCCTCTGCTTGGGCGCACGCCTGTTCCTACCCGAGAGCAGGCAGGGCGAGCCTAGGGCAGTGAGTCAGGCCGCGGCACCCCCGTCGATCACCAGATCGGCGCCGACCACCGACGCTGATTCGTCCGATGCGAGGTAGAGCACGGCGGACGCGACCTCCGCGGTCGTCGAGACGCGGCCGAGCGGCGTCGCGCTCTTCATGCGCTCCGAGCGCTCGGCCAGGCTCTCGCCCTGGCGCAACGACATGCTGGTGTCGGAGGAGCCGGGGCTCACCGCGTTGATCCGTACCCCCTCCCCGATGTACTCGGCTGCGGCGCCCTTGCTCAGAGCGGAGACCGCCGCCTTCGTGGCGCCATAGCCGATCGTGCCCGGAAGGCTGATGTGGGCGCCGAGCGTGGAGGAGATGTTGACGATCGCCCCGCCACCCGGCTGCGTACGCATCTGCTCCACCTCGGCCTGCAGGGCGAGCAGTACGCCGGTCACGTTGATGTCGAGCATCGTCCGCCAGTCCTCCTCGGGCAGCTCCGCGACCGGCTGCCCGGCGCGCAGGACACCCGCGTTGTTGACGGCCACGTCCAGGGAGCCGAACCGCTCGACGGTGGCCTCGACGAGCGCCGCGAGGTCGGCGGAGCTCGACACGTCGGCGGTGACGGCGACCGCGGTGCCGCCGGCGTCCTCGATGAGCCCCACGGTCTCCTTGAGCGGGCCTTCGGTGCGCCCGGCGACGACGACGTTCGCGCCCTCGGCGGCGAACGCGAGCGCCATGGCGCGGCCGAGACCGGAGCCGCCGCCGGTGACGAGGGCGGTGCGCCCTGCGAAGCGGGTGCGCGGCGCTGAAGTCATGAAGAGACTCTTTTCTTGAACGATCGGTTCAGTATGAGGGCATGAAAAAGGAAGCCAGGGGGAAGGGCGGGGCGGTGGGGCAGGCAGTGGGGCGGGCGGCGGGGCGGAGCTCAGTCGAGCAGGCTCAGTGCCTGCTCCGTCGCGTCACGGAGTCGCGCCCCGTCCTTCGACGCCTTGCCGACCACGCGCAGCCCCTGCATCAGGGTCACCAGCATGCGCGCGAGGGCGAGCGGGTCGCGGCCCTCCGGGAGCTCGCCCTGCGCCTGCGCGCGGACGAGCGCGGAGTGCAGCAGCGTCTCGATGTGCTCCCAGCTGCGCTCGACGCAGCGGGCCGCCGCCTCGTCGTGCGGGCCGAGCTCGGCCGCCGTATTGGTGATGAAGCAGCCGTTGAGGCGCCCCTCGTCGGAGGATGCCTCACTCCCGCAGCGGCGCACCACCGCACGGACGCCGGGGAGTGCGGGGCCCGGCTGCGAGAGCTCGGCGAGCAGGCGCGGGTTCTGGAGAGCGGCGTACCGCTCCAGCGCCTTCAGGTACAGCGCGTGCTTGTTGCCGAACGTCGCGTAGATGCTGGCGCGTCCGATGTCGAGCTCCTCGACGAGGTCGGCCATCGACGTCGCCTCGTAGCCGCGCCGCCAGAACAGCTCTAGGGCCGACTGGAGCACGGCGTCCGGATCGAATTCCTTGGTCCTGGCCACGAGGAGAGACTAAGACGTTCTGGAACGCATGGTCAAGTAAGTCTGCTAGGCCAGCCGAACCGTGTGCGTCTGAACCGTCACCGAGTCGTCGTCCAGGCACCGCCCCGTCTCCAGGTCGAAGCGCTGCTTCAGGAGCGGCGAGGCGACGAACGGCCTTCCCGCCGCCGCGCCGAGCAGGCCGCGCGAGAGCACCGCGGCGCCCGTGAACGGGTCGCGGTTGTCGATCGCGTACGCGCGGCCCGCGCGGTCGATGAAGAGCGCGGCCTGGCGCCCGTCGGGGAGCAGCGCGGCGATGCCGCGCCCCGGCTGGAGGTGAGCGCGGTCGCAGACCTCGAACCAGTCTTCTTCCAGGCGGAGTTGAATGCTCATCGGGATGTGGCACCTTCCAGGTCGCGGGGGCGGGAGCCGATGGACAGCAGCGGCAGGTCGGGCTTGATCTGGTCCCGTTCCGGGACGAAACTCACGGTCGGGTCCGGGACGTCGGGCGCGTTCACGAAGGACACGAACCGCGCGAGGCGCTCGGGATCGTTGATGGTCTCGGACCACTCGTCGCGGTAGTGCGCGACGTGGTCGGCCATCAGGGCCTCGAGCTCGGCGCAGAGGCCGAGCGAGTCGTGCACGACCACGTCCCGTACGTGGTCGAGGCCGCCCTCGATCCGCTCCAGCCAGGTCGACGTGCGCTCCAGGCGGTCCGCCGTACGGATGTAGAACATCAGGAACCGGTCGATCAGGCGCACCAGTTCGGCGTCGGACAGGTCCTGCGCGAGCAGGTCCGCGTGGCGCGGTGTCGCGCCGCCGTTGCCGCCCACGTAGAGGTTCCAGCCGCTCGACGTGGCGATCACGCCGAAGTCCTTGGACTGGGCCTCCGCGCACTCGCGGGCGCAGCCGGAGACGGCCGACTTCAGCTTGTGCGGGGAGCGCAGGCCGCGGTAGCGCAGCTCCAGGTCGATCGCCATCCGGACCGAGTCCTGCACGCCGTAGCGGCACCAGGTCTGCCCGACGCACGACTTCACCGTACGCAGCGACTTCCCGTACGCGTGCCCCGACTCGAACCCCGCGTCCACCAACCGTGTCCAGATCAGGGGGAGTTGTTCGACGCGCGCGCCGAACATGTCGATGCGCTGGCCGCCGGTGATCTTCGTGTAGAGACCGAAGTCCCGTGCCACCTCGCCGATCACGATCAACTTGTCCGGGGTGATCTCGCCGCCGGGGATGCGCGGCACGACCGAATAGGAGCCGTTCTTCTGGAGGTTGGCGAGGAAGTGGTCGTTCGTGTCCTGGAGGGAGGCCTGCTCGCCCTCCAGGACATAGCCGTCGGCGCCGATCGTCGGGGCCAGCGAGGCGATGATCGAGCCGATCGTCGGCTTGCAGGTCTCGCAGCCCTCCGTGCCACGCGCGGACTCGCGGCCGTGGGAGTCCAGGAGCCGCCGGTAGGAGGTGACGCCCAGGGTGTGGACGATCTCGTACAGCTCCTGGCGCGTCTGGGCGAAGCAGCCGCACAGGCCCTTGTCGACCTCGACGCCCGACGCCTCCAGCTCGTCGTTGACCAGCCGGCCGAGCACCTTCACGCAACTGCCGCAGCCCGTACCGGCCTTGGTGCACTTCTTGACCTCGGGCACGGTGGTGCAGCTGTGCTCGGTGACGGCGCCGCGGATCGAGCCCTTGGTGACGTTGTGGCAGGAGCAGATGACCGCGGAGTCCGGCAGCGCGGACGGGCCGAGCGCCACCGGGCCGCCCGCGCCCGCGGGAAGCACCAGCTGCTCCGGCGAGACCGGCGGCACGCTCCCGGTCAACGGCCGCAGCACGCCGTACGCCTCGGCGTCGCCGACCAGGACGCCGCCGAGCAGCTCACCGCCAGCGCCGATGACCAGCTTCTTGTACGTTCCCGAGCGCGAGTCGGAGTAGACGACGTCCAGGCAGTCCGGGGTCGCGCCGTGCGCGTCGCCGAAGGAGGCGACGTCCACGCCGAGGAGCTTCAGCTTGGTCGACAGGTCGGCGCCGGTGAAGCTCGACTCCTCCGTGGCGATCGAGGCGGCGACCGTCTCGGCCATCTCGTAGCCGGGCGCGACCAGGCCGTAGACCCGGCCGTCCGATGCCAGGGCGCACTCGCCGATCGCGTACACGGACGGGTCGCTGGTGCGGCACTGCTCGTCGACGGTGATGCCGCCGCGCTCGCCCACCGAAAGGCCGCAGTCGCGGGCGAGTTGGTCGCGGGGCCGGACGCCGGCCGAGAACACCACCAGATCGGTGGCCAGTTCACTGCCGTCCGACAGCTTCATCCCGCTGACGGCACCGTCCGTGCCGACGATCTCCTGGGTGCCGACGCCCGTGTGCACGGTCAGGCCCATGCCGGTGATGGTGCGCAGGAGCGCCGCGCCGCCGCCCTCGTCGACCTGCACCGGCATCAGGCGCGGCGCGAACTCCACGACGTGCGTGGCGAGTCCGAGTCCGCGCAGGGCGCCCGCCGCCTCAAGTCCGAGCAGCCCGCCGCCGACGACGGCGCCGGTCGTGGCGTACGTCTTCGCGTACTCCTCGATGGCGAGCAGGTCCTCGATGGTGCGGTAGACGAAACAGCCCGTGGTGTCCTTGCCCGGCACCGGCGGTACGAAGGGGAAGGAGCCGGTCGCGAGGACGAGGGTGTCGTAGGCGAAGGTCTGCCCGGAGCGCGCGGTGACGGTCTTCGCGTCGCGGTCGACGGTCTCGGCGGGATCGCCGACGTGCAGCTCGATGCCGTGCTTCTCGATGAACTCCGGGTCGGTGAGGGAGAGTTCTTCGGGTGTGCGGCCCGCGAAGTAGGAGGTGAGCTGTACGCGGTCGTAGGCGGGCCGAGGCTCCTCGCACAGGACGACCACACGGTGGTTGTCGGTGAGACCTCGGGCGGCGATGGCCTCCAGGAAGCGCTGGCCGACCATGCCGTGCCCGACCAGCACGATGGTGTTGTCGTGCGCGCCGTGGCGGGGGCTGGGGGTGTCCGTGGGCATCTCAGAGGCCTCCGATTGGGGTCTCCCCTGCTCGAGCGGAGTCGAGAGTTTGGGGAAGGGTGAGCAGGTGGAGCAGGGGGCTGCCGTCGTCGGGCAGCGGGTCGTCGGCCTCCCAGGCGCGGGCGAGCGCGCCGACGGCGGTGAGCTCGCCGAGCAGTACGCCGCCGACGAGGCGGTCTCCGCGCACGACGACCTTGCGGTACGTGCCACGGGTGGCGTCCGCGAGCTGGACGACGTCGTCGTCGGGCCGGTGCTCGGGGTCGCCGAAGGCCGCCAGGTCCAGGGGAGCGGAGCCGGGGCGTCCGTTGTGCAGGGTGAGGCGGGTGAGGGCACGGGTGCCGGCGTAGGGGCGGGCGTCCCGCGGGGACAGCAGGGCGTCCGCGAGGGCGTCGGCCTGTTCGAGCGCGGGCGCCGCGAGGCAGCGGGCCTCGCCGGAGTGCTCGGCGCAGTCGCCGATAGCGCGGATGTGCGGGTCGGAGGTGCGCAGCTCGTCGTCGACGACGATCCCGCGGCGTACGTCCAGGCCCGCGGCCTGCGCGAGGCCCGTGCGGGGGCGGACGCCGCAGGCCAGGACGGTGAGGTCGGTGCCGAGTACGTAACCGTCGGCGAGCTCCACCGACTGCACGGCCCCGTCGGCCTGCCGCACGCCGCGCACCCGGCACTCGGTGTGCACCTCCACCCCGAGCTCGGTGAGGTGCCGGTGGACGAGTGCGCTCGCGGCCGGGTCGAGCTGGCGCTCCATGAGGCGGTCGCCCTGCTGGGTGAGGACGACCTGGGCGCCACGGACGGCCAGCGCGCGGGCGGCCGATACGCCGAGGAGGCCGCCGCCGATGACGACTACGCGGGTGCCTGGCCGCACGGCCTCGGACAGGGATAGGCAGTCGTCCATGGTCCGGAAGGCGTGCACCCCTTCCGGCAGCTCGACGGCGCCGGGCTCGAAGAGGCCGCGCAGGGGAGGGAGGACGGGGTTCGAGCCGGTCGCGAGGACGAGGGTGCCGTACGGGACGACGCTGCCGTCGGCGCAGTGCACGAGCCGGTCCGCGCGGTCGACGCGGACGGCGCGGGTGCGGAGGAAGTCGCCGGGGACGGGCGGCAGACCGATGACGTCCGGTCCGAGCCGTCCGGCGAGGACGTCGGCGAGGAGCACGCGGTTGTACGGGGCGTGGGGTTCCTCTCCGATGAGGGTGACCCCGACGGTGCTGGTGCCGTTGCCCCCGAGGCGCTGGGCGAGGCGGACACCGGCGAGGCCGCTGCCGATCACCACCACGGGGGTCGCGGGGCTCGGGGTCGATGAGGTCATGTACGGCAGCGTGCGGGGGCGGTGTTACCCGGCGGCATCCTGACTGTTTCCCTGCGGGAACGCTGCCCTCAGCGGGGGCCGGGGCGGGATGTGAGGGGTCTGGCCGGGGGCCTTGGGGATGCCCCGCGTGCGCCTCTGGCCGAACAGGCCTTTCCCGCCCACCCGCCCGTTTGCCCCGCGTGCGCCTCTGGCCGAACCGGCCTTTCCCGCCCACCCGCCCGTTTGCCCCGCGTCCGGCCCTCGCCGAACCGGCCTTTCCCGCCCACCCGCCCGTCTGCCCCGCGTCCGGCCCTCGCCGAACAGGCCTTTCCCGCCCACCCGCCCGTGACCCGGCAGCGCGCGTGAGGGGACGTGTCGGTATGTCTGCCCGGAGCACGGTTCGTGGCGCTCCGGTGCCGAAGTAGCCGCGCGGCCACCGGACGATAGAGAGGACGGACATACCGGCGCGGCCCTGCCCCAAAGACGGACCAACACCGCGCCGGCTTAACCACCGTTGAGCCGATCCTCAAGTCCGCCTTAAGGATCAGCAGTATCCGTCTGACCAGCCACTTCTGCCCCCGCCCCGCACCTAGTCTGCGGCGGTGACCACCGACGTAGCCGACCTAGCCGATTCCCGACTTGACGCTTACCCCGCGCTGTCCGCGTACCTGCGGCAGACGGAGGGGACGCCGGTTGCGCCGATGCCCGCGGAGCCCCCGCGGCCCCGGGCCGCCGCCACCCCCGTCACCCCGATCCGCCTCACCCCCGCCGCCCTGCGCAACGGGATCCTCGCCGTGGGCCTCGCCGTCACCGCTCTCTGGGCCGTGCAGGCCGAACCCTCGGCCCGGCTCGACGTGCTCTTCGCGACCGGCGCCCACCTCACCGGACTGCTCGCCGGGTACGGCGTCCTCGTCATGCTCTTCCTGATGGCCCGCGTGCCCGCCGTCGAGCACGGCGTCGGCGCCGACCGGCTCGCCAGGCTGCACGCCCTCGGCGGTCGCTACGTACTCACCCTGTGCCTGGGCCACGCCCTGCTCGCCCTGTGCGGATACGCCGTGCACGCCGACACCGACCTCCTCAGCGCGGGCCTCGACCTGCTCGGCTACCCGGGCCTCGCCCTCGCCGTCTTCGGCACGGCCCTGCTCATGGCCGTCGGCGTCACGTCGGCGCGCGCGATGCGCCGCCGCGTCCCGCACGAGACCTGGCGGGCCGTGCATCTGCTCACCTATCTCGGCGCGGCGCTCGCCTTCGTGCACCAGCTCGCGGGGCCCGACGTGGCGGGCGGCATCCTGACGGTCTGGGCGTGGTCGATGCTGCACGCCACGGTGGCGGTGCTGCTCGTCTGGTACCGCGTCGTCGTGCCCGCCCGGCAGGCCCTGAAGCACAGCCTGCGCGTCATCGACGTACGCGACGAAGGCCCCGGTGTCGTGTCGGTCGTGATGCAGGGCATCGGGCTCGACGAACTGCGCGCCGAACCCGGGCAGTTCTTCCGCTGGCGCTTTCTGCGGCGCAGGCTCTGGCGCACCGCCCTGCCGTTCTCGCTGTCCGCGCCCGTGCGCGACGACACCCTCCGGATCACGGTGAAGGCCCTCGGTGACCACACGCGGCGGATGCGGCGCCTGAAGCCGGGGACGCGGGTGCTCGCCACGGGGCCCTTCGGGGCGCTGACCGCGCATCGGCGTACGAAGCGGAAGGTGCTGCTGCTCGCGGGGGGAGTGGGGATCACCCCGATGCGGGCGCTGTTCGAGACGCTGCCGGGCGGGCCCGGGGACATCACGCTCCTGTACCGGGCGGGCAGCGCGGAGCAACTCGTACTGCGGGACGAGCTGGAGGAGATCGCCCGGAGCAGGGGAGCGGGGCTGCACTATCTGCTCGGGCGCTCCGACGCCTCCTTCGATCCGCTCGCCCCGCAGGCCCTGCGCAATCTCATCCCCGACCTCGCCGAGCACGACGTGTATCTGTGCGGGCCGCCCGCGATGGCCTCGTCCGCCACTGCCGCGCTCGTCCGGGCCGGGGTGCCCGAGGAGCGCATCCATGCCGAGTGCTTCACCTTCTGATCGTTCTGATCGCCTTCTGATCGCCTTCTGAGAGGGGCTGACGTGGGACGTCACCGCAAACCCGTGGTCCCGGTCCAGGGCCCGACCCTGCAGGCACGCCGCAAGCTGGCGACGGGCCTCGCCGGAGCGAGCGCGCTGGTCGCCACCGTCCTCGCCCTCACGGTCGAACCGGCGGCACCGCCTGCTCCCGATCGCGCCCCTGCGGGGGTTCCGGCACCTCAGGCGGCTCCCTGAGGTGGGAACCGAAACCTCTGAAGACCCTCAACTCTCCCTGAATTCATGGACGGCGTGATCACTCTCTCCATAAGGTCGCGATCATGCCCGACATATCGCTGACCACCGTCGTCGTCCTCTGTGTCGCCGCCCTCGCGGCCGGCTGGATCGACGCGGTGGTGGGCGGCGGAGGGCTGCTCCTCCTGCCCGCCCTGCTCCTCGGCCTGCCGGGCGGGACCCCGGCCGCTCACGCCCTGGGGACGAACAAGGCCGTCGCCATCGTCGGGACGACCGGCGCCGCGGTGACGTACGTGAGGAAGACACCTGTCGACGTGCCCACCGCCGTGCGGATCGGTCTTGCCGCGCTCGCCGGGTCCATGGGCGGCGCCTTCTTCGCGGCCGGCATGAGCACCGAGGTGCTCAAGCCCGTGATCATGGTGGTGCTGCTCGGCGTCGGGGCCTTCGTCATCTTCAGGCCCGCCTTCGGCACCGCGCCGTCCGCCCGCCCCGCATCGCCCAGGCGCATCCTCGCCGCCATCGGGCTCGCGGGCCTCGGCATCGGGTTCTACGACGGGCTCATCGGGCCCGGCACCGGCACCTTCCTGGTGCTCGCGCTGACCGCCGTGCTCCACCTCGACCTGGTGTCCGCCTCCGCCACCGCCAAGATCGTCAACTGCTGCACCAACGCGGGCGCCCTCGCGATGTTCGCCTGGCAGGGCGCGGTCCTGTGGCAACTCGCCGGCCTGATGGCCGTCTTCAACCTCGCCGGCGGCATGCTCGGCGCGCACACCGCCCTCAAGAAGGGCAGCGGCTTCGTCCGGATCGTGCTGCTCACCACCGTCTTCGGGCTCGTGGCGAAGATGGCGTACGAGCAGTGGCTCGCGTAGGAGCAGACAGCGGCCGTCCTTGGGCCGCAGCCGTCAGCGCACGCTCGTCAGGTGCGCGAACACCACCACGTTGCCCTGATAGCCGGTCTTCCTCGAATAGTCGCCGCCGCACGTGATCACCCGCAGCTCCGGCCGGTCCGCCGCCCCGTACACCTTCTCGTCCGGGAAGTCCTTCGCGTCGTAGACCTCGTTCGCGTCGACCGTGAACACCGCGACGCTGCCGTCCCTGCGTTCGACCTCGATGGTGTGGCCCCTGGTCAGGCCGCCCAGGTCGTAGAAGACGGACGGTCCGTCGGCGTTGTCGACGTGTCCCGCCACGATGGCCGTGCCACGCTCGCCGGGCGTCGTCCCGGACTCGTACCAGCCCGCGAGGTTCGTCTTCTTCGGCGGCGGTACGTCGAGACTGCCCTGCCGCGTGAGGCCGAGCCCCATGAGGGGCGCGTCGACCCGGATCGAGGGGATGCGGATCCGGTCGGGCGGGGACGGGGGGAGCGCCGCGGCGGCCGTGGCGTGGCCGGAGCGGGGATGCGCCGACGCGGCCTGCGCGGCGGACGGCTGGGGCGGCGGATGGGACTCGGTGCCGTTGCGCAGCAGCCATGCCCCGGAGCACAGGGCCAGGACGGTGACCGCGCCTATGGCGGAGTTGACGGCCCTTCCGCCGAGGGGCTTCCTGCCGGGGCTCTTCCCGCCGGGACCCTTCTCACCGGCGCTCTGGGCGCCGGGGTTCTTCCTGCGCGTCACTCGACTCGTCCCCCTCAGGGTTCGGGGAGGCCGGTCCCCGCATCCCTCTCCGTATCCGCGAGGCACGGGCGGACCCGGAGAGGGAGGGGGCTGGCGGTACCGGTGGACAGCGGAGGGTGTCCGTCAGATCCTGTCGCCTCTCGCCCGGCGATGCAGGAGCCAGGTACCGCCCGCGGCGGCGACGGCAAGCGCTGCCACACCCGCCGCGGTCTGTGCGGGGTCGGGGCCAAGAGCGCCGCCGACCCCCGTCTTCACGTGCCCCTTCGGGGCCACCTGCTGATCACGGGCTGCGGCTGTGGAGGTGATGGTCACGACCAGGTCGCCCGCCACCTGCTTGCCGTCAGCGCCGGAACCGGAGCATTGGGCGACGATCTCGTAGGTGCCGGGCTGAGCCGACGGCGGCACCTTGAACTGACCGGCCGCGCTCCCCTCGTACTCCTTGTCCGAGCCCGACGCGAGCGTGAAGGTGCCCGCGCCCACCGCGCTGGCGTCGCCCGACGCGGAACCGTCGCTGCCGCACGCGGTGGTGCTCACGGTGACCGTGGAGCCGGGCATGACCGTGGTCGGGTGGATCTCCAGGCCGCCACCGGCGGCGAGTGCCGCGGCGGTGGCGGGGGGTGCCAGCAGCGCCGCCGATGCGACGGCGAGCGCGGCAGGGGTCAGCAGGCGGGCTTTGCGCATCGTGCTTGCTCCTCCGAGGGACCATCAGAGGGCACGGCCCGCGGCACCCCCAAGTGCCGCTGCGTCGGTCGAACCCCGCTCTACCGAGGTAAGTGCCACTCGGCGGCGCACGCCTCCTGAAGAACGGTCAGAAAAGCAGTGGTGGAGCGACTTCTGACACTTCGACGGGAACGTTCCGGCAGGTCATGCGGCGTGTCGCCGAGAAGTGTCCGAAGGGGGCGCGGGGCGCCTGTGAATGGGTGACTCGAGGGTCCGCCGGGAGCATGCCGTCCCCCCGGATCCGGAGCTGATCCCGCCTCAGACGGCGTCCCGGGGAACGTCGGCGTAGAGCCCGGCCAGGGTCCCCATCAGCTTCTCGTCGACCGCGAACTCCGTGCCGTCGATCCGCCGCACCGGAGCGATGCCGCGCGCGTTGGTGACGAAGGCGGCCGTGTACGAGGAGAGGTCCGCGAGCGTGACCGGGGCCCGGCGCGTGGGAAGCCCGGCGGCCGGGAGCCGCGGTTCGAGCAGCCGCATGGTGATGCCCTCCAGGCACGGCGCGTCGGGCCAGACGACCTCCGTGCCGTCGAAGAAGCCGATGTTCGTGACGGCGCCCTCGCTGATGGTCCCGTCGTGCCCGGTGAGCAGCGCGTCGTCGAAGCCCGCCCGCCTGGCGAGCTCTCCATGGTGGGCCTGCCCGAAGCCGCCCAGGTGCTTGATGTGCGGGAAGGGCCGCTGGTAGGGGACGGACCGCAGGGCCTGCGCGCCCTCGGCCATCCCGCCGGGCGCCCGGACGGTGACCGTCACGGACGGCTCGCCGTCGGGGGCGTGGACATGGACGCGTACGGACGCGTCGGCGATGTCGTCGCGGAGCACGTGCCGGACGAGCTCGCGGACGTGACTGCCGTCGAGCTCCCGCCCGAAGAGCTCACGGGTGGCCGCGTCGAGCCGCTCCAGATGTAGCCCGAGCCCCCGCGTCGCACCACCCCTGACCTGCATCGCGGTGAAGTGCCCCACACCACCGAGCGCGGCCCACAACAGCCGGTCGGCGGTGGCGGCCCGCCCGTCGATCTCAAGACGCTGCAGAGGCGAGGGAGTTGTCATGGAGCTCACGGTACGGCGGGGGAGGCCCCCGGGGCGGCGGGGCCCATGGTGTCCCCGGTAGTGCGCCTGCGGTGTTCTCGACCGGCCGTGCGCTTCGGCGTTCCCGGCCGTGCGCCTGCGGTGCCCGCAGCCGCACGGCCGGGTTCGTCGTGCCCCCGCCGCCCGCCGCCCGCAGTGTCCGGGGCCGCTCGCCCGAGGCTTCCGCGCCCCGCGCCCACTGGCGTCCGCAGTTGTGCGTTCGGGTTTGCCGTGCCCGTTGCCCGAGAGGTGCGGGCTGCTCGCCTGCGGTATCCGCGCCCCGCACTCACCGGTGTCCGCCGCTGTGCGCCTGAGGTCTCTGGACTCCGTTGACCGCGGCGTCCGCGGTTGGGCGACGACG
>NZ_JBVIPU010000001.1:866667-873760 GCF_055577645.1 Streptomyces sp. NPDC033180 | reverse complement strand
ACGACGGCCTCCGCCGGCTCCGTCTTGGGGCCTCGCTCCCTGGGTGGTTGCCGAGTTCGCGCCACCAGCCATGCCTGCGGTGTCCTCAGGTGCCTGGGTTGGCACGGCCGAGGTCTCAGCGCCCCGCACTCACCGGTGTCCGCCGCTGTGCGCCTGAGGTCTCTGGACTCCGTTGACCGCGGCGTCCGCGGTTGGGCGACGACGGCCTCCGCCGGCTCCGTCTTGGGGCCTCGCTCCCTGGGTGGTTGCCGAGTTCGCGCCACCAGCCATGCCTGCGGTGTCCTCAGGTGCCTTGGTTGGCACGGCCGAGGTCTCAGCGCCCCGCGCCCACCGGCGTCCGCAGCCGTGCGCCTGCGGCGTTCGCAGCCGTGCGGCTGGGGGCCTCGGCGCCCCGCTTCGAACTCGTCGCAGGAGGCGCTTGACCTCAACCTAGGTTGAGCAATCAGGCTCTCCTCATGACCCAGAACACGATTGCCGCCGATTCCACGTCCACCGCCACGCCCGCCACGCCCCTTCGCGTCGCCGTCATCATCGGGAGCAACCGCGAGGGCCGCTTCGGGCCGATCGTTGCCGACTGGCTGCTGGCTCGGATTCGCGAGCACGCGGACTTCGAGGTGGACGTCATCGACCTGGCCGACTCCCATCTGCCGACCGCGCTCTCCTTCAACCCGTCGCCCGAGACACTTGCCGAGCTCGGCAAGGTCACCCCGAAGCTGGCCGCCGCCGACGCCTTCGTGGTCCTCACCCCCGAGTACAACCACTCCTACCCCGCGTCCCTCAAGAGCCTCATCGACTGGCACAACGCCGAATGGCAGGCCAAGCCCCTTGCCTTCGTCTCCTACGGAGGGCTCTCCGGCGGCCTGCGCGCGGTCGAGCATCTGCGCCCCGTCTTCGCCGAGCTGCACACCATGACGATTCGCGACACCGTCTCCTTCCACAACGCGGGCGGCCTCTTCGCCGACGACGGCACCCACAAGGACCCGACGGCCGCGAACGCCGCCGCCAAGTCCATGCTCGACCAGCTCCACTGGTGGGCGTGGGCCCTGCAGGCCGCGAAGGAGGTTCGCCCGTACGGCGGTTGAGCCCCGTACGGCGGTTGAGCCCCGTACGGCGGTGGCGCCCGGCGCGGAGCGCGCTCACGCCTCCGGCAGGTGCACCGCCGCCACCGCGCCGCCGCTCTCCGCATTGCTCAGCTCCACCCGCGCTCCGATCGCCTGCGCCTGGCCGAACGCGATCGTCAGGCCGAGGCCCGTGCCCTGGCCGCGCTCACGGGCGCCGGTCTGGAAGCGCCGCGGGCCGTCCTTGAGAAGGTGCTCGGGAAAGCCGGGCCCGTGGTCGCTGACCGTGATCACGGGCCCGGCCACCAGCACGTCGACCGGGTCGGCCCCGTGCCTGCGGGCGTTGGCGACGAGGTTGGCGATGATCCGCTCCAGGCGGCGCGCGTCGGTACGTACGAGCGTGCAGTCAGAGCGGTCGTGAGAGCCGTCGGAGCCGTCGGAGCCGGCAGAGCCGTTCGCCGCCGCGAACCGCACCGGGCTCCCCGATCGCTGCACGATCCCCTCGGCCAGCGTGCCCAGCGGATGCGTGGCCAGGTCCGGGCGCTCCATCTCCGCGTCCAGCCGCGCCACTTCGAGCAGATCCTCGGTGAGCGTACGCAGGGCGAGGACCCGGTCGCGCACGAGTTCCGTGGGCCGGCTCTGCGGCAGCAGCTCGGCAGCGGTGTGCAGACCGGTCAGCGGGGTGCGCAGCTCGTGCGCGACGTCCGCGGTGAAGCGCTGCTCGGCCTCGAGTCGCTGCTGCAAGGACGCCGCCATCGTGTCGACGGCGGTGGCCAGTTCGGCCACCTCGTCCTTGCCGGGCCGGCCGCCGGGTGGTCGTGGATGGTTGATACGGGCGTCCAGATCGCCCTGGCTGATACGGCGCGCGGTGGCCGCCGCGGTCCGCAGCTCGCGGCTGAGGCGGCTGGCGAGCGCGGCACCGCCGAGCGCCGCGAGGGCGACGACGACAGCACCCGAAGCCATCAGCTGGTGGTCGAACTCCGCCATCTCCTCAGCCTGTTGGGCCAACGGTTCGCGGACGGACAGCACATGGTCGCCGACCGGCCGCGCCGCCCACACGACGGGGTCGTCGGCGCTCATGTCGAGGTACGTCGTCCGCCGCCCGTCCAGCGCGGCGGCCCGCAGCGACGTGGGCAGATCGGACGCGTCGAGGGCGGCGTCCGTATCGGCCTCGCCGCCGGTGTCCACCTGCCCCGTCAGCTCGTACAACTGACGCACCCGCACCAACTGCGCGGTCGCCCCCGACCTGGCGGTCTTGGAGACCTGTTCGAGACGCGCCTGGTGGATGAGGACCCCGATGGCCACGGCGACGACCGCGCAACCGAGTGCGAGCAGCGCGGCGATCTTCCAGCGCAGACCGAGGGCGTTGAGTGCGGCGCGGGCGCGCTGGGCGAGGGCCCTCATCTCTGCTCGTCCGAAGGCTTGGCGCTGCCCGAGGGCTCCGGAGTCGGCTTCCGCGTGGGCTTCCGCGTGGGCTTCGGCGACGGCGATGAGCCGTCGGCGCCACCCGGCGTCTTCTTGTAGTTCTTGGTGTCGCTCACCGTGGACATCCGCACGCCGTCCCAGTGGAACCGCACGGCCTGTTCGCCGCCGTCCGCGCACGGGCTACGCACCAGCAGGTCCGAGCCGAGCGTCTCGACGCTCACGCGCTTGCCGGAGGTGAGCAGGACCGGGAACACGCGCCCGTCGCGCTCCGTGTAGACGACCAGGACACTGCGACCGCTCTCCGTGTCCGCGGCCACGAGCAGCTCGGGCCGCCCGTCGCCGGTCAGGTCGGTCAGGAGCGGCGGGCGGAGCCCGGCCTGCCCGGGGCGGTCGATCTCGTCGCGGTCGGCGAGCGGCTTCATCCGCGGATCGGCCCGCAGGACCTTGCGGAAGTCCTCGGTGCCGAGTCCGCCCCTGCCCAGTTTCGGCAGCCCTTCCAACGCCTCCGGCGGCGGCTGGTGGGTGGCGGCGTCGGCGCCGGGCGCCTCGGACGACGTACTGGTCCAGGCGGGCCAGAGCGGTTCGGGGCGCGGCTGCACGGACACGGACGGCGCGGGCTCACCGGCGCCAAGACCGTCCACGCTGCCGCACCCGGCCAGCACGACGGCCGCCGCGACGGCGAGAAGGGCGGCGCGGCGCTGGAGGCGGCGGTGGGGGCGGCGGTGGGGGCAGGAAAGGTTCATGGCCCTACCGACGGTAGGAAGCGTCCATCACGGGAAACGGGACGTTCTGTAACAGACAGGGGTAAGCGGTGTGGAAACGCGGAGATCGGGACCTTCGGCCTGGCCGGTGGCCCCTGCCGCGCCTCCCCGCCGGGTTCGGCGCCCGGGCTGGCGGTAGGTCCGGCGAGAATCGGGCGCATGACGTCGACGTACGAAAGACGTACGAAAGACGTACGAAAGACGTGCGAAGGACGTACGAAGACGTGCGAAAGACGTGCGAAAAAGGAGGGCCGGATGACGCCGCAGCACGGACGGCTGCCGTTCTTCGTGTACGGGACGCTGCGGCCCGGGGAGTCGAACCACGACGTCCACCTGCGCGGCAGCGTCGCGGCAACGCCGCCCGCCCGGCTCTCGGGGGCGGTGCTCTATGAAGGGCCCGGCTATCCGTACCTGGTGGAGGAACCCGAAGGCGGCCCGGTGCGGGGCGAGTTGATCACCCCGCTCCCGTCCGCGTACGACCGGGTCCTCGCCGATCTCGACGTACTGGAGGACTACGCGCCGGGCGACCCCCGCAACCTGTACGAGCGCGTCGCGCGCGAGGTGGTCCTCCTGGACGGGACGACGGCGCGCGCGTGGGTGTACGTGGCGGCGCCGCGGGTGGCGGCGAGGCTGCGCGCTTCGGGGGTGTTGATCGGGGGAGGGGACTGGGCGTCGTTCCGGGCGCGGCGGTGACGGGGCGTGGAGGAGGGGCGGCCGTGAGGGGCGTCGGTGAGGGGAGTCGGTGAGGGGCGTCGGTGAGGGGCGCGCGGCGCGGGCGCCGAGAGCCGGTCCGTGGCGCGGATTTCGCAGCTCAAACGCCTACGCACGCGCTGAGCACTCGATCCGGTGTACTCCATCACCCGTGCGAGCGACCCCCGCCAACCTCATGATCGCGGAGGGTGTCGGCTATGGCACTCTCCGTGTGCACCAGTCGGTGCGTGAGTCGGTGCGTGAGCACCACGTCCTCAGCAGGAGTTGCCCTATGAGCTTTCGCCGTTCGCTGCCGGCCCTCGTCGGCGCCGTAGCCCTCACCCTCGGCCTCCCCGTGGCGGCCGCCGCGTCCGCTCACGCCCCGACCGCCGTCATGAACCCCTGCGGGTTCTACGAGACCGGCAGCGACGCGTTCTACAACCACTGCACGGGCGACGGCTCGAAGGTCGTCATCCACGTGCGGGTGGCCCTCGCCCCCGACTACGAGCGCTGTGTGGGACCGGGCAAGCACTGGCTGGGCTCGTCGAGCAAGATCCAGGGCGCGCACTACGTCGGCCGCACCTGCTGATTCGCCTCCTGCGCTGACTTCCGTACGCGCGTGACAGCGGGCCGGGGTGGTTCCCCCGGCCCGCTGTCACGTGCGCCGCTCACGCCCGCTCACGCCCGCTCGAGCCGCACCGCGCACACCTTGAACTCCGGCATCCGCGACACGGGGTCAAGTGCCGGATTGGTAAGGGAGTTGGCCCGGCCCTCGCCCGGCCAGTGGAACGGCATGAACACGGTGTCGGAGCGGATCGTGCTCGTGATGCGCGCCGGGGCGACGGCCCGCCCCCGCCGCGACACGACGGTCACCGGCTCGCCCTCCTCGACCGCGAGCCGCGCGGCCAGCTGTGGATGCAGTTCCACGAAGGGGCCGGGAGCGGCGGAGTTGAGCTCCTCGACGCGGCGGGTCTGGGCTCCCGACTGGTACTGCGCGAGGACCCGCCCGGTGGTCAGGAGTACGGGATACTCCGCGTCCGGCTCCTCGGCGGCGCCCCGATGCACCACCGGCACGAACCGCGCCCGCCCGTCCTCGGTGGCGAACCGGTCGAGGAAGAGACGCGGGGTGCCGGGGTGCTCGGCACCGGCACCGGTCCCGCCGTCATCCGCACCCCGCTCCCGGCTGTCTCCCTCGTCATCCGCGTCCGGCGACCGGCTGTCGCTGTGGTCGTCCGCGTCCCGCTTCCCGCCGTCTCTGTGGTCGTCCGCGTCCCGCTTCCCGCCGCGTCCGCGGTCATCCGCACCCCCCTCCCCACCGTCTCGCGCGGGGCACGGCCAGAACACTCCCTCCCCGTTGCCCTCCTTCAGGCGCGCGTACGAGATCCCCGAGTAGTCCGCCACTCCGCCCGCGCTCGCCCTGCGCAGTTCCTCGAAGACCTCCTCCGGGTCCGTCGGGAAGCCCTTCTCATGGCCGAGGAGGGCGGCGAGACCGTGCAGCACGTCCAGATCGCTCCGTACACCGTCCGGCGCGCTCACCGCACGGCGGCGCAGCAGCACCCGCCCCTCCAGGTTCGTGACCGTCCCCGTCTCCTCGGCCCACTGCGTCACCGGCAGCACGACATCGGCCAGTTGGGCCGTCTCGGAGAGCACGACGTCCGCCACCGCCAGGAAGTCGAGCGACCGCAGCCGCTCCTCCACGTGCGCGGCGCGCGGTGCCGAGACGACCGGGTTGGAGCCCATCAAAAGCAGCGCCCTGATGTCCCCGCCGAGCGCGTCGAGCAGCTCGTACGCGGATCGCCCGGGGCCCGGCAGCGAGTCCGGGTCGACGCCCCACACCCCCGCCACGTGGGCCCGCGCCGCCGGGTCCGTCAGCTTGCGGTAGCCGGGCAACTGGTCGGCCTTCTGGCCGTGTTCCCGCCCGCCCTGCCCGTTGCCCTGCCCGGTCAGACAGCCGTACCCGGCGTGGGGGCGGCCCGCGTTGCCCGTCGCGAGGCAGAGGTTGATCCACGCGCCCACCGTGTCCGTCCCCTTGGACTGCTGCTCGGGCCCGCGCGCGGTGAGTACCATCCCGGCCGCGGCGTCACAGAACATCCGTACGGCATCCCGGAGTTGGGGCACGGAAACGCCGCTGATCCGCTCCACGTACTCCGGCCAGTGGGCCATCGCCGCCGCCCGCGCCTCCTCCCAGCCGCTGGTGCGCTCCTCGATGAACGCCTCGTCCGTCCGCCCCTCGGCCACCACCAGGTGCAGCAGGCCGAGGGCGAGGGCGAGGTCGGTGCCGGGGCGCGGCGTCAGATGGAGGTCGGCCTGCTCGGCGGTGCGGGTCCTGCGCGGGTCGACGACGATCAGCTTCCCGCCGTTCGCCTTCAGCTCCGTCAGATACCGCAGCGCGGGCGGCATCGTCTCGGCGAGGTTCGAGCCGACGAGGATCACACAGCCGGTGCGCGGGATGTCCTCCAGCGGGAACGGCAGGCCGCGGTCGAGCCCGAAGGCCCGCTGCCCCGCCGCTGCCGCCGACGACATGCAGAACCGGCCGTTGTAGTCGATCTGCGACGTGCCGAGCGCCACCCGCGCGAACTTCCCCAGGGCGTACGCCTTCTCGTTCGTCAGACCTCCGCCGCCGAACACCCCACAGGCGTCCGCGCCGTGTTCCGTCCGCGTGCGGGCGAGTCCCTCGGCGACGCGGGAGACGGCCTCCTCCCAGGTGGCCGGTTCGAGCCGGCCCGTGGCGTGGGATCGGATGAGTGGCTCGGTCAGGCGCACCCGGGAGGAGAGCACAGCGGGCGCTGTGCGGCCCTTGCCGCACAGCGCGCCCCCGTTCACGGGGAACTCGGGACGCTCCACGACCTCCGTCCCGCCGGGGCCGCTGGTCAGGCCCATCCCGCATTGCAGCGCGCAGTACGGACAGTGGGTCGGTGTCGCCTTGGTGTGCATACCGGCCAGCCTCCGCCGGGCTTGTTACGCGCCCCGACGCGATCGCGTTACACCCGCGGTAAGCCGACCTCAGCAAGGCCCGCCCCCCATTGTGAGCCGCGCGCGCCCCGCCAGGGGCGCGAGGAACGGCGCGAGGACGGACCACGACCCGCACCCGGCGGTCGCGCCCCGCCAGGGGCGCGGGGAACGGCGCGAGGAGGGACCAACGACCCGCACCGGGCAGTG
>NZ_JBVIPU010000001.1:653395-866571 GCF_055577645.1 Streptomyces sp. NPDC033180 | reverse complement strand
AGTGGGCCGGTCGTGCCCCGCTAGGGGCGCGGGGAACTGCGCGAGGACGGACCACGACCGGCACCCGGCGAACGGACGGGCGGGAGGGCAGACGCGGTTCTCACGCACGAAGCCGACCTCAGCGAGGCCCGCACCCGGCAGGTGGGCCGGTCGTGCCCCGCCAGGGGCGCGGGGAACGGCGCGAGGAGGGACCAACGACCCGCACCGGGCAGTGGGCCGGTCGTGCCCCGCTAGGGGCGCGGGGAACTGCGCGAGGACGGACCACGACCGGCACCCGGCGAACGGACGGGCGGGAGGGCAGACGCGATCCTCACGCGCGAAGCCGACCTCAGCGAGGCCCGCACCCGGCAGGTGGGCCGGTCGTGCCCCGCCAGGGGCGCGGGGAACTGCGCGAGGACGGACCACGACCGGCACCCGGCGGGCGAGCGGAAGAAGGCAGACGCGACCCCGCTCAAGGCCCAGGGGCCAGGCCGGGCTCCCGAGGCCCGAGGAAGTGCGGATCCGGTTGAAACGCCGCGTCCACCGCCGCCTTGCCCGCCGCGAACAGCTCCCGCGCGCCGCCGTAGTACCAGGTCGCGTCGTGCTTCGCGTCGACCCCGACGCCGTACGACGCGACGCCCGCCGCGCGGCAGAGCGCGACGGCCCTGCGTATGTGAAAGCCCTGGCTGATCAGCACCGCCCGGTCGACGCCGAACACCTTCTTGGCGCGCACGCAGGAGTCCCAGGTGTCGAAGCCCGCGTAGTCACTGACGATCCGCCGTCCCGGCACGCCGCGCTCGGTCAGATACGCGCGCATGGCGTCCGGCTCGTCGTAATCCTCGCGGCTGTTGTCCCCGGTGACGAGGACGACCTCTATCCGCCCCGCCTCGTACAGCTCGGCCGCCGCGTCGAGGCGGTGCGCGAGATACGGCGAGGGCTCGCCCTCCCAGAGGCCGGCGCCGAAGACGACCGCCACCCGCGTGCGCGGCACGTCAGCCGTTGTGTGCAACCGCCCCTCCGCCGTCACGAAAAGCCACGTCGCGGGCAGCAGCGCCACCACGCACACGGCCATGAAGACCTGCACGGCCCGCCGCTGTCCCCGCCGCGTGCGCGGCAGCCGCATCCACCCCGGACGGCTCCACCCCGGACGGCGCCACTCCGGACGTTTCCACTCCGGACGTTTCCACTCCCGACACATCCACCCCGGACGCCTCATGCCGTTCCCCCGTGCCCGACGCCGGATCCCCCCGATCCGATCACTGCAGCCAACGGTAAGCGACCGCACTGACAACGCCGCGGCGCCGTCGGTGAGCCAGGCCGAAAGGACCCGTCACCGGCGCGCAACGCGACCGAAACGCCGCGCGGCCATCCTCGGTCCATGACGCCGTCGAACCCTCTTCGCGATGAGTCCGGCAGCACCCCTCTCGAAAGTACGGCGCACATCATGGACCGCATCACCCGCCAGCTCGGCAGCCAGCTCGCCCTCGTGTCGCGCGACGGCAGACGTCGCACGCCACCGGCACCGCCACCGCCAACGGCGCCCGCAACCGCAACCGCCCCCGCCCCCGCCCTCGTCGTGGTCGCCCACGGCAGCCGGGACCCCCGCGCCCTCGCCACCGTCACGGCGCTGCTCGACCGGGTCCGTGAGCTGCGGCCCGGGCTCACCGTGTGCCTCGGCCACATCGAGCTGAACGAGCCGCTGCTCACCGACACCCTCGCCGCGGCGGCCGGCCGTGCCGTCCTCGTGCCGCTGCTGCTCGGCCGCGGCTACCACGTCAAGCACGACATCCCCGAGGCCGCCGCAGAGGCGCCGCACCTCGACACGCGGGTCGCCGCCCCGCTCGGCCCACACCCCCTGCTCGTCGACGCGCTGCACGACCGGCTCGCCGAAGCGGGCTGGCCGGACCGGCTCGGCCGGGCAGCGCGGCGCACCGGCGGCGTCGTCCTCGCCGCGGCCGGCTCCCGCGACCCGGACTCCGCCACGGACACCCGCCGCACGGCGGTCCTCCTCGCCCAGCGGCTCGGCGTGCCGGTGGTTCCCGCGTACGCCTCGCCGACCGCCGCCGCCCCGCTCAGTGTGCCCGCGGCCGTGCGTGCCCTCGCCGCCCGCGGTCGCCACCGCACCGCCGTGGCCTCGTACTTCACGGCGCCGGGCCGCTTCGCCACGCAGTGCGCCGAAGCCGCCCCCTGGATCGCGGCCGCCCCGCTCGGCGCCCATCCGGCGATGGCCCAGCTCCTCCTGCACCGCTACGACCAGGCCCGCGCGGCCACACCCGCCACTCGTCTTTCGCCCCGTCAGCTGACCTCCGCCTGACTCCGCCTGACTCCGCCTGGGCTCGGCATGACAGTCGCCTGTCGGCCACCGAGGGGCCCTGAAGCCCCCTTTGTCACTGCTTGCGTTTACTGTCGGTGCATGGAAGGCACTGCACCGAACGCGTACGACGACGAGGCGGCCGAGGCTGCCTATGACAAGGCCGCCGTCGAGCGATGGGCCACCGAGCCGGACAAAAGGCCGGGGCGCACCGCCTTCCAGCGGGACCGCGCGCGCGTCCTGCACTCCTCCGCGTTGCGCCGCCTCGCGGGAAAGACGCAGGTGGTCACCCCCGGCACGCGCAGCAACGAAGCGTGGGACGCCAGCGCCCGCACCCGCCTGACGCATTCCCTGGAGTGCGCCCAGGTCGGCCGCGAGCTCGGCGCCGCCCTCGGCTGCGACCCCGACCTGGTGGAGACCGCCTGCCTCTCCCACGACATGGGCCACCCGCCCTTCGGGCACAACGGCGAGCAGGCGCTGAACGAAGTCGCGGAGAGCTGCGGCGGTTTCGAGGGCAACGCCCAGTCGCTGCGCCTCCTCACCCGCATCGAACCGAAGCGCTTCGTAAGAAGTGAGCAGACGGACGAACTCGTCAGCGTGGGGCTCAATCTGACCCGCGCCGCCCTGGACGCCGCCACCAAGTACCCCTGGCCGCGCGGCGCTCACCCCACCGACCCCGATTCCCCCAAGTTCGGGGTCTACGAAGACGACCGGCCGGTCTTCGACTGGGTCCGCAAGGAGGCCCCCGCCCGCCGTATCTGCTTCGAGGCCCAGGTCATGGACTGGTCGGACGACGTCGCGTACTCGGTGCACGACATCGAGGACGGCCTGCACGCCGGGCACCTCGACCCGAACCTCCTGCACGCCGAGCCCGAGCGCCAGGACATCTTCGCCGTCGCCATCGGCCGTTATGTACCGGCGGACACCGACCCCGAAGAGCTCTCCGAAGCCCTCGACCGCCTCCTGGAACAGGAGTGGTGGCCGCATGGGTACGACGGCTCCGCGATCGCGCAGGGCCGCCTGAAGGACGCCACAAGCCAGCTCATCGGCCACTTCTGCCTCGCCGCCGAAACCGCCACCCGCCTGCGGTACGGCAAGGGCCCCCTCACTCGGTACGCCGCCGAACTCGTCGTCCCGCGCGAGGCCCGCCACGAGTGCGCGGTCCTCAAGGCCGTCGCCGACCGCTATGTGATGCAACGCCCCGCCCAGGAGCGGCTGCGCGCGGATCAGCGGATCGTCGTCGCCGAGCTGGCCGAGGCCCTCACCGCCCGCGCCCCCGACGGGCTCGACCCGCAGTTCCGCGCGCTCTACGACACCGCGCCCGACGACCGCGCGGCCCTGCGCGTCGTCGTTGACCAGATCGCGTCCCTCACGGACGCCGCCGCACGTTCCCTGCACGCGCGGCTCACGGCGAGACAGCCCTGACGCAGCCCCTGACGCGGCAGGGCCCCGACATATAGGGCCCTGACATATGCGGAATGACCCGATCGACCACGGGGCGTGACGAAAACTGGCCGGATCGGGCCGCAACCCCTTCCCCCATCACGCTCCGTGCGGGACGCTCCCCCTGACGGCAAGGCTTTGAGGAGGCATCAAGTGGTCGACGCGGATCAGACGTTCGTCATTGTCGGAGGAGGTCTCGCGGGCGCGAAAGCGGCCGAGACACTCCGGGCCGAGGGCTTCACCGGCCGGGTGATCCTCATCGGCGACGAACGCGACCACCCGTACGAGCGCCCACCCCTGTCGAAGGGATATCTCCTGGGCAAGGAGGAGCGTGACAGCGTCTTCGTCCACGAACCCGCCTGGTATGCCCAGTCGGACGTGGAGTTGCATCTCGGCCAGACCGTCGTCTCCATCGACCGCGCGGCCAAGGCCGTCCACCTCGGTGACCGCGCCGTCATCCACTACGACAAGCTCCTTCTGGCCACCGGCGCCGAGCCGCGCCGCCTCGACGTCCCCGGCACCGGCCTGGTGGGCGTGCACCACCTGCGCCGCCTCGCGCACGCCGACCGGCTGCGTCAGGTTCTCGCCAGTCTCGGCCGTGACAACGGCCACCTGGTGATCGCCGGGGCGGGCTGGATCGGCCTCGAGGTCGCCGCCGCCGCGCGGACGTACGGCGCGGAGGTCACCGTCGTCGAGCCCGAGCCCACCCCGCTGCACGCGGTCCTCGGCCCCGAGCTCGGCCAGATGTTCACCGACCTGCACGCCGAGCACGGCGTGCGCTTCCACTTCGGCGCCACGCTCACCGAGATCACGGGCGAGGACGGCCTGGTCCTGGCGGCCCGTACGGACGACGGCGAGGAGCACCCCGCGCACGACGTGCTCGCCGCGATCGGCGCGGCCCCGCGCACCGCGCTCGCCGAGGCGGCGGGACTGGAGATCGCCGACCGCGCGCACGGCGGCGGAGTCGTGGTCGACGCCTCGCTGCGGACCTCGGACCCGGACATCTTCGCGGCAGGCGACGTGGCCGCCGTCCAGCACCCGCTCTTCGACACCAGGATGCGCGTGGAGCACTGGGCGAACGCCCTCAACGGCGGACCGGCCGCGGCCCGCGCGATGCTCGGCAAGGACGTGAGTTACGACCGCGTGCCCTACTTCTTCTCGGACCAGTACGACGTGGGCCTGGAGTACTCGGGGTGGGCGCCCCCGGGGACGTACGACCAGGTGGTGGTCCGAGGCGACGCGGGGAAGCGGGAGTTCGTCGCGTTCTGGCTGAGCGAGGGGCGGATCCTCGCCGGGATGAACGTGAATGTGTGGGACGTCACGGACACCATCCAGAAGCTGATCCGCGCGGGCGCGCGGCCGCCCGCCGAGTCCCTCTCCGACCCGTCCGTCCCCCTGGAGTCGCTGCTCGGGTGACGGGCCGGGCCGGAGTGTCACAGCAGGGCCGTAGTATTCCTACGTGGCAGGCAGGATCAATGACGAGGACGTGAAGGCGGTTCGGGACGCGGTCCCGATCGACGCCGTGGTCTCCGACTACCTCCAGCTGCGCAGCGCGGGCGGAGGCAACCTCAAGGGCCTGTGCCCCTTCCACGACGAGAAGTCACCGTCCTTCCAGGTCAGCCCCAGCAAGGGTCTTTTCCACTGCTTCGGCTGCCAGGAAGGCGGCGACACGATCGCCTTCGTGATGAAGATCGACCACCTCACCTTCTCGGAGACGGTCGAGCGCCTCGCCGCCCAGGCGGGCATCACGCTGCGGTACGAGGAGGGTGGGTACAACCCCACGAGCCAGCGCGGCGAGCGCATCCGGCTCGTCGAGGCCCACAAGATCGCCGCGCAGTTCTACATCGACCAGCTGGAGAGCCCCGAGGCGGAGATCGGCCGCAAGTTCCTCGCCGAGCGCGGCTTCGACCAGGCCGCCGCCGCGCACTTCGGCGTCGGCTACAGCCCGGCGGGCTGGGACCACCTCACCCGGTTCCTGCGCGGCAAGGGCTTCACCGACAAGGAGCTCACCCTCTCCGGCATCGCCCAGGAGGGCCGCCGCGGCCCCATCGACCGCTTCCGCGGCCGTCTGATGTGGCCGATCCGCGACATCAGTGGCGAGGTCGTCGGCTTCGGCGCCCGCAAGCTGCGCGAGGACGACAACGGCCCCAAGTACCTCAACACGCCTGAGACGCCGATCTACAAGAAGGGCCAGGTGCTCTACGGGGTCGATCTGGCCAAGAAGGAGATCGCCAAGACCTCCCGCGCGGTCGTCGTCGAGGGGTACACGGACGTCATGGCCTGCCACCTCGCCGGTGTCACCACCGCCATCGCGACCTGCGGCACCGCCTTCGGCGGCGATCACATCAAGATCCTTCGCCGCCTCCTGATGGACAACGGCTCGGCGCGGGTGATCTTCACCTTCGACGGTGACGCGGCAGGCCAGAAGGCCGCCCTGCGCGCCTTCGAGGACGACCAGAAGTTCGCCGCCGAGACGTACATCGCCATCGCGCCCGAGGGCATGGACCCCTGCGAGCTGCGCCTGGCCAAGGGGGACTCGGCGGTCTCCGACCTCGTCGAACCCCGCACGCCGCTCTTCGAGTTCGCGCTGCGCCAGATCGTCGGGCGGTACGACCTGGAGACCCCCGCCGGCCGCGCCGCCGCACTGGACGAGGCGGCGCCGGTCGTGGCCCGCATCAAGAACAGCGGCGCGCAGCACGAGGTGGCCGTCCAGCTCGCCGGGATGCTCGGCATCCTGGACACCCAGTTCGTGGTCAAGCGCGTGGCCCAGCTGGCGCGTTGGGCCCGCGACCGGGGCGGCAGGGGCCCGGCCCCGCAGCAGCGCACGCAGCAGCACCAGCAGTACGCGGCCTCCGCGCCCTCCGGGCCCTCCGGCCCCGCGCTGACCCTGCGCAGCCCCGCCCACCGCACCGAGCGCGAACTGCTCAAACTGGCCCTGCAGCGGCCGGAGTTGGTCTCCCCGGCCTTCGACGCGTACGGCGTGGACGAGTTCACCGCGCCGCCGTACGCCGCGGTGCGCCAGTGCGTGGAGGAGGCCGGCGGCGCCGAGGCGGGCATCCCCGAGCCGCAGACCTACCTCGCCCGCGTCCTGGACGCGGCGCCGGACAACACGGTCCGCGCCATGGTCACGGAGCTGGCCGTCGAGGCGATCCTGCGCAAGCAGGTGGACGAGATCTACGCGGGCATCCAGCTGGTCCAGGTCCGGTTGCGCGCCGTCGACCGCCGCATCCGCGACGTCCAGGGCAGCCTGACCCGGCTGAGCGCCCAGGGCGATCCCGCACAACTGGCAGCGGTCCAGAACGAGTTGTGGGTCCTGCAGCAATACGCGCAGGCGCTGCGCGAGCGGGGAGCCGACGCGCTCTGAGCTCCCGCTCGGGGCGGCGCTGAAACTCCGCGCGAGCAGGGCCCGGGCTCCGCTCGCCCGACGGCTCGGCCCCGTCGAGAGCAGAGGGCCCGCGTCGCACGTCGGTCACGACCTGGGCCACCTTTCACGCAGGCACTGAGCCCTCTTCCGCGCAGCCGCTGCCCGGCCCCGCGCGCAGCCGCCGACGCGGTCACTCCGCAGGCGCTGTCCCGCCCTCCCGGCAGGCGCTGCCCCGGCCCCGCGCGCAGCCGCCGACCCGGTCACTCCGCAGGCGCTGTCCCGACCCTCCCGGCAGCCGCCGACGCGGCCCCTCGCGCAGGCGCTGCCCCGCCCTCCCGGCAGGCGCTGCCCCGGCCCCGCGCGCAGCCGCCGACCCGGTCACTCCGCAGCCGCCGACCCGGCCCCTCCCGGCAGCCGCTGCCCCGGCCCCTCGCGCAGCCGCCGACCCGGCCCCTCCCGGCAGGCGCTGCCCCGGCCCCTCGCGCAGGCGCTGCCCCGGCCCCTCGCGCAGCCGCTGTCCCGCCCTTCCGACGGGCGCCGGTCCGCCCCTCGCGTACCTGGTGAGATGCGCGTCGCGCAAGGCGCCGAGCCCCGCCGGGTCAAGGCCCGAGGTTCACGCAGCGCCCAGCTGGTTACCCGGCGGGTAACCACTCGGTCACGCACCGGACTCAGAAAGTCACCGCACGCCCCTCGTGGCGGCCGTGTGTCGTACCCCACACTGGGTTGCGGTGCCTGAGTCCTCGGAGCGCGGCCGGCCCGCAGACAGCGGATGCGGATCCGGTACACCCGCGATTCCACACATCGTGTTCGGGACGGACAGCGGCGAGGCCGTCGAAGCCGATCCCGCTGTACCGCTGCCGCACGCCTCAGCAGCGATCATCATGGAGGTCGCCCCCGTGCAGACCCAGACCCTCAGCCAGACCGAGACCGCCCTTGCCGCGGAAGCGGAAACGGAAGCGGAGGCGGCGGCAGATACGGACGTCATCGCGGCCGTACCGCCCCAGAGCCGCGCCGCACGGCACCCGGAGGCGGGCCCGGAGAGCTCCGAAGCGGAAGCTGCCCCTGATCGGCCGGAAGCGCTCGAACCGGACAGCGGTGAGCTGCCCCTGCCGCCCGCCCCCCGCAGCCGCGCAGACGCCGCCGGCCCCTCGTCCGACCTGTTCCGTCAGTATCTGCGCGAGATCGGCCGGATCCCCCTGCTCACGGCGGCGGAGGAAGTGGAACTGGCGCGCGGCGTCGAGGCCGGCCTGTTCGCCGAGGAGAAGCTGCGCCTCGCCACCGACCTGGACTCGCAACTCGCCCTCGACCTGGACAAGTTGGTCGTATTGGGCCGGATGGCCAAGCGCCGCCTGATCGAGGCCAACCTCCGCCTGGTCGTCTCCGTCGCCAAGCGGTACGTGGGACGCGGACTGACCATGCTCGACCTCGTCCAGGAGGGAAACCTGGGCCTGATCAGGGCAGTCGAGAAGTTCGACTACGCACGCGGCTACAAGTTCTCCACGTACGCGACCTGGTGGATCCGCCAGGCGATGTCGCGGGCCCTCGCCGACCAGGCCCGCACCATCCGCGTCCCCGTGCACGTCGTGGAGCTCATCAACCGCGTCGTGCGCGTCCAGCGCCGCATGCTCCAGGAGCGGGGTTACGAACCGACCCCCGAAGAGGTCGCCGCCCACCTGGACCTGCCGCACGAGCGCGTCAGCGAAGTCCTGCGCCTGGCCCAGGAACCGGTGTCGCTGCACGCGCCCGTGGGCGAGGAGGACGACGTCGCGCTCGGCGACCTCATCGAGGACGGCGACGCGACGAGCCCCGTCGAGTCGGCGGCCTTCCTCCTGCTGCGCGAGCACCTGGAGGCGGTGCTCTCCACGCTCGGTGAGCGCGAACGCAAGGTGGTCCAGCTGCGCTACGGCCTCGCGGACGGCAGGCCCCGCACCCTGGAGGAGATAGGCCGGATCTTCGGCGTGACACGCGAACGCATCCGCCAGATCGAGTCCAAGACCCTCAACAAGCTGCGGGACCACGCCTTCGCGGACCAACTCAGGGGCTATCTGGACTAGCCCCGTAAAGGGAGCTAGTCGACCTCGGCCACGGCCTGCGCGAACTGAGCCGCGTACAGACGCGCGTACGCGCCCTCGGCCGCCAGCAGTGCGTCATGCGTGCCCTGCTCCACGATCGACCCGTTCTCCATCACCAGGATGGTGTCCGCGTCGCGGATCGTGGAAAGCCGGTGCGCGATGACGAACGAGGTCCGCCCGTGCGCGAGCCGCGCCATCGCCTTCTGGATGAGCACCTCCGTACGGGTGTCGACCGAGCTCGTCGCCTCGTCGAGGACGAGGATCACCGGGTCGGACAGGAACGCCCGCGCGATCGTGATGAGCTGCTTCTCGCCCGCGCTCACCCCCGTGCCCTCATCGTCGATCACCGTGTCGTAGCCGTCGGGCAGCGTGCGGCAGAAGCGGTCGGCGTGGGCCGCCCGAGCCGCCTCCTCGATCTCCTCGCGGGTGACGTCCTTGGCCGCTCCGTACGCGATGTTCTCCGCGATCGTGCCGCCGAACAGCCAGGTGTCCTGGAGCACCATGCCGATGCCGGACCGCAGTTCGTCGCGTGACATCTTCGCGATGTCGACGCCGTCGAGCGTGATGCGCCCGCCGGTGACCTCGTAGAACCGCATGAGGAGATTGACCAGCGTGGTCTTGCCGGCGCCGGTCGGCCCGACGATCGCCACCGTGTGGCCCGGCTCGACCTTCAGGGACAGGTCCTCGATGAGCGGCTTGTCCTTCTCGTAGCGGAAGGACACCTCCTCCATCTCGACCCGGCCGCGCAGCTGGTCCGGACGTATCCCCGGCACCGGGTCGGCCTCCTGCTCCTCCGCGTCGAGCAGCTCGAAGATCCGCTCGGCCGACGCGACACCGGACTGCACCAGGTTCGCCATCGACGCGACCTGCGTGAGCGGCATCGAGAACTGGCGCGAGTACTGGATGAAGGCCTGCACGTCACCGATCGACAGCGCGCCGGACGCGACCCTGAGGCCGCCGACCACGGCCACGAGGACGTAGTTGAGGTTCGACATGAAGAACATCAGCGGCTGCATGGCCCCGCTGTTGAACTGCGCCTTGAACCCGGCCTCGTACAGCGCGTCGTTCTGCTCGGCGAACGCCTTCGCCGACTCCTCCTGGCGCCCGAAGACCTTCACCAGGTTGTGCCCGGTGTACATCTCCTCGATGTGCGCGTTGAGCTTGCCGGTGGACTTCCACTGCTGCACGAACTGCGGCTGCGAGCGCTTGCCGACCTTCGTCGCCACGAAGAACGACAGCGGCACGGTCACCAGCGCCACCAGGGCCAGCAGCGGCGAGACGTAGAACATCATGATCAGTACGCCGACGATGGTGAGCAGCGAGTTCACCAGCTGCCCCATGGTCTGCTGCAGGGTCTGACCGATGTTGTCCAGGTCGTTCGTCGCCCGGCTGAGCACCTCACCGCGCTGCCGCTTGTCGAAGTACGACAGGGGGAGCCGCGACAGCTTGTCCTGGACGTCGCCGCGCATCTTGAACACGGTCTTGTTGATGGCGCGGTTGGAGAGCCGCGTCGCCACCGCCATCAGCAGACCCGCGATCAGGAAGGCCCCGAGAGCGAGCAGCAGCACCTCTCCCACCGCGCCGAAGTCGATGCCCTCGCCCGGCGTGAAGTCGACTCCGGTCAGCATGTCCGCCATGCCGCCGTCGCCCTTGTCGCGCAGGCTCTCGATGGCCTGGTCCTTGGTGACGCCGCTCGGCATGTCACGCCCGACGATGCCCGCGAAGAGCAGGTCGGTCGCCTTGCCGAGGATCTTCGGGCCGAGCACGGTGAGCGCCACGCTGAGCACACCGGCGGCGATCATCCCGTACATCGTGGCGCGCTCGGGCCTGAACTGCGCGAGGAGCCGCTTGCCCGACCCCTTGAAGTCCATCGACCGGGAGTCCGGCCCCATCATCTGTCCGCCCGGACCGGCCATTACGCGGCCTCCGCTTCCGTCAGCTGGGAGAGCACGATCTCCCGGTAGGTCTCATTGCTCTCCATCAGCTCGTGATGGCGTCCCGTCCCCACGACCCGGCCCTCGTCGAGGACGATGATGCGGTCGGCGTCCCTGATCGTCGACACGCGCTGGGCGACGATCACGACGGTCGCCTCGGCGGTCTCGCGGCCGAGCGCGGCGCGCAGGGCGGCGTCGGTCGCGTAGTCCAGGGCCGAGAAGGAGTCGTCGAAGAGGTAGATCTCGGGGCGCTGTACGAGCGTCCGCGCGATCGCGAGGCGCTGGCGCTGACCGCCGGAGACGTTCGTGCCGCCCTGCGAGATGGGCGCGTCCAGGCCCTCATCCAGGCTCTCGACGAAGCCCTTGGCCTGGGCGACCTCAAGGGCGTGCCAGAGGTCCTCGTCCGTCGCGTCCGGGTTGCCGTAGCGGAGGTTGGTGGCGACCGTGCCGGCGAAGAGGTACGGCTTCTGCGGCACCAGGCCCACCGTCCGCGCGAGCAGCGCGGGCTCGATGGTGTGCACGGGCACGCCGTCCACCAGGACCTCGCCCTCGGTGGAGTCGATGAGCCGCGGCACGAGGCTGAGCAACGTCGACTTGCCGCTGCCGGTCGAACCGATCACGGCGGTCGTCTCACCGGGCCGCGCGACCAGGCCGATGGCCTTCAGGACGGGCTCCTCGGCGCCGGGGTAGCGGAAGCCCGCGTCGCGGATCTCCAGGTGGCCGTGGCGCTTCAACTCCCGTACGGGGGAGGCCGGGGGCACCACGCTGCTCTCGGTGTCCAGGACCTCCTCGATGCGCTCGGCGCAGACCTCGGCGCGCGGCACCATCATGAACATGAAGGTGGCCATCATCACGGACATCACGATCTGCATCAGATACGCGAGGAACGCGGTGAGCGCCCCGATCTGCATGCCGCCGCTGTCGATGCGGTGCGCGCCGAACCACACCACGGCGATCGACGAGATGTTCACGACGGTCATGACGATCGGGAACATCAGCGCGAGCAGCTTGCCGGTGCCGAGCGACACGTCGGTCAGCTCGGCGTTGGCCTTCCGGAAGCGGTCCTTCTCGTACGCGTCGCGGACGAAGGCGCGGATGACGCGGTTGCCGGTGATCTGCTCGCGCAGCACGCGGTTCACGGTGTCCAGGCGCACCTGCATGGTGCGAAAGAGCGGACGCAGCCGCTTCACGATCAGGCTCACGCTGATCGCGAGGACGGGCACGACCGCGATCAGGACACCCGAGAGCGGTACGTCGAGTCCGAGAGCCATGATGATGCCGCCGACGCACATGATCGGCGCCGACACCATCAGCGTGAACGACATCAGGACCAGCATCTGCACCTGCTGGACGTCGTTCGTGGTCCGGGTGATCAGCGACGGTGCGCCGAACTGCCCCAACTCCCGTGCGGAGAACGACTGCACGCGGTCGAAGACGGCGGCCCGGACGTCGCGGCCGAGCGCGGACGCGGTGCGGGCGCCGTAGTAGACGGCCCCCACGTTGCAGACCACCTGGGCGACGGTGACGGCGATCATGACGCCGCCGAACGACAGGATGTAGCCCGTGTCGCCCTTCACGACACCCTCGTCGATGATGTCGGCGTTGAGCGTGGGCAGATAGAGCGAGGCGCAGGTCTGCAGGAACTGCAGCAGCACCAGCAGGGCGATGGGCTTCTTGTACGGACCCAGATGGGCCCGCAGGAGTCGTATGAGCACGGGGTCTCTTCGCGAGGCGTGGGCGGCTTCTGGCATGGGCGCCCCCATACTCCGGCACCGCACCCGGGGCTGCGCAACCGATTAAGCCATGACCCGGTAAAAAGATTGCCCGGGTCAAGAACCAGGCATACTTCCTGCCGGTCTGTTGTGGCTGAGCGCGCAGTTCCCGGCGCCCCTTACGGGGCGCTGTCGAGCGCTCCGGGATGCGCCTGTTCCCGCACGGTCCGGTACTGCTGGCGTACCGCCTGCCCCACGGCGTGCTCCTCGCCCGGCTCGAAGACCTGCGCGGACGCCCCCTGCCAGTACGGCAGTTGACCGTTCAGCGCCCAGGCGGCCTGCCGCGCCGCGCCGATCGCCGCGTAGTCCGCGGGCTGCGGCACCACGATCTGCGCACCGAACAGCATGGGCGCCGCGGCCTGCACCGCCGGCAGCTCGGCCGCCGCGCCGAGCAGGAAGACCCGGCGCACGTCGACACCACGGCTCCGCAGCACGTCGAGCGCGTCCCCGAGCCCGCACAGCATGCCCTCGAAGGCCGCCCGCGCCAGATGCTCGGGCCGCATCGACTCACGCCTCAGCCCGGTCAGGGTGCCCGCCGCGTGCGGCAGATTCGGCGTCTTCTCGCCCTCCAGATACGGCAGGAGTACGAGCCCGTGCGCTCCCGGCGTCGACTTCATGGCCAGATCGGAGAGCCCTTCGAGGTCGGAAACCCCGAGCATCTCGGCGGCCCCGCGCAGCACCCGCACGGCGTTCAGCGTGTGCACCACCGGCAGATGCATGCCGGTCGCGTCCGCGAGCGAGGTGATCGTCCCGCTCGGGTCGACCAGGGCCTCATGGTGCACGGCCATCACGGACCCCGAAGCCCCCAACGAGACGACCGCGTCGCCCTGTTGGACCCCGAGCCCGAACGCCGCCGCCATCGTCTCACCGGTCCCCGCCGAGATCAGCAGCCCCTCGGGCGTCGTCCCCGCAGCCTCGGCGGGACCGATCACCTCGGGGAGCATCGCCTGGTGGCCGAGCGCGAGCTCCACGAGATCGGGGCGGTACGAACCCGTCGCTGCCGACCAGTAGCCGGTCCCGGAGGCCCCGCCCCGGTCGCTCGTGCGCCGCGCGGGCCGCCCGAGCAGCTGCCACACCAGCCAGTCATGCGCCTGCATGAGGGAGGCCACGCGCTGGGCCGCCTCCGGCTCGGTCTTCGCCAGCCAGCGCAGCTTCGTCACGGGGTGCGCGGCCTGCGGGACGCATCCGACGGCCTGCGCCCAGGCCTCGCGGCTGCCGAGCCCGTCGATCAGGTCGGCGGCGGCGACCTGCGCCCGCCGGTCGTTGCCGACGAGCGCGGGCCGCACGGTGTTGCCGTGCTGATCCAGGGGGACGACCGCGTTCTGCTGCGCGGAGACGCCGATGGCCTGCACGCCTTCGAGCAGCCCGCCGCCCGCCGCCTCGCCGAGCGAGAGCAGCCAGGCCTGCGGATCCACGTCCGACGGACGGCCCGCGCCATCGGGGCCCTCCGTCGGATGCGGGGCATAGCCCTGCTTGAGTACGGCGCCCGTGTCCGCGTCACAGACCACGATGCGCGTGAAATCGGGCGAACTGTCCAACCCTGCGACTATCCCCATGCCTGGAATTCTGCCGCACCGCGCGACGTGTCCCGTACCTCAGCTCCCAGGAGGAGCCCCGGCTACGTATTACTGGTGCCCCAGTCGTCCTCACCACTGCCCTGCCCGCGCTCGCGCAGCGACCGCACCCGGTCGGCCACCGAGTCGGGGACCCGGTCCCCGACCTTCTCGGACACGGAGTGGAAGGCCTTGCCCGCCACGTCGCGCCCCTGCTGTGTCGCGGACTCCACGGTGTTGCGCACGGCCGGGTTCTGCGCGAACTCGCGGGCGGACTTCTTCAGCTTCTCGTAGCGCTCGCGGCCGGCCCGGGTACCGAGCACGTACCCGAGAGCCACTCCCGCGACGAATGTGAGCCGGTAGCGCATGGCTGCCACCCTTCCCTTGCGTCGGCGTCGAGCGTCTGTCGCTCGTCTGCTGCTCTGCGTCGGCGGTGGGGGATACCGATTGGCGGAGCACCCCCCTGCTTGCGCTAATGTATGTGTCGCAGCGACCGCCCGCCGCCTGGAGAGTTCCCAGGTAGCTGCGTTCGATGCACCGAGACGATCCCCTGTAGCTCAATTGGCAGAGCAGCCGGCTGTTAACCGGCAGGTTACTGGTTCGAGTCCAGTCGGGGGAGCTCGGTCTCCTGTAGCTCAATTGGCAGAGCAGCCGGCTGTTAACCGGCAGGTTACTGGTTCGAGTCCAGTCGGGAGAGCTGTGAGAAGGACCCTTGAGAGTGCCCTCAAGGGTCCTTTTTCGTGGCCGGTGGAACCATGCGGGCAGCACGGAGGTCCTCATGGTCGAGCGATGCCGACCATCCGAAGCAGGAGATCGTATGAGCGGCTATGCTGCGGCAGACGGCGCGCACAAATGTGCGCGACGCGCCGTTAGGGGCGGTAGCTCAGCCGGTTAGAGCAGCGGACTCATAATCCGTCGGCCGTGGGTTCGAGTCCCACCCGCCCCACCGAAGCGCTGGGCCGCAGGAACGATTCCACCTGCGCCTGCAGCGCAAACCTCTGGGTGCGTCTCTTCGAGGTGACGGTCGAGTGATCGCTACCTGGCCCTCTGCTGGCCCGAAGGGCCGGCGACCAAGACTCAGTCGCCATCGCCGTAGTTCTTCAGCGATGTGCCTGGCGTCGGCGAGGAGGGCCTGGGTCTGCGACTCGGCACCGAAGCCAACCCTGATGCGATAGATCTCGCGCGGCAAGTGCTGTGTCTGCCTCGTGCGTGATGGGCCCCTGCAAGGGAATGTTGGTGATGTATCGTGGTTATGTACATCATGGACTCTCGGTAAGGGGTGGCTGGTATGTCTGTTACCCAGGTCGATCTCGATGACGAGGCGCTGGCCGAGGCGATGCGGCTCATGGGTGTCTCGACGAAGAAAGAGACGGTCAACGGGGCTCTGCGGGACTACGTGGCGCGCATCAAGCGGCTGGAGGCTGCGGAAAAGCTGGCCGCGCGGGGTGAGCGGGGCGAGTTCGAGGCTGCGGCTGCGGCGCATGCGGCCGCGAAGCGCGCCCAGCGGGCAGCCTTCGAGTGATCACGTACCTCCTCGACACCTCCGCCCTGTGGCACCTCTTCCGCACGCCGGGGGCGTTGCGGCCCTGGGAAGGGCATATCGCCGCTGGCGTGTTCCATATCTGCGAGCCTACGAGGGCGGAGTTTCTCTACTCGGCCACCAGCCCGGCCCACCGTGATGAGTTGGCCGAGGAGGTGGATGCTCTCTGCCAGTTCTCGCCGGTTCCCAAGAACGCGTGGCGCTGGGTCGACACCGCGCAGTACAAGCTCACCCAGCAAGGGCAGCACCGTGCCGCCGGAGCCATCGATCTCCTGGTGTGGGCGACAGCGGCCCATCACGGTCACACGGTGCTGCACGTGGACAACGACTTCGCCACAGTGGCGGCGGCCCTCAAGGAAGTGCAGCAGCGGGACGTACGCGTCTGACTGCTGGCGGCCGCATTCGGCGCCCTGCCCGCACCCGCGGAGATGGTCCCGACCAAGGGACAGCGAAGCAGGAGCGACGGCCCGTAGCGAGCACGCGCTACGGAACGTGACCGCGTCGACAGGGGTGCGCTTGTGTGCCGTAGGTCGCGAAGCCTCGTCGCCATCCCCGCATGCGCGGGGACCACAGCTCAAGCGGGCGGACGTTGCCGCACAGGCTGGGACCACCCCCGCATGGCTTTGTCGCTGAGAGCCGACAGCGCATGCAGGTGAGTTTCGACAGCACTTCGTGAACGGCCAGCGGAGGAATGTCGGCCAGCTTTGGCAGCACCAAAGCTCCACCCGGTCTGCTCGCCTGGTGCGATGATCATCCTCGTGTCTTCGCTGCCCGCAATGGAGTGAGAGGACGAAAAGACGTGGATGTGTATGAAGCCGTGGACAGTCGCAGGGCTGTGCGGGCGTTCAGCGATGAGCCGGTACCCAAAGAGGTACTCGAACGAGTGCTGGCTGCAGCAACGCGGGCTCCGTCGAGTGGGAACCTTCAGCCGTGGCACGTGTACGTCGTGACCGGCGAGCCCCTGGCCGAACTGAAGAGGCGTGCGACGGCCAGGGCACTGGCGGGCGACCCGGGTGACGAGCGGGAGTATCCGATGTACCCGGCCGGACTGGCCTCGCTGTATCTGGACCGCTTCGCCGCCGCGGCCACCCAGCGGTATGAAGCGCTGGGCATCGAGCGCGACGACCCCGACAGGCCCATGAAGATCGCCGCCTTGAACGCGGAGGCGTTCGGAGCTCCGGTCGTGCTGTTCTGCTACCTCGACCGGACGATGGGGCCCGGACAGTGGGGGGACGCGGGGATGTACCTCCAGACGGTCATGCTGTTGCTGAGGGCAGAAGGGTTGCACAGCTGCCCCCAGGTGATGTGGACGATGTATCGCAAGACCGTCAGCCAGATGGTCGGAGCCGATGACGGGCTCGTGCTGTTCTGCGGCGTCTCGGTGGGATTCGAGAAGGAAGGCATGCCACAACTGCGCACCGGGCGGGCGGACGTGACAGAAACAGTGAGCTTCATCGGAGTGTGACCCGATGACGAGTGATCCTCACATCAGACGGGTTGTCAGTCCGTGTTGCTCCATTCACTGCGGGCTCGGGTTTGGGCGAGGCGGAAGGAGTCGGTGCCGGTCTCGATGATGCTCCCACCACAAGCTCCCCGGTGGTGTCAAAACTCAGCGATACCGCTCCCCAATGCGACCGGGTGGTGTCGTCGCCGACCGACAGGCGGTGTCACTAGTCACGCACACAGCCACCCGCATACGCGGGGACCACAGGGAGCGACCTGCACGTTCATGCGCTGGGGGAGCCAACTTTGCTCACTAGCACGTGAACCGACATTTAGGGCACCTATCTTCAAACGCTACGGCCAACTCTACGGCCCATGAGAGGAACTCTTGTTACTGAGGTGCCCAGAGCGCAACCTAAGAACGACCTTGGGGACTTGCGAAGCGGGCAGGGGGGGCGGACATCCTCTCATTCTGAAGAGGGCTGCTCCAGGCCATAGTTGTCCGAAGGGTCTAGGTCGTTCGCCGATGGATTGGCGTGCGCGGTGCGGTCCCCGCGTCTGCGGGGGTGATCCCTGGGGATCTCTGGTATTTGCGTGTTCCCCGCTCCTGCGGGGCTTGAGGGTGGATTCGTAGGTGCTGACACGTCACGCCGCCAGCCGTCCGCTGAGAGGTCCGCGTGTGCCGAGTCTGCGTCACTCCTGCGGAGCTCGCCCAGTACCTCAAGCAAACTTCCATCTGTACGGCAGGTCTGGTGGTGATCCTCGCGGTGTCTGCGCTGCACCAGCGGAAGTCGTCCGTCGGTGAATCTGTCGGCTCCGCGCCGTCACGCAGGCGAGGGGGAGGCAGTTGGGCCAGTCCAATGTGCGGCCTATGCCAGGCAGAGACGGTCCGTAGTGAGCTCATTGGCTACGGAAGGCAACCGAAGCAACTGGGCGTACTCGCGTGCTGTCAGCCTCGCTAAGTCGCATCCTAGAGCCGGGTGTTCCTGTGGACTGACGTCGTCGCGGGGGGTGTCCCCTGGTGGCTTCCGGTTCCCTGGAGGAGGGGAGCGGCCGTGTGGTGAGAGCGCAAACCTCGTGGGTGCTCCCAATGAGGTGACGCGCGGGAGATCGTCGGCAGGTCCCCTGGTGGCCCGAAGCGCGGACGATCCGGACGGGCATCGGCCCCGGTCGACGAGGGGTGTCGGCGGGGCGTCGGCGAGGGTGTTGGCGGCGGCCGCGAACGCCGGGTCAGGCGTGAGCCCGGAGAGTTCGGACGTGTCAGCCACGTCAGTCGGGTCAGTTGAGTTCAGCCACCTATTGCATTTCTTGGGTATTCCTCTGTGCTCCCATAAATCTGGTAGGGCTTCGCGTCGTGTGGAGTGACGGGCGCGATCCACGATCACCTATGCGAAATCCACAGGGGGCCGTGTAGAAACAATCTGTCGTGCGGGATCGTCGGTCGGTACTGTCGGGCTGTCCGCAGATTCACCGTGACCTCGCGTCTTTGATGACGGGCGCCGAGCCGTCGGCGCGGTCGTTCTGTCCGGGAGATAGATTGTGTCGCGTCAAGCTGCAACCGAAAATGTGGCCTGGGAGAAGGTGGTGAACTCCATCGAGTTTGTTCCCGCCGAACACTCCAGTAAAACCCAACCGGAATCCGTTGCCCAGGAAATGCTGCGCTGCGAACCGGTAGAGATCGACCGACTCGTCGACGCAGGCCTTCCGTTCGAGCGCCGATCCGGAGTGCGCTATTTCGACGCGAACGATCTGTACAACCTCGGCATGTACTCAAACAGTGCGAGGACGCAGCCGGAACTCACGTTCCGCCTGCTCTTCCGGTTCGCCCAGCGGCCGGTGGACGATTTGCTGCGTGCCAAGGAATGGTCCTTTCAGGTCCGGCTGGAATGTACCGACTGCCCGGAGGCAGCTCCGTGGCGTCTGGAAGAACCGGATGTCGCGCGGTTCGGAGGAAGCGTCGCCGGCGTGACGTCGCCGCCGGCGAGCCGGGGGTCGGCGGAGTACGCGGCGACGGTGACGACGACCGGCGCGCGCACTCCGGTGGTCTCGCCCGTGCTGCGGCAGCTGACCCGTGACTACCTGGACGCCGGCTATCGCTGGCAGATGATCCCCGTGCCCATGCAGGCACACCCGGATCAGGTGCACGCCATGGGCGCGACGAGCTGCATCGCGGCGAGTCTGTCCCTGGCCGAGAGCTTTCGCGAGGCGGGGTACCGGGCCGAGGCGAAACGGGGCTGGTTCTGCGGCGTGCTCGGCGGTGCACTCGACCTGCCGCACGCGTGCGTTGAGGTGGAGGACGACGACGGCGCGGTCAAGACCGTCGACATCGCCAAGGCCCAGCTGGCCGCGCGGCTCTCGCCGAACACGAAGGAATTCCAGGAACTGTGCCTCGGATCAATCTATAACAAGGTCATTCCGTCGACGGCCTCCGGAAATGCGCCCTTCGGCTACCACGACTGCAGTTCGCCGCTGCCGATCCAGGTGCACACGGACATCCAGGCGGTGCGTTGAAAGCGGAATATCGAGCCACTCTACGGGAAAGATGAGACTAAATGGCTGTACGTGGAATCGAGCCGATCTCGCTGGACCTGGATCGGCTCGAGCAAATGGCAGAATCCAGCTACTACAACCCGTACACGATTTTTGACTGGCCCGAGGCGATCGAGCCCGACAAACCGTGGATGAGCGAGAGCCTGACCACGCTGGCGGGAACGCCGATGTGGGACGAACTGAGCCGTGAGCAGCAGCTCGCGCTGACCAAGTTCGAGGCGATCAACTTCTTCAGCCTCAACATTCACGGCATTCGTGAGTTGATGAGCGAAGTGGTGATGCGCATCCACGAGCGCGCCTATGCGGATGTCTCGGAATTCCTGCACCACTTCATCGGTGAGGAAAACGAGCACATGTGGTTCTTCGCGCGGTTCTGCCTGCGCTACGGCGGCAAGCTGTATCCGGCGCAGCCGACGTTGCAGGCCGATTCCGTGTCGCACCTCTCAGCGGTGGCCCGCGAGGCGATCATTTTCGCGCGCATCCTGATCTTCGAGGAGATCGTCGACTACTTCAACGCGCACATGGCGACCGACCAGTCGCTGCCGCACATCGCCCGCGAGATCAACCGCGTGCACCACCAGGACGAGAGCAGGCACGTCGCGTTCGGCCGGATGATCTTCTCCGACCTGCTCGGCCAGGTGGCCAAGCGTGATCCGGCCGAGGTGCCGGCGGTCGCCGAGTACCTCGAGAACTATCTGCAGTACAGCATCGGCACCCTCTACAACCCTGCCGCCTACCGAGACGCGGGCATCCCGGACGCGCTGGCACTACGGCGTCGCGCGCTCGAGCACCCCGCCCGGGAGCAGGCGCACGATCAGATCCTGAAGCGGACGAGGAAGTTCCTGGCCAAGGCGGGCGCCGGAAAGGAACTGACCACATGACGGCCGATCCGATGCAGGAGGTCCGGGGCTTCATCCTGGGCCGCAACCCGAAGCTCAGCCCGCTGGACCCCCAGATGGACCTGATCGACAGCCGGGCCATCAACTCCCTGGCCTTCGTCGAGTTCATCTTCCTGCTGGAGGAGCTGACCGGCGAGGTGATCGATCCGGAAGACCTGGACCTGGACGACTTCCGGAGCCTCAACGCGATCGAAGCCCGTTTCTTCAAGCAGAAGGCAGCACGATGACCACGACGACCGACAACGGCTTGAAAGTTCTCGACGGCGGCCAGCTGCGGTTGTTGCGGTCGATCGACGCGGCGTTCCTGCGCCTGGCCGAGACCTGGAAGGCCCCGGAGTTCCGGTTCCCGTTCCTGATGCGGTGCCAGGATCTCGACACCTTCGACTACTTCGACAACTTCCCCCATCTGGGTCTGGCGGCCACCCGGCTGGATCCGCAGCGCCTCGGCAGCCTGCTGGCCGATGCGCCCCGACCGCTGGACCGGGTCCCGGCCGAGGTGATGGAGCCGACCGCGTTCGCACTGCCGTCGGCGGCGTGTTACGCGATCTACCTCGATCTGGCCGGCTCCGAGCTGCCCGCGGACGGGACGATGCGGACCACGGTCGGAACGTGCTTCCGCAACGAGGACCACTACGACGGTCTGCAGCGGCTCCTCGGCTTCTCCATGCGGGAGATCGTCTTCATCGGACCCGAGGAGGGGGCCAAGCAGCACCTGCTCCGTGCCAAGGACACCGTGACGGTCCTGTGCGCCGAGCTCGGCCTCGACGTGCACCTCGAGGTCGCCACCGATCCGTTCTTCGACAAGAACGGCGGCAAGGCCAAGATGCAGCGCCTGTTCCCGGTGAAGGAGGAGTTCGTCGTCAACGGCCTGGCGATCGGCTCGGTGAACTACCACCGGAACTTCTTCGGCGAACGCTGCTCCATCCAGGCCGGTGGCGACATGGCGCACACCAGCTGCCTTGCGTTCGGCCTGGAGCGATGGGTGCACACCTTGACCGAGCGGTTCGGCAGCACTGAGGCCGCCCTGTCCGCAGTGGAGAGTCTGGGCTGATGCGACACACGCTGGCCGAGGTGCTCGGAGTCGAAGTGAGCCTGCTTCAGTCGGGCATGGGGGGTGTCGCGGGGCCGGAACTGGCGTGCGCGGTGTCCAATGCCGGCGCGGCGGGCTGCGTCGGCGGCTACAAACTGGTCGGCGACGCGCTTTCGGCCGTGCTCAGCCGACTGACCGCGGGGACCGATCGGCCTGTCGGCGTGAACCTGATTCCGGAGGTGGTCGGGCCGGAAGAGCTGGACCAGCAGGTGACGCAGGTGCTCGACGAGACGCCCCGGCATGTGTACCTGTCGCTGTTCGGCATGCCGGACGACGCCGTGTTCGATCGGATCACCGCGGCGGGACGGCACGTCGTCGTCCAGGTCGGGACCGTGGAGGACGGCGTGCGAGCCGCCGCACAGGGCTCCGTGGTGGTGGCGCAGGGCACCGAGGCGGGCGGTCATCTCCTCGGCGAATCGAGCCGTGACGCGATGGTCGCCGCGCTGCGCGAAGAGCTGCCGGAGGCCTGCATCGTCGCCGCGGGCGGAATCGGATCCCCGGCCAAGGCGGGCAGGGCCCTGGCCGTCGGCGCCGATGGCGTGCTGCTCGGTACCGCCTTCGTCGTCGCGCACGAGTCGCGGGCCCACTCCTACTTCAAGAGAGCGGTGAGCACCGCCGACGAGACCGACACGGTGATCACCGATGCCTACGAGATCGGGTGGCCGGGCCGGCGGCACCGCGTGCTGGAGACGGCCGCCACCCGCGATGCGAAGCAGGCCAAGAAGTTCATCGGCCGGACGGTGGTCGAAGGAAAGCCGTACCTGATCCCGCGATTCAGTGCCGCGGCACCGACCGAGGCGACCAGCGGTCGGATCGAGGAAATGGCGATGTACTGCGGTCTGTCCTGCGGTGCCATTTCCGGCGGGCAACCGGCGGCCGAAATCGTCGCCGAATTCGCTCGCATCCTGCGCGGTGTCGAGATATTCGAAACAGGAAAAGGATAGAGACTTCATGTCAATCATCGAGAACATGTCCCGGCTGGATCTGTCGTACCGCGATGACGCGCCGCGGATTCGCACCAGGGAAGGCGTGGAACTCTACTGCGAGTCCCGCGGTGAGGGCGTCGCCATCACCCCCCTCAGCAATCTCGTCGCCACCGCTCCGATCTGGCGGGGCTTCACCGAGGAGCTCGCGCAGCACCACCGTGTGCTGACCTACGACCTGTGCAATCACGGCGCGTCGTCGCGGGTCGAGAAGGAGCCGACCTGGGAGGAGCACGCGGCCGAC
Source organism: Streptomyces sp. NPDC033180 (assembly GCF_055577645.1). Classification (NCBI taxonomy): domain Bacteria; kingdom Bacillati; phylum Actinomycetota; class Actinomycetes; order Kitasatosporales; family Streptomycetaceae; genus Streptomyces; species Streptomyces sp. NPDC033180. The sequence goes on along the minus strand of NZ_JBVIPU010000001.1, from coordinate 843,394 downwards.
CTGATCGCGATGCTCGATGCGCTGGAGATCGAGTCCACCTATCTGATCGGCTCGTCGACCACCACGGTCTTCGCCCGGGACATGGCACTGTGGCACCCGGACCGCGTCAGGGGCCTCGTGCTGTCGGGCCCGGTCTTCGGCCCCCAGGGCATGCGGCGCCAGAAGCAGCTGCAGCGGAACTGGCTGAGGACACTGGAGAGCCACGGCCTCGCGGCCGTGTTCGACCACCTCTACCCCGAGATGTTCAGCTCGGAGATGAACGAGTCGCTCGGCACCCCGGGGTTCCTGGGCCTGCGGGAGGCCTTCATGGCCGTCTCCGACCCCGAGGAGCTCGCCGAGAGCTTCAAGAGCGCCGCGAACGACAGCCACAGCCCCGACCTGCCGCCCCGCATCGCCGCGCCCACGCTGGTCCTCGTGGGCGACGACGACGTCCTGCTGAGCCCGACGGGCGCCAGGGAGCTGGCCGGGCAGTTCCAGGACGGTACCTGTCAGATCATGCCGAAGGCCGGGCACCAGCCCTTCTTCGATGACGCCGGAGCCTTCCAGGCGATCATCCTCGAGTTCATCAAGGACGTGGAATCGCGTGTCTGACGAGGCACTCGCAGTCCGGCAGCGCATCCGAGGGCTGCTCATCGATCTGTTCGGCAATGACCGCCTCGTCGGCAAGGTGTCGGACTCCGTGTCCCTCCGGCAGGCCGGGATGTCATCCACCGCGCTGGTCAGCCTGCTGGTGGCGATGGAGGACGCGTTCGGCTTCGAATGGGACGAGGACGTCCGGCCGGAGGCGCTGCGCTCGATCGACTCGCTGGCCGACCACGTCGTTTCACTTCGTTGACCGAGGCGCACTTCGCGGCCGCCGGGCCGGCGGTCCCCGCCGGCGCCGCGGCGGGAGTATGGACCGCATGGCGCCCGGTGCACCGGCCGTTCGGGCCGCGTCAGCAGTTCACGGCCGGCCGCCGGGCGGCCGCGGCGGCGCTGGCGGCGGCCGGGGCGGCCGATCGGTTCGTCCCTCGTGACCCCGACGGCCGGCCGCGCTTCCCGAGGGAGTTCGCCGGTTCGATCGCCCACACCGACCGCCTGGCGATCTCGGTGGTGGTCCCTGGTGCGGCGGCGGTCGGTGTCGACATCGAAAGCGCCGTCATCAGCCCTCGCGTGGCCGGATTCGTCCTGCGCGGGCAGGAGCGGCTGAAGCTGCTGCCGCCCACCGGGAAATACACTCCGCGTGAGCTGTTCGCCGCCAAGGAAGCGGCCTTCAAGGCGCTGTCCGGCTCCGGGAGCCTGGGCGATTTCCTGTTCTGGCGTATCGAACTCAGCCCGTCAGATGGCGCTCTGATCGCGTCCTACCGCGGAGTGCCGGTAACGGTGTGGATCAACTCCGACGAAGATCTTTCGCTCGCCATAGCCATTTCGCCGGGTGAGCTCTCCACAACTCACGACCGCAGGTGAAATTATCACTATTTCCCGGATCAATTAGATTGGTAGCCTCCATTTTAGCCAACGGAAGGCTCGGGAAAAGCGCGGCGATGGTGGGGGGCTGGAGCGCGTCATGACGAAGCCAAAGGTGCCGAACAGGCTATTGCGAGGCCTGCTGGCCGAGGCGGGCTGGACCGAGGACTTCCTCGCCCGGCAGGTCAACGCGGTGGCAGCCGAGTCCGGGGTGGCGATGCGGCTCGACCGGCGGTCGGTGACGCACTGGCTGGCTGGCCGGCGTCCCAGGTCGCCGGTGCCCGAGCTGGTCGCCGAGGCGATCTCTCGTGGGCTGCGCCGTCCGGTCGACCTCGCCGACCTGGGCCTGGGCGAACCGGCCGGCGAACCGGCCGTCCGGGAGGAGTGGGACCCGGGACGTCGTTCGCGCGCCGCCGTCGACCGGCGGCCGGACGCTGAGGTCCAGCCCCGGGACGTCGTTTCGGTTCTGACCAACCTGGCGCAGTTCGCCGAAGGCGAGCACCGGACGACGCTGTCCGCCACCGCCTACCGCGTGGCCGCTCTCGCCGTGCCCGGCTGGGCGCAGGCCGCCCGCCAGTCCGGGCTGCAGCCCTGGCCGGACGCGTCGTGTGCGCAGCGGCTGGAGTTGGGGCAGGTGGTCACGGCCGAGCAGATGACACGGTTGTTCTCCGATCTCGACGACTCCTTCGGAGGAGGCCACGCGCGTGCGGAACTGTCCTGCTATCTCGCCTTCGACGTCGCACCCAGGCTGCGTGCCGCCGGGACTCCGGCGCTGCGGCGCAGGCTCTTCACGGCCGCCACGCAGCTGACCTATCTGGCCGCGTTCATGTGCTTCGACGACGGGCGCCATGGGCTGGGGCAGCAGTACTACCGGGCCGCTCTGATGCTTGCCGGCGAGAACAACGACCCGGCCGGATACGCCGTCACGCTGCGGGGCCTGTCGGTTCAGGCGCAGAGCCTGGGTCACCACCAGCAGGCCGTCGACCTCGCCGAGTCCGCGGCGAGGATCAGCAGACAGGCCACCGGCCCGGCCCGCCAGGCGTTCTTCCTGGGCCAGGTCGCGGTCGCCGCTGCCGCCGCGGGGGACCGGCAGCACGCACTGGCCACGATCTCGGCCGCGGAACGGCGCCTGGACCAGGCTTGCTCCCAGACAGCGGCGGACCCGGCGGCGCAGGGCAACGCCATGGGCAGGTACCACCCCGCGTCGCTGGCGAACCAGCAGGCGGCCGTCCGGGCGCTGCTCGGTGACAAGAAGGGGGCGGTCGCCACGCTCACCGAAGCCGCCCGGCACCGCCCGCAGCGGGAGCGCCGCTCCCGTGCCCTCGTCCATGCCCGCCTTGCCGGGCTGCATCTGGATCAGGGCGATCTCGACCAGGCCGTCACCATGTGGCACGCCTTCCTCGACGACTCCACCTTCCTGACGTGCGGGCGTGCCACCACCGCGATGAACGCCCTGCGATCCCGGCTTCATCCGCAGCGCACCAATCGTGCCGTCAGGCAGCTGCTGGTCCGCACCACCACGACGTGGACCCCGGACAGGGTGGCCTCGTGAGTGCCGACGACATCCAACTCAGCCACGCGAAGTGAGTGATCATGAATCGTACGTTGCGGATGGAGAGGTTCTCCGTGAGCGGGGTCCGACCGGGGGAGATCCTGGTGGCCACCGGAATGACTCATCCCGAGCGGGGGACGGTCAGCTCGCCCGCGGCCCCGCTGCTGGCCGCGGCGCTGGGGCGCGGCGAACCCGATCCGGGCCGACGGCGGGTCCGGCTCGATCCGGTGGACACGACGGGGGCCTTCGGCACCGGCGGCGCCGTGCTCGTGATGGTCTCCTACCTGGACCTGAACGGCCGGGCTTTCGGCCTGGGCGCAGCCGCGCACGCGGGTGATCCGGGAGCGGTGGAGGTGTGCGCGGACCTTGTCGCGCAGTGGGCCGGGCTGCTGCGGTCGCGCCGGCTGCTGGTGGCGGAGGCAGACCCCGACTGCGCGGGTGCCCGGGCGGGCATCGAGGCCACCCTCCAGGCGGCCCGCGACGCTGCGCCGGGCGTGCCGGTGCACGTGTACGGCCGGCCGGTCGCCGCTGTCGGCCGGATCGAGCAGCTCACCGCGGCCGGTGTCACGATCTCCGACGACCTGGACGCCGTACCGGACGCGGGAGTGGTGGTGTTCCCGCCGCACGGGGTGCCCTTGCCGGTGCGGGCGGAAGCAGCCGCACGCGGGCTCGAGCTGGTGGACACGACCTGTCCCCTGGCCGCCCTGGCGCATCGCGATGTCGAGGCCTACGCACACCGCGGCGACACGGTGGTGCTGCTGACCGGGGCCCCCGACACCGCCGCGGAGCAGGTGTCGGTCTCTCAGGCGCCGGAGTCGGTTCTGCCGCTGCGGAGTGCCGCGCAGGTGCCCGATCTCCAGCAGTCGGGGGCCGACCCGGACAGGCTTTCCCTCGTCGTGCAGACCGGGGTCTCCGTGGACGACGCGGCTGCGATGATCAATGTCCTGCGTGAGCGCTTCCCACGAGTGCGCGGGCAGCATTACGACGCGCTCTGCTACGCCGCCACCGACCGGGCCGCGGCCGTCCGCATGGTCGCCGAGAGCAGCGACCTCACCCTGGTCCTCGGTGGAGCCGACGACCCGGACGCCGACCACATGGAGGCGGAAGCCTCCGCGGGCGGCCGGACGGTCCGCCGCCTGGCGGCTGCGAGTGAAGTCGCAGCCGCCTGGCTGACCGACGTGAACGCGATCGGAGTGGTCCCCACCCGGTCGGCTCCCGGGGAGCTGATGACCCAGGTGCTCGACGCTCTGGCGGGTCTGGGACCCCTGTCCATAGCGACCCGGCAGGTCCGGACCAGTCGCCGTCCGGGTTTCGGAGGCTCGGCACTCGCTGCCGCCGCCCTGCCGGACGAGACCATCATCGACGCGTGAACTCCGGCTCATGACGGTGAGTTCGCCGACCGCTCTTCGCTGACCTTCTCGTCGGCCTCCGGCCTGGGCGCCTTGATGTTCGGCAGGGCCAGCGCGATCAGGGCGGCGACGACCATGACACCGGCGCAGATCAGGAACGCGACGCGATACCCGTCGACGAGCGCCTCGACCGGACTGGAGTCGTCGGCGGCGTTGGTGGTCGCGGTGGCGGCGATGGTGGTGAGCACGGCGAGGCCGACGGCTCCGCCGAGCTGGCGGGAGGTGTTGAGCAACCCGGAGGCCGCGCCGGCGTCTTCGGGATCGACACCGGAGGTGCCGGTGAGAGTGATCGCCAGGAGCAGGAAGCCCAGGCCGATACCGACGACGAGGGTGGGTCCGAGGATATGGGCCAGGAAGACCGGGGGGCGGGCGGGCACCGCGGACAGCCAGGCCATGCCGGCCGCGACGACGAGCCCACCCATGATGATCATGTTGCGGGGGCCGAAGACGAGGACGAGCTTGCGGGAGGCGAAGCCGCCGACGATGACGATGAGGGTCACGGGCACCATGGCCATGCCGGCTCGCAAGGCGCTGTAACCGATGGCCTGTTGCAGGTACAGGGAGATGAAGAAGAAGGACGCGTTGAGGACCACTCCCAGCAGGAGCATGACCAGGTTTCCGAGCAACAGGGTGCGCAGCCGGAACAGGGCCTTCGGAATGAGCGGCTGGGAGCTGGAGGCCAGGATGGCCACGAAGCCCGCCATGAGGACCGCGGCCGCGCCAAGGGCGATCAGGACCTTCGACGACCCCCACCCGTCAGCGGACGCCTGCGAGAGCCCGTAGGTGAGCGCGCCGATGCCCAGGGTCACGCTGAGGGCGCCGGGAACGTCGAGCCGGACCCGCTTGGTGCCGACACGGGCCGGCAGCAGGCACAGGATCGCCGCGACGAACAGGGCGACGCCCGGGGGGATGTTGATGAACAGCACCCACCGCCAGTTCAGCTCGCTGGTGAGTACACCGCCGAGGAGAACTCCGGCCGTGCCGGCGAACGCGATGGTGATGCTCCACAGGGACAGGGCGCGCTGCCGCTGGGCCTCGTCGGTGTGACTCGTGGTGATGAGGCTCAGGCTGGTGGGTGTGAGCGCTGCGGCACCGACGCCCTGGATGAACCGCGACACGATCAGCATCGTCGGATCCGTGGCCAGGCCGCCGACCAGGCTGGCGGCGGTGAAGACGACCATGCCGAACAGGAACACTCGTTTGTGACCGAACAGGTCACCTGCCCTGGCGGCCAGCAGCAGGAGACCGCCGAGCGTGACCAGATAGCTGGTGACGACCCACTGCTGCTCGCTGACCGACATGTCCAGTGCGTCATGCATCTGCGGCAGGGCCAGCGTGACGATCGTGGTGTCGAGCACGACCATGAAGAGCGCCACGCAGGAAATGGCCACCACGACGCTGAGTGGCAGGTTCGGCCGAAGGACCGCAGGTGGCGGCGGTGACGCTGGGGATGCAGACATTACGCCTCCTGGTGAACGGCGTTCACCGTGAACGTCGTTTACTGTGAACGGTGTTTACGTTAGCTATATGATTTGGGAGTTGTCAACGATGGAGCGACGCATGCTGCTGCGAAAGGCCGACGTGGTCGACGGGGCCCTGAAGTTTCTCGACACGGAAGGGCTCGACGGTCTGACGATGCGCAAGCTCGGTGCTGCGCTCAACGTGCAGGGCGGCGCCCTCTACCGGCACTTTCCGAACAAGGCGGCCCTGCTCGAGGCGATGGCCAACAAGCTCACCGAAGGGGTCGGGGTCCCGCTGCCCGAGGCGCCGTGGCGCGACCAGATGTACATCCTGGGCCAGCGGTTCCGGACGGCCATGCTCACGCACCGTGACGGAGCGCGCCTGGTGAGCGGCACCCACGCCACCGGCGCCAACTCCATCACCGCGGGCAGTCTCGTCGTCGACGTGCTCTGCGGGGCCGGCCTGGCCCCCGCCCAGGCCGGATCGCTGGCCTTCTCCCTCTACTACTACGTCCTCGGCCACACCATCGACGAGCAGAACCAGGCCCACTCGCTGGCCGAGGAGTACTGGCAGAGCCGCGACACCAAGCTCACGAACGTACTGTCCCCCCAGTACGCCGAGGCCGTCGGCTCCCTCATGAAGACCGACCCGGCGGAACGCTTCGCCTACGGGCTGAACACCTTCATCGAGGGAGTCGCCAGCCGGATCCCGCCGGCATCCGCTACCCGGTGAGGTCGCGGTCCGCTCCCCACCCGCGGAAGTCGGCCCCGCTGTAGAACGTGACCGACCAGTCGAGCAGGCGCAGCAGTTCGACAGCGGGAGCGAACCCGGAGTCCAGCAGCGGCTTCAACTGCTCCTGCGCCTTGCGGGAATGCCGGTCGAGTTCGCTGTGCACCCACTCGGGGGAGGTGTCGTACATCAGGATGTTGTTCTGACCGGGCTCGGCCCGCTCCCGCTCGAAGGTGGCCAGGTCATTGGAGAGGCGGACGGCGACCTCGATCGCCTCGAGGGCGCTGTCGAGAACGGGCAGGTTGTCGAGAAGATCATCCCGATCGCTGGTCGCCCACCGCGGGAAGTGGGTCATCCACGCGTTGGAGCTGGCCGCGTAGGTCAGGTACTCCTCCGGGTCAACAGGCCCCTCGCCAAGGTCTCTGGCTCGGCCGGCGGTCCAGTCGTACCGCTCACCGCGCAGCGCCTCGGCGAATCTGTCGGCCCACAGGCCGGCCAGCTGCGGGTAGAGCGGGGAGCGCGCCACCGTGGACTGCCAGCCCGACAACGAGGCCAGCAAGGGGTGGCTGTCGTCCCGACCGCCGCCCTTGACGACGGCGTGGCAGCGACCGAACAGGTCGTCGAGTTCGTCGAGGCTCTGGACGTTCTGCTCGACGTGGTCGTCCAGGGCGTAGGCCCACACGTACATGCGAGCCGCAGGCCGGAGCTCGTCCGCGCTGCGCCACGGACTGATCGCCGCGGTGGAGATCGCCAGGGCTTCGATGGGCGTGGCCCGAAGGACCTGCGGGTATTCGGCCGCCCAGGACCGCAGGTCGGCCAGGAGTTCCAGCGCCAGCACGGTGACCGGCACACACTGCGCAGCGGAGGGAAGAGAGAGGTCGCCGAGGGTCTGGGTCACGGCCGTGCTCAACTCTGCACCTCGGCGAGGTGGCGCGTCGTGGCGGCCACGGTGGCGAGGATCTCGGCGCGGATGACCCGGACCGGCGTGTAGAGGTCCTTGTCGTGCCACAGCGGCGGATTGTCGCCACCGTTCTCGATGTGGCGCGTCAGGAACGCCCGCCCTTGGCGGATCGCGTCGAGGGCCGGCCGCTCGGGAACGGCGCGGTGGTTCAGTATCTGAAGGGCGTAGGCGGTCTCCTCGCCGGTGCCCGCCCATCGTCCCCATGACCCGTCGGCGCGCTGTGTGTCGAGCACCCAGCGGACGGCGTTGTCCAGGGCCGCGGACGCCTGCGCCCCGTCCAGGCGGGCCACGGCAGCAGCGCCGCAGGCGGTCGCGTAGTACGCGGAGGCGTGCCACTTGTCGGTCCAGTAGCCGGTCGAGTCCTGCTGCTCGGTGAGCCAGCCGCCCACCCGCTCCGCGGCGAGGTCGTAGCGCTGGTCGCCCTGCCCGCAGCGATCAGCCAGGGCCACGAGGATGTGCGCGTTCGTCGAGGTGGAGGGCGTCCGTTCATTGGGGAAGCAGTTGAAGTAGAGGCCGGTGTCGTATCCCCACAGGCAGTCGACTGATTCCGGCTTCCCGAGGATGTCGAGGGCGTGCAGGGCAGCGGCCGTGTCATCGGAGTCGGACGGGAGACCGGGGCCTGCGGGCAGGCCGTCCGCCTGCAGAGCGGTCCGCAGACTGTCCGGGACCTGGGAGGGGATCTCCACATCCAGGCCGGCACCGCACAGCGCCGTGACCACCCAGGCCTGTTCGAAGTAGGAGATCGAGGTGATGCCCGAGACCGGGCCCCCGTGACGTGCCTGGTTTCGGCGCAGGTAGTCCAGGGACGCTCGCGTGGCGTCCGAATGAGGCGGATCACCCAGCCAGGCGGCGGTGGCCGCGGGAGAGGCACCGACCGCCCCGCCCACCGGCGTCACCGTGCGGGACCGGACGGCCGGGGCACCGAGGGCTTCCAGCGAGTGCCAGGTCTTCTCCGGGATGCCGGAGTGGTTATGGAGAAGCTCGCGGACCCGGTTCAGCGTTCCCATGTCGGTCTGGAGGTCCAGCTGTCCGGGCAGATCGCCTCGGCCGTCCATCCTGGCGAGCCGCTGGTTGATCTGCTCGACGAGCCAGGGGGCCAGGAGCTCCACGGCGATGGTGTCCGGCAGTTGGACGTCGCGGGGGAACTGCCTGGCCAGCGCGGCAAGACCCGATTCCACGGCCTTGGCGACCCGCTGTGTGGCATGCGTCCCGGCGAGGGACAGCAGGGCGTCGAGGGCGCTGAGCGTGGGCAGCAGCCCGTACGTCGCGGGCCCGCCCCACGTCCCGTCCGCGTGCTGCTCTGTCAGCAGGAATTCCACGCGCTGCTGATGGCCTTCCAACCAGGGCGCGGAGGCCACAAGGCGCGCGGTCTCGTAAACCGATGGTGAGGTGAGCCCGTAGGGATCGACGGTCATCTCATCGACGATTTCCTGTGCCGCGTCGCGCATGGCTGCAAAGGAGGTCACGTTCATGATCCGCCTACCTCTAATCTCGAAGATCTGTGATGGTCGCTTTCCGAACCGGTTCATGCACGCGTTCCTGCAGCCTCATCGGGAGCGGGCCCGGTTTGAGCGTGGCTCGGGCGATGGGCCGCATCGGCCGGTCGTTGACCGGGCTCAGGTTCCAGCGGCCCGCGATCCCCGCGATGGCCAGCAACGCTTCGTTGAGCGCGAACTGGTCGCCGATGCACTTTCTGGCGCCCGAGCCGAAGGGGAGTACCGACCGGCGTGCCTCGTCGCTCATTGCGCCGGGCTGCCAGCGCTCCGGATCGAAGGTTCCGGGGCTGGGGAACAGGTCCGGGTCGTGGTGCAGGATGTACGGGCTGAGCAGGAACGTCGTTCCCTCGGGGAAGTCATGACCGCCGAGGTTGCAGGCCGTGGTGGTGGCACGGGTGAACATCCACGCCGGCGGATAGAGGCGAAGGCTCTCCATGAGCACCTGCCGCGTGAAGGGCAGCCCGGAGAGATCCTCGAAGCCGGGTGCCCGGCCGCCGAGTTGGCCGTCGACCTCGTCCCGAAGGCGGGCGCCGATCTCGGGGTGCGCGCCGAGCAGATGGAAGGTGAAGGCCAGCGCCGTCGCGGTGGTCTCCGAGCCGGCGATCAGCAGGATGAGGACCTGATCGAAGATCTCCTGCGTTCCGAGCGGGGCTCCGGTCTTCTCGTCGCGCGCGTTCATCAGGCCGGCGAGAAGGCCGGGGTCCTCACCCTTCTTGCGCTTCACCTCATCGATGATCTCTTCGGTGATCTTCCGCATCTCGGCGATCGCGCGGGGGTACTGCCGGTTCATCTTCGTCGGGACGAGCGACAGCAGCCGTGCCGGGACGAACATGCGCCGGAAGAAGCCGTCCATGAGAACCGGGAGCCATTTCTCCACCTGCGTGACCAGCTTGTGGTCTGCAGGCACCGAGAAAAGGGCCCTTGTCGTAATGCGAAGAGTGAGGGTCGCCATCGCCCTGTCGACGTCGACGACATCGCCTGAGCGCCATGTGCGGGTCAGGACGTCCACTTCGTCGGCCATGAGCTCGGCGTAATGGCTGATGTGCTTGTGGTCGAACGACGGCTGCATCAGCGGGCGTTGCTTGCGATGATCGTCCCAGCGGCAGGTGACCAGGCCGTTTCCCACGGCTTCGCGTCCCCGGTCGTAGAACAGGCCGCCCTTGTCATAGAGCCGGGCGTCTTTGAGTATCTGCCGGAACAGGGCGGGATCGCAGGGCACAAAGGCGTCGCCGGGACCGAGCCGGACTTTCACCAGATCGCCGAGTGCCGGAAGCGTCTTCAGGAACTTCAGCGGCTGGAGGAGTAGCGGTACGGCATGGCCCGCTAAAGGGAGGCTTCGGGGGGCTGTTCGCATGGCAGGTTGCTCCGGCATGGCTCCAAGTACTGCAGATCAGGGGCGTCTTCAACAGGGACCGAGGCCGCGCGACATGTCGCGCTTCGGTCGCATGTCGCGCTTGCCCGCGCAGGCGCGACACGCCGCCGAAGCGCGACACGTCGGTCTGCCCGTGGGCCTTGCCGGTCGGGCCCTCGAACGGCGCAAATGTGTGTTGTACGCGTACGGAAACCCATTCCCATCCCGGCGAGGGACAGACGAATCGCCGAGTGTGAAGGCAGGAGGATGCCTGTGGTTGAGCAGGTCGCACTCAATGCTCAGGTGGCGACACCGGATGCCGAAAGCCCGCTGGACCTCGATCGCTCGGCTCTGCTCGCGATGGACCATGGCCGGCTTCGTGCCCTCGCGGCCGAGATCAGGACGCTGCTGGTGGAGCAGGTGTGCGCGTCCGGCGGGCATCTGGGCGTGAACCTGGGCGTGGTGGAGCTGTCGATCGCGCTGCACCGGGTCTTCGACTCCCCGCAGGATCCGATCGTGTTCGACACCGGCCACCAGTCGTACGTCCACAAGATCCTTACGGGGCGGGCGAAGGAGTTCGGGAGCCTGCGCCGGCGCCGGGGCCTTTCGGGCTACCCGTCGCGGGAGGAGTCCGTCCACGACTGGGTGGAGAACTCGCACGCCTCGACCGCGCTCTCCTATGCGCACGGGCTCGCCGCCGGGCTCGGTCTCCACGATCACCAGGCGGGCAGGTCCGTGGCGGCGGTGATCGGGGACGGGGCGATGACCGGAGGGCTCGCCTGGGAGGGACTGAACAATCTGGCCGAGCGCCCGGAGCTGCCGGTGGTGGTCGTGCTCAACGACAACGGCCGCTCCTACGACCCGACGATCGGCGGCCTCGCCCGGCACCTGTCCGGACTGCGTTCCGGGCACAGCGGTCCGGGCGCCGATGGCCCGAACGTGTTCGAGCAGCTGGGACTCGCCTACCTCGGCCCGGTGGACGGGCACGACATCCCCGCCGTGGAGGCCGCGCTGCAAAAGGCGCGCGATATGCGCCAGGTCGTGGTGGTGCACATCGTCACCGACAAGGGCCGCGGCTGGGCACCCGCCGAGACCGACCCGGCGGACCGCATGCACGGGATCGGTGTGCTCGATCCCGTGACCGGAAAACCCCACGCTCCCGCGGGCACTTCGTGGACCGAGGTGTTCGGGCGGGAGATGACCGAACTCGGTGCGGAGTTCGAGGACATCGTGTGCCTGAGCGGCGCGATGCGCGGGCCGGTGGGCCTGGCTCGCTTCGCCGAGCGTTTCCCCGAGCGGTTCTTCGATGTCGGGATCGCCGAGCCGCAGGCGGTGTGCACCGCGTCGGGCATGGCGATGGCCGGGAGCCGACCGGTGGTCGCGGTCTACGCCACCTTCCTCACCCGGGCACTTGACCAGGTGCTCATGGACGTCGCACTGCACCGGATGCCGGTGACGTTCGTGCTCGATCGCGCCGGCGTCACGGGGCCGGACGGAGCGAGCCACCACGGCATGTGGGACCTGGGGTTCCTCGCACAGATCCCCGGCCTGAGAGTGGCCGCCCCGCGTGACGCCGAGCAACTCAAGGCGCTGCTGCGCGAAGCGGTCACGGGAACGGGACCGAGCGTGATCCGTTTTCCGAAGGCCGCGGCAGGAACGGAGATCACGCGGCTGGAGGGCATCGACGGGATCGACGTGCTCCACCGCGACGAGGCGGGCAGGCGCGATGTGCTGCTGCTCGCCTGCGGCCCGCTGGCCGCCGGCGCCGTCGAAGCCGCGAGGCAGCTCGAGGACCGCGGCATCGGGGTGACGGTCGCCGATCCACGCTGGGTCCTGCCGGTTCCCGAAGCCGCGCTCGACCTCGTCCGGAGCCACGACCTCGTGGTGACTGTCGAGGACGGGTGCCGCGTCGCAGGATTCGGCTCCGCGCTCGCCCTCGCCTGCGCGGACGCCGGCCTTCCGAACCAGATACGGGTGCTCGGGCTGCCGAGGGAGTTCATCGAGCACGGTTCGCGCGGCGAACTGCTCGCGGCACACGGTCTCGACGCACCCGGCATCGTCCGCGCGTCCATCGACGCGCTCGCCCTTGCTCGCCCCGCTGAGAGGATGCGATGACCCTCGTCGATCTACCCACCCCCGCTCTCCCCCCGGCCTCCGGGGTCCTGAGCCCGCGCCGCAACAGCAGACCGCTCAAGGTGGGCAGTGTGACCGTGGGCGGCGGGGCGCCGGTCAGCGTGCAGACGATGACCACCACCGTCACCGCCGACGTCGACGCCACCCTGCAGCAGATCGCCGCGGTGACCGCCGCCGGGTGCGACATCGTCCGGGTCGCTGTGCCCTCCCAGGACGACGCCGACGCGCTCGCCTCGATCGTCGGACGGTCCCCGATCCCGGTGATCGCCGACATTCACTTCCAGCCCCGGTACATCTTCGCCGCCATCGATGCCGGGTGCGCGGCCGTGCGGGTCAACCCCGGCAACATCAAGCGCTTCGACGACCAGGTCAAGCGGATCGCCGAGGTGGCGGGCGCGGCTAGCGTCCCGATCCGCATCGGGGTCAACGCGGGTTCCCTCGACTCGCGGCTGATGGACAAGCACGGCGGCCCCACCCCCGCGGCCCTCGCCGAATCGGCGCTGTGGGAGTGCTCGCTGTTCGAGGAGCACGGCTTCACCGATCTGAAGATCGCCGTCAAGCACCACGACCCCCTCGTGATGATCCAGGCCAACCGGATCCTCGCGCGCTCCTGCGACTACCCCCTGCACCTCGGGGTGACCGAGGCCGGACCCGCCTTCCAGGGTTCGATCAAATCCGCCGTCGCGATGGGAGTCCTCCTCGGGGAGGGGATCGGTGACACCATCCGCGTCTCCCTGTCGGAGCCGCCGGTTGAGCAGGTCAAGGCCGGCATCCACATCCTCGCCTCGCTCGGGCTGCGCGCTCGCCGGCTCGAGATCGTCTCGTGCCCCGGGTGCGGACGGCTCCAGGTCGACATCCACTCCCTCGCCAAGAAGGTCGAGGCGGCCTTCGACGGCTTCCCCCACCCGCTGCGGGTGGCGGTGATGGGCTGTGTGGTCAACGGCCCCGGTGAATCGCGCGAGGCGGACCTCGGGGTGTCCTCCGGCAACGGCAAGGGCCAGATCTTCGTACGCGGCCAGGTCGTGGCCACCGTTCCCGAAAACCAGATCGTCGAGCGACTCCTCGAAGAAGCGTTGCGCATCACCGAGTCCGACACCTCAGAGACCGCGGAGGACAGCACGTGACCGGGACCCTTACCTCACCTGCCGGCCTGGACCTCGACTCCTACCGGATCCGGGTGGAGACGCACCTGGAGGCGTTCCTCACCGGGAAGATGCACGCCGCGCAGCCCTACGCGTTTCCCGCGATCGAGGGGCTCCGGACGTTCCTCGCCGCCAGCGGCAAGCGGATCAGGCCTCTGCTCTGCGCGTGCGGCTGGTACGCCGCCGGGGGCGGGTCCGAGGAGGCCGGCCTGGTATCGGCAGGGGCCGCTCTCGAGATGTTCCACGCCTTCGCCCTGATCCACGACGACGTCATGGACCGCTCCGACTTCCGCCGCGGCCAGCCCGCCGTGCACCGGGGCATGGCCACCGAGTTCGCCCGGACCCACTCCCACGCCGAGGCGGAGCAGCTGGGCATCGGTGCCGCGATACTCATCGGCGACCTCGCGATGACCTGGTCCGACGAACTCCTGCGCGGCGTGGGCCTGGCGCCGGAGCGCCACGGCGCCGTGTTCTCGCTGATCGACGAGATGCGCACGGAGGTCATGTACGGGCAATACCTCGACCTCACGGGTGGCGCGCAGCTGGAGGCGAGCACCGACCGGCCGCTCACCGTCATCAAGTACAAGACGGCGAAGTACACGATCGAGCGGCCCCTGCAGATCGGGGCGGCGCTCGCCGGCGCGGACCCACGGCTGCTCGATGACCTCAGCGCCTTCGCGATACCGCTCGGCGAGGCGTTCCAGCTGCGCGACGACCTTCTCGGGATCTTCGGCGACCCGGGTGAGACCGGCAAGTCCCGCCTGGACGACCTGCGCGAGGGCAAGCACACCGTCCTCGTCGCGCTCACCCTGGCCGCCGCCGACCAGAAGCAGGAGGCCGACCTGCGCGCGATCCTCGGCGACCAGGCGATCACGGAGACCGCCGCCGAGCGAGCGAGGGAGATCATGACGGTGACCGGCGCCGCCGAGGGTGTCGAGAAGATGATCGACGAACGCTACCGCCAGGCCCTGGACGCACTCGAGGCCGCCCTCCTGCCCGAACCCGTCGACCACGCGCTGCGCGGCATCGCGCGCGCGGCCGCCTGGAGGAGCTCATGAGCGGCAAGGGGAAGCGGGTGCTGCTCGCCGCGCCCCGGGGCTTCTGCGCCGGAGTCGAGCGGGCGGTCGCCGCGGTGGAGAAGGCGCTCGAACTCTACGGTGCGCCGGTCTACGTGCGGCACGAGATCGTCCACAACGTCCACGTCGTGCGCGAACTCGAAGCCAAGGGCGCCGTGTTCGTCGACGAGGCGGCGCAGGCCCCCGAGGGCGCGATCCTGATGTACTCCGCGCACGGTGTCGCCCCGACCGTGCGCGCCGAGGCCGAGGCACGCGGGCAGCGGACCATCGACGCCACCTGCCCGCTGGTCACCAAGGTCCACAGGGAGGCCCAGCGTTACGCGGCCGAGGACTACCACATCCTCCTGATCGGACACGAGGGGCACGAGGAGGTCATCGGCACCATGGGCCATGCCCCCGGGCAGGTCACCCTGGTCGACGGGCCCGAGGACGCGCTCCGGATCAGCGTGCCCGACCAGGAGAAGCTCGCGTGGCTGTCGCAGACCACCTTGTCCGTGGACGAGACGACCGAGACCGTCGACGTGCTCGCCGAACGCTTCCCCCATCTCCAGGGCCCGCCGAGCTCGGACATCTGTTACGCCACCCAGAACCGGCAGCAGGTCGTCAAGCAGCTCGCCGCCGAAGCCGATCTCGTCCTGATCGTCGGCTCGGCCACGTCCTCCAACTCCCGCCGTCTGGTCGAGGTCGCCGGCCTGGCGGGTGCCCGCCAGGCCCATCTGATCGAAAACGTCACGCGGATCGACGAGGCCTGGCTCGAAGGCTCCGAGACCATCGTGCTGTCCGCCGGCGCCTCGTCTCCCGAGTCCCTCGTCCAGGAGGTCCTCGACTTCCTGGCGGCACGCGGCTGGGACCGGGTCGAGTCCTCCTCGGCCGCGAGCGAGTCGATCACTTTCGCCCTTCCCCATGAACTGGACGCCGACCACCATGGCCGGATGGTCGCAAAGAAGCCGATATAGTCATCGACTTTCTCAGTATCGGTTGAATTGCTCGAGTATTCACGCGACGATCGAGCCGAATCGAATACAGTCGGTGATTGCATCCTGGAGGTTGAAGTGAGCGATGTGACCGTGCGGTCGATTGCTGCCGCCGAGTTGGAAGTCGCATGCCGAATAGTCGGACTCGCCTTCGCCGATAATCCGAGCAATCTGGCCACCGTGCGCGGGGACCAGGACAAGGCCACCCGGGCGATGGAACAGGGAACTCGCATCATCAAGCTCGGGAGCCCTTTCAGTCACGTGCTCGTCGCCGAACGGAAGGGTCGGCTCGTCGGAGTGCTGAACGCGGCGGAATGGCCGCACTGCCAGATGACGATGGGCGAGAAACTCAAAACGGCGCCGATGATGATCCGGACGATCGGCTTCAACTTGCCTCGGGCCTTCAAAGTGATGAGTTCGCGGGCCAAGCACGAGCCCCGCAAGGACCACTGGCACATCGGGCCGGTCGCCGTCCACCCCGAAGAGCAGGGGCACGGGGTCGGGACGGCGCTGCTCAGGACGTTCCTCGACGAGGTCGATCAGCAGAGGACATCCGTCTTCCTGCAGACGGATGTCGACCGCAACGTCGTGCTCTACGGGAGGTTCGGCTTCGAGGTGGTCTCCCAGGAGGAGATCCTCGGCGTCAACACCCGCTTCATGTGGCGCGAGGCGCGCTGATCGACCTCAGCACCGCGTGCAGCTCTTCGATGACCCGTCGGCTGCACGCGGCCGCTGCCGGCACCATGTCCTGCATCAGGAAATAGCCGTGGACGAGACCAGGCCCGGGTACAGCACGCACGGACACGCCTGCGGCGCGCAGCTCATCGGCCAGCCGCACTCCCTCGTCGTGCAGCGGGTCGAACTCGGCTGTGGCGAGCACCGTCGGCGGCAGGCCCCGCAGGTCGGCGTTGAGCAGGTCGACGGCGGGATCGCTGCGGTGCTTCGGGTCGGGGACGTACATCTGGTAGTTCCAGACCATGTCGTCAACGCTCAGCAGGTATCCCTCGGCATGCTCGCAGGCCGAGGCGATCCGCAGGCTCGGATCCACGGGCGGGTACACCAGCAGCAGCGCGGCGACCTCGAAGTCGCCGGTGTCGCGCGCGTCGAAGGCGACGCCCAGCGACAGGCTGGCACCGGCGCTGTCGCCGGCGATCACGTGGTCGCGCCCCGGGAACGACCGAGCCGTCCAGCGGGCCGCGGCGACGGCATCGCGCAGCGGAGTGGGGTAGGGAAACTCCGGGGGCCGTCGATAGTCGGCGGAGACGACCACGGCGCCCAGGGCTGCCGAGAGGATGCGGCACGCCCCGTCGTGACTGTCGAGGTCGCCCATCACCCACCCGCCGCCATGCAGAAATGTGATCACCCGGCGCTCATCCGATTCCGGGGTGTACACCCTGCACCGGATCGAGGATCCGTCCGCAGTGGCGATCGTCTGGTCGACGGAGGTGACGGCCGTGTGGGGGAGGCCGTCTTCGCGGTGCGGGCGCACCGCACTCGCGCGATACCGCTCACGCGCCTGTTCGATGGTCAGGGCGCGATCCGGAATGGGCGGATCCCCTGCGCTCTGCCAGGCGATCAAGTTGCGCAGAAAGCGATCCAAAGGCATCGGGCCCCCCGTGGGCTGGTTCGTGGAATCAATGGCTAATGATAAATGGTTCGTTCTGGAAGAACCATGGTGAAGTTCGCTCGAAAGCGAATGCGGATTACACGAACGCATATGGAAAATTAATCTTTCTCTGGCTCGGGGCCGCTGCTGTACCGTCGAGACGTAGTTCCGGGACGGGGAGAGGGTTGTACTCATGTTCAATCCATTCGAGGACGACAGCCGGGAGTACCTGGCGCTGTGCAATGACGAAGAGCAGTATTCGCTCTGGCCTCAGGACATCGATGTCCCGGCCGGCTGGCGCGTCGTGTACGGGCCGACCGCTCGGGAGAACGTCCTTGACCAGATCGATCGGTTATGGACGGATATGCGTCCGAAGAGCCTGCGGGACTCCATCGGGCAGGGAGACTGTCGGTGACGGCCGATCTGAAGAGCCGGGTGCGATTCGTCCGCTGGCCCGCGGAGAGCAATATTCGTGAGGAGTGCCGGGCAGGGCGGCGTCTTTGTCTACTGGTCGTGGAGCATGGTGCCGCTCCGCCCGAGCGGATCGGTCTGTACGAGGACTGGGTGCGCCCGCCCATCGTGCCGGAGGATCTCCAGGCCCGGGTCAGTCAGCTGGAGGCCCGCGCCGTCCTCAATGAGAAGCCCGTGCTCGACCCGGCCGGCATTCTCTGTTTCCGGGAATCGTCCGTCACGCTCTCGATGATCCAGTGCGAACTCCTGGCCCCGCTGGTCACCCGGTACTGCCAGGTCGTCTACCGCAACGAACTGGGGAAGATCCTCGAGCAGTGCGGTGCCAGCGCGTCCAGTAACGCGATCGACCTGCACGTGCTCCGGCTGCGCCGACGCCTGCAGCCCGTCGGCCTCGCGCTGCGCAACGTCTGGGGACGCGGCTTCACCATCGAGCCGAACTAGCCCCGCGCACCACTTTTCGTACCCATCACGCTGGAAGTCTGCGTCGGAGGCGGAGTTGAGTGTTTTCTCGGATTTCTTCGAGTCCAAGGTCGCCGAGTCGGCCGATGCTCCGTCGGTCGTCTTCAAGGACACCGTTGTCGGCTACGCGGAGCTGAACGCACGGGCGAACCGGCTCGCCAGGCGGCTGATCGCATCCGGCGTCGGCCCGGACCGCCTGGTCGCGATCGCGGTGCCGCGTTCGGTGCACCTGGTGGTCGCGGTGCTCGCCGTGCTGAAGGCCGGCGGCGCGTACCTGCCGCTGGACCCGGCCTATCCGGCCGATCGGCTGACGCACATGGTCATGGACGCGAAGCCGGTCATGTTGCTGCGGACCAAGGACGTCACCTCGCTGCAGCTGGAGCTGGACGAGGTCGTGCTCGGCGACCCGTCCTTCGAGGCCGCCTGCGAGCAGGAGAACGGCGGCGACATCACTCAGGACGAGCGCATCGCACCGCTGCGCCCTGCCCATCTGATGTACGTCATCTACACCTCCGGTTCGACCGGCGTGCCCAAGGGCGTCGCGGTCAGCCACCTCGGCGTGGCCGACCTGGTCTCGACCCAGGCGCGGGTGTTCCAGGTCCGCCCCGGCGAGCGCGTGCTGCAGTGGGCGTCCTTCAGTTTCGACGCCTGGTTCTGGGACTTCACGCTGGCCCTGCTGAACGGCGCGGCACTCGTCATGGCCGAGCAGCACGAGCTGATGCCGGGTGAGTCGCTGCGTGAAACCATGCTGAGGCACGAGGTCAACCACGCGGTCATGCCGCCGGTGGCGCTGGGCATCACCGACAGCGAGGGACTTCTGCTCGGCGGCACCATCACCTCCACCGGCGACGTCTGCACGAGGTCCCTGGCGGCGGAGTGGTCCAAGGGCAGGCGCCTCTACAACGGCTACGGTCCGACCGAGGTGACCGTGGGCGCGTCGATCGGCGGCCCGATCGAAGGCATCCAGGAGGAGGTGTCCGTCGGGACGCCGTGGGACGGCAGCGCGGTGTACGTGCTCGACGAGACGCTGAGCGATCTGCGCGACGGCACGGACGGCGAGCTGTACCTGGCGGGCTCCGGAGTGGCGCGGGGTTACCTGAACCGGCCGGGCCTGACCGCGGCCCGGTTCGTCGCGGACCCGTACGGCCCGCCCGGCAGCAGGATGTACCGGTCGGGCGACAAGGGCAGGCGCGAGGCCGGTGGTGAGCTCTTCTTCACCGGCCGGGTCGACAACCAGGTCAAGGTGCGTGGCTTCCGCGTCGAACTGGGCGAGGTCGAGGCGCGGTTGGAGAGCCACCGGGCCGTGGAGATCGTCGTCGCGGTCGTGAGCGGTGACGACGCCTCATCCCAGTACATCGTCGCCTACGTCAAGCCCTCGGAGCGTCACGAGGTGACGGAGGAGCAGCTGCGCGAGCATGCTCGCGGCGCCCTCCCCGAGCACATGGTCCCGTCGGCCATCGTCCTGCTCGACCGGTTCCCGACCCTGCTGAACGGGAAGATCGATCGCAGGGAACTCGAGGATCGGGCGGCGCGCACCGCGCCCGACACCGAGGCGCCCGTCGCTGCGGGGGAGGGGGGATCGTACGAGCAGATCCTCTGCGCCATGGTGAGGGAGACGCTGAAGGTCGGTGAAGTGACACCCGAGGACAACTTCTTCGATCTGGGCGGCTACTCGGTGCTCGCCGCGAAGCTGGTCAGGCGGGTGCGCAAGGAGCTCGGGGTGGTCGTGCCGATGCGGGACATGCTCGCGGCCGAGAGCATCGCGGAGCTGGCGAAGATCATGGAGCGGGCCGAGCGCGCCTGATCCGGCGTCAGCGGCCTTCGAAGCGGACCGGCAGGTCGTCGTAGCCGTTGAGGAAGTTCGAATAGATCGGCCGGGGCGTGCCGCACAGCTCCATCCGGTCGACGTGGGCCACCAGGGCGGTCAGCAGCATCCTCAACTCCGCGCGGGCGAGGAACGCACCCAGGCAGTAGTGCGGGCCGTGGCCGAACGAGAGGTGCTTGTTGGGCGAGCGGGACAGCGTGAACCGGCGCGGCTCGTCGAAGACCGCCTCGTCGTTGTTGGCGGAGACGGTCCACAGCGTGACGATGTCGCCGGCGCGTACCTCGTTGCCGTTGATCTCCATGTCCCGTACGGCGGTGCGGGCCAGGTGGAAGGAAGGCGTCGACCAGCGAAGGACCTCCTCCACGGCCGACTCGACGGAGACCTCGCCCGTTCGCAGGGCCTGCCACTGGCCGGGATTGTCGATCAGGGCGCGTACCGCGCAGATCGCCGAGACCCGGGACGTCTCGTCGCCACCGAGGATCAGGCTGTAGCAGTTGACCGCGAGTTCCTCGTCGGTGAGCGGGCGGCCCTCGATCTCGGCGGCGGCGAGCAGGCTGATGACGTCGGAGCCGGGGTCGTCCCGGCGCTCCTGCGCCAGATCCATGAAATAGAGCACGATCTCGTTGCGGGCGCCGAGCGCGTCGAGCTCATCGTGCTCGGCGTGGACCGACGAGAGCGCCATCTTGTTCCATCGCAACAGGTCACCCCGGTCCGCCGCGGGAATGGACAGCAGATCGCAGATCGTGTTCATCGGGATCTGGTCGGCGATCTCCGCGGCGAAGTCGAACGAGCCGCGGCCGACGACCGCGGACACGAGTTCACTCGTACGCCGCCCGACCTTCTCGACGACCTCGCCGAGGACCCGCGGCGTGAACGAACTGAACATGAGATTGCGCAGGGGCCGGTGGCGCGGAGCGTCCGTGACCGCCACCATGCTCCCGCCGGCGGAGTCGTCGCCGCGCAGGACGACGTCCAGGACGTTTCCCCGAGAGGAGATCAGGGACTCGTCGGTGTACAGCCGTTGCACGTCGGCGTACCGGGACACCACCCAGAATCCCGGGTTGCGGGCCGTGGGCTCGTGCCAGTAGACGGGGTTCTGGTCCCGCACTCCACGCCAGAACTCGTGAACGTCGTTCTCCACGAACGTGGCCGGATCAGTGAGGTCCAGCGAACGTGCACCGAGATCGGTCCGGCTCATGTCTGACGATTCCTTCCCGCTGGGTGGAGCGGCTGGTGGAGTGGCTGGGGGAGTGGAGTGGGAGCCGCGCCCGCCGGCCGCACGCCGACGGCGTGCGGCCGACAGGGATGAACCACCGGCCCGCAGGGGATGCCGGGCGTGGCCGGACCGGTGGTCGTACATGTCACCGCCTCGCCGGGACCTCCGGATAGCGGGCGATGACCGGTTCGCTGGCCTTCGGGCCCCGGGCGAAGACGTAGTCGGCGGTGTCGAGCCGGTGGCCGGTCACCCGGTCGACCACGACCGGGTCCACCGCCACACCCGTCTCCTTGTCGACCAGGACGACGCTGCGGTCCTCCGGTTCCAGCCGGTGGTTTCCGAAGGCCGCCATGACCAGGAGGAGCGGGCGCAGCGAGCGGCCCAGATCGGTGGGCCGGTACGTCAGGTCACCGGGCTCGGCAGGCTCGGCAGCGTCGTCGATCTCGAGAAGGCCCTTGGCCGTCAGCACGGCGATCCGGTCCGCCAGGACGTCGGCGGGGGTCTGCAGGTTCCGGCGGATCGATGCGAGCCGGGTGTGGCCGTCGAGGACCTCGTGCAGGATCTCCAACGTCCACCACTGGTCGATCAGTTCGGCCGTGCGGGCCAGCGGGCAGTCATGGATGCGCGCCCGGGTCACCGTCCGCACCCCTCGTCCGTGGGAGCCGGCAGCGACCAGTACCGCCGCATTCCGTACAGCAGCGGGTTCACCGGCCGGGTCGCGTGGGTCGCCACCTGGAGCACCTGCCCGAAGACCACGACATGGTCCCCGACCGGCAGCGTCTCGGTGACGCGGCAGTCCGCGATGGTGTGGGCCTCCTCGATCAGGTGCGGGACGCCGGACTCCGGGTCCCGGACCCATCCGACCTTCTCGAACCGGTCCGGCGCCCCGGAGGAGAACAGCTGCGCCACCGGCTCGGCCTGATCGTGCAGGAGGTTGACGGCGAACGCCGACGTTTTCAGGAGCGCCGCCAGCGTCGGGCTCTGCGCACGCAGGCAGACCAGCAGGGTGGGTGGTTCGAGCGAGACACCGCACAACGAGGAGCAGGTCATGCCCCACGGCTCGTCATCGGGTCCCACGGTCGTCACGATCGTGACGCCTGCCAGGTGCGCCGTCATGAGGGAACGAAAGGTCGCCGGATCGACCATCTCCCGCGTTGCTGTGCCGGCCAGGGAATCCGTCACGTCCTGTCACCCCCTCTTTTCGGCGACGCACTCCTCGACGAACTCCACGATCCGCCGCACGCCGGTCTCCAGTGCCGCCGGATCGACGCAGAACGCGATCCGGACCAGGTGCCGCGCCCAGGGCGCGTAGTCGTGGGAACGGATGCGGCCCTTGTCGTCGACATCGGGGCGCATGGCGAAGCCGTTGCCCGCCACCACCGCGACGCCCTTGCGTTCGAGGAGCCGCATCGCGAACGTCTCGGCGTCCAGGCCGGACCTGGTCACGTCGAGCATCGCGTACCAGCCGCCCGCGGGCAGCTCGCTCAGCAGTCCGGCCTTGATCAGCGGCGGCAGTGCCACGTCCCGATTGCGCTGCACCAGCTTGCGGTTGGTCGCCGTCGAGTCCGCCCGGCCGTTCAACGCGGCGATGCCCGCGTGCTGCACCGGCGTCGACGTGCCGATGATGCCGGCCTCCTGGACGACCTTCATGACGTCGGCGGCGCGATCGGTGGCCGGCGCCACGTAGCCCAGCCGGTAGCCGGTCATCGCGAAGCCCTTGGAGAAGGTGAAGACGCTGTGCACGATGCGCTCGGCGACCGGGACGTCCCGCTCGAAGGAGGCGACCGAGATGTGCTCGCCCTCGTAGCAGAAGTGCTCGTAGGCCTCGTCGCTGATGACCTGCCAGTTGTTCCTGCGGGCCAGGTCCAGCAGGGTGCGGATCTCGTCGCCGTCGAGGACGGCGCCGGTCGGGTTGGCCGGCGAGTTGATCAGAAGGACCCGGGTGCGGGGCGTCGCGGCGGCCGCGATCCTGTCGGGATCGGGCCGGAAACCGGGGCCGAGCGGGTACAGGACGGGGCGGAAGCCCGCGAGCAGGCTCTGCTGCAGGTGGACCGGCCAGTGCAGCTCCGGCAGCAGGATCTCGGCGCCGGGCTCGGAGAGCGAATGCAGGAGGCCGGTCAGGCCCTGGGCCGAACCGGGTGAGATCAGAAGCCTGTTGACATCACTGTCCAACGCGTTGTCCGTACGCAGCTTCTCGGCCGCCGCCTCCCGCAGAGCGGTCAGGCCCTCGACACCGGTGTACTTGGTGTCGCCGCGCCGCACGGCATCCACGAAGGCCTGGGCGACATCGTCGGACGGATGGAAATACGGGTCGCCGACGTGCAGCTTCACCACGTCGACGCCGGTCTCCTTCTCCAGCTTCTCCGCCGCCCAGAAGATGCTGACCAGGCACGACGAAGGAATGGAGCCGGCGACGGACAAGTTCTCTGGACTCACGCTCATACCCCTTTGTTCTGCGAGAGTGTGCTGGGCTTGCGGGTCGCTCATGCCGTACGCCCACCGTCGACGGGCATCAGGGCACCGGTGACCCAGCCCGACACCTCCGAGTCGAGCAGCAGGCAGACCCACCGGCCGATCTCCCTGTCCTCCCCGAACCGCCCCATCGGGGTCGACTCGAGCAGGCCCGCCCGCAGCCGTTCGGCCCCCGCCGCGTCCAGGCCGGTCTCGTCCCACATCGGCGTCAGGACCGGTCCGGGCAGGATGGCGTTCACCCGTACGTCCGGCGCGAACTCCACCGCCAGGGAACGGGTCAGGCTGTTGACGGCCGCCTTGGTCGCACCGTAGAAAGCCCGCCCCGGCATGGACAGGACCCCGCCGACCGACGAGACGTTGACGACGCTGCCCCGGCCGGCTCGAAGATGCGGCAGGGCGCACCGGATCAGCTCGGCGGGCGCACGGACGTTGACGGCGAACATCGCGTCGAACAGCGCGGGGTCGACCGTGTCCAGGTTGCCGAACCGGGCCAGGCCCGCATTGTTGACGACGGCGTCGAGCCGACCGAACCTGTCGAGCGCCGCGGCGACGATCCGTTCGGCGGCCCCGGGCGCGGCGACGTCCTGTGCCACGACGGAAATGGCGTCCCCGTACCGCTCCGCCAGCTCCCGCAGCGGTTCCTCGCGGCGGCCGACCACCGTGATGTCGGCGCCCGCCTTCAGTACGCATTCCGTGATCCCCCGGCCGATGCCGGTGGCCGCGCCGGTGACGATGACGGACTTGCCGGCAAGGGTCATGGCAGGGTCGCCCTTTCCAGGAGGACTTCGGTGATGTCGGCGATCAGCGCAGAGGGCTCGGAGAGCAACCCGAAGTGCCCGCCGGGCCAGGCCCGCACGCTGGTGGGGCCGGTGGTGACCGTGGTCCAGGGCTCGACCCGCGCGGAGTCCACCAGCGGATCCTCGGTGTTGTAGTGGCAACGGACCTGGCAGCGAAGCGGCTCCTGATCTGCCGCGGGCCGGTAGGTCTCGTTGAGCTCGATGTACGCACGAAGGGTCGGGAGCAGCAGATCTCGTAGCTCTTGGTCGTCCGCGATCGACGGGTCGATTCCGCCGAAATCCCGCAGGGTGGACCACAGCTCCGCGTCACAGGACCGGTGCATCGTGCCGCCGTGAGCCCGCCCCGGTGCGAGCGAGCCCGAGACGACGAGGCCGTGCGCGGGGCGTCCGTCCGCCTGCAGCGCTCTCGCGGTCTCGTACGCGGCCAGCGCGCCCAGACTGTGCCCGAACAGGACGCAGCGGGCCGACTCCAGTCGCGCGAGCTCCGCCGCCACGCACGACGCGATATCGGCGATGCCGCCCGGGGGCGCCTCGCGCATCCGGTCCGCCTGGCCCGGGTACTGCACGGCGAGCAGCTGGGTGCCCGCCGGCATCGCCGATGACCAGTCGCGGTAGTTCGCGGCGGTGCCACCGGAATAGGGAAAGCAGACCAGCCGCGCCGTCGGGCGCTCCTCGCCCCCGATGACCCGCACCCAGTTCCGCCCATGAGCTCGCACTCGGTTCACGACATGAGGTTCACCAAGCCCTCGGCCTCCCTGGCCAAAACTTTCAAAGCTCTGTCGGGGGTTGATGCGGCGCCCGGGCCCCTGCCCGACTCTGAAGGCGCCGCAACCGAGGAGGACGCATGCTGGACGGGTTCGTGCCGTGGCCACCCGACTTCGCGGAGAGATACCGGCGAGTCGGCTACTGGACGGGTGTCTCCCTCCGGCAGCGGGTGGCCGACAGTGCAGAGCGACAGCCGGGCAAGGTCGCCGCGGTGGACATGAAACGCCGGGTCACCTACGCGGAGCTGCTCGACGAGGCCGACCGCATCGCGTCCGGCTTGCTGGAGCTCGGCGTCCGCAGGCACGACCGGGTCGTGCTGCACCTGCCGAACGTCATCGAGTTCCTGACCACCATGATCGGCATGTTCCACATCGGGGCCATCCCCGTGATGGCGCTGCCCGGACATCGCCGGGACGAGATCCTGCACCTGGTACGCGCCTCGGAAGCGGTGGCCTACGTCGGCCCGGACCGTTTCCAGGGGTTCGACCACCGCAAGCTGGCCCGCGAGGTGCGCGCTGACGCACCGGGGCTGCGGCACATCGTGATAGCCGGCGAGGCACAGGAGCACACGCCGCTGTCCGAGCTGGCCGCCGCGGAGCCGCGGGATCTGCCGGCGGTCGACGCGTCCGAGGTGGCGCTGCTGCTGCTGTCGGGCGGGACCACCGGGGTGCCGAAGCTGATTCCCCGGACCCACGACGACTACGCCTACAACATGCTCGCGTGCGCCGAGGCGACCGGGTTCGACGAGAACGGTGTGTACCTCGCCGCGAATCCCGTGCCGCACAACGCCGCGCTCGGCTGCCCCGGCGTGCTGGGCGCGCTGCTCGTCGGCGGAACGGCCGTCCTGGCCGCCAACCCCAGTCCCGGCCTGGTGTTCCCGCTCATCAGGAAGGAGGGCGTCACGCTCACCGCACTGGTGCCCGCGATGGCGCTGCTGTGGGCGGAAGAGGCGCTCAGCGACCCGGTCGACATGACCGGCATGACCGTTCAGGTGGGCAGCTCGAAGTTCGGGCCGGCCGCGGCGGAACGGGTCAGCAAGAACCTCGGCTGCCGGATCATGAACGTGTTCGGCACCGGTGAGGGCCTGATCACCCACACGCGGCTCGACGATCCGCAGGAGGTCGTCTTCGGCACCGAGGGCAAGCCGCTGTCGCCCGACGACGAGATCAGGATCGTCGACGCCGACGACAACGACGTCGCCCCCGGCGTGACCGGCGAGCTGCTCACCCGTGGCCCGTACACGATCCGGGGCTATTTCGCCGCGCCGGAGGCCAATCGCCGGTCGTTCACCGCTGACGGGTTCTACCGCACGGGCGACCTGGCCCGCATGACAGCGGACGGGAACATCGTCATCGAGGGCCGGCTGAAGGACATCATCCACCACCTCGGCGAGAAGGTCTCGGCCGAGGAGGTGGAGGGCCACGTGCTGACCCACCCGCTGGTCCGGGACGCCGCGGTCGTCGGCGTGCCGGACGAGGAGCGCGACGAGCGCGTCTGCGTGTTCGTCGTCCTTGCCGCGGGCGCGGACGCCGCGGCCGCACCGCTCTCGCTGCGCTCGATCAGGGAGCACATCCGCGACCGCGGCCTCGCGGCCTACAAGCTGCCGGACGACCTGGTCGTCGTGCCCGATTTCCCCCGCACTCCCGTCGGGAAGATCGACAAGAGGCTTCTGCGCGAGGGGCAGATGCAGTGAACGATCAGTCAGACACCGAGCACTGTCCGGCGTACGGGGAAAGGCTCAGGCTGGACGAGCTCCTCGAGATCGCCTGCGTGCGCGACACCCCGGAACGTGCCCTGTTCTTCGGGGCCCACCAGGCATGTGAGATCTGGTTCGCGGTCGTCCTGCGCCACCTGGAGTTCGCACGTCAGGCGCTGACCGAGGAGAAAGGTGCCGAGGCCTGCGAACATCTCGAGCGGCTGCCCCACATCATGCTGGCGGTCACTCAGCACTTCGACGTCTTCCGCGCGTTGACGCCGGATGAGTTCAACGCCATCCGCGTGACGCTCGGGACGTCGAGCGGCTTCCAGTCCGTCCAGTTCCGCGAGATCGAGTACGTCTGCGGGGCCAGGGACCGCCGGCATCTGAACATCGCCGGCCTGTCCGACCGTGACCGGGCCCGGTTGCTCGTGCGCCTCGACGAGCAGTCGCTGGACGACGCGTTCGTCGAGTACCGGGGCCGTGGCGGTGCGGACGTCGAGCGGATCCACGACGCGATGGCCGCCTACGACGCCGCGATGCGCACCTGCCGGGGGCGGCACGCCGCCGTGGCGGAGTCGCTCCTCGGCGGCGAGGCGGGCACGGCGGGCTCGTCCGGAGCCGCGTACCTGTGGCGCGCGGCCGAGCGAACCCTTTTTCCGCAACTCGTTGCGGCCGAGGAACTGGCGTAACCCGATTTTTTCGTTGACGCGTTGATGAAGGAGTACGCAGTGATGACTGGTAGTGGCGCTGACAGCCGGCAGGCGAAGGACCCGGGCAAGACGAAGCGGGTCGTGATCGTCGGTGGCGGTACGGCGGGATGGATGACGGCGTCTTACCTGACCGCCGCGTTCGGCGACCGGATCGACCTGACCGTCGTGGAATCGGCGCGGGTCGGCACCGTCGGGGTCGGCGAGGCGACGTTCAGCGACATCAGGCACTTCTTCGAGTTCCTCCGGCTGGAGGAGAAGGACTGGATGCCGGCCTGCAACGCGACCTACAAACTGGCGGTTCGGTTCGAGAACTGGCGGGAACCGGGTCATCACTTCTACCACCCGTTCGAGCAGCTCGGCTCGGTCGACGGGTTCCCGCTCAGCGACTGGTGGCTGCGCAACCCGACCACGAGCCGGTTCGACAAGGACTGCTTCGTGATGGCGTCGCTGTGCGACGCCGAGCGCTCGCCCCGCTATCTCGACGGAAAGCTGATCGACCAGGGATTCGTCGAGCACGAGCGCGAGGAGACCTCGGCCCGTTCGACGATCGTGGAGTACCAGGGGACGCAGTTCCCCTACGCCTACCACTTCGAAGCGGCCCTGCTGGCGAAGTACCTGGCGAAGTACTCCACCCAGCGCGGCGTCCGGCACATCTCCGACGACGTCACGGACATCGCGCTCGACGAGGACGGGTTCATCTCGCACGTGCAGACGGCCGAACACGGGCGGCTCGAGGGCGACCTGTTCGTGGACTGCACCGGGTTCCGCGCGCTGCTGATGAACAAGGCGCTCGATGAGCCCTTCGTGTCGTACCAGGACACGCTGCCCAACGACAGCGCGGTCGCACTCCAGGTGCCGCTGGACATGGACCGCGAGCCGATGCGGCCGTGCACCACCGCGACGGCCCAGGAGGCGGGGTGGATCTGGACCATCCCGCTGATCAGCCGCATCGGCTCCGGCTACGTCTACGCCAGCGACTACACCACGCCCGAGGAGGCGGAGCGCACGCTGCGTGAGTTCATAGGCCCCGCGGCAGCGGACGCCGAGGCGAACCACATCAAGATGCGCATCGGCCGCAGCCGCCGCTCCTGGGTGAAGAACTGCGTGGCCGTCGGTCTTTCGAGCGGGTTCGTGGAGCCGTTGGAGTCGACCGGCATCTTCTTCATCCACCACTCCATCGAGCAGATCGTCAAGTACTTCCCGGCCGGCCGCGATGACCATCACCTGCGCAATCTGTACAACGAATCGATCGAGCACGTGATGGACGGCGTCCGCGAGTTCCTGGTGCTGCACTACGTGGGCGCCAAGCGCGCCGACAACCAGTACTGGAAGGACACGAAGACGCGCACGATCCCGGACGCGCTGGCCGAGCGCATCGAGATCTGGAAGCACAAGGTGCCGGACGCGCAGACCGTTTACCCGTACTACCACGGGCTTCCGCCGTACTCGTACAACTGCATCCTGCTGGGCACCGGCGGTATCGAGGTCCGTCACTCGCCCGCACTCGACATGGCCGACGAGCGGGCGGCGCTGGGCGAGTTCGAGCGCATCCGCCTGAAGGCGGAGAAGCTCGTGCAGGAACTCCCGACCCAGAACGAGTACTTCGCGAACATGCGCGCCGGCGCGATCTGAGGGAGTTCGAAAATGGACCTGGAAGCCCTGCGCGAAGTGGTATCCGGCGTGCTCGGCATCGAGCTGACCGCGGCGGACGACGACTGCAACCTCTTTGAGCTCGGCTTGCAGTCCATGGACCTGATGCGGCTGGTGAGCCGGCTCAATCGCGCGGGGCTCGACGCCTCGTTCGCGGAGCTCGCCGACGACCCGCGACTGTCGACCTGGTCACAGATGGCGGCCCCCCTCGAGGGCGGGGAGCCGGCGCCGGAAGCCGTCGAGGAGCACGTCGAGGAGCACAACGACGAGGCGGATCGCAGCTTCCCGCTGACCGCGGTGCAGCAGGCGTATCTGATCGGCCGTGCCGAGGGCCAGCCTCTCGGCGGCGTCGGCTGTCACAACTACATGGAGTTCGATGTGGTCCGGCCGGTCGAGCCGGACCGCCTCGAGCGGGCCGTGCGGGCGCTGCTCGCACGTCATCCGATGCTCCGGGTGCGCTTCGCCGACGACGCGACCCACCATGTCCTGCCCGAATCGCCGTGGCCCGGCCTGACCGTCCACGACTTCCGCTCTCACGCGGTCGCCGAGGCCCGGGCCGCGGCGCTGGATCTCCGCAACCGGCTGTCGCACCGGGTGTTGAACGTCGATCGCGGAGAAGTCATCGACGTCCAGCTGACCCGGCTGCCCGACGGGGTCGACAGACTCCACTTCAACACCGACCTCCTGGTCGCCGACCTGGCCAGCTTCCGGCTGCTGCTCGTCGAGCTGACGGCCCTGTACGACGACCCGGAGGGCCTCGACGAGATCACCTACACGTTCGGCCGGTATCTCGCGGACCAGGCCGCGGGCCGCCGCGCGGAGAGCGAGCGGGCACGCCCGTACTGGCAGCAGCGCGTGCCGTCGCTGCCGGGCGGGCCGAAGCTGCCCCTGGCGATCGACCCCCTGGCCGTCGCCGCTCCGCGGTTCGTCCGTCGCCACTTCGATCTCACGGCGGACGAGTGGCTCACCCTGGAGGGGCGGGGGAACAAGGCGGGCCTGACACCGTCGGTGGTGCTCGCCACCGCGTACGCCATGATCCTGAGCCGGTGGTCCGGCGACGAGCGCTTCCTGCTCGGCCTGCCGCTGTTCGACCGTGACCTCGGCGCGCACCCCGAGATCGAGCGGATCGTGGGTGACTTCACGGGTCTGGTGCTGCTCGAGGTGGACCTTGCCGGATCCGGCTTCGAGGAGTGCGCCCGTGCCGTCCAGAAGCAGGTGCACGAGGACATCGGGCACGCCGCCTACAGCGGCGTCGACGTCCTGCGCGACCTCGCCCGCGCCGACCTGGACTCGCCCCGCAGCGCGCCCGTCGTGTTCTCCCTCGACCTGTCGGCGCCACTGATCCCGGACGAGTTCGCGGAGCGCTTCGGCGACGCGAGCTGGATGATCTCCCAGACGCCGCAGGTCTGGCTCGACCATCAGATCTACCGCACCCGGGACGGCGACGTGCGGATGGTGTGGGACGCCGTCGAGGAGCTGTTCCCGGACGGCGTCCTCGACACGATGATGGCGGCCTACGAGGCGCTGGTCCGCGAACTGCTCCACGGTGACTGGGAGGCCGCGCCACCGGAGATGCCGTTGCCGGCCGAGCAGCGGACGACGCGGGAGGCGGCCAACTCGCAAACCCGCGCGGTGACCGACAACCTTCTGCACACGGCGTTCTTCGAGCGGGCCGCCGAGCGCGCCGGGCAGCCCGCCCTGCTGTGGGGCGACGGTGAATCGATGCCTCACGACGAGGTCGCTCACCGTGCGCTCAGCATCGCGGGCGCGCTGGCGCGGCGCGGAGTCGGCCGCGGATCGTACGTGGCCGTGGTCGCGCCGAAGGGCGCCCAGCAGATCGCGGCGGTGCTCGGGGTGCTTGCCGCGGGCGCGGCGTACGTGCCCGTCGGCGTCGACCAGCCGGCGGAGCGACGCGCCCGCATCCTGGAGCTCAGCGGCGCCGAGATCGTTCTCGACGGCAGCGGGCTTCTGGAATCGGCCGACTCCGGTGTCGAGGTCCTCGCGATCGACACGGCGATACGCGCGCAGCCGCTGAGCGCACCGGCGCCGGCCGGACCGGAGGACACCGCGTACGTGATCTTCACCTCGGGCTCGACGGGTCTGCCCAAGGGGGTCGAGGTCAGCCACCGCGCCGCGGTCAACACCGTCGAGGACCTCAACGAGCGGTTCCGGATCGGGGGCGGCGACCGGGTCCTCGCGGTGTCCGCCCTGGACTTCGACCTCTCGGTGTGGGACATCTTCGGTTTCCTCGCGGTGGGCGGCGCCGCCGTCCTGGTGCCGGAGTCCGGGCGGCGCGACGCCACCGAGTGGCTGACGCTGTGCGCACGGCATGGGGTGACCGTCTGGAACACCGTCCCGGCCCTGCTCGAGATGCTGCTGACCGCGGCGGACGGATCCGCGCTCCCCGCTACGCTGCGCCTGGCCCTGCTCTCCGGCGACTGGATCGGGCTCGACCTGCCCGAACGGCTGGCCCGGGCGACGGACGGCCGGTGCCGGTTCATCTCACTCGGCGGCGCCACCGAGGCCGCGATCTGGTCGAACTCGTACGAGGTCACCGAGGTCCCGGCAGGCTGGCGATCGATCCCGTACGGGAAGCCGTTGCGCAACCAGAAGTTCCGGGTGGTGGACGGACGGGGCAGGGACTGCCCGGACTGGGTCCCCGGCGAACTCTGGATCGGCGGCACCGGTGTCGCTCTCGGCTACCGGGGCGATCCCGAGCTGACCGCGGCACGCTTCCCCGAGTACGAGGGCGAGCGCTGGTACCGCACCGGCGACCTCGGCCGCTACCGGCCCGACGGCAATCTGGAGTTCCTCGGGCGCCTCGACCACCAGGTGAAGATCAACGGCTTCAGGGTCGAGCTGGGCGAGGTCGAGGCCTGCCTGCAGGGGAATCCCGAGGTGGCGCAGGCCGTGGTCGTTCCGGTCACCGAAGGGCGCCGGGAACTGGTCGCCGCCGTGGTCGAGCGGTCGTCGGCGCCGGACCGGGTCCCGGGCGAGGACGCGGACCACACGAGGAACGCGTTCCTGCCGCCCGCCGCCGCGGTCGTGCCCGATCCGCATCTGCACGAGCACCAGCTGGTGGAGGTGCTGCTGGCCGAAGTCGTCGCACCGCTGATCGGAACCGACGGCGTCCACCCCTCGGTCTGCGCCGAACAGCGCCCGGTGGTGGACATCTGGCTCGAGTACCTCGCCGAACGCCGCGTCCTCGTCCGTGGTGCCGGTGAGGTGTACCTGCGCGGTGCCAGATGGGACGAAGTCACCAGTACGACGTGGATCGGACTGGCTCGTGAGGCCGCCAAGGGGACGTGCTTCGAGGCCGTCGCCGCCGCGCTGGAATGGGCCGGGCCGCTCATGTCGGCCATCATGTCCGGCGACGCCGACGCCACCGCTCTGCTGGACGATCCGGTGCTGGCCCCGGAGGCACTCAGCGATCTGATGCCGGCGACGGCCGCCTGTCTCGGCGCCCTCGCGCGGGACCTGCGGGCACGAAGCGGCGAGGCCGCTTCGTGCCCGCAGGTCGCGGAGTGGGACGTGGGCGGTGGCCGCGGCGCCGCGCGGCTGCTCGCCGAACTCGGATCCGACACGGTCGAGTACACCCTGCTCGGCTCCTCGAAACCGGCGCTGGCCAGGACCCGGACACTGCTGGAAGAGCAGGGGCACCGCACCCGGACCGCATGGCAGGCCGCTGACGCCGTCGCCGTGCAGCATCTCCACGCCTACGACACCGTCGTGGCGAACAACGCCCTGCATCGCATGCCGGACCCGGAAGTGGCCGTGGCCACCCTGGCCCTGCTGCTCGCTCCGGGCGGACGCCTCTACGTGCTCGAACGCGCGTACCCGACGCCGCTCGGGCTCGTGACCGCCCTGCCGCTGGAGGCGCGTGCGGGGAGGTTCGCGGCAGGTCGTCCCCGAACCGCCTGGCTGTACGGCTCCGACCGGTGGCAGCGAGCCTGCGCCGAGGCGGGCCTGTCCCACATCCGGGTCCTGCGTACAGAGCCCGGCGGCGAGATCCTGCTCTGCGCGGACCGGCCCGATACGGCCACCGGGTTCGACGCGGCCGGGCTGCACCGCTGGGCGGCCGACCGGCTGCCGGAACACATGGTCCCTGCCCACTTCGCCGTGCTGCCCGCGTTGCCGCTCAGCACCAACGGAAAGATCGACCGGCGGCAGGTGCAGATCATCCTCGAACAGTCCGTCGACCGTCCGCGTGACGTGGGCGATCCGCCGAGGGGCGCCACCGAGACATTCGTCGCCGAGCGGTGGACGAAGCTGGTCGGCCTGGAATCGGTGGGCCGGGACGAGAACTTCTTCAGGCTCGGCGGCGACAGCCTGATCGCGACGCGCTTCGTCGCGGAGGTACGCGGCACCTGGGGTATCGAACTGCCCATGCGCGACGTCATGCGCACACCGACCGTCGCGGGGCTGAGCGCGCTGATCGACCAGCTCCGTGCCGCTGACGATTTCGAAGAGGGTGCGGTGTGAACGCCGACGAACTGCTCGAGGAGTTCTCCAGCGCCGGGATCCGCCTGTGGCGTGAGGGCGAGCAGCTGCGATTCCGCGCTCCCCAAGGCGTCATGGACGACCGGCGGCTTGCGGAGTTGCGGCGCCACAAAGCGGAGCTGCTGGCCGTCATGGCCGACACCGGGGCGAGCCCCCAGGGCGACGCGGTGTGGCGGGCCGGACCCGAAGCACGGGAACAGCCCTTCCCGTTGACCGACATCCAGGCCGCCTACCTTTTCGGCCGCAATCCGGCCTTCGGCTACGGCGGCGTCTCCTGCCACATCTATCAGGAGCTCGACTACCCGGCCGGCCTGGAGCCGGACCGGCTGCAAGAGGCGTGGGACGGCCTGGTGCGACGCCACGACGCCCTGCGGACGGTCATCTGCGAGGACGGCACGCAACGCGTCCTGCCCGAGCTGAGCGACACCCGGATCGCGGTCGCCGACCTGCGTGGAGCGTCCGGTGACGAGGTCGAGAGGGCGCTCACCAAGGTGCGCGACGAGCTGTCGCACACCGTGCACCCCACGGGCGAGCGCCCCATGTACGAGCTGCGCCTGACCCTGGCCGCCGATCGCTGCGTCCTCCACCTGTCGGTGGATTTCATGGCTCTGGACTGGCTCAGCATGCAGCAGGTGCTGACCGAGTTGGACCGTCGCTATCAGCGGCCGGACTGCGAACTGCCCGAGATCGACGCCACCTACCGGGACTACGTTCTCGCCGAGCGCCGCCTGAGGGACACCGGCCAGTACGCGCGCGACCGCGAGTACTGGTGGAACCGCGTCGACGAGCTGCCCGGACCACCGGTGCTGCCGCTGCGCGATGACCACGATCCGGCCACGACGGCACCGCGCTTTCGCCGTCTGACGACGACGCTGGACAACGGCGTGTGGCAGGCGTTGAAGGCCCGCGCCGCCGAGCAGGGCATCACGCCGGCCAACGCGGTGCTCGCGGCGTACGTGGAGACGATCGGACGCTGGAGCGGCACCGAACGATTCTGTGTCGGGTTGCCCGTGCTCAACCGCCTGCCGTTGCACCCGCACGTGGACCGGCTGCTCGGCGACTTCACTTCGCTGAGCCTTCTCGCCGTCGACCGCGAGGACAGGACGAGCTTCGCCGAACGCGCCCGCGTACTGGGCGAGCGCGTCTTCGACGACCTCGATCACCGGCTGTACAGCGGGGTCGAAGTACTGCGTGAGATCGCCCGGCGCCGCGGGCGCGAGGAGGCGATGCTTCCGGTGGTGTTCACCGGCAGCATCGGTGTCGGGGGCGACGCGGTGTCGGTGGCGGGCAGGAAGCCGCGGCCGTCGTACGGGATCAGCCAGACGCCGCAGGTGTGGATCGACTGCCAGGTGGGCGACCAGTACGGCGGCCTGGACGCGAACTGGGACGTGCGGCAGGGGATGTTCCCCGACGGCATGGTGGACGACATGTTCGCCGCGTTCGAGTCGTTGCTGCACCGGCTCGCCGAGCGCGTCGAGCCGTGGACCGCGGTGGATCCGCAGCCGCTGCCTCAACCGCAGCGCGCCCTTCGCGCCACGGTGAACGCGACGGCGGCGCCGGCCCCGGATGGCCTGCTGCACGATCCGCTCGTCGCCTACGCGCGCGCGTTCCCCGACCGGGTCGCGGTGATCGACACGGCCGGGTCGCTGACGTACGGGCAGTGGCTGGGAGGCGCCGCCGCGGTGGCCGAGCAGCTCCGGGCCGCGGGGTGCGGCCCCGGTGACTTCGTCGGCGTTCTGATCGACAAGTGCCGGGACCAGGCCGTCGGGGTGCTCGGCGTGCTGCTCGCGGGCGGTGTGTACGTGCCGGTCGACTCCGGCCAGCCCAGGATCCGGCGCGATCGCATCCTCACCGACAGCGGCGCCGGATTCGCCGTCGTCGCCGACGCCGCGACCGGCGAACTCCCCGAGGGTGTCCGGGCGGTGGCCGTGGCGGGGGCACGGCCGCTCCCGGTGGCCGAGATCCCCGCAGGCCCCCAGGTGGCACCCGGGGAACTCGCCTACGTCATGCACACCTCCGGTTCGACCGGCGTGCCCAAGGGGGTGATGATCAGTCACCGCGCCGCCCTCAACACGGTGCTCGACATCAACCAGCGCTTCGGCGTCGGTGACTCCGATCGCGTCCTGGGGCTGGCGGCGTTGAGCTTCGACCTGTCCGTCTACGACCTGTTCGGCCCGCCGGCCGTCGGCGCCGCCCTGGTGCTGCCGGACCCCGCGCGCCGCGGCGACCCCTCGCACTGGGCCGAGATGGTGGCCGAGCACGGAGTGACGCTGTGGAACTCGGTCCCCGCGCAGCTGCAGATGCTGCTGCACTATCTCGACGCCGAACCCGCCAAGCCCGCCGGCCTCCAGAGGCTGCGGCTGGCGCTGCTGTCGGGCGACTGGATACCACTGACCCTGCCCGGCCACGCCGGACGGCACCTGCCCGACACCGAGCTGGTCAGCCTGGGCGGGGCGACGGAGGCGGCGATCTGGTCGATCTACCACCCCGTCAGGACCGTCGAACCGCACTGGCGCAGCATTCCGTACGGGATCCCCCTGGCCAACCAGCGGTTCCACGTGCTCGACACCGCGCTGCGCGACCGGCCCGACCTGGTCACCGGGGAGCTGTACATCGCGGGCATCGGCCTGGCCGCCGGCTACCTCAACGACCCGGAGCGCACCGCCGAGCGATTCGTCCAGCACCCGGAGACGAAGGAGCGGCTCTACCGCACCGGCGATCTCGGCCGCTATCTGCCGTCCGGCGAGATCGAGTTCCTCGGCCGCGCCGACCAGCAGGTCAAGATCCGCGGACATCGGATCGAACTCGGCGAGATCGAGGCGGTGCTCGGCGAGCACCCGATGGTCGGCACGTCGGTGGTACTGGCGGCGGGCAGCAGCGCGTTCGAGCGGGCTCTGGTCGCCTTCGTGATCGTGCGGCAGCAGTCCGGGTCCGTCGAGGCCGCGGAGCTCATCGGATGGGTGGCCGACCGGCTGCCGCCGCACATGGTTCCCGTGCGGGTGCGTCTCGTCGAGACGCTGCCGCTGACCCCGAACGGCAAGGTCGACCGCAAGAGGCTGCTGGCGACGGCGCCGGCGCCCACCGCGCCGCAGAACGAGGCCGCCGAGCCACCGCGTCCGGGCTTCGAGCGACGGATCGCCGAGCTGTGGGCCGAGGTGCTCGGTGCCGAGCCGCCGAGCCGCGAAGCCGGATTCTTCGACGCCGGCGGGGACTCCCTGCTGGCGGCGCAGTTCGTCGGGCGGGTACGCGAACTCGTCCCCGAGGCCGCGCACGTCACGTTCGACATGCTGCTGCGCGCTCTGCTGGACACCCCCACCGTCGCCGGCCTGGCACTGTGGCTGCAGTCCGGCGCCGCTTCGGCGCGGGCCACGGAGCCGGCCGCGGCGGCTCGGACGTCGTCGCTGATCCCGCTGGCCGGATCCGGGTCGGGACCGGTGCGGCTGCTGGTGCACGACGGATCGGGCACGCTGCTGCCGTACCGGGCGCTGATCACCGAACTCGGGGCCGACGCACCACTGCTGGGCCTCGCCGCGTCCGACAGCGATCGTTACCTCGGCCTCGCCGCACCGGACCTCATCGAGGAACTGGCCATCGGATACGCCCGCGAGGTGCGGGCCGCCGGGCACGACAGCGTCGAGATCATCGGCCACTGCCTCGGCGGCCCGGTCGCCCTGGAGCTGGCCCGCGCCCTGAGCGAGGCGGACGTGACGGTGCGGCGGCTGACCCTGGTGTCCAGCTACCGCGTTCCCTACCTGCTGCACGACGACCTGATGGTCGACTATGCCTTCACCCGGGTGATGGGCGCCGACCCGGCGGCCTTCGGCTGGCCCGCCGAGGCAGCGGTCGGCCGGGCTCTGACGACCGCGCTGGCCGGTTCGCCGACCGCCTTGGCCGACGGCGCCATCGGGAGACTGGCGGGCGATGACCAGCTCGAACCGGTCGCGGCATGGTTCCGCGC
This sequence comes from Streptomyces sp. NPDC033180, assembly GCF_055577645.1. Lineage (NCBI taxonomy): Bacteria > Bacillati > Actinomycetota > Actinomycetes > Kitasatosporales > Streptomycetaceae > Streptomyces > Streptomyces sp. NPDC033180. The sequence continues at coordinate 805,536 of NZ_JBVIPU010000001.1, read as the reverse complement.
CCTCGGGCAGCGGGACGCGGCCGAACGGCGAGCGGAACTGCATCGCGCGCTGGGCGACCCCGAGCAGGTCGCCGCGATGCACGCCGTCTTCGCGCGGCTCCTCGACGCGGTGGCGAGCTACGATCCGCTCCCGTACGCGGGGGACGTCACCTTCCTGCGCCCGGTCGAACCCGCACACGTCATCCCCGGCCTGCGGGAGGACACGAGCGATTTCTGGCGCGGTGCGTGCCTGGGGGACGTGACGGTGCTCGACGTTCCGGGCGATCACTTCAGCTGCCTGCAGCCGCCGAACGTGACGCGCCTGACGGAGATTCTGACGGCGCAGCCGGTGGAGCGCCGATGACCCGCCCGATGCGCGTCGTCGTGTGCGGCACGCGTTTCGGCCAGATCTACCTCGCGGCTCTCGCCCGTGCGCCCGAGCGCTTCCGGCTCGTCGGCATCCTGGCACGGGGCAGTGCCCGCTCCGCGGCGCTCGCCGAGGAGTACGGCGTACCGCTGTACGACGCGGTCGAGCAGCTGCCCGGCGACGTCGACGCGGCCTGTGTCGTGGTCTCGACGGCGGTCGGCGGCGGGCGGGGCGCCGAACTGGCCAAGGCCCTGCTCGAACGCGGGATCCATGTGCTGCAGGAGCATCCGGTGCATCCGGACGAGCTGGCGGACTGCCTGCGGGTGGCGCGCGGGGCCGGGGCCCAGTACCTGCTGAACACCTTCTACCCGCATCTCGAACCGGTCCGACGCTTCACCTCGGCCGCTCGCAAGCTGGTCCAGCTGCGCAAGCCGGTGTTCGTCGACGCCATGTGCGCGGTGCAGGTCTCCTTCGATCTGCTCGACATCCTCGCCGAGATCTTCGACGGGCTGCGGCCATGGTCGATCGCCCCGGTCGCCGGCCATGCCGGTCGTCCGCTGGTCAGTGTGGACGCGCAGATCGCGGGTGTCCCGCTGACGCTGCGGGTGGAGAACCGGATGCAGGCGGGGGATGACAGCACCAGCCTGTTCCTGCACCGGATCACCATCGGCACCGACGCGGGCAACCTGATGCTGGCCAACACCCATGGTCCGGTGATCTGGAGCCCGGTGCTGCGCCTGCCGTCGGACGATCTCGGTCCGACCGGCGCTTACGTGGGCGCGGCCGAGACGCCCACCTGGGCGGCCGCCGTCCAGGACGTGTGGGGGGACGGGGTGCTGACCGTCATGGATGAGCTGCGCGAGCGCGTCGAGGCGGGCACCGACCCGTTGCGCGGTCAGCAGCGCCAGCTGACCGTCGCCCGTGCCTGGAAGGGGCTCACCGAGGCCCTCGGCTATCCCGAAGCAGCCGAACCGGAACCCGGGGAGAGGCTGACAATCGCCGATCTCTAGCCCGCCGGGCTCGCGGCCGAGTACAGTATTTGTACGCGTACGATTGGAGAGAGATGAGCGCGATCGACGCTGCTGGGGCGGGGGAGCCGTCCACGCCGCCGTTAGCTTCCGAGTCCGTGGGGGAGCAGACCCTGTCAAAACTGCTCCGTCCTCATATCCGGAGTTTCGTGGTCGTAGCGACCTTGCAGGTGGTCGGCGCTCTCGCGGGATTGGCACCACTGCTGGCCGTCGTCGAGCTGGGGCGCACCCTGCTGGCGCCCGGCCCGATCGATGAGGATCACGTCTGGTTGGTCGTGCTCGCGGGTGCGGCCGGTCTGTTCGTGCGGCTGTTGTTCACGGCCGCGTCCTCGGGACTCGGGCATGTGCTCGACGGCCAGGTGCAACTGACGTTCCGCCGGCAACTGGCCGCACGTCTTGGACGCGTGCCGATCGGCTGGTTCTCCCGGCGCCGGACCGGCGAACTGGCCAAGGTGGTGGGGGAGGACGTGAGTGCCGTGCACCCCCTCATCGCCCACGCGCCCGGCGAGCTCGTCTCCGCGTTCGTCGTACCGCTGGCGTCGCTGATCTACCTGTTCACCATCGACTGGCGGCTGACGCTGATCACACTGATCCCGGTGGTGATGGCCATCGCGCTGGTCCCGCTGCTGATGCTCCCCGCGAGGACGCGCGAGCAGGAGGAGTTCGACGCGGCCATGGGACGGATCGCGAGCTCCGTCGTGGAGTTCGTGCAAGGCATCTCGGTGGTCAAGGCGTTCGGTGGCTCCGAGCGGGCCCACGGAAAGTTCCTCACCGCCGTGGACGACTTCGTCAGTACCTTCTTCCGGTGGGTGCGCGGCATGTCCCTTGTCGCCGCCGGGATGCAGCTGGCGCTGTCACCGCCGTTCGTGCTGCTGGTCGTCCTGATCGGAGGTACGTCTCTGATCACGTCCGGGAGCCTGGCCCCGGCCGACCTGCTGCCCTTCCTGCTGCTCGGCCTGGGACTGACCGCTCCGGTGGCGGCCCTGGGCCACGGCTTCGACGACATGCAGGCCGCGGGCCGCGCGGTCGGCCGGATCGAGGAAGTCCTCGCGGTCGACTCGCTGCCGGAGCCTGCGCATCCGGTGGCGCCCCAGGGGCACCGGGTGGAACTGCGTGACGTCCGCTTCGGCTACGAGGACGATCGCGAGGTGCTGTGCGGGATCGACCTGGTGCTCGAACCGGGCACCTTCACGGCGGTCGTCGGGCCGTCAGGAAGCGGCAAGTCAACGCTGGTCCAGCTGCTGCCGCGGTTCTTCGACCCGGACCACGGCTCGGTCGTCCTTGGCGGTGTCGATCTGCGCGAGCTCGGCAGCCGGCAGCTCTACCGCATGGTCTCCTTCGTCTTCCAGGACGTCCGCCTGCTGCGCGCGTCGGTCGCGGACAACATCGCGCTGGCGGTGCCGCACGCCGAGCGCGACGACGTGGAGCGTGCTGCCAGGCTCGCGCATATTCATGACCGGATTCTCGAACTGCCGCATGGCTACGAGACGGTGATCGGTGAGGGCGTCAAGCTGTCGGGCGGCGAGGCTCAGCGGATCTCTCTCGCCCGCGCGCTGCTGGCCGACACGCCCGTCCTGGTGCTCGACGAGGCGACTGCCTTCGCCGACCCGCAGACCGAACAGGCGATCCGCCAGGCTCTTGCGACGCTGGGCGGCGACCGGACGATCATGGTCATCGCCCATCGTCTGGAAACGGTCGCGGACGCCGACACCGTCGTGATGCTGGAGAACGGGTCGATCGTCGAGCGCGGCAGGCCCGCCGAACTGCTGACGCGGGACGGAAAGTTCGCCGCGTTCTGGCGATCCCAAGGAGGCGAGCTCCGATGATTCGAACGCTGCTACGCGTACTCGGACCCGAGTACGCCCAGGCGATGCGCCGCACCGTGGCCCTGATGACGATCACCGCGGTGCTCGAGGGTCTTTCCTACGCGCTGCTGGTTCCGGTGCTGCGGGAACTGTTCGGCAGCACGCCCGACGACGCCGTGCCGTGGCTGATCGCGTTCGGGGCCACGGTCGCGGTCTACGCCGTGCTGCGCTACGTCAGCGATCTGTCCGGCATGCGCGTCGGAACCAAGATGTTGCACGGCATGTACTACCGCCTCGGCGAGCACCTGGCCCGGCTGCCCATCGGCTGGTACAACGCCTCGCGGGTCGGCGAGGTGTCCGTCATGGCCAGCCGCGGCCTGCTGCAGGCGATGGGCGTGGCCGCGCACCTGCTGGGACCGTTCGTCTCCGCCCTGGTGACCCCCCTGACGATCGTCGCCGTGATGATCGCCTTCAACTGGCAGCTGGGGTTGGCCGCGTTGATCGCCGCTCCCGTCGTGGCGGCGATCCAGGTGTGGACCGCCCGCTCGATGGCCGGCACCGACGCGGACCGCCACGAACGCGACAAGGAGGCCTCGGGGCGAGTCATCGAGTTCCTGCAGGCCCAGCCGGTGCTGCGAGCCGGTGGCCGGACCGGGGAACGCTTCGAGCTCCTCGACGACTCGTTGCAGGAGGTCCAGCGGGCATCTCGCCGCACCGTCCTTGCGATGCTGCCCGGTGCGGTGGGCCTGACGCTCACGGTGCAGGTGGGTTTCACCGCGGTGCTGGCTCTGGGGACTTCCCTCGCGCTCGGCGGGAGCATCGGCGCGGTGGAGGTCCTGACGATCCTGGTGCTCGCGGCTCGCTGCGCCGATCCGCTCCTTTCGCTGTCGGACATGGGCGGCAAACTCCGCGGCGCTCAGTCCGAGTTGGAGAGGCTCGACAAGGTTCTGCGCACCGAGCCGTTGCCGGAACCTCGCGAACCCGTCCAGCCGGTCCAGCACGACCTGGCGTTCGAGTCCGTCACCTTCCGGCACGGCGAACGCACGGTGTTCGACGACGTGTCGTTCACCGTCCCCCAGGGACAGCGGCTCGCTGTTGTCGGACTTTCGGGTGCGGGCAAGAGCACGCTGCTGCAGTTGCTCGCGCGGTTCTACGACGTGGACACGGGCGCGGTACGCGTGGGCGGTGTGGACGTGCGCGAGATCAACACGGAGGTGCTGATGGCGCAGATCGCCATCGTCTTCCAGGACGTCTACCTCTTCGACGGCACCATCGAGGAGAACGTGCGCCTCGGCCGTCCCGACGCCGACGAGGCCGACGTCCGGGCGGCGGCGACCGCGGCACGGCTGGACGAGGTGATCGAGCGGCTGCCCGGCGGATGGGCGGCGAACGTCGGCGAGGGCGGGGCACTGCTTTCGGGCGGTGAACGCCAGCGCGTCTCGATCGCGCGGGCGCTGCTGAAGAACGTGCCCGTCGTGCTGCTCGACGAGGTGACATCCGCCCTCGACCCGGTGAACGAGGCGGCGGTCCACGAGGGCATCGAGCGCCTGATGGCGGGGCGGACCGTGGTGACGGTCGCGCACCGGATGCGGACCGTGCAACGTGCCGACCGCGTCCTCTTCCTGGAAGGCGGCCGCATCGTGGAGGAGGGCAGCCACGACGAGCTCCTGAGCCGAAGTGGTCGCTACGCCGACTTCTGGAACATTTCCATGGCACCGGTAGCGAGTGAATGAGTGGATATGCTGATCGATCCTTTGTCGCGGGACCGGCGTTCCAGCACATTCCGTCGAATCGCGGCCCGGCCCTATGCCCGGGCCCGAGTACTGCTCTTTCCGCATGGTGGCGGAAGCGCGAGCTATTACCGGTCGTGGGCCCAGGCTGCGCCCTGGGATATCGAATTCTTCGCCGTCCAGTACCCGGGCCGGGAGGATCGATATGCCGAACCGGTGCCGGACGATATGCAACGACTCGCCGGCGTATTGGCAAAAGACCTGCCGCTCGACGGGCCGCCGATCCCGACGATCCTGTTCGGGCACAGCATGGGGGCCATCGTCGCGTATGAGATCGCCCGGCATCTCACGGCGGCGGGTGACCCGCCGATGGGTCTTGCCGTGTCCGGGCATCCGGCCCCGGCCCTGACACGGGCGGGCCGGATTCATCTCGGCAGTGACGAAGAGCTGATCGAGGAACTGCGCCGCACCGACGCGACACGGCTCGACATCCTCGACAACGCCCCGCTCGTTCAGACGTTCCTGCCCATGATCCGGAGCGACTACCGGTTGAGTGAAACGTATCGGCCGTCGCCCGGCGCGCGCCTGCGGACTCCGGTCACGGTGCTGTACGGCGATCGGGACCCCGAGATCACTTCGGTGGAAGCCCAGGGGTGGCGCGAGGTCACCGACGGAGCGTGCGAGATCCGCACTTTCGAGGGTGGCCATTTCTACCTGGACGAGCACCGCGACTCGGTCATCGAACTGCTCACGGCATACGCACGGACGGCGTCCGAGAAATTGTCGGTCCCCTGGCCGTCCGCTCCGTGAGGCTGCCGAACTACTGGTCGTCCGCGGTCTCGTCCGACCGCAGCAGTCCGTCGATGATCGCCGCCAGGCCCCGCCGGTGCGTGTCACGGGCGTTGAGTTCGGCCCATCGGTCGGCGACCGCGGTCAGCTGGGGGTGCGTGCCGCTCATCAGACCGGCGACGACCTGGTCCTCATAGGTCGGTCCTGCGGTCCGGCTGCGCCGGCGCTTGCCGTTCACGCGGATGATCAAGTCGCCGACGATCGAGTACCAGATCGTGCGGTAGATGTATACGGCCTGTTCCGGAGTGTGGCCGTAGTCCACCGTGGCGCCGATCATCTCCTCGACGAACCAGAGGGCCGACGGGGCGATCAGGTCGTCGCTGGTCAGTACCTGGACGATCCACAGCCGGTCGGCGAGCAGCTCGTAGAGCATGATCGACACCTCGATCAGCCGCTCACGGGGATCTTCCGGCAGCTCCGGGCGGGGTATGCGCCGGGCCTGCGTCTCCATCAGGAGCAGGAGCAGTTCATCCTTGTCGCGCACATGGTAATAGAGCGCCATCGGCGCGCTGTTCAATTCGGTCGCCAGGCGCCGCATCGAGAGTTTCTCGGCACCCTCGGTCTGCAGAATGCGATCCGCCGCGGCGATGATGACGTCGAGCGACAATTGAGGCGGCCGGCCGACGGCCTTGGCGCGGGGCGGTTCTGCGGGCATTCCATCCTCCATATTGGTGGCCTGATTCTAGCATTCCACCCCTGTGGAAAATCCACACCGGCCGGGGTAGAACGAACATTGTCGCGTAAAAACTTCGATGCTAGCTTGGCCGTATTCGTGCGTTCTTGCTTTATTTCAAAAGGCATCAGGAAAAAGAGGACGTGAGATGTGCGGGATTGCAGGCTGGGTTTCGTTCGAAGCCGATCTGACGCACCGGGGTGACGTGCTCGATGCGATGACCGAGACGATGGCCTGTCGCGGGCCGGACGGTCGGGGCACGTATATGCGCACACATGTCGGGCTGGGGCATCGGCGCCTCGCCGTCATCGACCTGCCCGGCGGAGCGCAGCCGATGAGCGTGAGCACACCGACCGGAGACATCGTCCTGGTCTACTCCGGGGAGATCTACAACTTCCGGGAACTACGTGATCAGCTCAAGGCGATGGGTCACCCGTTCCGGACGGAGAGCGACACCGAGGTCGTGCTCCGCAGTTACCTCCAGTGGGGCGAGAGCGTCGTCGACCACCTGGACGGGATGTACGCGTTCGCGGTCTGGGACGAGCGCGGCCAGAAGCTGCTTCTCGTGCGCGACCGCATGGGGATCAAACCGCTCTTCTACTACCCGACACCCGACGGGGTGCTGTTCGGCTCCGAACCCAAGGCGATCCTGGCGAACCCCCTGGTGCGCAAGGCGGTCCACACCGACGGGCTGAGGGAACTGGTCGCGCAGACCAAGACCCCGGGCTGGGCGCTGTGGAAGGGCATGCACGAGGTGGTGCCCGGCACTCTGATCAACGTGGACCGCGGCGGGTTGCGGGAACGGACCTACTGGCGCCTGCGCGCGGTCGAGCACACCGACAGCCGCGAGGACACCGTGGCCCGGACGAGGGAACTGCTCACCGGCATCGTCGACCGGCAGCTGATCTCGGATGTGCCGCAGTGCGTCCTGCTCTCGGGCGGTCTGGACTCCAGCGCGATCACCGGGTTGGCGGCGGAGCGGCTCGGCATGCGCGGCGAGCAAGTGCGCAGCTTCTCGGTGGACTTCGTCGGCCAGGAGAAGAACTTCGTCCCGGACGAGATGCGCGAGACCCCCGACTCGCCGTTCGTCCGTGACGTCGCGGCACATGTGGGGTCCGAGCACCGGAACGTGATGCTCGACCCCTCCGATATATCGGACCCTTGGGTGCGTCGCGCAACGGTCGGCGCCCGGGACATCCCGAACGGGTTCGGGGACCTCGACAGTTCCCTGTACCTGCTGTTCAAGGCGATCCGGGAGCATTCGACGGTGGCGCTGTCGGGCGAGTCGGCCGACGAGCTGTTCGGTGGCTACCCCTGGTTCCATCACCCGCAGGCGCTGCGCGGGGACACCTTCCCGTGGATGATGTTCATCCCTCCGATGAGTCTCGCGGCACGGACCGATCACATCGAACCCGGCCTGCGGGCGCGGCTCGACGTGGCGGCCTACACCGCCGACCAGTTCGCGACGGCGCGCGCCGAGGTCGAGCATCTCGAAGGGGAGTCCGAGCTCGACCAGCTCATGCGCATGACGACCCATCTGCATCTCACGCGATTCGTTCGTGCGCTGCTCGACCGCAAGGACCGGCTGTCGATGGCTGTCGGGCTCGAGGTGCGGGTGCCGTTCTGCAGTCATCAGCTCGTCGAGTACGTCTACAACACGCCGTGGGCGATGAAGTCCTTCGACGGCCAGGAGAAGAGCCTGCTCCGACAGGCCGCGGCGCATGTCATGCCACGGTCGGTGGTGGAGCGGGTCAAGAGCCCGTTCCCCTCGCCGCAGAATCCCGGGTACGCCGCTCATCTGCAGCAACAGCTGAAGGAGCTGGTGGCGGAACCGGACGCGCAGGTGTTCGCGCTGGTCGACCGCGCTTGGGCGCAGCAGATCGGGTCGCAGGATCCGGCGGCCATGTCGATGGCGGAACGGTCCAACCTCGAGCGCGTGCTCGACCTGCACGTCTGGCTGGATCTGCACTCACCCGAACTGTTGCTGGACTGACGGACCGATCAGCTCTGTCCGGCGCATCGCCGCCATGGCATTCATGCCATGGCGGCGATCGCCTTGTGTGCGGCTTACACCGACGGGGTCGCGGCGGCCAGCTCCTCCGAGCGGGCTCGGGAGCCGGCCTGGTCGACGCGTGCCGGAGCCTTGGGAAGGAACGGCCCGGTGAGCGCGGTCGTGAACAACGCCATCACGACCATCATGGTGAACATCCGGCTGTCCAGGACGCCGAGGCTGACGCCCGCGTTCAGGATGATCAGCTCGGTGAGGCCGCGCGTGTTCATCAGGAGGCCGAGAGTGCCGGCCTCTCTCCACGACATCCCGGCCAGTCTCCCGGGAATCGAGGCGCCGATCAGCTTGCCGGCGGAGGCGACGACGATGATGGCGGCCAGTTCGATCAGGTCACGTCCGGACAGCGCGCTGATGTCGACGTTCAGTCCGGTGACGATGAAGAAGACCGGTAGCAGCACCAGGCTGATCCCGCCGAACTGCCGTTTCGCTCCTTCGCCGAGCACGCCGCGCGGCTCGCGCGGCATGATGAAGCCGAAGGCGAACGCGCCGAATATCGCGTGGATCCCGATCCATGTCGTCGCGTACGAGGACAGGAACAGCCCGGCGACGAGTACCACGATGAGCTGCGGTGGCATCCGGTCGCGGGCCCAGCGGCGTATGAGTAGGGACAGAAGCGGGCGCACGACGAACAGCATCACCGTGATGTAGAGCACGGAGAAGATCACTGTCTGCGCGAAGTCCCCGGAACTGCCGGACGCGGTCACGATCGCCGCCACCAGGGCGAGCAGACACCAGGCGAGGACATCGTTGATGGCGGCACTGGCCAGGGCCAGTGCGCCGACCCGCGTTCCCACCATCCGATGTTCGGTCAGTATCCGGGCCAGGACAGGAAAAGCAGTGATCGACATCGCCGCGCCCATGAAAAGCGCGAACGCGGTAAAGGGAATGTGGTTTCCGTTTACGCTGTCGTGCCGGTCGTGCAGCAGCGCCGCGAGTCCGACGGCCAGGCCGAAGGAGAACACGAGCGAGACGATCGAGACCGCTGCCACGGTGCCATGCCGCCCCCGCAGCAATCTCTTGTCGAATTCCCAACCGATACAGAACATGAAGACGAGCAGCCCGACTTGTGCTATCGCCGACAGGTACGGCCGTACCTCGTTCGGGAAGATATGGGCAGGGAGATCTCCGGGCAGCAGACCGAGGAGACTCGGGCCCAGGGCGATACCGGCGATGATCTCTCCGATGACGGGCGGCTGGCGCATGTATCGGACCAGCCGGCCCATGATCGAGCCGGCGACGAGAATGATGGCGATATCGGCCATCGCGATGGCGATGATCAGGTCTGAACTCCGAGAAGAAACATCCGCCATGATCGGCCTTCCGTAAATATTGATGGGAACTCATACAGTTTCTCCGGGCGCTGCGCATCGGCGCAGGTCAGCGCGGCGCACAAAGGAGGCCCCCGAAAGTTCCCATCAATAAGCGCTGGAATGTTCTGACGTAATTACCCGTGTCGTCAGGGGATGTACATCTCAGATCCAGTGTGATTCCTGCGCGATGCGCAGTGCGTCGATCCGGTTGCGCGCACCCAACTTCGTCACCGCGGACAGGAGGTAGTTCCGCACGGTTCCGTCGGAGATGTGTAACTGCGCCGCTATTTCGCTGAGTGTGTCGCCTCGGGCGAGCTGTTCGAGCACGGAGAGTTGCCGCTTGGACAGCGGGCAGTCACTGTTTCCCAGTGCCGCCACGGTCAACTCCGCGTCGAAGACCCTTTCCCCCTGGTGCACCCGATGGACAGCTTCGAAAAAGCGGTACGGGGACGCGCTCTGCTGCACTATGCCGGCGATCTTTCCGGTGAATGCCTGGCGTACGACGGATCGGGTGAACGATTCGGCGAGCAGTAGGCATCGGCACCCCGGAAGCCCTGTGATCTTCTCGGCTATGGTGATGACGTTGCCGTCCGCGCCGTCGAAGCTGAAGATCACGACATCCGGTTGATGCGTATCGGCGTACTCGAGCGCATCGAGATTGCCCCCCACCGAGCCGACGACCTGGATTTCGTTGCCTTGTTCAAGCAGTGCGGTGAGCGCGTAACGGGACACATTCATCTTGTCAGAGACCAGTACGTTGATTCCCATTTCTTCCCCCTACTGCTGATGCTGCGGCAGAATTTCTTGACTCTGGCTGAGCACACGCATGATTCGGGGCCGGACCGGTTCCTCGAGCGGTCCAGCTAGGACACGATGGGAGCTACGCGGTGTATGGCAGGTTGAGAAAAAATGAAAGCGTCATGGACATTCACAGGCGGCGCTACGCCGTTTCCTGCTACAGCGTCCCGTCCTCGACGCCAGGACTCCCCCGTCGTGATCTCCCTGAATCCCCGTAATCAGACGATCAAACTGGAAACAGATACTACAATAGTCATTCAAAAACGCAAGGCTCAGTTTGCCGTACCGGAACGCCGCAACGTGGCTCATTCGTGGTCGGCCGCAATGGTGGATCTTCAAGGAGCGGGTAACGCCGTAGGTCACGGCCCGGAAAAGTGCCGTGTTGTCCAGTTTTGGGTGGTCCGGACCTGGGTCAGGGTCCGCGCCCGCGTGCGGCGTCCTTCTCTCCGAAGTGACCTGCGGGTGAGCTTCAGTCCCGGGATCCGGGGCAGCAGGGACTCATGAAGATACTGATCCTCCTGGTGGTCATCGGCCTGGCTGCGGCCTGGTACCTGCAATCGCGGAAGCGCCGTTGAGCGCGCACGCCGGATCCACGGCAGCCGCGCCGGTGGCCGTGCATCCGCCGGCAGGCACGGGCGGCCGGCGCGTGACCGTCCGCGGGCAGATCCTCGGCCTCGCGCACTCGGACGCGGACGTGGTCGAGTTCCTGCGGCTGGCCGGGCTGCCGGACGCCGAGGGTCTCCTTGATGATCCCGAGTGGGTGAAATGGCGCGGCGGGCGGGCGCATCAGTACGAGGCGGCGTAGGTACGCGATCGGCTTCGGACCCAGGGCGCGATCGGCCCCGGGCCTAGAGCGGGGCCTGCCAGGTGGTGGTCGTGCCCGATCCGACACCGTCCGTCGTGCCGTCGTCGTAGACCGTCAGACGCACGCCTGTCCGGCCGTCCGGCAGCGTCGCCCGAGCGTCCACCGCCACCTCGATGCGGGTGACGTCGGGGCGGCGCGAAGCCGTGGCCAGCGCTCGGCGCAGGGCGGCCAGGAGGTGGCCCGCCGCCGGCTCCGTCACGCGGGCGTCGACGGCGCCGGTGAAGTGCACCGACGGCTGGACGCCGACCACGGCCGCCGCGCCCGCCGTCTCGCGGAGCACCTTGCCGCGGAACGTGGTCGGGGCGTCGGCCGGCGGCTGCTGGAGCGCGAAGATCGCCGTGCGGACCTCCTGGATGGTGGACTCCAGCTCGTCGACGGCCTGGTCGAGCGTGGACTCCACCTGGGGCGAGCGGTCCCTGCGCCGGGTCGACTCCAGCATCATCCCGGTGGCGAAGAGCCGCTGGACGACGAGGTCGTGCAGATCGCGGGCGATGCGGTCACGGTCCTCGAACACCGCGAGGCGCTGCCGGCTCTGCTGGGCGTCCGCCAGGACGAGAGCCAGCGCGGCCTGCGAGGCGAACTGGGTGGCGAGGAGACGCTCCACGGAGGTGTAGGCGCGCTCGCCCCTGCGGCGGGGCAGCGCGAGCGTCCCGATGAGCCGTCCGCCCGCCTGCAGCGGCAACATCATGCTGGGCCCGAAGTTGGTCCGCACGTGCGTCGTCATCCGGGGGTCGGTCGCGGAGTCCTCGACGAACACCGGCTCGCCCCCGAGTAGTTGGTCGAGGACCTCGCTGCCCGGTTCGATCGTCGTACCGATGAGGTCGTTCTGGAGGTCGCGGGGGCGGGCCGTGGCCCCGCTCGGGGGCGTGGTGCCGTCCTCCTGTGTCGCCGCCGCGACGATCCGCATGCCACCCCGGTCCGTGGGCTGCAGGATCACCCCCGCGGACGCGCTCGCGAGGATGCGGGCCTGCTCGGCGACCGTCATCAGGGCGTCGGCCGCCGGCTCGCCGGTGAGCAGGGCCGTGGTGACCGCGGCAGCGCCGTCGATCCACCGCTCGCGTTGTCTGGCCGCCTCGTACAGGCGGGCGTTGCCGATCGCGATGCCCGCCTGGCTCGCCAGGACGCGCAGCAGTTGCAGGTCCTCCTCGGTGAAGCGGCCCCCGCGCTTCTCGGTGAGGTAGAGATTGCCGAACGCCTCGTCGTGGACGTGCACCGGAACGCCCAGGAAGCTGTGCATCTCCGGGTGCCCCGGCGGTACGCCGCAGGAGCGCGGGTCCTTCGTCAGGTCGTCCAGGAGAAGTGGCCATGGCTCGCGGATCAGGGTGCCGAGCAGGCCCGCGTGGCCGTCCGGGAGGCGGCCGATGCGGTCCCTCTCCGCCTGGGTCAGGCCCGCCGTGAACAGGTCGGTCAGCTTGCCGTGCCCGGGGTCGATGACGCCGAGCGCGCCGTAGCGGGCGCCGGTCAGCTCGGCCGCGCTCTCCACGATGTGCTGGAGCGTGGTGTGCAGTTCGAGGTCCGTGCCGACGCCGAGCACCGCGTCAAGGAGGGGCACCAGGGGGAGGGGCAGGTCGTCGCCGTTCATCGTGCGCCGCCCCGTGCCTTCTCGACCGGGCTCAGCAACGTGACCACCGTCCACGCCCCTCCAGAAGCAGAAACTCCCACCGCGGTTCGTGGACAGCATCACCCGCCGTGAGCCCTGACCCGACGAAGTTCGGCCAGGGGCAGGACCAGGGCCAGGGGCAGGACCAGGAGGACCAGCTGCCCGCGCCGGGCCCGGTCAGCCGGAGAGCGGGTTGAGGACCAGGGGCTGGATCTTGCCCTCCAGCATCGCCCCGAGCCCGAGCACGGCGCACACGTCGGGTCGTTCGGCGATCTGTACCGGCATCCCCGTCGCGTCCCGCAGCATCTGGTCGAGCCCTGGGAGCAGCGCGCTGCCGCCGACCATCATGATCCCGCGATCGGCCAGGTCGGCCACCAGGTCGGGCGGGCAGTCCCGCAGCACCTTGCCGATGCCGTCCAGTACGGCGGTCAGCGGGGTGTGGATCGCGTCGCGGACCGCGGCGGTGTCCACGTGCACCGACCTGGCGAGGCCCGTGGCGACATCGCGGCCGTGGATCTCGGTCGACTCGGGCCCCTGCGGAGTCAGGCCGTTGCCGCGCAGGGCGAGCTGGAGCGGACGTACCGACTGGCTCGGCAGCATCAACTCGTGGTGGTGGCGCAGGTGCTGGACGATCGCGTGGTCGATGGCCTCGCCGCCGACCGGGATCCGCTGGGCCGTGACGATCGACCCGAGGGAAAGGACCGCGACCTGCGTGGTCGCCGCCCCGCACACCAGGATCATGGTCGCTTCCGGCTGTTCCACCGGCAGCCCGCAGCCGACCGCGGCCGCGATGAGCGTGTCCACGAGCTCGACCCTGCGCGCCCCGAGCCCGACCATCGTCTCGACGGCGGCGCGCTGGGCCAGCGGGTCCGCGTCGTGCGGCGTGCAGGCGGCGGCGCGCAGCCGCGGCTTACGGCGCAGGGTGCGGCGGAGCTTCTCGCCCAGGAGATGGCGCAGCATGCGCTGGGCCATCTCGATGTCGACGACGGTGCCGCCGGATACCGGCCGTACGACCCGGATGTATCCCGGCGTCCGTCCCGTCATCTGCTCGGCGAACTGACCGACCGCGATGAGCGCGCCCGTGCGCGTGTTCACGGCGGCGGCGCTCGGTTCGTCGACGACGAGACCCGCGCCCTTCACGAACACCCGGGTCCTCGCGGCACCCAGGTCGACGGCGATGTGGCAGCGGCGCAACTGCTCCAGACTGACGGTCATGGCAGATCCTCCCGAGAGCGCGGACCGTACGGACCGTCGGACGACGGTCCCATCTCGCATCGTGCGGTGGCCGCGGGCGGCGCGCGCGCTGGGCTGAGCCGGGCGGGGTGCCGCCGCACGGGTGGTCTTGATCGCGTCCGGGACTGCGCGGTTAGCATCCCGTGTGACGCAGACGCCCCCGGAAGAAGACGAAGCCGGCGGCCCCCGGATACCGGAGGCCGCCACCCACCCCCCGCTGCCTCCGCTGCCGGTGGAGCCCGGGGGCCCCGTCGCGAAAAGGCGGATACTCGCCGACCTGACGCCTTTGCGTACGTCCGTCGACTACCGCCGCCTCTGGGCCGGCAACACCATCTCCTGGATCGGGCAGGCGATGACCGCGCTCGCGGTGTCCCTCCAGGTCTACGACATCACGCACTCCAGCTTCTCGGTCGGCCTCGTGGGGCTCTTCTCGCTGGTCCCGCTCGTGGCGTTCGGCCTGTACGGGGGCGCGATCGCGGACACGGTGGACCGGCGGAAGCTGGGCCTCTACTCGTCGCTCGGCTCGTGCGGGCTCTCGGTCGTGCTGGCCGCGGGCGCGTTCGTGGGCTTCCACCACGTGTGGTTCCTGTACTCCGTGGTCGCTCTGCAGGCGGTCTGCGGGGCGCTGAACTCACCGGCGCGCTCCTCGATGATCCCGCGGCTCCTCCCGCCGGAGCAGCTGCCGGCGGCCAACGCGCTGTCGTCGATCACGACGACAGGGGGCACGATGCTCGGCCCCATGCTGGGCGGACTCATCGTCGGCCTGTGGGGCTATCAGGCGGCGTACACGGTGGACGCGGTGGCCTTCAGCGCGTCCCTGTACGCGATGTGGCGGCTGCCGGCGATGCGGCCGGAGGGGGCGGAGGAAGGGGTGCGGGGGAAGCGGGCCTCGGTCCTCGACGGCCTGCGGTTCCTCGCCACCCGCCCGAACCTGCGGATGACCTTCTTCACGGACCTGTGCGCGATGGTGCTCGCGCATCCGCGGGCGCTGTTCCCCGCGGTGGCGGTGGTGTGGTTCGGGGGCGACGCGAAGACCGTGGGACTGCTTGTCGCGGCGCCCGCGGTGGGAGCGCTGCTCGGCGCGGTGTTCTCCGGGTGGCTGGGGCGGATTCGGCGGCACGGGCTCGCGATCCTGCTCGCGGTGGCCGGGTGGGGCACGGCGATCGCCGTCTTCGGCCTGACCCGGAATCTGTGGCTGGGGCTGTTCTTCCTCGCGGTGGCGGGCTGCGCGGACACCATCTCGATGGTGTTCAGGAGCACGATGCTGCAGGCGGCCGTGCCGGACGAGATGCGGGGGCGGTTGCAGGGGGTCTTCATCGTGGTGGTGGCGGGCGGACCTCGGCTCGGTGACTTCATCGCGGGATCGGTGGGGGATCTGGGCACGCCGGGGATCGCGGTGGTGGGAGGCGGCATGGCGTGCGTCGTCGCCGTGGGGCTACTGGCCCTGCGGTGGCGGGGGTTCGCCCGGTACGACGCGGGGGCGCCGGAGGTGTGAGGGGTCGTTCCGGCTGCGGGTGCGCGGCTGCGGTTCCGGTTCCGGTTCGTGTGTGGGTGCGGGGCCGTGCCGGTATGTCCGTCCTCGCTATCGTCCGGTGGGCGCCTTGGTACTTCGGCGAGGGAGCGCCGCGAGCCGTGCTCCGGGCGGACATACCGGCACGTCCCCTCGCGAGCGCTGCCGACTGCGGCTGTTCACTGGTCGCTGCGGGGCAATCGGGCGGGTGGGCGGGAAGGTCTGTTCGTCCAGGATCGGATGCGGGGTGATCGGGCGGGCGGGAAGGATTGTTCGTCCAGGGGAGGCTGCGGGGCAATCGGGCGGGTGGGTGGGAAAGGCCTGTTCGGGGTGTCCGGCGGAGGGGTCCATGCGTCCAAGCCCCGTGCAACGGACTGGCGGGAAGGTGCCCTGGCGGCTTCCCGCCAGCACCCGTCAACACCCCTGCAACACAAGCCCCCTGACACTTTTCGCAGCACCCGGGAACCACCCCCGCCCGGGTCCGACGAAGAGAGGGCACACATGACCCGATCACCCGCGTGGCGAAGAGCCAGCCTGCTGCCGGCCGTCGGCCTCGCGTTCGCGCTGCTGCCGGCAGGGCAGGCCGCTACCGCGGCTCCTTCCGACGTGCCGCAGGGGAGGGCCACCCCCGCCGCCCCCGCCACCCCCGCCGCCCACACGGTCACCCTCGTGACCGGCGACAAGGTCACCGTCACGGAACTCGGCGGCGGCAAGAGGACCGTCACCGTCGACCGGCCCGTCGGGGCCACCGGAGCCGTCCGGAGCGAGATAACCGGTGACCGCATCACCGTCGTACCGGACGAGGCGCGGCCCTATCTGAGCGCGGGCACCCTCGACGAGCGCCTCTTCGACGTGACGGAGCTGATACGCCAGGGGCTCGGGAAGGAGAAGGGCGGCGCCCTGCCGCTCATCGTCACGTACGAGAAGAGCGCGCGCCGCGGCAGCCTCGGCCCGGCGACTCCCCGCGGCGCCGACAAGGTGCGGTCGCTGCCCAGCGTGGGCGGCCTGGCCGTGACAGCGGCCGAGCCGGGGGCCTTCTGGGGGGACGTCACCCCGGACGTGACCCCGGACGCCGCCCGCGGCGCTCTCGCCGACGGTATCGACAAGATCTGGCTCGACGGCCGGGTCGAGGCCGACATGGCGCAGAGCAACGAGCAGATCGGCACCCCCGAGGCCTGGGAGGCCGGGCTCACCGGCAAGGGCGTGAAGGTGGCCGTCCTCGACACGGGCGTCGACGCGGGCCATCCCGGCCTCAAGGACCGGGTGGGCACGAGCAAGAGCTTCATCCCGGGCGAGGAGGTCGCCGACCGCAACGGCCACGGCACCCATGTGACCTCGACCGTAGGCGGCAGCGGCGCCGAGTCCGACGGCAACAAGGAGAAGGGTGTGGCGCCCGGCACCGAACTCTCCGTCGGCAAGGTGCTCAGCGACGAGGGCTCCGGCAGCGAATCGCAGATCATCGCCGGAATGGAGTGGGCGGCCAAGGACGTGGGCGCCAAAGTCGTGTCGATGAGCCTCGGTTCGCAGGAGGCGAGTGACGGCACCGATCCCATGGCCGCCGCCGTCAACACCCTCTCCAAGGACACCGGCGCCCTCTTCGTCATCGCCGCGGGCAACACCGGCGCCCCCTCGTCGATCGGCTCGCCCGGCGCCGCCGACGCCGCGCTGACCATCGGCGCGGTCGACTCCGCCGACAAAGCCGCGTACTTCACCAGCCAGGGCCCGCGATACGGCGACAACGCCCTCAAGCCCGACCTGTCCGCGCCCGGCGTCGACATCCTCGCCGCTCGCTCGCAACTCGTCGCCGGTGAGGGGTACTACACCGAGATGAGCGGTACGTCGATGGCGACCCCGCACATCGCCGG
Organism: Streptomyces sp. NPDC033180; assembly: GCF_055577645.1. Taxonomy (NCBI): domain Bacteria; kingdom Bacillati; phylum Actinomycetota; class Actinomycetes; order Kitasatosporales; family Streptomycetaceae; genus Streptomyces; species Streptomyces sp. NPDC033180. Next base: position 787,856 of record NZ_JBVIPU010000001.1, on the reverse strand, counting down.
TGTCGCCGCCCTGCTCGCCGAGAAGCACCCGGACTGGAGCGGGGCACGGCTGAAGGACGCCCTGATGTCGACGTCCGAGCAACTCGACGCCTCTGCGTATGAGTTGGGCGCCGGTCGCGTCAGCGTCCCCGACGCCATCGACGCGGGGGTCACTGCTACCGGCAGCGCCGACCTCGGCTTCCACCCCTGGCCGTACGAGGGCAACGAGCCCGTCACGAAGACGGTGACGTACGCCAACTCATCCGACACAGCGGTGGAGTTGCGCCTCGCCACCGAGGGAGCGGCCGAGGGCGTCGCGACCCTCGCCGACCAGACGCTCACCGTTCCCGCGCACGGCACCGCGTCGACCACGGTGACCGGCGACGGCGCGAAGGCGCCCGTCGGCAACACCAGTGGGCGGATTGTCGCGAGCGCCGCGGGGAAGCCTGTCGCGCACACGGCTTTCGGCCTGGTCAAGGAGGAGGAGCGGTACACGCTCACCGTCCACGTCAAGGATCGTGACGGCACGCCGACCGGCGCCGGTCTGGTCCTCCAGCGGCTCGCCGAGCAGGTCGACCCCGCGCAGGCGGAGGTCGGCGACTCCGGGACCCTGGAGCTGCGCCTGAAGCCCGGGACGTACGCCCTCTCCTCGTTCCTCGACGTGCGCGGCAGCAAGGGCAAGGACTCCCTTGGCATCGGCTTCCTCGCCGCGCCCGAGGTCGTCCTCGACCGGGATAGTGAAGTCACCCTGGACGGGCGGAAGTTGCGCGAGGTCGGCGTGGACGTCGGCAAGCGGACGGAGACCCGCCAGCTTCTGATGGAGTACGACCGCCGGGCCAACGGGGCCCAGCTGCAGGGCGCGGTCCAGGTGCCCGTCAAGTACGACAGCGTCTTCGCGGCGCCCACCGCGAAAGTGGCCGACGGCAGCTTCGAGTACCGCACCGTCTGGCGCCTCGGCAAGCCGACCCTGGACGTGAAGGGCCTGGGCCAAGTGGTCGCGCAGCCCGGCGGCACGGTCAGCGACGGCCGTACCAAGCTGCCGATCGTGAACGTGGGCGGCGGCACGGCGGCCGAGTACGCGGGCAAGGACGTGAAGGGCAAGGCCGTCATCGTGCGGCGGCCCGACGCACGAGAGGTGACGCCCTCTCAGCTCGCGCAGGCGGCCCAGGACGCGGGCGTGAGGGCGCTGTTCGTGACGGACGACGCGCCGGGCAGGCTCAACGCCTGGTTCGGTACGGACGACAACGGGGACCGTCCGCTCCAGATCGGCACGGTTGACGCGGCGGACGGTGCGCGGCTGCTCGCGGCGGCGAAGGCGGGACGCGCCGTGGAGACCACGGCGACATCCCGCACGCCCTACGTCTACGACGTCTCGGAGGGCCACAAGGGCGCGGTGCCCCGCGGCGACCTGACGTACGAGCCGTCCAAGCGTGAACTGGCCACCCTGGACACGAAGTTCCACGCGGTGAAGCCGGTGGCGGGCGGTGAGTTCCGCTACTCGCTCACGGACACCTTCTCCGTCGGGATCGGCTTCCAGGAGAAGATCGACTACCCCGTCGAGCGGACGGACCACGCGTCCACGGGGGCCGGCCAGCTGTGGCACGAGTCGGTGTCGGTGGGGCCGGGCGCCCTGGAGGAGCGGAGCGGTCTGGTCAGCTACCGGGGCGGCAAGAGGGGTGAGCTGAACTGGTTCAAGCCCGTGTGGCACCCGTGGATGGGGACGGGCCTCGGCTGGGGCCAGCAGCGGAGGGGAAACACCCTGGAGTTCAACGTTCCCGGATGGGGCGATTCAGGACCCGACCACACCGGATTCGGCGACGTGTGGAACGAGGACTCGATGACGCAGGTCAGCGAGGTGTACGCGGACGGGGAGCTGGTCGACCGGCGGAAGAGTTCGGGGGTGTACGTGTGGGACGCGAATCCGGCGTTGACGACGTACAAGGTCGTGACGGACACGACGCTGGATCCCGAGCGGTGGCGGCTCGCCACGAAGGGCCACTCGGAGTGGACCTTCAAGTCGAAGGAGACGGCGAGCGACCGGAAGAGCTTCCTGCCCTTGCTGAACCTCGGGTTCGACGTGGACACGGATCTCGCGGGTGACGTGCGGGGCGGGCGGTCCGTGGAGGTCCAGATCTTCTCCGAGTACGTCGAGGGAGCGGTGGACACCGGTGCCATCGACGGCGGCGAGCTCGAGGTGTCGTACGACGACGGGAAGAGCTGGAAGGGCGTCGGCCTGGACCGCGACGGCCGCAAGGCCGCCTGGGACGGGAAGTTTAAGGTGCCCGGCAGTGCGGAGTTCGTTTCGCTGCGGGCCTCGGTGCGGGATGACCGGGGCGGGTCGGTCAGCCAGGAGATCATCCGCGCGGTGGGGGTGCGGTAGGGCAGGGCCCCGACACGGCGGCGCCGCCTCCCCTGGGACGGGGGAGGCGGCGCCGCTGCGGGAACTTCGGGTGACGTCAGACCAGCCAGCCGAGGAAGTGGGCGATACCGGCGACGACGTCAGTGATGATGTTCATGGTGGTGCTTCTCCTTGTGGGACTTTCTCAGGATGTTCCAACTCCCGGACCTCGTACGGGACATGGACCGGGAACGCGGCAACTACGGTCTGCAGCCCGTTGCTTGCGTTCCGTAATCATCGTCAATCACTTGCGTCACATGCAATCCCTGGCGTGACGATCACCTGTTCCAGGGAACAACTGCTCCCCTGTTCGCATCTTCGGTTCTCTCGCGGACGGCGTACGCGTCCTGGTCGACCGGCTCTGGCCGCGCGGCGTCTCGAAGGAGCGGGCGGCCGTCGACGAATGGCTCAAGGAGGTCACGCCCTCCAACGAGCTGCGGAACTGGTTCCACCAACACCACGACCAGTACGCGGAGTTCGGCCGCCGCTACCGCGCCGAGCTGGCGGGCCCCGAGCAGCAGGAGGCCATCCACCACCTGCGCGAACTCGCGGACGCCGGAACGGTCACCCTGTCCGTGCGAAGGACCGGTGCGCCTCGACGAAGTGGCTCTCGCCCTTCGCTGCCTGCCCGGCGGGCGCCGAGACCCACAGGTCGTACATCTTGCCGCCCTCGTCCCAGCTCAGGTCGTAGGTCCGGCGTGGCCCGCCGTCGCCGGAGCCGCCGTCCCAGGTGAACTCCCAGACGGCGGCGGGGTGGCCGTTGTGCGTGGTCTGCCGGACGGAACCGTCGCGGTAGCCCGGGTAGTCCGACGGGCCGTCCTTGTGCGCCTCCCGCATCACCGCCAGGGGCCCCTCCGGGTCGAGCGGCTGGGGGTGGACGCCGATGCGGAAGGCGTTGTCCGCCGAGTTGTAGTAGACGCGGGGCGGTTCGGACGAGCGGGCGAAGCCGGTGGGCGTCACCATCTTGAAGCCGGTGGGGTCAAGGACCGTCCGGTAGCCCGCGGGGGCCGGGTCGTTGCCGGCGGGCTTGTCCGGCTTGTCGGGGCCGGCCGTTCCGGCCGGGGTGGCCTTGCCGGTGCCTCCCGGGGATGGCTTGGGGGCGGCGGGGCTCTTCTTGCCGGGCTTCTTCGGCTTGTCGGCGCTCTTGGAGGGCTTCTTGCCCGGCTCCTTGATCCTCTCCCGCTTCTCGCGCACCTCGTCCGCCGGGCCGCCCTGTCCCGTTGCCTGCGTCCCCGTGCCGGGGTCGTCCCGCGTCATGATCCACGCGCCGGTGCCGCCCGCGGCGAGTGCGACGACCAGGGCGCCGGCCAGGAGGGCCGTACGGATGCGAGGGCGCGCGGCCGGTGCCGGGGCCGCCCCCAGCATGATCGCGTCGTCGGCCGGTGGCTCGGTCGCGGGCTTGCGGGCCACCGGCGAGCGAGGAACGGTGGGCATCCGCTCCTCCACCAGGAAGCCACGCAGCGCCTGCTCGGCCTCGTCGGCGCCGAGCCGCCGCTCGGGATCCCGCTCAAGGAGGCCCCGTACGACGGGAGTCAGCGGACCGGCCGAATCCGGGACCCTGATCTCGTCCATGACGACGGCGTGCAGCACTCCGGCCACCGAGTCGCGGTGGAACGGCGACTCGCCCTCGACGGCCGCGCAGAGCAGCACCCCGAGCGACCACAGGTCGGACTCCGGGCCCGTGCGCTTGCCCGCCATGCGTTCCGGGGCGGTGTACTCGGGCGAGCCGACGAACGCGCCCGTCTCCGTGAGCGTCGTCTGCCCGGCGACCTGCGCGATCCCGAAGTCGGAGAGCACCACGCGCTCCGTCCCCGCCTCCAGGAGTACGTTCGCGGGCTTGAGGTCGCGGTGCAGGACCCCGGCCGTGTGCGCGGCGCGCAGCGCGGCGAGCAGGGCGAGGCCGATGCGGGCCGCCTCGGCAGGCGGGACCGGGCCCTCCAGGGCCATCCGGTCGGCGAGCGAGCGGCCGTCGATCAGCTCCATCACGAGCCAGGGCTGCGCGTCGTGCTGGACGACGTCGTGCAGGACCAGGATGCCGGGGTGCTTCACCTGCGCGACCGAGCGCGCCTCGCGCAGCGTGCGTTCGCGCCGCCCCGCGGCGTCGACGGCCGACTGGCCCGCGTCGACGTGCAGTTCCTTCACCGCGACGGCACGGCCCAGGAGCTCGTCCTCCGCCCGCCAGACCGTGCCCATGCCGCCGCGCCCGAGCGGCGTCGTGATGCGGTAGCGCCCCGCTATGAGATCCCCGTGACTCGCCATGGCCGCATCATACGAACTCCTGTTGTAAAAGGCGCAGTTGGGCTGATGGGTGACCGTGCTGCGTGAGTGACGTGACCGAGCGGTGAAGGGAGGTGAAGGGCGCACATGCCGACGGCAGGTGCAACCGCGCGCCGGACACCCGACGCACTCGGACGACTACTGTGGGTGACTCCAGCGGAACGCCGTCGGGAGCGGTCCGCACGGTGGAGGGGATCTCAACATGAAGCGACGACGCATGGCCCTGGCCCTGGGGGCGCTCGCGGCCGCCGCGACCCTGACGGTCGCGGTGCCGGGATCGGCGTACGCGGCGGAAGGTGTCCTGATCATCAACGGCTCCGAGCACGACGACCCGAGCGGTTGCTACTCCGTCGACTGGTTCCCGTCCTCGGTGACCAACCACACCGACTCCGTCGCCGAGGTCCACTCCGGACCCGGCTGCGGCGGCCCGGTCGAGTGGCTGGTCCACCCGGGCGAGACGTATTACACGGAGACGGCCCAGAGCGTCTTCGTCCTCTGATCCCCTGCCCCGCTCCATTCCTCCCGGGGCGGGGGGAGAGGCACGCGGCGCCCGCCCCCGCGGGGCGCCGCGTGTTCACCGGCCTCCGGTGCTCGCCGGCCACCGGTGCTCAGGGCCGGTGGCCAGGGCCGGTGGTCAGTGTTCAGCGGTAGTCGGTGAAGAACTCCCGGATCTCGGTGAGCAGCAGGTCCGGGGCCTCCAGCGCCGCGAAGTGGCCGCCGCGGTCGAAGTCCGCCCACCGCACCACGTTGTTGACCTTCTCCTCGTCCCGGCGCAACGCGATGTCCTGCACGGTGAACTGTGCGATGCCCAGGGGCACCTGTGACGTCTCCTGCTCGCCCCAGGACTGACTGTCCTCGTAGTAGAGGGCGGCCGAGGAGCCCGCGGTGCCCGTCAGCCAGTAGAGGGTGACGTCGGTCAGGAGCGTGTCGCGGTCCACCGCCTCGTGGGGGAGCTCCTTGCTCAGGTCCGTCATGTCCCTGAACTTGTCGATTATCCAAGCGAGTTGGCCGACGGGCGAGTCGTTGAGGCCGTACGCGAGGGTCTGCGGACGGGTCGACTGGATGGCGATGTACCCGCCCGCCTCGCTCATGAACGTGTTCATGCGCTGCACCCTGGCCCGCTCGCGGTCGGTCAGCGTCGGATCGTCCTCATCGGCGCTGGGGTAGGTGGTGCCGCCGTTCACATGCACGGCGACGACGCTCTCCGGGGCGATCAGGCCGAGCGCCCGCGAGATGCCGCTGCCGAAGTCGCCGCCCTGCGCGCCGTAACGCTCGTAGCCGAGCCTGCGCATGAGCTCGGCCCAAGCGGCGGCGACGCGCTGCGTGGACCAGCCCGCTTCGGCGGTCGGGCCGGAGAAGCCGAAGCCCGGGATGGAGGGGATGACCAGGTGGAAGTCGCGTGACAGCGGCTCGATCAGCTCGAGGAACTCGACGACCGAGCCGGGCCAGCCGTGGGTGAGGATCAGCGGGAGGGCGTCGGGGCGGTCGCTGCGCACATGTAGGAAGTGCACGTTCTGGCCGTCGATCTCGGTGGTGAACTGCGGGTGGGCGTTCAGCCGGGCCTCCCAGGCACGCCAGTCGTAGCCGTCCGCCCAGTACGCCACGAGTTCCTTGAGATAACCGACGGGGACGCCGCGGCTCCAGCCCTGGCCCGGGATCTCGCTGGGCCAGCGGGTGCGGGCCAGGCGCTCGCGCAGATCGTCGAGCTCGGCCTGCGGGACGGCGATACGGAAGGGGTGGACCCGTTCCTGCGGCTTCGGCTGTTCCTGCGCCTTCTCGAATGTGTTCATGCTGTACACGTTAGGGACCGGTTAGGACAGGTGCGGTCCTAACCGTCGGGCAGAGTGGGGGACATGTTGGAAACCTCCGCGCGTCTTCTCAGGCTGCTCTCCCTGCTCCAGGCCCACCGTGACTGGTCCGGCGCGGATCTCGCCGAACGGCTCGGCGTCACCGTGCGCACCGTCCGGCGCGACGTGGACCGGTTGCGTGAGCTCGGCTACCCCGTCAACGCCAGCGCGGGCGTGGCCGGTTACCGGCTCGGGGCCGGGTCCGAGCTGCCGCCGCTGCTGCTCGACGACGAGGAGGCGGTGGCCGTCGCCGTGGGGCTGCGCACCGCGGCAGGCGGCACCGTCGCGGGGATCGCGGAGAGTTCGGTGCGGGCGCTCGCCAAGCTGGAACAGGTGCTGCCCTCGCGCCTGCGCCGCCGGGTGCACGCGCTGCAGACGGCCACCGTGCCGCTGGCGTCGGGCGGGCCCCCGGTGGACCCGGACACGCTCACGGCGATCGCCGCCGCCTGCCGCGACCACGAGGGCCTGCGCTTCACCTACCGCGCGCAGGACGGGGCGCAGAGCCGCCGCAGCGCCGAGCCCTATCGCCTCGTGGCGTCGGGGCAGCGCTGGTATCTCGTCGCGTACGACACCGACCGCGAGGACTGGCGCACCTTCCGCATCGACCGGCTGACCCTGCGCACCCCGGGAGGGCCCCGCTTCACCCCGCGCGAGCTGCCCGACACGGACATCGCCGGCTATGCCTCCCGCTCCATCTCCAGCGCGCCGTACCGCTACCGGGCCCGCCTTGTGATGCACGCCCCGGCGGCCGTGGTGACCGAGCGGATGCCGCCCACCGTGGCCTCGGTCGAGCCGCTCGGCACGGACAGCTGCGAATTGCGCTGCGGCTCCAACTCGCTCGACGAACTGGCCCTGTGGGTCGGCTTGTCGGGGGTGCGCTTCGAGGTACGGGAGCCGGCCGAGCTGGTGGCGCATGTGCGGGGGCTGGCGGATCGGCTGGCGGAGGCGGTGGGGGAGGCACTGGGGGAGGCGGGGCGGGCGGACTAGGTCCGACCCAGGCCATCACCGCGGAACGGCTGTGCGTCGCGAGGGAGTCGCGCGACATGGTCGCGCACAGCATCGGCGTCATTGCCCATCGCGTACGAGACGGGTCTGGTGGGGTCACCCCGCTGACCAGGGCAAGGGTCTTGTCGGGAGCACGTCGACCTGTTGTTAGCCTGCGGGGCGGATCATCGAACCCTGGAGGACCACGTGTCACCCGACCGCCCCACGATCGCCCTGGTCACCAGCAGGCCCCAGCTGGAGACCGGCCTCGACCGTGACCTCCCCGAGCTGGCGCGCTCGCTCGGCGCGGCGGGCGCCGATGTCGCCACCGTGTCCTGGGACGACCCGCGGGTCGACTGGGAAGGCTTCGACCTCGTCGTCATCCGGTCCGCCTGGGACTACAGCGAGCGCCTCACCGAGTTCCTGGCCTGGGCGGGGCGGGTCGCGCGGCTCACCGTGCTCGCCAACCCGGCGTCCGTGGTGCGCTGGAACACCGACAAGCGGTACCTGGGGGAGCTCGCGGCGGCGGGAGTGCCCGTCGTGCCTACCGTCTATCTGGCGCCCGGCGACGCGGTGGAGATACCGGACGACGGCCCGTTCGTCGTCAAGCCCGCGTACGGTGCGGGCGCGCGCTTCGCGGGCCGGTACGAGAAGGGCGAGTACGAGGCCGCCGCGGCGCACATCGAACGGATGCACGCGGAAGGGCTGACCGCGATGGTGCAGCCCTACATGCCCCGCATCGACGAGACCGGCGAACGCGCGCTCGTCTTCGTCGGCGGGCGGTTCCTGCACGCCATACAGAAGGGCGCGGTGCTCGCGCCCGGCACGGCGTACGACGACGAGAAGATGCCGCATCCCGACCTGCGCCCGTGGACGCCGACGCCTGCCGAACTCGGCGTCGCCGAGCAGGCGTTGGCCGCGGTTCCGGGCTCGCCCGAGCTGCTGTACGCGCGGGTTGACCTCGTCGATGGAGCGGACAGTGACGTGCCCTGCGTCATGGAGCTGGAACTCGTCGAGCCGAATCTCTTCCTCTTCCTGCACCGGGCCTCGCCGGCGGCCGTGACGAAGGAGATACTGGCCGCCGCGAGTTAATCGGGTGGACGTGGTGCGTGAGGCCTGATTAGCCTGCGGCCATGTCCAGTCCCGAGTCCGACAGATCCTAGCCACCGGCCCGGCATGTCCGGTGGCTGAGTAGTTCTGCCGAAGCCGAGCCCCCCGCGAACCTGGTTGTGCGCAACTGCGGGCGTGTCGTGGCTGGTCGCGCAGTTCCCCGCGCCCCTTCGGGGGGCGCTGCCTGGCCCACGTCGCTGGATCCTTTGCCGTCGCGCGGACTGACCTTCCCTTTTCCCGGCCGGCGGCCATCCGCCGCCCTGCCGGTCGATCGCTGACGTGGGTGCGGAGTTCCCTCATGCCCTTTGCTCTCTACATGCTCGGCCTTGCCGTCTTCGCGCAAGGAACCTCCGAGTTCATGCTCTCCGGTCTCGGCCCCGACATCGCCGCCGACCTCGATGTGTCCCTCTCCACCGCGGGCACCCTGACCTCGGCCTTCGCCGTCGGGATGGTCATCGGTGCGCCGGTGATGGCCGTCATCGGCCGCCGCCGGCCGCGCAGGACCGCGCTGCTCGCCTTCCTGGTCACCTTCCTGCTCGTCCATGTCGTCGGCGCGCTGACCACCAGCTTCGCCGTGCTGCTCGCGACCCGGGTCGTCGGTGCGCTCGCCAACGCCGGGTTCCTCGCGGTGGCCCTCGTCGCCGCCATCGGCATGGTCGAGCCGAACGCCAAGGGGCGGGCCACCTCGGTGCTGCTCGGCGGCGTCACTCTCGCCTGCGTCGCGGGCGTCCCGGGCGGCGCGCTGCTCGGGCAGTTCTGGGGGTGGCGGTCCGCGTTCTGGGCGGTGGCCCTCGTCTCGGTGCCCGCCGTCATCGCGATCCTGCGCTCCGTGCCCGCCGGTGCGCCCGACGCGGCAGGGGCCGACGCGCGGGCGGAGCTGCGCTCGCTGCGCGACCCGGGTCTCCTGGTCACGCTGCTTCTCGGCGCCCTGGTGAACGGTGCCACCTTCTGTACGTTCACCTATCTCTCGCCGCTGATCACCAACGTCGCCGCTTTCTCGGAGAGTTGGGTGCCCGTGCTGCTCGCGCTCTTCGGCGCGGGGTCGTTCGTCGGAGTCACGGTCGCGGGACGGTTCGCCGACGCGCGACCCGTACGGTTCCTCCTCGCGGGCGCGGTGGCGCTGCTCGCCGGGTGGGTGCTCTTCGCGCTCACCGCCAAGAACCCCGTGGCGGCGGTCGTGCTCGTCCTCGTCCAGGGCGCGCTGTCCTTCGGCGTCGGCTCCGCCCTGATCACCCGGGCGCTGTACGCGGCGACCGGCGCCCCCACCCTCGCGGGCGGCTTCGCCACGGCCGCGCTGAACGTGGGCGCCGCGATCGGTCCCGTGGGCGGCGGCCTCGCCCTCTCGGCGGGGCTCGGCCACCGCTCGCCGCTGTGGGTCAGCGCGCTGCTCGTGGCGCTGGCCCTGGTGGTCGGGGCCGTGGCACTGGGGAAGCGTCAGCCCGCGTCCGGGAACGACAGCCGCTGGAGCAGTCCCCAGGTGAACTCGGCCACGCAGCGGCGCGGCTGACCCGCACCGTCCGGCGCGGTGAAGGCGAGTCTGGCGGTACCTCCCATGCCCTTAAGGCTATGGGGGAGCGTGGGCGCCGTGCCCTCCATGGGGCGGGCCGGGGCGAACGCGCGGGCGGCCTCGTCGACCGTGCACGACCAGGGGGTGAGGTCGTCCAGGGTGCGCAGTGCGGGGCCCGGTGTGCCGGGCGCGCGGATCAGCCACTCGTTCCACACCGCGCCGTTCGGGGCGCGCAGGACCTCGAAGCGCAGGGTCGGCCAGAGCGGCACCGGCCACAGCAGGGCCTCGCACTCCAGGTCGCCGATCTGCCGGGCCGCCGTGGTCTCGGGGGCGCCGAGCACCGAGCGGTAGCGGGAGGCGGCGCCGCGCGAGCGGGGCGAACGGGACATCGCCTGCCAGCGGCGGTTGGCCTCGCGCATGTCCGCGATGGAGACGCCGAGCTCGTGACGGGCCGCCTCCACCAGGTCCGGGTTGTGGTCGGCCATGCGGCGCAACAGGACCAGCTGGAAGTCGAGCGGGGTGAACGCGGAGCTAGCGGACATGCGCTCCATGGTCGCGCACCGCCGCCGCTCCCGGGCGGCGCCCGCCGGGAAGGAACAGGACCGAGTTGACGTACCGGGGCCTGCGCGGTGTGAGCACCCGGCGAAGGAGCCCCTGCGACACGACGTACGACGTGTCGTTCTGGTGCGCCTCCAGATCGAAGCCGTCGAGCGGCACCCAGGTGTCGTGGGGGAGCACCCAGCCCCGGTAGCCGTGGTGCCGGGTGAGCAGCTCGATGATCGGCTCGATCGGCTGGATGCGGGACTCCAGCTCGATGAAGAGGGCCGGCCGGTCCCGGGTGAGCAGATCGCGGGCGCCGTGCAGGACCGGCAGTTCGTTGCCGTCCACGTCGATCTTGATGAAGTCGACGTCGCGCAGGCCGAGCCCGTCCAGGGTGAGGCAGGGCACCTCGACCGCCTTGGCGTGGATGTCCCTGCGGATGAGCGAGGAGACCCCGCGGTCCCCGCGGTCGCCCTGCGGCAGCCAGAGCCGTGCCGTGCCGGGGCGGTCGGTGGCCGCGGCCTGGATCACCCGGACGTTGCCGGGCGTGGAGGTCTCCAGGAACCTGGCCAGATGCGGTACGGGCTCCACGGTCACCACGCGGCGCGCACGCGAGGCCAGGCGGCGCGACCAGGGGCCGTACCAGCCGCCGACGTCCACCGCCGTGCCGCAGCCGCGCGGGCAGAGGTCGGCGAGGCGGGCCAGCTCCGGCTCGAAGCGGGGGTAGACGAGGCGGGCCACGGCGCCGATGAGGCGGGCGGGAAGGTGCGGGGCGAGGCGGGCCGCCACGGTCTTGTGGGGTTTGGTGTCGTGGGGCTTGGGGGCGGACCTTTCGGGGCCCGTCACGGGGAGATCCGCTTCAGGAGCTGCTCGTGCTCGTCCTCGGATATCTGCTCGCCGGACGAGGGCAGGAGCTGCGGTATGCCGTCGATGATCGGATAGCGGCGGCGCAACCGCGGGTTGTAGAGCACCTCCTCCGGTACGAGGGGCTCCGCGGGCTCCAGGAGGTGCAGCGGCCCCTTGTCCAGCGGACAGGCGAGGATCTTCAGGAGGGGGTCTTCGGGGTTCATCAGCTCGTCAACTCCTTGGTCGGCGGCGTTGGTTGAGGCGGGGCCGCGTCATGCTTGGGCATGGCGAGGAGCACGGACACCGCGAGCGCCGTGCCCGCGATCCGCAGGGCGAGCCGCAGCGGTTCCTCGGGCAGCGGCTCGCCGAAGGCCAGCGTGCCGAGTACCGCGGTGAACAGCGCGGTAACCGTCGTGCACACGGGGACGATGAGTGAGGCCCGGCAGCGCTGCAGCGCCGCCTGCGACATGACCAGGCCGAACGCGCCGGTGAACAGCAGGAGATACGGATACGGGGAGCGCAGCAGGTCGAGCAGCGCGGAGCCGAGTTCGTCCGTGGTCAGATAGCTCGACACGCCCTTGATCGCGAGCGAGCTGACGCCGTAGAGGAGTCCGACGGCGACCCCGTACTCGACGCCCGTCGTGGGCAGCCGGTGCCGGTGCTTGGCCCGCCGCTCGGCCGATCCGTACAGCAGGACCCCCGCGGCGAGCGAGGGCAGGCAGACCGTGAGGACGAGCGGGACGGGCGCGCTGCGGCTCACGGTGTCCGCCTCCTCGCTCAGCGAGAGGACGACCATGAGCAGCGCGAGGAGGATGGCCCCGACGGCGTACCGCTCACGCCCCGAAGTCCGCTCCCCGAGCAGTACGGAGGAGAGCAGCAGCAGGAGCACGAGCCCGGAGACGAAGATGCCCTGCGCGGCGGCGATCGGCAGCGTCCGGTAGACGGCGAGCTGCGCGCCGAACCCGGCGGCGAGCGCGAGCGATCCGCCGATCCACAGCGGGCTCGAGATGACCTGCCTGAGCAGCCGTGCCGGGCTGCGCACGCTGACGGAGGGCATCGCGGTGAGGGCACGTTTCTCCAGGACGAACCCAGTGCTGTAGAGGACGTTCGCAAGCAGGGCCGCGGTCACACCCCACCACATGGTCTACGACCTTCGGGCGTGCAGCAGCAGGATCGACGAGGCGCTCGGCACGGCGCAGGCGAGCCGGTCCAGGGCGCGCAGCGGACGCGGTACGCCGTGGAAGGGCGCACCGGCGACGCGCACCACCTCGAAGCCGGACGCGGCGACGAACTCCCGCAGCGCGCGGGCGGTGTAGAGCCGCAGATGCCCGACGACCTCGCTTCCCGGACGCCCGTGGATGCCGCGCAGACTGACCTCGGAGAAGACGGGCTGCACCCCCGCGAGCAGGAGCCCGCGGTTGTACCAGGCGGCGAGGTTGGGCGTGGACAGCATCAGATGCCCTCCTGGCCTGAGCACTCTCCGCAGCTCGTCGAGTGCGCTGTCGGGGTCGACGAGATGCTCGATGACCTCGCTGAAGAGCACGGCATCGGCGGAGCCGTCGCCGAACGGGAGTCCGCCGTCGGTGAGTTCACCGCGTACGACGTACGGCAGATGGGCGTGGGCCCGCTTGAGGGCGTCCTGGGACCAGTCGACGCCGACGACGCGATGCCCGGCGAGAAGCGGTGCCGCGGTCGCGGCCGCGGTGCCGTCGCCGCAGCCTATGTCGAGGACGACGGCGGTGCGGGCGGTGGCGGGGCCGAGGGCGTCGGCGAGCATCCGGGCCTGGCGGATGCTGCGGGCGTCGCCGGAGGCGACGGGGACGGAGGGGTCCTCGTAGAAGTCCCGCAGATCACGGGGAGCGGTACTGGTACTGGAACTGGTATTGGTGCTTGCACTGCTCATGACGTGGCCCCCTCCTCCGTGTGCTCCGTGTGCTCCGTGTGCTCAGTCGCGTGGAGGTAGTGCTCGAAGAGATCGCGCAGATGGGCACCGTCGCCGCTGCTGAGCAGGGACTTCGACCAGCGCAGTGCGACATGGAGACGGCCCGCGGTGGACGCCGTGGTCACGGTCAGGCCGCGGGGCAGCCGTGCGGGCGCGGAGAACCAGACGGCGTGCGCGCGACCGGCGTCACCGAAGTCCAGGGAGTACGGGACGCGCCCGATGTTGCTGAGCAGCGTGGTGGAGGTCCAGGGCGCGGCGGCTCTGCGCAGGCCGCGCGTGACGGCGGCTCTGAAGGTGACGGGCAGGACGGGTGAGGTCAGAAGGGCCGCTCCCCGGCCGAGTTGGGGCCGGGAGAGGGCCTTGAGGGCGCGGGTGCGGTCGGCGGTGCGGCGCAGGAGTGCTCCGATGTCCTCGGGCCCCCACGCCTCGGAGGTCAACTCATCAGCACTGAAGGGCACTTCCACAAGGCGCGTCCCGTTCCCGATGGGCATGTCCATGTCCCGGGTCCGGTCGTCGACGGGCATGGTGATCCGGAACGGCTTCGGCCGCGCTCCGTGCTCCCGGTTCCAGTGCGCGATCATCAGCGCGGTCGCCACCATGAGCTGATCGTTCACGGTGAACGGCGCCCCCTTGGGCCGCCGGGGCACAGGCAACTCGGCGACGAGCATGCCGTTGCCGGTAGAGGGCTCGGGCGTGCCACGCGAGACACGGGCAGGCGGAGCCCACCCCGAGGGCGCATCGCCGACGCCTTCCGCACTCTCGGGCACGGAGGCGGAGGGCGTACGCAGAGGAGGAGCGGCCGGGGAGTTGTCCTGCCCACCGTACAACTCGGCGGCGGTGGCGAGCACACGGAGGCAGGCGGGGCCGTCGAGGGCGGTGTGGTTGATGGTGAGGAAGAGGACGCTAGCACTGGCGGGGCGCCCTGAACCGGGTGACGTGACGCCCGCGTCGGGGCCGCCGACGCCCGGGAAGGGCGAGGCGCCCACGGGCTGAAGGCCCCCCACAGGGCCGGTGCCGACGAGGCCAGGGCCACTGGAGTCACCTGCGCCCCCCTCGCTGTCAGCGGCGACTGGGCTGCTGGGGGTGATGTCTACACCGGACTTGGCGTCCGCCCGGCCGTCGGCGGCGGCTTCGCCGCCGGGCGACGCCGGGGTGCCCGGTCCGCCCGTACCGTCACCCCCGCCGGAGGCGTTCGCCTCGGCGGCGATCACCTCCAAGCGGATCGGCGGGGAAGCCGACAGCGGTGGGGCTTCGGAGAGGGAGCGGGTGCGGGCCTTTTTCAGGGCGTCTCGTTCCGGGGGTGGGAACGTCACCACCTCCACGTCCGGCTCCGCCGTCAGTTCCCACTCGTAGCGGCGGCGGTACCAAGGCCCCCGCGCCTCCCGCATCAGGATGCGCGGGTGGCGGCGCAGGGCCTCGGTGAACGCGGCCTTCAGGCGGGCCGGGTCCGGGGTGCCGGGCAGGTGCACCTCGATGTGCACCGTCTCCGGCTCCTCCTCCTGGAGGCAGTGCCTTGCGACCTCGTCGACGACGGGGAACGGCACGCGCTCCGGGGGCCGTTCGGGTCCGTCCGCGTGACGTGCCGGGTGATCGAGTGCGGTCATCGGTCCGTGTCCTCCCCGGGGGCGGACGGCGCCGCGGCTCCCACCGGCCCGTCCGTCGCCCTTGGCCTGCGCCGCCTGAAGCGCGTGGTCCGCGTGGTCCGCGTACCCGGCGGCGCCGGTTCCGGCTGGGCCGACGCGGGGCCCCTGGCGGAGATGGTCGAGCTGGTCGTCGCCTGGGGAGCGCCACCGGCGTCCTGGCCACGGGAGCCCGGCCCGCTCTCGCCGCGCTTCCGGCGCGGCAGCGGAGCCGTCCCCAGGTCCCTGTCGGGGCCCGGCGGTGGCGTCGTCGGAGGAGCCACCGGAGGCGCCGGGGGCGGCGGCTGGTGCGCGGGCGGCTCCCACGGAGCGGCCTCGCCACCCCCACCGGGGGACGCGGACGTCACCGGAGCCCCTGCTGCCGCCCCCCGCACACTCACCAGCGCCGCGAACAGCGCGATGAGCGCGAGGAGTTGGGCCGCCGGGCTGAACGCGCCCTCGTCCGCCGTTGCCGGCTCACCGGCACCCACCGCCGCCGCGATCCCCGCCCCCGCCATCGCCACCAAGGCGAGCGGGACGAGCAGCGCGTGACGGCGCCAGGCAAGGAGGGCGAGCGCGGGCACGAGCAGCGCGAACCAGCCCGCGATCACCGCGGCCACCAGCGTCAGCGCCACCGTGCCGAGGATCAGCCCCGGCGCGGGCGGCGCCACGTCCGGACCGTCCGGGTTCGGCTCGCGGCGCCGGACCAGAACCAGGGCGATGAGAGCCAACACCCCGATACCGCCGCCGATCAGGCCGATCTCGTAGATCCGCGAGGGCTCGTAGGAGAGCTTGACCGTGCCGCCCTCGCCCTTGGGGACCAGGAAGCCCTGCTGCCAGCCGTCGAGGCGTACGGACGACAGCTCCTTGCCGTTCAGCGTGGCCTTCCAGCCGTCGTTGATGTTCTCGTAGGTCGAGAGGTACGAGGCCGCGCCCGCGCCCACCGACACCTCGCGCCGGTCGCCGAGCCAGTCCCTGATGTCGAGGGAGCGCGACTCCTCGTCGATCGCGCCCGGTGTCCCCTGCGTCAGCGAGACGTCCATGAGGACGAGCGGGCCGGCGTCCCCGGCCTCGACGGTGTGCTTGCCGGCGCCGAGCGACAGGGCCGTGTCCTGCGAACCGCGCGAGCAGAGCGTCACCTCGATGGGCCGCCGCTCGACCAGATCGCGTACCGAACCCTTCGCGCTCGTGGCGTGCAGCTTGCCGTCGACGGCGAGGTCCGGGCCTTCACCGCAGGCGAGCTCGAAGGTCGCCGAGGCCTTGGGCTGCTTCGTCCGGTACTTGTCGAGCGCCGGGACGTAGGCCTCGGTGAGCCCCACCGGCAGCTGCAACTCGTCGTCCGCCACCGGGTTGTGGACCGTCAGCGGCGCGGTCTCGGTGACCGTGATGGTCAGCTCGTCCGTGGTGATCGGCGGGAACCGCACGTTGCCGTTCTCGTCGACGCCGGCGATCGCCGCGCCGTCCGGCGAGCTGATCTCGACCTTTACAGGGCGCGTCGAGAGCCCGCCCGCAGCCGGCAGGACGATCTCGTCGATCGCCTCCTTGCCCTTCCACCTCAGATGGATCACGGGACTGTCGCCGGCGATCCAGGCCGTCGTCAGATCGCCGTCCGTGAGATTGCGCGGCGACAGACCGCCTCCGAGCCTGGACGTGGAGTCGGCGCTCGCGACGATCTGGTCCTTCTGCTCCGGCGCCACCTTGTACAGCAGCTTGTCGAGCTCGGACCCCGGCATGGCGACCGCGCTCGCCTTCACCTCGTACTCGGCCTCGGCCGCACTCGTGAAGCGGCGGTGCAGCCCCGACTCGGTGTTCACCGGCGACAGGGCGCTCGGGTCCGATGAGCGGTGCATCGAGTACGTCGTGGCGTCGGCGCCTGCCGCAGGCTCCCGGTTCGGGGCGAGCCCGGTGTCCGTGGGCAGCTGCAGCAGCTTCGTCACGCGCACACCCGGAACGGTGATCTCCGAGAACCCCGCGCCCGTCAGACCCGCCTTGCCGATCTCCGCGTCCAGGATGGTGACCTTGAGCCAACTCGACTCGCCCGCGGGCGCCTTGACGCTCTGGCGCATGCCGTTGGGCTGCAGCGAACTCGTGCGGCTGCCCTGCTCCGTCTCCACCCGCACCCGGGTGGGCGCGGCCCGCACACCCTCCTGCGGCAGCGGCGTGAGCCGGATCGAGGACGGGACGGACTCCTTGGACCTGAACTCGGCCTTGATCCAGGCACCGTCGGGCTTTCCGGGGCTGCCCTCGGCCCATGCCGTGGCCGGATTGCCGTCGAAGGCGTTCACGGGGTCGTACTGCGGCAGATGGAAGAGCCAGTTGCCGTAGCTCGACGCCGTCACGGACTTCGCGCCGCGCAGCTCAGCCGTCGTCTGGTGCTCGACGCCCGTGGTGGGCAGGATCTGGTGCGGCTTCTTGCCCGCGTCCTGGAGGGCCCCGCTCGCGTTGCGTTCGCCCGCTGTGTACGTGTAGGAGGTGTTGGAGTTGACCAGGCCGAAGCGCGTGTCGGCGCGGCGCAGACCGTCACCGACCGCCTGCAGGCCGGGAGTTCCGACGCCCGGGTGGTTGTCGCCCGTCAGGACGGAGGGCCGGTCCCGCATCGAGGGGTCGGCGGACAGCTGGAGCAGCGACTCGGGGCCACCGCTCACCACGGCCGTGTTCGAGACCGGCTTGATCCCGGCCTGACCGGGCCGCTCGGCTCCCGACCCGGGTGCGTAGATCTCCACGGCGCGCTGGCGCGGGTAGAGGCCCTCGACCTGGAGGGGCGTGTCGTTCGCTATCTTCCCGCCGGTCTCCGTCGGACCGAAGCCGGTGACCCGCTCGAAGCCCGACTCCTCCAGGGTCCGCTTCACGGTCGCGGTCGGTATGTTGCCGACCTGATCCGGGTCGAGGTCATTGCGTACGACGACGTAGTACAGGCCCGCGCGCGTCACGTAGTCCCGCAGTCCCGGGACCTCGCCACCGGTCGCGAGGGCCTGCTCCACCGCGTCCATCGCGCGCCGGTTGCCCGCCGTGCCGAACGGGACGTAGTCCCGCTGCGCCCAGCGCGACTCCGCGAGTACGTCGAGGGGCTGGTCGATGGGCGAGCCCCAGGTGTAGATGCCGTGCGCGGTGGCGGGCACCACGAGGGCGCGGGAGTCGGGGGAGTACTTCTTCAGCCAGTCGCCCGTCGCCTCCCAGTAGTCGGGCAGCTTCTGGAACGAGCCGGGCTGGAGGATCGAGCCGTTCAGGTAGGGGAAAGCGAGACCCGGCAGCACGAGCAGGGCCGCGATCAGCGGGGCGAACTTGCGCCCGCGCACCGGCCGCGCCCCGCGCGCCTGCGCGGCCACGCCCACGAGATGCATCAGACCGAAGACCAGCGCGAGCGCGAGGCCCGTCTGGAACTTGTAGATGTTCCGGAAGGGGACGAGCCCGCCGTTCAGCCACGACTGCACCGTCTCGTGGAAGGGCGCACCGAACGAGCCGCCGTACCCGGCGAGCGTGATCAGCGCGACCGACAGCACGGTCAGGACGAGCCAGCGCCGCTCGGGCAGATCGCGCCGCGCGAGCCCGGCGAGGCCGAGGGCTGCGGCGAGCGCCGAGCAGACCACGACGACCACGGACGTCGCGACCGTCCACCCGGCGGGCAGCCACGCCTCACCGAAGTGCAGATAGGCGACCCAGTTGCCGGCGCCGCGGAGTGTCTCCGTGGCCGACATCGTGCCGGTCGTGGTGGCCGAGTTCTCCACGTAGGGAAGGAAGTTCTCGCCGTAGATGCCGAGCATCAGGAGCGGCACCACCCACCAGGCGGTGGCGAGGATGACGCCGGGCACCCACCAGGTGATCAGCTTCCGCTTGCGCGGGCCGTTCGGCCGCGACAGGAGATACAGGCCCACCGGAAGGAGGGACGCCAGCGTCGCCGCCGCGTTCACGCCGCCCATGAAGGGGATGAAGAGCGCGGACCGCAGGGCGGCAGAGCGTGCGCTGATGCGGTCGTTCGTCAGCGGGAGCAGCACCCACGGCAGCAGAGCGCCGGGCAGCGCCGCCGCCGACGTCGACCCGACGACGACCGTGAACGTCGGCCACAGGGCGTACGCCACCGCGCCGAGCAGCCGGCTCGCACTGCTGCCGATCTGCAACCTCTCGGCCAGCCGCAGCGCACCCCAGAAGGCGGTCGCCACGATCAGTGAGAGCCACAGCCGCTCCGCGAGCCACACCGGCAGCTGGACGAGGTCCGCGAGGCCGTAGAACGGCAGCATCGGCCACGTATAGCCGACGTACTGGTCCTGGATGCCGCCGAACCCGCCCCGGTCGTGCCACAGCTGGCCCAGGTCGGAGAGGAACTGCCAGGGGTCGACGGCGACTCCCAGCTTCGTGTCGAACGTCATCCGCCCCGGCTTCACGGCCAGGAAGAGGACGAGGACCACGGCCCAGAACCCGAGCAGCCAGCGCTTCGAGCGCGGCCCTCTGCCGGGTTCGGGGGCGTCAGCCGTTGGCCGGACTGCCGCCGGGGGTGGGGCCTGGACCGTGGTCATGGACACCGCCTGAGGATGAGAAGGAGATTCCAGGTGGCGAACTCGCGTACACCCGGCACTTTGGTGATGCCACTGGCCAGGAAGGGCCAGTAGCGGGACCGTGCGGACACGACGGACACGTCGCCCCTCGCCCGCACTTGGCGCAGGGTCGGGCCGACGTGGTGGGCGAAGAGGTTCTCGCCGAGCGTGTGTTTGGCTGCCTTGCCTGTACGTCGTTCATAGCGGGCGCGGCCACGGGCGCCGCCCAGATAGTGCCAGGGCGCCCACTCGTGGCCGCCCCACGGCGAGTACCAGTTGGTGAAGGAGACGTAGATCAGACCGCCGGGCCTGGTCACCCGCACCATCTCGCTGAGGAACGTCTGCGGGTCGTCCACGTGCTCCAGGACGTTGGAGGAGAAAGCGACGTCGGCGACGCCGTCCCCCAAAGGGAGGAGGTAGCCGTCGGCGACGACTGCGCCCTCCGGCGGTTTGGCGCCCAGCTCGGCCGGGTCCGGCTCGAAGAGGAAACTCTGCGCGCCGCGCCGCCGGAACTCCTCGGTGAAATAGCCACCGCCGCCGCCGACATCGACGACGACACGGCCCTTGACCGGTCCATAGGCCTCGACCTGGTCGGCGGCGTCACGGGCGAGCAGGGTGTAACACCGCTCGGGCTCCTGCTGCTCGCGCAGAAAGGCCCGGAAGAGGGTGACGGATCGGCGCAGGGACGGGTCCTTCACGCGGACCCCTGGGCGGCCTGGTGCGTGACGATCGCCTCGGAGGCCACCGCCTGGAACTCGCGTACGGAATTGGCCCACCGGTAGCTGGTGGCCCGTTCGCCCGCCGCCTTGCCGAAGGTCTCGCGGCGCTCCGTGCTCAGCGCCAGGGTGCACCAGGCGGCGGCGAAGGAACTCTCGCCCCGGGCGAGCAGCCCCGTCACACCGTCCTCGATGGAGTCACGTACGCCCGGTACGTCGAAGCCGATCGCCGGGGTCGAGCGGGTCGCCGCCTCGGTGATGACCAGGCCCCAGCCCTCGACGGCCGAGGGGTGCAGGAGCATCCACGCCTCGCAGAGCAGCCGGTGCTTCTCCGCCTCGGAGACATGGCCCCTGAACTCGACGCCGGCTCCTGCGAGTTGTCGCAGCCGCTCGCGCTCCGGACCGTCGCCCACGATCACCAGACGTCCGCCGGTGACGGGCCTGACGCGCTCCCAGAGCCGAAGGAGCAGATCGATGCGCTTGTACTCGACGAGTCGTCCCATCGCGAGGAACATCGGCTCGTCCGAGCGGGGGTGGAGCGGGCCCGGCTCCTCTACCCCGTTGTGGACTATGCGTATGCGCTCACGCTCGACGCCTATCGCGCGCAGGGCGGTGGCCGTCGACGGCGAGACGGCCACCAGTAGATTGCCGCGCTGGGCACCGGAGAGCGACCAGTGTTCGAGTCTTCGGCCGAGCCGGGCCGCGGGGGCGAGCGCACCCTGGAAGCGCATCCCCCACAGATCGGTGTGGACGTGGTTGACCAGACACAGCGTGGGCCCGCGGTGCCACAGCGGCGCCAGATACGGCATGCCGTTGCAGACCTCGACCAGAAGGTCGCAGTCGCCGACCTGCCGGGTGAAGGCGGACCGCGAGCGCAGATAGTGCCCGAGGTCACCGCCCGCCGACACGACGCGGTAGTCACGGGAGGCGGCAGGGCCCCCGCACAGGAGGGTGACCTGATGGCCGAGCTTGCTCAGGCCGTCGGCAAGACGGTCGACGAGCAGTTCGGATCCGCCCGCGGCCGGGTTCGCGAGGTCGCGACGGGCGAGGAATACGATCCGGCGCGGCTGCGGGGGAGGTGCCGGTAGCCGTTGCGCGACCCGCGGGGTGGCGGCGCGCAGCGGAGAAGGCACGTGCTGGGGCATGCGTGCTCCAACTCGTCAGGGTGCGGAACCGTGAGGTCGCTATGGGGGGTTGCACCGTTCGGGGGTCGCTAACGGAGGTGCTGTGCTCTGACTGTGCGGGGGTGGTGCGGGGGCGGTGCGGGGACTGTGCTCGGGTGGGGTCGTTAGTTTTCGCCGCCGTGTTCGACGCGGCTACTCACCGAAGTGACAACTTTCGGGGTTTCAACAGCTGACGTCTCATCACATCGTGGTGGGTTGCAGGGCGGTTGGGGACGTATCGCTATGCGGACCGCCCGGCTCCGCCGCTGAACCGGGCCCTCCGGGCCCATCGGACCCCTGCGCCCCACTGTCGGAACGTCGTCCGCGGATGACAAGAACGCCTCCCGCGATCGCCAGCAGCGCACCCAGGACACCCGTCCCCACGGGCAGCGTCTCGCCCACCAGCTTCAGCCGGCTGCTGTCGTCGTCGGCGAGCCCGACCTGCGTCTTCTGCGTCTTCTCGGTGAACGCGATGCGCTTGCTGTCGAGCAGCACCGTCGCGTCCTTGTCCGAGCCGGGCGCGCGCAGCGTCTTGCGGGGGCCGATCGCCGCGTAGATGATCCGGCCCGTGCGCTTGTCGGCGACCAGCTCGACGCCGTGGTTGGCGTACCACTCCTCGGCCAGCACGTTGCTGCGCTCCGGCTGCCCCACCAGACGGCCCGGCACCAGACGGGTGCCGGTCTTGGCGGGCTTCACCTTGGCGGTGAAGCGGTAGCCCTCGTACCCCTGGATCTTCTTCGTGCCGCGGAAGGTCAGCGGGACGGTCGCGCCGAGGGTGTTGTCCCACCAGGTGTAGGAGCGCTTCTCCACGTCGAAGGGGAACTTGAGGTAGGCCTCGCCCTCGAAGTACGGCTTCTCGTCGCAGCAGTGCACCGGCTTGTTGGTCTCGCGGTCGGTGACCCAGCGCTCCGTCGTGAACTGGAGCGAATCGTGCGGGTCCGAAGCCGGCAGGGACTTGTCCGGATCGACGGACGTGACCACGTCCCAGACCGCGTGCTCGCTGTTGCTGTCCTCCACGTCGCCCCGGACCTGCCGCGTGATCGTGAGGTTCTTGTCGCGCACCGTCTTGATCTTCGAGGTGTCGAAATAGCTGCCTTTGCCCTTGAAAACGGTGATGGTGTCGATGTCCACGGGCGTGCGTTTCGCGCGCGGCTCGACGTACCACGCGAGCATCGGGGCCAGGACGAGCAGAAAGACGCCGAGTCCGAGGAGGATCAGCGAGAGGGGCGAGGCTGTGCGGCGCATCCGGCACTCCTGGGGGCGGGTGAGAAGTGTTACCGAGCCGTAGGGGCCGGAACGCTAGGCGGACCCTTGACGAAGTGTCAATGCGTTGATGAAACTGTGCACCTACCGGGTGGGGCCGGTAAAGGACTGTGCGAGCGCCATCCGCGCGACCTGGGTGGGGACGACCTCCAGCAGAGAGGCTGACCCTGACATGCACCGATTGCTCGCCGCCGGTCTGACCGTCGTCGCCGCCGCGGCACTCGCCGTGGCCGCCGCGTTCGGCGTCGTCGCGCTCCTGAACGCGACCCCGGACCAGCCCAACACCCCCCTCGTGCACTACGAGACTGCCCCTCGGGGGCAGTGAGTGACCGTGCCCGTGACCGAGAGCCAGGGTTCGCTGTCCGTCCGCTCGGCCTGGCGTGACGTGCCGCCCGTGCAGGTGCGGCAGTTCGCCGCGCTCGCCCTGGACGAAGTGCCCGCCCTCGCCCAGGACATCCTGCGGGAGATCCGCGCCGAGTACCCCGGCCTGCCCGTCGTCCTCGACGACTCGGGCGAACCCATGGCGCTCGTCGGCATACGCCGCGCCTTGGAGGGGTTCGTCCAGCAGATCGCGGCCGCTGAGGGCGGGCGGCCCTGCTACCCCCTGGAGGTCTTCCAGGAGTTCGGCAGGGGCGAGGGCCTGCACGGCCGCAGCCTCGACTCGCTCCAGGCGATCTACCGCCTCGGCGTGCGGCTCGCCTGGCGCCGCCTGGCCGAGATCGGCCAGCAGATCGAGATCCCGCCACCGGCCATGTACGAACTCGCCGAGTCGGGCTTCGAGTACCTGGACGGACTCGTCGACCAGTCCGTCCGCGGATACGCCGAGGCCGCGGCCCGGCAGGCGGGTGAACGCCTGCGCCTGCAGCGGAAGTTGATGGACCTGCTGCTCTCCGAGCGGCGCGGGGACCCCGGCGCGGGAGCGCCGGCGGACTTCGGCCACAGCTCCGGCTCGCGCTCAACGCCGGGACAGCCCGGCGCCCGCAGCGCACTGGACGAACGGGCCGCCCGCGTCGGCTGGCAGCTGCCCGACCGGGTCGCCGTCGGCGTCCTCCTGCGCCCGGCGCGGGAAGCCGTGGCCCCCGCCGTCGGCCAGGGCGTCCTGCTCGACATGGAGACCGAACAGCCCCGCATGGTCGTTCCCGACCCGGACGCCGCGGGCCGCCCCGAACTCCTGCGGCGTGCCATGGCCGGCTGGTCCGGCGCGATCGGCCCGCCCGTACCGCTCGCCGACGCGGCGAAGTCACTGCGCTGGGCCCAGGCCGCCGTCCGCCTGATGGAACGCGGCCTGCTCCCCTCCGGTGAGGTCCTGCTCTGCACCGAGCACACCGAGGCCCTTGTCCTGCTCCAACCCGAGGAGCTCATCGAGGACTTGGCCCGCCGCTGCCTGGCCCCGCTCGCGCACTGCGGGCCCGCGCACGGCCGCCGCCTCGCCGAGACGCTGCTCGCCTGGCTGGAGACACGGGGCGGCGCCCCGGAGGTCGCGGCACGGCTCGGGGTGCATCCGCAGACGGTGCGCTACCGCCTGCGGCAGATCAGGGAACTGTGGGGCGACGAGGTCGACGACCCGGACCGCCGCTTCGAGCTGGAACTGGTGCTCAGGGCACGGCGGTTGCGGGGGGAGCTGGGACGGGTGGGCTGAGCGGGGAGCGGGGCGTTCGGCCAGCCGTACGGACAGCCCTGCGGGTAGCCTGCCGCAATGGACATAGCGGTACGCGCGCAGGCAGCACTCGGCGAGGGTCCTACTTGGGACCACGCCGCCCAGCGGCTGATCTGGGTCGACATCCTGAGCTCACGCGTCCACACGTACGACCCGTCGACCGGGCACCGCTCGGTCCTGGTCACCGAGCAGCACGTCGGCGCCGCGAAGCCGCGCACGGGCGGCGGCCTGGTGGTCAACCTCCGGGACGGCGTGGGCCTCCACGACTCCATGGCCGACGGGGGCGCCTTCCGCTGGCTGCACCGCGAGGTCGTGCCGGGCCGCCGGGGCAACGACGCCGCGGTCGCCCCCGACGGAGCGCTCTGGGCGGGCACGATGCGCTACGACGAGGGGGAGGGCGGCGGCAACCTCATCCGCCTGACCGGCGACGGTGCCGTGACCGAGGTCCTGGACGACGTGTCCGTCAGCAACGGCACGGGGTGGAGCCCGGACGGCCGCTCCATGTACTACATCGACACCCCGACCCGGCGCATCGACGTACTGGGCATGGGCGAGGGCCAACTCCCGGCGTCTCGGCGCCCCTTCGCCGCCATCGAGCCCGAAGCCGGCTACCCCGACGGCCTGACCGTCGACGCCGAGGGATGCGTCTGGGTCGCCCTGTGGGACGGCGCCGCCATCCGCCGCTACA
Source organism: Streptomyces sp. NPDC033180 (assembly GCF_055577645.1). Taxonomy (NCBI): domain Bacteria; kingdom Bacillati; phylum Actinomycetota; class Actinomycetes; order Kitasatosporales; family Streptomycetaceae; genus Streptomyces; species Streptomyces sp. NPDC033180. Next base: position 762,791 of record NZ_JBVIPU010000001.1, on the reverse strand, counting down.
CCCCGTCCGGCGCCCTGGACCGGGTGATCGAACTCCCGGTGGTCCGCCCGACCGCGTGCGCGTTCGGCGGCGCGGGTCTGCGCGACCTGTACGTCACATCCGCCCGTACGGGACTTGAGGCGCCCCACCCCTTGTCCGGCTCGGTGCTCGTGCTGCCGGACGCCGGACAGGGCCTCGAACAGGCGGCGTTCGCCGGATAGGCGAGCCCGCGTCCGGCGCGGAACAGGCGGTTTGCCCCATAGGGGAAGCCGACACGGCTGGAACATTCGATTCCGCACACAACCTTCACGGCAGCGGCTTCCTCTGCTCCCCGCGGCTCACTTAGCCTCCATGCCTCATGGACTACTGCCACCCGTGCCACAGGCACCTCAACGGCGCCCTGGCCTGCCCGGGGTGCGGAACCCCGGCCGAAGCCTGCCGTGAGTACGCGGAGGCGGTCACCGCGCAGGACGAGCCGGCCGGCTCCGAGCGCACGTACGACGATGAAGCGCCCCGCGGCAGAGGCCGCCGCCGGGAGCGCGGCCGCCGGGCGCACCGGCGCAGACGCCGCAAGGTCCTGCTGATCACCGCGGGGCTCGCGCTCGCGGCCGGTGGCCTGAGCCTGGCCGAGCTCGGCATCGAGGGGCCGTCCGACGAACCGACGGCGGCGGCCTCGCCGGACGGGGGAGCGGCCCGGCCCGCGTCACGGACGCCGAAGGACCCGGCCGACGGCACGACGACCGGCGCCGAGTCCGCGGCGGCCACGTCTGCCGATCCCTCGGCCTCGGAGTCCGCGAAGGACAAGGCGTCCAAGGAAGCGAAGAAGGACGAGGACAAGAAGAAGGCCGGCGAGAAGACGGAGGAGGCCGACAAAGCCCCCGATTCCGCGGCCCCGGTCACGACCTCCGCGCCGGACACCCCGGACAGCCCTCCGGACAACCCCGGAACCACGCGCCCCACGCCCCCGCCGACCACGCAGCAGCCGGATCCGACGCCCGAGCCGGAGCCGTCCCAGACGTGCGACCGCTTCCTGTGGTGGTGCACGTAGCCGGCTCCTGAGGTGAGCGAGCGGTCAGCCCGCGTCCTCGCCGACCATTCTGCGCAGCAGCCCGCGCAGCGAGAGCCGCTCCTCGCGGGTGAGCTCGGCCAGCGGCTCCCGCGCGAAGTCCAGCGAGTCGCGCAGGCTGCGGGCGACCGTCAGGCCCTCGTCCGTCGGGGCGGCGAGTTTCACGCGGCGGTCGGCCGGGTCGGGCCGCCGCTCGACGAGTCCGCGCGCCTCCAGCCGGTCGATGATCCCCGTGATGTTCGACGGCTCGCACTTCAGCTTCTGCGCTATGCGCCGCATGGGCAGCGGTTCGAGGGACAGCAGCCCCAGTACGCGTGCCTGCGCCCCGGTGAGGGCGTGCTTGCCCGCCGCGGCGTCGTACTCCTCGTAGTAACGCGCGACGACCGTCCCGATGAGCTCGACGACTTCGAGCGTCAGGGGGTCCGTGCGCGGGGTGCGGGAGCTGGTGGTGGCCATGCACTCCAGGCTACCCGGTTACTTGACAACATGAAATATGTAGGAGCATGGTTGTTTCACAACATGAAGCATTTTCGAGACACCAGCCTGCCGGCCACGGCAGCCTGAGCAGGAGGAGGACGCCCGCATGTCCGTCACCCCCGAGGCCCCCGGGTCCCCGCAGCTTCCCGACGTCGGCCGTGAGTGGCACCTCGTGCGCCGCCCGCACGGCTGGCCGGTCCCCGAGGACTTCGCGCTGCGCGAGGCCCCGGTCGCCGCCCCGGCCGCCGGCCAGGTCCTGGTCCGCAACCTGCACTTCTCCGTGGACCCGTACATGCGCGGCCGGATGAACGACGTGAAGTCGTACACCCCGCCGTTCCAGCTGGACCAGCCCATGGAGGGCGGCGCGGTCGGCGAGGTCATCGCGTCGAACGCCGAGGGCATCGCGGTGGGCGACCACGTCCTGCACTTCGCGGGCTGGCGCGAGTACGCGGCCGTACCCGCCAAGCACGCCGTCAAGGTGGACGCGCAGGCCGCGCCGCTCTCCGCGTACCTCGGCGTGCTCGGTATGACCGGCCTGACGGCCTACGCGGGTCTCTTCGAGGTCGCCTCCTTCAAGGAGGGCGACGCGGTCTTCGTCTCCGGCGCCGCGGGCGCGGTCGGCTCCCAGGTCGGCCAGATGGCCAGGCTCAAGGGTGCCTCGCGCGTCGTCGGCTCGGCGGGCTCGGACGAGAAGGTGAAGAAGCTCGTCGAGGAGTACGGCTTCGACGCCGCGTTCAACTACAAGGACCCGCGCCCGGTCGTCGAGCAGCTCAAGGAGGCGGCCCCCGACGGCATCGACGTCTACTTCGACAACGTCGGCGGCGAGCACCTCGAAGCGGCCATCAGCCGCATGAACGTGCACGGCCGCGCCACCATCTGCGGCATGATCGCGGGCTACAACGACACCGAGCCCACGCCGGGCCCGCGCAACATGGCCATGATCATCGGCAAGCGCCTGCGACTGCAGGGCGTGCTCGTCGGGGACCACGAGGCGCTGCAGCCGCAGTTCGTGTCCGAGGTCGGCGCGTGGATCCGCTCCGGTGAGCTGAAGTACGACGAGACGCTCGTCGAAGGCGTGGAGAACGGCGTCGAGGCGTTCCTGGGCATGCTGCGCGGCGAGAACACGGGAAAGATGATCGTTTCCCTGGTCTGAGGTGCGGGCACCCGAGGTGTAGCGCCCGGTGATTTTCCGGCATCCGATAAAGTGATTCCACATTGTCGCGACTGTGGGCGCGCATCGCGGAACATCTCAGGAGGAACCGGCACTTATGTCCATCCAGCAGATCGACGTCAAGTACACCGCCGTCGCCACCGCCGAGAACGGCCGTGACGGCCGCGTCGCCACCGACGACGGCAAGCTCGACGTCGTCGTCAACCCGCCGAAGGAGATGGGCGGCAGCGGCGCGGGCACCAACCCCGAGCAGCTCTTCGCGGCCGGCTACAGCGCCTGCTTCCAGGGCGCGCTCGGTGTGGTCGCCCGCAAGGAGAACGCCGACATCTCCGGCTCGACCGTCACCGCCAAGGTCGGCATAGGCCAGACGGAGGCCGGCGGCTTCGGCCTGGAGGTCGCGATCACCGCCTCCATCCCGAACGTGGACGCGGCCACCGCGCAGTCGCTGATCGAGAAGGCGCACCAGGTGTGCCCGTACTCGAGCGCCACGCGCGGCAACATCAAGGTGGAGCTCGCGGTCGCCTGACCGTCTCCCCCGACATGTGACGGAGGGCCGCACCCCGGGTGGGGGTGCGGCCCTCCGTCATGTCGCTCAGCCGCTCACGGCAGCCGTGTGAATGGCCCGCACCAGGCGCTCGTCCTCCGGGGCCGGCCCGCCGGGGAAGGGGAAGCGGCGCCGCGTGTACCCGTAGGCGAGCCCGCTGCGAGGATCGGCGAAAGCCTGCGAGCCGCCCACGCCCTTGTGCCCGATGGACCCCGCGCCGAGGAACGGGTACCAGGCCTCGGCGACGTTCTGGAACCCCACCCCGAACGACTTGTGGGCCCGTATCACCAGGTCGAACCCGTTGGAATGGATCTGCCCGAACTCGGCCACGGTGTCCGCCTTCAGGAGCGGTCCCCGCCCGTCGAGCCCCTCGACCGCCGCCGCGTACATCCCGGCGAGACCGCGCGCGGAGGCGACCCCGCCGACGGACGCGGGCCCCTGGGCGCGCACCGGACGGGAGTTGGGGATCGACTCCAGGTCGGTGGGCTGCGCGCCGTTGCGGTTGAAGGCGATGGAGTTCAGGGTCCCCGGCTGCGGTGGCTGCGCGTCGAGGAAGGCACGCTCCTCGGGGGACGGCATCATCGGCAGTACGGAACGGAATCGGGGCTCCAGTGCTTCCGGGAGCCCGAGGTGGAAGTCGAGCCCGTACGGGGCGCGGACATGCTCCTCGTACACCTCTTGCAGCGTCCGCCCGGTGGCCCGCAGGACGACCTCGCCCGCCATCGCGCCGATGGACAGGGCGTGATAGCCGAAGGCGGTACCGGGGCGCCAGTAGGGCCGCTGGGTCGCGAGGCGGGCGGCGGCGGCACGGTCGTCGGCGATCTCGTCGGGGCTGAAGCCGTCGTCGGCGCCGACGACGCCCGCCCGGTGCGAGAGGAGCTCCCGGAGGGTGATGCCTCCCTTGCCCTCGGCGGCGAACTCCGGCCAGTAGCGGGCCACTTCGCGGTCCAGCTCCAGGGTGCCGTCCTGGACGAGCAGCGCCATGACGAGGTGGGCGGCGCCCTTCGTGGACGAGTACACGCCGAAGAGCGTGTCGCCGTCGGTGTCCGGTCCCACCCACAGGTCGACGACCTGCTGCCCTCGTACGCGGGCGGCGACCTGCGCGGCATGATCGGGCTTCTCCCGGGAGAGCATGGCGGTGAACTCGTCCCGCACGGCTTCGTATCCGGCTGCGGTGGTGCCTTGGACTTTAATTTCACGTGTCATGTGGTTTCGAGCCTCCTGCGGCTGCAACTGAGGCCGAGGCCGGGAGAATTCCCCGAACTTCGTCCGGTGGACCTCCAAGACTGATTTTCCCGCCCACCCACCCGATTGCCCCGGAGCTGCCCGCCCACCCCGGCGAAGCTCTCAGCCCGTCCGGCGTTTGAGGACGAACTCGGCGGAGCCGGTGATTCGGTCCACCAAGGCCCCCGCGCCGAGCGGCCCGCGGCGGAGCCGCAAGTGTCACAGCCGGGAAGGGGCGGGGTTGGGGAAAGAAAACCCCGCCCCAAACCCCTCAGCTCACGCTCAGCAACGCCCGCCCCACCTGCGGAAACGCCCCCTTAGGGTGGTCCCGGAAGAGCGGCTCGGTGCCGAACAGGACGACACGGGACCCGGCAGCGGCCCCACTCACCACGGAAGCCTGACCCGCAGCGTCAGAGGGACCGCCCGCGCCGCCCTCCGCAGGACGCCAGTGCCCGGACAGCAGCGGATTCCCGCCCCCGTAGGACTGCTCGACCCGCACCCCGCTCCCGAGCCCCGTGAACCACATGGGCGCGTACACGAACGAGTGCGACGGCGCACCCCCGGCGACCGGCCCCCCGGAATTCACCACCCGCACCACACCATTCGCATCCCCGTTCCCGGAGACCGCCTCAACGGAAAGCAACTTCGCGTCGGAGTTGAGCGCGCCCCCTTCCGCGCCCCGCCCGACCAGCCCACCGCCCCCGGAGAGGAAGTCATCGAGCCCGCCCCGCGCCCCCGCGTTCAGCTCCCGGTAGGAAAGCCCCGCCGACACGAACAGCGCGTCCGCACCCGATTTCTTCCAGTCGAACCCCGCGTTGAGCACCGAAGTCGAAACGGGCACCACATCAAAGTTCATCTCCCGCAGCGCGAACAGCTCCCCGGGCGTCACCGCCGCCGCGACCCGAGTCGCCCGCACGACAGCGCCACCCTTCGCCTTGGTCGCGTCGAAGGCGACGTCGTACTTCTTCGCCGCGGCAACAGCCGCCCCCCGCGCCGACGACGGCAGAATCACGCTCCCGTCATCCGCCCTCCGCACAGAAGTCCCGCGCGCCAGAACCCAGTTGAGAGCAGCAACCTCCCGCGCATCGTCGAGCCGCAGCCGGAGATTCCCCCGCCCCGCGACATGACCGACCCGCGACGCCGAGTCCACGACACGCGAGCGCACACCGGACAGCGAACCGCCCTTCACCGAGTCCACCGTCGCGCCCCACAACCGCCCGAGGCTCCACCCCGAGATGTCGTACATGGTGGACACCTTGTGGCTGATGTCCCGCCCGTCGGCGAGCATCACGTTCGCGAGCCCGCGCTTGGGCTGACGCATGTCGATGACGTAGGACCCTGCACCGTACGACGTCCCGCCGAGCCTGAAGTCCCTTGTCGCACGCCGCACTTCGACGTCGTTGTCGAGCAGATGCTCCACGAGCCGCGAGGCGGCAGCGGCGGAACGCTGACCACGCCCACCCTGAGGGATCACGTACGCACGCGGGAAATCGGTCGTGTAGACGTCCTCCGGGCCGATGCCCGGCACGCCAGGCACGGTCTCCGGCGAGACCGGCACCTGCGCCGCACCCGTCGCGCCACGCCGGAACGTCTCGATCTGGTCGGCGATCACCGAAGTGCGGTGCGCCTGCGTGTACTTGAGCGTCGCCGACATCGCCGCCCCCGCGATGTCCACGTTGATCGCGGACCGCCGCCGCAGTTCCGGCACCGGCAGCTCGTCGTACTCGTCGTTGTTGACGGTCATCGGGAACTCGATGGTGTGCGCGGCGACCGCGCCGTGGAACGGCATGTACTGCGGGGTGAAGATCGGCGGCCAGTCGTCCCAGCCCTCTTCCTGGTCGCGGAAGGGGATGATCGCCGGTTCGACGCCGTCCTTCTCGGGGGTGTAGCCGAGGCCGTTGACCGCGGCCTCCATGCCGAGCGCGTTGGCGTAGGTGTTCTTGAGGAAGAGGTCGTACTCGTAGTTCTCGCCGTGCGGGGGAGTCGTCGGCTCGATCAGCGTGCCGTTGACGTACCCGTGCAGGTCGATCATGACCGCGGGCTGCTTGTCGATGGCGATCTGCCGCATCGCGCGCGCTTCGGGCTGCGACGCGGTGATGAAGTCACGGTTGAGGTCGAAGCCGTTGGCGTTGGCGCGGGTGCCCGCGATGCGGCCGTCGGGGTTGGCCGTGACGTTGAAGTACAGCCGGTTGTGCGCGAGCAGGTCCTTCGTCTCACCGTCCTTGGCCTTCGCGAGCTTCTCGATGAGCTTCAGGGCGGCGTCCGTGCCCTCCCACTCGTTGCCGTGGATGTTGTTGTTGATGAACACCGGCGTCTTGTACGAGGACTTGACCGCGCGATCCTTGGCGGCGTCGCCCGGCGCGTTCTCGATGAGCTCGCGCATCCGCTCCTGGCGGGCGGTCTCCTTGGTCGACTCGGGAGCCGTGACGGTCACCAGGTAGAGCTGGTGCCCGCCCGCCGAACGGCCCGCGATCTCCACGCTGACCCGGTCGCCGAAGTCCTGGATGTCGTTCAGCTTCGGGGCGATGGAGTGGTAGGGGGCCAGGCCCAGCTTTATCGACTTGTCGTCGGGATTCGCGGGAGGCGGAGTGAGCTTCTGCTCGCGGGGATAGCCGCGGTCCTTGCCGAGACCGGAGCCGAGACCGGAGCCGAGACCGGAGCCGGGGCCGTCCGCAGCCCCCAGGGCCCGGTCGGCGGCGCTCTCCGGAGCTTTCGCGGCCCGTTCCGTGCTGCTCAGGGGCGAGCCCTCGCGGAGGACGTCCCGGCCGCCAGGGCGGGGGTCGGCGGTCGCGGCGCCGGGGGCGAGGGTGGTGAGGAGAAGGGCGCCCGCCGAGGCGAGAGTGGTGAGCAGAACGGGTCTGGATGGCCGGGATATCCCCATACGTACCTCCTGCGAAGAAGTCCGGAAAGAGTCCTTGGAACGGGTCCTGGTAGTCCTGGAGAGAAGTCGATACGCGTGGTCTACCGGTTCAACCCCCGCGCAACAAGAGGGCCTTCACCCCCCTTCGCGCCCACGCGTCCCGTGGACCGCACGGCCGTGACCGGCGGATAGGCTGTGCCGCATGCGCGATCTGGGACGAGGCTTCGGCTATTTGATGAAGGGCCAGCGCTGGGTCGCCCAGCATGGCAAGCAGTACGGAGTCGGCCTGCTGCCCGGCCTGATCACCCTGCTTCTCTACGCGGCCGCCCTCGTCGCGCTCGCGCTCTGGGGCACGGACTTCGTCGGCTGGGCGACGCCCTTCGCGGACGACTGGTCATCGCCGTGGCTCGGCCTGTTCCGCGGCTTCCTCACGGTGCTCCTCTTCGCGCTCGCGCTCCTCCTGTCGGTGGTCACCTTCACGGCGGTGACGCTTCTGGTGGGCCAGCCCTTCTACGAGTCGCTGTCGGAGAAGGTCGACATCTCCGTCGCCGGATACGCCCCCGAGTCGGGCCTGCCCCTCTGGCGCGAGCTGTGGATCTCCGCCCGCGACAGCCTGCGCATCGTCCTGCGGGCCCTGGTCTGGGGCATCCTGCTCTTCGCCCTCGGCTTCATCCCGGTCGTCGGCCAGACCGTGGTCCCGGTGGTCGGCTTCTGCGTGACGGGCTTCTTCCTCGTGGAGGAGCTGACGGGGGTGGCACTGCAGCGCCGGGGCGTCGAGGCCCGCGAACGGCTCGCGCTGCTGCGCGGCCGCAAGCAACTGGCGTGGGGCTTCGGCACTCCGCTAGCCGTGGCCTTCCTGGTCCCGTTCGTCGCGGTGTTCCTGATGCCGGGGGCGGTCGCGGGCGCGACGCTCATGGCGCGGGAGCTGGTGGGCGAGGACAGCGGCCACGCCCCGGACGACGACCCCCGGGGCGCGGCCGACCCGGCAGGACCCGGCGGACCGCAGGCCGCTACCGGCGGGCGTTCATAGCCGTCGTCAGGATCTCGCGCACCTGCGCGATGATGTCGAGCCGGTTGCGCACGAACTCGGGGTCGGTGATCGCGCCCGTGGCCGGGTCCGTGTTGCCCGCGCCGAACTGCAGGATCGGCGTGTGCACATGGCCGCCGGGCAGCCGGTCGTGCAGCCCGAGGCGGTCGCGAAGGAGCGTCGCCCGGTAGGCGATCTCGTTCGACAGGTAGTCGCCGCCGCCGCCCTCGCGGGCCGTCGAACCGGCGGTGGGCCCGTCGGGGCGGACCACGGGAGCGGTCTGGCCCGCCGGGATCTCGGTCACCGAGGTGTTGTCGTACACCGGAAAGCGGCCGGTCCCGGCGCTCACGATCTCCTTGTACGGCAGGGTCGTGGACGTCCACTGGGGTTGCGTGACCGGATCGGCGACCGGCACCGTCTCCGTACGCGAGAGGTTCTCGTTGTCGGGGAAGCCGCCACGCCAGGCCCCGTTGGTCCGCTCGATGTCGAAGCGTCCCGCGCGGCCCTGGCTGATCGTGGTGAAGAGGTCGACGCGGGGGAGATGCGCGCGCAGGGTGCGCTCGACCGTCCCCTCCGCGAAGTCGTCCCAGCGCACGGGGAAGACGACGGTCTCCACGTGTGCGGGGCCATCGGCGGTTTCGATGACGGTCCCGTCCAGCGCGAGAGCGGTGGCGCCCGACGGGTTGCTGATGCGGACGTCCCGGTCGAGCGTGAAGGGGTCGAATCCGGTGACGAGGACGCGCTTGAGGCGGTGGCCCGCGCGGTCCTTCTTCGGGTAGTCGACGGCGTCGTGCCCGCGCGAGGAATCCTCAAGTGCCCGTATGAGCCGCCCGTGCTGGGCCTCGCTCACCCCGAAGCCCGGCTCCCACTGCCGGAGCTCCCGCGTCAGTCCGAGCCGGGCCCAGTACAAGGGCCGGTCGTCGTCCCGGCTCAACTCCCCGGCCCCTCCCGCCGCGCGGCCCTGCGCCCGCTCGACGGCACGCCGCCACAGCGCGTCCCCCTGGCGTACGACGATGCGCTTGGCCTCGCCGTACGAGTGGGCGCGGTCGAGGGCCCGCGCGAACTCCGGTGCCACGGCGTCGAATCCGCTGCGGCGCAGGATCTCCTGCGGGGCCGCCCGGTCGAGACGTTGCTCCTCGGTGGTCGCGGCCGGCGCGGTGGCGGCCGACGCGGGCGCGGCTGCGGGCACGGCTGCGGGCACGGCCGCGAGGGAGAGCAGGAGGGTGACACCGAGCGCGGCGAACCGCGGGGAGACGGTGGGCGTGTGTGACACGGGAGTCCTTCCGTGGCCGGTGGGGGTGGCCGCAGTATCGCGGCAGGAAGGCGGTGCCCGCTAGCGGTTCACTCCGGCGTGATCGTCGAGGACCTCGCCGATCACGTGGCGCGCGATCCTCGCCACAGTGGGGTTCCTCGTCCGGTAGTACGGCAGCTCGATGAGCGCGATCGAAAGGGCCCAGCCACGCCCTCGCGCCCAGGTCGCGTCGTCGACGTCCAGGGCGGCGCGGAAGGTCTCCCGTGCCTCGGCGGTCAGCAGGCTCCAGGCGGTGATCAGGTCGACGGCGGGTTCGCCGTGCCCCATGCACCCGAAGTCGATGACGGCGCTGAGCCGGCCGTCGGCGGTGAGCAGATTTCCCGGTTGCAGATCGGCGTGGACCCAGACAGGCGGTCCGTCCCACCGGGGCGCGCGCAGGGCGGCGTCCCACGCCGCGGTGGCCGCGTCGGTGTCGATGACCCCGTGCAGCCGCGAGATGGCATCGCGGGTGTCGGCGTCACGGGGCGCGAGGGGGCCGCCGCGGTAGGCGGCAGGCGCGTCGGCGGGATCGATGCGCCGCAGGGCCTTGACGAAATCGGCCAAGTCGGCGGCGAACAGGCCGGGTTCGTCAAGGCCGCCGATCACCGGGTTGTCGCCGTCGAGCCAGCGGTACACGTACCAGGGCCAGGGGAAGCCCTCACCGGGCTCGCCCTTGCTCAGCGGCGTGGGGATGGCGACGGGCAGCGAGGGCGCGAGCCGCGGCAGAAGGAGCACCTCGCGCTCCACGTCCCCGACGCCTCCCTCGATACGGGGGAGCCGCACGGCCATGTCGTCGCCGAGGCGGTAGATGGCGTTGACGGTGCCGTTCGAGTCGACGGGCTCGACGGCGAGGTGAGCCCAGTCGGGGAACTGCGCGGCGAGCAGCCGTCGTACGAGAGGCGTGTCGATGTCGGCTTCGTGGGCGTGCATCCTGGCGGGGGGCATGGGGGCCTTCCGTGGCGGCGGGGAGGGAGCGGTCCGACGTTGATCGAAACTCGCCGCCGCACGCCCGGTCAACCCGGATTCCGCCCGGACCGGCGGCGGGAGGCCAGGGCCGCTACGAACGCCGAGCCGCACGCCCATAGTGCTCGGCCACCGCGTGGAACGCCTCCTTCGGCTCCCAGTGCCAGCGGCCGGACGGCCCGTCCTGGATCGTCTTCACGATGCTGTAACTCGCCATGTCGAGGTCGTGGCGCGGCTCGGTCCTGTGCGGGGCGTCGGGGCTGACGAAGTTGTAGAGCGTCGCCGAGTAGAGGTTCATGGACTCGAAGACGTCCAGTACGTCGGTGATGTACGCCGCCTGGGTCCGCTCGCTGCGGACGAGACCGTCCTTGACCTCGGGTGGATTCCTCGTGTAGTCGACGACGTCCCAGCCCATGCCGCCCTGCTCCGGAGCGCCCCGGAACGTGCACGAGCCGAACTCGGTGATCGCCACCGGCTTCCCCCAGCGTCGGTAGGGCGCCAGATCACGGAGGTAGGCGGGCCGACCGCGGTGATACCCGTAGTAGTTGACGCTGACGATGTCGAACAGGCCCCAGTCGACCTCGTCGCCGTCCGCCGCCCCGTACGTCAGCCTGCCCCCGAAGACGGACCTGCCGACCGCCGCCGCCCGTCCGATGAACCGCTTCAGGCGCCGCTGCGCCAGCACCGGATCGTAGTTCCCCTTGCTGATGTTCTCGATGCGCTCCACCGCGCTGTCGCCGGGCACGATGCCCGGTACGAACAGCACGAACTCGCAGCCCACGCTCAGGTGGACCGCCGCGCCCTGCCGCCGCAGCCGCTCGGCATGCCGGCCGGCCTCCGCGAGGTGGTCGAGGATCTCCCGCTGGGGGCGGTCGGCCAGGCGCGGCTGGAGCCAGACGTGCAGTCCGCGTTCGGCGGCTTCCGTCGCGGTGGCGCCGAGCCGTTCGACGCCGTCGCCGTAGACGGAGACGGTGGTGGCGTGCAGCCGGCCCTCGATCACGCACAGGTCCTCGCGCATGCGGACCGCGTTCCAGCCGGTCGTGGGTGTTTCCCCCGCCCCGACCTCGTAGCAGACGCCGCGGTACGTGAGTCCGCCCGGCCCGGGGGGAGTTGCCGAGGCCGGCGCCGCCGTCAGGAGGCCCCCTGTCGCCGCCGCGACGCCCGCGGCCCCCGCCCCCGCCAGAAACCGCCCCCGGCTGATCCCGTCACTCGTCACGGTGCCTCCCTGTGTCCGTCCGCACGGTGCGTACGGTGGGCCCAGTCTCGCCAGGGGCGCCGCGCCGCCTCGACCGCCGTCGGTCTACGCCGTGGGCGACTTTGGTAGGAAAACGCCGCCCCGCGAGCCGACGGTGCGCCCCTTCGAGGGCAGTCTGATCACTCGCCGCCTGTTCCGAGCAGGCCGAGGAAATCCCTGAACGCCCCCGCCATGTCCACCGATTCGGGGTCCAGGAGCCACTGGTACTGGAGCCCGTCCATCACCGCGACGAGAAGCGGCGCGGCCGCCTCCGGGGTGAGGCCCCCGGGGAGCCGCTCGCCGTACTCCGCGCGCAGGACCGCCGCGAACTTCTTGCGCACCGATCCGTACCGCTCGGTGAAGTACTCGCGTGTCGGATGCCCGTCGGTGACGCTCTCGCCGAGCAGCGCGGAGAACGTCTGGATGATGCCGGGGCGCATCGCGTTGTACTCGACGAGCGAGCCGAGCAGGTCGAGGCGGATCTCGTCCGTCGGTACCGCGTCCCACTGGTCGCGGGCCTCGAGGACGGCGACGAGCAGGGCGTCCTTCGTGGGGAAGTAGTGCAGCAGGCCCTGCTGGGTCAGGCCGACCCGCTCGGCGACGGCGCCCAGGCTCGCGCCGCGGTAGCCGCGCTCGGCGATCACCTCCAGGGCGGCCCGGAGGATCTCCGCACGCCGCTCGTCACTTCTGGCCCTGGTCGTGGGCTTGGCGGTCTCCCTGGCCTTGGGCGCCATCGTGTCCGTCCCTTCACGTTCCCGGTCCTGCTCGCGGCACGACCGTACGTCATGCTCCTGTAAATATAACGCTCAGATTACAAAAACTACCGACCTACAGGTAGTCGAGGCAGGATGGAGGGAGCGAAGGAAGAAGAACGGACCCAACGGATCTCAACGAGGAGGCACCGCCATGGCGGGAACCCAAGGCCCCGGAGCCGAGCAGGCCGATCAGGCGCGCGAGACGGCGGTGGAGGCCGCGCTCGCCGCGCTGGATCTGGACGCCAAGACCCGGCTGCTCGGCGGGCGCGACATGTGGTCACTGCACCCGCTGCCCGAGATCGGCCTTGCCTCCCTGGTGATGTCGGACGGCCCGATCGGCGTGCGCGGCACCCGCTGGACCGCCGACGACCCGTCCATCGCCCTGCCCTCACCGACCGCGCTCGCCGCCACCTGGGACCAGGACCTCGCCCGCCGCGCGGGCACCCTCCTCGCCCAGGAGGCCCGCCGCAAGGGCGTGCACGTCCTCCTCGCGCCCACCGTCAACCTGCACCGCTCACCGCTGGGCGGCCGGCACTTCGAGGCGTACAGCGAGGACCCGTATCTGACCGGCGTCATCGGCACCGGCTATGTCCAGGGCGTGCAGTCCGGCGGTGTCGGCACGACCGTCAAGCACTTCGTCGCGAACGACGCCGAGACCGACCGCTTCACCGTCGACAACAAGGTGGGTGCGCGCGCCCTGCGCGAGCTGTACCTCGCGCCCTTCGAGGCGATCGTCACCAACGCCCACCCCTGGGGCATCATGACCGCGTACAACCAGGTCAACGGCACGACGATGACCGAGCACCGCTACCTGGTCAACGAGGTCCTGCGCGGCGAGTGGGGCTTCGACGGCTACAACGTCTCCGACTGGATGGCCGCCCGCTCGACCACCGGCGCCATCGAGGGCGGTCTCGACGGCGCCATGCCCGGCCCGCGGACCGTGTACGGCGACGCGCTCGCCGAAGCGGTGCGCGGCGGCCAGGTCAAGGAGTCGACGGTCGACGAGGCCGTGCGGGGCGTCCTGCGGCTGGCCGCCCGCGTCGGCATCCTCGAAGGCGCCGAGCCCGTGGTCACCGACGTGCCCGCCGAGATCGACGGGGAGGCGCTCGCCCGCGAGATCGCCCGCCGCGCCTTCGTCCTCGTGCGCAACGAGAACGAGACCCTGCCGCTCCGGCCCGCCGCCTCCGTCGCCCTCATCGGCGCCGCCGCGCGCGACGCCCGTGTCCTGGGCGGCGGCTCCGCCACCGTCTTCCCCGCGCGCGTGATCTCCCCGCTCGACGGTCTGACGGCGGCGCTCGGCGAGGACGCCCTGACGTACGCCGTCGGCGCCGACCCGAGCGACGAACTCGTCCCCGCCGACAAGGGGTTCGAGCTGCGCGCCCTCTGCCGCGACGCGGACGGCATCATCCTGGGCGAGGGCAGCCTCCCCTCCGGCCAGGTCCAGTGGATCGGCGACGACCTGCCCGACGGCGTCACCCACGAGACGATGGCCTCCATCGAGGTCGTCGGCACGTTCACCCCGCGCGAGAGTGGCGAGCACTCCTTCGGCACGCGCGGTCTCGGTGCCTTCACGCTCACTGTCGACGGCGAGGTCGTCTTCGACGGGACCGAGGTGATGGGCGCGGCGTCCGATCCCTTCGAGGCGTTCTTCGGCTCACCGGTCGAGCGCGCCAAGGTGAGTCTGACGGCGGGCGAGCGCGTCGAGGTCTCCCTGTTCCACCCGCTCGACAAGGAGTACAAGGCCCCGCTGCCCGGCGTGGTGTTCTCCTTCGTGCACCTCGGCCCGCGGCGCGACCCCGACGAGCTGATCGCGGAGGCCGTCGACGCGGCGCGGGGCGCCGACACCGCGGTCGTGGTCGTCGCCACCACCGAGCGTGTCGAGTCCGAGGGCTTCGACCGGCAGGACCTGCGGCTCCCGGGCCGCCAGGACGAACTCGTGCGTGCGGTGGCCGCGGCCAACCCCCGCACGGTCGTGGTCGTCAACTCCGGCTCCCCGGTGGAGCTCCCGTGGCGCGAGGACGTCGCGGCGGTGCTGCTCGGCTGGTTCCCCGGGCAGGAGGGCGGCGCCGCGCTCGCCGACGTGCTGCTCGGCGCCCAGGAGCCCGGCGGGCGGCTGCCCACGACCTGGGGCGCCTTCGCGGACGCCCCGATCACCCAGGTCACTCCGATCGACGGCGAACTCGCTTATACCGAGGGCGTGTTCATCGGATACCGCGCCTGGGAGAAGTCCGGCGCCACCCCCGCGTACGCCTTCGGCCACGGCCTCGGCTACACCGACTGGACGTATGAGTCCCTCACCGTGGAGGCCACGACGGCCACGGTCCGCGTCCGCAACTCCGGCCCGCGCGCGGGCCGCGAGGTCGTCCAGGTCTACGTTGCCCCGGCCGCGAACGACGGCAACCGCCCGGCCCGCTGGCTCGCGGGCTTCGCGGGAGCCGAGGCCGCACCCGGCGAGAGCGTGGAGGTGCGGATCGAACTCCCGCGCCGCGCCTTCGAGATCTGGGACGAGGCCACCAACTCCTGGTCCCACCAAGCCGGTTCGTACGAGATTCAGGCGGGCCGCTCCATCGCCGACCGCCGACTGAACGAGACGATCACCGTATGACTCACTGACTCACTGACTCACTGACTCACTGACGCACCGAGAAGCCGTACACCGTCTCCGACTCGTACACCCCACCCGGCCGCAGCTCCGTGCTCGGAAACCCCGGCCGGTTGGGGGAGTCCGGGAAGTGCTGCGTCTCCAGGGCGATCCCGTCCCCGGGAGCGAACGGCAGCGACTCATCGAAGTGGTCCGCCGTGTACAGCTGAAGTCCCGGCTCCGTCGTCGCCACGGTCAGCACGCGCCCGGACGCCGGATCGCTCAGCTCCGCCACCTCGACCGGCCGCGCGGAGACCCCTTTGTCGAGCACGTAGTTGTGGTCGATCCCGGCCCCGGCCTTCCGCGCGTCCCGGAAGTCGAAGCGCGTCCCGTCGACGTCCTCGTACGCCCCCGTGGGAATCTGCGCCCCGTCCGTCGGTGTCAGCCGCGCCGCCGCGATCCGCAACTCGTGGCCGCCCGCGCCGCCGCTCCCGGCCCCCGCGAGATTCCAGTACGTGTGGTTGGTGAGGTTCACGACGGTCGGGGCGTCGGTCGTCGCCTCGTAGGCGATCCGCAGCGCTCCCGACTCGTCCAGCGAGTACGTCGCCGACACCGCGAGCCGCCCGGGATAGCCCTCCTCGCCGTCCGGGCTCACCCGCGAGAGCCGTACCCCGTGCTCGACCTCCGCCGCCTGCCAGACCCGCTTGTCGAAACCGGCCGTGCCGCCGTGCAGCGCGTTGGGCTCGTTGTTCCGCGCCAAACGGTACGTCCGGCCCTCCAGCGCGAACTCGCCGCCCGCGATCCGGTTCGCGTACCGGCCCACCAACGCCCCGAAGTACGGCCCGGGATGATCGAGGTAGCCCTGCAAACCGTCGAAGCCGAGAGCCACCGGCCCGCGCCGCCCCGACCGGTCCGGAACTTCCGCCGACTGGATGATCCCGCCGTACGTCAGGACACGTACCCGCACCCCGCCCCCTTCCAGGGTCCAGCGATGGACGGGCGTGCCGTCGGGGAGCGTCCCGAAGAGTTCACTGCGCATGATCGCGACCCTACGCCGGGCCGCGCCCACATGGGCCCGCCAGGCCCTCAGGCTCCGGGCTCCTTGGGATTCCTGGCCTTCACCTGACGGTAGGCCAGCTCGGCGAGCCGCGACTGGCCGTCCTTGCTGGGGTGGAACCAGTCCCAGTGGCTCAACTGGTCGCCGTCGAAGCGGTACTCGAAGACCGCCCCACCGTCGTACCGGCAGCGCAGATGCTTCGCGCACACCTCCTTGAGCACGTCGTTGTACGCGACCACGCGGCTCTGCACGGTGTCCCGCCGCTCCGTCGCCGCCGCGTCCCGCGCGTCCGGGTCCGCCAGCATCGAGGCGCAGATGCCCAGCTTCCAGATCTGCTTGCCCAGCGCGTTGGTGCGGCCCTGCGACCACAGCCGCTTCAGATCCGGCACGGACGCCACGTACACCTGGGTCTTGGGAAGCTCGCGCCGCAGCGTGCGCATCGCCTCCTCGAAGTCCGTGCGGAACTCGGCGACCGGCGTCATGGAATCCACCGAGGGACGGCACGCGTCGTTCGCGCCCGCCATCACCGTGATCAGCTCGGGGCGCTTGAGCGTGGCCTGCTCCATCTGCCCGGGCAGATCCGCCATGCGGGCGCCGGTCCTCGCGTAGTTCCAGCTGTGCTCGGCGGCCCGCTCCTTGCCCAGGAGGCGGGTGGCGAGGCTGCGCACCTCGGAGTCCGCGCCGGTCGCCCAGGACGCCTCGGGGCAGTCGGCGAGCACCGAGCAGGCGTCGAAGCCGCGGGTGATGGAGTCGCCGATGGCCGCCAGGGAGTCCGGATTCGTGTTCCAGGTCGGGGTGGGCCTGGGGGATGGCTTGTCGCGCGCGGAGGGCCCGTTGGGCGCCGGGGAGTTGTCGCCCGAGGCGTCGCACGCCGTGAGGGCGGTGGCGCCGAGAAGAGCCGCCGTCGCGGCGGCGACGGCGGCACGCGAACGGTGCCTTCGGTTCCGCATCCCCAGGTCCCCTCTGTTGCCGTACGCCGATCTGTTGCCTGGGCCGTTGTGCTGCCGTAGGCCGACCGCGCCGTTTCGGCGCCCCTGCGAGTGAATGGTGGGCGATTCCTGGCCTCGGGACCGACGGTACGTCACACTCCTTGTTCCGCCGCACGGTAGCCTCGCCACCCAGTGGCACCCTGCTCTTCCGGTTCCGCTAAATTACATCACGTCACATCTGTCCTGTTTTCGGGAGTTTCCCGAATTCAGGGCGACAACGCTCGGCACGGGCGCGAGGCCGCTGGGGAAGGCGAACCTCGACCCACACTGGAGGTCCCGGTGACGACACGTGGAGTTCTGTACGTGCACTCCGCACCGCGCGCGCTGTGTCCGCACGTCGAATGGGCAGTCGCGGGCGTACTCGGCGCGCGCGTCAACCTCGACTGGATCAGGCAGCCCGCCGCGCCCGGCAGCTGGAGATCCGAGTTCTCCTGGCGCGGGTCGGTGGGCACCGCGTCCAAACTCGCCTCCGCCCTGCGCGGCTGGCAGCTGCTGCGCTTCGAGGTCACATCCGAGCCGTGCTCCACGGCCGAGGGCGAGCGGTACAGCGCCACGCCCGAACTCGGGATCTTCCACGCGGTCACCGGCATCCACGGCGACATCCTGATCCCGGAGGACCGCCTGCGCGCCGCCCTGGCCCGCTCCAAGGGCGGCGAAAGCGACCTGGAGGCCGAGCTCGCCAAGCTGCTCGGCAAGCCCTGGGACGACGAACTCGAACCTTTCCGGTACGCGGGTGAGGGCGCCCCGGTGCGGTGGCTGCACCAGGTCGTCTGACGTACTCCGGCTTGCACGGCGAAGGGCCCCCACCATGCGGTGGGGGCCCTTCGCCACGTACAGGTGACTGCTCAGACGGTCCTGAACGCGAGCACCACGTTGTGGCCGCCGAAGCCGAACGAGTCGTTCAGCGCCGCGATCCTGCCCTCGGGCAGTGCGCGGGCCTCGTCACGGATGACGTCCGCCTCGACCTCGGGGTCGAGGTTCTCGATGTTGATCGTCGGCGGGGCCATGCGGTGCTTCAGCGCGAGGACCGTCGCCACGGTCTCCACGCCGCCCGCGCCACCGAGCAGGTGACCGGTCATCGACTTCGTGCTGGCGATCGCCATGTGGTCGACGTCGTCACCGAAGGCCTTGCGCAGCGCCTTGATCTCGGCGACGTCACCCTGCGGCGTCGAGGTCGCGTGCGCGTTCACGTGCACGATCTCGGCGGGCTTGAGGTCCGTGCCGTCGATGAGGTTCTGCAGCGCCGCCGCGATGCCGTTGCCGGACGGCTCGGGCTGCGTGATGTGGTGGGCGTCGGCCGAGATGCCCTGGCCGACGGCCTCCGCGTAGATCTTCGCGCCGCGGGCCTTGGCGTGCTCCTCGGACTCGAGGACGATCACGCCGGCGCCCTCGCCGAGCACGAAGCCGTTGCGGTCGACGTCGTAGGGACGCGAGGCGCCCGCCGGGTCGTCGTTGTTCTTGGACATCGCCATCATGTTGCCGAACGCGACGATCGGCAGCGGGTGGATCGCCGCCTCCGTGCCACCCGCGACGACGACGTCGGCGCGGCCGGTGCGGATCATCTCGATCGCGTAGCCGATGGCCTCGGCGCCCGAGGCGCACGCCGAGACGGGGGTGTGCACACCCGCGTGGGCGCCCAGCTCGATGCCGACGTTGGCCGCCGGGGAGTTGGGCATCAGCATCGGCACGGTGTGCGGGGAGACGCGGCGTACGCCCTTCTCCTTGAGCACGTCGTACTGGTCGAGCAGGGTGGTCACGCCGCCGATGCCGGAGGCGATGACCGCGCCGAGGCGGTGCGGGTCCACGGACGTGTCCTCGCCGGCCTTCGCGGTGTAACCCGCGTCGGCCCAGGCCTCCTTGGCCGCGATCAGCGCGAACTGCGCCGAACGGTCCAGCTTGCGGGCCTGCGGGCGGGGAAGGACCTCGCCCGGCTCGACAGCGATCTGGCCCGCGATGCGGACCGGAAGCTCGGCCGCCCAGTCCTGCTCCAGAAGACTGACACCGGAACGGCCCGCGAGCAGACCTTCCCAGGTCGAGGCTGCGTCGCCACCCAGCGGTGTGGTTGCGCCGATACCGGTGACGACCACGGTGCGATTGGTCGAGTTCACAGGAAAATTCTCCACGGTGTTGAGGGGATCAGCGGCGCCACCGCCGGGTGGCGACAGCAGTACGGCCTTGGATCAGGCCTGGTGCTTGAGGATGTAGCTGGTCGCGTCGCCGACCGTCTTGAGGTTCTTGACGTCGTCGTCCGGGATCTTGACGTCGAAGCGCTCTTCGGCGGCGACGACGACCTCGACCATGGACAGCGAGTCGACGTCCAGGTCGTCGGTGAAGGACTTGTCCAGCTGGACGTCCTCGACCGGGATGCCGGCGATCTCGTTCACGATCTCGGCGAGACCGGCGACGATCTCTTCCTGAGTGGCGGCCATGTTGGCGCTCCTTCTATGTATCCAGAGGGTGTGGCGCCCGCCGCGGCAGCGGCAGGTTGGTTTACAGCCGTACGGATCGGATGATCCGGACGACATGCCTAGGGGAGGGTAACGACCGTGGCGGCGTATACGAGACCCGCCCCGAAGCCGATGACGAGCGCGGTGTCGCCGCTCTTCGCCTCGCCGGTCGCCAGAAGCCGCTCCATCGCGAGCGGGATCGAGGCTGCCGACGTGTTGCCGGTGGTGCGCACGTCACGGGCGACCGTGACGTGCTCCGGCAGTTTCAGAGTCTTCACCATCGAGTCGATGATCCGCTCGTTGGCCTGATGCGGAATGAAGACATCCAGGTCGTCCGCGGTGATTCCGGCCGCGTCCAGCGCCTGCTGGGCGACCTTCGCCATCTCGAACACGGCCCAGCGGAAGACCGCCTGGCCCTCCTGCGTGATCGCAGGGAACTTGATGTTGCCCTTGCTGTCGAGCGGCAGCTTCGAGACATCGCCGACGTGGAAGTCGTTCCACGCCACCGTCTGCTTGATGGTCTCGGACTTGTCGCCCTCGCTGCCCCAGATGGTGGGGCCGATCTGCGGTTCCTTGGCCGGACCGACGATCACGGCACCCGCACCGTCACCGAACAGGAAGGCCGTCGCGCGGTCCTCGAGGTCGGTCAGATCGCTCAGCCGCTCGACGCCGATGACCAGGACGTACTCCGCGGAACCGTCGGTGATCATGCCCTTGGCGAGCGTCAGGCCGTAGCCGAAGCCCGCGCAGCCCGCGGAGATGTCGAAGGCGGCGGGCTTGCCCGCGCCGATCTTGTCCGCGATCTCGGTCGCGATGGCCGGGGTCTGCTTGAAGTGCGAGACGGTCGAGACGACGACCGCGCCGATCTGCTCCGGGGTGATGCCCGCGTCGGCGATCGCCTTGCCGGAGGCCTCTACGGACATCGCGGCCACGGTCTCCTCGTCGGAGGCCCAGTGGCGGGTCGCGATGCCGGAGCGGGAGCGGATCCACTCGTCGGAGGAGTCGATCGTCTCGAGGATCACCTCGTTGGGCACGACACGGGTCGGGCGGTAGCCACCGACACCCATGATGCGCGCGTACGGGGCGCCCTTACTGGGCTTGATCTTCGACATGCTCTCCTGGCTCCTTCTCAGGCACCCGCCGCGTCGGCGGCGGATGCGGTGTCGGCGATGAGCTCAGATGCGGCGTCGAGGTCGTCGGGTGTCTTGAGCGCCACCGTCCGCACGCCGGGCATGGCGCGCTTGGCGAGACCGGTGAGCGTGCCACCGGGGCACAGCTCGATCATCGCGGTGGCACCCAGCTCCTTGAACGTCTCCATGCACAGGTCCCAGCGCACGGGGTTGGCCACCTGGCCGACCAGGCGGGACACCACGTCCGAGCCGGTCGCCACGGCCCGGCCGTCGCGGTTCGACACGTACGTCAGCTTCGGGTCGGCCGTGTCGAGGGCCTTGGCGGCCTCCTCGAGCGTGGCGACCGCGGGAGTCATGTGGTGCGTGTGGAACGCGCCCGCCACCTTCAACGGTACGACGCGGCGGACGCCTTCGGGCTTGTCCTCGGCGAGCGCCGCGATCTGCTCCGCGGTGCCCGCCGCGACGATCTGGCCCGCGCCGTTCACGTTCGCCGGCGTCAGACCGAGCTTCTCCAGGTGCGGGATGGTGACCTCGGGGTCGCCGCCGAGGAGTGCCGCCATGCCGGTCTCCGTGACCGCCGCGGCGTCGGCCATGGCCAGACCCCGGGTGCGGACGAGGCGGAGTGCGGCGTCATCCCTGAGCACACCCGCGTACACGGCGGCCGTGATCTCGCCGACGCTGTGTCCCGCGACCGCGCCGGGCTTGTTCACGGCGAGGGCGTCACTGAGTGCCGCGGCGGACAGCAGACCGGCGGCCACAAGGAGGGGCTGCGCCACGGCGGTGTCGCGGATCGCGTCCGCGTCGGCCTGCGTGCCGTAGTGGGCGAGGTCGAGCCCGATGGCGTCCGACCACGCGCCGATGCGGTCGGCCGCACCGGGGAGATCGAGCCAGGGGGTCAGGAAGCCGGGCGTCTGGGCGCCTTGGCCGGGAGCGACGAGTACGAGCACTCTCACACTCTCTCTTGTGGACGGTGCAAGCCGCCCGTGGGGACAGGGACGAAGAACCGCTGGGGGAATTGTAGGGGTTCGACAAAATCCTACGGTTGGAGATCTCCGTCGGCCAGACGCCCCAGGATGAGCGCGATCCTCAGCGTGAATGCGGAGCGTACGTCAGATGGCGACCAGCCGGTGACGTCTGTCACACGTCGCAGCCGGTAGCGCACGGTGTTGGGGTGCACGAAGAGCATCCGGGCCGCGCCTTCGAGGCTGCTGGCTTGTTCGAGATAGACGCTGAGCGTCTCAAGGAGCGCGGAGCCCGCTTCCTCCAGTGGTCTGTAGATCTCCTCCACCAGCTGCTCGCGCGCGGCGGGATCGCTCGCGATCGCGCGCTCCGGCAGGAGATCGTCCGCCAGGACAGGACGCGGGGCGTCCTGCCAGGCGGCGCAGGCCTTGAGCCCGGCGGCCGCGGCCTGCGCGGACCGGGTCGCGGCCAGCAGGTCGGGGACGATGGGTCCGGCGACGACGGGCCCGGCCGCGTAGGGGCCGATCAGGCCCTTGGCGACCTGCAGCGGATTGTCGCTGCCGCCCGCGATGACGACCAGACGGTCGCCGAGCACACCGGTGAGGACCTGCAGCTTGGCGTGGCGTGCGGCCCGGCGGATGGCTTCGACGGTGAGTTCGCTGTCGCCGTCGGGCGCGGTGCCGAGGACGACACAGACATGCTCGGGGGAGTTCCAGCCGAGCGCGGCGGCGCGGGACACGGCCCCTTCGTCGGCCTCCCCGGAGAGCACGGCGTTCACGACCAGCGACTCGAGACGGGCATCCCAGGCACCGCGTGCCTCGGCGGCCTGCGCGTAGACCTGCGCCGTGGCGAAGGCGATCTCGCGGGCGTACACGAGGAGCGCCTCGCGCAGGATGGACTCGTCCCCGGGGGCCGCGATCTCGTCGACCGCGGACTCCATCACCTCGATCGTCGTACGCACCATCTCCACGGTCTGGCGCAGGGTGATCGCCCTGGTCAGCTCGCGGGGGGCGGTGCCGAAGACGTCGGTCGAGATGGCCTGGGGGGCGTCGGGATGCCGGAACCACTCGGTGAACGCGGCGATACCGGCCTGCGCGACCAGACCGATCCACGACCGGTTCTCGGGCGGCATCGCCCGGTACCAGGACAGCGTCTCGTCCATGCGCGCGATGGCCTGCGCCGCGAGACTGCCGGCTGACTGCTCGAGGCGCTTCAGCGTGGCTGAGTGCGCGTGAGCCTTCCGGTGCGCGTCCTGACGGGCGGCTTCCTCGTGGCGCGCGGCTTCCTCGTGGGCTGCCTGACGGGCGTCCTGGCGGGCTTCGTTCGCAGAGGGTTCGGGCACGGGGACAAGACTGCCTTATCGGGACGGGGGAGTGCGGAGCCGGGTCTAACGTGGGGTGCGTGATTGATGTACGGCGCTCCGGCGACCGGTATCGCGGCGGGGAGCCCGCCGCCGGTATCGAGACCTTCCACGCCTTCTCCTTCGGGCCGCACTACGACCCGGACAACCTCCGCTTCGGCGCGGTCCTGGCCTGCAACGAAGAACGTCTCGCGCCCGGCGCGGGCTTCGACGAACACCCGCACAGCCACACCGAGATCGTGACCTGGGTGGTGGAGGGCGAACTGACCCACCGCGACTCGACCGGTCACGCCTCGGTCGTGGGCCCCGGGGACGTCCAGCACCTGAGCGCGGCGGGCGGCGTCCGCCACGTGGAACGCAACGACGGCGGGGCCCCCTTGGTCTTCATCCAGATGTGGCTGTCCCCGCTGAAGCCGGGCGGCCGGCCGTCCTACGAGGTGGTGCACGGCATCGCGGACTCCACTCCGTACGCGGTCCCGGCAGCGGGCGCGCTCCTCCACGTCCGCCGCCTCGCCGCGGGCGAACGCACGGCAATCCCGGACGCCCCCTTCGCGTACGTCCACGTGGCACGCGGCGAGGTCCGCCTGGCCGGCGACGAACTGGGCCCGGGGGACGCGGCACGGATCACGGCCGCGGAGGGCTTGGAGGCCATAGCCACGGCGGGGGGCACGGCGGAGCTGCTGGTGTGGGAGATGACGGGCTGAGGGTGGCTCCCGCTGTTGTGCTGCGGGGTACTGCTCAGGGCTACTGGCGCTACGCAAGGCCGCTAGGGGCGTGGGGGGTGCCATCCCGTCCGTTGGGGTGCCACCCCGTCGAAGTGCGAGCCGCTCAGGCCCCGGCAGCCGAGAGCCACGTGATCAGCCGATGGTGCGCAGCACGGCCGTCCTGGGGTGCTCGCGCAGCACCTGGATCGCTTCGTGCATGCCGGACCGAGCGGCGTCCTCCATGTGTGCGCGGAAGGCGTCTGCGTTCTCCCAGACCTGGACGGCGTAGAAGGCTCCAGGGTCATCGATGTCCTCGTACTCCGTGGAACTGACCAACCCCGGCTTCTCGGAGGTCCGGATCGCATGGAGCAGCGCGTCGCGGGCCTCCTGCTCCTGGCCTTCCTTGGCGTGAATCTCGATGAGGACTGTGATGGTGCTCTGGTTGCTCATCAGTGACGCTCCCGTGCCCGGCGTCCGCTCAGCCGAGCGGAAAAGACGTGATCACGCTTCTGGCTCATCCTCGATGCTTTGCGGAACCAACCTCATGAGTTCGCGGAACCAACCAACCTCATGAGTTCGCGGAACCAACCTCATGAGTTCGCGGAACCAACCAACCTCATGAGTTCGCGGAACCACCGACCTCATGGTTTCGCCGAATCGACCTCATGCGTTCGCGGAACCACCAACCTCATGGTTTCGCGGAACCAACCTCATGAGACGGCACACTCAGAGCTCGGAGAGCACCGCATCGGTAAACGGAGGCCACGCCTCAACGGCCCACGGCCCGAACGCCCGATCCGCCAGAGCGACACACGCCGCCCCCGCATCGGGATCAACCCACAGAAACGTCCCGGCCTGCCCGAAGTGCCCGAACGTCCGGGGCGAAGACGAACTGCCGGTCCAGTGCGGCGACTTGGAGTCCCGAATCTCGAACCCGAGCCCCCAGTCATTGGGGCTCTGATGCCCGTATCCGGGAAGCACACCCTTCAGCCCCGGATACGCCACAGACATCGCCTCCGCCACCGTCCGCGGATCGAGCAACCGCGGCGCCTGCACCTCAGCGGCGAACTTCACCAGGTCATCGACAGTGGACACCCCGTCCTTGGCGGGCGAAGCTCCCCCGTCGAGCGAGGTCGCCCCCATGCCCAACGGCTCGAGCACGGCCTGCCGCAAATACTCCCCGAAGGGAATCTCCGTCGCCTTGGCGATGTGATCCCCCAGCACCTCGAACCCCGAGTTCGAGTACAGCCGCCGCGTCCCGGCAGGCGCCGTCACCCGGTGCTCGTCAAATGCGAGACCACTGGTGTGCGCCAGCAAATGCCGCACGGTCGACCCCTCGGGCCCGGCGGGCTCATCGAGCTCGACGGCCCCCTCCTCGTACGCCACAAGCACCGCGTACGCCGCCAGCGGCTTGGTGACCGAAGCGAGCGCGAAACGGTGCCCCGTGGGTCCATGTGCCCCGACGACCGTGCCGTCCGCGCGAACGACGGCGGCGGCAGCGGTAGGGACCGGCCAGTTCTCGATCAACGCCAGGCTCTGCATGCGTACGAGCCTAAGCGCCCTACAGGTTCAGCCGCATCGAGGGGTCGGGCTTGCGCACGAAGCCGAGCGAGGCATACAGCGGCTCCGCCTCCGCCGACGCGTTGAGATCGACACTCCCCGCACCGCGCTCCCGGAACCAGCCGAGCAGCACCTCCATACAGGCCCGCGCATACCCACGCCGTCGCTGATCCGGATCGGTGGCGACGCTGAACACACAACCTATGACGCCCTGCGGATTGCCGGCCCGCCCGATGCGGTAGTCCAACGTCCCCACCACCAGCGCCGCGAGCTTCCCCGGCCGATCCGGCCGGTCGACGACGAAGGCGGCGAAGTCGCCCTCCGGATCGGCCAGCTTGTTCCGGACGACAGGAAGGGACTCGGCATGCCAGTCGGTGTCGGACGCGGCGGCTGTCGCCGGGTCGGTGGCGAACACCGAGTCGATCATCACCTGCCGCAGCCTGATCAGTTCTTCGGCATCCTCTGGCGTGGCACGACGCACAAGATTCATGATCGGCACCGTAGTGACCGCATCAGGCGGCGTCTCCCGGTTTTTCGCGGGTTGTTTCGGCTCCATCGCATACTTCCTCCCGGTTCTGCTTGCTTAGAGCGCACTCCAAGGTTTTAGCGTGGTGGTCATGACGGTGATGGAGACCGAGACCCCCCGCACGCAGGGCCCCGCGCAGGGCGTAACCGAAGCAACCCCGGGAACCCCCGATGCCGCCGACAGCGCTGACGGCCCGGCCGGCCCCGACGGCACCGGCAGCCCCGACGGGGCCGGCAGCCCCGACGGGGCCGGCAGCTCCGCCAGCCCTGCTGGCACCGACGGCACCGGCAGCTTCGCAAGCCCCGCAAGCCCCGCAAGCCCCGACGGCACCGTTAGCTTCGCCGGCCCTGCTGGCGCCGACGGCACCGTTAGCTTCGCCGGCCCTGCTGGCACCGACGGCACCGGCAGCTTCGCCAGCCCCGCTGGCACCAACGGCGCCGGTAGCTCCGCCAGCACCAGTAGCTTCGACGGCACGGACACCACCGGGGCTGACGCCTGCGCCTCCGCACCCACCGCGCACCCCCGCCCGAACGGACAGGACCACTACACGATCAGCGAGGTCGTCGCCTTCATCGGCCTGACCGCGCACACCCTGCGCTGGTACGAGCGAATCGGCCTGATGCCTCACATCGACCGCTCCCACACGGGCCAGCGCCGCTACCGCAACCGCGACCTGGACTGGCTCACCTTCGTCGGCAAGCTCCGCCTGACCGGCATGCCGGTGGCGGACATGGTCCGCTACGCCGAGCTGGTGCGCGAAGGTGACCACACCTTCACCGAACGTCACGAACTCCTCGAACAGACCCGCCGCGACGTCCGCACCCGCATAGCGGAACTCCAGGACACGCTCGCCGTGCTCGACTACAAGATCAACTTTTACGCTGACGCCCGCCCGGCGTCGGAGAGGCTCTGACACTGATGACCGCAGAGACGCCCAAGACCCCCGAGACGCCTACACCCTCCGAGACGCCTACACCCTCCGGTACGGCTGCGATCCCCGGTACGGCTGCGGCGACGGGGTCCTCCGGGAAGGCTCCCGACGGGATCGCGAAGGTGCAGCTCGGGACAGGCGGCCCCGAAGTCGGCGTCCAGGGGCTCGGCTGCATGGGCATGAGCTTCGCCTACGGCCCGACCGACGCCGAGGAGGCTCGGGCGACCCTGGAGCGAGCCCTCGAACTGGGCGTCACCCTCTACGACACCGCCGACGCCTACGCCGCCGGTGAGAACGAGAAGTTCCTCTCCCCCTTCCTCAAGGCGCACCGCGACGAGGTAGTACTCGCCACCAAGTTCGCCCTGGCCGTCGACCCGGCCGACCCGACCAAGCGGATCATCAACAATGACCCCGCCTACATCCGCGCCTGCATCGACGCCAGCCTTCAGCGCCTCGGCGTGGACGTCATCGACCTCTACTACATGCACCGCCGCAACCCCCAGGTGCCGATCGAGGAAACGGTCGGCGTGATGGCCGAGCTGGTCGCCGCGGGCAAGGTCAAGCACCTCGGCCTCAGTGAGGTCACCGGCCCGGAACTCCGCGCCGCCCACGCCGTCCACCCCATCGCCGCCGTCCAGTCGGAGTGGTCGCTCTTCAGCCGTGACATCGAGCAGGGCGTGGTCCCCGTCGCCGCCGAACTCGGCGTCGCCCTCGTCCCGTACTCCCCACTCGGCCGCGGCTTCCTCACCGGCTCGTTCGTCAGCGCCGACAAGGAACTCGGCGAGGACGACTTCCGCCGCCAGCAGCCCCGGTTCACGGGCGACAACGCCGCCGCCAACGCGGCCCTCCTCGAACCCGTCCGCGCCGTCGCCGAAGCCCACGGCGCGAGTCTCGGCCAGGTCGCCCTCGCCTGGGTCCAACAGCAGGCCCGGGTCCACGGACTGGCCGTCGTCCCCATCCCCGGCACCCGTAAGCGCACCCGCGTCGAGGAGAACACCGCAGCCACCCACCTCGAACTCACCCCCTCCGAACTCACTCTGCTGAACCCGATCGCCACCCAGGTCGCAGGCGACCGCTACGCCGACATGACCTTCACGTCGGCAGGCCGCGAGTAACACCAAGCCGCCTGTTCCCCATCCAGGAGCGCCCCAACGGCCCACCCAGCGGCGCCCTTTGCCGCACAAGGACCGGGCCCCGCCCGGCGGGGGCGCATGACCTTCCCTCCCCGGCGGGGCGGCTTGCGCGGCGGCCCCGCCCCGCCGGGCGGGACGCCTGACGATCCATCCTTCGGGGCCTCGTGCGGTCCGGCCCACCTGGCGGGCGCGGCTTGCACCGCGGGGCGTCTCCTGGCCGGGCCGGGGGAAGCGCCCTAGGGGCCTCCCCGGTCGAGGCACTTGGTGATCTATCCAGCAGCCTCCGCATGCGGTCCACCCCGTCCGCACCTCACAGGGCCCCTGCAGTGCAGCCCCCTCCACATAGGCCCCTTCACATAGCCCCCTCCACGTATCCTTCCCCCTTCCTCCCGCCTCCCCTTAAGGCCCCCGTTGCCCATCCCTTCACGCCAGTCCCAGTGCGAAGACCGCGAACCCGGCTGCCAGGAGCCCGGCGAGTGCCCTGCGTGCATGCGTGGTCCGCTGCCACGGGGCTTCGAAGCCGCGGGTGTAGCGGCCTGTCAGCAGTAGGAGCGCTCCGAAGACCGGGAGCCAGGCGATCCGGGCGGCTATCCAGCCCCAGGTGTCCGGGGCCGCCGTCAGGCCTGGCACCGTGTCACCAAGGAACGAGCCGGGCACGGCCGCCGCGAGCATCGCCGTCTGGTGCCAGCACAGGATCGTCATCGCCGACAGGTTGATCACGACCACCGGCGCCCACAGGGCGGGCCTGCGCAGCAACTTGCCGATGCGTTCCCGCAGCAGGACAGCCGCACCGCTCTGCGCGGCGGCCAGCGCCAGGACCAGCAGGGACGGAGGGTGAGAATTCGTCCGGGCTTCCCCCGGGACGCCGACCATCGACGCCGGATAGTGGAAGACGAGCAGCAGAGCCGCGAAGAGGGCTGTCCCTCCGACGAGCAGCAGCCACGCGCCGCGCCTGCCCAGCCTCTTCTCGCCCCAGCTGACGCCCAGTTGATAGGCGAACATCCAGCCCGGCAGCAGATTCAACAGGCTCAGCCAGGACGGCATCGCCTCCCCGAACGGGCCGTAGAGCAGGAAGTCGACGACGGCGACTGATCCGAGCAGCGGTGCCGCGGCCCAGGCACCGAGCCGCTCGGCCGCCCTTATGCACCATGGGGTGAGCGCGGTGATCACCGCATAGATCCCGACGAACCACAGCGGCTGTATGACCAGCGTGGACCCCGTGCGCAGAGTGGCGCTCGGCACTCCCACCGCGTACAGCACCGGGATCAGCGCCGCCCAGACGGCCGTCACCCCGAGGACCGGGCGGCCGAGGCGGGCCACTCGCCCACGAAGCCAGCGCCTCGTCGTATCGCCACGCGCCGCCGCCCGGCGATACGAGAGGACGGAGGCGTACCCACCCACCAGGAAGAAGATGCCGAGCATCTGCAGCACCCAGCTGAGCGGCGCGAAGAATCCGAACGACGCCAGAGGGCTGGCATTGTGCAGCGCCCCGCCCGCGTCGAGCTTGAATCCGCCGAGCAGCCAGTGCCCGGTCGGCACGGCGAGCAGAGCGAGCGCACGCAGCCCGTCAATGGCCCGGTCACGATGTGCGGGCGTTTTGGCGTCGATCGCGGACGCGGTCTTGCGCAGGGTGGTCAGTGAGGTGAGGTTCATGGCCGCTCTCCGATGGGGCGGGCGTTGGCGGCAGCCGCGCTCTTGGCGGTGTCGTCGCGCGGGGTGTCGGGGCCGGCGGTCTCCGCGATGGCGGCGAAGGCCTGGAGGGAATCCGTCCCCGGGGCGAAGTAGCCCGTGTGGCCCTCGGCTCGCTCCGCGGGAACGCGCCGGGCGCCGAAGCCCGGATCGGCCGGGTCCTCGCCATGGCCGAGGCCGAACAACTCGACGTTCGGCACGTCACCGATCCAGTCGCTCTCGTCCTTGGCCGCCCACACACGGGCGGAGGTGTGCAGGTCGGCCACGCTGTCGGCACGCATGCCGGGGGAACCGAGCACCACCAGGTCGGACGCCGGCAGTTGCGGGGCCGCAAGACCGCACACCACCGAGCCGTAGCTGTGGCAGAACACAGCGGGGCGCGGGGAGCCTGACGCCGTCAGGCCCTGCACGAACCGTGCGAGCCGTGGCGCACCGGCCTCCGCGAGCCGTCCCGTCGCGGCGTCGGGACCGAGGCCGACCGGCGTGGTGTACCCGACCCAGGCCACCACGGCCGTGTCGCCGCCCGCAGTGGCGTGCAGGGAGCGCGCCATCCCGGCCGGAGTGCCGTACTCGTCCTTCGAGCGGTCGAAAGTGCTCAGGTCCATGTCGGAGCCGGGCACGACGACCGATACGTGTCGGGCGCGCGCCAAGTCACCATGGACCTCGGCCACTTGTCCTCTTCCGCGCGGATCGAACGCGAGTATCTGCCGGCCGGGGTTCGAAAGCTCTTCGTAACGCGCGACGAGGGATCGGGCCCGCTCGTGGTCCTGCAGGGTGAGGCTCGGATCGCTCTCCCGCGCCTGCTCGCGGGCGCGCTCGGCTTTCAGCGAGAGGGAGTTCGCCTCGAAGCGCAGAGCGGTCGGGGCACCGTCCAGATTGCCGACGACCGAGGGGTGGCGTGCGACCAGCCTGTGCTGCTGCGCGTCGCTCAACGAGTCGAAGAACGCGGCGACTCGGGCGGGGGCCGTGGTTGCCGGATCCGGCAGCCGAACCCCCCACGTATGGTCCGCGCGCCAGGCCTGTGTACCCGGCGGTGGGCCCGTGAGCGGTTGCTGTTCGTTGCCGACCGCCCAACCGGTCGTGCCGGCCACGATCGTCGTCGTGAGCGCCGCGGCGATCAGCGTCCGCTTGCTGCGGGTCTTCCAGCTCCCGCGGGATTTCCAAGAACGATGGCGCATGGCCCGTCTCCCTCCCCATCTCGTGCACGCTCTGGCGTGACGAGGGGAAAAGTAGGGAGACGGTGCCCTGCGGCACCTCACACTGCGGAGCCAACTTGCAGGTCATACCGGGGTATGTGGAGCCCGTACCGCAGTATGAGGAGAGAGGGCCCTACTGCTCCCCGGGCGTGATCAGCCCTGACTCGTAGGCGAAGATCACGGCCTGTGCGCGGTCCCGCAGGTCCAACTTGGACAGCACCTTGCCGATATGGGTCTTCACGGTCTGCTCGGCGAGGACCAGGCGCTCGGCGATCTCCTGATTGGACAGGCCGCGTGCGATGAGCACCAGCACCTCGGTCTCACGCGGCGTCAGGCCGTTCAGCCGCAGCGACTGATCCGTACGTGGCCGCTGCTTGGCGAAGTCCGTGATCAGACGACGCGTCACCGAGGGAGCGAGCAGCGCGTCGCCGGCCGCCACCACGCGCACCGCCGAGATCAGATCGGCGGGCGGCGCGTCCTTGAGGAGGAAGCCCGAGGCGCCGGCGCGCAGCGCCTCGTACACATAGTCGTCCACGTCGAAGGTGGTGAGCATCAGCACCTTCGGCACATGCACCACCCCCGGCGGTGGGTCCAACAGGGCGCGGGCCGCGGTGAGTCCGTCCATCTCGGGCATCCGGACATCCATCAGGACGACATCGGGATGGGCGTTGCGGCTGACGTCGATACCTGCCTTGCCGTTCGGTGCCTCGCCCACGACGTCGATGTCGCTCTGGGCCGCAAGGAGTGCGGCGAAGCCGGCCCGCACCATGTTCTGGTCATCGACGATGATCACGCGGATGGTCATGCGGTGCCGGAGTCCTTTTTGAGGAGGGGAAGTTGGGCCGCCACGCGGAAGCCGCCGTCGGGCAGCGGCCCGGCGTCGACCGTGCCGCCGACCAACCGTACGCGTTCGCGCATGCCGACGAGACCGTGACCTGTGCCGCTGTGCTCCAACGAGTCGGGTGTTTCGGTGGGTGGGCCGTTGACCACGAGGATCAGCAGGTGCTCCTCGTCCAGAGTCACGGTGATGGTGGTGCGCGCACCCGGCGCGTGCCGCATCACGTTCGACAGGGCTTCCTGGACGATGCGGTACGCGGACAGGTCGACGGCCGGTGTGACGTCGGCCAGCTGCGTGAGCACCGACAGTTCAGGACGTGACAGATCGATCGGTATGCCGGCGCGCACCGTCGCCTCCACCAGGTGCGGGAGTCTGCTGAGTCCGGGCTGCGGGGCCCGCTCGCCTGGCGCGTCCTCACTGCGCAGCACGGCGAGCAACCGCCGCATCTCGGTGAGGGATTCACGGGCGCTGGCCGCAATGCTCCCGAATTCCTCGCGCGCCGCGTCCGGGAGGCCGTCGAGGCGGTAGGGCGCGGAGTCGGCCTGCACCGTGATCACCGACATGTGGTGAGCGACGACATCGTGCAACTCCCGGGCTATGCGAGCCCGTTCCTCGAGAAGCGTTCGCTGGGAGCGCTCGGCTTCACTGATGGTTTCCTGCTCGACGAGTCTGCGCTGCGCGTCGCCGCGCTCGCGCAGCAACGCCCCGAGCAGCAGTGCGCCACCGCTCAGCAGGATCAGCAGCACGCTGGTGTCCTGGCTGCCGTCGTCGCGGAACACACTGAGGACGAGGCTCACGACGATGGTGACCAGCCAGACCCCCAGGAGGGTGCGGCGGCTCTCGCGCAGGGACAGCAGGAGGCACACGACCACGTAACCCACGATGATCATGGCTGTCCATGGGGCGGGACGGTCGTCGCCCATGGACAGCGTCACGATCGCCCCGAGGACATCCGCGACGAGGACGATGCACCAGGCGGCCAACGGGCGGCTGACCGCCAGCAACAGCGGTGCGGCCTGGGCCACGCCCAAGGCGCCCGCCAGACCGCCGTTCACCCCGTAGTCGTTCGCCAGGACCTGGGTGGTGACCGGGATCAGTGCCGCGACGAAGCCCAACGCGGTGATGAGGGGAAGCACCCGCATCCAGCGCTTGGGCGCCCGGGCGAGGAGCGGCTCGGCCCGCCCCGCGGGAGCAGAGAGGAAGGACCCTGCCCTGCCGAGCCCTTCGCGGACGCCCGCGGTCGCACGCTGAAGGGTGACCGCGCGCGCATCCGGCTCGGAGGCCGGTGTGCGAGGGTCCTGGTCCGGTGGTGTCGATGAGCTGCTCATGGCCTGATCAGCGTAGGCATGAAGCACGCCCCGCGCCGTCGTACCGCGGAGCTGACCTGCGCCTCATACCCAGGTACGAACCGGGCTTCCCGCGATACCCCGGTATGACTCGTGGGCCCGTGGCTGCGCCGGATCACAGCTCCGCCAGCAGCTCGGCCTTCTTCGTGGTGAATTCCTCGTCCGTGAGCAGACCGGCTTGGTGCAGCTCGCCTAGGTGCCGGATGCGTTCCGCGATGTCCGCCGGGTCACGACGGGCCACCGGGGCATTGCCGGGGACCGTGCCGGGCGTCAGGGCGGGGCCCGATGTCCGCACCGCGGCGAGCACCGACGCCGCGAACGGCAGTGATTCGTGCACCGGCCCGTACCCGAGACCGAAGACGACGGCCGCGGGATCCTGATCCGCCTGCGCGGGCTGGGCGAGCGGGGTCTCACGGCGCAACAGCCGCAGATGGCCCTCGAAGACCTCCGGGGAACGCCATTCGACGCCGCTCAGGTCCGTGACCAGGAAGCTTTGGTCGCCCGCCTTCCACTTCGCTGACGAAGCGCCCGTCCAGAACCACCGGAAAGCCACCGACTTGCCGTCGAAGGACGCCTTCCCGTCGTACGCCTTGAACTGCAGCGGAGTGTCCGGCGGGGCTACCAGGTAGCGGTCCGGAGGTCCGCAGTCACCGTCTGAGAGCTGGGCCCGCAGTTCGTCCGCGTAGTACTCGGCGAGCGTCTCCCGCTCGGCGGGCAGCACGAGTCGATACGGGTCGTAGCCGTCCTTGAGCTGACCCGCTGCCGCCTCCATCAGCGGATCGGCGCCCGGTCTCGGCACGGCGTGCAGGACGACCGTCCCGCGCTTGCCAGGAGTAAGTGTCACCGCCGCGATCGCCTCGTGGGGGATGCGACGTTCGCCGAGCGCCTGAAGGAGCTTCGGCGTGCGGATCCCCCGTTCGAAGCGGATGAGCACGGAGTCGGTCTCGAACTCCCAGGCGGCATGAAATCCGGCCAGTACGTCACCCATGCGGCTCATCGTAGGCGGCACGCGCGCCCCCGTCCCTCCTGCGGCGTCCCGCTGTTTTGTCGATTTCTACGCGCGTCAGGCCACTGTCGCGCCGGAAAATTCCTTCCGGCACACGTCATCCCCGCTCGCGCACCGCACCGAACGGTACGAACCGATGCCGATGTCGGCGAAGTTCCTGAGGCTCTCCGTGCCCGGCTCGAAATAGCCGGTGTGGCCGATCGCGCCCCGTGCCGACAGCACGCGCGCACCGAAGTCCCGAGAGACGGGATCGGCACCGTGACCGAGCCCGCCGACCTCCATGTTTGGCACATCCTGGATCCAGTCGTCGCCGTCCCGTGCAGCCCAGACCCGGGCACCTGTACCCAGCTGAGCCACCGTGTCCGCTCGCATCCCTGGGCTGCCCGCGACCGCGATGTCGGAGACGCGGGAGGGCAGCTGTCGCGCGGCGACCCCGCACACCACCGAGCCGTAGCTGTGGCAGTACAGGGCGACCGGTGAGTGACCCGGCAGACCGCGGACCAGAGAGTTGAGCCGGATCGCGCCGTCATCCGCACGCATGGACGTGGCAGCGTCCACCCCGAGCCCGACAGGCGCGGTGTAGTCGGCCCAGGCGATCACGGCGGTACGCGCGCGTGGGCTCGCCGAGTGCTCCGCGCCGTACAGGGCCTTGGCCATGCCGACAGGCGCCGAGTACTTGCGGTTCGTCCGCTCGAACGTCAGCAGGTTCGTGTCCACTCCGGGCACCACGACTGACACCCTGGACGCCCGGTCGAGGTCTCCGAAGACCTCGGCAATACGACCCGACCCCATGGGATCGAAGGACAGGACCTGCCGACCCGGGTGCATCATCACGCCGAAGCGCTTCATTCTGCGCTCCGCCTCCTGTTGCCCGAGAGGGGAGAGCCGGTTGTCGTGCATGCGCTCTCGCTCGGTCTTGCGTGCTTGCTCCAGCGCGATTTGGTTCGCGCGATATCGCAGCTCCACGGGGGCACCGTTCATGTTGCCGACCGCAAGGGGATAGCGGGCGGCGAGTCGGGTGCGCTGTTGCGCGTTGAGCGACGAGAAGAAGTGGGCGAGCTTGCCGGCCGGGGCACTGGCGTCGGGCAGGGCCCGGCCACTGATGTGCCCGCTCTCCCAGGCGGAGAGCGATGCCGCGAGCGGCGATGCGGCGTCCTTGTGGTGGCGCACCGCAGTCCAGCCCGTGGTCGCCAGCATGACGAACACGACGGCGAGCGCAAGCAGTGCGCGCCAGGCGCTGAGTTGAGGGGAGGAGTCGAAGGAAGTCACTACGGAACACCCTAGGAGAATCGTGATGCCTACCGTGCACCGGGTGAGGCAGATCACGTTTCACGTGGGGTAATTGAGGCAAAGCGGGCACGCATTGAGCATTTTCATCACGCTCCGTATGCGGGGCGTGCGCGCAGCGCACCGGGGTGCACCGCTACTGACGGTGAATCAACCCGTCACTCAACGTGTTGATTTGTTCGATGGGTCGTTCTGCAGCGTGACTCGACGCGGAGTACACGCACCGTCACTCCCTGCGCCAGTTCTCCGCCAATGCGGGCCCCAGGTGGTCGAGATATGTCTCCGTGATCGCGCGAATCGACTCCACGCTCGAGTCCTCGCCGGCACCCCACAGCCGCCCGGTCACACGCATCACTCCACTGAAGGCGGCCACCACCACGCGCGGTCGGGGGTCCGTGTCCAGGTCCAGCCCCTCACGCTCGGCGATCACGCGTGCGACCTCTTCCTCCATCTCGATGGAGTGGCGCAGGTGGGCGGCGAGCAAGGAAGGGGTGGACTCGATCATCTGGTAGGTCCGCATGTGGAGTTCGACCGGGACGACCTCCTCGATGGACCGGCCCATCGCGTCCCAGGCTCCGATGACGGCCCCACGCAGGGCCACGAACGGCGTTTCGTCGGCAGGGCGTTCGCGCAGAGTCTCCACGAACCGCTGCTCCACCATTTCCTGTACGGCGAAGGCGGTCTCCTGCTTGTTGGTGAAGTACCGGAAGAAGGTGCGCTGCGAGACGTCGACGGCCTCGGCGATCTCGTCGACCGTCGTCTCCTCGTACCCCTTGGTCGTGAAGAGTTCGAGCGCCGCGCGCAGCAGCGCGTCGCGAGTGCGCTGCTTCTTTCGCTCGCGCAGCCCGGGCCGAGGGGGCTCACCGGAGATGGCTCCGGAGGCCTCGGCCTGCGGTTTCGCGGAGTCCGCCGCTCGCTGCTCGGTCCTCACGCCATGGCCTTCTTTCCACTGATCCGACCAGCTCACCTTATCTGTGAGCTACGTGACAGTTACCGACTTGTGAAATGGTTTGTCAACTGTCAGCGACTGACACTAGCCTCGAACGCATGACTAGTCAGATCACCGTCGACAAGGCGGACAAGGCGCCGGAGCCGTCGTCCGCTCCGGCCCCGGCCAAGGGGCTCCGCGGCCACCCTTGGCTGACGCTCTTCTCCGTCGCGATCGGCGTGATGATGGTCGCCCTGGACGGCACCATCGTCGCGATCGCCAACCCGGCCATCGCGAAGGACCTCGGCACCTCGATGGCCGGTGTCCAGTGGATAACCAACGGCTATCTCCTCGCGCTCGCCGTCGCGCTGATCACCGCCGGCAAGCTCGGCGACCGGTTCGGCCACCGGCAGACCTTCCTGATAGGCGTGGCCGGCTTCGCCGTGGCCTCGGGCGCCATCGGGTTCTCCAGCAGCGTCGGCCTGGTCGTCGCCTTCCGCGTACTCCAGGGCCTCTTCGGAGCCCTCCTGATGCCGGCCGCGCTCGGCCTGCTGCGCGCCACCTTCCCCGCCGAGAAGCTGAACATGGCGATCGGTATCTGGGGCATGGTCATCGGCGCCTCGACGGCGGGCGGCCCCATCGTCGGCGGTCTGCTCGTCGAGCACGTCAGCTGGCAGTCGGTGTTCTTCATCAACGTGCCGGTCGGTGTCATCGCTCTCGTCCTCGGCCTGGTGATCCTCAAGGACCACCGTGCGGAGAACGCGCCCAAGTCCTTCGACATCCCCGGCATCGTCCTGCTGTCGGGCGGCATGTTCGCGCTCATCCTGGCCCTCATCAAGGGCTCGGAGTGGGGCTGGGGCGGGTCCACGACGCTGCTCTTCCTCGCGGGCGCCGTGGTTCTCTTCGCGCTCTTCGCCTTCTGGGAGACGAAGGTCAAGGAACCGCTCATTCCACTGGGCATGTTCAGGTCCGTCCCGCTGTCCGCCGGCACGGTCCTGATGGTGTTGATGGCCTTCGCCTTCATGGGCGGCCTGTTCTTCGTCACGTTCTATCTGCAGAACGTGCACGGCATGAGCCCGGTCGACAGCGGACTGCACCTCCTGCCGCTGACGGCCATGATGATCGTGGCCTCACCGATCGCCGGTGCGCTCATCACCAAGTTCGGCCCGCGCGTCCCGCTCGTCGGCGGCATGGTGGCCACGGCTATCGCGATGTTCGGCATGTCCACGATGACGACGGACACCGCGACACTGCCGATGTCGCTCTGGCTCGGCCTGCTCGGCCTCGGGCTCGCGCCCGTGATGGTGGGAGCCACCGAGGTCATCGTCGGCAACGCACCGCTGGAGCTGTCCGGTGTGGCGGGCGGTCTCCAACAGGCCGGCATGCAGGTCGGCGGTGCGCTCGGCACGGCGGTGCTCGGAGCGGTGATGGCCGCCCGGGTCGACGAAGACCTTCCCGCCAACTGGGCGGACGCCAAGCTTCCGCCCATGACGCCGGAGCAGCTCGACCAGGCGTCCGCCGCCATCGAGATGGGCGGTGCCCCGGTCCCGCCGAAGGCACCGGAGCCGGTCGCCGAGGCGATCACCTCGGCCGCGCATGACACGTTCGTGTCCGGCATGGGCCTGGCCTTCACCGTCGCCGGCGTCGTCGCGGTCATCGCGGCCGCGGTCGCCACGTTGACCAAGCGAGGCGCCAACGCCGACGCGGGCGCCGGAGTCGGACACATCTAGCCCCGCTCGAGCCGTCGCGCACGCGCATCCTCGTGCCGTCGCGCACACGCATCAGGGAAAGCCCCTCAGGGTTCAACTGGGGGGCTTTCGCCTATCTGGGTGACGCACATCCGTACCCCTTCCGATGGAGCTGGCGAGTGGGCCACAGTTCTGGCAAGTGATCCACACAGCACGGGAGTTGAAGCAGATGCGTACGACCATGCCCACGTCCTTCGCCGCGGCCGCACTCGCCACGGTGATCCTCACCCCCGCACAGGCCGGTGCTGCGGCACCGTCCACACATGCCGATCTCGCGACACCCGCGAAGCACGCCGGGGCCGTCGCGCCACCCACACTCGCCGGTTGCGGGCCGGGGGAGCTCTGTCTATGGGGGAAGGCGGACTTCAAGGGTGCCCGACAGACGTATGAGCTGTCCGAGATCGACATCGAGAGCTGTGTAGCGCTGCCGGAGGGGGGCAGCGCTCAAGCACTCGCGAACCGCACGGGCCGACCGGTCACCACATATCAATCCGCGGAGTGTGCCGAGACCGGCGAGTTCGATACATACCCAGGGGGCGGCAGCTGGGTCCCTGAATCGCCTTATCGCGTACGCGCGTTCAAGGTCTGGGAGAACTGACCGGAGGAACATCGGGAGTATCCGCGGTCGGCGCCGGCCGCGGCACCTCCACCGACACCCCAGACGCACCGGCCACTCCAGACGCGTCAGCCACCCCAGACGCGCCAGCCACCCCAGACGCGTCAGCTGCCCCTGACGCACCAGCCATCCCAGCCGCACCCGGCTCCGCCCCGGCCGACAGCGCAGTCACCTGTGCCCGCAGGGCCCGCACCTCCGTCGTCAGCGCCTCGATCGCCGCTGTCTGGCGCCGCTCCTCGACATCGTCCCGGTCGAAGCGCGAGATGAACCAGGCCGCGATATTGGCGGTGACCACACCCAGGAGAGCGATGCCCGACAGCATCAGGCCGACCGCGAGCACGCGGCCGAGCCCGGTCGTCGGCGCGTGATCGCCGTAGCCGACGGTGGTCATCGTGGTGAAGGACCACCACACCGCGTCACCAAGGGTCTTGATATTGCCGTTCGGCGACTCCCGCTCCACCGAAAGGACCGCCAGCGAACCGAACATGAGGAGGCCCACGACAGCCCCGGCGACATAGGTCGTCAGCTGAATCTGAGACGCCATCCGGGCCCTGCGCCCCACCAGCAGCAGAGTCGAGACGAGCCGCAGCAACCGCAGCGGCTGCAACATGGGGAGGAGGACAGCACCGAGGTCCAGCCAGTGCGAGCGGACGAACTGCTTGCGGTGGTCGGTGAGGTAGAGGCGTACGAGATAGTCAGTGGCGAACGAAGCCCAGACGATCCACTCCACCACCGTGCAGGTGGTTCCGACACTCTCGCTCGCGTCGGGCACCACGATGGGCACGGCGTAGGCGACGGCGAAGGCCACCGCGAGCGCGAGGAGCGGACTTTGGGTGCGTCGCTCCCAACGGAGCTGTGCCGGTGGGTGCTTTATGGGCGCTTCCATGCGCGCATCGTAGGAAACGCCGGAGGGCGGCGGGAGCCACCGCCCCACCACCCTCCGAACGCCCTGCGTGCTACGGGCGCCGCGCAGTACTGGCACGAGGACCAGTACTACACGGTCACCGCCAGTCCTAAGCGTCGCCCCCAGCGGCGCCCGGGTCAGCCGCCTTGACGTCGAGGAGCTGGTAGCGGTCGATGGCCTGCTTCAGTACGGAGCGGTCGAGCTTGCCCTCGCGGGCCAGCTCGGTGAGCACGCCGACCACGATCGACTGCGCGTCGATGTGGAAGAAGCGGCGGGCAGCACCACGGGTGTCCGCGAAGCCGAAGCCGTCGGCGCCCAGGGACTGGTATGTGCCGGGGACCCAGCGGGAGATCTGGTCGGGGACGCTCCGCATCCAGTCGGAGACGGCCACGAACGGGCCCTCGGCGCCGGACAGCTTCTGCGTGACGTACGGGGTGCGCTGCTCCTCCTCGGGGTGCAGGAGGTTGTGGCGCTCCACGTCGACCGCCTCGCGGCGCAGTTCGTTCCAGGAGGTCGCCGACCAGACGTCCGCCTTGACGTTCCACTCCGAAGCGAGGATCTGCTGGGCCTCGACCGCCCACGGCACCGCGACACCGGAGGCGAGGATCTGCGCCGGGATGGCGCCCTGCTCGCCCGCCTTGAAGCGGTGGATGCCCTTGAGGATGCCGTCGACATCCACATCGGCGGGCTCGGCCGGGTGCTGGATGGGCTCGTTGTAGACGGTGAGGTAGTAGAAGACGTCCTCGCTGTCGGGGCCGTACATCCGGCGCAGGCCGTCCTTGACGATGTGCGCGATCTCGTAGCCGAAGGCGGGGTCGTAGGCGACGCAGCCCGGGTTGGTCGAGGCGAGCAGCTGCGAGTGGCCGTCCGCGTGCTGGAGGCCCTCGCCGGTCAGCGTCGTACGGCCGGCGGTGGCGCCGAGGACGAAGCCGCGGGCCAGCTGGTCGGCCATCTGCCAGAACTGGTCGCCGGTGCGCTGGAAACCGAACATCGAGTAGAAGACGTACACGGGGATCAGCGGTTCGCCGTGGGTGGCGTAGGCCGAGCCCGCGGCGATCAGCGAGGCCGTGCAGCCGGCTTCGGAGATGCCGTCGTGCAGCATCTGGCCGGTCGGGGACTCCTTGTAGGCGAGGAGCAGCTCGCGGTCGACGGCCTCGTACTGCTGGCCGAGCGGGTTGTAGATCTTCGCGCTCGGGAAGAAGGCGTCCATGCCGAAGGTGCGGTACTCGTCGGGGGCGATCAGCACGAAGCGCTTGCCGATCTCCTTGTCCCGCATGAGGTCCTTCAGGATGCGGACGAACGCCATGGTGGTGGCGATCGACTGCTGG
Organism: Streptomyces sp. NPDC033180; assembly: GCF_055577645.1. Classification (NCBI taxonomy): domain Bacteria; kingdom Bacillati; phylum Actinomycetota; class Actinomycetes; order Kitasatosporales; family Streptomycetaceae; genus Streptomyces; species Streptomyces sp. NPDC033180. The sequence goes on along the minus strand of NZ_JBVIPU010000001.1, from coordinate 721,936 downwards.
CCCGAGCCCTTCTTCGCTGCCGCGTACGTCTTCTCCTCGGGGAGAGGGAGCGGCTTCGAGCGGACCACGCGGGTCGGGACGTAGCCGCCGAGGCCCTGGCGGCGATCGTGCATGTACTGGATCTCTTCCGAGTCGCGGCCCGGGTGGTAGTACGGCGGGGCGCCGTCCTCCAGCTGCTTGTCCGTGATCGGGATGTGCAGGCGGTCGCGGAAGCCCTTGAGGTCGTCAACCGTCAGCTTCTTCATCTGGTGGGTGGCGTTGCGGCCCTCGAAGTTCGGGCCGAGCGTCCAGCCCTTGACCGTCTGCGCCAGGATGACGGTCGGCTGGCCCTTGTGGGCCTTGGCGGCCGCGTACGCCGCGTAGACCTTCTTGTGGTCGTGGCCGCCGCGGCCCAGGTGCAGGATCTGCTCGTCGGTCATGTTCTCGACCATGGAGCGCAGGCGGTGGTCGTCGCCGAAGAAGTGGTCGCGGATGTACGAGCCGGTCTCGGTCGCGTACGTCTGGAACTGGCCGTCGGGCGTGGTGTTGAGGCGGTTGACCAGGACGCCGTCGCGGTCCTGGGCGAGCAGCGGGTCCCAACTGCGGTCCCAGACCAGCTTGATGACGTTCCAGCCGGCGCCGCGGAACTGCGACTCGAGCTCCTGGATGATCTTTCCGTTGCCGCGCACCGGGCCGTCGAGGCGCTGGAGGTTGCAGTTGACGACGAAGGTCAGGTTGTCCAGGCCCTCACGGGCGGCGATGGAGAGCTGGCCGAGCGACTCGGGCTCGTCCATCTCGCCGTCGCCGAGGTAGGCCCAGACGTGCGACTTGGAGGTGTCGGCGATGCCGCGCGCCTCCATGTAGCGGTTCATCCGCGCCTGGAAGATCGCGCCGAGGGGGCCGAGACCCATCGAGACGGTCGGGAACTCCCAGAAGTCCGGCATCAGACGCGGGTGCGGGTAGGACGAAAGTCCGTTCGGGGCCTTCGACTTCTCCTGACGGAACGCGTCGAGCTGCTGCTCGGAGAGTCGGTCGAGGAGGAACGCGCGGGCGTAGATGCCGGGGGACGCGTGCCCCTGGAAGAAGATCTGGTCGCCGCCGTCGCCCTCGTCCTTGCCGCGGAAGAAGTGGTTGAAGCCCACGTCGTACAGCGATGCCGATGAGGCGAAGGTGGCGATGTGACCGCCGACCCCGATGCCGGGGCGCTGGGCGCGCGACACCATCACCGCGGCGTTCCAGCGGGTGGCGTTCAGGACCTTGCGCTCGATCTCCTCGTTGCCGGGGAAGAACGGCTCGTCCTTGGTGGCGATCGTGTTGACGTAGTCCGTGCTGCGCATCTCGGGCACGGCGACGCGCTTCTCGCGCGCACGTTCGATGAGCCGGAGCATCAGGTAGCGGGCCCGCTCGCGGCCGCGTTCGTCGACCGCGGCATCGAGGGAGTCGAGCCACTCCTGGGTCTCTTCGGGATCGAAGTCCGGGACCTGACTCGGCAGGCCGCCAATGATGATCGGGTTGCGATCGGATCCGGAAGCCACGCTGTTCCTTCGCTGTTGGGGCTTTCGCCTGGGTTCTGCCTGGCTGTGAGACGTTCCCCATCGTGTACCGCGTAGACGCAATCGTCATCTCTACTGAGAGGTAACCGACGGGTCCGCCCGGCGGCCCTGGGGTAGGCTCGACCAAATCGCAACGATACGCCCATCCTGCCTAGCCGGTTCGTAAGGCCGTTCGGACCTCAGTTCCGTTCGGTGTCGTACGAGCGAAGTCGAGCGAAGTGCGAGCGGAGAAGGATCTGGCAGGTGGGCCTTGAGTTGCGGCGACACGGCCGGGAACGTCACCGTTTCAGCGGTCTTGACGGCCGGGTACTTGCGCGATCCGGTCCGCCCGTGTGGACTACCGCCAATGTCCCGCGCACGCGCGTGGGTGAAGGCATTCCCGAAAACATGATCAGGAGGCAAGCCGTGAGCGCGACCGCGGACCACGCGGAGGAGCGGACCAACCCTGCCGCGAGGCTGGGTTTCCAGCCCGAGCAGGTGGTCCAGGAGATCGGCTACGACGACGATGTCGATCAGGAGCTCCGCGAGGCCATTGAAGGGGTGATCGGCAGCGAGCTCGTCGACGAGGACTACGACGACACTGCTGACGCCGTGGTGCTGTGGTTCCGCGAGGACGACGGCGACCTGACGGATGCGCTGGTGGACGCCACCCAGCTGATCGAAGAGGGCGGCGACCTCTGGCTGATGACGCCCAAGACAGGCCGCGACGGCTATGTCGAGCCGAGCGACATCAACGAAGCAGCCACGACCGCAGGCCTCGCCCAGACCAAGAGCATCAACGCGGGCAAGGACTGGACGGGCAGCCGTCTCGTCACGCCGAAGGCGGCAGGCAAGAAGCGGTGAAGCTGCCGCTCAGGCAGCGGGAAGTCGACTGAGCCAATCGCTGTGAGCCCCCACCGACGCATGCCGGTGGGGGCTCACGCGTGCGTGGGGGCGCCGGCGGTGGCACGGAGAAGTGCCCACCCTGCGGGGTGATCGGACGAAACGTCCGTTGCGTAGGGTGGTCGTCACCCGAACAGCCCCATCGAAGGGATGCGAACTCATGGCGCTCGCTGGAATGGCGACCGGCACCAAGGCCCCGGACTTCGAGTTGAAGGACAACCACGGCCGGACCGTGAAGCTGTCGGACTTCCGCGGCGAGAAGAACGTGGTGCTGCTCTTCTATCCGTTCGCGTTCACCGGTGTGTGCACGGGGGAGCTCTGCGCGCTGCGCGACGAACTGCCGAAGTTCGTCAACGACGACACCCAGCTGCTCGCGGTCTCGAACGACTCCATCCACACCCTGCGCGTCTTCGCCGAACAGGAGGGCCTGGAGTACCCGCTGCTCTCCGATTTCTGGCCGCACGGCGAGGCGTCGCGGGCGTACGAGGTCTTCGATGAGGACAAGGGCTGCGCGGTGCGCGGCACGTTCATCATCGACAAGGAGGGCGTGGTGCGCTGGACTGTCGTCAACGGCCTGCCGGACGCCCGCGACCTCAACGAGTACGTCAAGGCGCTCGACACCCTGTGATTCCTCAGGGGTGACACCCTGTGTTTCTTCGGGGGCAGAGCCTGTGGCGGCCGGGAACCGGTCACTAGGATCCACTCGTTGATCCGATGGCAAGCACGACTGGGGCTCCCCGCCCCTGGACATCAATTGGGAGGATTTGTGGGAGTCAGCCTCAGCAAGGGCGGCAACGTATCGCTGAGCAAGGAGGCCCCCGGCCTGACCGCGGTTCTGGTCGGCCTGGGCTGGGATGTCCGTACCACCACCGGTACGGACTTCGACCTCGACGCCAGCGCCATTCTGACCAACGCCGAGGGCAAGGTCAGCAGCGACGGCAACTTCGTGTTCTTCAACAACCTGAAGAGCCCGGACGGATCCGTCGAGCACACCGGTGACAACACCACCGGCGAGGGCGAGGGCGACGACGAGGCGATCAAGGTCAACCTGGCGTCCGTTCCGGCCGACGTGGACAAGATCGTGTTCCCGGTCTCGATCTACGACGCCGAGACCCGCCAGCAGTCGTTCGGCCAGGTCCGCAACGCATTCATCCGCGTCGTGAACCAGGCGGGCGGCGCGGAGATCGCGCGGTACGACCTCTCCGAGGACGCCTCGACGGAGACGGCGATGGTCTTCGGCGAGCTGTACCGCAACGGAGCGGAGTGGAAGTTCCGCGCCGTCGGCCAGGGCTATGCCTCGGGCCTGCGCGGCATCGCGCAGGACTTCGGCGTCAACGTCTGAGCCGAGTAACGCCCTCCGCCTTGTCGTCCGGCGCCGCACACCACGAGTGCGGCGCCGGACGTGCTCACACTCCTGCTCCCGGGCACCGCTCCCGAACCATGGGGGACCGGGAAATTCTTGCTTCGAACCACGGGGAGGACCACATCATGGGCGTCACGCTCGCCAAGGGAGGCAATGTCTCCCTCTCCAAGGCCGCACCGAACCTCACACAGGTCCTGATCGGCCTCGGCTGGGACGCGCGCTCCACCACCGGAGCCCCCTTCGACCTCGACGCCAGCGCGCTGATGTGCAACTCGGGCCGGATTCTCGGCGACGAGTGGTTCGTCTTCTACAACAACCTCAAGAGCCCGGACGGCTCTGTCGAACACACCGGCGACAACCTCACGGGTGAGGGTGATGGGGACGACGAGTCGCTCCTGATCGACCTCTCCAAGGTTCCGGCCACCTGCGACAAGATCGTCTTCCCTGTCTCGATCCATGACGCGGACAACCGCGGCCAGGCGTTCGGCCAGGTCAGCAACGCTTTCATCCGCGTGGTCAATCAGGCGGACCAGCAGGAGCTCGCACGGTACGACCTCTCCGAGGACGCCTCCACGGAGACCGCGATGATCTTCGGCGAGGTCTATCGCTACGGGGGCGAATGGAAGTTCCGTGCCGTTGGGCAGGGGTACGCGTCAGGTCTGCGGGGCATCGCTCTAGACTTCGGGGTCAATGTTTCGTAAAGCAGGGGACCGGCGCGGGGGAGACCGCTAAACGGGAGCCCGTACACACACGATTGGGTAGCCAGTGCTTCTGAAAACCTTCGGCTGGTCGTTCGCGGTTACCGCGCTCGGCCTGGTCGCGGCGGTGTTCTACGGGGGGTGGACAGGTTTCGGGATCGTGGCGATCCTGTCCATCCTCGAGATCTCGCTGTCCTTCGACAACGCGGTGGTCAACGCCGGGATTCTGAAGAAGATGAGTGCCTTCTGGCAGAAAATCTTCCTCACCATCGGTGTGCTGATCGCCGTCTTCGGCATGCGGCTCGTGTTCCCCGTCGCGATCGTGGCCATCAGCGCCAAGATCGGCCCGATCGAGGCTGTGCGTCTCGCGCTCAACGACAAGGACCGGTACCAGCAGCTGGTGACCGACGCGCACCCGTCGATCGCCGCGTTCGGTGGCATGTTCCTGCTGATGATCTTCCTCGACTTCGTGTTCGAGGACCGTGACATCAAGTGGCTCGGCTGGCTCGAGCGCCCGCTGGCCAAGCTCGGCAAGATCGACATGCTGTCGGTCTGCGTCGCGCTCATCGTGCTCATGGTCTCTGCGATGACCGTCGCCACCCACGCCCACCAGCACGGCGGGACACACGTGGACAAGGCGGAGACGGTGCTGCTGTCCGGCGTCGCCGGTCTCATCACGTATCTCATCGTGGGCGGACTCTCCGGCTTCTTCGAGAACAAGATCGAGGAAGAGGAGGAGCGCGAGCACGAGGAGGAGGAAGAGGCCAGGAGGACCGGCAAGAAGGTTCCTGCCGTCGTCATGGCCGGCAAGGCCGCGTTCTTCATGTTCCTGTACCTCGAGGTCCTGGACGCGTCGTTCTCCTTCGACGGCGTCATCGGCGCCTTCGCCGTCACCAACGACATCGTCCTGATGGCGCTCGGTCTCGGCATCGGCGCGATGTACGTCCGGTCGCTCACCGTCTACCTGGTCCGCCAGGGCACCCTGGACGACTACGTCTACCTGGAGCACGGCGCGCACTACGCGATCGGCGCCCTCGCCGCGATCCTCCTCGTCACCATCCAGTACGAGATCCACGAGGTCATCACGGGCTCGGTCGGTGTCATCCTGATCGCCTGGTCCTTCATCTCCTCCGTCCGCCGCAACAAGCGCATCGCGGCTCAGGAGGGCAAGGGCTCGGGCTCGGACGAGAAGGCAGAGGTGCCTTCCGGCGTCTGACCCGGGTCCGACCCGTTCCCGGAGTGTGACGCGGGACCGAGTGAGGAACGCTTCTGAACGGGGCGGCCATCGAGGACGAGTCCTCCTGGCCGCCCCGTGGCATTCGTAAGGGGCCCATGGGGCTCCGGCACTTTTTTGGGGGCGGCGATGTCCTTCTGGGACGGTTTGTGGCGTGGGCGCTCGATGGACTACGAGTCGGGCAGCGCGGCGACCAACTCCATCGAACTCACCAAGCGGAACCCGACGGTCTCGCTCAACAAGCAGGGCGCGGCCACCGGCAACCTCCGGGTCAACCTCTCCTGGCAGATGCGTACGTCCGACATCATCGGCAAGCCCAAGGGCGGCGGCCTGCTGCGCCACCCCTTGAGGATGTTCCAGCCCGACGTGGTGCAGGCGCACACCCAGGGCGTGGTCAACGTCGACCTCGACCTCGGCTGCCTGTTCGAGACGGTGGAGGGCACGAAGGGTGTCGTGCAGCCGCTGGGCAGCTTCTTCGGGAGCCTGAACGCCCCGCCGTACGTGAAGCTCAGCGGGGACGACCGGTTCGGTTCGCCGTCGGGCGAGACGATCTATGTGAACCTCGACCACCGGGAGTCGATCAAGCGGCTGCTGTTCTTCGCCTACATCTACGACCAGACGCCGGCCTTCGACCGCACGCACGCCAAGGTGACGCTCTACCCCAGTAACGGCCCGCGGATCGAGATCGACCTGGACGAGCGCCAGCCGCAGGCCCGCTCCTGCGCCGTCTTCACGCTGGAGAACGTCAAGGGCGAGATGGTCGTGCGCCGCGAGGTGAAGTTCGTGTACGGCTTCCAGGCCGAGCTCGACCGGCTTTACGGCTGGGGGCTGCAGTGGGGCCGCGGCTACAAGACGAAGGTGAGCGGCGCCTGAACGGCCCCGCGCGGCCCACGTGCTCCGCGTGCCCCGCGTGCTGAACGGCCCCGCGCGCCCTCCGCGCCCTCCGCGCCCCGCGCCCGCCCCGTACTCATCGTGCGAGGAACTGCGGGCCCTGGGGCGGCAGCCGGAAGTTCGGGTCGGGCATCGGGGCCACGGGCTGCGGATAGCCGTAACTGGGCTGCGGGATCGGCGCCGCGTGGGCGGGCGGGTGCTGCGGGTAGCCGTAGGACGGCTGCGGGGCGGGCTGGTGGCGCGGGGGCTCGGGAGGGTAGCCGTACGAGGGCTGCGGCGCCGGGGCGGGGAAGGGCTGCGGGGCGGGAGCCTGCGGAGCCGGAGCCAGTGTGGCCGCTTCGGGCAGCGGCTGCCGCTGGGGATACGGCTGCGGGAGCGAGGCCTCGGTCGTCGGCTCGGGCACCGCCTCCGACTCGTCCACGGAGATGCCGAAGTCGCCGGCGAGACCCTCCAGGCCGTTCAGATATCCCTCACCCAGGGCGCGGAACTTCCACACCTCACCGCGGCGGTAGAGCTCGCCGCAGATCAGGGCCGTCTCGGCGCCCGTCTGCGGGGTGATGTCGAAGTACGCGAGCGGTTCGGCCTCGCCCGCGCCGGCGTCGTACAGCAGGATGCGCAGCGCGCGTACGTTCTCGAAGGCGATGTTCTCGGCGGAGGCGACGAGCAGGACCCGGTGCACGGCGGGGTCCAGGCCCGCCATGTCCGTCTGGATCGTGTCGGTCAGGCCTTCGGAGAGGCCCTGGGAGACGCGCTTCTTGCCGAGCCGCCAGACCTTGCCCGAGGGGTGGCGCGGCTGGTTGTAGAAGACGAAGTCCTCGTCGGATCGCACGCGGCCGTCGGCGCCGAGGAGCAGAGCCGACGCGTCGACGTCCGGGACGCCCTGACCAGGGGTCCAGCGCAGCACGGCGCGGACGGCCGTGGCTTCGAGCGGGACGTTCGACCCCTTCAACATCGCGTGCGTCATGCGGTCATCCTGCCTTCCCGGGTTTGGACGGGACAACGCGGGGGTGACGGTGTGTGGCCTGTGTGTCTGACATCGCCGGGTTACTTGAATTTCATGCCCATGGGGAACCCTTGACACCCGTCCCTACGTACTATTACCGGCCACATCACGTCGGGTCGCGCCGACGAGTACAGGGGAAATAATGCGTCATTTCGGGCACATCGCCCCAGAGGTGCGACAGCGTCTCTTCCATCGGGAGCCGTGCGCCTTCACCGCGGACTCCTCCCCGCGTCTGCTCGCCGCCGCCCTGGGAGCCACGCTCTACAGCCCTGCCACGCGTCCCCGCCTCGCCGACGACATCCTGAAGCAGGCCGGGCGTGGCGTGATCTCGATGGTGCTCTGCCTCGAGGACTCGATCGACGACGCGGAGGTCGTTGACGCCGAGGCGAACCTGGTCAGGCAGTTCGCCGACCTGGCGGAACGGGACGGGGCGGAACCCCCGCTCCTCTTCATACGAGTCCGGGCGCCCGAACAGATAGCCGACCTGGCGGAGCGCCTGGGACCCAGCATCCGTCTCCTGTCCGGATTCGTACTGCCGAAGTTCACCGAGGAGCGAGGCGTCGCCTTCCTGGAGTCGCTCGCCGTGGCGGAAGCCGCGAGCGGCCGTCGGCTCTTCGCGATGCCGGTCCTCGAATCGCCCGAGCTGCTGCACATGGAGAGCCGCTCGGAGACCCTCGCGGGGATCGCCCGCACCGTCGACAAGTACCGCGAGCGGGTGCTCGCGCTGCGACTCGGCGTCACCGACTTCTGCTCGGCGTACGGGCTGCGCAGGCCGCCGCACATGACCGCGTACGACGTCCACATCGTGGCCTCGGTCATCGCCGACGTGGTGAACCGCCTCGGCAGGGCCGACGGCACGGGCTTCACCGTGACAGGCCCTGTGTGGGAGTACTTCCGCGCCCAGGAGAGGATGTTCAAGCCGCAGCTGCGCCGCAGCCCCTTCCTGGAGGGCCGGGCCGAGGAGCTGCGGCAGGCGCTCATCGAGCACGACATCGACGGGCTGCTGCGTGAGATCGAGCTCGACCGGGCCAACGGCCTGCTCGGCAAGACCTGCATCCACCCCTCGCACGTGCTGCCCGTGCACGCGCTCTCGGTCGTCAGCCACGAGGAGTTCAGCGACGCCGAGGACATCCTGCGTCCGGAACGGGACGGCGGCGGGGTCATGCGCTCGGCGTACACGAACAAGATGAACGAGGTGAAGCCGCACCGCGCCTGGGCCGAACGGACCCTCCAGCGCGCCGAGGTCTTCGGCGTCGCGCGCGAGGACATCGGCTTCGTCGAGCTGCTCACCGCAGGGCTCTCCGGCTGACCGCCGGGCGCCCGCTTTTTTCTCTCTGGCTGAACGTAAGGACTGTGCGAGGACTGTGAACGACGACGTGGTGTGGTCAGGGGCGTGGGTCGCCGAGCGGCTCGGTGTGGAGCTGGCCGGGGACGCGGGGCTGAGCGACCTGCTCGGCCTCGCCCTGCGCCGCAACCCGAAGCGGGCGCACCTCTTGGTGTCGAACGTCCTCGGCAAGCATGTGCCGCAGCTCCCTTCCGTCGTGTACGCGGCCGGGCGGGACCTGGGTGTCCGGGTGCGCGCGCTCCTGGGTGACGCGCAGGCCCGGCGCGCGGTCGTTCTCGGGTACGCGGAGACGGCGACCGGCCTCGGCCACTGCGTCGCGGACGGCATCGGCCTCGCGCCCTACCTCCACTCCACGCGTCGCCCGGTCGACTCGGTGCGCAGGGCGGGCGGCTTCGAGGAGTCCCACTCCCACGCGACCTCGCATCTGCTGCTCCCCGAGGACCCCAGGCTGCTGACCACGGACGGTCCGCTGGTCCTCGTCGACGACGAGTTCTCCACCGGCAACACGGTCCTCAACACCATTCGCGCCCTGCACGAGCTGTTCCCGCGCGAGCGGTACGTGATCGTGGCGCTCGTCGACATGCGCTCCCCGAAGGACCAGGGCCGTCTGGCCGGCTTCGCCCGGGAGATCGGCGCGCGGGTCGACCTGATCACGATGGCGTCCGGCACGGTCGGCCTGCCGGAAGGGGTCCTGGAGAGGGGACAGGCGCTGGTCGAGGAGTACGAGGCCTCGGCGCTCCCCGCCCCGCGCCGCGAGGCCGGTTCGGTGACCCGGGTCGACCTCGGCTGGCCGGCCGGAGTGCCGGACGGCGGGCGCCACGGTTTCACCCCCGAGCACCGCGCGGCGCTCGATGCGGCGCTTCCGAGCATGGCCGACCGGATCGCGGAAGCGCTGACCGCGGGTGCCGCGCCGATAGCCGCCCCGCAGCCGGGTTCGGGTGCCGCCCCGCAGCTGACCGCGGGTGCCGCGCCGATAGCCGTCCCGCAGCCGGGTTCGGGTGCCGCCCCGCAGCTGACCGCGGGTGCCGCGCCGATAGCCGTCCCGCAGCCGGGTTCGGGTGCCGCCCCGCAGCCGACCGCAGGTGCCGCCACGCAGCCGACCGCGGGTGCCGTCCCGCAATCGGCCTCGACAACCACCCCGCAGCCGGCCTCGGTAGCCGTCCCGCAGCCGACCGCGGGTGCCGCGCCGCAGCCGGCCTCGGTAGCCGCCCCGCAGCCGACCGCGGGTGCCGCCCCGCAGCCGACCGCGGGTGCCGCCCCGCAGCCGGCCTCGGTAACCGCCCCGAACGCCGGCCCCGCCACCCCTGCCCGCGCCGCCCGCGTCCTCGTCCTCGGCTTCGAGGAGCTGATGTACGCGCCGCTGGCCCTCGGCAGGGTGCTGGAGGAGCGGCTGTCCGCCGGCGCCGCGGACGTGCGGTACTCCACCACCACACGCTCGCCCGTCCTGGCCGTCGACGATCCCGGCTACGCCATCCGCAGCCGCCTCGTCTTCCCCGCGCACGACGCCCCCGCCGACGGACCCGGCGAGCGGTACGCGTACAACGTCGCGGGCGGCGGCTTCGACGCGATCGTCCTCGTGGTCGACTCCGTGGCCGACCGCCCCGAACTCCATGCCCCCGACGGCCTGTTGGCGCAGCTCGCCGCGCACGCGTCACAGGTACTGCTCGCCGTCGTGCCCTCGTACGTCCCCGAGCAAGCCCCTTCGCGCGACGTCCCCGAAAGGCCCTCCATGCTGCCCGAGCCCCTCCGCGGCCCCGACTTCTCCTCGTACGCGGCCGAAGACGTCGGCTGGCTGCTCCAGGACCTCTCGGACGTGACGCTCGAGGCGCCCACCGAGGAGCGCGAGGAGGCGATACAGAGCGGTGGCGCGCACTACGCCGAGTCGCTGCCGGTCGAGTACCAGCCGAGCCCGCAGTACCAAGAGCTCTTCCGTGCGGCGCTCGGCACCTCCGCCGCCCGCATCGCGCAGGCCGTCGGCACCGTCACCGAGACCGTGCTCGCCGAGCGGTCGCCCCGCCCCGTCCTCGTCTCCCTGGCCCGCGCGGGCACGCCCGTCGGCGTACTGATGCGGCGCTGGGCTCAGCACCGGCACGGCCTGGACCTGCCGCACTACGCCGTCTCGATCGTGCGCGGCCGCGGCATCGACGCCAACGCGCTGCGGTGGCTCGCCGCCCACCACGACGCGGCCGACGTCGTCTTCGTCGACGGCTGGACGGGCAAGGGGGCGATCACGCGTGAACTCGCCGACGCCGTAAGGGAGTTCGAGGGGTTCGGTGGCCCGTCCGGCTTCAATCCGGAAATCGCGGTGCTCGCCGACCCCGGCTCCTGTGTTCGCACCTACGGCACCCGCGAGGACTTCCTCATCCCCTCGGCCTGCCTCAACTCGACGGTGTCCGGCCTGATATCGCGCACCGTCCTGCGAGCGGACCTCGTCGGCCCCGACGACTTCCACGGCGCGAAGTTCTACCGCGAGCTCGCCGACGGTGACGTGTCCCTCGACTTCCTGGACGCCATCACGGCCCGCTTCGACGAGGTGGCCGACGCCGTCGACGCCCAGGTCAAGGAGCTGCTCCCGGCCGACAGGGCGCCGACCTGGGAGGGCTGGGCCGCCGTGGAGCGGATCAGCGAGGAGTACGGCATCCACGACGTGAACCTGGTCAAGCCCGGCGTAGGCGAGACAACCCGCGTCCTGCTGCGGCGCGTCCCCTGGAAGATCCTGGCGCGCGCGGGAGCGGGGGCCGACCTCGATCACGTACGACTCCTCGCGGAGCAGCGTGGCGTGCCGGTCGAGGAAGTGGACGAACTCCCCTACACCTGCGTCGGGTTGATCCACCCGAAGTTCACGCGCGGAGCCACCGGGACGGACGGCAAGGCGGTGGCCTCCAAGTGACCACGCCTCGTAGGGTCCTGGTCGCCAGCGACCTCGACCGCACCCTCATCTACTCCTCCGCCGCCCTCGGCCTGACCATGCCCGACGCCGAAGCGCCGCGGCTGCTCTGCGTCGAGGTGTACGAGAGCAAGCCGCTGTCGTACGTCACCGAGACCGCCGCCGGGCTCCTTGACGAGGTCGGCCGCGGCACGGTTTTCGTGCCGACGACCACGCGGACGCGCGAGCAGTACGGACGCATCCATCTGCCGGGCCCCGCACCGGAGTTCGCGATCTGCGCCAACGGTGGGCACCTGCTGGTCGACGGGGTGTCCGACCCCGCGTGGCGTGCGGGCGTCGGCCGGCGGCTCGCCGCCGAGTGCGCCTCGCTCGACGAGGTCCGCGCCCACATGGTGCGCACCGCCGACCCCGCCTGGCTCCTCAAGGAGCGGGTGGCCGAGGACCTCTTCGCCTATCTGGTCGTCGAGCGCGCCTTGCTGCCGGAAGGGTGGGTCAAGGAGCTCGCCGTATGGGCGCAGGGGCGCGGCTGGACCGTCTCGCTGCAGGGCCGCAAGATCTACGCCGTGCCGAAGCCGCTGACCAAGAGCGCGGCGGTGCGCGAGGTGGCCCGCCGTATCGACGCGGACGAGATCCTCGCCGCCGGCGACTCGCTTCTGGACGCCGATCTGCTGCTCGCCGCCGATCGCTCCTGGCGGCCGGGGCACGGCGAACTGGCGGACACGGGTTGGACGGCGCTGGGGCTCACGGTGCTGCCGGAGCGGGGGATCGCGGCGGGGGAGGAGATTCTGCGGGAGTTCCTTCGCCATGGTTCGGCCGACGCCTGACCGCTGGCCGGTCCGCTGCCGCTAGCCTTGGCTCATGCCCCGATACGAGTACCGCTGCCGTTCCTGTGGCGACACCTTTGAGCTGAGCCGCCCGATGGCCGAGTCCGCCGCCCCCGCGGCCTGCCCCGCCGGGCACGAGGACACGGTGAAGCTGTTGTCGACAGTGGCCGTCGGGGGCTCGGCCTCGTCCCCCGCCCCTGCCCCGCGTGGCGGTGGTGGCGGGGGCGGCTGCTGTGGCGGGGGCTGCTGCGGCTAGCAGGCCGGGGCCGGCGGGCCGGGCGGCTTCAGCCGGCGGGCCTTCAGCCGGCGGCCCGATCGGCTTCAGCAGAGGATCAACGCACCACGGTCCCGGGCCCCGCCCCCAGCAGCCCCAGCTCTGCCCGCGTGGGTGCCCCCTCCCAGTCACCGCGTGACGCCACGGCGAAGGCGCCCGTGGTCACCGCCCGGTCGAGACGCCCCGTCCCGTCCTCCTGGTCGAGCAGCGCCGACAGATACCCGGCCACGAACGCGTCCCCCGCGCCCACGGCGTCCACCGCCCGCACCGGGCGTGCCGGGGCGTACAGCTCTCCGTCGGCGGTGTACGCGGTCGCCCCGTCGGCGCCGAGCTTGACCACGACCTCGCGCACGCCCTGCGCGAAGAGCGCCTTGGCCAGGGCGTGGGTCTCACCGGTGGCCGTCGTCTCCGGTACGCACAGCGGCAGTTCGTCGTCCGACGCGATGAGGACATCGACGTACGGAATCCAGGAACGCATCACCGCCGCGGACTCCTCCTCGCTCCACAGCCGCGAGCGGAAGTTGACGTCGAGGCAGACGGTCGTGCCGTGCTCCCGGGCGAGTTCGAGGGCGCGGCGGCAGGCGGCCAGGGCGGAGGGGCCAAGGGCCGGGGTGACGCCGGTGAGGTGCAGGACGCGGGGCACGCCAGGAGCGGTGAAGGCACCCTCGACCGCGGCCGCCGTGAGGCGTGAACCGGCGGAGCCCGCACGGTAGTAGTGCACGCGGGTCACTTCGGGCAGCCGCGGTTCGAAGAGGACGAGGCCCGTGGGCGCGTCCAGATCACGGGTCGCGCCGGAGACGTCGACACGTTCGGCCCGCAGCGTGCGCAGCACCAGCTCGCCCGCCTCGTCATCGCCGACCGTGCCCGCCCACCGCGTCGTGTGGCCGAGGCGCGCGAGACCGATGGCCACGTTCGACTCGGCGCCCGCGATGGACACGTTCATCGAACCGCCCAGCTTGAGTGGTCCGCTGCCGCGCAGGGCGACCATGGTCTCGCCCAGGGTCAGGACGTCGGTGCGAGAGGGCCCCTGCTGCGTGGCGCTCATCGACCGCTCCCCGCGACCGCCGCGAACTCGGCCGCGCGCTTGCGCAGCGCGCCCAGGTCGCCGCCGTCCGCCGCGTCCCCGATGAGCGGGGAGCCGACGCCGACCGCGACCGCGCCGAGTGCCAGGTACTCCTCGGCGGCGGCCGCGTCCACGCCGCCCACCGGTACGAAGGGCAGGTCGGGGAAGGGGGCTCGCAGCGCCTTGAGATACGCGGGGCCGCCCATCGCGGAAGCGGGGAAGATCTTCAGCGCGGTGGCGCCGGCGGCGCTCGCCGCGATCACGTCGGTGGGGGTCAACACTCCGGCGGCGACAGGCAGTTCACGCCGCAGCGCCTCGTCGACCCCGGCTCCGAGCCCGGGTGTCACGATGATGTTCGCCCCCGCGTCCGCGGCTCGTCGCGCGTCGTCAGATGTGAGGACCGTGCCCGCGCCCAGCCAGGCCTGGCCGCCCAGCTCGGCGCGTGCCCGCCGCAGGACGCCCAGTGCGTCTGCGCCGCTGAGGGAGACCTCGACGAGCGGTACGCCGGACTCGACGAGTGCGATGACCGTCCGGAAGGAGGCCTCCGCGTCGGTGCCTCGCACGATGGCGAGCAGGCGCCGGGTCCGCAGGGCTGAACTGAAGGCAGTGGTGAGGTCCGACATGCCCCAAGGCTCGCACAGGGGATTCAGCGCGCCTGCTCAGGGCTGGGTCTCGGTGCCCGGGACTTTGGACCTGGGCTCGGGGCGGCGGCCTCCACGCCCGTGGCCGGCGTGCCGCACCTGCTCCGGGTGGCGTGCCCGCCAGTACGGATTGTCGTGCGGCAGGGCCGAGCCGACCCGCCCGTACATCCCGAAGATCATCAGGAGGACGCCCACCACGAAGCTGAACAGCACGTTCTGGATGCGGAAGGCGAGGAAGTTGAAGCCGGTGTCGAGGAGGGCGAGATTCACGAAGCCGCTGAGGATGAAGGCGCAGCCCAGGACCATGTTCAGCGTGGATGCGAAGTTCCCGCCGATCACCATGCCGGCGAACAGGAGCAGCCCGACGCAGATCGACAGGACGCTGAGCGCGCCGTTGGTGTTCAGACCGGCGACGGTGTCGCCCCCGGTGTCGAAGAAGCCGACCTTGTCGATCAGGCCGAGGATGCCGAACGCGAGCAGGACGAGCCCCATCAGACCCGCGCCGACGCGGTAGACCGTGCTGAGGCGGTGGTCGACGGGCAGGTGTTCGTTCAGCCTGACGCGCCGCCTGGGGCGCCTCGCCCCCGGGTGGAGTACGTGCGTGGCCATGTCCGCCTCCTGACGTCGGCGTACGGGTACCTCCAGGATCCGCCCGCGGGGCGCGGGCCGCCAGCAGAGGTGCCGGACCAGGCGTCCCTGGCCCGCTGTCCCCTAGGCTCCCTGCCCCCGCTCCTCCCGGATCTGGGTGACCACGCGGGCCACCGCCTGGCGCACGGCTTCGGTCTCGGTCAGGAAGTGCCAGTAGTCCGGGTGGCGCCCCTCCAGGGAGGCCACCGCGCGGTCCAGGCGGGCCACGGACTCGTCCAGCGGGCGGGCGTGCCGCTGCTCCGGGGTCTGGCGCCCCGCCATGGCCAGGCGCTGGGCGTCACGGATCGCGAAGCGGGTGCGCTCGATCTCGTGCTGGGGGTCCTTCGCCACCGCGTTCAGCCGCTGCAGCCGGTCGCCGGCGGCCGACACCGCCTCGTCCGTGGCGTTCAGCAGGGCGCGGACCGTCGAGAGCAGGGACGTGGCGTCCGGCCAGCGCTGGTCGTCGCGCGCCTGCCGGGCCTCCTGCAGTTTGACCTCGGCCTGGCGTACGTTCTCCGCGGCCTGGTTCGGCACGCGCTGCAGGTCCTGCCAGCAGGCGGCCGTGAAGCGTCGCCGCAGCTCGCTGAGGACCGGGTCGACCTGGCCGCTGCGGGTGGTGAGCGCCTGCGCGCGCGTACGCAGCGAGACGAGGCGGCGGTCTATCTCGGCGGCCCGCTCCGGCAACCGCTCGGCCTCGGCGCGGACGGCTTCGGCGTCCCGCAGGACGCGGTCGGCGCGCTGCAGCGTCTCCGGCACGCCGTGCTGCCCGGCGCCTTGATTGAGCTTGGTCAGCTCGGGCCCGAGGGCGGCGAGGCGGGCAGCCAGATCATCGGCCTTGAGCCCCGCCCCCCGTACGGCATCGAGGGCGTTGCTGGCGGCGAGGAGGGTCTGGCGGGCCCGCTCGACGGCCGGGGCGAGCCGGGCGAGCTGTGTCTCCGCCTTGTCGAGCAGCGGGCCCAGCCCCTGCTGGAAGCGGTCCAGGTCCTGCTTGGCCTTGTCCAGCTCGCCCTTGGCCTGCGTGAGTTCGGTGCGTGCGCGGGCGGCGACGGAGGCCTCGAGGTCGTCACGGTCGAGGTCGTGCGCGTCCACCGCGCTGATGTACTGGTGGCTGGCCTCGTCGATGCGCCGCCCGATGGCATCGAAATCGGAGACGGCACGCTGCGCGGCGGGCGTGGAGTCGACGGCGACGATGGTCTCGATGGAGATCCGCAGATCCCGCTGGGCGGTGTCCAGCTCGTAGAAGGCCGCGGCCGCCGCGTCCTTGGCGGCCTGGGCGTCGGCCCGCACGCTCTCCCCGCGCCCGCCGAACCACCGCCGGGTGCCGCCACCGGCGAAGGCGGCGGGAAGGGCGAGGGCGAGCAGGGGGAGGGGCAGGAGGGCGAGCGCCACCGCATCGCGGAGGGGGCCGCGGCGGCCCCGGACGCCGTCCGGGCGGAGACGCGGCCGCACGCTCCCGCAGCGACGTACATCCTCATCCGGCACTGCTGACGCACTCGATCTGCTCGACGTGTCCAGTGTGTACGGCTGCGAAGGTGTCGCCGTCACTATCCCTCTCCCGTGCTGTCATCCGCCTTGCCCGGTGTCACATTCTCCCACCGGTTAATGACGAACACACGGGCCGGTTAGTTCGCGCTGCGCACCGTGACTTTGCCGTCTTCGCCACGGGCGGACACCAGGTGCGAACTACCACCGCCGCGGGGAACGGAAACATCCACCCCGACCCCCTCCTGAGCTCGCCCCCATACGGGTTTGCGACCCGGGGCCACAGGCAAGGTAGGCTGTCGAAACATCCCGGGCGCGTAGCTCAGCGGTAGAGCGCTGCCCTTACAAGGCAGATGTCGGCGGTTCGAAACCGTCCGCGCCCACCCGGACGAAGACCCCCAGTCGATCATGGCTGGGGGTCTTCGACGTAGCTGTCCTTCACCTGGGCGCTGTCCTTCACCTGGGCCCGGAGGTCGTCGATCTCCTGTTGCATCGACTTCAGTTGCGCGTAGGTGTCGAAGAGATAGCGGACCTTGGTGCGCAGGGTCAGCGGGTCGATGGGTTTGAGGGCTACGTCGGCGACGCCGAGCAGGAAGGCCGCGGCGGCGATCTCGCGGCTGACGTCGAAACCGGTCAGCAGGATGATGGGTATGGTGCGTGTCTGGTCGAGACGGCGCACGTAGCGCACGACGTCGAGGCCGCTCACGCCCGGCATGCGCACATCGAGCAGGATGAGCCCGACGTCCCCGCGCAGGACCACTCTGAGGGCGTCGTCGCCGTTGGTCGCGCTCACCAGCGGGTAGCCGAGAGGGGCCAGTGCGCTCTCCAGTGCGAACAGGGTGTCCTTGTGGTCATCGACGACGAGGATCACGGATGTGGTCGGCATGGGCCTGAGCCCCCTCTCTCAGTAACTACGGTAAGCCGAAGTCGAGTTGGAGAATCCGTTCGTCACCTCAGGTTGATGCCCGAGTTGGTGCCCGGGGCCATGACCGCAGCACCGGAGGTAGCAGTAGCACCGTCAGCAACAGAGAAGAAGCCCCGCACCTGATCGGATGCGGGGCCGGGGCCGAGGGCTCGGCTTGTGCTCAGTGCAGCGGGGGGAGGGCCTTCGCCGCGTGATCGATGGCATTTCTGTTGGGGCAGTTGTTCTTGTCGTCACCCGCCCAGTCCCGCGGACGGGCACGACGGCGACCTCTTGCATGCACACCGCCGCTGCCGTGAAGTTCAGTTGTTCGCGGCGTTCGTGCCGCCGCCGCCGACGTTGTTGTCGCCGTCGGCGGTGGGGGCGTGGGCAGGCGTGGCCAGGGTGATGCCGCCGAGAGCGAGCCCGGCGAGCGCGATGATCTTCATGGGCTGCCAACGGTGATCACGTGAAAGCGTCACCCACGGTCGGCGCTATTCCTGTGCAGCCTTTGCGTAGTCCTGCGCCATGCCTCCCGCGAAGTCGTACAGCAGGACCTGTTCCTCGCCGACGACCCACGCATCGTGTCCGGGCGGACATACGAAGACATCGCCCGGTCCGACTTCGGCCTCGCCTCCGTCGTCCATGAGCAGGTGCATCCGCCCCGCGACGACGTAGGCGTTGTGGTGGATCTGGCAGCTCGCGGTGCCCGCGAGGGGGGCCACGGACTCGGACCAGCGCCAGCCGGGCTCGAAGGTGCCCACGGCGAAGTCCAGCCCTGTGAGATGGACGGCTTCGAGATGGCCGCGCGGGAAATCGCGACGCTCGTCCGGCTTTTCGACCGCCTTGACCTCGATCATGACAACTTCCTCCGTCCGGGCTGTGCCCGCTGTCTCGGAGTCAGTTGTCGCCGCCGCGGGGTCCACGGCCGACGTCATCACCAGCCGACCCCTTCACTCCATCGTCTGCCTGTCAACCGGGGGACGCCACTTGGAGGCTTCCGGGCTCGTCCGCGGCCGGGGCACCTGGACCGCGCTTCTGGCATCGATCGGGTGGTCGTCCAGAACCTTGGGGATCTTGGGTGAGTTGGAGAGTTCGGCAAGGGCTGTGCGAGTGTCCGGTCCGGATGCGTCCGGGTGCCTCGGATGCCGCGGGTGGACGACCGTCGTGCTGCCGTCGGGCCCTGCCGGAAGGGATTCACTCGTGAAGATCGCCAAGGCCGCTGCCGGCGTCGTCGGTGTCGGGCTCGCTCTGGGGGCCGCTTCTCCCGCGTTCGCCGCGCCGCAGCCGCAGCCGCAGCCGCCCGCCGACGCCGTGACGCGGACGCTCGACTCCGCCACCAAGACCACGCAGGACCTGCAGGACCTCCTCGGTGAGGCCGCCGTGGACCCCACCACCGGAGAGTTGACCGCGAACAACCCCGGGGCCGTCACGACCAAGGTCGGCGACGCGGCGCTGGGGGCGGCCTCGATGCTCGGAGGACTTCCCGCCGGGGCGCCGATCGGCTGAGTCCGGCCCGCCGAAGTGATGGCGTGGGACATGCCGTTGGCGCGGTCCGAAGGGGCGTTGCGGCGGGTGCGGCCGCCCGGCGGCGACCGCCCCGCTCAGCGGCCCGAACCCGGGTGTGTCCGGCGGTACCTGCGGTCCCAGCGTTCCTGGCGTTCCTTGCGGATGCGGTAGTCGCGGTAGGTCTTGGGGTAGCCGCCGCCTCCACCGCCTCCGCCACCCCCACCGGCTCCGCCGCCGGCTCCGGCACCTCCAGCACCCGAGGCTCCGCCCGCGCCGCTTCCGCTGCTGCTGCTCTTGCCGGAGCCCCCGCGGTCGTACTGCTGGACCATGAAGAAGACGAGCGCCGCAGCGGCCAGCCACAGAAGTGGCTGGCTGAAACCCAGGCCCACCAGTGCAAGGAGCAGGACGACCAGAAGAACATTCATGGCAGCACCTCCTTGGCGTAGGGGGAGTCAACGCCCGCTGTCACTCGGTGTCAATGGATTTCTCGTGGATGTGTTTGAGCCGTGCGCGAGCCGCCACCGCGTCGGGTCCCGACACCTCGTCCCAGAAGCGGTGACAAGTGACGAACACCGCCAACTCCCGTTCCCGCGCGCGGAGTTTCTCGACCTCCGCCTGTTCGTCCGGGGTCCAGCCGGGGGAGGCGGGGCGCTCCACCTTTCGCCAGCCGTGGTCGTCGCTGAAGCCGTCGAGGGGCGTGACCGACCAGGGGAGCCGCTTCAGCAGGGCCAGGAGTTCGGCCCGGACCTGGTGCAGTTCCTCCTGACCCGCGAGGAGGTCGCCAGGGAAGTCGTATGCAGGGGTTGCAGGCACCCCGTAATGCTACTCCTGTTCGAATTTCGAGTGCGAGAGCCGCCGCGCGTGAGGCGGGGTGAACTTCGGGGCATCCGGGGCCGGGGGTACGGGGCCGGGGATACGACGGCGCCCGGGGATACGACGGCGCCCGGGGATACGACGGCGCCCGGGGGACGTGCGGGCACCCCGGGGACGCGGGGGCGAGCGGACGACTTCACGTCCGCGCCCCACTCGCGGCAAGCTGTAAGCATGTGCCGCAGCATCAAGACGCTCCGTCCGCCCGCCATCCCCGAAGACGCCACCGAGGAGGAGATCCGGGCCGCCGCGCTCCAGTACGTGCGCAAGGTCTCGGGGTTCCGTGCCCCGGCCGCGCACAACCGCGAGGTCTTCGACCGCGCCGTGGACGCGATCGCCGAAGCCACCGCCGAGCTGCTCGCCGGGATCGAGGTGCGCGGGGCCAAGCCGCGGGCCGCCGAGCAGGTGCCCGAGGAAGCCCCGGCGGCCTAGTTCGCCGTCGCCGCCGTCGCCGTCGTTGTCCGCCCCGTCGCAGGCCCCGTCGCCGTACGAGGCCTGCGGACCAGGAACGCCGCGCCCGCGCCCGCCGCGAACAGCGCGAGCAGTGAGACGCCCGTGGCGAGCCACGTAGCGCCGAGCCACTGCCCTCCGAAGTAGCCGAGGGCGACGCTGTACCCGGCCCAGGCCACGCCCGCCAGGGCCGACCACGGCAGGAACTCTCGCACCTTGCGGTGTGCCGCGCCGGCCGCGAGAGAGACGATGGAGCGGCCCGCCGGGGCGAAGCGAGCGAGGACGACCAGGGCGCCGCCGCCCCGGGAGAGCGCCGTGCCGAGTCGTTCCTGCGCGGTGGTGAGGCGGCGCGAGCGGGCGATGGCGCGGTCCAGGCGCTCGCCGCCGCGCCAGGCGAGGCGGTAGACGGCCAGGTCGCCGAGTACCGACGCGGTGGCCGCGCAGAGCAGCAGGATCAGGATGTCCGGGACCGCGTGCGGAACGCTGCCCGCGCCCGTACCCGCCGTGCCCGCCGCGGCAGCCGCGGTGGCCGCCGTGATGACGAGGACGCCGCTCGGCAGCACGGGCAGGACGATGTCGAAAAGCACTGAAAGCGCGACTACCGCGTAGATCCATGGGCTGCTGGTCAGTGAGCCCAGACTCTCAAGCACCGAAATTCCCCGTAACTCCCCGGTCGACGACTGACTGCCGCGACGTCGCGGGGGAGCGGCAGGGGCGGCTTGGTGACAGCTGTACAGCGTACGCCGCGCTCTCTGCCGCAGATCCACGGGGGGCTCATATGTTCGCTACGTCACGTTCACCCGGCTGCCGCCTTCGATGGGGCATACGACGCCGAAGTCCCGTACCAACAGAGGCACCAACAGGAAGGAGCGGGGCAATGGTGGCAGGAACGCTCGCCGGGGCCGTGGCAACGGCGGTGCTCGCAGCGGGAGGTGGCGCGGTCGGCGGGAGTGCGCCCTTTTACGAGATGCGGGTCGAGGGGCGGTTCGCGCCGCCCGCGGCCTCCATGTACTCGTGGGCGGTCACGTACGACACGGAGCTCGTCCCCGCCGGTTCGCGGATCGAGGTCGAGCAGCGGGGCAAACCGAACGACATGACGGTCATGCTCCGGGTGAAGGGCATGAAGCCCGGTTACGCGTACGGCGCGCACGTGCACCAGAAACCGTGCGGCGCCGACCCCGCCGCGGCGGGCGGGCACTACCAGCACCGCCAGGACCCGGTCCAGCCCTCCGAGGACCCGGCCTACGTGAACCCGGAGAACGAGGTCTGGCTGGACTTCACCGCGGGCGGGGACGGCTCGGGCACGGCGACGGCCCGCCATGACTGGGAGTTCCGTGCGGGTGCGGCCCGATCCGTCGTGCTGCACCGCGAACAGGGCGGCGCGGGGGACCGGTTGGCGTGCTTCACGGTGCCGTTCCTTCCCACTCACTGAGTCCCATCCGCTGACGCGACGGCGCCCCCTTCCTCGTAACGTACGAGGAAGGGGGCGCCGTCACATGCCAGCGTGGCTGTGGCTGTGGCTGTGACTGTGGCTGCGCGCCCGCGTCAGGCGGCCACCGGCGTCCGCTCCGACGCCGCCTTGTCCTCGCTCTCGCCGCGCGAGGCGAAGAGCCGGTCGAGGCCGAGCGCGCCCGAACCCGTGAAGACGAGCAGGAGCATGGCCCAGCAGAAGATCGCGGAGGCCTCTCCGCCGTTCTGCATCGGCCACAGGGCTTCCGGCTGGTGCACCTTGAAGTAGGCGTACGCCATCGATCCCGACGAGATGAACGCCGCGGCGCGGGTGCCGAGGCCGAGGGCGACCAGGCCGCCGCCGATCAGCTGGATGACGGCCGCGTACCAGCCCGGCCAGGTGCCGGCGTCGACCGTGCCGCCGCCCATCGCGCCACCGAGCACTCCGAAGAGCGAGGCGGCGCCGTGGCAGGCGAAGAGCAGGCCGATGACTATGCGGAAAAGCCCGAGGGCGTAGGGCTGGGCGCTGTTGAGACGTCCAGTCATGGCGGGGGACTCCTTCGGTTTTTGGGGACGGTAACCGAGCGGAGGCCCAAGGTTAGGGGAACCTAATCAATGCTTGCAAGTTCAACATCTGGCCATTCCGGTGATTCCGCTTTCCGTGCGGACGGGACCGTTCCCCGCGGGGAGGGGATCTCCATCGCGCCCGCTCTTCCCGCGGCTGTCCGCAGCGCGGCCCGCGCCACCGCGTCCGCGTCCGACAGGGTCACCGAGTCGACACCCGGCCTGGCCCCGGCGGCCGTCACCCAGTGCACGCCCTCGGTGGGCACGCCGAACGCGAACCGCCTTGCGTGGGCACGACCTTGACGGTCGATCAGGTGGTAAGGGCGCGGTGTGACGTCGAGACCCCCGGTTTCATGGCCGTCCACGACGTGGGCGCGGCACTGGCCCGTCCCGAGGAGCTGCCCGAGCAGCTCGTCGGCGGTGCGCCGCACGTCCGGTTCGGGGAGCCGGGCCTCGATCACTGTGGTGACCGACACATCCGACCCCGGCACGTCGGGGGAGTGCGCGAGAAACGTGCCGTCCGCCGCGGGCCGTACGTCGAGACGCGGACCGAGCACCTCGACGACGCCCGCCTCGATCAGCGCCGCCATCTCCTCGACGCGGCGCCGGGGCGGTCCGATCGAGAGGAAGGCGTTGAGCGGGGTGTACCAGCGGTCCAGATGCTCGCGGCGTGACGTCCCCGACAGGCCGCCGTGGTCGAGGACCAGGCGGAGTTCGTTGCGCAGGTCGCGCAGCACGTCCAGGGCGGACTTGAGCGGGCTCGCGACATTGCCGAGCGCGGCGTGCGCGATGTCCTCGCGCAGATACGCGAGCAGCCAGGCGCGGAAGTCGTCCGGGGAGCGGAAGGTGTGGCCGGTGTGCGGCTGCGCGAGGCGGTCCCAGGACCAGAGATCGGCCTCGGGGATCTCGAACTCGTCCAGTACCAGGGCCTCTTGAGGGCTGTGGTGCGGGACCGCGAGGAAGGCGTCCCGGAAGTCCGCGGCCCGCTCCCGCTCCCGCTTCCGTTCCCGCTTCCGTTCCTGCTCCTGCTCCTGCTCCCGCTCAGAGCCTTGGACGAGGGCCGTGTAGTAGACCGTCTCCACCTCCTTCGCGACAAGGGGCCATATCTCGTCCAGGAAATCCGGGGCGTCGCCGCTGTCCGCGCGCTTGCGGAAGCGGGCTATGACGTCGGCGGTGAGGACGAGCGGTTCGTGCCGTCCGTAGGGGCCCTTCGCGTTGTCGCCGCGCGCTTGGTAGGGGATGCCGCGCCGCGATCCCGCGTACAGCTTCGGCTCGTGTCCCGAAGGCTGGTAGCGCAGGCCGCCTTCGGACGCCTGGGCGAAGCGTCCGCCGCGGCCCTGCGTCAGGAGCGCCATGTGGTCGAAGAAGTTCAGGCCGAGCCCGCGCAGCAGGACGCGCTCGCCGGGGGCGATGGCCGACAGGTCCACGTCGGCGGGGTTGGCCGGCGGTATGTGGCGCAGCCCGTGCCGTGCCGCGTGCGCGGCGAGGTGTTCCTGCCCTTCGTCGCTGATCGTGGGGAGATGGCCCTGCGCGAGGACGACGGCGTCGAGCCCGGTGAGCTCACGTCCGCTGTCGAGTACGAGGGACTGGGCGCTGTCGGCGGGCCCTTCGAGGCGGACGGCGCGCGCCGCGTGCACCTCGACCCGGACCGTGCCCGGGGCGCGGCGCAGGGTCTCGGCGAAGACCCACTCCAGGTAGCGGCCGTAGCAGGCACGCGTCGGATAGTCGTCCGGGCCGAGCCCCGGCGCGTGCCCGGCGGCGGCCCACGCGTACAGGCTGGGCCCCTGTCGTATCGGCCCCGCGCAGTCGACGCTCTCGTCCGTGAAGAGGGTCACCTGGGAGGCCACCGTGTTCATGAGCAGCTCGGCCGGCTGGGCGGTCCGCCAGACGCGACCCGGCCCCGGGGGTGAGGGGTCGACGACGTGGACCGCCAGCCGTGCCCCCGGCGGCAGGAGTTCGGCTGCCGAGGCGCAGAGGCGCTCCAGGACACTCGTGCCGCGGGGCCCCGCGCCGACGACGGCGACTGCAACGCCATGTTCCGGTGCGGCCGCTGCGGATGGTGCGGACAAAGGCGTGACTCCCGGGCATAGCAGGGGGTGGTGGGGGGCGTGGGGGTGATGGAAGCGGACGGTCCGCCTCATCATGCCGCCGGAAGCCCCGAAGTCGAACCCCGTGGCGGAGGTTCGTCAGAGGGGTGTGGGCTGTGTCACGTGTTGCCGGTGGGGTGCCGGTCGCCTTTGCGGGGCTATGAGAAATAAGGGCCCCGTGAGAAGTTCACGAACCCGTGAGGGGTACGAGAGTTGCTGTGCGGACCGAGCGGGCTGGGAGGGGTGTGGGGACTGGAAGGATTGGGAGGGCTGGAGGCAGAGCTGGAGGCAGAGCTGGGAGGACTGCTGGGGGCCGGGGGAGCCGTGAGACCGGGGGGCTCGACAGATGCTTCGCGGGTTACGGGCCTGAGAGACCGGCGGACCGGCGGACCGGCCGACCTGGCGGACCTGCAATGCCGGCGAGACCCGCGGGAATGCCGGCGAGACCCGCGGGGCTCGTGAGACCTGCGAGCTTCACGAGGTCCGCGAGACCCGTCAGGTTCGCGACGCCCGAGAGGCCTGCGAGACCTGAGGGATCTGCGAAGTCCGTGAGGCCCGCGAGACTCAAGAGGTCTTCGAGGTCCGCGAGACCCGAGGGATCTGCGAGGTCCGCGAGACCCGTCAGGTCCGCGAGGCCCGAGGGATCTGCGAAGCCCGTGGGGCCCGTCAGGCTCGCGAGACCTGCGAAGCCCATGAGGCCGTGAGACCTGCGAAGCCTGTGAGGGTGTGAGACCTGCGAAGCCTGTGAGGCTTACGAGACCTGCGAGGCCCGTGAGGTCCGCGGGACTCACGAGCCTACGAAGCCCCCGAGCCCCTGGGACCTGCGAAGCCCGTGAGGGTGTGAGGGCCGTGAAACCTGTGAGGCCTGCGAGACCCGTCAGGTCCGCGAGGCTCAAGAGATCTGCGAGGCCCGTGAACCTGAGATGCCTGAGATGCCTGAGAGGCCCGTGAGACCTGCGAGCTTCACGAGGTCTGCGAGACCTGCGGAGCCCGTGAGGGCGTGAGGCCCGTGAGGGCGTGAGGCCCGCGAGGCTCGCGAAGCCCGTGAGACCCGCGAGACTCACGAGGCCTGCGAAGCCCGTGAGGTTACGACAGTCGTGAACTCTGGGTCGTTTCCAGGCGTACGCCGACTCCCTTCACCACCCGCGCCTGATCGAGCTGCACGTCCGCCGAACGGCCCCGCAGTGTCAGCGTCATGAGCTGGTTGCCGAACCAAGGTCCGCCCGTTTTGCGCCAGTTGATGGCGGCCCGTGCCATCCGGCCGTGTCGCTCGAAGCGGCGGCCCAGGGCCCGGCCCACCCTGCTCCAGCCGAAGTGGAAGCCCAGCTTTATCGACGCGGGAATCGAATTGTGGACGGGGGAGCACGTCAGCTGCAGGACGCGGGATTCGGGACCGCCACCGCCCGGCCAGGTCGGTTCAGCGATGTACGCGTGGTGGACGTCGCCGGAGAGCACGCACACCGTCGCCGGTGCGCCCGCCCCCGTGCCCGCCTCGGCGATCAGGGAGGTCAGCGCGTCGAAGGACGAGGGGAACGCCGCCCAGTGCTCCAGATCCGAACGCCTGCGCAGGTTCTCGCCGAAGCGGGCCCACCGCGCTCCTCGCTCGCCGCGGCACAGCGCGGCGTTCCAGCCCTCCGCGTCATGGATGAGGTGCGGAAGCAGCCAGGGCAGCGACGTCCCGATCAGGAGGTGGTCGCAGCCGCCCGCGCCGTCCGCGTCGTCCGCCCCGTCGAGCGCCTGCTCGCGCAGCCAGCGGGCCTCGTCCGGGTCGATCATCGCGCGGTTCTGCTCGTCCAGGACGCGCGCCGCCCGGGTGTCGATCATGAGCAGCCGTACGCGGCCGAAGTCCCGGCGGTAACTCCACCGGGTCGCCCGGGGATCGGCGTCCGAGGCCGCGGCGAAGGCACGCAGCGCGTCCGTGCCGTCCGGCGTCGCGCGCAGCAGGGCGTACAGCTCGTCACGCTCCAGCTCGGCGGGCGGCAGATTGCCGAGGTGCTGGTAGACCCAGTACGACATCAGGCCGCTCAGCACACGCTCGCGCCACCAGGGCGTCGCCCGCATCTCGGCGAGCCAGGCCGCGCTGGTGTTCCAGTCGTCTATGACGTCGTGGTCGTCGAAGATCATGCAGCTGGGCACGGTGGAGAGCAGCCACCGCACCTCGGGGTCGAGCCACGATTCGTAGTAGAGGTGGGTGTACTCCTCGTAGTCCGCGACCTGGTCGCCCGGCGGGTCGTTCAGATTCCGGCGGGCCGCGAGCCAGCGCCGGGTCGCCTCGGACGTGTTGTCCGCGTACACCTGGTCGCCCAGGAGGAGCAGGACGTCCGGCCGGTCGGCGGGTGTGCCGGTGACGATGCGGGCGGCGAGGGTGTCCAGGGCGTCGGGCCCGACGGGGTCGTGCTCGTCGCTCGGCGGGGCCGCCCAGCGGCAGGAACCGAAGGTGACGCGGAGCGTCTCGCCTTCTCCCTCGCCCGGCGTGCGGATGGTGCTCGGCGGGAAGGGTGAGCCCTCCAGCGGCCACACGGGGGCGCCGCTGTCGCCGAGCCGCACCTCGTACGCGGTCTCCGTGCCCGGACGCAGGCCCGTGACCGGGATGAGCGCGTAGTGATGGCCCGCGATCTGGAACGTGTTCGCCGTGCCCTTGGCGCCGTCCGCGCAGCGCACTTCGGCGGTGCAGGGGCGGTCGGTCTCGACCCAGACCGTCGCCGTTGAACCGTCGACATACCTCAGCAGTGGACCCAGGCGCAGCCGTGCCACGATGATCACTCTCCTCCGTCGCCCCGTACGGTACGGAACGACGGAGGCCGGTGGCGAGGTTCCGGGTATTCCCGCTGGTTACAGGCCGGTGACCTCAGCGGTTCTTTCAGCAGCCGTGGAGGGCCAAGGCGCAGCAGCGGTTGAGGGCCAAGGCCAAGCAGCCGTCGAGGGCCAAGGCTCAGCAGCCGTTGAGGACCGAGGACAGCTTGGTCTTCTCCTCCGCGTTGACCGTGAGGTTGTAGTGGTGCTTCACGTCCACCCACATCCGGGCGTAGTAGCAGTGGTACGACGCGGTGGGCGGCATCCACTCCGCCGGGTCCTGGTCGCCCTTGCTCTGGTTGACGTTGTCGGTGACGGCGATCAGCTGGGGGCGGCTGAGGTCGTTGGCGAAACCTTCCCGCTGGGCGGTGGTCCAGCTGTTCGCGCCGGACTTCCAGGCCTCGGAGAGCGGGATGACGTGGTCGATGTCGACGTCGGACGCCGCGGTCCAGGTGCCGCCGTCGTACGGCGACTTCCAGGTGCCCGACGTGGCCGCGCAGCTGGAGTCCTGCTGGACGTTGGTGCCGTCGCGCTTGAGGACGACCTCGCGGGTGTTGCAGGCGCCGGACTGGGTGCTCCAGTGCGGGAACTTCTCGCGGCTGTAGCCGTCGGAGGAGCCCTCGGCCTTCTCGGTGAGCTGGCCCAGATAGGTGCGGGCGGTGGCGGCGGAGACCGGTGCCGGGGGAGCGGCCTGGGCCGGGGCGCCGGTGAGGAGCGTCGCCGCGGAGGCGAGTGCGGTCAGGGCGGTGAGAGTGGCGAGGCGTCGACGCGCGTAGACAGCGGACATACGAACTCCCTTGATGTGGGGGGATGTTGGCCGTTGGGGCGGCCATGCTGACGCGGTGGGGTTTCCTGCGGATGTGCGTCAAGTGACAGGGTCGCGTCAATCAGGTGGTCAGTTCAAGAGTTCTGGCACTGGGTCATGTGCGGCCATCTGTGCTGGAGTTGGGATTTCACGACCCGGGTCACACGCGAGGGGGTCGGAAGGCCCTGGCCCGGGAGCGAGGACGACCCCGCCGCAGGCGTCCCGCGCGGGCGTCCCGCGCGGGCGTCCCGCGCGGGCGCCCCACGCAGGCGTCCCACGCAGACGCCCCACGCAGGCGTCCCGCGCAGACGCCCCGCGCAGACGTCCCGCGCCGCCCCGCGCAGACGTCCCGTACGATGGATGGCGCAGAAGGGGAGTAGCTCTTCGCCGGACCGTCGACATACTGCTCAGCTCGCCTGAGCCGGCGCCCGGAGGCAGGCCCCGTCATCCACGCGATGGACCGCGATGGACGAGGCCGGCCAGCGAGACCTTCGGCAAGCAGTGCCCGACGTACACGACCGTGTACGTCTGTGTGCGCTGCCGTGCCGAGGTGTCGTACGTGACGTACAGATTGCTCTCGGCGGGGCAGCCCCGACCGATTGAGGAACCTTGATCAGCATCAGCGTGATGGCGCTCGTCTTCGGCGTCGTCTTCCTTGCCGAACTCCCGGACAAGACAGCGCTGGCCGGGCTCGTCCTCGGGACGCGCTACCGCGCCTCGTACGTCTTCGTCGGGGTCGCGGCCGCCTTCGTCGTCCATGTCGTGCTCGCCGTGGCGGCGGGCAGCGTGCTGACGCTCCTGCCGCAGCAGCTGCTGCACGCGCTCACCGGCGTCCTCTTCCTCGGCGGGGCGGCGATGCTGCTCCTGAAGGGCGGCGAGGACGAGGAAGAGGTCCGCGAGCCCAAGGATCAGAGCTTCTGGAAGGTCTCCGGCGCGGGCTTCATGCTGATCCTGGTCGCGGAGTTCGGTGATCTGACGCAGATCATGACCGCGAACCTGGCCGCGCGGTACGACGACCCGCTCTCCGTGGGTCTCGGCGCGGTGCTCGCGCTGTGGGCGGTCGCCGGGCTCGGCATCGTCGGTGGAAAGGCGCTGATGAAGCGTGTTCCGCTCGCGCTGATCACCAAGATCGCGGCGATGCTGATGCTGGGCCTCGGTGTGTGGAGCCTGTACGAGGCTATTGCCTGAGAAATCTGGCCGGGGGCCTCGCCCCGGGCCTCACCCCGGGCCTCGCCCCGGGCCTTCCTGAGAGCCCCGTCGGGGGTGTGACCTGCGATGCTGGCGTCTGTTGGCCCCGTTTTGTATCGTGTGGGAACAAAGTGGCTCCGCCCGTGTTCCCTGACCGGCGGGCGGGGCCGCCTTGATTCTTCCTCCGCGGAGTCTCCCCCTGCGATCCGCGGAATCTCCCCCTGTGCTCTGGAGTACGTAGATGACGGCTGAGACTGCCTCTGCACTGACCGCCCGGGCCCTTCTCCTGGACATGGACGGGACCCTCGTCAACTCCGACGCGGTGGTCGAGCGCTGCTGGCGGCGCTGGTCCGAGCGGCACGGGCTCGACTTCGACGAGACCATCAAGGTCGTCCACGGGCGGCAGGGATACGCGTCGATGGCGGTGCTGCTGCCGGAGCGGGCCATGGAGGAGAACTACGCGGAGAACCGCGAGATGCTGGCCGCGGAGACCGCGGACATGGAGGGCGTCGTCCCCGTGCCGGGGGCCGAGGCCTTCCTGGCGTCTCTGGAGGGCCTGCCGCACGCGCTCGTGACGTCCGCGGATGTGCCCCTGTCCACCGGGCGGATGGCCGCGGCCGGGCTGTCGCTGCCTGCCGTGCGGGTCACCGCGGAGAGCGTGGGGGCCAGCAAGCCCGACCCTGAGGGGTTCCTCAAGGGGGCCGCCGAACTGGGCTTCGAACCCGCTGACTGCGTTGTCTTCGAGGACTCCGGAGCGGGGATCGCCGCGGGGCTCGCGGCGGGTATGCGGGTCGTGGGGATAGGCCCCCGGGCCGGGGAGTTCGGGCCCACCGTGCATGTTGACGACTTGACGCGGGTCCGGGTGGAGCCGGTCGAGGGTGGTTCGCTGCGGCTGACGTTCGGCTGATCCGCAGCTGTTCTTCGGCCTCGGTCTCCGGTCTTCGGCCTCGGTCTTCGGTCTCTGGTTGCCGTTCGGGCAGCGGGGCAGCCGGGCTGCCGGCCAGCGGGTTGCCGGCCAGCGGGGCAAGGGGTGAGCCGCCCAGCTGGCCCGAGCCCCGTCAGGGCGCGGGGAACCGCGCGACCAGCCCCACGCACCCGCGGACGAAAGCCGGCCGGGGCAGCTGTGACCGGCGTGAGCCGGGCCTACGGCTCCCTCGTCTCCCGCTCCAGCGCCTCCCGCGTCCTCTTCCCGTAGACCCCCTCGCCGTCCGTCTGCGTCCCGCGGGCGTACTGGAAGCGGGTCACCGCGTCGGCCACCGGGGTGTCGTACGTGCCATGGGCCTCGCCCATGTACAGGTACAGCTGCCGCAGGCGCTGCTGGAGTTCCTCGACCTCCGGGCCCCTGTCACCGCGCTCCAGGACGCCGTCGGCCCTCGGAGTCGCCGACTCCACCGAGCCCGTTGCCCGCGCCGTCGAGCGGCTCGGCGGCGGGGTCGACCGCGGCCTGGGCGATGCCGAGCGTGATGGGGACGGGGAGGGGCCGGTCCTGGGCGACGCGGACGCGGACGAGGAGGTGGACGAGGAGGTGGACGTGGACGGGGGCGCGGAGGGATCCGGGGAAGCCGGCGACGACGGGCGCTCCGTGGCGGAGTCGGACGGTGCGGTCGCCGCACGCGTCGGCACGTCCGGCATCGCCTGCTCCCGTTGCGGCTTGTCGGGTGAGAGCAGCACCGCCGCGAGCACCGCGACGGCCACCACGGCCACCACCGCGCTCACCCCCGCGTACAGGCCGGCACGACCGCGCCGCGGTTCCGGTTCGTCGTCGTAGGCCTCGTACTCCTCGTCGTACGGCAGAGGGGCCGGGGCTGAGGGCAGGGCGCCCTCCGACGTGCCCCCCTCCGACGTGCCCCCCTCCGACGCGTCGCTCGCCAACGCGTCGCCCGCCGCGAAAAGACCCACATCCGCCGACCGCGGCGGAGCCACGGCCTCCGGCGGGAGAACGGGCGCGGGAGCCGGGCCCGGTTCGGGCGCCGCATCCCCCGCGGGCCCGGGCTCCGGCAGCGTCACATACGGACGTATTCGCAGCGGATCGAAGTCCTCCGCGGCGGCCGCGGCCACGGCCCTCGCGTCCCGTGCCGCGTCGGCGGCCCGCTCCGTACAGCCGCAGGCAGGCGCGCTGCCCGGCTCCCGCGACGTACCGCATTCGGGACATCGCTGACCGTCCCGGCGGCCTTCGGCGCCGTTCGGACGTCCTTCCTCCGTGCTGCTCACTCTTCGTATCCCACCCCTAGAGAACTCCAGCGATTATGCAGACCCCCGGTTCAACAGGCCATAACGGGTCACACGGACCAGGATGGAGAGGGAGTGCCCTCGCGAGGACACGCGGGAGCCCTCAGGAGGTGTCCATGACGCAGGACGTCAGCGCCCGCCCCGAGGGGCCGGAGCCAGATCCCGTCCCCGGGCCCCCGGACGAGCACGCGCACGGCGGCGTACTGGTCTCCATCGGTGCGCTGCTGCTCGGCATGCTGCTCGCCGCCCTCGACCAGACCATCGTCTCCACCGCACTGCCCACCATCGTCAGCGAGCTCGGCGGCATGGAGCACCTCTCGTGGGTCGTCACCGCGTATCTGCTCGCCGCCACGGCCGCGACGCCGCTCTGGGGCAAGCTCGGCGACCAGTACGGCCGCAAGAAGCTGTTCCAGCTGGCCATCGTGATCTTCCTGATCAGTTCGGCCCTCTGCGGCATGGCGCAGAACATGCCGCAGCTCATCGGCTTCCGCGCGCTCCAGGGAATCGGCGGCGGCGGTCTGATGGTCCTGTCGATGGCGATCGTCGGTGACATCGTCTCGCCGCGCGAACGAGGCAAGTACCAGGGCCTGTTCGGTGCGGTCTTCGGTGCGACGAGCGTCCTCGGTCCGCTGCTCGGCGGCCTGTTCACCGAGCACCTCAGCTGGCGCTGGGTCTTCTACATCAACCTGCCCATCGGCGTCGTCGCGCTCCTCGTCATCGCCGCGGCCCTGCACATACCGGTGCGCTCGACGAAGCACACCATCGACTACCTCGGCACCTTCCTGATCGCGGCCGTCGCCACCTGCCTCGTCCTCGTCGCCTCGCTCGGCGGCACGACCTGGGAGTGGGGCTCGCCGCAGATCGTCGCCCTCGCGGTGCTCGGCGTCGTGCTCGCCGTGGCCTTCGTGTCCATCGAGCGAAAGGCGGCCGAACCGGTCATTCCGATGAAACTGTTCCGGGTCAGGACGTTCACGCTCTCCGCGATCATCAGCTTCGTGGTCGGCTTCGCGATGTTCGGCGCGATGACCTATCTGCCGACGTTCCTCCAGGTCGTCCAGGGCGTGTCACCGACGATGTCGGGTGTGCACATGCTGCCGATGGTGATCGGCATGCTGATCTCGTCCACCGCTTCCGGCCAGATCGTCAGCCGCACGGGACGCTGGAAGGTGTTCCCGATCGCGGGCACGGGAGTCACCGCCCTCGGTCTGCTGCTGCTCCACCAGCTCGACGAGAACAGCGGCACGGGCGAGATGAGCGCCTACTTCTTCGTCTTCGGCTTCGGGCTCGGCCTGGTCATGCAGGTCCTGGTGCTCATCGTGCAGAACGCGGTCCCGTACGGGGACCTGGGCGTGGCCACGTCCGGCGCGACGTTCTTCCGCTCCATCGGAGCCTCGTTCGGTGTCGCGATCTTCGGCACCATCTTCGCCAACCGGCTCGTCACCAAGCTCGACGACGCCGTGGCGGGGCAGCAGTTGCCGCCCGGCGTCAGCGCGGACTCCCTCAAGGCCGACCCGCGCGGCATCGCCGAACTCCCGGCGGCACTACGGCCCGGCGTCGTGCACGCGTACGCGTCGTCCATCACGGACGTCTTCCTGTACGCGGCGCCGGTGGCCCTGGTCGCGTTCGTCCTGGCCTGGTTCCTGCGCGAGGACAAGCTGCGCGGCTCGGTCATGGCGCCCGATCCGACGCAGACGCTCGCCAGCAATCCCGTCGAGCGTTCGTCGTACGACGAGGTGGCGCGGGCGCTCTCGGTGCTCGGCACGCGGGAGGGCCGCCGCGAGATCTACGTACGCATCACCGAGCGCGCGGGCTACGACCTGCTGCCCGGTGCCAGCTGGCTCCTCCTGCGCATCAGCCGGCACGGCCACGTGGAACCGGCGATGCTCGCCGAGCGCAGCACCGTGCCGCTGTCCGTGATCACGGCGGCGTCCCGCCAGGTCGAAGAGCGCCGCCTCGCCTGCCGCGAGGGCATGGGCCTGCGCCTGACCGACGAGGGCCGGGCGGCCGTCGCCAAGCTGGCCAAGGCCCGCGAGGAGTCCCTGGCCGAGCTGCTCGGCGACTGGTGGGGCCCCGACCGGCCCACCGACCTGGTCAAGCTCGTCGAGGAGCTAGGCGCCGAGATGTGCGGCTCGGACGCCGAACAACCGCACAACGGTCCGCACGGCGGTAAGACCGGCAGGCCCGGCAGGCCACCACAGCGCGGCGTTGCGGCCTGAGCGGCGCCGCAACGCCGCTCCGGCCCGCGGCCGGTGAAGCTCCACCGGGCTCAACGCGCCGCCGGAGCCAGCTTCTTGGCGTACCAGCACTCCGCGTACTTCCGCTCGGTCAGCGGCTCGCTCTCCTCGTAGCCATGCCGTGCGTAGAGCGCTCTGGCCTCGACCAGATCGAGGCGGGTGTCGAGGATGAGGCGCTCCGCGCCGAGTGCGCGGGCGGCGTCCTCGGCGGCGGCGAGGAGGAGCGCGGCGCCGCCCTTGCCGCGCATGTCCTCACGGAGGTAGACGCGCTTGAGCTCAGCGGTGCGGAAACCCAACAGGTCGCCCATGAACCGCACCCCGGCCGTGCCCGCGGGCTCGCCGCCGAACCGGGCGACGAGGAGGGCGCCGGTGGGCGGGCGGAGGTCCTCGCCCGTCTCGGCGGCGATCTCGCGCTCCAGCTCTTCGGGGTCGGTCCTGCGCCTCTCGTGGAGCAGGTAGTACCGGTCGCTCATTTCCGTGTAGTACGCGCGCCAGAGCGCGGCGGCGACGGAGGAGCCGACGGTTTCGGGGGTGACGGTCCAGGAGGCGGGCCCCGCGGAGCTGGTCTCGATGTGGCTCATGAGGGCCATTGTCGGGACGCGACTGCCGTGCCCCGCAAGCGAATTACCCTCGCCGGGCGCCTGCGCTCAGTCCTTGCGGCCGGTCGCGGCAACGCTGACGCCGAGCCCGATCATGGTGAGACCGCCGGCCCCGCCGATCATCGAGAGCCGCCGCGGCGAGTGCGCGAACCAGCCGCGCGCGGTGGCCGCCACCAGACCCCACACACTGTCGGACGCCAGGGCGATGGCGTTGAAGACGAGGCCGAGCACCAGCATCTGCAGCATGACGTGCCCCTGCTCGCGGTCGACGAACTGCGGCAGTACGGCGGCGAAGAAGACGATCGTCTTCGGGTTGGCCACCCCGACCGCGAACCCTTCCCACAACGTGCGCAGCCCGCTGTGGGCGGGAGCGTCACCGGTGAACGCGGCGTACAGCGAACGGCGTTGGCGCACCGCCTTGACCCCCAGATACACGAGGTAGGCGGCGCCCAGCAGCTTCAGAGCGGTGAAGACGACGACGGAGCGCTCGACGACGGACCCGACCCCGAGCGCGACGGCCACCACGAGCACGTAGGCGCCGACCGTGTTCCCCACCACGGAGGTCAGCGCGGCCCGGCGCCCCTGCGCCAGCGCCCGCCCGATCACGAACAGGACGCTGGGCCCGGGAATCACGATGAGCAGGAACGACATGGCCGCGAAGGCGAGTATGCGGTCGGTGGACATCATGGTGCTCATGGCACCACGGGGGCGGTGCGCGCCGGTACCGCTTTTTTTCCGGCCCCAGCCGCCCCGCCCGCCGGCCGCTACTGGCTCTTGGGCGCGGCCTGCTGCACGACCTCGAACGACCACACCGCGGCGCTGCTGGAAGCGGGCTTGGGCCGCTCGCCACCGGCCGCGCCGCCGCCCTGGTGCGCGGCCTTCATCGGGCCCTCCATCCACGCCTTGAAGGACTCCTCGTCACGCCAGCGGGTGTAGACCAGGTAGTCGTCGGTGCCTTCGATGGGACGCAGCAGCTCGAACCACTCGAAGCCGTCCGAGTTCTCCACGGCGCCCGCGCGGGACGCGAAGCGCTTCTCCAGGACCTCTCGCTGCTCGGCGGGGACGGTCAGGACGTTGATCTTTACGATGCTCATGCGCCCATCCTCGCGCATGCCCCCGTTCATCCACCTGCCCCCTGCGCTCGGTCCGGGTGGCGTTCGCGCCAGGTGCGGGCCACCTCGTCGACGTCGAAGGGCCTCAGGCCGAGGGGCGGGCCCGGGGGCGGCATGCGCAGGGACTCGCGGATCTTGGTGTTGAGGTCGGTGACGAGTTTGCGGGCCGCCTGCTCGGAAGGGGCGTCCGGCGCCGCGGCCAGGACGTCCTCGGCCTCCTTGCGCAGGGCGAGGGTCGGAGGCAGGTGCGAGAGGCCCTCG
Organism: Streptomyces sp. NPDC033180; assembly: GCF_055577645.1. NCBI lineage: Bacteria > Bacillati > Actinomycetota > Actinomycetes > Kitasatosporales > Streptomycetaceae > Streptomyces > Streptomyces sp. NPDC033180. Next base: position 686,139 of record NZ_JBVIPU010000001.1, on the reverse strand, counting down.
CGGGCCATCTTCTGTTTGATCCACCATTGCTCGTCGTGCGATGTGGTGTTCAGGCCGTCCGGCAGTGGCTTGCCGCGGCCTTTCAGGGTGGCGAAGTCGCCCCGCTCCTCGGCCTCGCGGATCTGCTTGTCGATCCAGGACTCGAAACTGACCTCAGGTGGTTTCCGTTCAGTCATGCGTCCATTGTTCCAGGCGGTCGTGCGGTCGCGTGAGGTGCGCCATAGGATGCGGCGGCGTGGGGGCGTGTGCGGCCGCCGCGCGTTCTGACCGCTGAGAGCTGGGGGAGCGTACGTGCTGGAGCTGACCATGGCCTCGTTGTCCGGGGCGGACGAAGGGGCGACGGCGGGCATGCTCATGGCTGACGCGCCGAGCGCACCGGGTTCCGTGTTGCGGGTGGGGCGCGATCGCAGCGTGTGCCGTCTTGTGCCGCCCGAGGACTGGCTTTTCGTGTCGCGTACGCATCTGGAGTTCCGCTGCGGGCCCGACGGTTCCTGGACCGTCACCTGGCTGCGCGGGTCGCATCCCGAGCCCGCCTCACAGGTGCTTCTCACCGTGGGCGGGGCGCCGTCGCCTCTCGCGTACGGGGGGACGGCGCCGTTGCCCCGGGGCGGTTCCGGTGACGTCGTCATCCAGGACCGGGCCGGGCCGCGCAGCGTGAACGTCGGGTTCTATCAGGAGGGTTGAGGCAGGAGGGTCGGGGGAGGGCTTGCTTCGGCCGGCCGGCCGGCGTAGCGCTCAGTCCAGTACTCGGGCCAGCGCCAGGCCGTCGTACCCCTTCGTGCCCACCGTCTGCAGCGCCGTGCCGCTCAACTTCGGGTGCTCGGCGATGATTTCAAGCGCCTTGCGTGTGCCCTGGACGCTGGGGTCCACGGAGTCGGCGTGGGCCACCGCGCCGCTTCGTACGACGTTGTCGATGATGATGAGGCTGCCGGGGCGGGTGAGCTTGAGCGACCACTCCACGTAGTGCGGGTTGTTGGCCTTGTCCGCGTCGATGAAGACCAGGTCGAAGGGGGCCGTGTCCTCGGCCACGAGCGCGGCGAGCGAGTCGTTGGCCGGGCCCACCCGGACCTCGGTGAGCTTGTCGAGGCCGGCGCGGGCGAGGTTGCCGCGGGCCACGTCGGCGTGGACCGGGGAGTACTCCAGGGTGACGAGGCGGCCGTCCGCGGGCAGGGCGCGGGCCAGCCAGATGGTGCTGTAGCCGCCGAGCGTGCCGATCTCGAGGATGCGGTGCGCGCCCTGGATCTGGGCGAGGAGCTGGAGCAGCTTGCCCTGGTTCGGTGCGACGCTGATCTGCGGCAGACCGGCGGCGTCGCTGTCGTGCAGGGCCGCCGTCAGTGCCTCGTCGGCGGGGGTCAGGAGGTCGGTGAAGTACGTGTCGACGGCGGTCCATTGCTGCTGGGTCATGGGGGCCTTTCCAGGTACTCGTTAGGTTCGCTAACGATGTTAGTGGGGGCGGGGTCGATTGTCAGTGGCGGCTCGCATACTGGGGTCGTCGGTCCGTGATGGCGGGACGAGGGCTGTGGGCTGCGGGGGTTGAGATGACGTACGGGACTGGGACAGAGGCGGGGGTCGGGGCCGGGCAGGTGTTGCCCGCGTCGGCGGTCCGGGGGCTTGCCGAGCGGTGGCTGGCGCTGATGGCTTCGCCGGGGGTGGGGTCGGGAGCGGGGCTCGGGCGGGCGCAGGGGCACGGCGTCGCGGCAGGGGCCGGGGACTTCGTGTGCTCGCCCGCCGGGCTGTGGCTCGCGCTGGCCGCCGTCGCGGTGGGCGCGCGGGAGGAGACAGCCGGGGAGCTTCGGGAGTTGCTCGGTGTCGCGGGGGAAGAGGCCGCCGGTGCGGTCACGGCGGCGGCGCGGGCGTTGGACGGCACGGACGCGGTGGCCGTCGCCACCCGGGTGTGGAGCCGGGTTCCGGTCTACCGCGCCTATCGGGAGGCGCTGCCGGACGTGGGATTCGGGCCGATGGACCCCGAGGGCATCGACGCGTGGGTGCGGGAGGCGACGGACGGTCTCATCGAGCGGCTGCCGGTGGTGATCACCCCGGATGTGCTGCTGGTTCTGGTCAACGCGCTCGCGCTCAAAGCGCGTTGGGAGATCCCCTTCGAAGGGGCGGGTACGCGGGATCAGGACTTCACGGATGCCCTCGGTGTGCGGCACCGGGTGCCCACGATGCACCGGCCCGTTCCGCTGAACTGCGCCTGGACAGTGGGCGGCGCGAGTGTCGTCGAGCTGAAGTGCCGGGCGGAGGACGGAAGGGGTGGAGGGGGCCGAAGCGGCGGAAGCGGCGGCAGGGCGCCTGCCCGGGTGCGGTTCGTGCTCGGTGAGCCGGGCGCCGGGGCTGCCGAGGTGCTGCCGCTCGCGTGGGCGCCGGAAGGCCGCTGGACGGGGATCGACGCCGAGCAGATCAACATGGCACTGCCGCGGATGTCCTTGCGGACGCGGATCGACGCGACGGAGCAGTTGGCGGCTTTGGGCGTGCGGTGGGCGATGAGCGAGGGGGCCGACTTCTCCGGGATGTCACCGGAGAAGCTCGCGATATCGCAGGTGGTGCAGGAGGCCGTGGTGAAGGTCGCGGAGGAGGGGGTCGAGGCGGCGGCGGTGACGGCTGTGCCGATGGCTCCCGGTGGGGCGCCGTATGTCCCTCGACGGATCGAGTGGATCGCCTTCAACCGGCCGTTCGGGGTTGTGGTGCTTGATGGGGCGGGGGAGGTGCCGTTGTTTGCGGGGTGGCAGGCGGGGGTGCCGGTCCCTGCGGGGGCTACGGGGTAGGGCGGGGGCTACGGGGTAGGGCGGGCCCTGCGGGGCTTTCCCCCATCCCGCCCCTTCCCGAAACCAAGGGGCTCGCCCCCTGGACCCCCGAAAAGACGGCCTCAAACGCCGGCCGGGCTGGGTGGGGTGGCCTCAAACGCCGGCCGGGCTACTTCTCCACCGCCGGGCGCGACCCCGGCAGCGGACGCCCCGCGCTCTCGCTCATGAACCACACCGCGATGCCGCCCACCACGGCCGCGGCCATCATGTAGTACGCGGGCATCATCATGTTCCCCGTCGCTCCGATCAGTGCCGTCACCACCAGCGGTGTCGTGCCTCCGAAGATCGATACGGAGATGTTGAAGCCGATGGAGAGCGAGCCGTAGCGGACCTTGGTCGGGAAGAGGGCGGGGAGCGTCGACGGCATCGAGGCCGTGAAGCAGACCAGGAGCAGGCCGAGCGCCGCCATGCCGAGGCCGATCGCCCAGAGCGAGCCCTCGCGGATCAGGAGCAGGGCGGGGACGGAGAGGAGCAGGAAGCCCACGCAGCCCGCGGCGATCACCGGGCGGCGGCCCACCCGGTCGGTCAGCGCGCCCGCGAACGGCTGGACACACATCATCAGCGCCATCACGGCGAGCACGACCAGGAGCCCGTGCGTCTCGTCGTACTTCAGCTCGCTCGTCAGATAGCTCGGCATGTACGAGAGGAGCATGTAGTCCGTGACGTTGAAGACCAGGACCAGGCCCATGCACAGGAGCAGCGCCTTCCACTGGCCCTGCACCATGTCGCGCAGGCGCACCTTCGGGCGGGACTGCTCGTCCTTGTGCGCCTTGCTGAGCTCCGCGGCGAACGCCGGGGTCTCCTCCAGCCTCATCCGCAGGTACAGGCCGATCAGGCCCATCGGACCCGCGATCAGGAAGGGGATGCGCCAGCCCCAGGAGAGCAGGTCATCGGTGGAGAGCAGGGCCGTCATCAGGGTCACCAGGCCCGCGCCGCCGATGTAGCCCGCGAGGGTGCCGAACTCCAGCCAGCTGCCGAGGAATCCCCGCTTCTTGTCGGGCGCGTACTCGGCGATGAACGTGGCAGCGCCCGCGTACTCGCCGCCCGTCGAGAAGCCCTGCACCAAGCGGGCGAGCAGGAGCAGGATCGGGGCGCCCACGCCGATGGAGGTGTAGGACGGGATCAGGCCGATCGCGAAGGTTCCCGCGGCCATCATGATCATGGTGAGGGCGAGGATCTTCTGGCGGCCGATGCGGTCGCCGAGCGGGCCGAAGACCATGCCGCCGAGCGGCCGGATCAGGAAAGCCGCCGCGAAGGCACCGAAAGTGGAGAGCAGTTGGGCCGTGGGGTTGCCCGAGGGGAAGAAGACCTTGCCCAGCGTCACGGCGATGTAGCTGTAGACGCCGAAGTCGAACCACTCCATCGCGTTGCCGAGGGCTGCCGCCTTCACCGCCCGCTTGACCAGCGCCGGGTCGACGACAGTGACGTCCGCCGAGGCGTGCGCGGACGGAGGGGCCTGGGTCTGCGGGGCGACGGGTGCGACGGATGCGGCTGCCGGCAAGGGTTCGCTCGCCTGCCTCTCGGTTGGCTACAAGTGCAGAGCCGCCCAGCGCGGGGCGGCCCGCAAGCGACCATAGGTGTAGGCGGCATCATTACGGTCGGTGTCCGGCCAACAGCACACTGGTCCGAAAGTGCCGCTATCCAGGGCAAATGGTTCCGCTTCCGGTGGTGGCGAGAAGACGTCCTTGTGATCTATGTCGCGGCTTCCGCGAGGAACCGCCCCACGGGGTGCGGGCCGTCGTTCCATGGATGAGAGGTGGACGGCCTGTGGAGATCCGGTCGCCAACCGGACAAAAGGGCTGGTTAGGAAGTCTGCGCAAAAGCCGGTAGAAAGCGGTGTGGCTGCCAGGTGAAATGGGGGTTGCGCGCGTCTTATCCGAAGGCGCGGGCCTTTCGGGCCCGACCGCACATCTCGGAGCCGAGGGAGAACTCTCGGAGCCGACCGGACGTTGGGACCGAGCAGAGATGTTGAGCGGGGCGGGAGGGCCGACGGCGCGTGGCGAATATTGAGCACGGGGGACCGGGAAATGCCTTTGGGGCGGGGACGCCCGGCACACCGAGGACGCGGATCGGGGCGCTCCGCGTCGCCCTCTGGCTGATCGCTGCCGTACTCGCGGTACGACAGGTGGCGGTCGTCCTGCGTACGCCGAAAGGTGAGCGGCTGACCGACCTGGAGACCTGGATCGGCCCGGACGGCGTCCTGCATGTGAACGGTTCCTTCTACGACGCGGACAAGTTCACCGGCACTCCCTTCGCCGGACTCGTGCTCAAACCCTTCTCGCGTGCCGCCGAGCAAGCGCTCGGCTGGGGCTGGACGTTCGGCACGCTGACCCTGGTCGTGATCCTCGGCATGGTCGCGGCTCGGGCGCTGCCGCAGCCCGTGTCCCGGCGCACCTCGCTGCTCGCCGCGCCCGTCGCGATCTGCCTCCTGATGCTGTCGCTCCCGGTGCGCAACACCCTGCACCTGGGCCAGACCAGCATCATTCCCGTACTCCTCGTCCTGCTCGGCTGCTTCGCGGTGCGCGGAGAGCGGGCCAGCGGCGTGCTCATCGGCATCGGGGCCGCGCTCCAGCCCACCCTGCTGCTCTTCGCCGCCCTGTTCTGGTTCACCGGCCGCGGCCGTGCCACGGCGTCCACCGGCGCCACCTTCCTCGCCGTCACCGCCCTCGCCTGGGCCGCGATGCCGCACGACTCGTGGACGTACTGGATCCACCACCTGGCGGGCGCGGGCCTCGGCGCGAGCCCGGACGGTCTCGCCAACCAGTCGCTGCACGGCGCCCTGCTCCGGTTCGGCCTCGAAGGGCCCCTGGAGATCGGCGCCTTCGTGGTCCTGAGTGTGGCCGTCATCTGGTTCGGCGTGCGCCGCGCCGTCCGCTTCGCCAAGGACGGGCAGCTGCTGCTCGCCGTCGCGATCACCGGCTGCGTCGCCGTCGCGGTGTCCCCGACGACCTGGCAGCACCAGCTCCTGTGGGTGCTGCTCGCGGTGGTCGGCCGGGTCGGCAGGAAGCAGTCCGACCGGTACATGTGGCCGGTCGCCGTCGTCCTCGTGTCGACGCTGCCGGCGAAGATGATGCTGCCGAACATGCCGGTCGTGGAGCCCATCCGCCACAACATCGTGTTGATCGCCGCGCTCGCCGCCGCCACGGTGGTGCCGTTCCTGTCCCGCACGGACCCGCAGTACCAGGAGCCCATCCCGACCGACTACGCCAAGCCCGCCCTGGCGCGCTGGAGTTGGGTGCCGCTGCTCCCGTTCTGGCGGCGGGTCACGACCCGGCCGAACCTCCTCCTCGAACTGCTCCTGATCCGCGTCGGCTACTCCGCCTACCAGCAGGCGCGGCTCGCCGCGACGGGCGGCACCAACTCGGGCGGCCGTGTCACCGCCGAGCAGCACGGCGAACACGTCTACGCGATCGAGCAGTTCCTGCGCATCGACATCGAGCACTGGGTCAACCACGCGGTGGTGAAGGTCAGTTGGCTGGAGGAGTTCTTCAACTTCTACTACACGTCGTTCCACTTCGTGGTGCCGCTGACCGTCCTCGGCGTGCTCTACGTCCGGCGCCCCGCCGACTACCGCTGGGCCCGCACCGCGCTCGGCTTCGCGACGGTCCTCGCGCTCGTCGGGTTCTGGCTCTACCCGCTGGCCCCGCCGCGTCTGATGCCCGAGCTCGGCTTCATCGACACGGTGCACGGCGTGCAGGACTTCACCCAGCCCGACTACGGCACCCTGACCGCGCTCACCAACCAGTACGCGGCGATGCCCTCGCTGCACTTCGGCTGGTCGCTGTGGTGCGGTGTGGTGATCGTGATCCTCGCGCCGAAGCTGTGGATGAAGGCGCTCGGACTGCTGCATCCGCTGTTCACGGTCTCCGCGATCGTCGCCACCGGAAACCACTGGGTCCTTGACGCGGTGGGCGGCGCGGCCGTCGTCGGCGCGGGCTTCGGCCTCGGCTACCTCCTGGCCGGCCCCCGGGTGGGCAGCACCCTGAAGGTGGCCACGGGGGCACAGCCGCCGGTCATCGACATGACGAAGGACTCGGCGAAGGACCGTACCCCGAGCTGATCTTGTACGTGCCCGGGGTGGAGACCGTGAGCCGGGTGAACTCGCCCTGCTGCCGCAGGCAGGCTCCCTCGGCCCGGAGCCACCGCGAGTACACCAGGCGCAGCGTCACGGGCTCACGCGTGGGGACGCGCACCACCATGGCGGAGCCGGTGGACCGCACGACGGTCGCGGGCTTCGACACCATCGGCACCGCGTCCTGCACCCGGAACACCTGCCAGTGCGCGTCCCGCCACACCGGCTCGAGCCACTTGGGGCCACTGGCGACGAGGGCCGCCTCGTCCTCGGCGAACCCGTCCGGCTTGCCCGAGGGCAGCACCACGTAACTGACCGCCCACTTGTCCAGCCAGGCCCGGTAGGTGGCCGCCGAGAAGGACCCGTCGTAGAACAGGCGACCGCGCTCGATGTCGAGCTGACGGTTCCAGCCGCGCGCCATGTTCACGTACGGCGCGAGGGCCGTGGCCTCGCGGTGATTGCGGGCCGGGACCACCTCCACACGCCCCCGGTCGGCGCCGAGCCGCTCCAGCTCCCGCACCACGCCCCGGGTGTCGGCGGCCCACTTCGGCACGGCCGTCGACACCGTCAGATCGTCCGCCGTCTTCTGCGTCACCCACGCCGTGGACAGCACGAGCGCGACGCTGAGCACGATGCGGCGTACGCGGGACAGCGCGGGCATCAGCAGGGCGCCGAGCAGCGCGGCGGGCGCGAGCAGCTCGGCGAGGCGCTCGACGTTCGTGCCGATCGGGGACGGGATGAGGTACGTCAGGACCGTCCCGGCCGCGTACACCCCGGCCCCCCACCGCAGCACGCGCCACTCGCGCGGAGCCGCCACGATGAGCGCGAGGCCGAACAGTACGGGCGGGAAGATCCGGTCGAAGGGCATCAACTGCTCGCCGGTGAACGGGAAAAGCACGGTGGTCGCCCCCACGACCACCACCGGCGGCACGATCAGGGCCGCGGCCCGGCCCCAGTCGCGTACGAGGAAGTAGGCGGCGCCCGCCACCACGAGGAAGAGCCCCGCCACCGGGCTGGACATGGTGGCGAGCGCCGCGCACGCCACGGCCGCCACCACGCGCCGCTCCCGCACGAGCACCAGGCAGGCGGCGAACCCGAAGGCGATGCCGAGTGCGAACGTCGTGCGCCCGGACGCGACGTTGCACCAGACCGCGAGCGAGGCGAGGACGGCGGGCCACAGCGGGCGCCGCATGCCGGTGCGTTCGACGAGCGCGGCGACCAGCCAGGCACCGGCGACGCCCGACACCACCGTCACCGTCTTCACGCCCACGGCGGCCATCAAGTAGGGCGAGATCAGGCTGTAGTTGGCGGTGTGCATGCCGCCGTACCAGAACAGGCCGTACGCGGATGCGCCGTGCTCCGACGCGAAGCGCGCCCAGGCGTACTGCGCCGCCAGGTCGCCGCCGCCGGTGGCGAGGAACACCGCCCACACCGCGTACAGCGGAAGCGTGGGCAGCGTGGCGATGAGCGGGATCCGGTGGCGGCGGCAGAAGGCGCGGAGGGAGGTCTTCCGCTCACTGGGTGTGCTGCCCGATGGCGCGAGGGGGAGACCTGCACAGACCACGGCAACCGTTTCCGTTCGAAGTCTTGGAGTAGCAAGGCTTACTCCTCAAGACGCCGCACGCAACGGAAACGTTGGCTCCGGGCGGCGCCTGGCCGGATCTGTCCCCTGATCGGACAGGCCGCCGGGACAGGCTGCCAAGGCAGGCCGCCAGGGGGAGGCAGGGGCAGGGCGTAGGGGGGAATCGCCCCTGCCTCCCTGGCCGCAGGTCAGCCCGTGCTGACCTGCAGTTCCTTGACCCCGTTCAGCCATGCCGAGCGGAGTCTGCGGGGGTCGGAGACCAGACGCAGATCGGGCAGCGCGTCCGCGATCGCGTTGAAGATGAGGTTGATCTCCAGGACCGCGAGCGACTTGCCGAGGCAGAAGTGCGGGCCTCCGCCGCCGAAGCCGAGGTGCGGGTTCGGGTCGCGGGAGATGTCGAACTTCCCGGGCTCGTCGAAGACATCGGGGTCGTTGTTGGCCGAGGAGTAGAAGATCCCGACGCGGTCGCCCTTCTTGATCTTCGCCTCGCCGATCTCGGTGTCCTGGGTGGCGGTGCGCTGGAAGGAGACGACGGGGGTGGCCCAGCGCACGATCTCCTCGGCGGTGGTCCCGGGGCGCTCGCGTTTGAAGAGCTCCCACTGCTCCGGATGGGTGAGGAAGGCGTGCATGCCGTGGGTGATGGCATTGCGGGTGGTCTCGTTGCCGGCCACCGCGAGCAGGATGACGAAGAAGCCGAACTCGTCGGAGGAGAGGTTTCCTTCGTCCTCGGCGGCCACCAGCTGGCTCACGATGTCCTTGGCCGGGCACTCCTTGCGGGCGGCGGCGAGATTCATCGCGTACGAGACGATCTCCATGGCCGCCTCGGCGCCGACCTCCTCGGTGATCGCGTACTCCGGGTCGTCGTAGGCGGCCATCTTGTTGGACCAGTCGAATATCTTCGTCCGGTCGTCCTGGGGCACGCCGATGAGCTCGGCGATGGCCTGGAGGGGAAGTTCGACGGCGACGTTCGTGACGAAGTCGAAGGAGCCGTCCGCTGCGGCGTTCGCCAGGGCCGTCTCGACGATGGAGCCCGCGCGGTCGCGCAGGGCGTCCTCCAGGGACCGTATGGCGCGGGGCGTGAAGCCGCGCTGCACGATCTGGCGGACCCGGGTGTGCTCGGGCGGGTCCATGTTGAGCATGATCATCTTCTGTACTTCGATCTGGTCGCGGCTGATCGACTCGTTGAAGCGGATGACCGCGGTGTTGAGATTGGAGGAGAACAACTCGGGGTGCGTGGAGACGTACTTGACGTCCTCGTGCCGCGTGACGGCCCAGTAGCCCGCGTCGTCGAAGCCGGAGATGCGCGGCGGCTGGGCGATCCAGCGCACCGGTTCCGTCTGCCGCAACTGGGCGAACTCCGGGAGGGGTACGCGCTCTTGGAGCAGGTCGGGGTCGGTGAAGTCGAACCCGTCGGGCAGCGCTGGACAGGGCATCGGCAACTCCAGGAGTTCAGGTCTGACATCTCTGCAGCTTTCCTGACGGTCCATCAGGAGATGCCCCGCAAGGTAGTAACGGGTTCTACAAGAGGCAAGGCCCGTGACCGCACGGCTTTCGTGCAGGTAGTGCGCAAGGTGCGTGCAAGCCCCTTGCGGCGGTGGGGTCGCGCTCAGCAGACTGCATGCAGAACTAGAACGCGTACTAGTTCTCCGCGTGGGTGCCGGGACACCCCCGCGGGATGTGGATGGAGAGGACGCCCATGGCCGCGGAACCTGTCATCGTCGAAGCCGTACGCACCCCCATAGGTAAGCGCGGCGGCGCGCTCGCCAATCTCCACCCCGCCTATCTGCTCGGCGAGACCTACCGAGAGCTCCTCGGCCGTACGGGCATCCACGCCGACTGCGTCGAGCAGATCGTGGGCGGCACGGTCACCCACGCCGGGGAGCAGTCCATGAACCCGGCGCGCACGGCCTGGCTCACGATGGGCCTCCCGTACGAGACCGCGGCGACGACGGTGGACTGTCAGTGCGGCTCGTCGCAGCAGGCGAGCCACATGGTCGCCAACATGGTCGCGGCCGGTGTCATCGACGTGGGGATCAGCTGCGGCGTCGAGGCGATGTCACGGGTGCCGCTGGGTTCGGGCTCCAAGCACGGTCCCGGCAAGCCGTTCCCCGAGGAGTGGAACGTCGACCTGCCCAATCAGTTCGAGGCCGCCGAGCGGATCGCCCGAAACCGGGGCCTCACGCGGGAGAACGTCGACTCGCTCGGCCTCATCTCGCAGGAGCGCGCCGGCACCGCCTGGGCCGAGGAGCGCTTCAAACGCGAGACGTTCGCCGTCCAGGTCCCGACGACGGAGGAGGAGCAGGCCGCCGGGCAGGGCATGTGGCGGCTCGTCGACCGGGACGAGGGCCTTCGGGACACCACGATGGAGGGCCTTGAGCGGCTCAAGCCCGTGATGCCGACCGCCGTGCACACCGCGGGGAACTCCTCGCAGATATCGGACGGCGCGGCGGCGATCATGTGGGCGTCGAAGCGGATGGCGCGGGCGCTGAAGCTGAAGCCGCGCGCGCGGATCGTCGCGCAGGCGCTGGTGGGTGCCGATCCGCACTTCCACCTCGACGGGCCGATCGACGCGACGCGGGCGGTCCTGGGCAAGGCCGGGATGTCCCTGAAGGACATCGACCTCGTGGAGATCAACGAGGCGTTCGCGTCGGTGGTCCTCAGCTGGGCGCAGGTCTTCGAGCAGGACCTGGAGAAGGTGAACGTGAACGGCGGCGCGATCGCGCTGGGGCACCCCGTGGGGGCGACGGGGGCGCGGCTCATCACCACGGCTCTGCATGAGCTGGAGCGACGGGACAAGGAGTTCGCGCTGATCACGATGTGCGCGGGGGGCGCTGTCGCTACGGGGACGATCATTCAGCGGCTGTAGGCCGTTCCGGAATCCGAAAACGCCGGACGGGCTGGGATGTCCAGCCTGTCCGGCGTTTGAGGACGAACTCGGCGGAGCCGGTGATCTCCGGTGCGCCGCGACGGAGTTCGGCTCAGTAGGAGCCGTTCGCCTGCCAGTGAGCCCATGCGCCAGTCGGGCTGCCGTAGCGGTCGTTCATGTAGTCGAGGCCCCACTTGATCTGGGTCTCGGGGTTGGTCTTCCAGTCCGAGCCCGCCGAAGCCATCTTCGAGGCGGGGAGGGCCTGGACCAGGCCGTAGGCGCCGGAGGAGGAGTTCGTCGCCTTGTGGTTCCAGCCGCTCTCGTGCTCCACGATCTTGCTGAACGCCTTGTACTGAGCGGGGTCCGGGATCATCTTCTTCGCGATCGCCTGGGCCGAGGAAGGCGCCGCGGCGGGAGCGGCGGCCGGAGCGGCGGCCTTCGCCTCGGTGGGGGCCGCGGCCTGGGCCGGGCCCGCCATGAACACCATGCCGGACGTGGCGGCTGCCACAGCGACACCGGTGAGGGCCTTCTTCGGAGTGGCGATACGGCGGAGGAGCGTGGCGGACAAAGCGTGACCTTCCGTGGGGGACAGAGTGTCGCGGGCACGCCGTGGGCCACGGTGTGTGGCGGGAGGAATGCGTCGGCACCCTGGACCTGTCGGTCGTCGGCGCCGTGCGACTCGATCCAGAGAAGCAGGGCCGGCGCGTCTCCGCAATGACCCCTTTTACTAGTGGATGTCGCATCCGAGTAGAAGGTCCTTTGTGTGACGTGGCTCTCAATCCCCAGGTCAGACCGCTTTTTGACGCGTGCGCGTCAGAGTTGATGATCTACGGCCCTGCTTAGTGGAGGACCAAGGTCCTGTGGGCCGCCTCACCGTGAAGGGACCCCTTCGGTGACGGAGAGCCGACGGCCGCCTACAGCTTGGGCCCCTCGAATGTGACCTGGGCCTCGAAGGCGGCCCGGCGCGTGGCCCGGCGCAGCGCCCTCAGCACGGCGGGGCCGAGGGCGAGGCTCAGCAGGACGGTGACGACGGCGCGGGGCAGGTCCCAGCCCAGCGAGGTCGCCAGGCAGTACGCGATGAAGCGGCCCAGGTTGTCGCCGACCGGGTCGCCGGGCACGAAGGAGACGCCGGTCGCGAGACCGCCGAGGTAGGGCCAGCCCTGCAGATTCATGACGGTGCCGTACAGGACGGACGAGACGGCCCCGTAGGCGGCGAGCAGCCACAGCTCGCCGCGCCCGCGGATGCTGTCGGGCCCGGGCAGCAGCCCCGCGCCCATGCAGACCCACCCCATGGACAGCATCTGGAACGGCATCCACGGACCCACGCCGCCGGTGAGCAGCGCGGAGGCGAACATGGACACGGCGCCGAGCACGAACCCGAACCCGGGCCCAAGGACGCGCCCGCTGAGCACCATGAGGAAGAACATCGGCTCGATCCCGGCCGTCCCCGCCCCCAGCGGCCGCAGCGCGGCACCGGCGGCGGCGAGGACCCCGAGCATCGCGATGGCCTTCGCGTCGAGCCCGACATCGGCGATGGTCGCCACGACCACGGCGAGCAGCAGCGGCAGCAGGGCCGCGAACAGCCAGGGCGCGTCCTGGGCGTGCGCGCTCAGCCCCGATTCACCGCCCGCGATGAGCGGCCACCCGAAGGCCACCACGCCGACCGCGCTGACGAGGGCGAGGGCGCCGACCGAGCGCGGGCCGAGACGGATGGGGCGGGCCTGACCGGAGCCCGCCCGGCGGGAAACGGGAGAACGGCTCACGCGGGCCCACCCCCGGAATCCAACGCGTCCCGTACCTCCGCGACCGTCAGCCACTTCTGCGGGGCAAGGATCTTGGTGGTCTGCGGGGCGAAGGACGGGGAAGCGACCACGATCTCCGCGGTCGGGCCGTCGGCGACGATCTCCCCGTCGGCGAGGATCGCCACCCGGTGGGCCAGTTCCGCCGCCAGTTCCACGTCGTGCGTGGCCAGGACGATCGCGTGGCCCTCGACGGCCAGGCCGCGCAGGAGCGTGACCAGACGGGCCTTGGCCGCGTAGTCGAGGCCGCGGGTCGGCTCGTCGAGCAGGAGCAGGGGAGGGCGGGCCGTGAGGACGATCGCCAGGGCCAGGGTGAGGCGCTGGCCCTCCGAGAGGTCGCGGGGGTGCGTGTCGTCCGCGATGCCGGGGAGCAGCTCGGTGACCAGCGCGCGGCAGGTGCCCTCGGAGGCCGCCGCGTCATGGTCGGCCGCCGCGCACTCGGCGGCCACCGTGTCCGCGTAGAGGAGGTCCCGGGGTTCCTGGGGGACAAGGCCCACGTGGCGGATCAGCTCGCGCGGCCCTGTGCGGTGCGGGACCGCGCCGCCGACGCGGACCGAGCCCGCCGCCGGTTCGAGCAGCCCCACCAGGGTCGAGAGGAGCGTGGACTTTCCGGCGCCGTTGCGGCCCATCAGGGCCACCGTCTCGCCCGCGGAGACGGTGAGGTCCACCCGGCGCAGGGCCTCCACCCGGCCCCGGCGGACGGCCAGGGCGGAGACCACGGCGGCCGCCGCTTCGGGTGCGTCCCCCTTCGTACGTCCACGGAGTCGGCCCAGGAACGTCGCGGGGCGCTCATCGGGGCGCACGGCCACGACCTCCTCCCGAGGCTCGGCCCCGGCCAGGCGCTCCCGCAGCGCACCCGCCCTGCGCCGCGCGTCCCGCACCGTCAGCGGCAGCGGTGACCAGCCCGCGAGGCGGCCGAGGCCCACCACAGGCGGGTAGACCGGCGAGCGGGCCATCAGCGACGCGGGATCCCCGAGCACGGGCGGCTCGCCCGGCGCCGCGAGCAGCAGCACCTGGTCCGCGTACTGAACGACCCGCTCCAGGCGGTGCTCGGCCATCAGGACCGTCGTGCCCAGGTCGTGCACGAGCCGCTGCAGTACGGCGAGTACCTCCTCCGCGGCGGCCGGGTCGAGTGCCGACGTCGGTTCGTCGAGGACGAGGACCTCGGGGTGCGGTGTGAGCACCGAGCCGATGGCGACGCGCTGCTGCTGGCCGCCGGAGAGGGTGGCGATGGGGCGCTCGCGCAGATCGGCGAGCCCGAGCAGGTCCAGTGTCTCCTCGACCCGGCGGCGCATCACGTCGGGGGCGAGCCCGAGCGACTCCATCCCGTAGGCGAGCTCGTCCTCGACCGTGTCCGTCACGAAGTGCGAGAGCGGGTCCTGGCCCACCGTGCCGACGACATCGGCGAGTTCGCGGGGCTTGTGGGTCCGGGTGTCGCGCCCCGCCACGGTCACACGGCCCCGCAGCGTGCCCCCGGTGAAGTGCGGCACGAGGCCGCTCACCGTGCCGAGCAGCGTCGACTTGCCGACCCCGGAAGGACCGACGAGGAGCACCAACTCGCCCTCGGGCACGGCGAGATCGACCCCGCGCACGGTGGGCTCGGCGACCCCTTCGTACGTCACGGAGACATCCTCGAAGCGGATCATGAGGACTCCTTGGTGCGACCGGGGGCGCGAACAGGGGCGGAGGCGGCGGAATCGGCGGGCACCGGCGCCACGAAGGCGGGCAGCAGGCCGATGAGCACGGCGGCCGCGGGCCACAGCGGCAGCGTCGGCGCCGTCAGGGGGACGACCCCGGGATGCAGGGCGGACGCGTCGTAGGTGGCCGCCCAGACCATCAGGCCCGCCACCGCGATCCCCGACCCGGCGACGAGCCAGGCGCGCACGCCCCACGGGTCGGGCCGGTAGCGGGTGCGCACGGAGCGCCGGCCGCCGAGGCGCAGTCCCGCGAGGGCGGCGACGAGACCGGCGCCGAGGACCGGCAGACCGTAGCCCGTACCGTCGGCGGAGAGCAGGCCGTACGTACCCGCGCAGACGCCCATCAGGCCGCCGAGCGTCAGGAACGCGGTCGCCCTGCGTACCCCGGCGGGCACCGGCGCGCTGCGGCCGAAGCCGCGCGCGTCCATCGCGGCGGCCAGGGCTACCGACCGCTCCAACGCGCCCTCAAGGACGGGCAGCCCGACCTGGAGCAGCCCCCGGATGCCCTTGTCCGCGCGCCCGCGAAGGCGTCGCGCGGCCCGCAGGCGCTGCACATCCATGATCAGGTTCGGTGCGAACGTCATCGCCACGACGATGGCGACCCCCACCTCGTACAGCGCGCCCGGCAGCGACTTGAGCAGCCGAGCCGGGCTTGCGAGCGCGTTGGCGGCGCCCACACAGATGAGGAGACCGGCCAGGCGCACCCCGTCGTAGAGCGCGAAGAGCAGCCCCTCGGCCGTCACGCGGCCCCCGATCCGTACGCCCTTCGCCCAGTCGGGCAGCGGCACTTCGGGAAGCGTCACGATGACGTGCGAACCGGGGATGGGGGAGCCGAGGACGACGGCGAAGACGAGCCGGATCGCGATCACGACCAGGCCCAGCTTCACGAAGGCGCCGTAGGACCGTGCCCACGGCGCCGACGTCCTGCGCGCCGCGACGACATAGCCCGCGACCCCGATCAGGAGGCCGAGCAGCAGCGGGTTGGTGGTGCGGGACGCCGCGACGCCGAGGCCGAGCGCCCACACCCACCAGGCGCCCGGGTGCAGCGCGTTGCTCCGGTGCGCTTCGGGGGCCAGCCGCCGCCGCAGCGCACCGGGAGCGGTGCTCGGGTGATCGCTCATCGTGCGGTCAGCCGCGTCGGCGGCGTGCCTGCCAGACGGCGGCCCCGCCGAGCAGTGCGATGGCGGCCACGCCCGCGATCAGTCCGACGGAAGGACCGGAGTCGCTCTCCTCGTCGCTCGCGGTCGGCTTCTTCTTCGTGTCCTCCAACTCGCCGTTGCCCGCGACCTGCTCGCCGCAGCCCGCCTTCGGGTAGTCGGCGATGGCGCACAGCAGCGCGTTGCTGTCGTAGCGCAGGGGCTTGGCGACCGCGGCGAGGGCGTCCGCGCTCGTCGCGTCGTCCGCGATCCGCGCGCAGGCGGTACGCGGTTTCGGCGGGCTCTCGCCGCCGGGGGCGTCACCCGGCGTGCCGAAGTCGATGACCAGGGCGATCCGCTTGCGGTCGTCCTTGGCGGGCGTCTTGGCGCAGATCGTGTCGAAGTCGGCGGCGCCGCGCGGCTTCGCGGAGTCCTGCGAGTCCTCGGACACGGAGAACCGGAAGCCCTGGACGGCCCCGTCGTCGGGACGGGCGGTGCTCGGCCCCTGGCTCGCGTACGCCCACTTCGAGCCGTCCCGGTCCCAGAAGGACCAGTAGCGGTAGCCGGAACCGGCGGCCTGGGCGGGGGCGGCGGCGAGGACGCCGAGCAGGGCGGCGAACAGCGCCCCGATCACCAGGCGCCCGCACCGCGCGCGACCCCGCGTCACAGCTGCTGCTTCTTCTTGTTGCCGCTGTACAGGAAGCCGATGCCGATGCCGGCGACCATGCCGACGCCGATGATCCACCAGATGCTCAGGCCGCCGTCGTCGCTGTCCTTCTTCTCGTCGGATGCCTGATCGGCCGCCTGCGGGGCGGGGCCCTGCGCGTTCAGCTGCTTGACCAGGTCCGCGCCGCCGAAGTCGCGCGGGTCCATGCCGGAGGCGTGGGCGGCGAAGATCAGCTGGGCGTGGGCGGCGGGGCCGGACTTCTCGGCCCACTGCGCGGAGTTCCTCGCCAGCCACTTGGCCGACTTCTCGGCCTGCTCCGGCTGACCGGCCGCGGCGAGCGCGAGCACGGAGTCGGCGGTGTTGCCCAGGTCGGGCATGTTCTTGGCGCCGGGCATCGACGACATCAGGTGGTCGTCACCCTTGGCGAGGGTCTTCAGGAGGTAGCCGGTGCCGTTCGACGCGGCCTGCTCGGCGGTGTCCGCCTTCGCGCACTTCGGTGCGGCTTCCTTCTTCTTGGCCGCGTCCACGACCAGGCCCTTGCCGTGGGCGCCGAGGACGCCCGCCGCGGTGGCGTCCGCGTTCGGCGAGAGCTTGCCGGACTTGACGTCCGCGAGGCCGAAGGCGCCGCCGTCCTTGGCACAGCTCATCGAGAGGGCGGGCAGCGCGTTGAACGCCGTCTTGCCGCTCTGGGCCTTCACGCCCTCCGGCTTCTCGCCCGCCGCGGTGAGCGCGCCGATGACGATGCCGGTGGAGTTGGCGTCGGAGTCCATGCCGGGGCTGTAGCCCCAGCCGCCGTCCTCGTTCTGCACCGACTTCAGCCAGCCGACGCTCTTGTCGACCGTCTTCTTCTGACCGCCGAGCGCGGCGAGCGCCTGCACGGCGGACGCCGTCGCGTTGCTGTCGAACATCGTCTTGGAGTCGCACGGCTCGCCCGCGTCGGCGCGGTAGGCGGCGAAGCCGCCGCTCGCGCAGCTCTGGCCGGTGAGCCAGTCGACGGCCTTCGCGGCGGGCTTCACACCGGCCGAGTCCTGGGCGAGCAGGGCGTACGACTGCCGGAACACCCCGTCGAACTTGGGGTCGGCGTCGCCGTACAGACCGGACGGCAGCTTGGCGGAGGGCGACGGTGACGCGGTGTCCGCGAAGGCGGCCGGGGCCGCGGTCGAACCGAACACGGCGACGGCGGCCAGGACCGCTGCGCTGCGGCGAACGTTCATGATGCGGCGGGTGCCTCTCCCTGCGGGGAGCGGGGCAGCACGGGCACGTAGCGGGCACGAGCACCGGGCGGCTCCGGCTCCGTATACCTCGACGGTGCCGGCCATCGGAGGTCCCGATGACGTGAGCCGGTCACGCTCCGTGCGGGGCAATCCGGCTCTCCTGCGGTCCTTGCGGACCGCGGATAACGGCTGCGGGTCAGCGCCGGATTCGCACCGGCTTCCCCCCGTACGGGCATGATGACGACGGAGGCCACTCTACCGGCCCGTAGGGGGAGCGGCCCGGGGCGCCCGCCCCCGGCGGGAGGTCACACCGCGCGGTACCGCACCGGATCGTTGCCCACCGCCTCAGCGCGCCCCAGCTTCACCAGGCGCCGTACATGGGCCTCGGCCTCGGAGACGGCGATGTTCCGCGAGCCGTAGCGGATCTCGGCCCAGGGGCGGTTCCACTCCATCTGCTCGGCGAGCTGCCAAGGAGTGAGGGGCTCTGCGAGGAGGGCGAGCAGGTCCGTCAGACGCTCCTCGTGGTGGGCAAGGATCTCCCGCACGCGGCCCGGGGCGTCGGTGAACGCGTACTGGTGGGCGGGGAGCACCTCGGCGGGGCCGAGGCGGCCGATGCGCTCCAGGGAGTCGAGGTAGTCGCCGAGGGGATCGGTGATGGTCTCGTCGTCGGGGTCCTCGTAAAGACCGATGTGCGGGGTGATGCCGGGGAGCAGATGGTCGCCGGAGAACAGGCGGCCGTGGCCGGGCAGTTGCGCCGGGTGCTCCTCCTCCAGGTGCAGGCAGACGTGGCCCGGTGTGTGGCCGGGGGTCCAGATCGCGCGGAGCCTGCGGCCCGGCAGTTCGAGCAGCTCGCTCGGCGTGATGTCGCGGTCGGGGAGCGCTGCGGCGAGGCCCGGCACCCGGGGCGCGCGGCCCGCGTCGCGGGCGGCGAGCAGCGGCGTCAGATGATCGGCGGGGGCGCCCGCGGCCGTCAGTTTCTCCACCATGTAGTCGAACCAGCGCGCGGGCGGCCCGGTCCGCGTGCGGCGTACGACCGACGCGTCCGCCTCGTGCATCGCGATCCACGCGCCCGAGGCCTCGCGGACCTTGGCGGAGAGGCCGTGGTGGTCGGGGTGGTGGTGGGTGATGACGACGCCGTGCACCGCCTCGACGGACGTGCCGCAGGCGGCGAGGCCGGAGGCGAGGGCGTCCCAGGATGTGGGGTCGTCCCAGCCCGTGTCGATGAGGACCGGGCCGCCGTCGGTGTCCAGGAGGTGGACGAGGGTGAAGCCCAGAGGGTTGTCCGGGATGGGGACCTTGATGCTCCAGACGCCCCCGCCGTGCTCGGTCACCTGCGGCTCGGTCACCTGCGTCATCGGGGGCCCTCATCTCTCGTCGCTGCGCGGCCACGACCACGGCCACAGTCAGCATAACTAGAACTAGTTCCAATGATCGCCCAAGTCGACTGTTTTGGCTGGCTACTTGAACGGCTGCGTGCACCTTGCTCTCCGTGGACTACTGGAACTAGAACTGGTATCAGTTCTGAAGCAGCGTCAGGAAGCAGCGTCAGGAAGCAGCGTCAGGAAGCAGCGTCAGGAAGCAGTGTCAGGAAGCGTGCCGCGCAGGGCGGAATCCCGCAGGAGGCAGTCAGCCATGACCGAGCTCGTGGAACACGGACAGCTTTTCATCGGCGGGGAGCTGGTGGACCCCCTCGGCAAGGACGTCATCGAGGTGATCTCGCCGCACACCGGCGAGGCCTTCGCGCGGGTGCCGCACGCCGCGCCCGCCGATGTCGACCGGGCCGTCGCCACCGCGCGCAAGGCGTTCGACGAGGGCCCCTGGCCCCGGATGACGCTCGACGAGCGGATCGAGGTCGTCACCAGGATCAAGGACGCGTTCGCCGTACGGCACGAGGAGATCGCCCGCGTCATCAGCTCCCAGAACGGCACCCCGTACACATCGAGCGTGATGGTCCAGGCCCTCGCCGCGATGATGGTCTGGGACTCGGCGCTCACGGTCGCGAAGAACTTCACGTACGAGGAGGCGCGCGACGGAGCCCTCGGCAAGATCCTCGTGCGGCGCGAGCCGGTCGGCGTCGTGGCGGCCGTGGTCCCCTGGAACGTCCCGCAGTTCACCGCCGCGGCCAAGCTCGCGCCCGCGCTGCTCGCCGGGTGCCCGGTGATCCTCAAGACCTCGCCCGAGACGCCGCTCGACGCGTACATCCTCGGAGAGATCGCCACCGAGGCGGGGCTGCCGCAGGGCGTGCTCTCGATCATCTCCGCGGACCGCGAGGTGAGCGAGTATCTCGTCGGGCACCCCGGCATCGACAAGGTGTCCTTCACCGGTTCCGTCGGCGCGGGCAAGCGCGTCATGGAGGTCGCCGCCCGCAACCTCACGCGCGTGACCCTGGAGCTGGGCGGCAAGTCGGCCGCCGTGATCCTGCCGGACGCGGACGCGGCGAGCGCGGTCGCCGGCATCGTCCCCTTCGCCTGGATGATCAACGGCCAGGCGTGCGTGGCCCAGACCCGCATCCTCGTGCCGCACTCTCGCCACGACGAGTTCGCCGAGGCCTTCGCCGCCGCGGCCTCAGCGCTCAAGGTCGGCGACCCGCTCGACCCGGAGACCGAACTCGGCCCGCTGGTCACCAGGCGCCAGCAGCAACGCTCGCTCGACTACATCCGCATCGGCCAGGAGGAGGGCGCCAAGATCCTTACGGGTGGCGGGCGTCCGGCCGGGCTCGATCAGGGCTGGTACGTCGAGCCGACGCTCTTCGGCGGCGTGGACAACTCGATGCGCGTCGCCCGCGAGGAGATCTTCGGCCCGGTCATCTGCCTGATTCCGTACGGCGACGAGAGCGAGGCCGTGAACATCGCCAACGACTCGGAGTACGGGCTCAGCGGCAGCGTATGGACGGCGGACACGGAGCGCGGCATCGACATCGCGCGGCGGGTGCGCACCGGAACGTACTCGGTGAACACCTTCAGCCTCGACATGCTCGGACCGTTCGGCGGCTACAAGAACTCAGGCCTCGGGCGGGAGTTCGGGCCCGAGGGGTACGGCGAGTACTTCGAGCACAAGATGATCCACCTCCCCGCCGGCTACGAAGGGGCGGGTGCCTGATGGGTGACCGCTGGCACGTCGAGGTGGACCGTTCGGTCTGCATCGGCTCCGGGATGTGCGTGAGCACGGCGCCGGGTGGTTTCGCGCTCGACTCCGCCCGCCAGTCGCACCCCGTGGATCCCGAGACCGACGCCAACGAGAAGGTGCTCGAAGCCGCCGAGGGGTGTCCGGTCGAGGCGATCACGATCACGTTGTCCGGCAGTGGGGAGGTCGTCTTCCCGCCGGAGGACTAGCGGCTTCGCTCCGGCAACCGGATTTACTTCCGTGATGCGATCCGAGCCGTTTTGTGTCGGTCCTATGCGCTTTATCTGCACTCGAACGTGTGCGAACAGGACTTTACCCATGCGTTCCGCATGGGTGATCGATGACATCCGTGACTGTCCGTCCCCTTTGCGGCCTGGAACTGTTCAGACCCAGACAACTTGGGGGAGGGGACGCCGTGGACAAGCGGTACGAGGTCTACTGCCTGGCCGACAGGTACTTCTACGAGACTCCGGACCGCTTGTCCGTGGGCGGGAGCGCCCCCGAGTTCAGGACGACGGGGCTCCCGGTCCCGCAGGGATGGCGATCGGCCCGCGAGGGCGACTGGCTGACCCTCGTCCCCGTCGACGAGGACGGGCACGCACGGCCCGCGCCCCAGCAGGGCTGGAAGATCCATGTGTCCGCCACGCTGGAGAACGCGGACCGGATCGCCGCCGCGGTCCGCGACCACTGCGTGCCGCGCGCCGTGCCCTTCAAGTTCATCGCGGGACGGCACCTGCTCCACCTGCGCAACAGCAAGTACGCGGGACGCGACGGCAGTGGCAAGTTCGCGACGATCTACCCCGCCGACGAGCAGCAACTGCACGCACTGCTGAACGAGTTGGGGCGAGTCCTCGAAGGGTTCGAGGGGCCCTACATCCTCACCGACCTGCGCTGGCAGGAAGGCCCGCTGTACGTCAGGTACGGCGCCTTCACCCGCCGCATGTGCGTCAACGAGCGCGGCAGTCTCGTGCCCGCGATCGAGGACGACCAGGGCCGGCTCGTCCCCGACTCGCGTGATCCGGCCTTCCGGGTGCCCGAGTGGGTGACGCTGCCGCCGTTCCTCGAACCCCAGCTCGCGGCGCGCAACAACACGACGGTCACCGACCTTCCGTACCGTATGGAGAAGGCGCTGCACTTCTCCAACGGCGGCGGGGTCTACGCGGGCACCGACACCCGTGACGGCCGCAAGGTCGTCCTGAAAGAGGGGCGGCCGTACGCCGGCCTGGCGTCGGACGGGGCCGACGCCGTCGCCCGTCTGGAGCGCGAGCGGGAGGCGCTCCAGAAGCTGGCGGGGCTCGGCGTCGCGCCCGAGGTGCGCGACTGGTTCGAACTCGGCGGTCACCGCTTCCTCGTCATGGACTTCCTGGAGGGCCGCACCCTCAACTCCTTCTTCGCGGACCGGCATCCGCTGCTTGTCAGCGAGCCGGACGACGACGCGATCGCCGCGTACACGGCCTGGGCGCTGCAGATCCACCGGGCCGTCGAGGAGGCCGTCGCCGCCGTGCACGAGCGGGGTGTCGTCTTCAACGACCTCCACATGTTCAACATCATGGTCGCGCCCGACGAACAGTCCGTATCGCTCCTCGACTTCGAGGCGGCGACACGGGTGGGCGAGAGCGGTCGACAGGTCGTGGCCCACCCCGGGTTCATCGCGCCCGCTGACCGCGAGGGCGTGGACGTCGACCACTACGCCCTCGCGTGCCTGCGGCTCGCCCTCTTCCTGCCCATCACCACGCTCCTCGCCGTCGACCGGGGCAAGGCCGCGCACCTCGCGACGGTGATCGCGTCCCAGTTCCCCGACGTGCCGCGGGAGTTCCTCGACGAGGCCGTGACGGAGATCGAGCGCGGCGGGCAGGGCCTGGCCGGCGCGAAGGGCGCCGTGCGGGCGACCGCGGGTGCGGCGGCGGGAGCGGCAGTGCCGCTCGTCGATGTCGCCGACTGGCCCTCCAGCCGGGACTCGATGGTCAAGGCCATCCTCGCCTCGGCCACCCCGGAGCGCGACGACCGGCTCTTCCCCGGCGACATCGCGCAGTTCACCGACGGCGGCGGGCTCGGCCTCGCGCACGGAGCGGCCGGAGTGCTGCTCGCCCTCGCCGAGAGCGGCGCCGAACGCTACGAAGAGGGCGAGCGCTGGCTCCTGAAGCACATCGACCCCGCCCCGCTCGGCACGCCCCTCGGCCTCGATGACGGCCTCGCGGGCATCGCCCACGTACTCGAACGGCTCGGCCACCGCACGCGCGCGCTCGACCTGATGGAGCTCGTCCTCCAGGAGAACTGGCAGCGGCTCCCCTCCGACCTGCACGGCGGCCTCGCCGGACTCGGCCTCGCACTCGACGCCATCGCGCACAGCACGGGCGAGGATTCCTTCGCTCAACACGCCCTGCAGGCAGCGGAGGTGATCGGCGAGCGGCTCACCGCGGAGCCCCCGGCGAAGGGGCGGCAACGGGCCGGTCTGCTGCACGGTGCCACGGGCCCCGCGCTCCTCTTCCTGCGGCTGTACGAGAGGAACGGCGACCCCGCGCTCCTCGACCTGGCGGCGAAGGCCCTGCGCGCGGACCTCTCCCGATGCGTGGCGCGGCCCGACGGCAGCCTCGGAGTGGACGAGGGCCGGCGCACGATGCCCTACCTCGGTGACGGCTCCGTAGGCATCGGGATGGTCATCGACGACTACCTCGCGCACCGGGGCGACGCCGGGTTCGAAGCGGCGCGTCCGGGCATCCTGGCCACCGCGCGCTCACGCTTCTGCGTGCAGCCCGGCCTGTTCCAGGGCCGGGCGGGGCTGCTGCTGCACCTCAACCGCAGCACAGCGCCCGGCATCACACCCGAGGACGTGGCCGCGCAGATCGAGGGCCTGGGCTGGTTCGCGATGCCCTACGGGGGGCAACTCGCCTTCCCCGGCCATCAGATGCTGCGCCTCTCCATGGACCTGCACACCGGAACGGCGGGCTGTCTCCTCGCGCTCGCCGCCGCCCTCGGGGACGGCGGAGCACACGTCCCCTTCCTGCCGCCGCTCAGGCGGCCCCAGAGCCGGTCCCGCCACGCGGCGGGGTCGTGACACCACCCACGAGGACATCAACGTCCCCAAGTGAGAGGGAAGATCATGGCGCTTCTCGACCTGCAGAGCATGGAGTCCGACGAGATGACCGGTGGCGGCGGCGGTGGCGGCGGCAGCCAGGTGAGCCTGCTGCTGTGCTGGAGCGACGCGAGCGTGCTGCTCTGTCTGTGACACCGCCCCGTGCCTGACACCGGCACGGTTCGTTCGTGAGGGACCGGGCGGTGCCTCTCCCCAGAGGCACCGCCCGGCTCCACCGCGGCCGTTCGCGGACGCCGATGCCACGGGGGTCGACGTCACGGACGCGGGCGCTCCGCCCCGCCGCTCCGCCACGGACACGAGGACTGCGAGGACCCGGACCGTATGGCGATCACGAACGCCCGGACCCATCAACCCGGCCACGACGCGGGCCTGTTGAAGGCTTCGACCCGGTACAGCGCCGCCCGTTGCGCGGCCCTCGCGCTGTGCAGCGTCGCGGGGGCGGGCGCGAGCCTCTTGCTGCCGTTCGCGATCGGGCGTGCCCTTGATGCCGTCCTCGCGGGGCACGCCGCCGGCCACGTCGGCGCCGACGCCACCCGCTGGATCCTCCTGTGCGCGGCGCTCATCGGCGCGAGCGCGCTCCTCGACGCCTGCGACGGCATCCTCACCGGCACCACCAACGCCCGCGCCACCGCCTGGCTGCGCGGCCGTGTCGGACGCCACGTCCTGGCCGTCGGGCCACGCGCCACTGCGCGCTTCGCCCCAGGCGACCTCGTGGCCCGCCTCATCGACAACGCGGCACACGCGGGCGTCGCGCCCGCCACACTCGCCGCGCTCCTCGCCGCCCTGGTCGCGCCCGTGGGCGCGGTGGTGGCACTCGCCCTGATCGACGGCTGGCTGGCCGTCGTGTTCATCGCCGGAGCGCCCGTCCTCGTCCTGCTGCTGCGGTGGTTCGTGCGCGTCTCGTCCGACTGCGTGGCGCGCTACCAGCAGGTCCAGGGGAACATCGCGGGCCGCCTCGGCGAGGCGATCGGCGGGGCCCGGACCATCGCGGCCGCGCGCACCGAGGAGAAGGAAGCCAGGCGCGTCCTCGACGCGCTGCCCGAACTCTCCCGACAGGGCCACCGGATGTGGCGGGTCCAGGGCCGCTCCCAGGCGCAGGCTGTCGCGGTCGCGCCCCTCCTGCAGATCGCGGTCGTCGCGGTAGCCGGTCATCTGGTGGTCCAGGACCGCCTCAGCGTCGGGGAGCTGTTGGCCGCATCCCGTTACGCGGTGCTCGCCACCGGGATCGGCATGCTCGTCGGCCAGCTGGGAGCGCTGGTGCGGGCCAGGGCCGCGGCCCGCCGCCTGGGGGAGGTGCTCGCGGAACCGGCCACCTCGTACGGAGCCTCTGAACTCCCCCCAGGAGATGGGCTATTGGAGATGCGCGGCGTCACGGTGATCCGCGGTGGGCGCACCGTGCTCGACGGCGTCGACCTGACCGTGCCCGCGGGCGGCACGCTCGCCGTGGTCGGGCGCTCCGGGGCGGGCAAGTCGCTTCTCGCGTCCGTCGCGGGCCGCCTCGCCGACCCGGACGAAGGGGACGTGCGCCTCGACGGTGTCCCGCTGCGCTCGCTCGGCCGCGAGGAGCTGCGCCGCGAGGTCGGCTACGCCTTCGAGCGGCCCGCGCTGCTCGGCACGACCCTGGAGGACACGATCGGCTTCGGCGCCCCGCGCCCGGCGCCGCCCCGCATCCGCGATGCGGCCCGCGCGGCGCACGCCGATCCCTTCATCACCCGGCTCCCCGGCGGTTACACCACGCCCTGCGCGGATGCGCCCCTCTCCGGAGGCGAGGCCCAACGCCTCGGCCTGGCACGGGCGTTCGCGCGGGGCGGCCGACTCCTGATCCTGGACGACGCGATGTCGAGCCTGGACACGGTGACCGAACACCACATCGCCGAGGCCCTGCTCCACCACACCCCGCACCGCAGCCGCCTGATCATCGCCCACCGTGCGGCGACGGCGGCCCGCGCGGACGCGGTGGCGTGGCTGCACGACGGCCGGATACGCGCGGTGGGGACACACGCGGAGCTCTGGGAGCGAGCGGAGTACCGGGAGGTGTTCGGCACGTGAGGCGCGTGGAGCGGGTGCGGCCGTCCTCGGCCCCGCAGGGCCCATACCGCCGAGGTGTCCGCTTCCTCCGGCGCAGGTGGCAGGCGGTGCTGCGGCTCGCGCTCTGGTCCGTACTGGAGACCGGGCAGACCTTCCTCACCGGCTACGCCCTCGCGCGTGCCCTGGACGACGGCTTCCTCGCGGGGCGTGAGGACGTGGGTCTCGGGTGGCTCGGCGGGGCCGGGCTCGGCGTGGTCGTGGCCGCGTACGGCACGGGGCGGGTGTACCGCGCGGTCGCCGATCTGGTGGAGCCGCTGCGGGACACGCTGGTGCGGCAGGTCGTCGGCCGGGGGCTGAAGGAGGCGGACAGCGCGTCAGTGTCCCGGCTCACTCAGCAGGTGGAGATCGCCAGGGACACCTTCGCGGGCCTGGTCCTCGTCTCCCGTTCCTTCGTCTTCACGGCGGCGGGCGCGCTGATCGGCCTGTTCTCGCTGGCCCCGCTCCTCCTCCTGGTCGTCGCGCCACCACTGCTCGCCGGGGTCGCCCTGTTCGTGGCGAGCCTGCGCCCGCTGGCCCGGCGTCAGGAGAGGTTCCTCGTCGCTGACGAGGGCATCGCGAGCCAACTGGGCACGGTGGTACCAGGGTTGCGGGACGTCGCGGCGGCGGGCGCGGAACAGGACGTGGCCGAGGATCTGGACCGGGGCATCGCCACGGAGTACGCGGCGGCCCGTTCCCTCGCCCGCTGGGGCGTCCTGCGCACCGCGGCCCTCGTGACCGGTGGCCAGCTGCCGCTCGTCCTGCTCCTGGTCACGGCCCCCTGGCTCCTGAACAACGGAGTGACGCCGGGCGCCCTGGTGGGTGCGATCGCCTATGTCACCCAGGCCCTGCTCCCGGCCCTGCACAACCTCATCCACGGCCTGGGCACGAGCGGTTCCCGCCTGGCCATAGTCCTACGCCGCCTCACCTGGGCCCCGGACCCGCCGGCGCCCGAGTCACCCGACACGGACACACAAGCGCCGCCCCCTGGCGGGGAAGCAACCCCCGACCACACCCCCGCCCTCCACCTCTCCTGCGTCACCTTCGCCTACGGCCCTCGCGCCGAGCCCGTCGTGCGCGACCTGTCACTTACCGTCCCGCGGGGAGGGCATCTGGCGGTCGTCGGGCCCAGTGGGATCGGGAAGTCCACCCTCGCCGGGCTCGTGGCCGGGCTGTTGGAGCCCGCTAGTGGCACCGTCCGCGTGGCCGGGCGGGGCGTGCGGGGGCAAGATGCCGTCGGGCGGCGGGTGTTGATACCGCAGGAGGCGTACGTCTTCAGCGGGACCGTGCGGCAGAACCTGGAGTACCTGCGGGCGGACGCCGTCGGTGACGCGGAGCTGCTGGCCGCCGCGCACGCCGTCGGGCTCAGTGGGGTGATCGAGCGGCTCGGCGGCCTCGCCGCCCCCGTGGACCCCGCCGCCCTCTCCGCGGGTGAGCGGCAGCTCATCGCGCTGACCCGCTCCTACATCTCGTACGCGCCCCTCGCCCTGCTCGACGAGGCCACCTGCCACCTCGACCCGGTGGCGGAGGCCCGCGCCGAGCGGGCGTTCGCGGCGCGGCCCGGCGGCACCCTCGTGGTGATCGCCCACCGCATCAGCTCGGCCCGCCGCGCCGACCGGATCCTGGTGATGGACGGGACGCACACCCTGTGCGGCCGCCACGATGAGCTGCTCGAACGCTCCTCGCTCTATCGTGAGCTGTCCGGCAACTGGGGTTCTGGCAGCGGCACTTCACACCCAGCCCTCCCCGCGCGAGATCCGTATGGCGTCGATTCTGTTCCGCGCCCCGGTCTTGCGGGTGATCGCGGCCATGTAGTTGCGCACCGTCCCGTTGGTCAGGTGCAGGCGGTGCGCGATCTCGGCGACGGGCGCACCCCCGGCGGCGAGTGACAGCACGAGTAACTCCCGGTGCGTGAGCGGCATCTGAGCTGCTTTCAGAAAGCCGAACCCCAGCGACTCGTCCACGAACCGCTGCCCGGCCGCCACCTGTCTGATGCCGGCAAGGAGGCGGTCGGGCGGGCTCGCCTTGTCCACATAGCCGAGGGCGCCTGCCTCCATGCAGCGGCGGAGCAGCCCCGGCCTGTTGCCGGACACCAGGACGAGGAGCGGGCAGCCGAGGCCCCCGGTCACCGGATGGGACTGCTCCCCGAACTCCGAGGAGGCGTACGCCGTGTCACCGTCGGGGTCGACCACGCAGACATCGGGACGCACTGCGCCCGTACGGTCGCGGGCCTCGTGCCACGGTGCATGGAACACCTCCAGATCCGGCTCACGGGCGAGGCGTTCCGCCAGAGCCGATCTCAGCAGACAGGCGTCGTGCACGAGAAGTACCCGGATCACCTTTGGCTCCTTCAGGTTCCCGCTGTCGGTCCCGGTTGCTTCATTCAGCACGTAGACCATTCATAGCGGCGCCGACCGCTCGTACGGATGCGAGATCTGGCCAAGAGGGATCAGGAGAGGCTCAGGGGCGCAATTGCCAGGCGGGTCTGCGCCCCCCGTGCACCGATTCAGGGGTTGCGGCAATCCGCTGCCGGTGAATGCGTGACGGGACGGAAGGCCCCTCGGCTACGGGGTCTTTGGAGACGTCAGGTCGATCAGGCGGCACACCATCTCGATGTCGATCTTGACCTGCGCGATCGACGCCCGCCCGGAGAGCCAGGTGATCAGCGCCGAGTGCCAGGTGTGCTCGATGACCCGGACCGCCGAGAGCTGCTCGGGGGTCGGCGCGTCCTCCAGACCCATCGCGTCCAGGATGATCGCCGTGGTCAGCCGCGAGACCGTGTCCACCTCGGGGCTCACGGAGCGGTCGGCGAAGGTCAGCGCCCTGACCATCGCGTCCGCCAGGTGCGGCTCGCGCTGCAGGGCACGGAAGGCCCGCATCAGCGTCTCGGCGCACCGCTCGGCCGGCGTCTCGCCCGCGGGCGGGCGTTTGCGGATCGTCGTGTGCATGTGCTGGAGCTGGTCCTGCATGGTGGCGACCAGGAGATGCACCTTGGAGGGGAAGTAGCGGTACAGCGTGCCGAGCGCGACGCTGGAGGACTCGGCGACCTCGCGCATCTGCACCGCGTCGAACCCGCCCCTGCTCGCGAGTTGGGCGCTGGCGTGCAGGATGCGGCGGCGGCGTGCCTCCTGCCGTTCGGTCAGGGGCGGCGACGCCGGATCAGCTGCTGCGACTTCCGCTGCCTTGGCTTCCGCTGTCATATGTCCCGTTGTTCCGTCGTCCCGGTCCGGTGATGTGGTGGGCCAGCATGGCAGGGCACCCGCCGTGGCGCGAATCACCTGATCCGGGCCTTACAGCGCGGCTACCTGCCGGTAGATTCAAAGCTCGTTCCGCGATCAATCAGCGATCATTCAACGATCAAGTCTGAAACTTGTTCTAGATTACCGTCCCGGCGTAACCTCGCGGACAACCGCAGGGAGAAGGGGGCCGAGAGTGACCGCTGAGGCCATGGAGGCGGGCCCCCGGACGGGGCCGGACGCCGATGGTGACCGTCCGTTGCGCATCGCTCTCCTCACGTACAAGGGCAACCCGTACTGCGGGGGACAAGGCGTCTACGTACGCCACCTCTCACGCGAGCTGACCCGGCTCGGCCACAGCGTCGAAGTGATCGGCGCGCAGCCCTACCCCGTCCTGGACGACGGCCTCGAAGGCCTCAAGCTCACCGAGCTGCCGAGCCTCGACCTCTACCGCTCGCCGGACCCCTTCCGCACGCCGAAGCGCGACGAGTACCGCGACTGGGTCGACGCGCTCGAGGTGGCGACGATGTGGACCGGCGGCTTCCCCGAGCCCGCGACCTTCAGCCTGCGCGCCCGCCGCCATCTGCGCGCCAGGCGCGGCGAGTTCGACGTCGTGCACGACAACCAGACGCTCGGCTACGGTCTGTTGGGCGACCTCGGCGCCCCGCTCGTCTCGACGATCCATCACCCCATCACCGTGGACCGCCGGCTGGACCTGGAGGCGGCGCCCAACTGGCGACGCCGCATGTCCGTGCGCCGCTGGTACGCGTTCACGCGCATGCAAAAGCGTGTGGCCCGCCGTCTGCCCTCCGTGCTCACCGTCTCCGGCACCTCGCGCCAGGAGATCGTCGACCACCTCGGCGTACGCGAGGACCGCATCAACGTCGTGCACATCGGCGCCGACACGGACCTCTTCTCGCCGGACGCGTCGGTCCCCGAGGTGCCGGGCCGGATCGTCACGACGTCCAGCGCCGACGTCCCGCTCAAGGGCCTCATCTACCTCGTCGAGGCCCTGGCCAAGGTCCGCGCCGAGAACCCGGCCGCCCATCTGGTCGTCGTCGGCAAGCGTGCCGAGGACGGCCCCGTCGCGCAGGCCATCGAGAAGTACGGCCTCGAGGACGCCATCGAGTTCGTCAAGGGCATCACCGACGAGGAGCTGGTGGACCTCGTCCGCTCGGCCGAGGTCGCCTGTGTCCCTTCGCTGTACGAGGGCTTCTCGCTCCCCGCGGCCGAGGCGATGGCGACGGGGACGCCGCTGCTCGCGACGACCGGCGGCGCGATCCCGGAGGTCGCGGGGCCGGACGGCGAGACCTGCCTGGCCGTGCGGCCCGCCGACCCCGGCGCCCTTGCCGCCGGCCTGATCCGGCTCCTCGGCGACCGCGAGCTGCGGACCCGCCTCGGTGCGGCCGGCCGCGAGCGGGTTCTCGCCAAATTCACCTGGGCCCGCGCCGCCCAGGGCACCGCAGAGCTGTACCGCGCGGCGATTGCCACAGACGCGGGTCCGCAATCCGGCCGCCGCCCCGCGGCCACCCCGACGTACTCCGGGAGCCATCGCTGATGCTGACCGTCGACTTCACCCGCTTCCCGCTCGCCGCGGGCGATCGCGTCCTGGACCTGGGCTGCGGCGCGGGCCGGCACGCCTTCGAGTGTTACCGGCGGGGGGCCCAGGTGGTGGCCCTCGACCAGAACGGCGAGGAGATCCGCGAGGTCGCCAAGTGGTTCGCCGCGATGAAGGAGGCGGGCGAGGCACCGGCCGGCGCGACCGCCACCGCGATGGAGGGCGACGCGCTCAACCTCCCCTTCCCCGACGCCTCGTTCGACGTCGTGATCATCTCCGAGGTGATGGAGCACATCCCCGACGACAAGGGCGTACTCGCGGAGATGGTCAGGGTCCTCAAGCCGGGCGGCCGCATCGCGGTGACCGTCCCGCGCTACGGCCCGGAGAAGATCTGCTGGGCCCTGTCGGACGCCTACCACGAGGTGGAGGGCGGCCACATCCGCATCTACAAGGCGGACGAACTGCTCGGCAGGATGCGCGAAGCGGGCCTGAAGCCGTACGGCACGCACCACGCGCACGCGCTGCACGCGCCGTACTGGTGGCTGAAGTGCGCGTTCGGCGTGGACAACGACAAGGCGCTGCCGGTGCGGGCGTACCACAAGCTCCTGGTCTGGGACATCATGAAGAAACCGCTGGCCACGAAGGTGGCGGAGCAGCTGCTCAACCCGGTCGTGGGCAAGAGTTTCGTGGCGTACGCGACGAAGCCGCATCTGCCGAAGACCGACGCGAAGACCGACGCGTGACGAGCCCGGAGCGGACCGAACACCTGGTCCTGCCGGGCGTCCTGACGGCCGATCAGGCGCTGCGGACAGTCCGCGGAATCCTGGCCGTCCAACGCGAGGATGGCGCGATCCCGTGGTTCCGCGGCCACCACCTCGACCCGTGGGACCACACCGAGGCCGCCATGGCCCTGGACGCGGCGGGCGAGCACGCGGCGGCGGCCCGTGCCTACGACTGGCTCGCGCGGCACCAGAACCCGGACGGGTCCTGGTACGCGGCGTACGCCGACGGTGATCCGCACGATGTGACGGACCGGGGTCGCGAGACGAACTTCTGCGCGTACATCGCGGTGGGCGTCTGGCACCACTACCTCTCGACCGGCGACGACACGTTCCTCGACCGCCTGTGGCCGACGGTGGTGGGCGCGGTGGAGTTCGTCCTCGCGCTGCAGCAGCAGGGCGGGCAGATCGGCTGGAAGCGTGAGGCGAGTGGTGAGCCGGTCAACGACGCGCTGCTGACCGGCAGTTCCTCGATCCACCAGGCGCTGCGCTGCGCCCTGGCGATCGCCGAGCAGCGCGAGGAGCCGCAGCCGGACTGGGAGCTGGCGACGGGCGCGCTGGCCCACGCCATCCGCAGCCACCCCGAGCGCTTCCTGGACAAGGACCGCTACTCGATGGACTGGTACTACCCGGTCCTCGGCGGCGCGCTCACGGGCGCGCAGGCCAAGGCCCGGATGGAGGAGGGCTGGGACCGCTTCGTGGTGCCGGACCTGGGCGTGCGCTGCGTCATCCCCAACAACTGGGTGACGGGCGGCGAGAGCGCCGAACTCGCCCTGTCCCTCTGGGTGTTGGGCGAATCGGACCGAGCCCTGGAGATCCTCCAGTCGATCCAGCACCTGCGCGATGCGCGGACCGGCCTCTACTGGACGGGCTATGTCTTCGACGACAAGGCGATCTGGCCCGAGGAGCTGACGACGTGGACGGCGGGCTCCCTGCTGCTCGCGGTGGCGGCACTCGGCGGTGACGAGGCCACCTGCGCGGTGTTCTCGGGAGAACGCCTGCCGGTGGGCCTCGCGCCGGAGTGCTGCGGGGCGACCGCTCAGTAGCGCCGCA
>NZ_JBVIPU010000001.1:537540-653299 GCF_055577645.1 Streptomyces sp. NPDC033180 | reverse complement strand
CGCAGCCGTCCCGCGATGGCGTGGCCGACGAGGACGTATACGAGGGCTGCCAGGCCGTAGCCGCAGACGACGCGGGCCCAGGCCTCGTCGAAGGTGCTGTGTTTTTCCGGGGGGTGCCCCCGGACCCCCGGGTCGTGACGTGTGGTGCTCCGGGGTGCGGGTGGGCTCGGCTGGTTCAGTAGCGCCGCAGCCGTCCCGCGATGGCGTGGCCGACGAGGACGTATACGAGGGCTGCCAGGCCGTAGCCGCAGACGACGCGGGCCCAGGCCTCGTCGAAGGTGAAGAGATCGTGCGACCAGCCGGCCAGCCAGCGGGCCACGTCGTGGACGAATTGGACGAGGTCGTTGGCGCGGTTCGCGTCCAACAGATACATGAGGATCCACAGGCCGAGGATGATGGCCATCACGTCCGCGACGATGACGATGACCCTCGCTGCGGTGCTGCCACGTGCTTGTCGGGTGGACATAAGAGCCGTGTACCGGGATCGGCCCGGTTGAAACTCGTACGGGCCCGCCCGAGTGGCGGGCCGCGCCGGGCGGGGTGAGGCTGCCGGGAGAGCTGTCCACTCGCTGCCCACGCCCGGAGGTCCCCGTGTTGCTGTCCGCCGCGACCGTACGCCGGTCTCTCGTCGCCCCTGTGCTGTGCGGCGCCCTGCTCGCGGGGACGACCGGTTGCGGAGGTGACGACGCGGACGCGGCCTCGGCGCCGTCGAGCTCGAGCTCCGCCGAGAAGCAGAAGTTCGCCAAGACGCGGTTCGTGGCGAACGCGGGGATCGCGGCGGGGGCGACGTACCAGTGGATCGTGAAGCCCTTTCGCGCGGGGAAGTTCAAGAAGGGCGCCGACGGGCGCAAGTTCGCCCTGATCAAGGCGGGACTCGCCGGGACACTCGCCTACAACCGGCTGAAGGCGGCGACGAAGAACGCCCAGGGCGACCCGACGCTGGCCAAGGCGGTGGCGCCCCTGACCGCGGGCATCGACGCACTCAAGGACCTGCCGTCCAAGCTCCGCAAGGGTGACTCCACGGACTCGGTCGTGAACTCCTTCGACGACGTCATCAAGCAGGTGAAGGACGCGGGCAAGGGCGCGGGCGCGGAGGTCAAGGACAAGGTGCCGTCGGCGGGGGAGCTGGCGAAGGGGTAGTAGGCCCCTGGCCTTGGGCGGGGTCTGTCACCGGCTTCGCCGAGTTCGTCCTCGAACTCCCCCAAGCTCTTAAAGAGCAGGGGGGACCCCCACGACGAGTCAGCCGTTCAGCTCCGCCAGCACCCGCAGCGTATGACGGTCCGGCGCCAGCACCAGCAGATCCGTCACGGGCCCCTTGCGCCACAACTCCAACCGCTCAGCGATCCGTTTTCGAGGTCCCACCAGCGAGATCTCGTCGGCGAAGGCGTCCGGCACCGCAAGCACCGCCTCCTCCCGGCGCCCCGCCAGAAACAGCTCCTGAATCCGCCGCGCCTCGGCCTCGAACCCCATCCGCGCCATCAGATCTGCATGAAAGTTTCGCGCGGAGTGCCCCATCCCCCCGATATAGAACCCCAGCATCGCCTTGACCGGAAGCAAGCCCTCCGCAACGTCGTCGCAGACCTTCGCCCGCGCCATGGGGGCGACCATGAAGCCGGCCCGCGCGCCCTCCAGCGACGCCTCGTACACGTCGGCCCGCATCGGCGACCAGTAGAGCGGCAGCCAGCCGTCCGCGATCCGTACCGTCTGCGCGATGTTCTTCGGACCCTCCGCGCCGAGCAGCACCGGCAGGTCGGCCCGCAGCGGATGCGTGATCGACTTCAGGGGCTTGCCGATACCGCTTCCGTCCTCCCCTAGGTAGGGGTGGGAGTGGAAGCGTCCGTCGAGGGTGACAGGCCCCTCCCGTCGCAGCACCTGGCGGATCACGTCGACGTACTCCCGCGTGGCGGTCAGCGGCGACTTCGGGAACGGCCGCCCGTACCACCCCTCCACCACCTGCGGCCCGGAGAGCCCGAGACCGAGCGTCATCCGGCCGCCGGACAGGTGGTCCAGGGTCAGCGCGTGCATCGCGGTCGTCACGGGCGAGCGCGCCGCCATCTGCACGACCGCCGTGCCCAGCTTGATCCGTGAGGTCTGCGCCGCGATCCAGGTCAGTGGCGTGAAGGCGTCCGAACCCCACGCCTCGGCGGTCCACACGGAGTCGTATCCGAGCCGCTCGGCCTCCTGGGTGAGCGCCACGTGACCGGGGTCGGGGCCGCGCCCCCAGTAGCCGAGTGCGAGTCCCAGACGCATGCCCCCCACCCTTCCTGACGGTCCGTCAGTTCATTGCAGGTGGCGACTGTACGACAACGGCCCCCCGCCCGGAAGGGCGAGGGGCCGCGAGGTGCGTCGGAGATCAGCCGCGCTGAATCCCCGTGGTGTCCTGCAGCACGCCACGACGGCCGTCCTGCGTCTGGGCCACCAGACCGGGACCGCGCTGCTCCACGGCCAAGTACCAGGTGCCGGGCGCCAGTTCGGCGATCGGCGTCGGCGAGCCGTCCTCCGCGTACAGCGGACGCGGCACCGGCACGGCGAACCAGAACGGCGAGAAGTCGCCGGTGGCCTGCGCCTGACCGGGAGGCGGCGTCTGCTGGCCCGGCTGCGGCTGGCCCGGCTGCGGCTGCCCCGGCTGCGGCTGCCCCGGCTGCGCGCCGAAGGGCTGACCCTGCTGCGGCTGTCCGGGCTGCGCGCCGTACGGCTGACCCTGCTGCGGCTGGCCCTGCGCGCCGGGGTAGCCGTAACCACCCTGCGGCTGGCCGCCGTAGGGCTGGGGGGCGGGGCGGGCGGCGCCGACAAGGGGAGCCTTGAAGGCGGGGACCGTCAGGGCGAGGATCGCCCCGGCGGCCAGAATGAGCGTGGCGATCAGGGACAGGATGGTGCCGATACCGGCGTCGAATCCGCTGTCGCTTCCCTGTCCCATGTTGTCGAAGCCGCTGGCCGGGTCGAAGACCTGGCCGATGGCGCTCCAGGCGGCGGCAATGGCGAAGGCAACACCGAAGTGCCCGAGGTCGAGGCCCAGGACCTTCGGAGGCGTCGGCAGCCCGCGGGAGACGACGATGCAGACGGCGCCGATGATCCCGGCAAGCGTGACGCCCATCAGGAACGGCCCGCTGTTCCAGGCGTTCGGCATATCGGCAGAGTCCGAGACACCTTCGATGTCCCAGATGTCCAGGAACGAGGCGATGAACAGCAAAACCGCTGCCCCGATCACCACGCCGTCGCCTCGAGTGAGAGAGCGGATATTCACTTCAGGTCCTTCGTAAGTCGTCTCGTCGGTGGAGGCGTCGCTCGCCCCAAGGTCGTGGCGCAAAGCGCGGGGATGGCCCCCCATCGTACGGAGGACATTATCGTTCACGCGGGTGGGGTGTCTGCTCGGGATAAAGACCAACCAACCCGTTATCCCCGACCAACCAACCCGTTATCCGCGCAGGAAGCTCACGATCCCGTCGGAGATCCCCTGAGCCGCCTTCTGGCGCCAGGCGCCACTCGTGAGCAACGCCTCGTCCTTCGCGTCCCGCATGTTGCCGCACTCGATGAACACCTTGGGGACGGTGGACAGGTTGAGGCCGCCCAGGTCCTTGCGTACGTCGAGACCGGTGCCGTCGCCGACGTAGTTGGAGGGGGCGCTGCCCGTCGCGCTCAGAAACTTGCCCGCGATGCGCTCGCCCAGGGCGCGGGACGGGGCGACGATCTTGGAGGTGTCCGCGGCGCCGGACTTCACCGATGCGGGCAGGATCACATGGAAGCCGCGGTTGCCCGCCGCGGAGCCGTCGGCGTGCACGGAGACGACGGCGTCCGCGCGGGCGTTGTTGCCGATGCGGGCGCGCTCGTCGACGCAGGGGCCCCAGGGGCGGTCGCCGTCCTGGGTGAACTTGACCGTGGCGCCCTGCTTCTCGAGCAGCGTGCGCAGGCGGCGCGAGACGTCGAGGGTGAACTGGGCTTCGCTGTAACCGTTGTTCGTGGAAGTGCCCGTGGTGTCGCACTCCTTGCGGTGCGTGCCGACGTCGACGAGGCGGTTGATCTCGGCGGTGTGCTTGCTGTTGCCCGTGTTGTGGCCGGGGTCGACGACGACGACCTTGCCCTTGAGGGGGCCGGAGGCGGCGGGGCGGCTGGAGGACTTCGGGGGCTTCGACGCGCTCGGCTTGCCGCTCGTCTCGCCGTCCTCACCCTTCTCGTCGTCCTTCTCGGAGGCCGACGGGGAGGGCTTCGCGGAGGACGAACCCTGAGCGGAGTGACTCGTGGAGGGAAGCGTTCTGGGTGGCTCGCTGCCACCGGGACCGCTCGTCGCCTCGTAGATGAGCCACCCCGCCAGGCACGTCGGCACCAGCGCGGCGAGCGTCACCGTGAGGGGGCCGCCGCTGAAACGGCGGGGCGGGCGTGGGGGCTGGCTGTCCGGACCTACGTACGACACGAGAGCGACTCTAACCGCGAGGTCAGGTCCCCGCTCCCGTTCGCCGCAGGACGCGCAGGGAGTCGGTTGCCGAGACCTCGGTGAACGCGCCGGACTCCAGGGCCCTGAGGTAGACGCGGTACGGGGCCTGGCCCGTCATGATGTCGGTGGGGTCGGGGAAGACGTCGTGGATCAGGAGCAGGCCGCCCTCCGCGATGTGCGGGGCCCAGCCCTCGTAGTCGCCCGTCGCGTGCTCGTCCGTGTGGCCGCCGTCGATGAAGACGAGACCGAGCGCACCGCCCCACGCCTTCGCCACCTGCGGGGAGCGCCCGACGATCGCGATCACGTGCTCTTCCAGGCCCGCGTGGTGGAGCGTGCGGCGGAAGGTGGGGAGGGTGTCCATCCGCCCGACCTCCGGGTCGACCGTCGCGGGATCGTGATACTCCCAGCCCGGCTGCTGCTCCTCGCTGCCGCGATGGTGGTCCACGGTGATGGCCGTGACGCCCGCCTGCCGGGCGGCGTCCGCGAGCAGGATCGTGGAGCGGCCGCAGTACGTCCCGACCTCCAGGAGCGGAAGCCCGAGCGCCGCGGCTTCCGTCGCCGCCGCGTACAGGGCGAGGCCCTCACCGGTGGGCATGAAGCCCTTGGCCGCTTCGAACGCGGCGAGAATCTCCGGCTTGGGCTGAGGGACGGCCATGGGGGGTCCTCCTGGGCTTCTGGGCTTCTGGGCTTTTGGGCTTCTGGGCTTCGGCAAAAGGGGTGGGCCCGCGTCGTGGGCCGACCTATGCTGCCGCATGGCCCGGCTGATCATGGAAGCGGGGCCGTACACAGCAATGGAGGGAACGGTCATGGAACTCGTACCGGCGGATCCGACGGTGCTGCATCCCTTTCCGGACCAGCCCCGTGTCGTGCTTCTGAAGCCGCTGGTGAAGTCTCCGTTGATCGAGGTGGGGGAGTACTCCTACTACGACGATCCGGACGACGCGACCGCCTTCGAAACGCGCAACGTCCTTTACCACTACGGGCCCGAGAAGCTCCGTATCGGAAAGTTCTGCGCGTTCGGGACGGGGGTGCGGTTCATCATGAACGGCGCGAACCACCGGATGGACGGGCCATCGACCTTCCCGTTCCCGATCATGGGGGGCTCGTGGAGCGAGCACTTCGACCTGATCAGTGGACTGCCGGGGCGGGGGGACACCGTGGTCGGCAACGATGTCTGGTTCGGGTACGGGGTGATGGTGATGCCCGGGGTGCGGATCGGGCACGGGGCCGTCATCGCTTCGGGGTCGGTTGTCGTCGATGACGTTCCCGACTACGGGGTTGTCGGGGGAAATCCCGCGAAGCTGATTCGTACGCGGTACAGCGAGGACGAGGTTGCGCGGCTCTTGGCTCTGGCGTGGTGGGACTGGCCTGCGGAGCATCTGACGGAGCATGTGCGGGTCGTTATGTCCGGGTCGATCGACGAGCTGGAGAGCGTCGCTCCGCGGGGGTAGATCACCGGCTCCGCCGAGTTCGTCCTCAAACGCCGGACGGGCTGGATATTCCAGCCCGTCCGGCGTTCAAGGACATCAGAGCCCCGCAGGGCCCGCCCTACGCCGGCACCTCACTCCCGCCCGGCAGCAGCAGGTCCATCTCCACCGCTCGGTCCGCCCCGCGGTACGCCGCCGCCGAAGCCAGCGGCGCATGCCCCGCCGCCGTCGCCGCCAGGACGTACGAGCCGTCGCCCGGCACCGCGAGGGCGTAGCGGCCGCCCTCGTCCGTGAGGGCCGAGCCGGCCTGCCGCCCCCGCCGGTCGATCAGCGTCACCTTCGCCCGCGCGACCGGCGCCCCGGAGGG
This sequence comes from Streptomyces sp. NPDC033180, assembly GCF_055577645.1. Lineage (NCBI taxonomy): Bacteria > Bacillati > Actinomycetota > Actinomycetes > Kitasatosporales > Streptomycetaceae > Streptomyces > Streptomyces sp. NPDC033180. Next base: position 647,076 of record NZ_JBVIPU010000001.1, on the reverse strand, counting down.
ACTCAGCACCCGGCCGTGGAAACCGGCAAGCGCCTCCTGCGCGGCCCGCAGGTTCGCGTCCTCCTCGCTGCTGGCCCGCAGTTGGGTCTTGACCGACCGGCGGGCCGACGGGAGGAAGAGGGCGAAGACCAGGCCGAGGGCGACCGCACCGGTGGCGATGAGGAACGAGGTCCGGAAGCCGGTCATGGTCGGTACGGCCACACCACCCACGTGGTCGGCGGTGTTGGCGAGGACCATGCCGATGACGGCGCTCGACACCGACGTACCGATCGATCGCATCAGGGTGTTCAAGCCGTTCGCCGCGCCCGTCTCCGACGGGTCCACCGCGCCGATGATCAGCGCCGGGAGCGAGGAGTAGGCGAGGCCGATGCCCGCGCCGACGACCACCGCGATGATGATCGTCTGCCAGGCGGCGCTCATCAGGCCGAGGCCCGCGCCGTAACCGATGGCGATGATCAGCATGCCGAGGATGAGGGTCACCTTCGGGCCGTACTTCGCCGAGAGGCGGGCGTAGATGGGGGCCGTGAACATCATCGTCAGGCCCAGCGGCGCCACGCACAGACCCGCGACGACCATGGACTGGCCGAGGCCGTAGCCGGTGGCGGTCGGCAGCTGGAGCAGCTGGGGAAGCACGAGCGAGATGGCGTAGAACGCCACGCCGACCATGATCGAGGCCAGGTTGGTGAACAGGACCGCGGGGCGGGCCGTGGTGCGCAGGTCCACCAGCGGCGCCTTGAGGCGCAGCTCCATCACGCCCCAGAGGACCAGGACGACCGCCGCCGCGCCGAACAGGCCGAGCGTCATGCCCGAGGTCCAGCCCCAGTCGCTGCCCTTGGTGATGGGGAGCAGGAAGAGGACCAGGCCCGCGGAGAGACCGAGTGCGCCGATCACGTCGAAGGTGCCCTGCGCCTTCACCTTGCTCTCGGGCACGAAGACGAGGGTCAGCAGCATCGATATGACGCCGAGGCCCGCGGCGCCGAAGAACAGTGCGTGCCAGTCGGCGTGCTGCGCGGTCAGTGCCGCGAGCGGCAGCGCGAGGCCGCCGCCGACGCCGATGGACGAGCTCATCAGGGCCATCGCGGAGCCGAGCTTCTCGCGGGGCAGCTCGTCACGCATCAGGCCGATGCCGAGCGGGATGGCGCCCATCGCGAAGCCCTGGAGGGCGCGGCCGACGATCATCACGACGAGGTCGTCGGTGAAACCGCAGATCAGCGAGCCCACGACCATCACGGCCAGGCTCGTCAGAAGCATGCGGCGCTTGCCGTAGAGGTCGCCGAGGCGGCCCATGATCGGGGTCGACACGGCGCCGGCGAGGAGGGTCGCCGTCATGACCCAGGTGGCGTTCGACGGCGAGGTGCTCAGCAGCGTCGGCAGGTCCTTGATGACCGGCACCAGGAGCGTCTGCATCACCGCGACGACGATGCCGGCGAAGGCGAGTACGGGGACGACTCCGCGGGTGCCGCGTTGGTGGGTCGTCGACTGCGTCATTACGTGGGGCCTCCGGGGGCGGCGGGTGGAGCTCTGGGGCAGGGGTACGTGCAGTGCGAACCTGTTTCCCCGGGCGACTATTCCGACGGATGTCGTACGAGGGGAATTCTTGACCTGTTGTTAACCGGGCGCTTACGGGAGCCCCGCGCCCGGCACGGGAGCGGCCCCGGATCTGACCTCCCGTCAGGCTTCCATCGAATTGGAACGTGTTCTAGTGTGTCGCCGTCCCGGAAGCTGCTACCGGCGAGGACGCGCATGGGCATCGGAATCACGCAGGAACAGCGGGAGTTGGCGGCGGCGGTGCGCGGCTGGAGTGCCCGTGCCGTACCGCCCGAGGAGATACGCAAGCTGCTCGACGCCCCGCCGGGCGCGGGAGCCAGGCCCGCCCACTGGGACGGGCTCGCCGAGCAGGGGCTGCTCGCGGTGCATCTGCCCGAGGAGTGCGGCGGCGGGGGCGGTGACCTCGTGGACCTGGCCGCCGCCCTGGAGGAGGCCGGGCGGGCCGCGCTCCCGGGGCCCTACCTGGCGAGCTCCCTGGCATCGGTCGTCCTGCACCGGGCGGGCGCCCGCGACCTCGCCGCCGAGCTGGCGTCCGGCGCACGCATCGGCGCCGTCGCTCTGGGCGCGGGCACGCTCACCGCGGTGTCCGTGACGGACGGCTACGTCCTCGACGGCACCGCGCCGCCCGTCCTCTCCGGGGCGGACGCCGACCTGCTGATCCTGGCCGCCGAGTCCGCGCGCGGGACCGAGTGGCTGGCCGTCGACGCGGCCGAGCTGACCGTACGTACGCAGGAGAGCGCCGATCCGACGCGGCCCACCGCCGAGGTGACGGCAGACGGTGTGGAGGTCCCGGCCGGGCGGGTGCTCGACGTCGACGCGGCGCTCGTACGGGATCTCGCGTGCGCCCTGTACGCGGCGGACGCGTGCGGGGTGGCGGCCCGGGCGCTGGAGACCGCCACCGACCACGCGAAGGTGCGGGAGCAGTTCGGGCGGCCGATCGGGCAGTTCCAGGCGGTCAAGCACCTCTGCGCGGACATGCTGGTGCGCCTCGAACAGGCGCGGGCGCTCACCTGGGACGCGGCACGGGCGACCGACGAGCCCCCGGGGACGCGGGGACTCGTGGCCGCGCTCGCCGCCGGGACCGCGCTCGACGCCGCGTACTCCTGCGCCAAGGACGCCATCCAGATCCTCGGCGGTATCGGCTTCACCTGGGAGCATGACGCGCATCTGTATCTGCGCAGGTCGCTGGTTGCCCGGCAGTTGCTCGGCGCCGGCGACGCACACCGGCTGCGGGCGGTGCGGCTCGCGCAGGGGGGCGCGCGCCGCGAGCTGCGGATGGAGCTGCCCCGGGAGGCGGAGGCGTACCGGGAGCGGGCACGCGAGGCCGTCGCGGCGGCCCGGGGGCTCGACCCGGCCGCCGCACGCAAGGCACTCGCACCCACCGGCTACGCCGCGCCGCACCTGCCCGAGCCGTACGGCCTGGGCGCGGGGCCCGTCCAACAGCTCGTAGTCCAGGAGGAGTTGGCGGCGGCCGGGGTGCGCGTCAGCGATCTCGGGATCGCCACCTGGGTGGTGCCCTCGCTCATCGCGTACGGGACGAGCGAGCAGCAGGAGCGGTTCCTGGCGCCGACGCTCAGGGGTGAGGTGCTGTGGTGCCAGCTGTTCAGCGAGCCAGGGGCGGGGTCGGATCTGGCCGCGCTACGGACGCGGGCGGAGCGGGTCGACGGCGGCTGGCTGATCAACGGGCAGAAAGTGTGGACGAGCGCGGCACAGTGGGCCGACCTCGGGATTCTGCTCGCCCGCACGGACCCCGACGCCCCCAAGCACAAGGGGCTGACGTACTTCCTCATCGACATGAAGCGCGCCTCGGGTATCGACATCCGCCCGTTGAAGGAGATCACCGGGGACTCCCTCTTCAACGAGGTCTACTTCGACGACGTCCTGCTGCCCGCCGACGCGGTCGTCGGCGAGGTGAACGACGGCTGGCGGGTCGCGCGCCACACCCTCGGCAACGAACGCGTCCACATGGCCGACCAGTTGACCTTCGACACCGGTCTGGAGGCGCTCATCGAGCGTGCCGGAGAGCTCGACGGCGCCTGCCGCGCGCGGATCGGCGCGCTCGCCGCCGAGGCCCACGCGCTCGCCTGCGTAGGCCTGCGCACGACGATGCGGCAGGTGGCCGGGGCGGAACCGGGGGCCGGGGCCTCCGTCCGCAAGCTCGTGCAGACGGTGCATCAGCAGAAGGTCGCCGAGCTCGCCCTCGAACTGCTCGGTCCCGATGGCGCGTTGTGTGAGGGCGCGGGGGAGCGGGCGCTGCACGGATTCCTGATGTCGCGCTGCCTGACCATCGCGGGCGGGACCACGCAGGTGCAGCTGAACGTCGTCGCGGAGCGGCTCCTCGGGCTGCCGAGGGACCCCGAGCCCCGCCCCACCACTCAGCCATCGTGAAGGAGCCGGACAGTGAAGGCGTACATAGTCGGCGTCGGCATGACGAAGTTCGAGAAGCCCGAGACGCGGGACTGGCAGTACTGGGACATGGCGAAGGAGGCGGGCACCAAGGCGCTCGACGACGCCGGCATCTCGTACGAGCAGGTGGAGCAGGTCCCGGTCGGTTACTGCTTCCAGGCCTCCACGGCGGGCCAGCGGGCCGTGTACGAACTGGGCCTGACCGGCGTCCCCGTCTACAACGTGAACAACAACTGCGCGACGGCGTCGACCGCGCTGATGATGGCGCGGCAGTTCGTCGAGGGCGGCATCAACGACTGCGTGCTCGCGCTCGGCTTCGAGAAGATGGCGCGCGGCGCGCTGGGGGGTGGGTCCGACGGAGGGGACTTCAAGACGTCCCCGGTCGCCCGGCACTACGGCATCATGGCGGCGCGGCACGGCTTCGAGATGACCCCGCCCACCGCCCAGATATTCGGCGACGCGGCACGCGAGCACATGGAGCGGTACGGCACGACCGAGGCGCAGCTGGCCGCGGTGGGCGCGAAGAACCACCGGCACTCGGTGAACAACCCGTACGCCCAGTTCCAGGACGAGTACACCGTCGACGAGATCCTCGCCGCCAAGACCATCCACCGCCCCCTCACCAAGCTGCAGTGCTCGCCCACGTCGGACGGGTCGGCCGCCGCGGTGGTGGTGTCGGAGAGGTTCGTGGAACGCCACGGCCTTCAGGAGCGTGCCGTGGAGATCGCCGCGCAGGCCATGACCACGGACACGGGGGAGTCCTTCGACTCGGGCTCGTGTGTCGACGTCGTGGGGCAGCCGATGTCGAGGGCGGCGGCGCGGCAGGTGTACGAGAGGTCGGGACTCGGCATCGAGGACGTCGACGTCGTCGAGCTGCACGACTGCTTCTCCATCAACGAGCTCCTCACCTACGAGGCGCTCGGCATGTGCCCGGCGGGGGAGTCCGGGAAGCTCGTCGAGAGCGGGGCGACGACGTACGGCGGGCGGTGGGTGGTGAACCCCTCGGGCGGCCTGATCTCCAAGGGGCACCCGCTCGGCGCCACGGGCATCGCCCAAGTGGCGGAGCTCACCTGGCAGTTGAGGGGCGAGGCGGAGGCCAGGCAGGTGGCGGGGGCCCGGGTGGGGCTCGCGCACAACATCGGCCTCGGGGGAGCGGCGGTGGTGACGCTGCTGCGCAAGGGCTGAACGGCGGGAAACGGAGAGGACCTCGGGTCCTAGGACCCGAGTCGGAGGTCCTCTGCGTCGAAACCCCGATGCATACCCAGCCAGAAGCCTGGCACCCTTTCTGTCATGGTCCAAACGTCCTCCGACACTTACATAGCCGCGCCGCCGCGGAAGTCCGCACCCGTGTGGGCGGTGCTGCTCGCCGCCTGCGCCGGGCAGTTCCTGGTCGTCCTCGACGTGTCGGTGGTGAACACCGCCCTGCCGTCGATGCGGTCCGACCTGGGCATGAGCGCCGTAGGACTGCAATGGGTGGTCAACGCGTACTCGATCGCCTTCGCGGGCTTCATGCTGCTCGGCGGGCGGGCCGGTGACCTCTTCGGCCGCAAGCGGATGTTCCTGGTGGGGCTCGGGCTCTTCACCGTGGCCTCGCTCGCGGGCGGGCTCGCGCAGGCCGAGTGGCAGCTGCTCGTGGCGCGCGCGGTGCAGGGGCTCGGCGCGGCGGTCCTCGCCCCTTCGACCCTGACGATCCTGACCTCGGCGGTGCCCGAGGGCCCCGCCCGGATACGGGCGATCGGGACCTGGGCGGCGGTGGGCGCCGGCGGCGGCGCCGCGGGCGGCCTCGTCGGCGGCGTCCTCACCGACCTGCTCTCCTGGCGCTGGGTGCTCCTGATCAACGTGCCGATCGGTGCGCTCGTCCTCGTCGCGGGGGTTGCCTGGCTCACCGAGAGCAGGGCCGGCCAGGCACGCCGCCTCGACGTGCCGGGCGCGGTGCTCGTGACCGCGGGGCTCGCCACGCTCGCGTACGGGATCGTGCAGACGGAGGAGAAGGGCTGGACGGCGGCGGCGACCCTGGTGCCGCTGGCCGCGGGGCTCCTGCTGCTCGGCCTCTTCCTCCTCGTCGAGGCGCGTACGAGGGTCCCGCTGATGCCGCTGAAGCTGTTCCGTGTGCGGTCGGTGTCGGCGGCGAACGCGGCGATGTTCGTGTGCGGCGGCGGCATGTTCGCCATGTGGTTCTTCATGACGCTGTACGCGCAGAACGTCCTTGGCTACTCGGCGCTGAAGGCGGGCCTCGCCCTGATCCCCTCTTCGCTGACGATCGTCATCGGCTCGAAGCTCGCGCCGCGGCTGATGCGGGTGCTCGGCGCGAAGAACGTGTCCGTGCTCGGGATCCTGGTGGCGGCGACGGGGTTCGGCTGGCAGTCCCTGATGACCGCGGACGGCGGCTACGTCACCTCGATCATGCTGCCCGGCATCGTGATGATGTTCGGCGCGGGTCTTGCCACGACCCCGCTGGCGTCCCTCGGCACCTCGGGGGCGGACCCGAGGGACGCGGGGCTTGTCTCCGGGCTCATCAACACCTCGCGCACGATGGGCGGGGCGCTGGGGCTCGCGGTGCTCTCGACGGTTTCGGCCTCGCGGATGGGGGGGTCCACGACTCCGGAGGCGCTGACCGCGGGGTACGCGATGGCGTTCCGGACCAGTGGGTGCATCCTGCTGGTGGGGGTGCTCGTGCTGCTGGTGTGGATGCCGCGGGAGGGGAAGGCCGGCCCGTCCGGCGTCTGAGGACGAACCCGGCGGAGCCGGTGATCGGCGGTGCCCAGGGGCAGGTCAGAGCCACCCCCGCTGCCGCGCCTCCCGCACCGCCTCCATCCGGTTCCGCGTCCCTGTCTTTCCGATCGCCGCCGAGAGGTAGTTCCGCACCGTCGACTCCGACAGATGCAGCTTCTCGGCGATGTCGGAGACCGTCGCCCCGTCCACCGAAGCCTTCAGTACGTCCGCCTCCCGGCCGGTCAGCGGACTGGGCCCCGCGCTCAGGGCTGCCGCCGCGAGCGCGGGGTCGATCACCGTCTCGCCCCGCAGCGCCTGCCTGATCGCCTCCGCCAGATCCTCCACCGGGCCGTCCTTGACCAGGAAGCCCACCGCGCCCGCCTCCATCGCCCGGCGCAGATAGCCGGGCCTGCCGAAGGTCGTGAGGATGAGGACCCGGCATTCGGGGCACTCGTCGCGCAGGTCCGCCGCCGCGTCGAGCCCGCTGCGGCCCGGCAGTTCGATGTCGAGGAGCGCCACGTCGGGGCGGGCGTTCAGCGCCGCGCCCACGATCTCGTCCCCCGCGCCGACCTGCGCGACGACCTCGATGTCCCGCTCCATGCCGAGCAGCAGCGCGAGCGCGCTCCGCATCATGCCCTGATCCTCGGCGAGCAGGACTCTGATCATGGGGTGCGCTCCTCCGCGACGGGGCCGGAACCGGAAGCGGGACCGGGTCCGGGGCTTGGCTCGGTGACCGGCAGCTCCGCTGTGACCCAGAATCCGCCGCGCGGAGCGGGTCCCGACTCCAGGGAGCCGCCCGCCGCCGCCAGGCGCTCGGCCAGGCCCTTCAGCCCGCTGCCGGGCTTTCCCGAGCCTACGCCGCGGCCGTCGTCGGTGATCAGCAGCCGAGTCCGTTCGGCGGTGCCCGCCACCTCGATCTCGCAGCGGGTCGCCCTTGAGTGGCGTACGACATTCGTGGCGGACTCCCGGACGACCCAACCGAGCAGTGCCGCTGTCTGCGGGGCGAGCGGCGGCCCCGACTGGCGTACGACCGCCTCGATGCCCGCCGCGTCCAGGAGGTCGCGGGCCCGGTCGAGCTCCGTGGCCAGGCTGCCCTCGCGGTAGCCGGTGACCGCCTCGCGGATCTCGGTCAGGGCCTGGCGGCCGACGGACTCGATGTCGGAGACCTGGCCGAGCGCGGCCTCCAGGTCGCGGGGGGCGAGACGGCGCGTAGCCTCCGCCTTCACGACGATCACCGAGAGCGTGTGGCCGAGCAGATCGTGCAGGTCCCGGGAGAAGCGCAGCCGTTCCTTCTCGACCGCGCCGCGGGCCAACTCCTCGCGCGTGGCGCGCAGTTCCTTCACCGTCTCGGAGAGGGCGAGAATCGCCGCCGTCACCATGACGGAGATGAACGTGCCGTACGCGATGCCCGCCGCGTCCCAGCCGTCCTTCAGCCCGCCGACCACCGCCGCGCAGATGCTCAGGGCGAACGCCGCGGGGACCAGCAGCCTGCCCCGCAGGACCGCGCCGGTCGCGAGCCCGAGGAGCGGGAAGAACATCAGCCAGCTGCCGCCGTAGCCGATGGCGAGGGCGAAGGTGACCGCGGTCAGCGCAAGGAGAAGGTTCTTGGTGACGCGCGCCTCCCGTGCCTCCTTGTGGAAGGCCCGGAACACCACGCTGATGTAGAGGGAGTTGAAGACCAGCAGGCCGAGGCCGCCGAGCCAGGGATTGCCCGTCTTGCCCTGGAGGAGGTTGGAGAAGGAGCCCATGCCCATCAGGAGCCAGGGCAGCATCGCGAAGCCGTTGGGCGGGCCCAGGTCCTCGGGCCTGCTGCGGCCGGACTTCTCCTGCTCCCGCATCTCGGAGAGCTGCGCCCTGCTGCTGCGTTTCCAGGCCGCGAGACGTGTGTGCATGACGACGAGATTACGGATCTGGGGCGGGACGGCGGCAGAGGCATCTGTAGGGACTCGGCCGGTACAAATGTCCCAGGCCTCACCGGTGGCGCATCCAGCGAATCTGACGTGACGTCAGGAGCCTTCACAACTGCCGGACGCTCGGCTATACATGGGATCGCCGGACTGGAACGCGTTCTAGAACGGGCTCCTTCCGGCCCTGTTGCGACCTCGGTGCGACCGACGGTGCGGACGGCCGCACCGAGGTCTTCAGACCGGCCAAGGAGCTGCCACCACATGCCCATCGATGCCGCGAAAGCACTGGCCGCGGAGCCCAGGTCGGCCGAGATCGCCTGGGATCACAAGGACATCCAGCTCTACCACCTGGGCCTCGGCGCGGGCGTCCCCGCCACCGACCCGGACGAACTGCGCTACACCCTGGAGTCCAAGCTGCACGTCCTGCCCAGCTTCGCGACCGTCGCGGGCGCCGGCATGGGCGTCGTCGGCGGGCTCTCGTCCCCCGGCATCGAGGTGAACCTGGCGGCGGTCCTGCACGGCGGCCAGAGCATCACGCTGCACCGCCCGATCCCGGTCAAGGGCGAGGCCGTCACCACCTCCGAGGTGGCCGCCGTGTACGACAAGACCAAGGCCGCGATCCTCGTCCTGCGCACCGAAGTGGCCGATGCCGAGGGCCCGTTGTGGACGAGCGACGCCCAGATCTTCGTACGCGGCGAAGGCGGGTTCGGCGGCGAACGCGGCCCCTCCACCCGCCTCCCGGCCCCCGAGGGCGAGCCGTACACGACCGTCGAACGTCCCGTCCGCGAGGAGCAGGCGCTGCTCTACCGCCTCTCCGGGGACTGGAACCCGCTGCACGCCGACCCCGAGTTCGCCAAGCTCGCCGGCTTCGACCGCCCGATCCTGCACGGCCTGTGCACCTACGGGATGACGCTCAAGGCGGTCGTCGACACGGTGCTCGGCGGCGACGTGTCGCGGGTGCGGAGCTACAGCACGCGCTTCACCGGGACCGTCTTCCCCGGCGAGACCCTGCGGATCCGGATGTGGCGCTCCGAGGGCCGGGTCCAGGTGGCGGTGACGGCGGTCGAGCGGGATGACGCGCCGGTTCTCGCCGACACGATCGTCGAGCACGCCTGAACCGCCGTACACGCCTGAATCTTCGTATGAGGGGAGCCGCACCATGCGCGCAGCCGTACTGCACGAGATAGGCCAGGACAAACTCGAGGTCCTCGACGACGTCGAGGCGGTGGGCTTCGGCCCGGGCAAGGTGAAGATCCGGGTCCGGGCCACCGGCCTGTGCCACTCCGACGTCTCCGCGATGAACGGCGTACTGCCCCAGCCGGCGCCGTTCATCCCCGGCCACGAGGGTGCGGGCGAGATCGTCGACGTCGGCGACGGGGTGAGCGGGATCAGCCAGGGAGACAGGGTCCTGGTGTGCTGGCTGCCCGCCTGCGGCCAGTGTCCGGCCTGCAAGCGCGGCCAGAGTCAGCTGTGCCTCGCCGGTTTCATGAACGCGGGCACCCCCAACTTCAAGCGCCCCGGCGGCGATGTCTTCGGCTTCGCGGGCACGGGGACCTTCACCGAGGAGGTCGTGGTCGACGCGGGCTGCGCCGTGCCGATCCCGGACGACGTGCCCTTCGACATCGCGGCCCTGATCGGCTGCGGGGTGACGACGGGGCTCGGCGCGGCCATCAACACCGCTGATGTGGCCGCCGGTTCGTCGGTCGCCGTCATCGGCTGCGGCGGCGTCGGCATCTCCGCGATCCAGGGCGCCCGGCTCAAGGGCGCGGCGCAGATCATCGCCGTCGACCCGGTGGCATCGCGGCGCGAGGCCGCGCTGAGGTTCGGCGCGACGGCGGCGGTCTCCCCGGACGAACTCGCCGACGCCAAGCAGCGGGTGACCGCGGGCGAGGGCTTCGACTACGTCTTCGAGGTCGTGGGCAAGTCCGCCACGGCCCGCACCGCGTACGAGACGACGCGGCGCGGCGGCACACTCGTCGTCGTCGGCGCGGGCGCCATGGACGACAACCTCCAGCTGAACATGTTCGAGCTGTTCTTCGACGAGAAGAAGATCCTGCCGTCCATGTACGGGGGTGGCGACGTCCTGCAGTCCTACGAGCGTGCCATCGCGCTGTGGCGCGCGGGCCGGATCGACCTGGAGAGCATGATCACCCACCGGGTGCCGCTCGCCGAGATCAACGAAGCGCTTGACCAGATGCGTACGGGCGTCGCGCTGCGTACGTGCATCGAGATCTGAGAGGACGTCGATCCCTGATGGCACAGCCATTGCCGCAGCCACGGCCACTCGACGGGTTGGCCGCGATCGTGACAGGAGCGGGCCGGGGCCTCGGCCGGGCGGAAGCCCTCGAACTCGCCCGGCTCGGCGCGAGCGTCGTCGTCAACGACTTCGGAAAGACGGGCCGTGACGGCTCGGGCGAGGCGTCGGCGACGCCCGCCGAGGAGGTCGCGGCTCAGATCCGGGCGGCGGGCGGGCAGGCGGTCGCGCACCTGGGCGATGTCGCGGACCACGAACAGGCGCGCGGGCTCGTCCAGTTGGCGATCGACACGTACGGCAAGCTCGACATCCTGGTGAACAACGCGGGGATCCTGCGGGACCGGATGATCTTCTCGATGAGCGAGAGCGAGTGGGACTCGGTCATCCACGTCCACCTCAAGGGCCACTTCAACACGACGCACTTCGCGTCCGTGCACTGGCGTGAGCGGTCCAAGGCGGCGGGCGAGCCGGTGTACGGCCGGATCGTCAACACGTCGTCGGAGGCGTTCCTCGCGGGATCGGCGGGCCAGCCGAACTACGCGGCGGCCAAGGGCGGCATCGTCGGCCTGACGACGTCGAGCGCGCTGGCGCTCGGCAAGTACGGCGTGACGTCGAACGTCATCTGCCCCCGGGCGCGGACCCGGATGACGGAGGACGTCTTCGCGGGGTTCCAGGAGCCGGGCGCGGGCGAGCTCGACGCGCTCGCTCCCGAGCATGTGGCGCCGCTGGTCGGCTATCTCGCGTCCCCTGCGGCTTCCGGGGTCAACGGACAACTGCTCGTGGTGCACGGCGGCATGGTCGCGGTGGTCGAACGCCCCAAGGTGGCGGCGAAGTTCGACACGGCGAAGGACGTGTTCACGTACGAGGAGCTGGACGAGGCCCTGTCGCCCTACTACGCGGGCAGGCCCTCCGGGGAGACGTTCGCGGCGTCGGAGGTGCTGGGGCTGAAGCGGGGGTAGTTTTCCCCAACCCGCCCCTTCCCGGCTGAGGCATTCGCGGCTCCGCCGCAGGCCGCTGCGCGGGGGCGTCCTCAAACGCCGGACGGCTGAGAGTTCAGCCCGTCCGGCGTTTGAGGACGAACTCGGCGAAGCCGGTGATGACGGTACGCAAGGCCCCCGCGCCGAGCGGGTTTTCGGGAAGGGGTGGGGTTGGGGACAGGTCAGTGCTTGTCGCCTTGGCGGCGGTGCCGGCCCTGCGGCACCCCCGCTTCGTCACGCTCGGCCACTGGCCCCCGGTGCCTACCGCCCCCGGAAATACCCGCCGCCTCCCGCGGCTCGGGATTCCGCTCGGTCTCCGTGCTCATCTCGGTTCTCATCAACACTCTCACCCCGTAAAGCCGTAACTCTGAAAAGAAGATCGTTCGGTGCAGCCGGGCGAGTCTAACCAACGCCCCCACGCCCGGTGAGAGGCGCCTGCTGCAACGGAACGGGCCGCGCTGCGACCGGCGCGGGCGCCGCCGCCGGAGCGGGCGGTTCCACCTCCGCGACCCCGCACGGAACCGCCCCCGTCACGTACGGCAGACGCAGCGTCCCCTCCCGTGTCCACCACCCCGATCCCGCCAACCATCCGTCCGGAGCGGCCAGTTGATGCAGCCGGCGCTCGGCGGGACGCCATACGCCGAGCCAGCTCCCCGCCGCCCCGTCGATCCGCAACGCCACCGCGCAGCCCTCCGGCATCAGCGTCTGACCGGGCTGTATGGCGAAGGGCGTCACCGCGAGGTCGGGCAGGCGCAGGCACTCGGGGAAGCGCACCGGGCGCGTACCGCCGAGGACCCCCCAGCCGAGCCTGTCGTGGCCCGGTGCGTCCGAGCGGATCAGAAGCAGCCCGCTGTCCGGGTCCGCGAGCAGCAGCCGGTCGTCGCTCTCGTCGGCGATCTGGAGGAAGGGCGACACCTCGCCTCCCCGCTCCAGGTCCACCGCCACCGCTTTGACCCGGCCGTCCAACTCCCGGTCCAGGGCCAGCATCCGGCCCTGCCCGTCCAGCCAGACCCCGCCCGAGCAGTGCCCGGGGATCTCCGCGACGTGCTCGGGCCCGAAGGCTCCGCCCGCCACCAGCCACAGGGCGGTCGACCCCGCGCCCACCGCGAGCGCGTACGCGTGGCTGCCGATCGGCGACGGCGGCAGCAGCGTAAGACGGGACTCGCCGCACTCCACGGCGCCGAGCGGCACTTCTCCGGTCTCCGGGCCCGTCGGGTACAGGAGCGCGAACGCGTGCCGACCATCGACGACGCGGTGGATCAGGACACGTCCGTCGGCCATAGGGAGCACCTCGGTGCCGGGCCCCTCGGGCCGGCTGCCGGGCAGCGGCACCGCGTACGGCTCGGGGGAGTCGAGGGTCCAGCGCTCGGGGAACCAGGAACCGCCGTCGAGGGCGAGCCGGGCGGCGTACGCGCCGTCGGCGGTTGTCACTGGGGGTGTCGCGGGCGCCGGGGGAGACGTCGGCGCGGTCATGGGCTCGGGCTCAAGCGTGGGCGCTGTCATGGGGGAACCTCCGGGCCCCGAAGCTAGTTTTCGCACGCACTGCCGTGGCACCTGTGGCCGCCCGTTTCACACAGAAGGGTGGCGATGTGCTGATTCGCCTGAGGAAGCGGGGGTGGTTGTGCTGGGTGAGCAGCGCGCGCTTGGGGCGAGGCGCCCGAGTCCGGGTCTCGGTGATCGGGAGGGCGCGGTACCGGGGCTGGGCGTGACGGCGGCGAACCCGGTTACGGACGGCCTCGGGGACCGCTCCGCGGGGACGACTCCGGCCGCTCGGTAGCGGCTCGGTAGCGGTCCGTGACGCACGACCTGCGGGGCACGCGGGGAAGGTAGCCTTTCTCCGTGCCCCGTCTGTCTGAAGTCATCGCCGCCCTCGACGTCCTGTGGCCCGCCGAACTGGCCGAGAGCTGGGATGCGGTCGGCACGGTCTGCGGCGACCCCGACGCGGAGGTCTCCCGGGTCCTGTTCGCCGTCGACCCCGTCCAGGAGATCGTCGACGAAGCGGTGAAGCTGGGCGCCCAGCTCCTGGTCACGCACCACCCGCTCTATCTGCGCGGTACGACGACGGTCTCGGCCGGCACCTTCAAGGGCCGCGTCGTCCACGACCTCATCAAGAACGACGTGGCGCTGCACGTCGCGCACACGAACGCGGACCGCGCCGACCCGGGTGTCTCCGACGCCCTCGCCGGCGCGCTCGACCTCAGGATCGTCCGTCCCCTCGTGCCGGACCCGGCCGACGCGCACGGCCGCCGGGGCCTCGGCCGGATCTGCGAACTCGAACACCCCCTGACGCTCCGCGAACTCGCCGCCCGTGCGGCCGAGCGGCTGCCCGCCACCGCGCAGGGCATCCGCGTCGCGGGCGACCCCGAGCAGATCGTCCGCGCCCTCGCGGTCAGCGGCGGCTCCGGCGACAGCCTCTTCGACGACGTACGCGCGTCGGGCGTGGACGCCTTCCTCACCGCGGACCTGCGCCACCACCCGGTGTCCGAGGCCCGCGCACAGACTCCGCTGGCGCTTCTCGACGCCGCGCACTGGGCCACCGAGTGGCCGTGGTGCGAGCTGGCCGCGGCGCAGCTCGATCAGATCTCCGACCGTCACGGATGGGGACTTCGCGTCCACGTCTCCAAGACGGTCACCGACCCCTGGACCGCCCACGCGGCCTCGAATACCGACACAACAGGAGCCCCCAATTAACGCCGCGCCCGCCGACCAGATCCGACTCCTCGACGTCCAGGCACTCGACGTACGCCTCCAGCAGCTGGCGCACCGGAAGAAGTCCCTGCCCGAGCACGCCGAGATCGAGTCGCTGAACAAGGACATCGCGCAGCTGCGCGATCTGCACGTCGCCTCGACGACCGAGGAGAGCGACTGCGCCCGCGAGCAGACCAAGGCGGAGCAGGACGTCGACCAGGTGCGCCAGCGCGCCAACCGCGACCAGCAGCGCCTGGACTCGGGCGCCGTGACGTCCCCCAAGGACCTGGAGAACCTCCAGCGCGAGATCGCTTCCCTCGCCAAGCGCCAGGGTGATCTGGAGGACGTCGTCCTCGAGGTCATGGAGCGCCGTGAGTCCGCCCAGGAGCGCGTCTCCGAGCTGGCGGAACGTGTCTCCTCGGTCCAGGCGAAGATCGACGACGCGACGGCCCGGCGTGACACCGCCTTCGAGGAGATCGACGGCGAGGCCGCCACGGTCACCAAGGAGCGCGAGGTCGTGGCGGGTTCGGTCCCTGCCGACCTGCTCAAGCTCTACGACAAGCTGCGCGACCAGCAGGGCGGCGTCGGCGCGGCCAAGCTCTACCAGCGCCGCTGCGAGGGCTGCCGCCTGGAGCTGAACATCACCGAGGTGAACGAGGTGAAGGCGGCGTCCCCGGAGACGGTCCTGCGGTGCGAGAACTGCCGCCGCATCCTGGTCCGCACGTCCGAGTCCGGCCTCTAGGGTCCAGGGAGCCTTGCCCGTGCGGGAGTTCATCGTCGAGGCGGACGGCGGGTCGCGGGGCAACCCGGGGCCCGCGGGCTACGGCTCGGTCGTCATCGACGCGGCGACGGGGGAGACCCTGCGGGAGGCCGCTCAGTACATCGGCGTCGCGACGAACAACGTCGCCGAGTACAAGGGGCTCGTGGCCGGCCTGAAGGCGGCCCACGAACTCGACCCGGCCGCATCGGTCCACGTCCGCATGGACTCCAAGCTCGTCGTCGAGCAGATGTCGGGCCGCTGGAAGATCAAGCACCCGGGCATGAAGCCGCTGGCCGCCGAGGCGGCTCGGGTCTTCCCGCCTGCCCAGGTCACGTACGAGTGGATCCCGCGCGAGAAGAACAAGCACGCGGACCGGCTCGCCAACGAGGCGATGGACGCGGGCAAGCGGGGCGAGCGGTGGTCGGCGGCGGACTCGACGGCGGAGCTGGACGCGCGTGCGGCGCGGTCGGCTCTTGAGCCTGTGGGCCCTGCGGGTGACGCGGCGGCCGGGGCGGCGAAGGCGCGGGCCGCGCTCGCGGATGTGCGCGCCGCGGGGAACGCGGCCCAGCCCCAGGCCCAGGCAGTGCAGGTGCCGCCCGTCGGCTGGGCGGCGCCCGCTGACCTGGGCACGCCCGCGACCTTCGTACTGCTGCGGCACGGCGAGACCGCGCTGACGCCCCAGAAGCGGTTCTCCGGCAGCGGCGGGTCCGATCCGTCCCTCTCCGACGTGGGGCGGGAGCAGGCCGAGCGTGCGGCGGCGGCGTTCGCCGCGCGTGGCACGATCCAGGCGATCGTCTCCTCGCCGCTGAAACGCTGCCAGGAGACCGCGCAGGCCGTCGCCGCCCGCCTCGGCCTCGACGTGCGCACCGACGAGGGGCTGCGCGAGACGGACTTCGGGGCCTGGGAGGGCCTCACCTTCGGCGAGGTGCGCTCGCGGCAGCCCGAGGAGCTGAACGCCTGGCTCGCGTCGCCGGACGCGGCGCCCCCCGGCGGGGAGTCCTTCGCCGCGGTGGCCCAGCGGGTCTCGGCGGCACGGGACCGCCTGGCCGCGGAGTACGCGGGCCGCACGGTCCTCCTGGTCACGCACGTCACGCCGATCAAGACGCTGGTCCGCCTCGCCCTCGGCGCCCCACCGGAGTCCCTGTTCCGCATGGAACTCTCGGCGGCGTCGGTGTCGGCGGTGGCGTACTACGGGGACGGCAACGCGTCGGTACGCCTACTGAACGACACATCGCACCTGCGGTAGGGCTTCGGCGCGGAGTTCCCTGCGGGTGGGTGGGGGCTGGCCGCGCAGTTCCCCGCCCCTGGGGGCATGCCGTCGTGTTCCCTCTGCGGGTGAGTGGGGGCTGAGCGCGCAGTTCCCCGCGCCCCTTCGGGCGCGGTGCGACGGGGCCCCGCCAGGGGCGCCAGGAACGGCGCGCGCAACCAGGAGATACCCGCAGGTGTCAGCGCAGGGACGCGATCGGCCACGAAGCACCCGCAGGGATCCTCAGGGGCGCGGGGAACTGCGCGATCGGCCCCCACCGGCCCGCGGGCGTGTACGCGCACAAGGTCCCCCGGGCGGTTCAGCGAAGGGACGCCGCCTCGCGGGCCAAGGCCTCGATCCGGGGCCAGTCCTTCGCCGAGACCGCGTCGGCGGGAAGCATCCAACTGCCGCCCACGCAGCCGACGTTCTTCAGCGCGAGGTACGACGGCGCGGAGGCGAGGCCGATGCCGCCCGTCGGGCAGAAGCGGGCCTGCGGCAGCGGCCCGCCGAGCGACGTGAGGTAAGCCGTACCGCCGGCGGCCTCCGCCGGGAAGAACTTCATCTCGTGCACCCCGCGTTCCAGGAGCGCAACCACCTCGGACGTCGTCGAGACTCCCGGCAGGAACGGCACCCCGGACGCCTTCATCGCGGCCAGCAGTGTGTCGGTCCACCCCGGGCTGACCAGGAAGCGGGCCCCGGCGTCGACGGACTCCGCGACGCCCTGGGGCGAGATGACGGTGCCCGCGCCGACCACCGCGTCCGGTACCTCCGCCGCGATGGCCCGGATCGCGTCGAGCGCGGCGGGCGTCCGCAGCGTCACCTCGATCGCGGGCAGCCCGCCCGCGACCAGCGCGCGCGCCAGCGGCACGGCGTCGGCGAGGTCCTCCACGACGACTACGGGAACGACGGGGGCGAGATCGAGCACGGAGGCGGAGGCCGCGGCGGAGGGGGAAGTCATGGGAGTATCCTGCCCCGGCCGACGCAGCATGCGCAAAGGGTGTTGCACATGCTGCAATCCGTGCGTGGGGTGGCGATAACTGCGGAGTGCGAGATACGAGATACGAGATAACTGTGGGGGTGCGCGATCAGCGCGATCAGTGGATCTCCCGCACCACGACATCCAGCGCCCACGCCTTGCCCGCCTTCGAGGGAGCCTGTGCCTCGACCACGTGCCCGAGGTCCCGCAGCGCCTCGACGAGTTCGGCGGGGTTCTTCGGCCGGGCACCGGTCTCGAGCAGAGACCGCACGATCCGGCCCTTGGTCGCCTTGTTGAAGTGCGACACGACGGAACGCTTCTCGACTCCGTCGACCATCTGCGCGTGCAGCACGCGCACCGTCGCCGTCCGGTCCGCGACCTCGCCCTTCGGCTTCCACGCGGCCGTGTACGCCGACGAGCGCAGGTCGAGCACAAGCCCGTCGCCCGCGGCTTCGGGCATCGCGGAGGCCATCGGCGTACGCCAGTAGGCGCCGAGTGCGCCGAGGCCCGGCAGCTTCACGCCCATCGAGCAGCGGTAGGAGGGGATGCGGTCGGTGATGCCGACGGCGCCCCACAGTCCGGAGAACACCAGGAGCGAGCGGGCCGCGCGGCGCTTGGCCGCGGCGTCCAGCGTGGCGAGGTCCAGCGCGTCGTACAGAACGCCCGTGTAGATCTCGCCCGCGGGGCGCGCGCCCGCCGTGCGGAGCTCGGTGTTCTTCGCTACCTCGCCGCGCAGGCCCTCGCTCAGACCGAGTACGTCACGGGCCTTCTCCTCGTCCGCCACGCAGAGGTCGACCAGCTCGTCGAGCACGGCCTGCCGCGCGTCCGCGAGCGCCGGCAGGGAGAGCGACTCCGGCTTCAGAGGGGTGCCACGACCGGAGGGCGCCTTGCCTTCGGAGGGCGGCAGCAGGACGAGCATGGGTCTCCTTCGGAGGGTTACGGGAGGGGATGCGGCCCCGCGCCAGGGTAATCGCCTCCGGGGGCTGCGGGGCGCCTGCGGCGGGCGAGGCGGGCGAGGTGGGCGCGGTGCCACCTGCGCACCCGGCGGCGATGCTCACCTCCGCCGCTCCTGGGCGGGTCTCCCACCCGCCCACCCGATTACCCCGCGGCGAGAGCCCCGCCCCTCCACCATGCCGCCCCCTCCACCATGCCGCCCCCGCTCTCCCCGCCTACGCTCGTCCCATGCCCCGTCGCCATCTCCGCGTGACCGGCGCAGCCGAGGCTCCGTTGCGGGGCGTGCTGCGTGAGCTGCGTATGAAGTTGGAGGTTCCCGCGGGCTTCCCCGGGGACGTGCTCGCCGATGCGGAGCGGGCCGTCGCCGCTCCACGGCTGCCCGCGTACGACGCCACTGACATCCCCCTCTTCACCATCGATCCGCCCACCTCCGTCGACCTCGACCAGGCGATGCACCTGTCCCGGCGTGACGGCGGCGGATTCCGGGTGCGGTACGCCATCGCCGACGTCGCCGCGTACGTCACGCCGGGCGGGCCACTCGACACGGAAGCTCATCGGCGTGTCACCACCCTCTACTTCCCCGACGAGAAGGTGCCCCTGCACCCCACCTCGCTGAGCGAGGGCGCGGCCAGTCTGCTGCCGGGCCAGGACTGCCCGGCGGTGCTCTGGACGATCGACCTCGACGAGGACGGCGGCACTGTCTCCACCGACGTGCGCCGTGCCCTCGTACGCAGCCGCGCGAAGCTCGACTACGACGGCGTGCAGCGGGCCATCGACGGCGGCACCGCCGAGGAGGCCCTCGCGCTGCTCGGCGACATCGGGCGGCTGCGCGAGCGCCTTGAGGTCGAGCGGGGAGGCATCTCCCTCAACGTGCCCGAGCAGGAGATCGTCGAGCGGGGCGGTGCGTACGAACTCGCCTATCGCGCGCCGCTTCCCGCCGACGGATGGAACGCCCAGATCTCCCTCCTCACCGGCATGGCCGCCGCCGAGCTCATGATCCAGTCGGGGGCGGGGATCCTGCGGACGCTCCCCACCGCCCCGGACGGCGCCGTCGGGCGGCTCCGGCGCACCGCGAAAGCCCTGCGGGTCGACTGGCCGCACCACGTTCCGTACGCCGAGCTCGTCCGTTCCCTCGACCCGCGCCTTCCCCACCACGCCGCGTTCCTGCAGGAGTGCACGACGCTCCTGCGGGGCGCGGGCTACACCGCGTTCAGCGGCGGCGAGGTCCCCGACCTCACCACGCACGCGGCCGTCGCCGCCCCCTACGCCCACTGCACCGCCCCGCTCCGCCGCCTCGTGGACCGCTACGCCTCCGAGCTCTGCCTCGCGGCGGTCGCCGGGGACGAACCGCCGCAGTGGGTGCTCGCCGCGCTGCCCGAGCTGCCCAAGGAGATGGCGGACGGGACGCGGCGCGGCAACACCGTGGAGCGCGAGTGCGTGGACCTCGTCGAAGCCGCGCTGCTCAAGGACCGGGTCGGCGAGCTGTTCGACGGGGTGGTGGTGGATGTCCAGGAGCGCGAACCTGCCGTCGGCACCGTCCAGTTGACCGACCCCGCGATCGTCGCCCGGATCGAGGGCGGCACGGGCGGTCTTCCGCTGGGGGAGCGGCTGCGGGTGCGGCTCACGCGGGCCGACCCCGGTGCGGCGAAGGTGCAGTTCACGCCTGCGTGAGGGGCGGCGTGAGGGGTTGCGTGAGGGGCTGTGTCCGCGCGTGCGCTTCCGGGAGGGCCTTCCGGACGGCGTCGAGCAGCTTCTTCGGCTCGTCCGCGTGCAGCCGCACCGTGGTCACCGGCCGGCGCCCGCCGAGGAAGGCCACCGCCGTGACGGGCTCCGTCAGCTCCAGGGTGAGGGAGGTCTGCGCGGCCACGGGGATGTTGAGCACCCCGTCCTCGGCCTCATGCGTGAAGCGTGACCCGGCACGCACGGCGGCGATCCGGTCCAGCGGTATCCGCAGGTCGCAGTGGGCGCCGTGGCGCACGCGGAGCGCGTCGCCGGACAGCACGTGCGGGCGACTCACGGAGGCGGCGTGCACGCCCAGCATCATGACCACGGTGTAGACGTCCACGACGAGCACCACCGCATGGACCACGGGCCAGCTCCGCAGCAGCACGGCGAGACCCACGGTCTCCACCACGCACACGAAGACGAGGCCGTACAGCAGAGCCGCCTGGTCGCGGGCGTGCCCGAACGCCAGATCCCCCTCTCGCACGCCGTGCCGCCGCCGGACCATCCACAGCGCGAGACTGCCGAGCACCCGCAGCTCGTGCCCGACGATCCGGCGCACCGGCACCGGCACGACCTCCCTGACCGCCGCGCGCCCGCCCCGCCGATAGACGACAGCGAGCGCCACGCCCTCGACGACGAGCAGCGTCAGAGCGACGGCCTCCACACCGATCAGTACATTCAGGGGGAGCGAGGCCCCCGCCAACAGGCAGACGACAAGGGCGAGTTCGACGGGCACCACCACCCAGGCGAGCCCCCGCGCCAGCCGCCTCAACGCGCACCCCGCTCCATGAGCAGCCGCATCGCGCGGCGCACGGCCTCCGCCTGGGCGGGGGAGAATTCGGAGAAGAAGGCTTCGAGGAACCGGTCGTTGTTTCTGCCGCTGCCGCTGCCGCTGCCGCTGCCGCTGCCGCTGCTGCCCCCAGCGGCCACAGCCCGCACGCCCTCGGTGCCCAGCTCCTCCAGGAGGGAGTCGGGCAGCGCTCCGGCGAGCGCCCCGGCGGCCTCGTCCACGGCGGCGTCCGTACGCGGATCGGCGAGGTCGGCGTCCGCGAGCGCGTCGAGCAGTGCGTACACCTCGTGCGCGCGCTCCACCGCCCCCGGGGTGGCCAGCGCGGGGCGCATCGCGGCCAGGAGCTTGCCCCGGTCCTCCGGGGGTGCTGTCGTGTCGATCAGGGCGAGCAGCTCCCGGTCCTTCGCGGCCATCGCGGACTCCGGCCCCTCGCGGTCGGCGGTGGAGCGCGCCAACTCGGCGAAGAATTCGCCCAGTTCGGGTGAGACGGGCCCTTCGGCGGACAGCGCCCCGCGCTCCGCGTCGTCCAGCAGGACCCGCAGCCGCGCCCGCCGCTCGCGGATCGCGTCCTCCTGACGCGCGAGGTCCGCGTCGAGCTCGGCGAGCACCTCGGCGAGCTCGCGCCCCGCGTCGTCCGCGAGCACGTCCCGCACCTCGGCGAGGCCGAGTCCCAGCTCGGTGAGCCGCCGGATCCGCGCGAGCACGACGGCGTGCCGCAGCCCGTACTCCCGATAGCCGTTGGCCCGCCGCTCGGGCTCGGGCAGCAGCCCGAGGTGGTGATAGTGCCTGATCGCCCGCGTGGTGACGCCGACGATGCCGGCGAGCTCGCCGATCCGCATCCCGTTCATGAGGCTGTTCGCATCCCGTTCATGGGGCCAGTAGAAACGTTGACGCTGCGGCAAGGTCAAGCGGGCGCTGGGCCTTCCGGGGGCCACCGAACGCCCCCTGCCGCGCCACGCTCTCCCGCCCGGCCCGGAGGACCGCGCCGCCGCCCCCCTCATGCGGGCCTGCGACAACGACGCCGACCTGGCGACGGCGTGGAAGAGGGGAGCGCGGGCGCTGGCCCCCGCACACGCCGGGTAGCATGGTCGCTACGGCAGACGAGCCGGGCGGACGGCCGCGTGAAGCTCCCCTCACCAGGGGCTCTTCCCGAGGAACGTCCGGGCTCCACAGGGCAAGGTGGTGGCTAACGGCCACCCGGGGTGACCCGCGGGACAGTGCCACAGAAAACAGACCGCCGGAGGCTTCGGCTTCCGGTAAGGGTGAAACGGTGGTGTAAGAGACCACCAGCGCCTGAGGTGACTCAGGCGGCTAGGTAAACCCCACCTGGAGCAAGGTCAAGAGGGGCCCTGGAGACAGGACCCTGCGCGGATGATCGAGGGCTGCCCGCCCGAGTCCGCGGGTAGACCGCACGAGGCCCGCAGCAATGCGGGCCCTAGATGGATGGCCGTCTCCCCGGCCGCCGCGAGGCGACCGGGCGACAGAACCCGGCGTACAGCCCGACTCGTCTGCCGCTTTTCCATTGAGGGCTCCCTCCGGCCGTGAATTTTGCGGTTAAACGTCACCAGACGTGCGTATTTTGCGACCCATGTGCGTGGTGTCCGTTACATCCCCTATGGGGTTCTTTGATGTGAGATCCGTAACTTCGTAGATGTCACCGCGACCGAGCGGACGACACACATCCTGGAACCGACCCGAGAGGGCCCCCTTCATGCGTACCGCCCGCACCCTGCGCACCACCGCCATCGCCGTCGTCGCCACCGCAGGCATCAGCCTCGGTGCCGCGTCCGGAGCCATTGCCGCCACCGGCCCCCAGGCGCCGGCCGGCGTGAGCGTCAGTGCCGGGTCCGTCGCGCACTGCAAGGCAAACAAGGCGAAGAAGGCCAACAAGTCGAAGAAGGCCAAGACGGTCAAGCTGCGCGACGGCTCCACCGCCAAGGTCTACAAGCTCGGCAAGAACAAGGCCAAGGCCGTCATCTCCGGGCCCAAGGGCGCCACCCTCGTCGCCAACGGCAAGAACGCCCACGCCAACCACAACGGTCTGCACATCAAGCTCACCCCGGGCGGCTCGCTCACCTCCTGGATGGACAAGGCCAAGCCGAAGCCGAACCCGAAGCCGAACCCGAACCCGAACAAGCGCGTTCTGGTCGCCTCGCCCAAGCTCGCCGACGGCTCCACCGCGAAGATCTACAAGCTGTCCACCAACCACTACCAGGCCGACTTCTTCGGCTCCGGCGCCAAGCTCGGCTCCCTCGACGCGAACGGGCGCGCTGCCTACGGCCAGAACAACGGCCTGCACGTCGCGCTCCAGCCCGACGGCCAGCTCAAGTCCTGGCTCGAGAAGGGCGGACAGGACGCACAGGACCCGCAGCCCGCCCCGGACGACGACGTGCAGCCCGACCCGCAGCCCACCCCGGACCCCGATGACGTGCAGCCGGACCCGCAGCCCAAGCCCGACTCGGACACCTCCGCCGACACGGTGAAGCCCGACGAGCAGAAGCCCAAGCCGGACACCGGCACCGACCAGGTCAAGCCCGGCGGCGACACTGTCCCGGCGCCTGTCCCGGCTCCCGTCCCGGCTCCCGTCCCGGCGGCCTGACCCAGGGTCGGGCTCTCCACGAGGAAAAGATCATGCCCACCCGCGTCCGCCCGCGAGCCGTCGCGATCGTGGTCGCAGCGCTTGCCGCCGTCGCTCTGCCGACGGCGGCAGCGTTCGCCGACACGACCGAACTCCCGCAGCGTCCCCCCGACGCCCCGCACATCACGCCGCGCGAGTCGATCCAGCCCGCAGCGCACATCGTCGGCGAGATCGCCCTGAAGGGTGCCGAGCGTTCATCGGGTCAGCCGCTCGGCATGCTGCCCGAGCAACCCGCGCCCGGGTCTCAGAACACCGAGAGGCCCGTCAGGGTCGTGAAGCGGTCCAGCGCCGCCACTCCCGAGACCGAGTTGCCCCGCTCGTCGAGCCCCGGGCTCCAGACGCAGAGTGTGCAGTGGCCCGGGACGACGGCGATGATGCCGCCGCCGACGCCGCTCTTGCCGGGCAGCCCCACGCGGTAGGCGAAGTCGCCCGCCGCGTCGTACGTCCCGCAGGTCAGCATGATCGCGTTGACCTGCTTGGCCTGGCTGCGGCTGAGCAGGCGGGTGCCGTCCGCGCGGATGCCGTAGCGGGCGAGGAAGCCGGTGGCCAGGGCGAGGTCGGCGCAGGACGCCTCGACGGAGCACTGGCGGAAGTACTGGTCAAGCAGGACAGGGACCGGGTTGTCGATGTTCCCGTACGACGCCATGAAATGGCCGAGCGCGGCGTTGCGGTTGCCGTGCGTGGACTCGGAGGCGGCGATGTTCTCGTTGATGGTAAGCCGGTCGTTTCCGCTCTCCGCGCGCAGCAGGTCGAGGAGGGCGCCCGCCGCGTCCCCGGTCTGGGTCTGGAGCCGGTCGGTGACGACGAGTGCGCCCGCGTTGATGAAGGGATTGCGCGGGATGCCGTTCTCGTACTCCAGCTGCACGAGCGAGTTGAAGGGGTTGCCGGAAGGCTCGCGGCCCACGTGCTCCCACAGGGCGTCGCCCTCGCGTGCCAGGTCGAGCGCGAGGGTGAACACCTTGGTGATGGACTGTGCGGAGAACGGCTGCCGCCAGTCACCCACCCCGTACACCGTGCCGTCCGGCTCCGCGACGGCCATGCCGAACCGGCGCGGGTCGCACGCGGCGAGCGCCGGAATGTAGTCGGCGGGCCTGCCGCGCCCCGGCGTCTCCCGGATCTCGGCCGCGATGCGGTCGAGGACCGGCTGAAAGGTCTGGGGCGAGGTCGGCGAGGTCATGATCGCCATTTTTGCACCCGGTTGTCCGGGGTGGCGGTCAGCGGCTGAAATTGGCCGTAGCATGTCAACAATCATGGGAGTGGCCCTTGTTGTCTCCAGGGGCCCGTGCCTCAATGCGGTACGGGACGCTGACTGGTCGTCAGTTTTCCCGAATCCCCCCGCATCCCCCCCACTTGAAGGCAGGCACCCCATGAGGCATGGCATTCGTGCAACAGGCAGGCAGCAGCGCAGATTCGGTGCCGGGTCGGCGCTGGGTGTCGGACTGGTCGCCGTGGGCG
This sequence comes from Streptomyces sp. NPDC033180, assembly GCF_055577645.1. Taxonomy (NCBI): domain Bacteria; kingdom Bacillati; phylum Actinomycetota; class Actinomycetes; order Kitasatosporales; family Streptomycetaceae; genus Streptomyces; species Streptomyces sp. NPDC033180. Next base: position 622,040 of record NZ_JBVIPU010000001.1, on the reverse strand, counting down.
CCATGGTGATGGCACCCGCCGCCACCGCGGTCACCCCGGACACCGCGACCATCTCGTTCGACTGCGGGTCGTACGGCTCGGGTACGGCGACGCTCAAGGCCACCCAGGACGGCACCGCCGCGACGATCAGCGTCTCCACGTCGGCGATCACCGCACCCATCGACATCGCCGCCAACTCCGTCGACTCGACGCTCACGCTCACCAAGAACGGATCGGACACCGCGACCTTCACCGGCAGCTCCAACCCGGCCATTCCCGCCGGCGGCGAGGTGTCCACCGGACCGCTCGACGGGACCGTCGCCATCGGCGACAGCCTGGAGGGCAAGTCGCTGCAGGTCGTGGTCCTCGGGATCAGCGTCACCTGCAACGCCACATCGGCGCAGGCACCCGGCCCGTTCGTCTTCTGACGGTCGGTTACTGGCGCCCGTCGGCCTCCCCGGTCGACGGGCGCCAGTACTGGTCCCTGCCCTCGTCCCGTACGACGTACCCCAGACCCTGCATCGTCTCGGCGAGGTCCCGGGCGTCCTGGGTCGCCTTGCTCTTCAGTGCGACCTTCCGCGCCGCGAGGACCGCGTGCGCCTCGGCGGGCAGACCGGGAGCTCCGGGAATCCAGCGGTGGAACAGGGCCGCGTGCGGGTCGGCATCACGCCACGGGTAGCCGTGCGAGCCAAAGGCCTTGGCCAGGGCCGGTGCCGACGCCTTGTGGATGCCGCGCGTGAACTCGCGGGACGACTCGTCAAGGACCACCAGTTCCTTGCCGTCCAGGAACACCGCCGAGACGCGGGCGCGTTCGATGCTCTGCTCCCGTTCGTGGTGATCGGCCACCAACTCCTGGTCGGTCAGCGTCAGCTTGAGGGTCTCGTCGAATTCCGTGCCGGCGATGAGAAGCCCGGCGACCAGGCCCAGGCCCGCCGCGATCGCCGTCTGCCACGGCCTGTCCAGCGAGCCGACGAACGTGATGCCGTCCCGCCAGGGCAGCACCGGCAGGTCGCTCAGCCACCGGGCCAGGGGCGGCAGGCCGATGCCGAGCAGGAGACCGAGGATCGGCATGCCGATGAGTACGGTCAGCAGGTCACCGCGCGGGTAACCGAGTACCGTCGTCCGGCCCTTGCTGAGCGGGACGGGGCCGAGGCTCTTTTCGCTGGTCATGTCCTCGACGCTAGGCGAGCGGGTACGCGCGCGGGAGCGGCCGAAAGTCGATGGGCGGCAGACTTCGGTCGGTATCGCGCACGCGCGGGCAGCCGTCGGGCCGGCTAAATGCGTTGCCGTCGCCCTCGCCGCCTCCTACCGTTCCGATCATGCTGCCTCCCGTGGACACCGACGAGCAATGGGACGTCGTCGTCCCCGATGAGGCCGTCATGCGGCCCGCAGTTGAGGATCTCTGCGACAGGCTCGGGCTCGCCGGGGCGCCGCTCCACCGGTTCCCGGAGGGGTCGCAGCCCGTCTACGCCGTCGGGGACGACCTCGTGCTCAAGCTCTTTCCCGGCGCCGCGGCCGAGGACGCCCTGGCCGAGGCGCGGGTGTTGAGCCATCTTCAGGGGCGGCTGCCGGTCCCCACACCACGGGTGCACGCGTCCGGAGCGTACGAGAACGGCTGGCGGTACGTCCTGATGTCCCGGCTGCCCGGCGAAGACCTCGCCGCGGTCTGGCCGCGTCTCTCGCGCGCCGACCGGGAGCGCCTGGTCACCGAGGCCGGTGAGACGCTCGCCGCGCTGCACGCCCTGGACCCCGGGCCGCTCACCGACGTGCTCGGGCCCGGTGACTGGGGGGCCTTCCTCGGCAGGCAGCGCTCCGGGGCCGTCGCGCGGCAGCGGAAACGCGGGCTGCCGGAGAGCTGGCTGGAGCAGATCCCGGCCTTCCTTGACGCGGTACCGCTGCGTGCGGATGCGCCGCCCGTCCTCCTGCACACCGAGTTCATGCGTCAGCATCTGCTGGTCGGCGCCGTCGACGGGGCGGGGCGGCCCCGGCTCACCGGGCTCTTCGACTTCGAGCCCGCCATGATCGGGGGCAGGGCGTACGACTTCGTGGGCGTCGGCCTCTTCGTCACGCGCGCGGAGCCGGGCCTCCTCGGCCGCTTCATGCGCGCCTACGGCCACACGTTCGAGCCGCGTGAACTCCTCGCCCACACCCTGCTGCACGTCTACAGCAACCTGCCCTGGTATCTACGGGAACTGCCCGCCCCGCCGGAGCCGACGCTGGACGCGCTGGCCCAGGCGTGGTTCGACACCACGAGCGGCCGCCCTCAGCCCACCGGCATCAAGGTCAGGTAGGCCAGACCGAGCACCTGGCGGTAGCCCCGCAGCCAGGTGTCGCGTTGGCGGTCCGCCTTGGCGCGGGTCTCGGCGGCCAGCGGGTGACCGGGGTGCGCGGCCAGCCATTCCTCCACGTCCGTGCGGTAGCCGGACTCGAACTCCTCCCACTCCTCCGCGCCCGCCGTCTCCACCCACAGGGGGCGGAAGCCGGCGGCGATCGCCGCGTCCACGAGGTCGCCCAGGTAGAGGTGTTCGCCGGCGTGGGCGCCCGGCCACATCCCGGCGAGCTCGTCGGGGGTGGGCGTGCGCTGCCAGAAGCCCTCGCCGAGCACGACGCGGCCGCCGGGGCTGACGAGGCGGCGCAGCTCCCGCAGGGCGGCTTCGGTGTGGCCGGGCGGTTCGGCGGAGCTGAGCGCGTGACTCGCGCCCAGGCACAGGACGAGGTCGGCGGGGCCGCGGGCGGTGTCCGTCGCCGACTCCTCGACGAACAGGACGCGCTCGGCCAGACCGCGCTCCTTGGCGGTGGCCCGACCCCTGGCCAGGTCATCGGCCGACAGATCGACGCCCACGCCGGTGGCGTCCGGGGCGGCGTCGAGGACGCGCAGCAGCAACTCGCCCCAGCCGCAGCCGAGATCGAGGACGGAGCCGACGCCGGGCGCGACGCGCTCGACGAGCCGCGCGGCCCTCGCTTCCGACAGCGGGCCGTGGAAGGTGAGCCGGGTGAGCCGGGGCGGCAGGCTCTGGATGGTGGTCTCGGTCATGAGCGAGGACGCTATCCGGTCAACTCTCCTCCCCACCAGCGACTTTCACCGCGATACGCCGCGCGACCCCGTCCGGCGGTGTGTCCGTCGTGTCGACCACCTCGCCCGCGCGCCGCGGCCATGGCAGCGCCTGCTGGCAGGGGACGACGTGGTCGAGACGCCAGGGGACGAGCGCCGGAACGTCGGACTCGATGCGCCGGATCAACGTCTCGGCGTCGGTGTGCGGCACGAAATGGTGTACGGGCACGCCGAGTTGGCCGGCCCTCACACAGCTCCGTCCAGTACTCCTCCACGAGCACCGTCTGCGGGATGACCAACGTCCCACCCTTGTACGCGAGCAGCTGGCGTGCCGTCTCGATGACGAGGGCGCAGCTCCTCGGACGTGGTGGTCTTGCCCACGCCGAAGCTTCCGTTGATCCACACGATCTTGGGGGTCAGGCAACCACGTACGCAGTGCAGCGGCCGTCAGTCCTGAAGCGCGGCCGTCAGGACTCGTCAGGCCCCGACCCGTTCTCCTGCTCCCGTACGTTCTTCGCCCGTGAGCCCACCGAGACGAGCACCCCGAGCGCGGTGCCCGCCAGGGCCGCGGGCACCATCCAGTTGCGGTTGAAGGAGTGGCCGAGCGCGTCGTCGACGGAGTAGGCGCCGGGGCCCGTGACGGCGAGGGTGGCCGCGACCATGCCGAGGAACGCCGGGTACTCGTAGCCGCCGCCCTGGCTGAAGAAGCCGTTGGGGGCGTGCACCGCCGTCGCCCCGGCCATGGCGCCGGCCGCCGCGGAACCGGCGGCTGGGGTCGCGAGGCCGAGGGCGAGCAGCGTGCCGCCGCCGGCCTCGGCGAGCCCGGCGATGACGGCGTTCGCCTTGCCGGGCGCGAAGCCGATGGACTCCATGAAGGCGCCGGTGCCTTCGATGCCGTGGCCGCCGAACCAGCCGAAGAGCTTCTGGGTGCCGTGGGCGACGAGGACGCCGCCGGTGGTGACGCGGAGCAGCAGAAGGCCCAGGTCGCGTCGGTCGAAGCAGGAACGGGTCATGGCGCTGTCTCCTGGGGTGAGAGCGGTGGGGGAGGGGGGCTCGTCCTCCCTCGTCCCCCACCGTCCGTCAGCGCCCGGCCGCACACCCTGCTCAACCGGCCGTACGAGTGACCCCGTCCGGTGGCGAGGCGGGGCGGCCGATGTGACCGTGGGGGCATGAGCATTCAGGTAAACCGGCTGTCCGACCCGACGGTCCGGGCCTTCGTCACCGCCGTGAACGCCCACGACCAGTCCGCCTTCCAGGCCGCCGTCACGCCCGACGTGACCATGTCCGACGACGGTTCCGACCGGGACGTCGCCGAGTGGACGGAGCGCGAGATCTTCTCCTCGAACGGCCACATGGACGTGGAGAACGAGTCGGACGGCGGGCGCGTGCTGATCGTCGCGTACCGCAACGACACGTGGGGGGAGATGCGGACGAAGTGGCGGTTCACCGTCGACGGCGCGAAGGTCTCCCGGTTCGAGACGGGGCAGGCCTGAGCGGGACCTGCCCGTGCCGGTTGCCTAGCCCCCGATCCGCACGGCGGCCCCGCTCACCCGGACCCTCGCGTCCCCTTCGCGCAGGCTGACCGTGAGCACCCCGGGGCGTCCCATGTCCGCGCCCTGGTGAAGAGTGAGTTCCGACTCCGCAGGGACAAGGGACAGTTCCCGTGCGTACGCACCGAACGCGGCCGCCGCCGCGCCCGTGGCGGGGTCCTCCACCACGCCGCCCACCGGGAACGGGTCGCGCGCGTGGAAGGTCAAGGCCGACTCCCTCCACACCAGTTGGACCGTGGTCAGATCCAGGCGGCGCATCAGAGCAGCGAGACGTTCGAAGTCGTACGACAGGTCGGCGAGGCGTTCGCGGGTCGCGGCGGCCAGAATCAGATGGCGGGCGCCCGCGTAGGCGATGCGGGGCGGCAGGGCCGGGTCGAGGTCGTCCGCGGGCCAGTCGAGCGCAGCAAGGGCCTCGGCCAGATCGGCCGCCGCGACCTCATCGACGTGCGGTTCCACGCTGGTGAGCGTGGCTCGCAGGGTGCCGTCCACGTCGGTCACGGTCACCGGCACCGTGCCCGCCTGCGTGGAGAAGACGAAGTCGCCCGCGCCGTCGCCCCGTTCGGCCAGTGCGACCGCCGCCGCCACCGTCGCGTGTCCGCAGAAGGAGACCTCGGCCCGCGGGCTGAAGTAGCGCACGTCGAAGGAGCGGGCCGCGTCGCCGGAGCCGGAGCCGGACCCGAGGGCCGCCGGAGTCGCCGGGGTCAGGAACGCCGATTCGCTGTAGCCCACCTCCGCCGCGATCTCCAGCATCGCCGCGTCGTCGAGGCCGGCGGCGTCGAGCACGATCCCGGCGGGGTTGCCGCCCGCCGGGTCGGTCGCGAACGCGGTGTAGCGCAGTACGTCTGCGGGGGTGTTGGCTGATCTCGTCGTCATGTCGCAGGGCAACCGTTCCGCGGCCCCGGTCATTCCCGCGGCCCCCCGGCGCGGGTTCCCACCGGCCGCCACGGAGCGGCTGCCCTGCCTTCCCCTCCCCTTCACAGTGGCATGTGAGCCGTCAGTGGCAGCTCTTGTAACCGGGGTTGCTGTTCGTCCAGGAGCAGGAGTCCTTGAGCGAACCGCTCGGCTTGATGAGGCGGGCCTTGTCGCTGGTGTTGTTCCAGACGTACGAGCCGCGGCCCCAGTAGCGGACGCCGGACGCGTTGGTGCCCTTGCCCGTGCGGACCTTGACCGTCTTGCCGGCGCCGATCTTGTAACTGCCGAAGGTGTACGTGTAGCCGGTGTTGTCCTTCAGCTTGTAGCCCTTGAGCTGGACCGCCGAGCCGGAGTTGTTGTGGATGTTCACCCACTCCGCGTTCAGCGAGGAGTTGGAACGGGTGTCCCGGCCCGGGCTGTCGAACTGGATGTACCCGAGGTGCAGTCCGCCCTGGTGGCCCGCCGCGTTCGCGGGGGAAGCGGCGAGCAGAGGGGCCGCGAGTGCGGCCGCGGCGAGGACGGCCGGGGCCGCGGAACGTATGCGCAAGGTGTGCTCCGAGTGTGCTCTGAATGTGGAGTTCTCGTGGAGGGCACGCTGAGCATACGGGGTGCGATGCGGGTAATTAACGTGGAATTTTCTATTCCGATTGTGAAGATGTGGGCCGACCGTGAGTGCGCGGTCACGGTCGGCCACCAGGGGTCCTAGCGGCTAACCCCGCCCGACGAAGGGCATGTTCGTCGCGAGCACCGTCGCGAACTGCACGTTCGCCTCCAGCGGCAGTTCCGCCATGTGGCGCACCGTCCGCGCCACGTCCGACACGTCCATCACCGGCTCGGATGCCAACTCCCCGTTGGCCTGGAGGATGCCGGCCTGTATCCGCTCGGTCATGTCCGTCGCCGCGTTGCCGATGTCGATCTGGCCGCAGGCGATCCGATAGGGGCGGCCGTCCAGGGAGAGGGACTTCGTCAGGCCGGTCAGCGCGTGCTTCGTCGCCGTGTACGCGATGGAGTGCGGGCGCGGGACGTGCGCGGAGATGGAGCCGTTGTTGATGATCCGGCCGCCCTGCGGGTCCTGCTCCTTCATCTGCCGGAAGGCCGCCTGCGCGCACAGGAACGCGCCGTTGAGGTTCGTGTCGACGACGTGCCGCCACGCGTCGTACTCCAGTTCGTGGACGGGCACGCCGCCGGGGCCGAACGTGCCCGCGTTGTTGAAGAGGAGGTCGAGACGGCCGAAGCGGTCGCGCACGGCGGCGAAGAGAGCGGCCACGTCCTCGGGCCGCGAGACGTCGGTGCGCACGCACAGGGCGTCGGTCTCGGCAGGGGCGCTGGCCTCGGTGGATCCCTCGGCGTGCGGGACGGGCCGCACCGCGGCGCCCTCCGACACCCCCGCGGCGATCGCCGCCGTCTCCTCCAGGGTCTCCTTCCGGCGCCCCGCGAGCGCCACGGACCATCCGGCCCGCAGCAGTTCCACTGCCACGGACCTGCCGATCCCGGAGCCCGCTCCGGTCACCACGGCGGTCCTTGCTTGTCCGGTTGGGTGCCCAATTGGCTCAGCGTTCATGGCCCCGCAGCGTACGGGAGGTGTGTCCATAGGGTCATCATCCGCCCGCCATTTGGGTGTTGTGTACGCGACAGTCGCGCGTCTTCCCCCGCCACTTGCATGCCCGGGACACCAATCGTCAGGGGAGGGCCATATGACACCCAAAGGCCAGCAGGACACAGCCGAGCTTCGAGCCGCCGCGCGCCACCTGGGCCGCCGGCGTTTCCTGACCGTCACCGGCGCCGCGGCCGCGCTCGCGTTCGCCACCAATCTGCCGACCGCGGGCGCGGCGGGCGTCGCCGAGATGGACGCGCGCAAGATCGCCGACGATCCGTTCACGCTCGGCGTCGCGTCCGGCGACCCGCAGCCCGACTCGGTCCTGCTCTGGACCCGCCTCGCCCCGGCGCCGTACGAACCGGGCAACGGTCTGCCGAACCAGCGCGTCATCGTCGAGTGGGAGCTGGCCCACGACGCCCGTTTCCAGCGAGTCGCCAGAAGCGGGATCGAGATCGCCCATCCTGAGTACAACCACACGTTGCACGTCGAGGTGGGCTTCCTGGACGCGGGGCGGACCTACTACTTCCGGTTCAAGACCGGGAAGTGGATCAGCGAGACGGGCCGGACCCGCACCGCGCCCGCGGCCGGCAGCACGGTGAGCTCCCTGAAGCTCGCCGCGGTGTCCTGCCAGGCGTACCACGACGGCTACTTCACCGCGCACAAGCACCTGGCGAAGGACGACGTCGATGTCGTCTTCCACGTCGGCGACTATCTCTACGAGTACGCGGTCAACTCGGTCGGCGGCGCCCGCAACTACACCGACCGCACCCTGCCCGCCATCTTCAACCGCGAGACGCAGACGCTGGAGGACTACCGCCTGCGGTACGCCCTCTACAAGACCGACCCCGATCTGCGGGCCTCGCACGCGGCGCACCCCTTCGTCGTCACCTGGGACGACCACGAGACCGAGAACAACTACGCGGACGACCTCGACGAGAACGGCAACCCGCCCGCCGAGTTCCTGGTGCGCCGCGCCGCCGCCTACCGCGCGTACTGGGAGAACCTGCCGCTGCGCAGCCCCCAGCAGCCCATCGGCCCCGACCTGCAGCTCTACCGCCGCGTGCAGTGGGGCCTGCTCGCGCAGTTCGACATCCTGGACACGCGGCAGTACCGCTCCAACCAGGCCTACGGCGACGGCGCCGACATCCCCGGGCCGGAGTCCAAGGACCCCAAGCGCACCATCACCGGAGCCACCCAGGAGCGCTGGCTCATCGACGGCTGGCGCAACTCGAAGGCGGTGTGGAACGTCGTGCCGCAGCAGGTCAACTTCTCGCAGCGGAAGTTGGACCTCAACGCGGTGGCGAAGCTCAGCATGGACGCCTGGGACGGCTATCCGGCCTCCCGCGACCGCGTCCTCGCGGGCGCGGCGTCGGCCGGGATCGAGAACCTGATGGTGCTCACGGGCGACGTGCACGTCGGGTACGCCTACGACATCAAGGCCGACTTCGACGACCAGGCGTCCAAGACGGTCGGCACCGAGATCGTCGCCACGTCGGTCGCCAGTGGCAAGGACGGCGCCGACAAGCCCGCGACCTGGGAGACGTACACCAAGGCCAACCCGCACATGAAGTTCTACAACGGGCGGCGCGGCTACGTCACCGTGGACCTCGGCCAGAAGTCCGCGCGCGCCGACTTCAAGACGGTGTCGGCGGTGACCACGCCGGGGGCGCCGATCATGACGGCGGCGTCGTTCGTGACGGAGGCGGGGAACCCGGGGCTGAAGCCCGCGTAACCCGGCAGTTCAACGGGCCGTACGGCTTGCGGGGTGCGCGCTCACTCGCCCGGGTAGCGCACCCCGATCCGTTCCCGCACCGCGTCCAGGGTCCGCATCACCGCGAGGGTGCCGTCCAGCGGGACGAGGGGGGACTCGGTGTCGCCCGCGCGCAGGCGGTGCATGACCTCGGCCGCCTCGTGCCTGAGGCTGTCGCGGGGGCCGTACTCGGGGGAGGCGGCGAACTCCTCGGGGTCGCGGCCGTCGCGGTGCAGCACGAAGCGGTCCGGGAAGAAGAAGCCGTTCGGGATGTCGATGCGGCCCTGCGAACCGGTGACGGAGGCGGTGACGGGGGTGCCCGCGTTGATGGAGCAGTGCAACACAGCGTGAGCACCGCTCTCGTACGAGAGCAGCATTCCCGTCTGGAGATCAACGCCCTCGTCCGAGAGCGTTGCTCTCGCACTCACCCCCGAAGGCTCCCCGAGCAGCAGCTGCGCGAACGACACCGGGTACACCCCGAGATCGAGCAGCGAGCCGCCGCCCTGCGCCGGGTCACGCAGGCGGTGCGCCGGAGGGAAGGGTCCGGCGAGGCCGAAGTCGGCCTGCACGGTCCGCACCTCACCGATCGCCCCCTCGTCGACCAGCGCCTTCATCCGCCGGATCAGCGGATGGCAGTACATCCACATGGCCTCCATCAGGAAGAGGCCGCGTCGCCGGGCGAGCGTCACCAGCTCCCGCGCCTCGCGCGCGTTCAGCGCGAACGCCTTCTCGCACAGCACCGCGCGGCCGGACTCCAGGCAGAGCCCCGCCGCCGCCCGGTGCGAGGCGTGCGGCGTCGCCACGTACACGACGTCGACGTCCGTGTCCTCGGCGAGCGCGCCCCACTGCCCGTACGCGCGCGGTATCCCGAACCGCTCGGCGAACGCCTTCGCCGACGCGTCGGTCCGCGAGGCCACCGCGACCACCTCCGCGTCCGGCATGTCGAGGAGGTTCGCCGTGAACGACGCGGCGATCCCACCCGTCGCGAGGATGCCCCAGCGCACGGGCTCACGGTTGTCTTCCACCACTGGGGCCCCTGTTCGTACGGCCGGAGTACCGCGGAGTCCCGCGGAAATGGTCTCAACCAGCACAGCTGAGCTGAGAGCATAGGTAATCGCACGCCTAATCGGGAGGGAATCCGCATGCCGGAGCACGGCAGCCGCACCACGAGTGGGTCCGAAAGCCCCCTCATACGGCAGTCCCCGCCGGTGGCGAAGGGCACACCCCCGGCGGCCCCGACGGCCGCCTCCCTCACCGCACGGCGCCGTACCGGCCTCCTCGTCACCCTCGTGCTCGGCGGCCTCACCGCGGTGCCACCGCTCTCCATGGACATGTACCTGCCGGCGCTCCCGGAGGTCACCCGCTCGCTGCACACGTCCGCCGCGACCGCGCAGCTGACCCTCACCGCCTGCCTCACCGGCATGGCGCTCGGGCAGCTCGTCGTCGGGCCGATGAGCGACAAGTGGGGGCGGCGCAGGCCGCTGCTCATCGGGCTCCTCGTCTACATCCTCGCCACCGCGATCTGCGCGTTCGCGCCCACCGTCGAACTGCTCATCGGGTTCCGCCTGTTGCAGGGCCTCGCGGGCGCCGCGGGCATCGTCATCGCCCGCGCCGTCGTGCGTGATCTCTACGACGGCGTGGAGATGGCCCGCTTCTTCTCCACCCTCATGCTGATCTCCGGCGTCGCCCCGGTCATCGCGCCCGTCATCGGCGGCCAGGTCCTGCGCTTCACCGACTGGCGCGGCATCTTCGCCGTGCTCACGGTGGTCGGCATCGCCCTGACGGCGGTGGTCTGGCGGCGCCTGCCCGAGACGCTCGCCTCCGAGAACCGGCACAGCGGCGGCACCGTCGAGGCGCTGCGCACCATGAAGTCGCTCCTCGCCGACCGCGTCTTCACCGGCTACATGATCGCGGGCGGCTTCGCGTTCGCCGCGCTGTTCGCGTACGTCTCCGCATCGCCGTTCGTCATCCAGGAGATCTACGGGGCGTCCCCGCAGACCTTCAGCCTGCTCTTCGGCGTGAACTCCGTCGGCCTGATCGCCGTCGGCCAGATCAACGGCAAGATCCTCGTCGGCCGGGTCAGCCTCGACAAGGTGCTCACCTTCGGTCTGAGCGTCATCGTCCTCGCCGCCACCGCGCTGCTCCTCATGACGTCGGGCGTCTTCGGAGACGTCGGCCTCTTCCCCGTCGCGGCCGGGCTCTTCGTCCTGATGTCGGCGATGGGCCTCGGGATGCCCAACACCAACGCCCTCGCCCTGATGCGCACCCCGCACGCCGCGGGCTCCGCGTCGGCGCTGCTCGGCACGTCCTCGTTCCTCATCGGCGCGATCGCGTCCCCGCTGGTGGGCATCGCGGGCGAGGCCACGGCCGTGCCGATGGCCGTGGTGCAGCTCGTCTGCGGTCTCGCGGCCATCGGCTGCTTCTTGGGACTGTGCCGCCCCTGGCAGCACTCGCACTCGCACGCGTTCTCGGCGAGACCGACTCGGGAGGGGAACGACCACTGACCGCGCCACGCCTGCTGCGCGCCGGGACGCCGGACCGTGCGGGGCTCGACACGGAGGAGATGGCCCGCCTCGTACGCGAGGTGCGGGCGCTGACGCGCGGCGAGCGGCCCTGGTGCGCGGGCGCCGTCGTGCTCGCCGGGCGCGGGCCGGTGATCGCCGTCGAGGAGGCGGTGGGCCGCGCGGTGCGCTATGCCGCCTACGACCCGGAGAGGGACGCGGGCGTCGAACTGCCGCCCGCGCAGCAGGTGTTGACCCGCACCGGCACCCCCTTCGATCTGGCGTCGCTCACCAAGCTGTTCACGACGGTCGCCGCGATGCAGCAGCTGGAGCGCGGCACGCTCGGCATCGACGCGCTGGTCTCCGCGTACGTCCCCGAGTTCATCGCGGCCGCCGAGCACGGCATCACGGTGCGGCAACTGCTCACGCACACCTCTGGTCTGCGGCCCGAGCTCCCGCTGTACGACTGCCCGGACGACGCCGCGCGCCTGGCCGCGCTGCGTGCGGAGGCCCCGTCGGGTCCGCCGGGGGACCACCTCTACTCCGACCTGAACATGCTGCTCCTCCAGCACGTCCTGGAGCGCCTCACGCGCCGCCCGCTCGACGTCCTCATCCGTGAGGGCATCACCCGGCCGCTCGGCATGGCGGCCACCGGCTTCGGGCCGCGTCCCGACGCCGCCGCCACGGAGGACCAGCGCAGGCCCTGGGCCAAGGCCGGCCGCGGGATGCTGCGGGGCGAGGTGCACGACGAGAACGCCTGGGCGCTGGGCGGCGTCGCGGGCCACGCCGGGCTCTTCTCCACCGCACGCGACCTCGCGGTGTTCTGCCGCGCGCTGCTCTGCGGTGGCTCGTACGGCACTGCGCGCATCCTCGGCCCGGACTTCGTGGAGTTGATGCTGACGCCGCCGGGGCTCGGCTTCGGGCTCGACCAGGCGTGGTTCATGGGGGAGCTCGCGGGGCGCGGTGCGGCGGGGCACACGGGGTTCACGGGGACGTCGCTGGTCATCGACCCGGCCACGGACACGTATCTGATCCTTCTGGCGAACACGGTCCACCCGCGCCGGGCGCGCGCCGACAGCGGGCCCCGGGCGCGGGCGGCGACCCGGCTGGCCCGCGCGGCCCGCTAGCGCGGGGCTCGGCGGGGCGGTCACCTGCGGCCCCGGTGGGGGCTTGTCGCGCAGTTCCCCGCGCCCCTTACGGGGCCCGGTCGCGCCCCCCCCGCGGCGGAGCCGCATGTGTCTCAGTCCCGTGCCCCTTACGGGGCCCGGTCGCGCCCCCCGCGGCGGAGCCGCATGTGGCACAGCCCCGCGCCCCTGACCGGGCCCTTCCCGCCGCCCCCTAGAATCACCGGGTGAACGCCCCGATTTCCCCCGCCTCTCCGGCCGAAGCCCTGCGTACCGCCCTCGCGGGGCTGCTCGACGGGCTTCCGGCCAAGCAGGCCACGCAAGCTGTCGAGCGGCTGATCGCCAGCTACCGGGGGCACACTCCCACCGACGCCCCGATTCTGCGGGACCGCGCCGATGTCGCCGCGTACGCCGCCTACCGCATGCCCGCGACCTTCGAGGCGGTGTGTTCCGCGCTCGGGGCGCTCGCGGACGCGGCGCCCGCGGGCTGGGCGCCCGGCAGTCATGTGGACGTCGGCGGCGGTACCGGCGCCGCGACCTGGGCGGTGAGCGCGACCTGGGAGGCCGAGCGGCCCGTCACGGTTCTCGACTGGGCCGAGCCCGCCCTCGCCCTGGGGCGTGAACTGGCCGCCGCGAACCCGTGGTTGAAGGCGGTGCAGTGGCAGCGCTCTCGTATCGGATCGACGCTCAGCATCGAGAGCACTGATCTCGTCACCGTGTCGTATGTCCTCAAGGAGCTGACGGAGGACGACCGGCGGTCTCTCGTCGACGCGGCGGCGGCAGCGGCGCAGCAGGCCGTCGTCATCATCGAGCCCGGCACCCCCGACGGCTACACCCGCGTCATCGAGGCCCGCGACCGCCTGATCGCCGCCGGCTTCCGCGTCGCCGCACCCTGCCCGCACAGCTCCGCCTGCCCGATCGTGCCCGGCGAGGACTGGTGCCACTTCTCCGCCCGCGTCAGCCGCTCCTCCCTGCACCGGCAGGTCAAGGGCGGCTCACTGGCGTACGAGGACGAGAAGTTCAGCTACGTGGCCGCCGTCCGCTTCGACGCCGAACCGGCGGCACAGCGTGTCGTGCGCAAGCCGCAGATCCGCAAGGGCCAGGTGCTGCTCGACCTGTGCGCGGCGGACGAGACGCTGCACCGCGAGACGGTGACCAAGCGCCATGGCCCGCTGTACCGCGCGGCCCGCGACGCGGAGTGGGGCGACGCCTGGCCGCCCCACGGTGGCGACGCGCTAGACGCGTAGCTCCTGCGTGCAGCACTTCACGCTGCCGCCGCCCTTGAGCAGCTCGCTCAGATCCATCGCGACGGGTTCGTAGCCGCGCTCCCGCAGCGGTGCGAAGAGGCCGACCGCGCCCTGCGGGAGCAGCACGTGCAGGCCGTCCGAGACCGCGTTGAGCCCGAGCGCCACCGCGTCCGGCTCCTCGGCGATCAGCGCGTCGGGGAAGAGACGCCGCAGGACCGCCCGGCTGCCCGGTGAGAACGCGGGCGGGTAGTACATGATGTCGTCCGCCGCGTCGTCGAGCACCGCGAGCGCCGTGTCCAGGTGGTAGTAGCGGGGATCGACGAGATCGAGCCCGATGACCGGGCGGCCGAAGAACTCCTGTGCCTCCCCGTGCGACAGCGGGCTGGCGCGGAAGCCGCGCCCGGCCAGGACGTACGAGGACGTGACGGCGAAGTCGCCCTCGCCCTCGTTGATGTGGGTGGGTTCGTGGAGGTCCGTGAAGCCGTGTTCCCGGAACCACTCCAGGTGGGCGACCGCCTCGTCGCCGCGCTCGGGATGGGCGAACCGCGCGCCGAGCACGCGGCCTTCGATGACGGTCGCGCCGTTCGCGGCGAAGACCATGTCCGGCAGGCCGGGACGCGGGGTGAGCTCCTCGACGGTGTGGCCGAGCGAGCGGTAGCGGTCGCGCAGGTCCTCCCACTGGGCGATGGCCAGCGGGACGTCGACCGGTTTCGAGGGGTCCATCCAGGGGTTGATGGAGTACGTGACCTTGAAGTGTGCGGGTGAGCACATCAGATAGCGCCGGGGTGTGGCGCGACGAGGAAAACGACTCAACGAGGGCTCCTCACGTACCGCGGTGGTCAGTTACTGCCCATAGTGGGGCAGTTGCTGCCCATGGTGCGGTCTGAGGAGCCCTCGCGCAGTGATCTGAACGGGTGGTTCAGCGAGTGGTCCACCCGGGTCGGTGGGTGGTCGGGACGCCGGCCACGTCCCGTTCTCCTCACTGGCTGCGCGCCGAGCGGCCTTCCTGGAGCTTGCGCAGCAGCTCACGCTTCTGCGCCTGCGGGCTGAGCCCGCCGCCGATCTGGCCACCGCGGCCCCCGCCGCGCAGCGCCTTGCGGGAGAGGTTGGTGCGCGTACCGCCCACACCCAGCATGTTTCCTGCTCCGCCTCGCGACATGTGCGTACCTCCGGTTTGATGACGTTCGGCGAGCTCTGACGAGCTGCCGACGAGACGTCGCGTCTCGCTTCTTCGTCCACTTTGAGCGAGACGGAGCGTCTTGTCAAGCATTTACGAGACGGGACGTCTCGGCTTGTTCGCTGCTACATTCGACGGCATGGCCACGAAATCCGCCCCTGACTCCAAGCGCCGCAGCGAACGCTCGCGCCGCGCGATCTATGACGCCGCCCTCGAACTGGTCTCCGAGGTCGGGTACGGCAAGCTCACGATCGAGGCGATCGCCTCCCGCGCGGGCGTGGGCAAGCAGACGATCTACCGCTGGTGGCCGTCGAAGGGTGCCGTCCTGCTCGACGCTTTCCTGGACCTCGGTGAGCAGGCCCACCAGGAGGCGAGCGACCATGCGGGCCAGGACCTGACCCCGACCGAGATCCCGGACTCCGGAGACCTGGAGGCGGACCTCAAACTCGTCATGCGGGCCACCATCGACGAGTTCAGGAACCCCAAGTACGACGCCCCTTGGCGGGCGCTGGCCGCCGAGGGCATGCTCAACTCGGAGCTCGGCGCCGAGTACGTGGAGAAGCTCCTGGAGCCCGGACTCCAGATGTATGTGAAGCGCATCGAGATCGCCCAGGAAGCCGGTCAGGTCGCGGCCGACGTGGACCCCCGTATCGCCCTGGAACTGTGGACGGGCCCGCTCGCCCAGCGCTGGATGCAGCGAACGGGACCGCTCACGCACGAGTACGCCGACAAGCTCGTCGAGTACGCCCTCTACGGCATCGCCCCGCGCTGACCGCACCCGCGGGACGCGTTATGCCCTCTCACGGGGAGTTGACCGGCCACCGCCGGCGCAGGTCCGCGGCGCGCACGCCCTTCGCGCCCTTCACCGGTGTCCGCGCGAGGAGACCCGGCGTATCCGTGATCACGCCGTTGCAGCCGAGCCGCAGCGCGCGGTCGCGCTGACGCGGTGTGGTCACCGTGTGCGCCCACACCCGGGGGACCCCGGAGTGGACCGCGCGCAGGAGATCCACGTCCCGCGCCTTGTGGTCCACGTCCAGGACGTCCACGACCCCGGCCCACCGCTCGGGCCGGTCCGAGCGCATCTGCGCCTTGGAGCGCCACAGCTGCGCGAGCAGGCCCAGCCGGTGGGCGCGCGCGGCCACGCCGGGGTCGTTGGAGTTCACGAACACCGAGCGCGTCAGGCCGCGGGCGCGGATCAGCGAGCCGAGCGTCCGCAGACTGCGCGGGTCCTTCGCCTCCAGCATCAGCACGATCCGCCCGCCGAAGCGGTCCAGGACCTCGGCGACCGTGGGCGGCCGCTCGGAGCGCCAGCTGCCGGGCAGACCGGGGCCGGGTCGCAGCCGCACCTTGCGCCACTCGCGCAACGTCAGCGAGCGCACCGGGCCCTTCGACGTCGTCGTACGGTCCAGGGTCTCGTCGTGCATGGCCACGAGGGTGCCGTCCCGCAGTATCCGCGTATCGACGTCGATGACCTGGGACGTGCCGCGTTTGTACGCTGCCACCAGGCCGGACATGCTGTTCTCCGGCACCTCCAGGGCGCCCCCGCGGTGCGCGGTGTACGTGATGCGGGGGAGGGCCTCCACCGTCAGGGGGCCGCCGCGGCCCCATTCGAGCGGGGTGAGCGGCCCGGTGGGCGCCGCGAGAGCCAGTGTGGTGAGGCTCATGAAGCCCGAGAGCCCCGTGAGCACAGTCCTGGTGACCATGGCGAACACGGTAGGGGGGTAAATCGCCAGTTAGTACGCAATGACGCGCGATGTCACCCTGCGCCTTGCATCACCCCAGCTACCCCGGATGTGGGCTCTGGCCCCCCGAGGAGCAGGATGGTGCGACCATGGGAGATGCTTCTCGGCACACATGCGAGGTGAGGGGATAGATGGGCGCGGAGTTCGGCCGCCGGTCCGGCGGGCAGAGCAGGATTTCCCAGTGGCTTCGCCGACGTCCCCGACCGGAGGACACGGCAGGTGAAGAGGCAGGCCGCGAGGCCCTCCTCGTCGCCGCGGCGGCGGCGGGTCTGCCGCTCTCACCGGCCGCGCACCCCTCCGCGTACCGATGTTCCTGCGACCGCATCGGCTGTCCCACCCCCGCCAGGCACCCCATCTCCTTCGCCTGGCAGACGCAGTCCACCACCGACCGCGGGCAGATCGAGCGCTGGGCGAGGCACCAGCCGCAGGCCAACTTCATCACCGCGACCGGCATGGTCCACGACGTCCTCGACGTGCCGCTTGCCGCCGGCCGCGAGGCCCTCGCCAGGCTGCTCGCCGACGGCATCGACGTGGGCCCTGTCGCCGAGTCCGAGGGCACCATGGACGAGGGGCGGATGCTCTTCTTCACGCTCACCCGCGGCACCCCCGAGGACGAGGACGAGTGGTGGCCCTGCGAGCTGGACTGCCACCCCGAGACGACGAACGAACACCCCGGTCTGCGCTGGCACTGCCGCGGTTCCTACGTCCTCGTACCGCCCGCGCGGCTGCCCGGTGACCTGACGGTCCACTGGATCCGCGGCCCCGAGCACGCGCTCCCGGACCCGCTGACGCTGCTCGAGACGCTCACCGACGAATGCGCCCGCGTCGCGGGCGAGCCACAGCACGACGTCGCCGCCTGGCCGATGAGAGGCTGACGCCCGCGCGCGAAGGCCGTTGCCGACCGGCCCGACCGGTTACTCGCCCTGCGCGCCCGTCAGGCCCTGGATGCGGCTCAGGAACGTCACCTTGCCCGACCCCGCGGGGTCGACGACGACCTGGTTGGAGACGCGCTCCAGCATCACCGACTGCCTGACCTCGCCCTTCAGGAGAGGCTTCACCTCGGGTTCCACCGTGAGGTTCACGCCCTTCGCGGCGGTCTGCTTCTCGTAGTGGTGCGTCGAGAAGAAGACCATCGCCCCGCCGTCCCGGGTGCGCAGACCCACCGGCGCGAACGTCCCCTCGTTCTGCGGCTCGTCGATGTACTGGACGGCGATGCCGCGGCGCTTGGTGTTCTTGTCGCGGAACGCCTTCCATGTCGACGTGTGGTCGCCCGGCGCGAACGTGTCGCCGCCCGACCTCAGATACGTCGTGTACTCCTCGCCGAGGTTCTTCGGCGCCACCGCGAGGGCCTTGGAGTTCACCTCGACCGGCTCCGCGAAGCCGTCCTTGTCCTTCTTCAGCTCGGGCATCTTCGAGGGCGTCACCAGGTTCAGGTAGGACGCCTCCCACAGCTGGTCCTTGCTGCCCTTGGTGAAGACGAGCAGCCAGCGCAGGTCACCCCTGCGGTTGGACTTCGTGTCGGCCACGAACCACCGGGGCCAGCCGGCCTTCTTGGGGATCGAGAACTTCGCGTCCGTCAGCTCCAGCGGCACCTGGTTGGGGTTGCCGCCCGGATTCCGCGCGCCCTTCGACTTCAGGCCCGCCTGGTTGATGGCGCTCAGCGGGCCCGTGACCCGGGCCGCGTCCAGGGCCGGGTCGTAGGCCTTCTCGGCCTTGTTGTACGCGGTGAGGAAGTCCTTGAGCGCGCGGTCGGCCTCAGCCTTCGTCGCCGACGGGACGACTTCCCGCTCCCCGTGCACCGTCACGCAGCCGCTCGCCGTCACCGTCAGTACGGTCACCGTCGACGCCACCATCGCGTACCGGACCGGCCGTCGCGACCGGACCTGCCGCATCGGAGTGCGCTGCCTTGGAAGCCTGCTCATGCGTTGCGTTCACCTTCCCCTTCCCGGGCCCGAACCCTACCGGGGCGAAGAAGAGCGCGAGCGTCGGGATCAGGTACAGCAGCCACACCGTGACCTGGACAACCGTCGGGTCGGGCTGGAAGTTGAGGACACCCTTCAAAAGCGTGCCGTACCAGCTGTCCGGAGGGATCGTCGCGCTGATGTCGAACGCCTTGTTCCGCAGCCCGCCGAGGAACTCCGCCTCCTGCAGGTCATGGACGCCGTACGCGAGCACGCCCGCCGCCACGACCACCAGCATGGCGCCGGTCCAGGTGAAGAACTTCGCCAGGTTGATGCGGACCGTGCCCTTGTAGAACAGCCAGCCGAGAGCGATCGCGGTCAGCAGCCCCAGGAGAACACCGATCAGCGGACCGGGCGTCCCGTCGTTCGATGCCCGCACCGATGCCCACACGAACAGCGCGGTCTCCAGGCCCTCCCGGCCCACGGCCAGGAACGCGGTCGCGACCAGCGCGCCCGTGCCCATCTGCAGCGCCGCGTCCAGCCTGCCGTGCAGCTCCGCCTTGAGGTGGCGGGCCGTGCGCCGCATCCAGAAGACCATCCACGTCACCAGGGAGACGGCCACGATCGACAGCGAACCGCCCAGCGCCTCCTGCGCCTTGAACGTCAGCTCCTGCGAACCGAAGGTGAGCGCGCAGCCGAAGCCGAGCGCGAGAGCGCACGCGACCCCGATGCCGATCCAGATGGGCCTGAGGGCGTCGCGCCGCTCCGTCTTCACCAGGTAGGCGATGAGGATGCAGACGACCAGGCTGGCTTCGAGGCCCTCGCGCAGGCCGATCAGGTAGTTGCCGAACATGTCTGTCAGATCCCCTCAGCTGAACAGCGCCCGGCCCCACCAGTCGTCCTTGTCGCGGACGCCCGGCGGGATCGCGAAGACCGCGGAACCCACGTGCTGGATGTACTCGTTGAGAACGTCGGCGCGCGCCAGGCTGCGCTGCACCGGGATGAAGCCCGTGCGGACGTCGCGCTGGTAGGCGAGGAAGAAGAGCCCCGCGTCCAGCCGGCCCAGACCGTCGGTGCCGTCCGTGAAGGAGTAGCCGCGGCGCAGGATCGTCGCACCGCCGTTGCTGTCAGGGTGCGCGAGGCGGACGTGGGAGTCGGGCTTCATCGCCTTCAGGAACGGCTCGTCGTGCTCCTTGGCCTTGCCGACCGGCGCACCCTCGCCCTTGTCGCGCCCGAAGATGTCCTCCTGCTCACCGAGCGGAGTCCGGTCCCAGGTCTCGACGTTCATACGGATGCGACGCGCGACGAGATACGAGCCACCGGCCATCCAGCCGGGCCCGTCCTTCTCGCCGACCCACACATGCTTGGCGAGCGCGGACCTGTCCTCGCCCGAGACATTGCGGGTCCCATCCTTGAACCCGAAGAGGTTACGAGGCGTCTGCGCGCCCGGTGTCGTGGAGGACGTCTTGCCGAAGCCGAGCTGCGACCAGCGCACCGCGACCTTGCCGAAGCCGATGCGGGCGAGGTTGCGGATGGCGTGCACGGCGACCTGAGGGTCGTCCGCGCAGGCCTGCACGCAGAGGTCGCCGCCGCCGCGGGACGCGTCGAGGTTGTCGCCGGGAAACTTGGGCAGATCGACGAGGGCTGCGGGCCGGTCACCCTTGAGCCCGAACTTCTCGAAGAGGCCGGGCCCGAAGCCGATCGTGAGGGTGAGCCGGGACGGCTTGAGGCCGAGCGCCTCGCCGGTGTCGTCCGGTGGCGACTCCGCGAGCCCCCCGACGGCACCCTCACCGACCTCGTGCCCCGCGGTCATCCGCGCGGCAGCCCTCGTCCAGTCCTTCAGGAGCCGCACGAACTGCTCGCGGTCATCCGTCTTCACGTCGAACGCGGCGAAGTGCAGCCGGTCCTGGACGGGGGTCGCGATGCCCGCCTGGTGCTTGCCGATGAAGGCGACCGCGCCACCCGCCGACGCGGCGGGTACGGTCTCGTCCCCGGACCGGGCCACCGCCACCGCGCCCCCGGTGACGGCGGCGCCGAGCGCGAGCCCTGCACCACCCCAGCCGAGGAGCGAACGCCGGGACGGGGAGGCGGAGTCACCGACATTCTCGTCGTCGGACTCGGTCTCGGACTCGGTCTCGGTCTCGGTCTCGTGCGTGATCTCAGCCATCGTGCGGCCCCCTGCTGCTACTTGCTGTTCACGACGGCGGCGGCCAGCTTGGACAGCGGCTCCGCGAGCGCGTTGACGCCGTCCGACAGCTCCTTGGTGTCCGCCTTGTCGAGTTTGTCGTACGACGTGAACGTGTACGAGTCCTTGCCGCCGCCCTTGCGGTACTTGCCGAGCAGTTTGTCCAGCGCCGCGAACTGCTTGTCGAGCTCCTTGGTGAGCTCCGGGTCGTTCTCCGAGGCGACGGCCTTGAGCAGGCCGTACGCCTCCTCCGCGCCCTCGACGTTCGCCTTGAAGTCGACGAGGTCGGTGTGCGAGTAGCGCTCCTCCTCGCCGGTGACCTTGCCGGTGGCGACCTCGTCGAGGAGCTCCTTGGCGCCGTTGGCCATGGAGGTCGGGGTGATCTCGGCCTTGCCGACGCGGTTCTGCCAGTCCTTGAGGTCCTTGTCCAGCAGGGTGGCGAGCTCCTTGTCACGCTCACCGAGCTTCTTGTCCTGCCACAGGGAGCGCTCCAGGCGGTGCCAGCCCGTCCAGTCCTTCTCCAGGTCCTGGCCCTCTTCCAGGCCGTCCTCGCGCAGGTCGACCTTCGGGTCGATGTCGCCGAAGGACTCGGCGACGGGCTCGGTGCGCTCCCAGCCGATGCGGGAGTCGGAGTACGCCTTCTTGGCGGCCTCGATGTCGCCCTCGCGGACGGCGTCGGTGAAGAGCTTCACCTTGGGCAGCGTCGCGTCGGCCTGCTCCTGCGCGTAGGCGCGGTAGTCGGCGACGGCCTTGTCCAGGCGCGGGTCGCGCTTGACGGCCTTGCCTCCGCTGACGGTGACCTTCTGGCGGATGCCGTCGCCCTTCATGCCGGGCTTGCAGGCGATCTGGTACGAACCGGACTTCACCTCGGCGGTGAGCTTCTGCTTCGTGCCGGGGCCGATGTTCTCGCGCTCGCTGACGATGCGGTCGTCGGGGAAGAGGAGGTAAACCTCGGTGACCTTGGAGCCCTTGTTCTCGATGGCGAGCTCGACATGCCCCGAGCTGAGCTTCGTCTTCGAGACCTCGCACTTGTCGTCGGTGGCGGTCACCTCGACGGTGTTGCCGCCGCCCTTGGCGTCGCTCTTCTCGGTGCAGCCCGTGACGGCGGTGAGTGCTGCCACTGCGGCTACGGCGGTGGCGACGGGGAGTCGGGCGGGGCGCATAGGGGCTCCAAGGCGGGGCACGGACTTACTCCGGCGTGCTGGTGAGGGGAACCTAACTTAACTGTGCCTTACCTGTCCGGAGGGCAAAGCGCAGGTCAAGGGTTTGGCGTCGGGGCTTCGGTTGCGGTTACCACCGGCTTCGCCGGGTTCGTCCTCAAACGCCGGACGGGCTGTATCCAGCCCGTCCGGCGTTCGAGGACATGTCGGGCCCGCAGGGTCCGCCCTGACCTCGCACCGGGGCCACCAGCGGAGCCCCCGTCCGCGGGTGCGGGAAGACCTCGACCGGTTGCCGGTAGACCTCGGTGAGCAGGTCGCCGGTGAAGACCCCGGCCGGAGGCCCCTGTGCGGCGATGCCCCCGCCCCGCAACACCGCCACCCGATCCGCATACGCCGCCGCAAGACCCAGGTCATGCAGAACCACCACCACCGCGTCTCCCGCGGCGGCCCGCTCCCGGCAGACCCGCAGGACCAGCTCCTGGTGGCGGAGGTCGAGCGCCGCGGTCGGCTCGTCAAGGAGCAACAAGGGCGCCCGCTGGGCAAGGACCCGCGCCAGCGCGACCCGCGCCCGCTCACCCCCGCTCAGCGCCGAGAAGGAACGGGCGGCGAACTCGCCCACCTCCGTCGAGGCCATCGCCTCCCGCACGATGCGGTCGTCCTCGTCCTCCAGCACCGTCCCCGCCCACGGCACACGCCCCATCCGTACGACATCCTCGACCGCGAAGGGGAAGGAGAGAGCGGCGGACTGCGGCAACACCGCGCGCCGCAGGGCCAGTTCACGGGCCGCCCACTCCGCGACGGGCCGGCCGCAGACGCGTACGACCCCTCCGTCCACCGGAACATCCGCGGCCAGCGCGGCCAACAGGGTGGACTTCCCTGCCCCGTTGGGCCCGACAAGGGCAAGCACCTCACCCGCCCGCGCGGTGAGGGACACCCCGGACAGGACCTCGCGGCCGCCGAGCCGCACCACCAGCTCCGACGCCTCCGCGAGCACGTCGCCGGGAGAGGCGGGGCCCGGCAGTACGCGCCCACCCCCGGCAGAGAACAGCCGCTTGGCAATCCGCCCGATCATGCCCAACCCCCTTGCCTACGACGGGTCCTGCGCAGCAGCCAGAAGAAGAACGGGCTCCCGAAGAGCGCCGTGAGCACCCCCAGCGGCAACTCCGCGGGAGCCGCCACCGTCCGCGCCGCGAGATCCGCGCCGACCAGGACGACCGCCCCGCCCAGCGCGCTGCCCGGCACGAGGAAGCGGTGCCCAGGGCCTGCCGCCATCCGCAGCAGATGCGGGACGAGGAGGCCGACGAAGGTGATGATCCCGGCGACGGCCACGGCGGCGGCGGTCAGCAGCGCCACCACCAGGACAAGCACGAGCCGCAGCCGCTCGACGTCCACCCCGAGATGCCGAGCGGGCCGCTCGCCGAGCGCGAGCAGGTCCAACTTCCGTGCGTACAGCGGCGCCACGACCAGACCGGCCACCGCACACGGCAGCACGGCGAGCACCTTCGGCCACGTCGCCCCCGCGAGCGAGCCGAGCTGCCAGAACGTGATCTGGGTGATCTGCGCGTTGTCCGCGAAGAAGATGCAGAGCCCGATCAGCGCCCCCGCGAACGCGTTCACGGCGATCCCGGTGAGGATGAGCGTGACGACCTCCGTACGCCCGCCGTTGCGGGAAAGGGCGTACACGAGGAGGACGGTGGCGAGACCGGCGACGAACGCGCAGACCGTCACGGTCCAGTTGCCGAAGAAGCTGAGGCCGAGCGCGATCGACGCCACCGCTCCGACGGCCGCGCCCGCGGAGATCCCGATGACGCCGGGCTCGGCGAGCGGATTGCCGAACACGCCCTGCATGAGCGCTCCCGCGCAGCCGAGGGACCCGCCGACGAGCAGCGCGAGCGCCACGCGCGGCAGCCGCACGTTCCACAGGACGCTCTCGCCGACCCGGTCGAGCGCGCTCCCGCCGAACCCGATCCGGTGCTGTACGGAACTGAGGACGTCCCCGAGCGGGATGTCGTACGCGCCGATGCCCGCGGAGAGGAGGCAGAGGAGGACGAGGGCGACGGTGAGCCCGATGGTCAGGGTGGCGGCCGTGCCCCGTCGGCGACTCCCGGGGGCCGGGGACTCGGGGGCGGTTGGTGCCGCGTCCGCCGCTTTGGTCAGGACGGTCACTTCCGAGCGCCCCCGTACAACTGCCCCACCAGGGACTTCAGGACCTGGTCCGTACGCGGCCCGTAGTTCAAGAGCACTCCGTCGTCGATCGAGACGATGCGGCGGTCGAGCCCGGCCGGGGTCTCGGCGACCCCCGGGATCTTGAGAAGACCGTCCACGCCGTCGACCGATTCGAGCCCCTTCGACATGACCAGAATCGCGTCCGGCGCCGCCTTGGCCAGCGCCTCGCTGGTGATCGCGGTGAAGTCCTTCTCCAGGCCCGACGCCTTGCCCGCGTCGACCGCGCCGGCCGCCTCCAGGAGCGAACTCGCGCCGGACTCGCGACCGCCGAGCAGATAGACGGACGCGGAGCCGCGCAGGTAGAGGAAGGCGACACGGGGCTTCTCGGTGCGGGCGGACGCGGGGATGGCCTTCCGCACCTTCGCGATGCGCTCCTGCGTACGGGACTTGAGCTCCTCGCCCGACTTCCCGACCCCCAGCGCCTTGGCCACCGCCTCGATCCGGGGGCTCACGTCGTCGAGGCCCTTCGCCGGGTCGAACACGACCAGCGGGATGCCCGCGTCACGTATCTGGCCGATGGCCTCCGCCGGCCCCGTCGTGGTGTCCGCGAGGACGACCGTCGGCTTCAGGGAGAGGACACTCTCCGCCGAGACATCGTGCGCACGGGTCACCACCGGCAGCTTCTTGGCCTGCTCGAAGGTGGCGGTGATGTCGCGGGCCACGACGTTCTTGCCGAGCCCGAGCGTGAAGACGATCTCGTTCAGGCTGCCGGTGAGCGGCACGATCCGGCTCGTGTCCTCGACGGTGACCTTCTTGCCGTCGGCCGATGTGACGGTGGCCGGGAGCGCGGGGTCGGGGCGTGACTTCAGCGGTTCGACCCGGTCGGGCGCCGATGCGGCGGCCTTCGCCTTGGGGGACACCCCGCCGCCCTCGTCCGACGATGATCCACAGCCCGTGAGGGCCAGGGCGAGAACGGCGGTCCACGCGCCGGCGATACGGAGTGAGCGCGGCATACGCACCGAAGTCCACCGTCCTGTCGTGCTGTTGAGGGCCCCGCCGAGGCTCCGCAGTGCGACGCCCGGGTCCGGGTGGCCGGGATGGGGGTTCCAGCCGGAGTGATCGTAGTTTAGGTTAGCCTTACCTCATTAGCCACACCCGGAGGGGTCCCATGTCGTCGTCAAGACAGGCGCGAGCCATCGCCCGCGCCGGAGCCGTGGCCGTGCTCACCGCACTCGTCGGAGCACTGCTTCCCGCGGCCGCCGCGCACGCCGAAGGCCGCACGGTCCAGGGCGGACGGCTCGACTGGGGCATCAAATCCTCCTTCCAGAGCTACGTCACCGGGCCCATCGCCCAAGGGAGTTCGACCCTCCAGGGTGGCGCCGCCACGGTCGGCGGCAGCCAGTTCCGCTTCCACTCGGCCAAGGGCTCGTACGACCCGGACAGCGGGGCCTTCAGCGCCGGGTTCTCGGGCGGGGTGCACTTCCTCGGGCACAAGAAGGGCGGCTCGTACGAGCTCGACCTCACCATCAGCCGCCCCACCGTCAAGATCTCCGGCGGCTCCGGCACGCTCTACGCCGACATGGTCAGCAAGGAGAAGGGCACGGGCAAGGTCACGACCAACGCCCAGGTGCCGCTCGCGACCCTCGGCATGTCCGGCATCAACATGAAGGGCGGATCAGGGCCGATCGCCCTCAACAACCTCCCCGCGACGCTCACTTCGCAGGGGGCGAAGGCCTTCGCCGGGTACTACACGGCGGGCACCGAGCTCGACCGGGTGAGCCTGTCCACGGACCTCGCGGCGAAGTCCGGCTCCGGCAAGTCGTCCAAGTCGTCGAAGTCGTCCAAGTCGTCGAAGAAGCCGGAGCCGAAGGCCTCGAAGTCCTCCGGCGAGAAAGCGAAGGCGGGCCGGATCGAGGACGCCGCCGTCGACTGGGGTGTGCGCCGCACCTTCCGGGAGTACGTCACCGGGTCCATCGCCAAGGGTGACTGGAAACTGTCCGCCGGTGCCCAGGACGGCGGCGCGCTCTTCCGCTTCCCGCAGGGTGAGGGGGCGTACGACAAGAAGGAGCAGACCCTCGACGCGGACTTCGCGGGTGCGGTCCGTTTCACCGGCGAACACGGCCTCGATCTCACGCTGAGCAAGGTCGCCGTCGAGGTCGAGGACGGCAAGGGCACGCTCTTCGCATCCGTCCGGAGCAAGGGCGATAAGGGCGACAAGGGCGACAGGGGCGTCACGCTGAAGAAGGCCCCGCTGATCACCTTCGCGGCCGATGAGCTGAAGCCGAAGGACGGGCTCGTCTCCCTCACCGAAGTGCCGTCGAAGCTCACCGCCGACGGCGCCAAGGCGTTCGGCGGCATGTACAAGGCGGGCTCCGAGATGGACCCGCTCTCGCTCGCCGTCGCCCTCGACGCCGACGCGAAGCTGCCCGCGCTGCCGGACCTCGGCTCCTCCGCGAGCCCGACACCGCAGGCGAAGAAGGCCGCGGAGCCGAAGACCGAGAACGCCGCCGACGCCTCCGACACCTCGCCCGCCCTGCCGATCGGCATCGGCGCGGGCGTGGCGGTGCTGCTCGCCGCGGCGGTCACGTTCGGAGTCGTACGCAAACGGCGCGGCGCCGACCGGGCCTGACGTCGCCGCACGCCCTGCCCTGCCTAGTCCCGCACCCGCACGCCCCCCCGGCACCTGCACCTGCACGCGCCCCTGCACCCGCACCCCACCTCACTTCGCCTCACTCCAAGGAGACCACTGACCATGGCAGCCATTCGCCGCCCGATAGCCCTCGCAGCAGCCGCCGCCACCGCTGTGGCGCTCGGCGCCACCGTCCTGGCGGCCGCCCCCGTGTCCGCGGCCGAAGTGCCGCTGAAGGACTACCGGCTGACGTGGGGCGTCAAGGAGAGCTACCGCAGCTACGTGACCGGCATGGCGGCGGGGAGGATCACCGTTGCCGGTGGCGCCGAACAGGCAGCCGGGAACGGCCCGTTGAGCTTCGTCGACGGGGCGGGGACCTACGATTCCGAGCAGCACACCGTCGACCTGGCCTTCAAGGGCAGCGTGAACTTCACCTCCGAGCTGCACGGCTTCGACGTCAAGCTCTCGGACGTCCGCTTCGACAGCGCGAAGGCGAAGATCACGGCCGACGTCACCAGAGAAGGCGGTACGCCCAAGGACGACGTGCCGCTCGCCGACGTCACCGTCACGCGCACCATGACCGACATGAAGACCAAGCTGACGAAGGAGGCGGACGAGGCGCTCGGCGGCGGTGGCCGGTACACGGGCGCGGACGGCGACCCGCTGACCGTCGCACAGAAGACGCCTCCGACAGGCACCCCGACCCCGACGCCCACGCCGACGTCCACGGGCAAGCCGACCTCGACGCCGAAGCCGACGGCCACCCCCACACCGTCCGGCTCGACGCCAGCCTCGCCCACCCCCACCCCCACCCCCACTCCCACGTCGTCCACGTCGAAGCCCGCGCCTTCTCAGGAGGCGGGGAAGGTCCACGACGGTTCGCTCGCCTGGGGCGTGAAGGAGAGCTTCCGCCGCTACATCGAGTCCGGCGGCGGCGCCACGCTCTCCGGCGGCGCCGAGAAGAACGACAACGGCTACGACTTCCCGTACGCCAAGGGTGACGTCGACAGCGACGCCAAGAAGCTGGACGCGTCCTTCGGCGGCGCCGTGCGCTTCCAGTACAAGGCGCACGGCATCGACATGAAGTTCAGTGACGTCAAGGTGGCGGCGGACGGCGCCAAGGGCACGCTGACGGTGGACGTCACCACGCCCAAGGGCACCAACAACGACGTGAAGTTCGCGACGCTCGACCTCTCCAGGGCTTCGTACGTGGCGAAGGACGACGTCGTCGTGCTCGACAAGGTGCCCGCGGCGTTCACCGCGGCGGGCGCGAAGCAGTTCGAGAGCGAGGACGCGCCGTCCGGCTACAAGGAGGGTGACGCGATCGACCCCGTGACGGTGGCGCTCTCGGTCGCCGATGGGGCGGAACTGCCGGGCGGCAGCGGCGGCTCGACGGGCGGGTCGGCCGACTCCGGTTCCACCGGAGGGGGTTCGTCCGACCTCGGTGGCGGCACGGTCGGCGGCGGTACGGGGGGCTCGCTGGCGTCCACCGGTGCGTCGGTGCCGACGGGGGCGCTGCTCGGGGCCGCGGGAGCGATTGCCGCCGCGGGCGCCGGCGCGGTCTACGTGGCTCGCCGCCGGGCTTCCTGAAATTTCGGGGAGGCTTGAATCCCGGGATGTTTGAATGCCGGGATGACGCAACTGCCTGACGGTCTCGATGTACTCCGGGTGTTCTGCGGGCCCGATGGTCGGCACGGCAATGAGCTGGGTGTCGTGCGTGACGGGGCCCGCGTTCCTGGGCGCGGTGAACGGCAGGAGGTCGCGGCGAAGCTCGGCTTCAGCGAGACGGTGTTCGTCGATGACCCCGAGCGCGGGGTCATCGACATCTACACCCCCACCCTGCGGCTGCCCTTCGCCGGGCACCCCTGCGTAGGTACGTCCTGGCTCCTCGACGTCCCTGAACTGGTCACACCCGCGGGGGTCGTGGAGGCCCGCCAGGACGGGGAGTTCAGCTGGATCGCGGCGCGGGCGGAGTGGGCGCCGGGTCGAACGCTGCGCGCGTACGCGACCCCGGCCGAGGTCGACGCCCTCGCGGTGCCTCCGCCGGGGGAGTGGATCTACGCGTGGGCGTGGGAGGACGAGGCGGCGGGGAGGGTGCGGGCGCGGGCCTTCCCCGGGCGGGACGACGGCATCCGGGAGGACGAGGCCACGGGGGCGGCGGCGCTGCTCCTGACGGGGCGTCTTGGCCGGGCGCTCAACATCACGCAGGGGCGGGGCTCACAGATCCTTACGGCGCCGGCGCCGGGGGGATTGATCGAGGTGGGGGGACGGGTGCGGCTGGGTGGGGACTGAGGACTATCCCTGCGGGGCCTTCCCCAATCCCACCCCTTCCCGAAACTGGGGCTCCGCCCCAGACCCCGCTCCTCAAGCGCCGGCGGGGCTGAAAGATTCAGCCCCGCCGGCGCTTGAGGAGGCCCCGCGCAGCGGGTTTCGGGAAGGGGTGGGATTGGGGGAAAGCCCCGCAGGGACCGCCCCTGCCCCGCCCTCACGCCGACAGCGGGAACTCATCCCCCAGCTCACGGAAAACCCCCGTGTTCAAAGCGAAAGCGCGCTTGCACTCGTCCACGATCCGCTGCCGCTCGAGCTCGTCCGGGACCACTTCCCCCAACCCGTCCAGCAGCTCCCGATAGCCCCGCTTGAACGCGGCCGGGTTGGCGATGTCCTCGAAGACGTAGAAACGGACGCCGTCGCCCTTCCGGGCGAAGCCCCACGTCTGCTCCGCCTTGCCGCGGATGATCTGGCCGCCGGAGAGATCGCCGAGGTAGCGGGTGTAGTGGTGGGCGACGTAACCGCCGGGCCACTCCCGGGCGCACTCCGCGACCCGCGCCGCGTACGCCGCCGTGGCCGGCAGAGGGGCGGCCGAGGACTTCCAGCCCGCGCCCCGCAGGTGGGTGAGGTCCCGCTCCAGCTCCGCCACGCGCAGCAGCTCGGGCTGTATGAACGGCCCCGCGACCGGATCGTCCTTCAGTGCGGCCGCGCCGTCCTCCAGGGCGCGGTACACGAACCACAGCTGTTCCGTGTAGCGCGCGTACGCGTCCACTCCGAGCCTGCCGCCGAGCAGGTCGCTCATGAAGGTCGAGGTCTCCGCCTCCGTGTGCTGCTCGTGCGACGCGGTGCGGATGACCGTGGAGAACGGATCCATGAGGGACCTCCGAAGCGGGAGAGAGCCGAAGCCGAAGAAAGGCGGGAACCAGTCGACCGCTACCGATCATCCAAGTTAGGGTTACCTAAGTCAACTGGTTCCCGACGTCCTGTCGGTAAAAAGCTACCCGCTCAGAGCTCAGGGAAGCGTAAGGATCTCCGCCCCGCTGTCCGTCACCACGAGCGTGTGCTCGAACTGCGCGGTCCGCTTGCGGTCCTTCGTCACCACGGTCCAGCCGTCCTCCCACATGTCGTACTCATGCGTGCCGAGGGTCAGCATCGGCTCGATGGTGAACGTCATGCCGGGCTGGATCATCGTCGTCGCGTGCGGGCTGTCGTAGTGCGGGACGATCAGGCCGGAGTGGAAGGACGTGTTGATGCCGTGGCCGGTGAAGTCGCGGACGACGCCGTAGCCGAAGCGCTTGGCGTACGACTCGATGACGCGGCCGATGATGTTGATCTGGCGGCCGGGCTTGACCGCCTTGATGGCCCGGGCGAGGGACTCGCGGGTCCGCTCCACGAGGAGCGTGGACTCCTCGTCGACGTCACCGACCAGGTACGTGGCGTTGTTGTCGCCGTGCACCCCGCCGATGTACGCGGTCACGTCGAGGTTGATGATGTCGCCGTCGTTCAGGACGGTGGAGTCCGGGATGCCGTGGCAGATGACCTCGTTGACGGAGGTGCACAGGGACTTCTTGAAGCCGCGGTAGCCGAGCGTGGAGGGGTAGGCGCCGTGGTCGCACATGTACTCGTGGGCGACGCGGTCCAGCTCATCGGTGGTCACCCCGGGCGCGATGTGCTTGGCCGCCTCGGCCATCGCGCGGGCGGCGATGCGACCCGCGGTGCGCATCAGCTCGATGGTCTCGGGGGTCTGCACCTCGGGCCCCGTGTACGGGGTGGGTGCGGGTTTCCCCACGTACTCCGGGCGCCTGATGTTTCCCGGAACGGGGCGGATGGGAGAGAGCTCCCCTGGTACGAGCAGTGACTGGCCAGACATGCAAGCGAGTCTAACCAGCGGTGGTGGGGCAGCATGGCGGGAGAGAGAGGAGCAGACCATGCCACTGTTCAAGAAGAGGACCGTCGGTAAACCGGGTGAGTGGTTCTACTGCCTGGAGCACAAGAAGGTCGAGGAGGGCCCCGACTGTCCGGGCAAGGACCGCTTCGGGCCGTACGCCTCCCGCGAGGAGGCCCAGCGGGCGATGGAGACCGCCGCCGAGCGGAACCTGGAGTGGGAGACCGACCCGAAGTGGCATGACAAGGAGGCCCGGGGCGAGGGGGACAACGCCTGACCCCGCCGCCGGGACGGCCCGTCACCCCGCTGCGGACACCTCCCGGCGCCGGACCGCGTCCTCGTCCGTGCTCGCGTCGTAGGTGAGCAGCTTCGGCAGCACCGCCGTCAGGGCGGCGACCGAGGCCACGCAGGCGAGGCCGCCCGACCAGATGGCGCTGCGGGTGCCCGTCCAGCCTGCGGCCGCCCCCGCGCGGACCTGGCCGAGCTGCGGGCCGACGCTGTAGGAGAGCACTTCGATGCCGGCGAGCCTGCCCCGCAGCTCGTCCGGGATCGTCTGGTTCCAGATGGTGGAGCGGCCGAGCCCGCTGACCATGTCGCCCGCGCCCGCGAGCGCCAGGCACACAAGGACCAGCCAGACGTTGCCGAACCACCCGGCCGCCGTGATCGCGAGACCCCACCCCGCCGCCCCGAACACGACGAGCAGCCCGTGCCGCCGCACCCGTGACGTCCACCCGCTGGTCAGGCTGAGCAGCAGCGAGCCGACCGCCCCGGCCGCGTACATCAGGCCGAGTGACCACTCCGCGTCGAGATCCTCCGCGAGGAACGGGAAGATCGTGTTCGGGAAGGCGAAGAACATCGCCGCCATGTCGATCGCGTACGTGCCGAGCAGCACAGGCCGCGACCACGCGAAGCGTGCGCCCTCCGCGAGGCCCCGCAGGGACGGCTTCTGCGCGTCGTGCGCGGGCGGCGCGGGCGCGAGGCGGACGCACAGGGCCACGGAGGCGGCGAAGGAGACCACCGTCACCGCGTACGCGGGTGCGTGCCCGGCGTAGGCGACGACCAGGCCCGCGAGCGCGGGGGCCGCGATCGCGCCGACGTTCCAGCGCAGCGAGTTGAGCGCGGCGGCCGCGGTGAGCTGGTCGTGCGGCACGATGCGGGCCATCAGGGAGTCGAGCGCCGGGCGTTGCAGCCCCGCGAGCGCGGAGACGCCCGCCGCCACCACGTACAGCGGCCACAGCAGCGGCTCCGGAAGCAGCGCGTTCACCAGGAGCACCGCCGCGAGCAGGCCGAGCCCGGCCTCCGTCAGGAGAATCACCCGGCGCCGGTCGACCGCGTCGGCCAGCGCACCCCCGTACAGCCCGAAGACGATCAGCGGCACCAGCTCGACCGCGCCCATCGCGCCGACGGCGAGCGGCGAGTCGGTCAGGTCCTTGATCTGCAACGGCAGCGCGACCAGGGCCATGAAGCTGCCGAAGGTCGTGACGAGCCCCTGGACCCACAGCAGCCGGAAGTCGCGCGTGGAGCGCCAGGGGGAGAGGTCGGGCAATATCGAGGAGATGGACACGAAAAGCCATGGTCAGTGCTGCCCATGAGCCGAGGCAACCGAATTCCCCGGGGCAATCGGTGGGTGGGCGGGAAGGACCCGCCGCGCAGCGGCGGTTCAGTCCCCCGCACAAGGCGCCCCAGCCAGAAACCTCACCACCGCGCCGGTGGCGGTGACGTGAGCTGGTCGGCCAGGCGGGAAAGGCGGTCGCGCAGGCGGCGTCGGCCCCGCGCCGCGGGGAGCGAGTTCTCGCCTGCCGCCGCGCTCACCAGGTGCTGGACCATGTCCAGGTCGAGGTCGGGCGACTCCGGCACGGGCAGGGCCTCGTGAGCCATGGCCCGCAGATCACCGTGCCCCGAGCCCAGGGACAGCACCGTCGCACCCGCGGCCCGCGCGTCGTGCACCCGCTCAAGGAGATCCGCGCCCGGCGGGGCCGTGGGCGTGTCCGGAGCCACCACAAGGAGCGTCTCCCCGCGCCGCGCCGCCTCGATCCGGCCGAGCCCGGTCGACAGATGCGCGGGATCACCCTCCCGCACCCGATGGCGTACCAGCGTCGGCGTCAGTTCCGGCGTCCCGGACCACGCCGCCTCGTCCACGAGATGCGCCGCCAGATGCCACGGCTCGTACTCCTGCGTGCCCACCAGGAGGAGGCCTCCGCCGTGCGGCACGACGGAGGAACGCAGTGTCCCCGCGAAGCGGCGCGTCGCGCCCACCCACTCGGTTCCCGCGAGCACCTCGCGCAGCAGCGCGACCCGTACGGCGTCCATGGGGTCGCATCCTGCCTCAACGAACGAGTTGTCAGGCGGAGTTCACCGGGAATTCGTCCGGGGTGGGGACTGACCGGAGATGGCTGATGAGACAACTGTTCCCTTCCGCGCCGGACGCGAGGGCTACGCGAGCTTCCGCATCCCCGCCGTCGTACGCACCAACTCCGGCTCCCTGCTGGCCTTCTGCGAGGGGAGGGTCGGCTCGCAGGAGGACTTCGGCAACATCGACGTCGTGCTGAAGCGCTCCACCGACGGCGGTCGCACCTGGGGCCCGCTCCAGGTCGTCGTCCAGAACGGCGCCGACCTCGCGGGCAACCCCGCCCCCGTCGTCCTCACCACCGGCCGGATCCTCCTCGTCCACGTCCGCAACGCCGCCGCCGCGACCGAGGACGCCATCCGCCGCGGCAAGGTGTCCGCCGCGAACGGGCGGCGGATCTGGGTGCGGCACAGCGACGACGACGGGCTGACCTGGTCCACCGCAAGGGAGATCACCTCGCAGGTGAAGAAGGCGAGTTGGCGGTGGTACGCCACCACCCCCGGGCACGCCGTGCAGACCAGCACCGGCCGGGTCGTCGTGCCCGCCAATCACTCCCTGCCGCCCACCGGAACGGACAACGGCACCGAGGGCGAGTACAACGGCGGCCACTGCCTGCTCAGCGACGACCTCGGCCAGACCTGGCGCATCGGTTACGTCGACGACAACACCGACGGCTACGTGAACGTGAACGAGACCACCGCCGCCGAACTCCCCGACGGGCGCCTCTACTTCAACACCCGCAACGACTCCCCGTCCCCCGGCACCCGCGCCGACGCCCACTCCCTCGACGGCGGCCAGAGCCTCGTCAAGCCCTTCCGGCCGCAGGCGGGGCTCGTCGGCCCGGTCGTCGAATGCAGCGTGCTGCAGCTGCGTACGCCCGACGTGCTCCTGTTCTCCGGGCCCGCCGACCCCGGCTTCCGTGCCCTGATGACCGTGCGTCGCAGCCGTGACGGAGGCACCACGTGGCAGGACGCGTACACCGTGGACGGGCTGCCCGCCGCGTACTCCGATCTCGTCCGCGTCGACGACGAGACCGTCGGACTCCTCTACGAGACGGGAGACTTCAGCGCGTACGAGACCATCACGTTCCGGCGGCTACCGGTGGACGCGCTGGCCTGACGGGGGTGCTGACCTGACGGAGGCGGCGGCCGGGCGGTGAGTAAGGTCGGCCGCATGACCTCTAACGACAGTGTGCAGAAGGCTCCGGCCAAGGACCCCTGGGAGCTGCCCGACGTCTCCGGGCTCGTCGTCGGCGTGCTCGGCGGCACCGGCGACCAGGGCCGCGGCCTCGCCTACCGCCTGGCCCGCGCGGGCCAGAAGGTGATCATCGGCTCCCGTGCCGCCGAGCGTGCGCAGGCCGCCGCCGACGAGCTCGGCCTCGGCGTCGAGGGCGCCGAGAACGCGGAGTGCGCGCGGCGCAGCGACATCGTGATCGTCGCCGTGCCGTGGGACGGGCACGGCAAGACGCTCGAGGCGCTGCGCGAGGAGCTGAGCGGCAAGCTCGTCATCGACTGCGTGAACCCGCTCGGCTTCGACAAGAAGGGCGCCTACGCCCTGAAGCCCGAGGAGGGCAGCGCCGCCGAGCAGGCCGCCGCCCTCCTTCCGGACTCCCGGGTCACGGCCGCCTTCCACCACCTGTCGGCGGTCCTGCTCCAGGACGCGGCCGTCGAGGAGATCGACACCGACGTGATGGTCCTCGGCGAGGTCCGCGCCGACACGGACCTCGTCCAGGCGCTCGCCGCGCGGATTCCCGGCATGCGGGGCGTCTTCGCGGGGCGGCTGCGCAATGCCCACCAGGTCGAGTCGCTCGTGGCCAACCTGATCTCCGTGAACCGGCGCTACAAGGCGCACGCGGGACTGCGCGTGACCGACGTCTAGGGCGTGGCGGGCATGGGGGACACTGGTTCCGGACGCCGTTTCGCCGCGCCGTCCCGCACCCCACGGACCGACCCCCGACAGGAGCCGACCCCCATGCCCCGCCTCGCTCTCTACGCCCTCACGGTCTGCGCCCTCGCCGTCGTGGCGGCCGTGGTCTCCTTCGTCCAGGGCTACTGGATCGGCGTCATCTGGGTGCTGCTCGCCGGGCTCTCGTCGAACATGGCGTGGTACTACCTGCGCCGCGCGAAGGCCGAGCGGGACGCCGCGCCCACGGCTACGGGCTGAGCGTGCAGTACTGGCTCGGGTCGCCGTCCCAGAAGCGGTAGAAGTCCTGGCCGCAGTACGTCTCCAGGTCGTGGACGCCGAGGCCGCGCAAAATCGCGTCGATCGCGTCGAAGAAGGCGCCGTTGACCTCGGGGATCCACAGGATGCCGAAGACGGCGATCAGACCGAACGGCGCGAACGGCTCCACCTGGCGGCGGATCTTGTGCGAGAGCCAGGGCTCGACGACGCCGTACCCGTCCAGGCCCGGGATGGGCAGCGAGTTCAGGATCGCGGCCGTCACCTGGAGCAGGGCGAGGAAGGCGAGCGCGAAGCGGAACGTGTCCGGGACGCCGGAGAGCGCGTCGAGCCAGAAGGGCGCGGTGCAGACGACCGCGAAGGCCACGTTCGTGAGCGGCCCCGCGGCCGAGATCAGACTGTGCTTCCACTTGCCCTTGATACGGCCGCGCTCGATGAAGACGGCGCCGCCGGGCAGACCGATGCCGCCCATGATCACGAAGAGCACCGGAAGCACGATGCTCAGGAGCGCGTGCGTGTACTTCAGCGGATTGAGGGTCAGATAGCCCTTCGCGCCGATGGAGATGTCGCCGCTGTGCAGGGCGGTGCGGGCGTGCGCGTACTCGTGCAGACAGAGCGAGACGATCCAGGCCGCCGTCACGAAGAGGAAGACCGCGAGCCCGGCATTGTCCGCGAAGCCCGTCCACGCGGCCCAGCCGGAGACCGCGGTGACGGCGGCGATCCCGAGGAAGACGGGGCTGATCCGCCGGTCGCTGCGTCGGGTGGGAGCGGTGGTCATGGGGCGGGGCTCCTGGAGGTGGCGGACCGGTGTCGTACGGGACCGTACCCCGGCGTACCGCGAAAACGTCTCGCACTGGGTGGGGAGTTCCGGGGAGGGTGGGACCCAGTAAGTCCAGCCTGTCCGGCGTTTGAGGACAAATCCCGCGAAGGCAGTGTCAAGCAGTGCGTAAAGCCCAGCGCAGCGTCCTGCGCCGCTCCTCACCTCCACCAGAGACAATGGACCCCGTGCGCTACCGCATTCTCGGCACCACCCAGGCCTTCCGCGCCGACGGCACCCCCATCGCCGTCGGCGGCACACGGCTGCGCGCTCTTCTGACGATCCTCGCCCTGCGCGCCCCCCGGCCCGTGCCGGCGCCCGTGCTCGTCGACGAGGTGTGGCACGGCGATCCGCCCGCCGACGCGACCGGCGCGCTGCAGGCCCTGGTGGGCCGCCTGCGCCGGGCCGTCGGCGCCGGGGCGATCACCTCCACCGACGGCGGCTACCAGCTGTGTGCCGCGCCGGACGACATCGACCTGTACCGCTTCGACCGCCTCGCGACCGAGGGGACGAACGCCCTCGCCGACGGCGACGCGGCCAAGGCGACAGCGATCCTGGACGACGCGCTGGCCCTCTGGCAGGGCCCCGCGCTCGCCGACCTGCCGGACCGCACGGCGGAGGCGGCCCGGTGGGAGTCCCGCCGCATCGAGGCCCGTCGCGCCGGCCTTGCCGCGGCGCTCGCCCTCGGCCGTGCCGAGCAGGTGCTGCCCGAGCTCGCGGCCCTGTGCGACAGCCACCCCCTCGACGAGCCGCTCCAGGCGCTGCGGCTGCGGGCGCTGCGCGACGCGGGCCGCCCGGCGCAGGCGCTCGACGAGTACGAGGGGGTACGCCGTCTCATCGCGGACCGTATCGGCGCCGACCCGGGGCCCGAACTGCGCGCGCTCCACGAGGAGTTGCTGCACGCCGACGCACCGCACCCGCCGCCGGCCGGGTCCCGCGCGCCGCGGAGACCGCAGGGAAACCTGCGGGCCAGGCTCACCTCCTTCGTCGGCCGCGAGGGCGACATCGAGGCCATCCGGGGCGACCTGGCGCGGGCCCGCCTCGTCACGCTGCTCGGGCCCGGCGGCGCCGGCAAGACGCGGCTCTCGCAGGAGGCCGCAGAGGCCTACGCGGGCGGGGTGCCCGACGGCGTATGGCTGGCCGAGCTCGCACCGGTCGAGGACCCGGACGCGGTGCCGGAGGCGGTCCTCACCGCGCTCGGCGCCCGCGAGACGGTGCTGCGCGGAGCGGGCGCCGAAGAGCTGCGGGCGGTGTCCGAGCGGCACGGCGACGACCCCGTCGTCCGCCTCACCGAGCACTGCGCGCCACGTCGCATGCTCCTGATCCTCGACAACTGCGAGCACGTCATCGACGCCGCGGCCCGCCTCGCGGACCGGCTGCTCGCGCACTGCCCCGGCCTCACGGTCCTCGCCACCAGTCGTGAACCCCTCGGCGTACCGGGGGAGTTGCTGCGCCCCGTGGAGCCGCTGCCGGAGCCGATCGCGCTGCGCCTGCTCGCGGACCGCGGCGCGGCGGCGCGGCCGGACTTCCGCATCGAGGACGACCGGTCGGCGGCAGCGGAGATCTGCCGGCGCCTCGACGGCCTGCCCCTGGCCATCGAGCTGGCCGCGGCCCGGCTGCGCATGCTCACGCCCCGGCAGATCGCCGACCGCCTGGACGACCGCTTCCGCCTCCTGACGAACGGCGCCCGCACGGTCCTGCCCCGCCAGCAGACCCTGCGCGCCGTCGTCGACTGGTCCTGGGACCTTCTGGACACCTGTGAACGCACCGTCCTGCGCCGCCTGGCCGTCTTCGCGGGCGGCTGCGACCTGGCCGCCGCCGAAGCGGTGTGCGGGGCGCCCGCCGAGTCGCCCGACGTCGCCGACGTGCTCGGCTCCCTCGTCGACAAGTCCCTTGTCGTCGCCGCCCCTTCGCCGCAGGGCGTCATGCGCTACCGACTCCTCGAAACCGTCGGTGAGTACGCGGGCGAGCGGCTCGACGAGGCCGGCGACCGCGCCGCCGCCGAACGGGCCCACCTGGTGTACTTCCGTGAGCTGGCCCGGCTGACCGAACCGCGGCTGCGGGGCGGCGGCCAGCGCGAGGCCGTCGAACGGCTCGAAGTCGAGTACGAGAACCTGCGCACCGCCCTGCGGCACGCCGTCGCCGCCGAGCAGGAGCACGAGGCGCTCTGCCTGGTCCTCTCGCTCTCCTGGTTCTGGACGATCCGCGACCTGCGCATCGAGATCCGCAACTGGTCCCGCGACGTCGTCGCCCTCGGCCCCGACCCCTTCGTGCGTCCTGTCACCCCGGTGGAGCCCCTCTACGAACGCTGCACGGACCATCCACCGCCCATGCGCCCGGAGGTGCTCGAAGAGGCGCGGCGCGGTGTCCACCTCATCCAGCTCTCCTGCATGGACATGAACCTGGAGGCCTGGCAGACACCCGAGGCCGCCGAGAAACTCGCGGGCATCAGGGAGGCGTACCGGCCGGGTCTGCCGCAGACCTGCTGGTCCCCGGGGAGCCTGTGGTTCTTCGCGGTGCTGCTCCAGGGGGACATCGACCGTCTGCACGACATCATCGACGCGACCATCGCCACCTGCCGCGAGCGGGGGTACGACTGGGAGCTCGCCGCGTCCTTGCAGCAGCGCGCCAACATCCTCGCCAACCGCGCCGACCGGGCGGGCGACGCCCGCCGCGACGCCGACGAGTCCCTGGAGATCTTCACCCGGCTCGGCGACGTGTGGGGCATGGCCGAGGCGCTCTCCTCGCGCGGCGAGGCCCATGAGCGGCGCGGCCGGTTCACCCTGGCCGCCGACGACTTCGGCGCCGCCATCGAGCACGCGGAGCGGCTCGGCGCCCCCGCGCAGGTGAGCGTGCTCACGGCGCGGCTCGGCGCGGTGCTCGCGGAGGCGGGCGAACTGGCTCGGGGCGAGGAGCTGCTCCGGTCGGTCATGGAGCGCGACGGCATGGCCGCCGCGAACTCCAGCGAGTCCCTGCCCGCCGCCCGCTTCTTCCTCGTCGACCTGCTCGCCCGCACCGGCCGCACCACCGAGGCACGCGAACAACTCCGGCTGCTCCAGCAGGAGTTCAAGGCCGTCGACTTCGTCATCTTCGAGGGCTTCATGCTGGGCGCGGAGGCCTGGATCAGCGCCGTGGAGGGCCGTCACGCCGAGGCTCTGGCCACGTCGCGCGCCGCGCTCGACAAGTCCCTCGACCCGCTGAGCAAGATGATGGCCCCGCAGATGACCTCCGTGCACCTCACCACCGCCGCCCGCGCCCTGGCCGCCCTCGACGGCGGCCGGTACGCCCACGACGCGGCGCGGCTGATCGCGGTCGGCGACCGTGAGCTGCCGCCCGGTCACTTCGCGCCCGCCGCCGAGCGCGAAATCCACACGGCCGCCGTCGAGTTGGCGCGCGGGGCACTGGGTGACACGGCGTACGAGGCCGCGTACGCGGAAGGCGGCAGCCTCTCCGTGGGGGAAGCCGCCGCCCTGTGCGACATGTACATCGGCTAGCGGATCCGCGCTCAGCTCTCCGTGCGGGGTCAGCTGCTCCTCGTACGCATCAGCTCTTCGTGCGGAACTTGTGGATCGCGATCGGCGCCATCACCACCGTGAGCACCACCGACCAGCCGACCGTCACCCAGATGTCGTGGGCGACCGGGCCGCCCACCATCAGGCCGCGCGCGGAGTCCGCGAGCGAGGACAGCGGGTTGTAGTCGGTGAAGGCCTGCAGCCAGCCCGGCATCGACTGCGTCGGCGCGAAGATCGACGAACCGAACTGCAACGGCATCAGGACCAGGAAGCCCATCGCCTGCACGGACTGGGCGCTCTTCAGCGATACGCCGAGGACCAGGAAGATCCACATGATGGCCGAGCCGAAGAGAGCGGACAGGCCCACGGCGGCGAACAGACCGCCCCAGTTGGTGATGTCGAAGCCCACCAGGACACCGACGATCATCATGACCGCCGTCGCGACGAGCATCCGCATCAGCTCCACCACGATCTTGGCGAAGAGCACCGAGCCCTGGCCGATCGGCAGGGTGCGGAAACGGTCCATGATGCCGTTCTGGAAGTCCTGGTTGAAGCCGGTGCCGACGGCCATGGCGATGTTCATGCTCATCATCGCCATCATGCCCGGCACCACGTACTGCACGTAGGCGTCCTGGCCGCCGCCGAGCGCCTGCCCGATGGAGCCGCCGAAGACGTACACGAACAGGAGCGTGAAGATGATCGGCATCAGGATCGCGTCGAGCATCGACTCCGGGTCCTGGCGGATCCAGAGCAGATTGCGGCGGACCAGGGCGCTGGTGTGGCGCACGTGGTCGCGAAGACCGATGCGGGCGTCCGCCTCGCCCTGGTGGAGGGGCGGCGTGAGAGTGGTGCTGCTCATACGGCAACCTCCTCGAGTTCGGGGCGGGCGTCCTGCGGGGCGCTGGCCTTCTGGCCGGTGATGGAGAGGAACACCTCGTCCAGACTGGGCAGTTCGGTGGCTATCGAGCCGATCGTGATGCCGCGCGCGGTGACCGCGCCGACCACGGCGGTGAGCTGCTCGTCGCTGAGGATCGGGACAAGGACCGTGCCGGACTCGGCGTCCACGGTGGAGGTGGCGAGCCCGGTCAGGCCCATGTCGTCGAGCGCCCCGGCCAGCGGGCTCAGTTCCAGCGGGTCGGCCGGGCGGATGCGGAGCGTACGGCCGCCGACCTTCGCCTTCAGCTCGTCGATGCCGCCGTTGGCGATGACCTTGCCGCGGTCGATGACGGTCAGCTCGGAGGCGAGCTGCTCGGCCTCCTCCATGTACTGCGTGGTGAGCAGCACGGTGACGCCGTCGGTGACCATGCGCTTGACCTCGGCCCACACCTCGTTGCGGGTGCGGGGGTCGAGGCCGGTGGTCGGCTCGTCCAGGTACAGGACGGAGGGGCTGCCGATCATCGACGCCGCGAGGTCGAGGCGGCGGCGCATGCCGCCGGAGTAGGTCTTGGCGGGCCGGTTGGCGGCCTCGGTGAGGGAGAACCTCTCCAGGAGCGCGTCGGCCCTTGACCTGGCTTCCTTGCGGGAGAGGTCGAGGAGCCGCCCGATCATGTAGAGGTTCTCGCGTCCGGAGAGCTTCTCGTCCACGGAGGCGTACTGGCCGGTGAGGCCTATGACCCGGCGGAGCTGGCGGGGCTGCTTCACGACGTCGTATCCGGCCACGAAGGCCGAGCCCGAGTCCGGGACGACGAGGGTGGAGAGGCAGCGTACGAGGGTGGTCTTGCCGGCGCCGTTCGGGCCGAGCACGCCGAGGACGGTGCCCTCGCGTACGTCGAGGTCCACGCCGTCCAGTGCTTTGGTCTCGCCGTAGTGCTTGACCAGTCCCCTCACGGTGACGGCGCTTCCGGCGCCGCCGGGGGTGTTGTTGATTCGCGTCATGCCGGAAGAATGTCACCCCCCACCGACAAACCACCGACAGAGCGCCTACAGCTGGCCGGGGGGCCTGCTGCGGACCATCTGTTGCCCCGGGTTGGGCCGCTTCGGGTGGTCTGCCCGCTGCCCCCACCCTGCGGGCCGGCTCTTCCCCACCCACTCACCCGATCACCCCGGGGTGATCGGGTGAGTGGGAGGGAAACATCGCCGCGAAGCGGCGGAAGAAAGGACCCGCACCCGACCGAAGAGCGAAGCGAACACCCCCCCGGCGAGGAAAAGCAACCCCCACCCCCACCCCCACCCCGCCCCCCGGCGAGAAAAAAGCGGACAGCCCGTCGACGGGGGAAATCGACGGGCTGCCGGTGGTGCCGCTATGGCTCAGGGGGGGGGGCGGGCGCGGCTGCGGCGCCCGGGAGGGGGGCTAGTGGACCGCGTGTTCCGGGGCGGGGAACGCGCCGCCCACCACATCCTCCGCGAACGCCTTGGCCGCGCCACTCATCACGCCCCGCAGATCCGCGTACTGCTTCACGAAGCGCGGCATCTTCCCGCCGGTCAGGCCCAGCATGTCCGTCCAGACCAGGACCTGCGCGTCGCACGCCGCACCTGCGCCGATCCCGACCGTCGGGATGTGCAGGGAGCGGGTGACCTCGGCCGCCAGCTCCTCGGGGACCAGTTCGAGGACGACCGCGAACGCGCCCGCGTCCTGCGCGGCCTTGGCGTCGCTCAGAAGCCGGTGCGCCGCCTCGTCGCCGCGGCCCTGGACGCGGTAGCCCATCGTGTTCACGGACTGCGGCGTCAGGCCGAGGTGCGACATGACGGGGATCCCGGAGGAGACGATGAGCTCGGTCTGGGGGAGCGAGCGCTCGCCGCCCTCCAGCTTCACCGCGCCGACCCCGGCCTCCTTCACCAGGCGCGTCGCCGAGCGAAGGGCCTGGACCGGGCCTTCCTGGTACGACCCGAAGGGCAGGTCGCCGACGATCAGGGCGCGCGACGTGCCCCGTACGACGGCCCCGGACAGCATGGTCATCTCGTCGAGGGTGACGGGCACGGTCGTCTCGTACCCGAGGTGGCAGTTGCCCGCCGAGTCGCCGACCAGCATCACGGGGATGCCGGCCTCGTCGAAGACGGACGCGGTCATCGCGTCGTACGCGGTGAGCATGGGCCACTTCTCGCCCCGCTCCTTGGCGGCGGCGATGTCCCGCACGGTGATGCGGCGGGTGCTCTTGCCTCCGTACAGCGCCTTGCTGCTGTCGGTGGACCGGCTCACGGCGGATGCGGCGGATGCGGCGGGTGCGGTGGGCCCCGCGGGCTGGTTCTGGGCAGCCGAAAGTTGCGTCATCGCAACGGCTCCTTCTCTTATCTCGAGGCGCCCTGACGGCGTCCCCGGATCCCCTCCATGGTGGCATCGCGTGCCGCCCGTCGGCTAGTGGACCCTTCGGTAAAGTCTTTACAATACGAGACGGTCTCGTATCGGAACTGGCCTAGGCTGGATGCCATGACTA
This sequence comes from Streptomyces sp. NPDC033180, assembly GCF_055577645.1. NCBI lineage: Bacteria > Bacillati > Actinomycetota > Actinomycetes > Kitasatosporales > Streptomycetaceae > Streptomyces > Streptomyces sp. NPDC033180. The sequence goes on along the minus strand of NZ_JBVIPU010000001.1, from coordinate 578,990 downwards.
CTCCCGCCGTCACCACGCCACGCATACCGGAAGCCGTCCACCGGCGCCGGTGGGCGATCCTCGGCGTCCTGATGCTGAGCCTGCTGATCGTGGTGCTCGACAACTCGATCCTGAACGTCGCCATCAAGACGATCTCGACCCCGGCGCCCACGGGCCTGGGGGCCACCCAGGGCGACCTGGAGTGGGCCATCAACTCCTACACCCTGGTCTTCGCGGGGCTGCTCTTCACGGCGGGCCTGCTCGGCGACCGGCTCGGCCGCAAGAAGGTGCTGATCGCGGGCCTCGCCGTCTTCGGCATCGGCTCCGCGCTCGCCGCCGAGTCCGGATCGCCCGTCCAACTCATCCTGTTCCGCGCGGTGATGGGCCTCGGCGCCGCCTTCGTGATGCCCGCCACCCTCGCCGTCCTGATGAACGTCTTCGAGCGCGACGAGCAGCCCAAGGCCATCGGCATCTGGGCGGGCGGCGTCGGCCTCGCCATCGCCATCGGGCCCATCACCGGCGGCGTACTCCTCGACCACTTCTGGTGGGGCTCGGTCTTCCTGGTGAACGTGCCGATCGTGATCGTCGCGATCGGCCTGATGATCTGGCTCGTGCCCGAGTCGCGCGACCCGAAGCCGGGCCGGATCGACCTGGTGGGCGTGGGCCTGTCCGTTGTCGGCCTCGTCCTGCTCGTCTACGGCATCATCAAGGGCGGCCAGCTCGCCGACTTCACCGACCCCGCCGTCCTCGGCACCGTCGTCGCGGGCATCGCCGTACTCGTCGGATTCGTGCTGTACGAGAAGCGCAGCGACCACCCCTCCATCGACATCTCGTATTTCAAGAACCGCGTCTTCTCGGCGGCGATCAGCTCCCTCGCGCTCGTCTTCTTCGCGCTGATGGGCGTGACGTTCTTCGCGGTCTTCTACACGCAGAGTGTGCGTGGCTACTCACCGCTGCAGACCGGCCTGTTGATGCTGCCGCTCGCCGCGGCGCAGCTCATCTTCGCGCCGCGCGCCCGCCTCGTCGTGGACCGCTTCGGCGTCCGCGCCGTGTGCACGGGCGGGCTGCTGCTCCTTGCGGCGATGCTCGCGGCCTTCACGACCCTGGAGGCCGATACGCCGATCTGGATCCTGGAGGTCATCTTCTTCCTGATGGGCACCGGCATGGCGCACATCATGACGCCCGCCAGCGTCGTCATCATGCAGGCGCTGCCCCGCGAGAAGGCCGGCTCCGCCTCCGCCCTGAGCAACACCTTCCGGCAGGTCGGCGGCGCCCTGGGCATCGCGGTGCTCGGCTCCGTACTCTCCGCGGCCTACCGCAGCGGCGTCGAGGACAAGCTCACCGTGCTGCCCGCCGACGCACGGCATGCCGCGGGCGAGTCCATCGAGGCCACCCTCGGCGTCGCGGCCAAGCTCGGCCCGCGCGGCGAGCCGCTGGTGACCGCGGCCCACGACTCCTTCCTGCACGCCATGCACATCACGGCGCTCTGCGGAGCGGGTGTCGCCCTGATCGGCGTCGTGGTCGTCGCCCTGTTCCTGCCGGGCCGCACACCCCAGGAGCCGGAGGCCGAGCAGTCAAAGGCCGACCCGGTGGGCGCGGGGCGCTGAGCGGGACAGGGGAGAATCGGCGCGGCAGAGCGCCGGACGACGAGAGACGGAGTTGACGTGGGCCACAGCGCCAAAGGCGTCCGGGGACGCCCCCGCAGTGAGGCCGTGGAGCGGTCGATCGTCGAGGGTGTCCTGAAGATGATCGAGGACGGCGTGCCGCTCGCCGACATCTCCATCGAACGGATCGCCCGCACGGCGGGCGTCGGCAAGGCCACCATCTACCGCCGCTGGAGCGGCAAGGAGGAGCTCTTCGTCGAGATCCTGCGGACCATGGACGACCCCCCGCCCGAGCTGGCGGGGGACTCCATGCGCGGCGATCTCGTCACCCTCCTCGACCACCTGCGCAGGCGCGGCGTGAACCTGCGGTCCTCCGCCCTCCTGCACAACGTGTTCGCGCAGATGAAGAGCCTGCCGAAGCTGTGGGACGCGTACCACGCGACGGTCATCGAACCCCAGCGCCGCGTCATGCTCGGGGTGCTGAGCCGCGGCGTGGAGAACGGCGAACTGCGCGCCGACGTGGACATCGTCCTCGCCAACGACCTCTTCGTCGGCCCCATGCTCGTACGCACCGTTCTCCGCTCCGACGCCCCGCTCGACGAGGACCTCGCCGAGCGGATGGTGGACACCGTGCTCGCGGGGCTGCGGCCCACGGGGTGAATGTGCGCGTTTCGTCACAGCGGCCCGTTGTGCGGGGAGATGCGGAACCCGCCGCGCCGCCCCGCTCGTCCTCGTCCCGTACGGCCGTCACGGACGGCGGGGAGGACACCCGATCATCGCCTAGGGTTTCAGGGGCGAGGACGGTTGCACGGCACCAGTGAGGCGACGAGCGTATGGCGCAGGCGTATGTGACGGAGACAGGCAGTGGCGGTTCGGAACCCGACCGCCAGGGGTCTCGGTTCCGGCGCCTGGCCGACGGCTGGCGGGGCGACCGGGGCATCTGGCGGCGCGGGCTCGTCACGGCCGGGGTCGCGGTGCTGCTCGCCCTGGTGATGCTCTTCCACGCGCAGATCCCGAACGGCGTCGGCAACCTCGGCAGCCTCATCGAGACGTTCCTGCCCTGGCTCGGCGTACTGATCCCGGTGCTGCTTGTCGTCGGCTTCGTCCGCAAGTCCGCCACCGCGCTGATCGCGGTGCTGCTGCCCTCGGTCATCTGGGTCAGCTCCTTCGGCGGCCTGATCAGCGACAAGTCCGGCGCCGGCGGCGATCTGACGGTCGCCACCCACAACGTGAACGCGGAGAACGCCGACCCGTCGGGCACCGCCCGTGACGTCGCCGCTTCCGGCGCCGACGTCGTGGCCCTCGAGGAGCTCACGGCCGACGCCGTCCCGACGTACGAGAAGGCCCTGGCCGGCACGTACAAGTACCACTCGGTGCAGGGCACGGTCGGCCTGTGGAGCAAGTACCCCCTGACCGGCACCGAGCCCGTCGACATCAAGCTGGGCTGGACGCGCGCGATGCGCACGACGGTCAACAGCCCCAAGGGCGAGGTCGCCGTCTACGTCGCCCACCTGCCGTCGGTGCGGGTCAAGCTGGACGCGGGTTTCACCGCCAACCAGCGTGACGACAGCGCTGATGCGCTGGGTGAGGCGATCGCCGACGAGCAGGTCTCCAAGGTCGTGCTGCTCGGCGACCTGAACGGCACGATGAACGACCGCGCCCTGAACGCGGTCACCTCGCAGATGCGGTCCACGCAGGGCGCGGCGGGCGACGGCTTCGGCTTCAGCTGGCCCGCGTCGTTCCCGATGGCGCGGATCGACCAGATCATGGTGAAGGGCGTCGAGCCGCTGTCGTCGTGGACGCTGCCGGAGACGGGCAGCGATCACCTGCCGATCGCGGCGCGCGTGGAACTGTAGCCCCCGGGCGGCGTCCCGGACATCTGCTCTCCACCTTGCGGAATACTGAGCCCGAGAGACTTTGTTCCGTACGTAAACTTACGGAACACCACTCCCTCATGCGCTCCCCCGGAAGGTTTCTTCATGCCCCTGGCCCTGCTCGCCCTCGCCGTGGGCGCCTTCGGCATCGGCACGACCGAGTTCGTGATGATGGGCCTGCTGCCCAACGTCGCGGACGACCTGCACATATCCATCCCCACCGCGGGACACCTGGTCTCGGCGTACGCCCTGGGCGTCGTCATCGGCGCCCCGCTGCTCGCCGCGGTCACCGCGCGCATGCCGCGCCGGCGGGTCCTCATCGGCCTGATGGTGCTCTTCGTCGCGGGCAACGCCCTGTCGGCGGCGGCCCCCGACTACCACTGGCTGATGGCCGCCCGCTTCCTGAGCGGCCTCCCGCACGGCGCGTTCTTCGGCGTCGGCGCGGTCGTCGCCACAGGGCTGGTCGCTCCCGAGCGCAAGGCGCGCTCGGTCTCGCTCATGTTCCTCGGCCTGACCGTCGCCAACATCGTGGGCGTGCCCGTCGCCACGGCGATGGGACAGCAGCTCGGCTGGCGCGCGACGTTCCTCGCGGTCAGCGCGATCGGCCTCGCGGCGATCGCCGCGCTCGCCCTCCTCGTCCCCGCCGACCACGGCCACGGCGAGAGCGGCGGCCTGCGCGGGGAACTCCGGGCCCTGCGCAGCGTTCCGGTGTGGCTCGCACTCGGCACGACCGTGGCCGGCTTCGGGGCACTGTTCTCCGCGTACAGCTATGTGACGCCGATGCTGACCGACGCCGCGGGCTACGCCGAGTCCAGCGTCACGTTGCTTCTGGCGCTGTTCGGCGTCGGCGCCACGGCGGGCAACCTGCTCGGCGGCCGGCTCGCCGACCACTCCCTGCGGGGCACGCTCTTCGGCGGACTCACGGCGCTCGTCGTGGTCCTCGCCCTGTTCCCGGTCCTGATGGGGACGGCGTGGAGCGCGGCCCTCGCGGTGACGCTGCTCGGCATGGCGGCGTTCACGACGGGCTCGCCCCTGCAGCTGATGGTCATGGAGAAGGCGTCGGCGGCCCCGTCCCTCGCCTCCTCCGCCAACCAGGCCGCGTTCAACCTCGCCAACGCGGGAGGCGCGTGGGTCGGCGGCCTCGCCCTCGCCGCGGGCCTCGGCGTCACCTCTCCGGCGGTGACGGGCGCGGCCCTTGCCGTGCTCGGCCTCGGGGTGGCAGGCGTGGCGTACCTGGTGGACCTGCGGTCGCCCGTGTCCGGCGGTGGGCGCTTGGTGGCGGAGCACTCGGTGCACGACCGTGAGACGTCCCACGCCGGGTGAAATCCGGTGGGTGGGAACGATCCGCCGCGCAGCGGCGGTACAGGACGGTTCCCACCCATCCCCGGGTCAGACGGACTTCTCCCGCCACCGATTGGTGATCGGCAGCCGGCGGTCCTTGCCGAACCCCTTCGCGGAGATCTTCGTGCCCGGCGGGTACTGCCGCCGCTTGTACTCGGCGGTGTCGACCATCCGCAGCGTCTTCACGACCAGCTCCCGGTCGTACCCCGCGGCGACGATCGTGTCCGCGCCCTGGTCCCGGTCGACGTACATCTCCAGGATCGCGTCGAGGACCGGGTAGTCCGGCAGCGAGTCCGTGTCCACCTGGTCGGGCCGCAGCTCCGCGCTCGGCGGCTTGCTGATGGAGTTCTCGGGGATCGGCGGCGTCTGGCCACGGTCGCCGGCCGCGCGGTTGCGCCACTCGGCGAGCCGGAAGATCAAGGACTTGTAGACGTCCTTGATCGGCCCGTACGCACCGACCGAGTCGCCATAGAGCGTCGAGTACCCCACCGCCAGCTCGGACTTGTTGCCCGGCGCGAGGACGATGTGGCCCTCCTGGTTGGAGAGGGCCATCAGCATCGTGCCGCGCAGCCGCGACTGGAGGTTCTCCTCGGCGAGCCCGGTGAGACCGAGCGACCCCATGTACGCGTCGAACATCGGGGCGATCGGCACGGTACGGAAGTTCAGCCCCGTACGCCGTGCGAGATCCTCCGCGTCGCTGATGGAGTGGTCCGAGGAGTAGCGCGACGGCATGGCGACGCCGTACACGTTCTGCGCGCCGAGCGCGTCGCAGGCGATCGCGGCGGTGAGGGCGGAGTCGATGCCTCCGGAGAGGCCGATCAGAACGCTGCTGAATCCGTTCTTCGCGGCGTACGCACGCAGCCCGACGACCAGCGCCGAGTACACCTCTTCGTCGTCATCGAGCCGCTCGGCGTACCCACCGGTGAGTTCCGGCTCGTACGCGGCGAGGGGTTCCTGCGAGACGGTGACGTGCTCGATGCGCAGTCCGTCGTCGACGATGCCCGACGGCGCCTCGGGAGCGGCGGCCGGGAGATCCAGATCGAGGACGACACACCCCTCGGCGAACTGCGGGGCCCGCGCGATGACTTCGCCGTCCCGGTCCACGACGACCGAGTCCCCGTCGAAGACGATCTCGTCCTGGCCGCCGATCATGGCGAGGTAGGCGGTGGTGCAGCCCGCCTCCTGCGCGCGCTTGCGCACGAGCTCCAGGCGGACGTCGTCCTTGTTCTGCTCGTACGGCGACGCGTTGATGGAGAGCAGCAGCCCCGCGCCCGCGGTGCGCGTCGCGGGGACGCGGCCGCCGTCCTGCCAGAGGTCCTCGCAGATGGCGAGCGCGACGTCGACGCCGTGCACGCGCAGGATCGGCAGGGTCTCGCCCGGCACGAAGTAACGGAACTCGTCGAAGACGCCGTAGTTCGGCAGGTGGTGCTTGGAGTACGTCAGGATGGCCTCGCCGCGGTGCAGGACGGCGGCGGCGTCACGCGGGGCGCCCGCCGGCTGGCCGTACTTCGGCTTGGCCTCCTCGGTGCGGTCGAGATAGCCGACGACGACCGGTAGCTCGCCGTACCCCTCGTCGTTCAGCCGCACGGCGAGCGCGCGCAGCGCCTCCCGGGAGGCGTCGACGAAGGACGACCGCAGGGCGAGGTCCTCGACGGGATAGCCGGTCAGCGCCATTTCGGGAAACGCGACGAGGTGCGCTCCCTGCTCGGCGGAGTGCCGGGTCCAATGGACGATCGCCTCGACGTTCCCGGCGAGATCGCCGACGGTCGAGTCGATCTGATTCAGGGCGAGGCGTAGTTGAGGCACGAGGCCCAGTGTAATCGTCAAAGCGACGCGATGCCCTGCGGGGCGGGTGTGTGGCGCCCCACGCGGAGCGCCCCGCCAGGGGCGCTCCACGGGGTGGCGGCCGGTCAGTGCGGCAGCCGAGGACGGTCAGCTGCGGTGGCCCAGGACGGGCAGCTGCGGTAGCTCAGGACCGTCAGCTGCGGTAGCCCAGTACCGTCATCATTCCTGCCTCCGAGTGATAGACGTTATGGCAGTGGATCATCCACAGGCCCGGGTTGTCGGCTTCGAAGTCCACCGTCAGGGTGCCGTTCGGCAAGATGATCGCGGTGTCCTTGCGGGGGCCGTTTTCTGTGTTCGCCAGGGTGAAGGTGTGGCCGTGCAGGTGGACCGGGTGCCACATCGTCGTCGAGTTTGCGAAGACCAGGCGGACCCGTTCGCCCGCGCGGACCGGGTGGCGGCGGGCGGGGGAGTAGGGCTTCTTGTCGAAGGCCCAGTCGTACTTCGCCATTCCGCCGGTCAGTTGAAGCCTGATCGTGCGGTCCGGCTTGCGGGACGGGAGGGCCACCGAGCGTGCCGCCCGCAGCTTGTCCGCCGTCAGGAGACGGCCCTTCAGCTCCCTGGGGCGGGTCGAGGGGGCGGGTGTCGCGCCGCCGCCCGTGCGGAGGACTGCCAGGGCTGCCGCCTTCTTGCCCTCGGCCGCCGCGGTCAGCGGGAACGCGCCGTCCTTGGCGGTGACCAGGACGTCATAGCGCTCGCCCATGCCGAGCAGCAGCGCGTCCGTCTTGGCGTGCTCCACCGGGAAGCCGTCCGTGTGCGTCACCGTCATCTCGTGGCCGCCGAGCGCCACCCGGAAGGCCGTGTCGCCGCCCGCGTTGATGATGCGCAGGCGAATGCGGTCGCCGGGGCGGGCCTTGAAGGAGGAGGGGGCGTCCGGCGTACGGCCGTTGACCAAATAGTGGGGGTAGGCCACGTCGCCCGCGTCGCCGCCCAGCAGGTCGCTCTTGGCGCCCATCATCATGCGGGAGGGGCGGGAGGGGCGGGGGGAGGACGGGGTGGATTTCGGGGACGCGGCGGTCTTCCGCGACGCCTTCGACGCGCTCGACATGTCGTGCCCGCCGTGGTCCATGCCGCCCGTGTCGCCCATGCCGCCCGTCTCGCCCGTGCCGTCTCCCTCGCCCCTCTCGTCACCGGCGCCGCCCATGTCGTGGCCGCCCATGCCCTTGCTGAGTTCCGCGAGCACGGCGTCCGGGGTGGAGCCGTCCACCCCGTCGAGCCAGTCGTCCAGGACGACGACCCACTCCTTGTCGTACTGCAAGGGCTCCTTGGGGTCCTCGACGATCAGTGGTGCGTACAGACCGCGGTCCTGCTGGGTGCCCGAGTGGGGATGGAACCAGTACGTCCCCGGGTGCGGCACCGCGAAGCGGTACGTGAAGTCGGCGCCCGGCTTGATGCTCCGCTGGGTGAGGCCGGGGACGCCGTCCATGTCGTTGCGCAGGGCAAGGCCGTGCCAGTGCAGGGACGTGGCCCGGGGGAGGTGGTTGGCGAGCGTGAGGGCGAGGGTGTCGCCCGCGGTGACGCGGACTTCCTTGCCGGGCAGTCGGTCGCCGTACGCCCAGGTCTTGACCGTGCGGCCACCGAGGTCGAGCTCGGCCGTCATGGCCGTGAGCTTCACCTCGCGGACCGAGCCGCCGCCGGGCCGCTTCTTCTCCGCTGCGGCGACTTCCCTGCCGGACGGGTCGACATAGCCCTCGGGGTTGCCCTTGGGGTTGCCCGTAGGTTCGGAGCCGCCGCCGTGTCCGGCGTGGCCGGAGCCCGGCTCCGAGCCGGAACAGGCCGTCAGGATTCCCGAACCGGCGACGGCGGCCGCGGCGCCGAGCAGCGCGCGGCGCGAAGGGGTGCGCGGGGGTTGAGTGCGCATGGCTGAGTACACCTCGTCGTAGTGGTGCGTGCAGATGGGCGCATCTGCTGCTTCTGATACACCGCTCGACGCCCGGAGGTTCCCATCGAGGACCCACCAGGACGCGGGCAGCGCGGAGCAGCCGGTGCGTCGGCCTAAATGCGCAGCACCGAGAGGTGGGAGAGGAGTATGCGGGGCGGCGGCGGATTGGGCCGCAGTCCGTCGGGCAGCCGGGCGGGCGCACGGGAGGGGACGGTGAAGCCGCCGGGCCGCAGCAGGCCCGCCTTCAGCAGCAGTACGAGGGTGAGCGCGGCGAGGACGGCCAGGCAGACGGACAGCGGGTCCATCCCGGCCATGCCTGCGCCTTCGTCCACGGCTGTCGCCACGCGAGCGTGGCCGGTGACGTGGGGCGGACCCGGCGGCGCCGAGCCGCCCGCGCTCATCTCAAGCGGGGCGGTGGCCTGTTCGGGCCCGCTCCCGTGACTCGACGAGTGCCCCGTCGTGGGGCTCGACGCGTGGTGGCCTGCTGCGGGGCTCGACGAGTGGCCTGCCGCCTGACCCGACGAGTGTCCCGTCGGATGGCCGAGCGTATGCATCGTCACGATGCCGAAGAGCAGCGCTGCGAGCAGCAGGAGCTGCCTGCCGCCGTGCGCTGATCTCTTCATGGCCGCCATGGGCGGAACCTTACCCCCGGCGGGTATCCCGCGACGTGCGGGCCCCCGGTACTCCACTGATCATGAGCCCATGACGACTACGGACAAACCGGTGCGGACCGCATCACCCGTTCGGGACGCGCCTCCCTCCCCGGGGGACACGCGTGCTGCCGCCGACTAGCGCCGTCCTCCCCGCCGTGCCGCCCACCGCACCGTCGGAGCCCCGCCCCGCCCCAGCTCGTACCGGCGCCATCTCGGCCCTCCTGGCACTCGGTGCGCTCGCCTACAGCACGTGGCTCATCGAACCCCTCCTCGGCACGGGGCTCTCGCCGCTGAGCTCGTACGTCAGTGAACTCGCCGCCCAGGACCAGCCGTACGGCACGCTGTTCCGCACGGCCGACCTGACCGCCGGGCTGCTGGTCCTCGCGGGCGCGGTGGGTGCGCTGCTGTGGCTGCCGCGCCGGTGGAGCACGGTCGCGGGGTGGGCGGGGCTGGCCCTGTTCGGGGTGGCCACCGCGGTCGACTCCCGGCTGCCGCTGAGCTGCGCGCCGACCGCCGACGCGGCCTGCGTGGCAAGCGAGCGGGCGGGGCTCGTGCCCGCGACGCACACGGCGCACGCGGTGAGCAGCAGTGTCGCGGTGACGGGGGCGCTGGTGGGGATGGTGGCGCTGACGCTCGCGGCGCGGAGGCACGGGTACCTGCCCTCCCTGGCGCGCTCCCCGGGCCTCCACCTCGTCCTCCTCGCCCTCCTCGTCCTCCTCGAACTGGCCGCCACCGCCTGGACCTTGGGCGCCGTCGCCGCCTTCGACGCGGGGCACGGTACGTGGGGTCTTGGGGTGGGGCAGCGGCTACAGGTGCTGTTGATCGCGGTGTGGCTGGGGCTGCTCGCGCGTGCGCTGGTGCGGCGCGGATGAGTTTCGTACGCATCGGGGGAGTGCCGCACCACGTGCGCGTGACGGGGAGCGGGCCGGTGTGCGTGCTGAGCGCGGGTCTCGGCCTCGCGTGGTTCGACTGGGACGCGGTGGTGGAGCGCCTCGCTCCGTGGCGGACCGTCGTCCGCTTCGACCGGCCGGGGTCGGGGTTGAGCGGGCACGCGCGCGTGGCGCCCACGCTTGCGGGCGAGGCCGAGCGGATCGCGCGAATCCTGGACGCGCTGGGCCTGTCCGGTCCGGCCACCGTGGCCGGACACTCCCTCGCGGGCTTCCACTGCGAGGCGTTCGCCCGCCTCTTCCCGGAGCGGACGTCGGGCCTGGTCCTGGTCGACTCCAGCATCGAGGAGCGTCCGAGGGTGAGGGTCCCGCGCGGGGTGCGGGTGGCGGTGGCTCGGGCGGGCGGGGTGGTACTGGGTGGGGTGGGGCTGCCGCGGGCGGTGGGGCCTGTGTTGCGGAGGGTGGCGGTTCGGGGTGACGGGGCGTCGGCGGGGGTGGTGAGGCAGGTCTATGGGGCGAGTCGGGTGCTGCGGGGTGCGCTGCTGGAGTACGCGACGTACACCGACGCCGCGGTCGAACTCGCCGCGCTCCGGGAGGAGTTCCCCCTGCCGGGGCGGCTTCCGGTGACGGTCCTCGCCGCGTATGCCGGGGGCACGGTGGGGTGGCTCGCCCGGCAGCGATCCCTTGCCGTCGCGCTGGACGCGGCCTTCCGCGTGGCGGAGCCGTCGGGCCACTTGGTGATGCGGGACGCCCCGGGGGGCGTGGCGGGGGCGGTGCTGGCCACGTGCCCCGGCGGCGCCCCCTGACCGCGGCTCCGCGCCACCTTGTTCCCGCCTAGCTGCGGGGGCGCGGGCTAGGCGGTGCGGGCGGTTCGCCGCCCACGAATCTCTCCCACTCACCCACCCGATCACCCGGCGGCATCTCGGCCACGCCGTGCGGGCCGTTCACCTAGGCCGACGGCCGCCCCGCTCCCCCCCCGATCGCCCGGCGGTATCTGGGCTGCGCCGCGTGGACCCTTCGTCGTGGCCCGCCGCTGCGGGGCGGATTTTTCCCGCCCGCCCATCCGGTTGCCCGGTGGTATGTGGGCTGCGTCGTGTGGGCCGTCGTTCGTCCAGGCCGGCCGCTGCGCGGAAGTCTTTCCCGCCCACCCACCCGATTGCCCCGCGTAGCGGCGGTCTGCGGTGCCTGCGCAATGCTGCGACACCCCCCCGGCTCGACGCAGGGCAATCGGGTGGGCGGGCGGGAGACATCCGCCGCGCAGCGGCGGTTCCGCGTGTACCGCTGGGCTGTCAGGGGGTGGCTGTTTCCGTTCCGTGGGGCCATCGCGGGGGGTGTTCGGGTGGGTGGGTGGTTCCGCTGCGGAGCGGTTGGCTCAGGGTGTACCCCCGGGCTGTCATGAGGTGGGCGTTCCCGGGGCCGCTGCGGGGTGATCGGGTGGGTGGGTGGGGGACACCCGCCGTGGAGCGGCGGTTCAGGGTGTACCCCCGGGCTGGCATGAGGCGGTCGTTCCCGGGGTCGCCGCCGGGTAATCGGGTGGGTGGGTGGGGGACACCCGCCGCGCAGCGGCGGTAAAGGGGATACCGCAGGGCCACTACGAAGTGGCGCCCCGGCTCCCCCGGAGCCCCCGCACACTCTCCCGGATCACAATGTGCGTCCCCAGCAGATGCCTCTCCTGGCCCGCCCGAGGCGCCCCCGCCAGAGCAAGCCGCACCGCCGTCCGGCCCATTTCCTCCGCGGGGATGTGCACCGTCGTCAGGCCGGGAGTGATGTCCGCCGCCACCGGGTCGTCGTTGTAGCCGACCACCGAGATGTCCTCCGGGACCCGCAGCCCGTACTCCCGCAGTGCGATCACCGTGGCCGCCGCCACCCTGTCGTCACCAGCGAACACCGCCGTGAAGTCCGGCTTTCCGTCCGCCTTCTTCAGGAGGTCCATGATCGCCTCGTAACCGTGGTTCTGTCCGAAGCCGATGCCGTGCAGGATCGCCTCCTCGCGCGGCACCCCGTGGTCGGCCAGCGCGCGCAGATAGCCGGCGACACGGTCCTCGCCCGTGGTGTGTCCTGGCTGGTAGCCGATCAGGGCTATCCTGCGGTGGCCCGCGCCCAGCAGGTGGCTCGTGATCGCGTACGCGCCCGCCTCGTTGTCGTACTCGACGACCAGCGCGGGGACATCCGGCGCCGGCGCCGGGCGCCCGCACAGCACCAGCCGGGAGCCCGCCGCGGCAAGCGCCTGCGCGTACCGCGCCATCCGCTCGCGGTACTCGTCGTCCTCGATGACGCCGCCCACCAACACCACCGCCTCGGCGGCCTGTTCGCGCATCATCTGCACCAGGGCGAGCTCGCGTGCCGGGTCGCTGTTCGTCGACGCGACCAGCGTGAGCCTGCCCCGCTGGGCGGCCTCCATCTCCACGCCCTGCGCGACGTTCGCGTAGAAGGAGCTGACCACGTCGAACATGAGCACCGCGATCGTCTTGCGGCCCGCGCCCGCCAACGCGCGCGCGTGCGCGTTGGCGACGTAGTCGAGGTCCTTGACCGCGCGCAGCACCTTCGCCCGCGACGCCGTCGACGTCGGGTAGTTGCCCGCGAGGACCCGCGAGACGGTCGCGACCGAGACGCCCGCCCGCGCCGCCACATCGCGGATGGTGGCCCGCTCGCCCACTGTGTCTCCTCATCTAGCAGTATCCGCTGGCAGTATCCGCGTCACGCAGCACGCTCCGCGGCAATCAGCAGTCTCCGCGTCACAGCAGTCTCCGCGTCAAGTAGCAGCGTCCGGGGCGGTGTTGCCCCCACGGCAGCACCACCGCCGGGCGGCGTTGCCCACGGCAGCACCCACCGCCGGGGCAGCGTTGCCCCCACGGCAGCACCACCCCGGACCATCGTCCCCGGACCATCATCCCCGGACCATCATCCCGCGCCCGCCCCCGGATCAGTGCGCGGCTTCGTACTCCTTCGCGAACTCCTCGCGTGACTTCTCGCCGCCCTGCGTCTGCCACTTCTTGTAGACGGCGTCCCAGTCGGACAGCTTCCTGCGGCCCGAGACGATCGCCGTCACTCCGTCCTCGACCACCTGCTGCATGGACGCGCCCTGCCGGTTGTACGTGTCCGACATCAGGCCCCAGTGATCGTCACGGACAAGGTTCGGCACGACCGCCTTCTCCCACGTGTGCAGCCGCTTGGTGAGATCGGGGTAGCCGGGGAAGTACAGCGGCTGCGGCGCGTCCATGAGGTAGGCGAAGGGGAGGTTCGTCTTGTTCTCCACCAGGCCGAGGGAGTTGGCGATCGGGTCGCCGCTCTTGTCGTACTCGAAGTGCGTGCCCTCGACCCCCGAGTGCATCAGCTCGTACTCCTTGGAGCCGAACGGCGACGCCAGCCAGTCGAGCACCCGCAGCATCAGCTTGACGCGGTCCTTGGAGGCCTTCTTGATGACGGTGTATCCGAAACAGCCGCGGTTCTGCTGGTAGACGGGCGTCGCGCCCTCGACCACGTACGGCACGGCGGCATCCAGTGTGAACTCGTCCTTGATGCCCTGCGCGTTGGAGATGACCGCGCCCCAGCCGTCCGTCATCGAGCGGACCGTGCCGTTGTAGAACTGCGTCTTGAGGTCGACCTGGGAGATCGAGGTGGCATCGGAGTTGTACGAGCCCGCCTTGCGTATCTTGGACATGTACTCGAGGGCTGCCCTGAACTCGTCGGTCCCGTACATGTCGGTGACCTTGCCGTTCTTGATCTGCCACTGGTTCGGGGCGCCGTGCCACATCGCGTGGTAGAGGTAGCCGAAGAAGCCGACCGACGATGCGCCGAGCGCGGACTTCTTGTTGCGCGAGGCCTCCCTGGCCATCGTCTGGAAGTCGGCCGCGGCCATCCCCGGCTTGTAACCGGCCTCGTGGAAGGCCTCGCGGTTGATGAACATCGCGCCCTGCACCTTGGCGCGCTCGACCGGCAGGCCGTAGATCCGACCGGATACGCGGCCCATGCCCTCCCACGCGTACGTCGGGATGTTGGCGAGGTTCGGGTAGTCCTTGACCGCGTCTCCGGAGAGGTACTCCGACAGGTCCGCGCACCGCGACTTCACGAACTGCGACTCGCGCGGAAGCACGTACCCGCCACCGAAGTTGATCATGTCGGGCAGGTCGTCGCCGGACATCAGGGTGGACATCTTGGAGCGGAAGTCGGCGTCCGGCACCACCGAGAACTCGACCTCGACACCGAGGGCCTCGTTCATCGCCTGCCAGTACTTGTTCGATCCGACCGGCTTCGGCGGTGTGCCGTAGGTGATGGTCATGACCTTGATCTTCTGCTTGCCGGTGCCCGGCTTCTCGGCCGTCGCGGCGACCAGCTTCTCCGGGTACTTGGTGAACCCGGGTTGTACACCCTCTGTGCTGGGTGCGAGGTCGGGCTTCGGGCCCTTGGCGGGCGTGTACGTCGGCCAGGGCGCCGCCTTCTTGTTGGCGTTGCTGACCGAACCGCCGCCGCTCGAATCGGTGGAGCAGGCGGTGAGCAGGGAGGGGGCGGCGACCGCGGCCCCGCCGACGGCTATGGAGCGCAGCAGCGTACGACGCGACATCGAGGAACCGGACACAGTGTCAACCTTTCGGAAGTGCGGGGAAGTTGGCTCAGCTCTTGATGGCGCCCGTGAGCACGCCCTTGGTGAAGTACTTCTGCAGGAAGGGGTAGACGAGCAGGATCGGCACGGTGGCGATCACCAGGACGGCCATCTGCATCGTCTGCGGGGCGGACACGTTCGCGGCATCGCTCAGCCCGGTGTCCGCGATCTGCGAGCCGCCCATGACGTACGTACGCAGGACCTGCTGGAGCGGCCAGTGATCGGACTCCAGGTAGATCGAGGCATGGAACCAGGCGTTCCAGTAGCTCACCGCGTAGAAGAGGCCGACCACCGCGAGGGCCGCCTTGGAGAGCGGCAGCACGACCCGCCACAGGATCTGCCAGTCGTTCGCGCCGTCCAGCCGCGCCGCCTCGTACAGCTCCTCGGGAACGCCCTGGAAGAAGCCGCGCAGGACGACCAGATTGAAGACGTTGATGAGGACGGGGACGATCAGCGCGCTGTAACTCTCCAGCATTCCCGTGCCCTTGACCAGCAGGAACGCGGGGATCATGCCGGGCGGGAAGAGGAACGTGAACAGGACGATCAGCAGGATCGGCTTCCCGCCGTACACCTTGGGGCGGCTCAGCGCGTACGCGAGGAACGTGGTGCACGCGAGCGAGGCGAGGGTGCCGATGATGGTGATGCCGGCGCTGACCCCGAGCGCCTTGGTGACGATGCCGCCCGCGAAGACCTGCTCGTAGGCGCGCAGGGTCGGGTGCGTGGGCCACAGGACCCAGCCGCCGTTGGCGATGACCTCGCGGTTGGAGGCGAACGACGTCGAGACGATCACCAGGAACGGCACGAAGACCATGACCAGGATGGTGACGATCGCCAGCGCCTTGGCCACCTGGGTGACCGGCTTCGGCTTCTCCATCCAGGAGGGGCGAGGGGGGCGTGCGGGGCGTGCGCGACGCACAGGCCGCCCGGGCCGTATCTCGGCGGCGGCGGTTTTCGTGCTCACTTGTAGACCCCCTGCTCGCCGAGGCGATGAGCGACCTTGTTGGCCGCGAAGACGAGAATCGCGCCGACCACGCCCTTGAACAGGCCCGCCGCCGCGGCGTATCCGGTGTCGCCGCCGACGATGCCCTGCCAGAAGACGAAGGTGTCGAGCACCTCACCGGCCTCAGGCCCCACCGACTGCCGTTGCAGCAGCATCTGTTCGAAGCCGACGGAGAGGATGTCGCCGAGCCGCATGATCAGCAGCAGGATGACGACCGGCCGGATGGACGGCAGCGTCACGTGCCAGAAGCGGCGCCAGGGGCCCGCCCCGTCGATGGCGGCGGCCTCGTACTGCTGCTCGTCCACCTGCATCAGCGCGGCGAGGAAGATGATCGTGCCCCAGCCGGCGTCCTTCCAGACGACCTGCGCGACGACGAGCGCCGGGTAGGCGTCCGGGTTGCCGATGATGTCGACGGAGTGCAGACCCGCCTGCCCGAGCACGGAGTTGAGGAGACCGGTGTCGGCGAGCACCTGCTGGAACAGGGCGACGACGATGACCCACGACAGGAAGTGCGGCAGATAGACCACCGACTGCACGAAGCGCCGCGTCAGGTCCGAGGTCAGGCTGTGCAGGAGCAGGGCCAGGCCGAGCGGGACCGGGAAGAAGAAGACCAGCTGGAGCACCGCGAGGAAGAGCGTGTTCCAGGTCGCGTGCCAGAAGTCCGGGTCGCCGAACATCCGGTCGAAGTTCTCGAAGCCGACCCAGGGGCTGGCCCAGAGGCCGTCGAAGGGGACGTACTCCTTGAAGGCGACGGCGTTCCCGATGAACGCGCCGTAGTGGAACACCAGGAAGTACGCGACTCCCGGGGCCATGAGCAGCAGCAGGACTCGCGAGGAGCGAAACCGTTTCCATCGCTCATCACGCTTGAGTTTGTTGCCATTTGGCCGGTTACTGCGCTCGCCGGGCGGCTTCACCGCCTCGGTTTCCGTCCGGTCCTTCGTCACCGCTGACACGGCAGCCCCTCCGTTGTCGGAACAAGGTGACCGGAATCTAAAGCGGTTACTAACGCCGGTCAACCCCCTTGGCCCCGCGATCTCTTGACCGCTGTCCCGACTTCGGCCTAGCCTCCAGGCGCTGTTGGGTAACCGGTTACTACGAGGGATGGTCACGCGTGGCAGACCAGGCAGAGTTGAAAGGCCGACCGAACGCGGTGCTCGCCATGAGCGCGGACGTGGCGGACCGGGTGTTCGCCCCCGACATCCGTGAACGGCTCGCCCGGACCGTGGAGTTGGCGCCGGCCCTGCTGGCCGGTCCGCTCACCGGGGCCGACGCGCTCGCGGTGCTCGCCGACACGGAGATCCTGGTCACCGGCTGGAACTGCCCGCCCGTCACGGCGGAGGTCCTCGCCCACGCCCCTCGGCTGCGGGTCCTCGTACATGCCGCCGGATCGGTGAAGCCCGTGGTGACGGACGCGCTGTGGGACCGGGGTGTGGCGGTCACATCGGCGGCCGACGCCAACGCGGGGCCCGTCGTGGCCTACACGCTCGCCGCGATCACGTTCGCGGCGAAGGGCGCGCTGTCGACCGCGGCGAGATACGCCGCCGGGTGGCCGCCCTTCACCGAGCGGACGGGCGCCGACGCCCGCACCATCGGCATCATCGGCGCGTCCCGCATCGGCCGTGGGGTCATCGCCGGGCTGCGCGCGTCCGACGCCCGGCTGCGCGTGCTGCTCACCGATCCGTACGTCACGAGGGAGGGGGCGGCCGGGCTCGGCGTGGAGCTCGTCGACCTCTCGGAACTGTGCCGGAGCAGCTCGATCGTCAGCGTCCACGCGCCCCAACTCCCCGAGACGCGGGGCATGGTGAGCGAGGAGATGCTGAAGCTGGTCCCCGACGGAGGCACCGTCATCAACACGGCGCGCGGCTCACTGGTCGACACGGAGGCGCTGGCCAGGGAGTGCGGGGCGGGCCGCCTCGACGCGTTCCTGGACGTGACGGACCCCGAGCCACTGCCGGCCGGGCACCCCCTGCTCACGCTCCCGAACGTCCTTGTCACCCCGCATGTCGCGGGGGCGCAGGGGAGCGAGGTGCGCAGGCTCGGGGAGTTCGCGGTGGGGGAGGTGGAGAGGTTCGTGCGGGGGGAGGAGCTGCGGGGGCGGTTGCTGCGGGAGGAGTTGCTGCGGGTGGCGTGAGGGGGTTTACATTTCCCAACCCCGCCCCTTCCCGAAAACCCGCTGCGCGGGGGCGTCCTCAATCGCCGGACGGCTGAAAATTCAGCCGTCCGGCGATTGAGGACGCGGGGCCGGGGCGGAGCCCCAGGCAGGTCCGGGGCGCAGGCACGGTTTTCGGGAAGGGGCGGGGTTGGGGAAAATCACGGCCTCGCCCCCCGCGCCTTCAGCAGATCCGTCATCAGCTCGATCTCCGACTCCTGCGACTCCACCATCCCCCGCGCGAGCCGCACCTCAGCTCCCACCTGGCACCGGTCCACACACCCCTCGGCCATATGGACCCCGCCCTTGTGGTGCTTGATCATCAGCTGCAGATAGCGCACCTCGGCGGCCCGCCCGTCCAGCTTGCCGAGCTTCTTCAGCTCGGTGTTCGTCGCCATCCCGGGCATCAGGGCGCCGTCCTCGCCCGGCGGCATGCCCCCCATCTCCATCCACTCCATCGGCGCCTTCTCGGGCACCTTCGGCAGCTCCCACAGGTCGAGCCAGCCGAGCAGCATGCCCCGCTGGTTCGCCTGGGTCTGGGCGATGTCGTACGCGAGGCGGCGGATCTCCTCGTCCTTCGTGCGGTCGCGCACGATGTACGACATCTCCACGGCCTGCTGGTGATGCGTCGCCATGTCCCGGGCGAAGCCCGCGTCGGCCGACTCCGTGGAGGGGGAGGACGCGGAGGACGAGCCGTCCGACGAGGCGACCGCGACGGTGATCCCGCCGCCGGCCACCACAGCCGTCGCGAGAGCCCCGACCACCCAACAGGTGCGCCGCCTCACTGGGACTTGCCACCCGTGCATGCGGCCCCCGGCTCGGGGGTCTGCTTGCCCTGTACGTAGGTGGAGAAGAAGGAGGCGACCTTCGGGTCGGAAGCGCCGGTCACCGTGCGCTGGTGGCCCCAGGCCGTCAGCATGACCGGGTCCTTCTGGTCCTTGACGGGACTCATCAGCGAGTACGGCGTCTGCTTGACCTTCTGCTCGAGCTTCTTCAGGTCCGCGGCCTTCGCCTTGTCGTTGTACGTCACCCAGACAGCGCCGTGCTCCAGGGAGTGCACGGCGTGGCGCTCCGGGAGCTCGTCCTTGTAGACGTCGCCGTTGCAGTTCATCCACACCTGGTCGTGGTCGCCGCCCACCGGCGGGGTCATCGCGTAACTGACGTCCTTGGTGACGTGTGTACGGCCGAGCTTCTTCGCGTCCCAGACCTTCTCGCCGTCCGCGGTCGTCCTGAACTTCGGCGCGGCGTTCCCGTCGGCGACCGTGCCGGAGTCGTCATCGGCCTGCTGGAAGAGGATGACACCGCCCACGGCGAGCGCGGCGACCACCACCGCGCTCAGAGTGATCGTGATGACGCGGCCGCGGCGGTCGCGTGCGCGCTCTGCCCGGCGCATCTCATCTATCCGGGCCTTGCGGGACGAGCTGCTCGTGTTCTTGGCGGAACCCATGATGTGTCCTTCGGCGATGCGGCGATACGACGGAAAGGGCGGGGCGCGCGGTGCGGAACATGATGGAGCGGTGCGCTGATCGTAATGGGCGAGCGCGGCGGGCTGTAGGGGCAGTCCGAGCCGCCCGCTGTTACGGGCACGCCGATCAGCAGGCACTATGGGCACAGGGCGGCACATGGCCCGCAACGCGCTCGTAACGGTGTGGTGGGATGCTCATGTGCCCCGATGTGTCCCCGACGACAAGCACAGCGCGAACACGGCGCGAGGACAGTGCGGACGCAGGCGGCCTGACCAGCAAGGATGGGTGGAAGCGGAAGATGGACAAGCAGCAGGAATTCGTGCTCCGGACACTGGAGGAGCGCGACATCCGGTTCGTACGCCTGTGGTTCACGGATGTCCTCGGCTTCCTGAAATCGGTCGCGGTGGCTCCCGCTGAGCTGGAGCAGGCCTTCGACGAAGGCATCGGCTTCGACGGCTCGGCGATCGAGGGATTCGCCCGGGTGTACGAGTCGGACATGATCGCCAAGCCGGACCCGTCGACGTTCCAGGTCCTGCCCTGGCGCGCGGAGGCCCCCGGTACCGCCCGGATGTTCTGCGACATCCTCATGCCGGACGGCTCACCGTCCTTCGCGGACCCGCGTTACGTCCTGAAGCGTGCCCTGGCGAAGACCTCCGACCTCGGGTTCACCTTCTACACCCATCCCGAGATCGAGTTCTTCCTCCTGAAGGACAAGCCGCTGGACGGCTCGCGGCCCACCCCCGCCGACAACTCCGGCTACTTCGACCACACCCCGCAGAACGTCGGGATGGACTTCCGCCGGCAGGCCATCACGATGCTCGAATCCATGGGCATCTCGGTCGAGTTCAGCCACCACGAGGGCGCCCCCGGCCAGCAGGAGATCGACCTCCGTTACGCGGACGCGCTCTCCACGGCCGACAACATCATGACGTTCCGTCTGGTCATGAAGCAGGTCGCGCTGGAGCAGGGGGTCAACGCGACCTTCATGCCCAAGCCCTTCTCCGAGCACCCGGGCTCGGGCATGCACACGCACCTCTCCCTCTTCGAGGGCGACCGCAACGCCTTCTACGAGTCCGGCTCCGAGTACCAGCTCTCCAAGGTGGGCCGCTCCTTCATCGCGGGCCTCCTCAAGCACGCCGCCGAGATCTCCGCGGTCACCAACCAGTGGGTGAACTCCTACAAGCGCATCTGGGGCGGCTCGGAGCGCACGGCGGGCGCGGGCGGCGAGGCACCCTCGTACATCTGCTGGGGCCACAACAACCGCTCGGCACTGATCCGCGTCCCGATGTACAAGCCCGGCAAGACCGGCTCGGCGCGGGTGGAGGTCCGCTCGATCGACTCGGGCGCGAACCCGTACCTGACGTACGCGGTGCTGCTCGCCGCGGGCCTCAAGGGCATCGAGGAGGGCTACGAGCTCCCGCCGGGCGCCGACGACGACGTCTGGGCCCTCTCGGACGCCGAACGCCGCGCGATGGGCATCGAGCCGCTGCCGCAGAACCTGGGCGAGGCGATTGCGCTGATGGAGCGGTCGGAACTGGTCGCCGAGACGCTCGGCGAGCACGTCTACGACTTCTTCCTGCGCAACAAGAAGCAGGAATGGGAGGAGTACCGCAGCGAGGTCACGGCCTTCGAGCTGCGGAAGAACCTGCCGGTGCTGTAGCGCTGCCGCTAGGCGCGCGGGGAACTGCGTGCTCAGTCCACGAAAGGCCGCAGACGCATCTGCCGGAATACCAGGCAGATGCGTCTGCGGCCTTTCTGCGGTTGCTCGCGCAGTTCCCCGCGCCCCTTACGGGGCGCCCACGATCGCCTCCCGCAGAGGCGTGGACGCCCGCACCCGGTACTCCTGGATCGCCCAGCCGTTGCCGTCCGGGTCCTTGAAGTACATGAACGTCCCGCCGTCCTGTGGCGCATGCGCCACCGGCTCCGAGACCTCCAGGCCGCGTGCCGTCAGCTCGGCGTGCGCCGCCTTCGCGTCGGCGACGCACAGTTGGAGGCCCTGGTAGGAACCGGGGGCCGGCGTCGGTCCGTCCATCGTGTCCCAGAGGGTGTCGGCGAGGGCGATGGAACAGCCGGACCCCGGCGGGGTCAGCTGGACGATGCGCAGGCCCGGCATGACCTCCTGGTCGATGTCCACGTGGAAGCCGAGCTTGTCGCGGTAGAACTCCATGGCCCGGTCGACGTCACTGACGGGGAGCGGGATCACCTCGAGTGTGTATTCCATGGGCCGAGTACATCAGGGCGCGGGGGCCCTGTCAGCGCGACGCCGCACCCCGTGTCACCGCTCCGAAAGCGGACTCGGAGCCTCCTGAACCGTCCAGCCGTTGCCGTCCGGATCCTTGAAGAAGCAGAAGCCGTTCCAGGTGTCCCCCGTTCCCTCGGCCCAGCCGTCGGGGCCCACGTGCAGTACGGGCGTCACGTCCACGCCGCGCTCCGCGAGCTCGGCCCGCGCGGCCACGATGTCCGTGACGCACAGCTGCAGTCCGTGCAGCGAGCCCGGCGTCATCGCCGAGGCGCCGGGAGCGGGCGGCAATCCGGTCTCCATGGCGAACGAGCAGCGCGAACCGGGCGGGGTGAACTGCATGACGCGCACACCCGGGGCGACCGTGGTGTCCAGGTCCGCCTTGAAGCCGCACCGGTTCTCGTAGAAGTCCTTGGCGCGCTCCATGTCGGTGACAGGGACCATCACCACTTCGAGTGTCCAGTCCATCAGATGTCTCCTCGTGTCAGATGAGGTGTCCCTCTGTCCTCACGTGAAGCGCCAGCGCGTCTGGCTGAACGGCTCGCCCTTGCCGAAACCGAAGGCGGTGCGGGGCGCCACCTCGAAGACGTACGCGTGGCCCGCCCCGTGGTGGAAGCAGCCGTCCCGTACCTCGTAGTGCCAGAACCTGCCGTACTTCTCCTCCCACGCCGCCGCGAGGCGCCGCAGCCTGTCCTCGTCGGTGATCCGGACCGCGGCGCCCTCCACGACCAGGTCGTGGCCCTTGTCCCAGAGGTTGATGCCGGTGGTCAGCACGACCTCGGGGTTGGCCGCCACGTTCCGTGCCTTGCGCTCATCGGGGCCCGTGCAGAAGTGCAGCGCACCGTCCAGCCAGACCGCGGGCAGCGGTGTGACGTGCGGGCGCCCGTCGGGGCGTACGGACGAGATCCAGAAGAGCTCGGCCGACTTGAGCTGCCGCACGGCGTCGGCCCACGGGGTCGCGGTCGCCCCGGCACTGCTGTACCGGGAATCCAGTTCCGTACGCGGTTCCTTGCTCGGCATGGTCCGCCTCCTGACGCCGACACCAATGTTCCCGTCCAAGGACGGACTCCGCACGCGGGCAGAACTCATCGGTCAGGCCGTAGGCTCGGGCCAGGAGATCGAACGGAGGCGCGAGGATGACGGTGCCGCAAGGGCGCAGAAGCAGTACGTTTACGCGACTGCTGCGGCATGGCTTCACCGATCCGTCCGCGGCCGAGCGGCTCCTCGGCGCTCCCGAGCTGTCCGCGGTGCGGACCGACCCGGTGCTCCTCGACGCCCTCGGCGTGGCCGCCGACCCGGACCTGGCGCTCCTCGGCCTCGTACGCCTGGTCGAGGGGCAGTCCGACGACACCGGCCGCAGGGAGCTCCTCGACACCCTGGTCAGCGCCAAGCCGCTGCGCGACCGGCTGCTCGGCGTGCTCGGCGCCTCCGAGGCCCTCGCCGACCACCTGGCCAGGCACCCCCGCGACTGGCGGGCCCTGGTCACGTACGAGCTGGCCGACCTGCACCCCGGCGTCGAGGAGTTCGAGCGCGGCCTCGCCGACGCCACCGACCCGGTCTCGCTGCGCGTCTCCTACCGCCGCTGCCTGCTCGCCATAGCGGCCCGCGACGTCTGCGGTACGACGGACCTGGCCGAGGCGGCCGCCGAGCTCGCGGACCTGGCGACGGCGACCCTGCGCGCCGCGCTCACCATGGCCGAGCAGGCGGCCCCCGCGGACGCCGCGCAGTGCAGACTCGCCGTCATCGCGATGGGCAAGTGCGGTGGCCACGAGCTGAATTACGTGTCGGACGTCGACGTCATCTTCGTCGGCGAGCCCGCAGAGGGCCCAGGCGGCATGGACGCCGCCGACGAGGGCAAGGCGATCCAGGCCGCCACCCGGCTCGCCTCGCACATGATGCGGATCTGCTCGGAGACGACGGTCGAGGGCACGATCTGGCCGGTCGACGCCAACCTCCGCCCGGAGGGCCGCAACGGCCCCCTCGTGCGCACCCTCAGCAGCCATCTCGCCTACTACCAGCGCTGGGCCAAGACCTGGGAGTTCCAGGCGCTGCTCAAGGCACGTCCGGTGGCCGGGGACCTGGACCTCGGCAAGGAGTACGTCGCCACCCTCGCACCCCTCGTCTGGCACGCGGCCGAGCGCGACAACTTCGTGCCCGACGTGCAGAAGATGCGCCGCCGGGTCGTGGAGAACATCCCCGCGGGCGAGGTCGACCGCGAGCTGAAGCTGGGCCCCGGCGGCCTGCGGGACGTCGAATTCGCCGTACAGCTCCTGCAGTTGGTGCACGGCCGCGGTGACACCTCGATCCGCAGCGGCTCCACCCTGGTGGCCCTGGAGGCGCTCGCGGCCGGCGGCTATGTGGGGCGCGTGGACGCGGTCCAGCTCGACGACGCCTACCGCTTCCTGCGCTCCCTGGAGCACCGCATCCAGCTGTTCAAGATGCGGCGCACCCACCTCATCCCCGAGGACGACGCCGACCTGCGGCGCATCGGCCGCTCCCTGGGCATGCGCACGGAGCCGATCACCGAGCTGAACCGCGCGTTGAAGCGGCACACCTCGGTCGTGCGCCGCCTGCACGAGAAGCTCTTCTACCGCCCGCTCCTGGACGCCGTGGCCCAACTCGCCCCCGTAGAGACCCGGTTGAGCACCGAGGCGGCCCGCGAACGCCTGGTGGCCCTCGGCTACCACGACCCCGCCGCCGCCCTGCGCCACCTGGAGGCCCTCGCCTCCGGCGTCACCCGCAAGGCGGCGATCCAGCGCACCCTGCTCCCCGTGCTCCTCGGCTGGTTCGCGGACTCGGCGGACCCCGACGCGGGCCTCTTGAACTTCCGCAAGGTGTCGGACGCCCTGGGCAAGACCCCCTGGTACCTGCGGCTCCTGCGTGACGAGGGTGCGGCGGCCGAAAACCTCGCCCGCGTCCTGTCCGCCGGGCGACTGGCCCCCGACCTCCTCCTGCGGGCCCCGGAAGCGGTGGCCCTGCTCGGCGACCAGCGCGGCCTCGAACCGCGCGACCACGCCCACCTGGAGCAGGAAGCCCTGGCCGCGGTGGGTCGCGCGGACGGCGCCGAACAGGCCGTGACGGCGGCGCGAGGCGTCCGCCGCCGCGAGCTGTTCCGCACGACGGCGGCGGACATCATCGGCTCGTACGGCACCGAGGAGAGCCCCGTGGCGGCCGACCCCGGCGCGCTGCTCGACCGGGTGGGCGACGCGGTCTCCGACCTCACGGCGGTCACGATCGCGGGGACCCTGCGGGCGGTGGTCCGCGAAGGCTGGGGCGACACGCTGCCGGTGCGGTTCGCGGTGATCGGCATGGGCCGCTTCGGCGGCCACGAACTGGGCTACGGCTCGGACGCGGACGTCCTCTTCGTCCACGAGCCCCGTGAGGGCGTCGGCGACCACGAGGCGGCGAAGGCGGCATCCCAGGTGGTCTCGGAGATGCGCAGACTCCTCCAACTCCCCAGCTCCGACCCGCCGTTGCTGATCGACGCGGACCTCCGCCCGGAGGGCAAGAGCGGCCCGCTGGTGCGGACCCTCGCCTCGTACGAGGCCTACTACCGCCGCTGGTCACTTGTCTGGGAGTCCCAGGCGCTGCTGCGGGCCGAACCGGTGGCGGGTGACGCCGAGTTGGGCCGCGCCTTCATCGACCTCGTCGACCCGCTGCGTTACCCGGCGGAGGGCCTGGGCGAGGACGCCGTCCGCGAGATCCGCCGTCTGAAGGCCCGCATGGAGGCGGAACGCATGCCGCGCGGCGCCGACCCCACCCTGCACACCAAGCTGGGCCGCGGCGGGCTCTCGGACGTCGAATGGACCGTCCAGCTCATGCAGTTGACCCACGGATGGGTCGAGCCGGGCCTGCGCACGACCCGCACCCGGGAGGCACTCGCCGCGGCCTGCGCGGCCGAGCTGATCCCGACCGAGGACGCGGCGATCCTGGACGAGGCGTGGGTCCTTGCCGCGCGGGTGCGCAACGCGGTGATGCTGGTACGCGGCAGGGCGGGTGACACGTTCCCCTCGGACGGCCGTGAACTGGCGGCGGTGGGGCGGTACTTGGGCTACGACCCCGGGCACGTGGGAGACATGCTGGACGACTACCGCCGGACCACGCGCAGGGCGCGGGCCGTGATGGAGGAGAGGTTCTACGGGGCGTAGTGGGCCCGGGGCCCGAGCAGGGTCCGCGCGTGCGCGAGGAACCCCGCGAGCGCCAGCTCGAACGCCCGGTCGGCGCGGCCTTCCGGCACGGCGTCGAGCGCCCGCGCGAGCCGTGGCGTCGACGTCTCGTCCGGCAGCTCCCACATGGCCTCCGGTGCCGCCAGGTCGAGGGCCGAGCCGAGCACCAGGTTCTCCAGGGCGATGATCACCGGCATGACGTCGGCGAGGGCGAACCCGGCGTCCATCAGCAGCGTCACCGCGCCCTCGTACTGATCGAGTACGCGAGGCGCGCGCACCGGTGAGGTCATGAGGAGCGGGATGACCCGGGGGTGGGCCGCGAAGGCGGCGCGGTAGGAGTGGGCCCAGGCGGACAGGGACGCGTCCCAGGGGCGTCGTGGGTCGAGGGTGGCGCCGTCGATCGCGTCGCACACCCGCTCGCGCAGCAGCTCCACGATGCCGTCGCGGCCGTCCACGTGGTGGTAGACGGAGCCGGTCTGCGCGCCGAGGCGCTTGGCGATCTGCGGGACGCTGAAGTCGCCCTTCTCGTCGACGAGGGCGAGCGCGGTGGTGGTGATGCGCTCCCTGTCGAGCAGGGGTGTGCGCGGCCGTCCCATGAATCCGATCTCCTCGCCAGGTCTTCCAGGGGCCAGGGGCTCCCCGGCGCCAGGGTCTTCCCGTACGCCCATGCCGGAGGCTACATTGCGCAAACCGAAAGCCTTTAGGTTTGGGGATCCGGCGGTTACCCCCACCGCCGCGGTCCCTGCCCTCGCCTGCCCCGCCTGCCGCAGAAGGGCTTGCCTCCGTATGTCCGTGACCACCCCGACCCCACCCGCCGAGACCGGCCCCACGCTCCGCGGCGGCTCCCTCGGCACCGCCGACATCGCCTTCTTCGTCATCTCCGCCGCCGCCCCGCTCACCGTCATGGCGGGCGTCGCCCCCATCGCCATCTCCCTGGGTGGCATCGGCGCACCCGTCGGCTATCTGCTCGCCGGGATCACGCTCGCCGTGTTCGCCGTCGGGTTCACCGCGATGAGCCGCCACGTCCGCAGCGGCGGCGCCTTCTACGCGTACATCACGCGGGGCCTCGGCCGTCCCGCAGGCATCGCCGCGGCGCTGCTCGCCATGCTGGGCTACAACGGCATGGAGATAGGGGTCTACGGACTCCTGGGCACCGCCACGCAGGACACCGCCCTCGCCCTGTTCGGCACGGACATTCCCTGGTTGCCGGTGTCCCTCGCAGGGCTGCTCCTGATCTGGTACGCGGGATACCGCTCGATCGACTTCGGCGCGAAGCTGCTCGGCGTGCTGCTCGTCGCCGAGACCGGAATCCTGGTGCTGCTGGCGGGAGGTGTCCTCATCAAGGGCGGCGGCGCGGAGGGCCTGAGCCTGGCCGGCTTCGCCCCGGGGAACGTCCTCGTCCCCGGCACGGCCGCCGTACTCGCCTTCGCCTTCGCGGCGTTCACCGGATTCGAGTCGACCGTCATCTACCGCCGTGAGGCGCGCGATCCCGACCGTACGGTGCCGCGCGCCACGTACATCGCGGTGGCGTTCCTCGGGCTGTTCTACGCCTTCGTCGTCTGGACGGTGATCCAGGCCTTCGGCGACGAAGCGGTGGTGAAGGCGGCCGGATCGGACCCGGCGGGCCTCTTCTTCTCGGCCATCACGACCTATGTGGGCGGCTGGGCCGCCGACTTGATGCACGTGCTGATCGTGACGAGCGTGCTGGCGTCGCTGCTGGCCTTCCACAACGCGATCAACCGGTACGGGCTCGGGCTCGCGGAGGAGGGGGTGCTGCCGAAGGCGCTCGGCCGGGTGCACGGGCGGCACCGGTCGCCGTATGTGGCGGGTGCGGCGCAGACGGTCCTTGGGGCGGTGGTGGTCATCGCCTTCGCGGCGGCAGGCGCGGATCCCTACGCTCAGCTTCTGCTGTGGGTCAACACCCCCGGGATGATCGGCCTGTTGGCGCTCCAGCTGATCGCTGCGGTCGCCGTCCCCCTCTACTTCCGGCGGATAAGCCACGGCGAGGGCGTGCTGCGGACGGTGGTCGCGCCGGTGGCGGCTTCGGTGCTGCTGAGCGCGGCGCTGGTCCTGGTCGCCACGCACATAGACGTATTCACCGGGGCGAGCCCCTTCGTGAACACCATCCTGGTGGGGGTGGCTCCTGCGGTGTTCGTCCTGGGACTGCTCCTGGCGCTGTGGCTTCGCCGCCGCCGGCCTGAGGTGTACGAGGGCTTCGCGGCGGAGCCGAACTGAATCGTCCCCAACCCCGCCCCTCCCCGGCTGCATCTGTTGGCGGCTCCGCCGCGCAGGGGGCTCCGCCCCCAGACCCGCTCCTCAAACGCCGGAGGGGCTGAACCAATCAGCCCGTCCGGCGTTTGAGGACGAACTCGGCGAAGCCGGTGACGAGGGCAGCCAAAGCTCCCGCGCAGCAGGTCCGTACCCACCCCACCTGAACGGAGTTCCCCCGTGCCCCCGGCCGACCTCATCCTCACCGGCGCCCACATCCGCACCCTCGACCCCGCCCACCCCCACGCCACCGCCCTCGCCGTCCACGAAGGACACATCGCGGCGGTCGGCGACGAAGCAGACGTACGCGACTGGCGCGGCCCCCGCACCGAGACCGTCCACCTCGGCGGAGCCTCCCTCACCCCCGGCCTCGTCGACTCCCACAGCCACCCCGTCTGGGGCCTGGAGATGGCCACCGGCCGGGACCTCAGCGGCGTACACAACATCGACCAGCTCCGCGCCGCCCTGCGCACAGCAGACCGCGTCGAGGGATGGGTCATCGCCTGGGGGCTCGACCACAACGCCTTCGGCGGGCGGCCGGTCCACCGCGGCCTCATCGAGGACGCCCTCGACGGCGCACCCGCCTTCATCCGCCTCTACGACGGCCACTCCGCCCTGGCCAGCGGCGCCGCCCTCCGCGCGGCGGGTGTCGAAGGGCCCCGCACCTTCGCCCAGCGCGCCACCGTCGTCTGCGACGACGAGGGTCGTCCCACCGGCCACCTCGTCGAGCACGCCGCCATGGACCTCCTCGCTCCCGTCCTGCCCAGCCCCTCCCGGGCCCAGCGCCGCACCCGCCTGGTCGAGCTGCTCTCCGCGATGGCGGCCACCGGCCTGACCGGCGCCCATGTCATGGACCTCGGCGGCGATGACGTACCCGGACTGCTCGCCTCGGTCGAGCGCGAAACGCAGCTCCCCCTCCGCCTGCGGCTCGCCCCCTGGTGCATGCCGGGCGTCGACGACGAAGGCCTGGCCGAGCTGATCGCCCTGCAGTCGCGCGCGGGCAGGCTCTGGCGGGTCGGCGGCGCCAAGTTCTTCATGGACGGCACCGTCGAGGGCGGCACCGCCTGGCTGGAGCACGCGGACTGCCACGGGCAGGGGACCGAGGCCTTCTGGCCGGACCCGCGGGCCTACGCGCACGCCGTACGGCACCTGCACGCGGCCGGCGTGCGCACGGCAACCCACGCCATCGGGGACGCCGCCGTACGGCACGTGCTCGACACCGTGGCCTCACTGGGGCCCGGCGGCCGCCTCGCGCACCGGATCGAGCACATCGAGACCGTGCCGGACGACACGGTCCCGCGCTTCGCGGAGCTGGGGGTGATCGCCTCGATGCAGCCGCCGCACACCGCGTACACGCGCGCCGACCACACCGACGAGTGGTCCAAGCGCCTTGGGGACGAGCGGGCCGCACGGGCCTGGCGGACCCGGGATCTGCGGGACGCGGGTGCGGTCGTCGCCCTGGGCTCCGACTGGCCCATCGCGCACTACGACGCTCGTGAGGTCCTGGCCACCGCGCGAGCGCCCCGTGGAGCGGCGGGGCAGGCACAGGGGCTCACCGGGCTCCAAGCCCTGGAGGGCTGCACCTCGCACGCCGCGATCGCCGCCGGAGAAGCCGGCGTCGCGGGGCGTATCGCGCCCGGTTTCCGGGCTGACCTCACGGCCTTGGGACTCGACCCCGTGGAAGCGCCCGCCGACGAAGTGGCGCAGGCGCCGGTCCGGCTCACCGTGTCCGGCGGACACATCACCCACCGTCACCCGTGACAGCGGGGACGGGGCTCCGCTCAGGCCCTGAACCTGCCTGCTCAGGCCTTGAACCTGGCCCTGACCTTGGCCGGCAGGAGCGGAGCCCGGTCCTCACGCAGCGCCACCTCACGCGGCAGCCGGTGCGGCATCGCTCCGTACCAGGCCCAGGCCACCGCGAAGCCGAACGCCAGGCAGATCATGCCGCCCACGGCGTCGAGCCAGAAGTGGTTGGCGGTGGCCACGATCACGATCAGGGTCGCCGTGGGGTAGAGCAGGCCGAGCACCTTCGCCCACGGCACCGAGGCCAGGGCGAAGATCGTCAGGCCGCACCACAGGGACCAGCCGATGTGCATCGAGGGCATCGCCGCGTACTGGTTCGACATGTGCTTGAGGTCGCCCGAGGCCATGGAGCCCCAGGTCTGGTGGACCAGGACCGTGTCGATGAAGTCGTGGCCGTTCATCAGGCGCGGGGGTGCCAGCGGATACAGGTAGTAGCCGAGGAGGGCCACCGCCGTCGTCGCGAAGAGCACCATGCGCGTGGCCGCGTAACGTCCCGGGTGCCACCGGAACAGCCAGACCAGGACTCCGAGCGTCACCACGAAGTGCAGTGTCGCGTAGTAGTAGTTCATGCCGACGATGAGCCATGTCACCGAGTTCACCGCGTGGTTGACGCTCTCCTCCACGGCGATCCCGAGGTGCTGCTCCACCCGCCAGATCCAGTCGGCGTTGCGAAGGGCCTGCGACTTCTGTTCCGGCACCGCGTTGCGGATCAGGGAGTAGGTCCAGTAACTCACCGCGATCAGCAGGATCTCGAACCAGAGCCGGGGGCGTCGGGGCGTACGCAGACGACGCAGGAAAGTCCGCCCATTGCGGTCTTCTCGCTCGCCCGCGATGGGTGCTGTGGTGGGCCGCTGCTGGCCTTCCAGTGTCGTCACAGTCATCTCACCCATAGGCACAGAGTCTGCCAGATACCGACCCTCCGACCGATCATCCCAAGGTCTGGTTCAGGTCGCATTCTCTACGCCCTACGGACGAGTGCGCCCCCGAGGGGCAGAAGCGGTTGAACCCCGAACGACCAGCTCCGGCATGAAGACGAACTCGCTGTGCGGGGCGGGAGTGCCGCCGATCTCCTCGAGGAGTGTACGCACCGCCGCCTGCCCCATCGCCGGGACGGGTTTACGCACCGTGGTCAGGGGCGGATCGGTGAACGCGATCAGCGGGGAGTCGTCGAATCCCACCACCGAGATGTCGTCGGGGACCTCGAATCCGCGCTGCCGTGCCGTCCGTATCGCCCCCAGGGCCATCATGTCGCTCGCGCACACGACAGCCGTACAGCCGCGGTCCAGGAGCGCGGACGCCGCGGCCTGCCCGCCCTCCAGCGTGTACAGCGAATGCTGGACCAGCTCCGACTCGATCTCCTGCGGGGTCAGTGCCAGCTGGTCCCGCACCGTGCGTACGAAGCCCTCGATCTTCCGCTGGACGGGCACGAACCGCTTGGGGCCCAGGGCGAGTCCGATCCGTGTATGGCCCAGGGAGACGAGGTGGGTGACCGCGAGGCGCATCGCGGCCCGGTCGTCCGGTGAGATGAAGGGTGCCTGCACCTTGGGGGAGAAGCCGTCGACGAGGACGAACGGCACGCCCTGCGCGCGCAGCTGTTCGTAGCGCTGCATGTCGGCCGAGGTGTCCGCGTGCAGGCCCGAGACGAAGATGATGCCGGAGACGCCGCGGTCCACGAGCATCTCCGTCAGCTCGTCCTCCGTGGAGCCGCCGGGCGTCTGGGTGGCGAGAACCGGCGTGTAACCCTGCCGGGTCAGGGCTTGGCCGATGACCTGGGCGAGCGCGGGGAATATCGGGTTCTCCAGCTCCGGCGTGATCAGACCGATCAGGCCCGCGCTGCGTTGGCGCAGCCGCACCGGGCGTTCGTAGCCGAGCACGTCGAGTGCGGCAAGCACTGACTGGCGGGTGGCCCCGGCGACGCCGGGCCTGCCGTTGAGCACCCGGCTGACCGTCGCCTCGCTGACCCCCGCCTGCGCTGCGATGTCGGCCAGTCGCGCGGTCACAGGATTGGACTGTACCGGTCACATCTCAGGCTGCCCACCAGACCGTTGAATCCGCGGGGACGATCGTCCCGTCGGCGTCGGGCGTCTCGTCGCTGCTCGACAGCTCGTCGCTGCTCGACAGGAGGAGAGTGCCGGGGGCCGGGACCGTGACAGGGCGGGCGGTGAGGTTCACCGTGCAGACCACCGAACCGCGCGGCGTCGTGCGGCGGAAGGACAGGACACCCTCGGGGGCGTCGAGCCACTCCACGTCGCGGCCCGCGCCGAGGGCGGGGTGCTCGCGGCGCACGGCGAGCGCCCTGCGGTAGAACTCCAGGGTCGATGCGGGGTCGCCCTCCTGGGCCTCGACCGTGAGGTCCTTCCAGTCGGCGGGCTGCGGCAGCCAGCTCGGGCCGCCCTCGACCGGCCCGAAGCCGAACGGCGCCCGCTCCCCGGACCACGGCAGCGGCACCCGGCACCCGTCCCGCGTCCCGTCCTGCCCCGTGCTGCGGAAGAACGCCGGGTCCTGGCGCACCTCGTCCGGCAGCTCCGTCACCTCGGGCAGGCCGAGCTCCTCGCCCTGGTAGATGTACGCCGAGCCGGGCAGCGCCAGCATCAGCAGCGTGGCGGCCTTCGCCCGGCGGAGGCCGCGCGCCGCGTCGCCGTCGGCGAGGCGGGTGCAGTGGCGTACGACGTCGTGGTTGGAGAGCACCCAGGTGGCGGGCGCCCCCACGGCGTTCATCGCGTCGAGGGAGCGGTCGATGACGGCACGCAGCGCGGACGCGTCCCAACCGGTCGTCAGATACTCGAAGTTGAAGGCCTGGTGCAGCTCACCGGGGCGCAGATACCGCGCGCTGCGTTCCACCGTCGGCGTCCACGCCTCGGCCACGGCGATGCGGTCGCCCGCGAACCCGTCGAGGATCCGCCGCCAGTCGCGATAGATCTCGTGCACGCCGTCCTGGTCGAAGTAGGGGACGGACTGCTTGCCGAGCAGCTTCACCTGCTCCTCGTGGCCGATGTCGGGCAGCCCCGCCGCCTTGACCAGGCCGTGGGCCACGTCGATGCGGAAACCGTCGATGCCGAGGTCGAGCCAGTAGCGCAGGATCGAGCGGAACTCCTCGTGCACCGCCGGGTGGTCCCAGTTGAAGTCGGGCTGCTCGGGCGCGAAGAGGTGGAGGTACCACTCGCCGTCCGCGACCCGCGTCCAGGCGGGACCGCCGAAGACGGACTCCCAGTCGTTGGGCGGGAGTTGGCCGCCGGTGCCCTTGCCGGGCCGGAAGTGGAAGCGTTCGCGCGCCGAGGAGCCCTCGCCCTCGCGCAGCGCCTGCTTGAACCACTCGTGCTGGTCCGAGCAGTGGTTGGGCACCAGGTCGACGATCACCCGCAGTCCGAGCGCGTGCGCTTCCCGTACGAGCTCGTCGGCGTCCGGAAGGGTGCCGAACATGGGGTCGATCGCGCGGTAGTCGGCCACGTCGTAACCGGCGTCGGCCTGCGGGGACGCGTAGAAGGGGGAGAGCCAGACGGCGTCCACGCCGAGCCGCTTCAGATGGGGGATGCGGGCCGTGACGCCCGGCAGATCGCCCATGCCGTCGCCGTTGCCGTCGGCGAAGCTGCGCGGATACACCTGGTAGATGACGGCGTCGCGCCACCACGCACGGGGCGCGGAGCCGTCGGCCGATGCGTCTGCGGGAAGGGCGGCGGTGACGTGCTGGGTCATGAGGTCCTCAGGAGCAGGAGTACAGGGAGTGGGCGGCACTCCGTTGAACGCCCCGCGGAAGGCGAAGGTCACGAGGGTGTACTCCTCACCTGTTCCCCCGAACAGGCCGAAGTCGGCAATTCTACTGTCGGGCCGAGTCCGTGCGAGGCGGGTTCGATGACCTCCACCGTTCCGGGTCGTACTGCCGCCGACTTCCCCCGGGAGGTGTCCCGGCGCGCTAACTTGATGGGGCAGGCACGAGTCGGCCTGCCCCGTTCCGCGCCGAGGGGCTGTCCCGCGTGAGCGTCAAGGGCAAGGCAGTGAGCACAGTCAGCACGGTCCTGGTGGTCGACGACGTGCCTGCGAGCAGGTACGCGCTGAGCGCCGTCCTGCGCAGGGACGGCCATCGGGTCCTGCTCGCCGCGAGCGCCAGCGAGGCGCTGATCGAACTCGACGTGCGGATGCGGGCCGGGGACCTGCCGGACGTGGCCCTGGTCGACGTCGGCCTGCCCGACATGAGCGGCTACGAACTCTGCCGCCGCATCAAGCAGTTGCCGCCCATCGCCAGCCTGCCCGTCGTCCACTTCTCGGCGGCGGCCCGCCCGCCCGCCGACCGGTGCCGAGGGCTCGACGCGGGCGGCGAGTCCTACCTGACGGTGCCCGCCGAACCCGAGGAGATCCAGGCGGTCGTACGGGCCGCGGCGCGCGGGGCGCGCTCCCGCAGTGACGCCCAGCTCCGGGCCGGGCGGCTCGCGTTGCTCGCCGGGACGATCCTGTCCGTGCAGTCGGCGCGCTGCCTCGGCGAGCTCGCGGACGCGGCGGCCACCGGCACGGAGCGGCTGACCGAGACCCCCGCGACGGTGTTCGTGCTCGGCGCGGACGGGGAGATCCACCGGGGGCTCTCCCGGCGCCGAGCCGCCGCTTCGCTGCCCGACCCCGGGGCGCACGAGGCGGTGGCCCGGTTGATGCGGCGCATCATGTCGGGGCGTACGGGTGTGCGGCATACGGTCGTGCCGGCCCCGCTGTGGCCGGCCGGGTTCTTCCGCTCGGTGGGGGGAGTCGGGCAGTGGTGCGACGGGACGCCGGAGGAGGCCGACCTCGTCCTGGCC
Organism: Streptomyces sp. NPDC033180; assembly: GCF_055577645.1. Taxonomy (NCBI): domain Bacteria; kingdom Bacillati; phylum Actinomycetota; class Actinomycetes; order Kitasatosporales; family Streptomycetaceae; genus Streptomyces; species Streptomyces sp. NPDC033180. Next base: position 544,456 of record NZ_JBVIPU010000001.1, on the reverse strand, counting down.
CGGCTGAACGAAGGGCGCACACTGGTGTGCCTCGCGACGCCCGCGTACCGCGAGGGCCTCTCCGACGAGACGGGGCACCTCGTCGAGCGGCTCGCCCACGCCACCGCACTGGCCGCGGAACCGCTCCTGATGTACGAGGAGGAGCGCCATGTCGCGCTGACCCTGCAACGCAGCTTCCTGCCGTCGAAGTTGCCGGAACTGCCCGGCACGGATGTCGTCGTCCGCTACGAACCGGCGTCGCGCCAGACCGAGATCGGCGGGGACTTCTACGCGGCGCTTCCGGTGCCCGGCGGCGTCCTGACCGGCATCGGTGACGTCGTCGGGCACTCGCTGGAGGCGGCCACCGTGATGGTCGAGATCCGGCACGCGCTGCGCGCGTACTGCGTCGAGGACCCCGACCCCGGCGCGCTCGCCGGGCGCCTTGACCGGATGCTGCAGCACTACCATCCGGGCGTGACGGCCACGATGTGCCTGAGCCTGGTCGATCCGGCCACCGGGCACACCCGGATCGCCAACGCGGGCCACATCCCACCGCTCGTGGTGCGGGACGAGGGCACGGCCGCGTACGTCGACGTGCGGGGGCCGCTCCTCGGCCTCGGCCTCGCCCGGCCGCAGCCGAGCGAGGTGACCCTGGAACGGACCGAGCGCCTGCTGATGGTCACGGACGGGCTCATCGAGACGCGGGGCATGGACCTCGCGGTGTCGATGGAGCAGCTGCGGATCGCGGCGGCGGGTGCGCCGCGGGGCGTCGCCGAGCTGTGCGACACGCTCCTCGCGTGCTTCGGGCACGAACGCGATGACGACATCGCGCTCCTCGCGCTGCGCCGGACGAACTGACCCGCACGCGCGTACCGCTTGAAACGCACTGCCCAATTAACCGACGCACGGACCTGTACCCACACGCCTACCCGTCAGTACATTGACGCCATGTCTAATACGCAGAGCCGGGAGCCGAAGCCTGTCGCGTCCGAGCACATACCGCTCAAGGCGCGCAAAGTCTCCTTCTCCTGGGAGGACACCCCGCTGCACTGGGTGCCGGGCGACCCCTTCGCCACGCACACGATCAACGTGCTGCATCTGCTTCTCCCGGCGGGCGAACGCTGGTTCGTCCACGTGTACAAGCAGGTCCTGCCGTACATCCGTGACGACAGGCTCCGCGAGGACGTGATCGGCTTCATCGGCCAGGAGGCGATGCACGCGCAGGCCCACGACGAGGTCCTGCCGCACCTCAAGGAGCAGGGCCTCGACCCCACGCCCTACACCGCCCAGGTCGACTGGCTCTTCGAGAAGATGCTCGGCGACAGGACGCTGCCGCCCGGCAAGGCCCGCAAGTGGTGGCTGATGGAGCGCGTCGCGATGATCGCGGCCATCGAGCACTACACCGCCTTCCTCGGCAACTGGGTCCTGAACGCGGAGGAGCTGGACCGCAGGGGCGCCGACCCGACGATGCTGGACCTGCTGCGCTGGCACGGCGCCGAAGAGGTCGAGCACCGCTCCGTCGCCTTCGAGCTCTTCATGCACGTCGACGGGAGCTACCGCCGCCGCGCACGCACCTGGGCCACGGCCTTCACCGCACTGGTCTTCCTGTGGCAGCGCGGCGCGCGCTTCTTCATGGAGAACGACCCGACGCTCATCGGCGGCAAGGCGTCGTTCAAGGACTTCTACCAAGGCGGCAAACAGGGCACGCTGCCCACGACGCAGGACATGGTCCGCTCCATCCCCCGCTATCTGAGCCGCGCCTACCACCCCTCCCACGAGGGCAGCACCGCACAGGCCGTCGCCTATCTCGCCTCCTCCCCGGCGGCCACCGCCGCCGAGACCGCGACGGAATCGCTGCCGAAGGGAGCGCGCTGACATGCCCCGCATCCGCACCGTCCTGCTCGTCACGGGCGCCGCCCTGCTCGCCAAGCGGGCCATGCGGCGCCGTATCGACGCCTCCCCGCTCTGGCCGCTGCCCGCCCTGCAGGAGCCGGTCTCGGGCCGCCCGCGCTCCCGCGCGCTGCGCCTGGTCGTCACCCGGCACGAGGCGGTCGCCGAAGGAGTCGTACAACTGCGCCTGGAAGGCGACCACTTGCCCGCCTGGGAGCCGGGCGCCCACCTCGACCTGGTCCTTCCCTCCGGACTCGTCCGCCAGTACTCGCTGTGCGGGGACCCCGAGGACACCTCCTCGTACACCGTCGCCACCCGCCTCATCGGTGCCGAGCAGGGCGGCCGGGGCGGCTCGCGCGAGGTGCACGAACAGCTCCAGGAGGGGACGGAGGTCGAGGTGCGCGGCCCGCGCAACCGCTTCCCGCTGGCCGACGCCGACGCGTACGTCTTCGTGGCGGGCGGCATCGGCATCACCCCGATCCTCCCCATGCTGCGGGAGGTCGAGGCCGCGGGCCGTGCGTGGCGGCTGCTGTACGGGGGCCGCTCCCGGGCCTCGATGCCGTTCCTGGAGGACGTGGAGAAGCTGGCGGGGACCCACGCCGGGCGGCTCACGGTGGTCGCTGAGGACGAGGGCGGACGCCCGGATCTCGACGCCTTCCTCACGGACCTGGCGCCCCGCACCGCGGTGCACGTCTGCGGCCCCGAGGGCCTGATGGAGGCGGTGGCGGCGGCGCTCCCGGAAGGGGCCGAGCTGCACCTGGAGCGCTTCACGCCCCACACCTCCACGGAGGGCAACGGCACCTTCGAGGTGGAGCTGCGCCGCAGCGGCCGGACCCTGTCCGTGGCCGCGGACACCACGGTCCTCTCGGCGGTGCGCGCGGCGCTGCCCAACACCGCGTACTCCTGCGAGCAGGGCTTCTGCGGAACGTGCCAACAGCGGGTCCTGGAAGGGGATATCGACCACAGGGACGAACTGCTCACTGACGCCGAGCGCGCCGACTCGATGCTGATCTGTGTGTCGAGGGCGGGCGGTGACCGAATCGTCCTGGACATGTGAGGCAGGGGCGAGAGATGTGAACGGTTGGGGTGGACCGGCCCCTTGGGCGGCCGGTTCTGCTCGGTAAGGTGTTCGCATGACTACCGGGGTGCGCCGCAGAATGGGTGTCGAGGAGCGGCGGCAGCAGTTGATCGGGGTCGCGCTCGACCTGTTCAGCCACCGCTCGCCCGACGATGTGTCCATCGACGAGATAGCGGCGGCCGCGGGCATCTCGCGACCGCTGGTATACCACTACTTCCCGGGCAAACTCAGCCTGTACGAAGCGGCGTTGCAACGCGCGGCGGACGATCTCGCCGAGCGCTTCGTGGAGCCGAGGGAAGGACCGCTGGGCGCGCGCCTGCTGCGCGTGATGGGCCGCTTCCTGGACTTCGTGGACGGCCACGGCCCCGGCTTCTCCGCGCTGATGCGTGGCGGCCCCGCCGTCGGCTCGTCCACCACCAACGCGCTGATCGATTCGGTGCGGCAGGCGGCGTACGTCCAGATCCTCACGCACCTGGGCATCACGGGCCCGCCCGCCAGGCTCGAACTGGTGGTCCGCTCCTGGATCTCGCTCGCCGAGTCCACGGCACTCATCTGGCTCGACGGACGCCGCATCCCGCGCGCCGAGCTCGAGCTGCAGTTGGTGCACGACTTCGCGGCGCTCGCCGCGGTGAGCGCCGCGTACGACGACGAGATGGCCGCGATCCTGCGCCGCATCCTCGCCGAGGAGCCCCCGGACGGGCCGTTCGCCGAGCTCATCACCCGCCTGATAGCACTCGCACCGCAGGAGCAGAGCAGTTGACCCACCGCCTGGCCGGCGAAGAGGACATCCCGACCCTCGTCGCCCTCTACGACGGTGCCGCGCACTGGATGCGAGGCCGGGGGATCGACCAGTGGAAGCCGGGCGAGAAGGGCGCGGAGCACTTCCGCGGGCGGATCGCGTCGGACGAGGTCTGGCTCGCCCATGACGGCGAGATGGTCACCGGCGCGTACGAGGTGTGGTGGGCGGACGAGCCCGCCTGGGGCGAACAGCCGCCCGTAGCGGGCTACGTGCACCGCCTGATGACACGACGCGGCGCCCCGGCCGGAACGGGCCGCGCGATGCTGGCGCGCGCGGAGCAGCGGATCGCGGATGCGGGCCGGGACCGCTGCCGCCTGGACTGCGTGTCGACCAACCCGCGGTTGCGGGAGTACTACGAGGCGGCGGGTTACACGGTCGTGGGGGAGCTGCCGGGGAAGGTGGCGGCGGACGGGAGCACGTACGGCGTGATGCTCCTGGAGAAGGATCTGCGGGAGCTGCGCCCGTCCGACGCCTGAGGGATCAACGCAGCGTCGACACCTTCGAGCCGTCCGCCAGCCGCCCGGTGAGCCCGGCGCGAGCGCCACGTTCCAGGGGCGCGGCCACGGTGTTGCCGGGGGTCCGGGACCCGCCGGACGCCCTGAGCGAGACGACGTCCCTGCTGCCGCCTCCCAGCAGGTACCAGTTGCCGCCCCGGGACTTCCACCGCACTCCCGCGAGCACCGAAGGCTCCCGCGCCCCGCACGCCGCGGAGTCCTCGGCCTTCGCCGCGACCGCGGCCGCGCCCGCCGCCTGGAACTGCGCGAGGGCCCGGCCCCCGTCGCCCCGCCACGTGTCGGCCCGGGTGCAGAGCCAGACCGCTGAGCCGTTCGCCTCGGGCAGCGCCTGGCGTGCGTACTGCCAGGAGTTCACCGACCGCACGCCGTTCGAGCGCGCGTCGGCGAGCGAGCAGGCGGCCGATGACCAGTTCGCGGCCGTGGCCTCGCGCGGGGCCTGCGGGCGGCCGGTGGTGAGATGGGCGGGGACGAGTTCGCCGAGGTCGGTGGAGAGACGGTTCATCCCGCTGTCGTCCCGCAGCTGCAGGGCGTTCCACGAGGTGCACGCGCGGGCCTGCGCCGGACTGGCGAACGGCGCCGTGACACCCTCGCCGTCCCGCTTCAGGGCAGCGGCGCTCCCCTCCGGCTTCAGGAGGTCGCGTACGGCGACACCGCCCACCCAAGGCGCGGTCAGATACCGGACGTTGCCGTCGACGCGGTTCACCACCAGGGCTCCCGCCTCGGCGCTGGTGGCGCCGTCCACGCGCGCGAAGTCGAGTGCGGCTCCGCTGGTGCCGTCCTTGGGCTCGGCGTACCGCACGATGCGCAGTCCGTCGTACAGCAGCACGACCCGCGCCGCGTCGACCTCGCCGGCGAAGAGCAGTTGCGCGGGTCCGGGGGGTGCGCCCGCCGCCGTGCCGGGGGTGGCCGAGACCTGTACCGATTCACCGGGGCGTGCCCAGACGGCCAGGGCCCGCCGCAGCAGGGCGTCGTCGTCGACGAGCGCGCCCCTGGCCGGCCAGACGGAGAAGTCGGCGCGGGCGGACTTCTTCCACACACCGGCCGCGACCTTCGTCACCTGCTCGGGATCGAGAGCGGCCTGACCCGCGGGGTTCCTCGCGTACGCGGGCGCCGCGGCCCCGTCGGGCCCCCACCCGTCGCCCGGCAGGCCGAGCAGCGCCCCGCAGACCAGGGCGGCCGCGAGCGCGACGCCCGCGGCCTTCATGTGCTGCCTGCGGCGCATCAGATCGGTGGGCCGCGCCTGCAGCGAGCAGGGGTCGAACTCGGGGGACCTGAGCAGGTCGTACGCCGCGACCACGCCGTCGGCCTCGACGAGTGCTTCCGCCGGCTCTTCGACTCCGGCGGCGGCGAGCACCTTGCACACGTCGCCGTCGGGGAGGCGCTCGAGGCCGCGCAGCACGTACGCGGCCCGGGCGGGGCCCGAGAGGGCCGAGAGGCGCTGGTCCAGGGCGAGTTCGTCGGCGCCTCCCGACCGCGGGAAGAGCCTCAGCCCCCAGACCTGCGGCAGCAGGGGCGGCAACTGCGCTCGCTTGGGCCAGGCCTTCCGCCTCAGCGGCAGCCCCGCGTCGAGCGCGGTGCCGACGACACGCAGCCGTACGTACGCGTACCCGGGGTCGCCGCCTCGCCCGTCTCCCGAGCGCTGCTCCGGGATGACCTCCGCGTCGCCCGACCTGCGGCTGCGGGGCAGCGCGCGCTGAGTCAGGGCGTGGGCGGTCAGGACCCGCCGGTTGCGCCCGAGGCTGGGCGGAAGGACCAGGTAGGCGAGCCGGACCAGGCGTGGGTAGTGCTCGACGAGGGCGGCTTCGGCCTGCTCGACATCGACGACGCCGGAGAGATCACGGGGCGGGGAGGGGGACTTCACATTCGACGACACGTTCAGCAAAACGAGCGAATCGTCGGATGGTCACCTCTCTGTGAGCTCTCGAGCATAATTGCCCATCGACCGCTGGTAGCGCGGGAGGTGGGGCGCGAGGGCGCCGAGCACCAGGGCCAGGCCTTCGCGTTCGCGGCCGAGGGTGGCGAGGCAGAGGGCGAGGGCGGCGCGAACGGCGTCGTCCAACTCGTCACTCGGCTCGCCGAGTTCGGCTTCGAGCAGCGCGACGCCTTCCTCCGCATGCCCGATGTTCCTCAGCGAGCTGCTGAGTTGAATGGCGGTGCGCCGCCGCCGATACCCGTCGAGCCCCTTCTCCAACGCCTCCCGGTACAAGGGCACGGCGCGGTCCGAGTGGCCGGTGGAGTCGAAGGCGCAGGCCCTTTCGAAGGGGCCGAGGGGACTGCCGTCGGGCAACTCCTCGACGAGGGCGTCGATGATCTTCCGGAACTCGGCGCCCCGGTCGTCGTACTCCTCGACCGAGGCCCACGCCTCGGCCACGCGCTGCTCCCACGCAATATCCATGGCCACACTTTCGCATGGCGTCACCGTGCCCGGCGCTGAAGCCCCCAAGCGGGCCTCCCCCGCCCACTCACCCGTTCACCCCGCATCCACCCCTGCCCGAACAAGCTTTCCCGCCCACTCGCCCGATTGCCCCGCGATGATGGGGGCGGGTGGGAGCAAGAGTGCGGCGGGGCGAGGGGGAGGTGGCAGGTGGGGTGGGGGTGGGACAGTGCCACGCGCCCGCAGTCGGCATCGAGACGCGAGGGGACGTGCCGGTATGT
>NZ_JBVIPU010000001.1:0-537446 GCF_055577645.1 Streptomyces sp. NPDC033180 | reverse complement strand
GTATGTCTGCCCGGAGCACGGTTCCCGGCGCTCCGGAGCCGAAGCACCCCCGCGGCCACCGGACGATAGCGAGGACGGACATACCGGCGCGGCCCCGCACCCACACACGCAGCAACCCCGCAGCAACACACGACGCCCCGCAGTCGGCAGCGAGACGCGAGGGGACGTGCCGGTATGTCTGCCCGGAGCACGGTTCCCGGCGCTCCGGAGCCGAAGCACCCCCGCGGCCACCGGACGATAGCGAGGACGGACATACCGGCGCGGCCCCGCCCCCCCCGGAAGGCCAGCCCCGCTCCGGCACCGGAAACGGGGCCCCGCCTCCAGGACGGACCCGCACCGAACCCCGCTCCAGCCCCGCAGGGAACCCGCAGGGAACCCGCCCTCAAGACGGACCCGCACCGAACCCCGCCCCAGCCCCGCAGGGAACCCGCAGGGAACCCGCCCCCAAGACGGACCCGCACCGAACCCCGCCCCAGCCCCGCAGGGAACCCGCAGGGAACCCGCCCCCAAGACGGACCCGCACCGAACCCCGCTCCAGCCCCGCAGGGAACCCGCAGGGAACCCGCAGGGAACCCTCAGGACACCCCCCACCCGCTGAACTCCACCGTCCCCCGCCCCCCGTCGCCCCCATTGGTCGCGCTCATGAACAGCCCCACGTCCTGCGTCGCCGCAACCCCCGGCACCGGCACGCTCGCCACGACCCGCCAGTTGGCCCCGGCGTCCGTCGAGAACGAACCCGTGATCGCCTCGCCCTCCCGCGCCAAGCGCAACAGCACCGGCGCCTTGATCCCCGTGATGCGCTTGTACGTGTCCAGGGTTCCGTCGCCGTTCGTGTCGTACGACAGGACCACCCCGTTCGCCGGAGTGACCGCCAAGTTGACGAAGCCCGGGGACCCGGCCACCCCCATCGCGTTGCGTGCGACGAGTCCCGCCCTGGCCCAAGGGCCCGTCACCGCCTGGGAATCGACCCTGACCGTCACCGTGACCCCGTCCCGCAGCGCGCCCTCCCGGTACAGCGTTCCGAACTCCGTCGTGCCCTTCCACAGGTCCGCGCCCGCACCGTTGATCGCGTAGCGGCTGTCCAACTCCCCGAAGACCGCCGCGTTGTTGGTGTAGCGGCGCCAGCCCGCCCCCACCGGGCCCGCCTCGAACAGCACCCCCTCGTGGACGGTCTCGATCCTCCGCTCGCCCGCAGGGCCGTACCGCACCGCGATCTCGTACGGAAGCGGCCGCAACGGACGGTCCAGTGGCGTTCCCGGCGCGCTCGCACGCCACGCCACCTTCCCCGTGCCCGCGGGAGCGACCCGGGGCAGCGACACCGGGCCGGAAGGCTCCGCGTCGATCCCCGTCAGCCGGAAGTCGACGCGGCCCGTGGCCCGCAGCCCGTTGACGTTGCGGAAGACCGCCTCCAGACGTGCGTGCCCGCCGGGCGGCAGCGACGGCGGGTCGGCGACGACCTCCAGGGAGCCCTGGTAGGGCGCTCGGGCCAGCACGTCCCGTACCCGTGAAGCCGTTCGGTACGGGTCGCCGATTCCCCGCAGGGGGTAGTCCTTGCGCTCCCGGGTCCACGGCTCCTCCACCGCGAACCAGTCCACCGCCCGCGGCTCACGCCCCGCGGCCAACGCGTCGGCCAGTTCGTCGAGCCACTTCTGCCAGCGGGGCACGTAGAAGTCGGCCACCAGGCCGGACCACTCACGGTTCCCGTACTCGTGCAGCTTCCCGCCGTCGGACGTCGCCCGGTCGCCCCACACCGTGATCAGCACCTTGGCGGTCCGTTCGAACTCCGCCCGTTCGGCCTCACTGGTGCCCATCCGCCTCGCCGACTCCACCCAAGGGCCCAGCAGGAAGGCGGAGTTGGTCGCCGTCAGCTCGTCCGAGAGCCGCATCAGCCGCAGCCACAGTGTCGACAGCGCGCGGAACGTGCTCGCGTCCCCCCGCCCGTACGCCGCCCGAAGCTGCGGCAGCAGCTGTCTGCTCCGGTGGGCCAGCGCCTGCCGGGCCACGTCCACCAGGTCGTACCGGTACGCGGCACTGCCCCGCAGCGCCCCCCGCACCCCGAGCAGCCCGGCGAACGCCGCGTCGAAGCGGCCCGGGTCGTACGTCAGGGCGCTCGGCGCGTACTCGGCGGCGCGGTTGGCCGCCAGGTCGGGGCGGGCCGCGAAAAGGGAGTCGTGCGGGTCGCTCCGCTCGATGGCGGTGTGCCGATAGGCGGTGTCGTGCAACGCCCGCCACGCGCCGCGCGCGTCGGAGTCACGGCCGCCGTAGCGGAAGGTCGCATAGCCATCGAACCATGACTTCAGGTTCAACTTCTGCTCCGACCAGGCGAGTTCGGAGAAGAGCTCGAACGCCGCCGGGTCCCGGTCCGTCGCCTCCGGCATGAACGCCGTGCCCGAGAGCGCGCTGCCGCCCTTGTCCCGCCACGCGAAGAACTTCTCGTTCCAGATGTGCGCGCGGGCGCCGATCGTCGTACGGCCCCCGAAGTTCGGGATGGTCCCGAACGCGTAGGGCGTGCCGCCCCAGTCCTTCTCGCGGTCGGTGACGCTCGTGTACCGGTCGGAGACCCCGTCCACAATCAGCATCCGCCGCCGGTCGATCGCGTCGAGCAGCTCGGGCAGCGGATTCTCCTGCCAGCCGAGGATCACCCAGGTCGCACCGGGCCGCGCCTTGCGCAGGGCGGCTTCCACCCCGCGCGCCGCGTCCGGCACCGGGACGTCCCCCGCGGTGCCGCCCTCGTGCAGGAGGTCCATCTTGAAGTTGTCCGCCGCCCCGAAGAGCTGCTCCTGGTGCCGGTAGAAGGAAGCGGCGACCTTCGCGAAGGACGAGGTCCTCGGGTCGAGCCAGTCGGGCCGCTTGAACCCGTGCCAGGTGCCCTGCGGCACCACCCGCGCGTCCCCGCCGTTGCGCGCCACGAACCCGTCGGGCACGTGCCCGTAGTAGCCGGGGAGTACCGGTGCCATCCCCAGCGATCGCAGCCGGTTGATGATTTTGCGCCCCAACTCCGCCCGGTCGGCGATGACTTCGGGCGAGAGCGGCCCTCCGTAACCGGACAGGTTCTGCAGCAGCCACCACGCCTGGTGCGAGGGGGCGGGCAACCACGCACGCGCCTCCGCGTCGCTGTAGCCGAAGTCCTGGAGCACCCGGTGGTAGACGGCCTCCGCCCCCGCGATCACCAGGACCTCGTTGCAGCCGTGCAGGGCGAGAATGTCGATCATCCGCTCCCAGTACGCCCAGTCGGCGTGCGGCGCGGTGTACCCGTCGTTCGTGTCGTTCAGGGCGAACCGGTGCGGAAGCGAGGTGGACCGCTCCAGCGGGCGCGAGGGTGCGGGCAGCCTGCGCGGCAGATCCAACTGGCTGCCGTTCCACGCGACATGGGCCCCGCAGACGTACTTCAGATACCAGTGGACCCCGGTGAGCAGCACGGCGGGCGTCGTACCGGACACATCGACGCGCCCCGTCGAGCCCGAAACCCGGAAACGGTCCGCGCCGCCCTTCGCCGGGACGAGTCTGAGACGGAACTGTTCCGCGTGATGCGGCAGGAGTCTGTTGAGTGCTGAGCGCGCGGAATCCGTATCGAGGGCGAAGGCGGGGCCCTGGACGGGCCCCTCGGCGGCGTGGGACGGAACCGCCACCCCGCCGACGGCGGCACCGAGGCCGATGGCCCCGGCGGTGCCGAGCACGGAACGTCGGGACGGGTCGGTCATGTGTACCCCCTGGGTCGAATGGTGCGGCGCACGGTATCCGCGCGGCGTGCCGCGCTCAACGGTGCATACGGAGATGGCGAGTTCACCTCGCCTGAAGGGACTGGTGGGACGATGAAGACAGCGCGAAAGCCGCTTGCGGGCGCAGGCAGGGGCATGCGCGGGCGCAGGCCGGCGGGCAGGGGTGTGTGCGTGGGTGTGGGACTGCTGATGATGTTGGTGGGATGCGGCTCCGACGGCGACGACGCGCCGCCGGACACGGCGAGCGGCAGCCTGGAGCAGCTGGCGGCCAAGGCGCGATGCAAGCCGGACATCCAGACGGACGCGGCCGAACTGCGGCAGGCCACCTGTGACAAAGGTGCCCGCCGCTACGTCCTAGTAACCTTTACAAATGCCCGTGGCCAGGCCGAATGGTTCGACGAGGCGACCGATTACGGCGGTACGTACCTCGTCGGCAGGAAGTGGATCGCGGTCGGCGACGAGAAAGTGGTCATGCGGCTGCGCGGCCGGCTCGGTGGGACGGTGGAGAAGTCCTCGCACCACTCGGGGAGTAGCGGTGGTGGGGATCACGAGGACAAGAGCCCGGGGCACTCGGGCCACTCCGGTCACCACACGAGCTGACCGCGCAGCGGTACGGGGGTCAGCCGGCGTTCTGGTCGCGGGTTGCGTACTGGGTCGATCAGCTCGGCTCAGTTGCAGCGCTGACCGCTGTTGATGCACTTGGCCATGCGGTTCATCAGCCCTTCGTCGAAGACGTTGATGAAGTCACCGTGGTCGGTGATGGGCTTGTGCAGCTGCTCGGGGAACGAGTCGACGGCGAACCCCGGGCCCGGCGGCACGTCGTACACGATGCGCTGGACCAGCTGCGGAATGGCCCTGAACCCCTGCGGACAGGCGCCGGTTTCCTCGTCGGCGAAGGCCACATGCGTACGGTGGTTGGCGCTGTCGGTGTTCTGACCGTCCCAGCAGCTCTGGAAGTTGAACGTCCGGACGACCTGGCTGCCCTCGGGGCAGATCGGGTACTTGTCCTTCAGCTGCCGGTCCTCGAAGCCGGTGCAGCTCCAGGACGCGTTGGCGTTCGCGTCGCCGTTGGTCAGCGCCTTGGCGTCACCGGTGATGATGCGCAGGAAGCGCGGCATCGCGACGACCTTGCCCGTCGGGTTCCCGGCGAATTTCAGCGTGACCGACGACGGTGTCTGGATCTGGCCGACGTTCTGGTCCTTGCCGCCGCCGTCCGCGTCGGCGTCGTTCTCGTCCTCTCCGTTCTGCAGCCTCAGGACCGGCCAGTAATAGGTGGACTTGTCCCCCTGGTTCTGGCACGTGGTGTCGCCGTTCGCGAGATCGTCGTCACCGGAGAAAGCGTCCGTGGCCTGATTTCCGACGTAATCGTGCATATGGTGAGCGCCATTGCTCACGCCGGGCGCCGCGATGACATTGTCCGGATTGAACTTGCCGTTCTCGTTCGTCCCGCATTCCGTGGTGAAGCTGCCGCGCGAGGCGCCGCGCTGTTTGTCGGGGCGGTTGACGTTGGGCTGGACGGAGTTGATGTCGACGAAGTCACCGGCCTCGGGGCCGTTGCCGTTCTGCTGGCCAGGCGGCTGCTGCTGGTCGCCGCCGTCACCCGGAGGCTGCTCCTGGTCCCCGCCGTCACCCGGCTGCTGCTGGTCGCCCCCGTCCTGCGGAGGCTGCTGCCCGCCGTCCCCGTTCTGCCCGGGCTGCTGCCTGGCCGAGTCATCGGCCCGCATGGTGCACGGCGCCATGCCGTCGATCCCCTGGGGCGGCTGTCCGCCGGCCTGGTCGATCGACGAGCCGATGCCCTCGATGGTCGGCCGCCGCTGCTCCTCGAGGGGGTCGAGCACGGCCTCGGCCTGCTCGGTGTTCCGCGCGTCGGCGAACTTCTCGTACGCGGCGGTGATCTGGGTGTCCAGCTCCGCGAGCCGCCGGTCCACGTCCTCGCGGGCGCCGTCCGGCACGTCCGAAAGCTGGGTGCCGACATCCGGGCAACTGATGGTGGCCATTCCCACCCCCGGACCGCCGCCCTGCTCGCCGGCCTGGGTTCTGGCGGACGGCGAACCGGAGCTTTCCCCGGCGTTCGCGTAGACATTCACCGCGACCATTCCGCCGCCGCCCAGGATTAGCGCCGCCGAGGCGGCGATCGCGCGCCCGGCGAGTTTTGATCGTTTTCGTGATGTGCGTCGTGGTGTGCGTCCCATGAGACTACGTACGCAACAGGAGTCGGCCCCGTTCAATCACGCGCGGAATTCCCCGGCAATGTCTCCGGTGATCTTTCCGGTGATCTCGAGGGCGGTCTCTTCGACGATCTTCGGAGTTCCGCTCAGCGCCCCTGATCCAGATAGGCGAGTACGGCGAGAACGCGCCGGTTGTCGTCGTCCGAGACCGATAGGTCCAGTTTCCCGAAGATGTTGGACGTGTGCTTGGCGATCGCCCGCTCCGTCACGACGAGTTCCGCGGCGATCGCCGCGTTGGACCTTCCCTGCGCCATGAGTTCGAGCACCTCGCGCTCGCGCGGCGTCAGCTTGCCGAGCGGCTGGTCCGCCGAGCGCCGCGACAGGAGCTGCTGGATCACCTGCGGGTCCATCGCGGTGCCGCCCGCCGCGACCCGGCGTACGGCGTCGATGAACTGGTCGGCGTCGAAGACCCGGTCCTTCAGGAGATAGCCGACCCCGCCGTTCCCGTCGGCGAGCAGCTCGCGCGCGTACAGCTGCTCCACGTGCTGCGAGAGCACGAGCACGGGCAGTCCCGGCCGCGCCCGTCGCGCGGCCAGCGCGCACTGGAGTCCCTCGTCCGTGTGGGACGGCGGAAGCCGGACGTCCACGACGGCGACGTCCGGCTCCAACTCGGCCAGGGCCTTGGTGAGTTCGGGCCCGGTCTCGACCGCGGCGGCGATCTCGAAGTCGAATGCCTCCAGCATCCGGACCAGGCCGTCACGCAGCAGGAAGAGATCTTCGGCTAGGACAACTCGCAAGGGATCTCCATGGTCACCATGGTCGGGCCGCCCGCGGGACTGCTGACGGCCAGTACGCCGTCGAATGTACCGAGTCGGCGTTCGATCCCGCTCAGCCCGGACCCCGCCCCGATGGCCGCGCCGCCCTTGCCGTTGTCGGTGACCGCGATGCGCAGCATGCCCTCCGCGTGGTGGATGTCCACCCAGACGCGGTCCGCGCCCGCGTGCTTGATGGTGTTGGTCAGCGACTCGCTCACCGCGAAGTACGCCGCCGACTCCACCGGTTCGTCGGCCCGGCCGAACAGCTCCACGTCCACATCGGTCTGCACCGGAAGCCGCAGTGCCAGGGCCTTCACCGCGTCGCCGAGTCCGCGTTCGGCGAGCACCGGCGGGTGGATGCCGCGGACCAGGTCACGCAGCTCGGTCAGCGCCTCGCCGGAGTTCTGCCGGGCCTTGGCGATCATCTCCTTGGCCTTCGCCGGGTCCTTCTCGATCATCGCCTCGATGGTGCCGAGGTCCATGCCCATCGCGACCAGGCGGGCCTGCGCCCCGTCGTGCAGGTCGCGCTCGATGCGGCGCAGTTCGGCAGCGGAGGAGTCCACGGCGTCGTGCCGGGTCTCGGTCAACCGGTCGACGCGCTGGGTCAGTTCACGCTCCCGCATGGAGGCGGTGGGCGCGAGCAGCGTCCGGGCGAGGAGGAAGTGGCCGCGCACGATGGAGGGGTTGGCGAAGATGCCGATGACGCCGAGCGCGGTGCCGAGCAGGGCCGCCATGTTGGCGTCGCTCTGCGAGGTCACGTGGATGAAGCCGTACCACTCGCCGCCGCCCGCGTCGTAGATCGGCTTCCAGACGCCGAGCGCGAGGACGTAGCCGTACAGCGGGTAGAGCAGCAGCGCGGGCGCGAAGATCACCGTCACGTAGCCGGCGGTCATGTCGACGAGGAGCCACTGCAGATCCCGCCAGGTCGCCGGGTCCTTCAGCATCAGCGAGGTGCGCTCCACCTGCCCGGTGACACCACCGCGCAGGTCCGCGGGGAGGGGGCGGTAGGGACGCGGGATGTGTACGTCCGACCAGGCGCCGGCCTGGGCGCGGCGCAGGTCGGCCCACTTGCGTACGCCGGTCAGGACCACCGGGGTCGTGAAGACGCCGATGCCCAGCGTGATGAAGGCGATGGACAGGACCGACAGCACGAAGAGGGTGATCGAACCGGCGAGCATGATGACCGACAGGAAGAGCCCCCGGGCTCCCGCGATCACGGATTCACGGACCCTCGTCATTTTCTGTTCCCCATCTCTTGCAGCGGCATGAACACATTCTCGCCGCTGGGATCGGCGCCGGTCATTGGGTTCGGCACCCGAGCCGGGGGTGTACCTGACGACACCCCCGCACCTCGCCCTGTGCTTCGGACAGTGGGGGCTTCGGCGGCTGGGTGGGCGGGCGCCGGATTTCTAGCGTTGTCCACGTCATCAACCGGCTTATCCAACGCTTACTTATGGGGGCGAAGCGCCATGAGGCCAAACCTCGCGGCTCGACTCGGGGTGTGGAGCGCACACCACCGCAAGACGGCCATCCTCGGCTGGCTGCTGTTCGTCGTGCTCGCCACGACCATCGGCGGGGCCTCGGGCATGGTCACCGCGTCCGACGAAGAAATGGAGGTCGGCGACTCGGGCCGGGCCGCGACGATCCTCAAGGACGCGGGTGTCGAGGAACCCGCGGGCGAGCTGGTCATGGTCAGTTCCAAGTCGGCGGACGGCTGGCGGGACGCGGCGAGCGACCTCTCCAAGGCGCTGACCGCGACCGGCGAGACACGCGAGATGCAGGCGCCGCTGCCCTCCGAGGACGGCAAGGACGCGCTGCTCCGATTCGAGATGAAGGGCGCGTCCGACGACGCGGCCGACCGCGTTCAGCCGGTGCTCGACGCGGTGCAGAAGGCGAAGGACGAGGGTGCGGGGAAGGGCATCTCCGTCTACCAGTTCGGTGACGCGAGCTCCGAGAAGCACCTCAGCGACCTGCTCTCCGACGACCTCACCAGGGCCGAGTTCACCGCGGTGCCGCTGGCCCTCGGCATTCTCCTGGTCGCCTTCGGCGCCGTGGTCGCGGCGCTCCTTCCGGTCGGGCTCGCGCTGACCGCGTGCGTGGCGGCCTTCGGCCTGCTCTCGCTCGCCAGCCACCAGCTGCACCTCTTCGAGACGACGTACTCGGTGATGTTCCTGATGGGGCTCGCGGTCGGCGTCGACTACTGCCTGTTCTACCTGCGGCGCGAACGGGACGAGCGGGCGGCGGGACGCGACGCCGAGACCGCGCTGCGGATCGCGGCGGCCACCAGCGGACGGGCCGTCCTTGTCTCGGGCCTCACGGTGATGGTCGCGATGGCGGGCATGTTCCTGTCCGGGCTGCTGCTCTTCAAGGGCTTCGCGGTCGCCACGATCCTGGTGGTGTGCGTGGCGATGCTGGGCTCGGTGACCGTGCTTCCCGCGCTGCTCTCCGCGCTCGGCGACCGGATCAACGCGGGGCGCATCCCGTTCCTGAACCGCAAGGGCAAGAAGGGCGCGCACGCCAGCGGCGGCATCGCGGGCAAGCTGCTTCGCCCCGTGCTCGCCAGGCCGAAGTTCTTCGCCGTCGGCTCCGCCGTCCTGCTCCTCGCACTCGCGGCGCCCGCGCTCGGCATGAAGACCGAACAGCTGGGCCTGGAGAAGCAGTTCGGTTCGGACGCCCCGCTGTCGGTGTCGTTCCGGGAGATCACCCACGAGTTCCCGGGCGGCCCCGCGCCGGCCCAGGTGGTCGTCAAGACGGACGACGCGGACGACATCGAGTCGAAGGAGATGCGCGACGCGCTGGCCGCGGTGGTGCGGGACGCGGGCAAGGGCGCCGAACTCACCGTCCACAAGGGTGCGGGCGTGGCCGAGATCGACGTACCGCTGCCCGGGGACGGCAGTGACGCCGAGTCGAAGAAGGCGCTCGGCGAGCTCAGGGACGACGTGGTGCCCGCGGCCTTCGACGGCCTGGACGCGGACGCGTACGTCGGCGGAGACCTCGCGTCGTCCGAGGACTTCAGCGACCAGCTCAGCAAGGGCATCGTGCCGGTGTTCGCCTTCATCGCGGCGGTGACGTTCCTGCTGATGCTCTTCAGCTTCCGCTCGGTGGTCATCGCCGTGACGTCCATCGCCCTCAACCTCCTCTCGGTGGGCGCCGCTTACGGCGTGATGACCGCGGTCTTCCAGCACGGCTGGGGCGCGGAACTGATCGGCTCCGAGCAGGTGGGAGCGATCGAGAACTGGATGCCGCTGTTCGTCCTCGTGGTCCTCTTCGGCCTGTCGATGGACTACCACGTGTTCGTGGTCTCGCGGATCAGTGAGGCGCGGGAGCGTGGCCTGGACAACCGCGCGGCGATCCGCGAGGGCATCACGCGGACCGCGGGCGCGGTGACCGGCGCGGCCGTGATCATGGTGGCGGTCTTCGCTGTCTTCGGCACCCTGTCCATGCAGGACATGCAGCAGATGGGCGTGGGCCTCGGCGTGGCGGTCCTGCTGGACGCGACGGTCGTACGGATGGTGCTGCTGCCGTCCCTGATGACGCTCCTGGGCGAGCGGAACTGGCGTACGCCGCGGTATCTCTCTTGGCTGCCGGAGATCTCGCACGAGGGGCCTGCGGCGGCGGTTGCGGGTCCGGTGCCAGTGGCTTCCGGGCGCCGTTGATCACCGGCTTCGCCGAGTTCGCCCTCAAACGCCGGACGGGCTGGACATCCAGCCCGTCCGGCGTTTGAGGACATCTTGTACGGGGAGCGAGGGCCGTCAGGCCCCCACCACCTTCGCCTCCACCTCGGGGTCCAACCCCTTCGCCCCCCGCTCGGGCCGCTCGGGGGCCGCTCCGCCGAGTGACTGGATCCAGGCCCAGGTGTCGGCGACCGTCTCCGCCACGGGCCGCGCCCGGAGACCCGCGGCCACCGCCTTCTCCGTCGACGTGCGGTGCATCGTGTCGTGCAGTTCGCCCGGCGGGAGCCACACCGGGAGCTGCGACCACGGTTCGATGCCGTGCTCGGCGATCACCGAGGGGTCGGTCCACCGCAGCTCCGCGTCGGCCGCGCCCGCCACCGCCACGCATGCCTCAAGGAACTCCCCCATCGTGGTGTGCGCGATGGGGGAGACGATGTTGTACGGGCCGTGGAGACCCGCGAGGGCGGCGTCGATGACCCACTCCGCGAGGTCCCGCACGTCGATGTACTGAAGGTCCAACTCCTTCGGCCCCGGGGCCAGTACGGGCCCACCCCGCGCGACCCGGTTCAGCCACCACGGCAGCCGCCCGACGTTCTCGTACGGGCCGAGGATGAGACCCGCACGGGCGAGGACCGTACGCTCGGCCCCGAACTCCGCGACCGCCGCGAGCTCTCCGCCCCGCTTGTCCTCCGCGTACGCCACCGAATCCGCGTCGGGATCTCCCTCGACCAGGGGGAAGCTCTCGTCCGAGCCCGCCTCGCCGGGATACCGGTACACGGACCCGCTCGACACGTACACATAGCGCCCGGCCCGCCCCGCGAGCAGCCGCGCCGTCTCCCGCACGGCACGCGGCGCCCCCGACCAGGTGTCGACGACGACGTCCCACTCGCCGTCGTAGGAGGCGAGCGCGTCGAGACCGCCCTCCGCCGTCCGGTCACCGAGCAGCGAAACCGCACCGGCGGGTGCCTCACGGCTCCCGCGATGGAAGACGGTCACCTCCCAGCCACGCGCGAGCGCCGCCTCGACGACGCCCCGCCCCACGAACTGCGTACCACCCAGCATCAGAAGTCTCATGCCGACGACTCTGCATGCCGTGCCCCGCCGGGGGAACCGGGTTCTGCTACCGGCAGAGACCGGCCCCGGCCGGGAACCCGGAGGTCAGCGGGGCGCAGGAGGCCGGCGGACGCCTCAGGTCAGCGGACGCCTCAGGTCAGCGGGACGACGGCGGTGCGTACTTGTAGCCCACCCGCCGCACCGTCTGGATGGCCTGGCGGTGCTCGGCTCCCAGCTTGCGCCTGAGCCGTGCGATGTGGACGTCCACGGTGCGCCCGTCTCCCACGTGCCCGTACCCCCACACCGTCGTCACCAACTGGTCGCGCGTGTGCACCCGGTGAGGGTGGGCGACGAGATGCGCGAGCAGCTCGAACTCCAGATACGTGAGGTCCAGCGGGCGCCCGTCGACCTGCGCCGCGCGCTGCACGGTGTCGATCCGCACGGGCCCGGCGGAGGCCGGCGCGGGCGCGGGCTCGGGCTCGGGTGCGGCACTGGCCACCGGCTCCTGCCCGGCCGGTACGAGTACCAGGTAGCCGATCATCGGCGGCTGACCCGGCAGCGTGGGCAGCGTGTGCGGGGGCGCCGGCAGCCAGGTCGCGCCGGGCGGCAGGAAGTCGGTGAGCTGCGCCACTTCGTCGGGGGCGACGGCTCGCAGCCGCCCCCGGCCGGGCATGGCAGGCGGCGCCACGGTGGCGGTGGAAGCGGTGGATGCCGAGAAGGAACGGGAGTTCGCCATGAAAGTCAGCTCTTTCGCGCGGAGGAGTCGTCAGTCGTCGAGGACGTACGTACGTCGTGCGCGTCAGGCGAAGGCCGGGTGAACGGCTTTAGAGGGCCCGCGCGTTCATCGCGCGGCAACACACCCGGTCGAAGTCGTGGTGCTGACGGGAAGGCCAGAACGGCTCGAGGTCGTGGTGACGACCTGTCGCGGTGTTCCCGTAGCTGCTCATGACCATGACCCCATTGAAGCAGATGGGAGTGACCTCCGGGCGGGCAAGCCGAAGGGGGCGCCCACCGGTTCGGCGGGCGCCCCCTTCAGGGACGTGTCGATGCGCGGGATCAGACCTGGCCGGCCTTCTCCAGGGCGGCGCAGCAGGTGTCGACGATCAGCCGCGTCACGACGTACGGGTCGACGTTCGCGTTCGGGCGGCGGTCCTCGATGTAGCCCTTCTGCTCCACCTCGACCTGCCACGGGATGCGGACCGACGCGCCGCGGTCGGAGACGCCGTAGCTGTACTCGTTCCACGGGGCGGTCTCGTGCAGGCCGGTGAGGCGGTCGTCGATGCCCGCGCCGTAGTTCTTGACGTGGTCCATCGGCTTGGAGCCCTCACCGAGGGACTCGGCGGCGGTGATGATCGCGTCGTAGCCCTCGCGCATCGCCTTTGTCGAGAAGTTCGTGTGCGCGCCGGCGCCGTTCCAGTCGCCCTTCACCGGCTTCGGGTCGAGCGTGGCCGACACGTTGAAGTCCTCGGCGGTGCGGTAGAGCAGCCAACGGGCGATCCACAGCTGGTCGGAGACCTCGAGCGGCGCGAGCGGGCCGACCTGGAACTCCCACTGGCCCGGCATGACCTCGGCGTTGATGCCGGAGATCCCGAGGCCGGCCTTGAGGCAGTTCTCCAGGTGCGCCTCGACGACGTCGCGGCCGAAGATCTCGTCCGCGCCGACGCCGCAGTAGTAGCCGCCCTGCGCTGCGGGGAAGCCGCCGACGGGGAAGCCGAGCGGGCGGTCGCCCTCGAAGAAGGTGTACTCCTGCTCGATGCCGAAGATGGGCTCCTGCGAGCCGAAGCGCTCCTCGATCTCGGCCAGCGCGGCACGGGTGTTGGACTCGTGCGGCGTCATGTCCGTGTTGAGGACCTCGCACAGCACGAGTACGTCGTCGCCGCCGCGGATCGGGTCCGGGCAGGTGAAGACCGGCTTGAGTACGCGGTCGGATGCGTGACCCTTGGCCTGGTTGGTGCTGGATCCGTCGAAGCCCCAGTTCGGGAGCTCGGCGCCGTCCGTCATGATCTTCGTCTTCGAACGGAGCTTGGCGGTCGGCTCGGTGCCGTCGATCCAGATGTACTCAGCCTTGAAGGTCACGGGGGCCCATCCTTAAAACGCTCGGTACGGCGCAGAACGTGCGGGTGCTGCGGTGCCGTGGTGATGCCGCGCAGCTTGCCAACGCGCGATTTCCCATCCATTGCTCGAATGTGAACCCCGTGTTACCTGCGGTGTATGTGGCCCACTTCACGCTCCGGGGTTCTCACTTGATGACGGCGTTGGCGGCCGCGATGAGCAGCCCGATCGCCGCGTCCGCCAGGCCGAGCAGCACGGCCGAGCGCCGCCGGTAGCCGGCCCGGAGTGCGGCGAAGGTGCCCCAGCCGAGGAGGAGCGCCGCGTTCAGCAGGAGCGCGGAGTATGTGACGGGCGCCTCGGGCCAGCCGAAGGTGCCGGCGAGGACGAGCAGCGCCACGGTGGGCCAGCAGGCGACGATCACCGGCCACTCGTCCATGAGCTCCCAGGCCAGCTGCCGCCACCGGTGCAGGCCGGAACCCGGCCGGTGCGTGGACATGTGGTGCGCGTATCCGTGCGCGAGAGCAGCCGTGCCCGCGGTCACCATGATCCAGGCGGCGTCGTAGTAGGGCGTGTAGGCCTGCTGCTCCGAGTGCAGTGCCGCGACGAGCGCACTGGCGAGGATGGTGCCGTACACGCCTCCGAACATCAGGTTCCGCACGGGGCACTCCTTTCCGTTCCCCGGATCCTTCGTCCGGCCGGCGGTCCTGTGGAGTGCCCAACGCTATGGAGGCATATGTAACGTTTCGCCGGAGATAACCCATCGTTCGACCGTCATCTGAAGCGCCGCGCCCCGTACCTACCGGGACATCGCGTCCCGCACCGCCTCCTCCGTGCGCCCCACCACCGCGGTGCCGTCGTCGGCGGTGATGATGGGCCGCTGGATGAGTTTGGGGTGCTGGGCGAGCGCCGTGATCCAGCGGTCACGGCCGGAGGCATCGCGCGGCCAGGCCTCGCGGTCCTTCAGGCCCAGCTCCTTGGCGGCGTCCTCCTGGCTGCGCGTGATGTCCCACGGCTCGAGTCCGAGCCGCTCCAGGACGGCCCGGATCTCGTCCTCGGTGGGGACGTCCTCGAGGTAGCGGCGGACGGTGTAGTCGGCGCCCTCCGCATCGAGCAGCGTGAGCGCGCTGCGGCACTTCGAGCAGGCGGGATTGATCCAGATCTCCATACCGCACACGCTACCCGCGCCCCACCTCCCCACAGACTGCCTGACCAGCGGCGATTGCCCGCAGGTAGGCGCAGAGCGGCACCCGTACGAGGGATGCGGTCGTTCCCGCTCTGGCAGCCCCGTTCCGTGAATGAGTCTGTTCGAATATTCCTCCGTCCCACAGGTACCTCGCAGACCTGGCGTGACATGGCGACAACCCCCCTTCTCACCAGGCCATTTGGCGAGCGCTTCGGGCTCCCGGGATGTCAGTGCCGGGCAGTAAACTAGAAGCAGTGTTCGAGGGTTCCCGACGGGGGTTCCTGACCGCGACAGGAGGATGCCTGTGCCCGCTGCCGCACTCACATCGAAGTCGAAGCGCAACGCTTCCCGGCCCGTGTTCATCGACCCGACGTACGCACCACTGGAGAAGCGACCGCTCCCGGCCGGACGGCCGCGTGAGTGGTACATCACGCACAACCGGCGCCTGAAGGCCATGCGCCTGGCGATAGCCCTGCTCGACTCGGGCGTCTATCTGCCGAACCAAGCCAACAACACCAGGATCCGGAGCATGGCGGAGGACGTGGGCATTCATCCGCCGTCGGACATCACCTGCCATATGGTGCGCGCCCTGATGCGGTACAGCCGCTGAGCTGTCGCGCGGACGTGTACGGGTGGGGGCCCAGCGGCCTCCGCCCGTACGCGTGGTTCATGCTGGGCGCATGACTCAGCCGGAATCCGCCCCCGCCCAGCAGGAGCCCGCGGACGAGCTGCCGCTGCTCGTCACCGCCCAACTCCCGGACGGGGCAAGGTTTCCCGTGCGTGGGCTGAGGGGGAGCGAGGCCTCGCCCCGTCCCGCGCCGGCCTTCCTGATGCTTCCCGCCATGGGCACCCCCGCCCGCTACTACCGCGCGTTCGCACGCCAGTTGCACGCGGAGGGGCTCACCGCCCTGACCGTGGACCTGCGGGGGCAGGGGGAGAGCACCCCGCGGGTGACGGACGCGGACGCCGTCGACCACGGCTACCGCACCATCGTGGAGCAGGACCTCGTCGCGGTCATCGAGGCGATACGCACCGAACTGGGCCCGCAGGCCCCGCTGTACCTCATCGG
Organism: Streptomyces sp. NPDC033180; assembly: GCF_055577645.1. Taxonomy (NCBI): domain Bacteria; kingdom Bacillati; phylum Actinomycetota; class Actinomycetes; order Kitasatosporales; family Streptomycetaceae; genus Streptomyces; species Streptomyces sp. NPDC033180. Next base: position 521,713 of record NZ_JBVIPU010000001.1, on the reverse strand, counting down.
CCACAGCCTGGGCGGCCAACTCGGTCTCGTGCACGCCTCTTTGGGTATCGGGCCCGGCGTCGACGGAGTCGTCCTCGTCGCCTCCGGCTCCGTCTGGTTCAGGGCGTACGGCCCCCTGCGCGGGCCCCTGCTGCTCATCGGCGAGCTGTTCGCCGCGGCCACGTCGACGCTGCTCGGCCGGTGGCCCGGCACCCGCCTCGGCTTCGGCGGCAACCAGCCCAGGGGCGTCATGCGGGACTGGGCACGCCAGGGCCGTACGGGTCGCTACTCGTCCCCCGGCTCCCCGCACGACTACGAGGCGACCCTGCGCACCCTCGGTCTGCCCGTTCTCGCGGTTTCCGTCGAGGGCGACACCTGGGCCCCGGCAGCCGCTCTCGACCACCTCGTCGGCAAGGTGCCCAAGGCCCGCGTCACCCGCCTGCGGTACTCCGTGCGGGAAGCGGGCGCCCGCCTCGACCACTTCGTGTGGACGCGGGCGGGCGGAGCGCTGGCCAAGAGGGTGGCGGCGTGGGCGGTGGCGGGCGGAAGCTGAGGTCCCCCGGCGCCACCGGTACGCCTCGTGCCGGGGAGCCGAGGGTCACCCGTTCGGCGTACCCGGCATGCGTACGCGCCAGCGGCGGCATTGGCTGCTCCTGAGGGGAGGCTGTTGCCGGGAGCCGCCGACGGAGAGGGGCGAGGGCGATGACCACTCCGGACGAGCGCGCCCGCCGCGGCAGGGACGCCCGCAAGCGCGCCTCCCGCTCCTCGCACGGCGCGTGGATACCCTCCGCCGACCGCGCCGATCCGGTGGCCGTCCTCGAGCGGCAGGGCACGGACCGCGTCCAGGAGCTGCTGCCCGTCCGGTACGCCCGCATGGCAGCCTCACCCTCGGCCTTCCTGCGGGGCGCCGCCGCCGTCATGGCGGGGGACCTCGCCGTCCAGTGGCACACCGGCCTCACCGTCCAACTCTGCGGCGACGCCCACCTGTTGAACTTCGTCCTGTTCGCCTCCCCGGAACGCGCCCCGCTCTTCGACCTGGACGACTTCGACGAGACCTGCCCCGGGCCCTTCGAATGGGACGTCAAACGCCTGGCCGCGAGCATCGCCGTGGCGTCCCGCGACAACGGCCACCCGGAGCGCGGGACACGCGAGGCGTGCCTCGCGGCGGTGGCGGCGTACCGCGCGTCGATGAGACGTCTGGCCGGCCGCGGTGAACTGGCCGTCTGGTACGAACGGACCGACGCGCACGACCTGTTGCCCCTCATCCGCTCCACCCGCCGCCGCAAGGGCGAGGCGACCGCCCTGGACCGCGCCCGCGGGCGTACGAGCCTGCGGGCGCTCGGCAAGCTGACAGAAGAAGTGGACGGCGTCCGCCGCATCATCCACGACCCGCCGCTCCTCGAACCCGCGGGCGCCCCGGACCTCGCGGCGGTGCGCAAGATCTTCGGCGACTACCGCTCCACGCTCTCCGAGGAACGCCGACTCCTCCTGGACCGCTACCACTTCGTGGACGCGGCGCGGAAAGTGGTGGGAGTGGGCGGCGTCGGCACCCGCTGCTTCATCGTGCTCCTCGCCGGGCGCGACGCCGACGACCCGCTCTTCCTCCAGATCAAGGAGGCGGTCCGCTCGGTCCTGGAGGAGCACCTCCCGGCAGGGCCGTACGTCCACCCCGGCCACCGTGTGGTCGCGGGGCAGCGCCTCCTCCAGGCGGCGAGCGACATCTTCCTCGGCTGGATGACGGGCCCCCAGGGCCGTGCCTACTACTGGCGCCAACTGCGCGACACGAAGGACTCCGCGGACGTGGAGGTCATGTCCCCCGCGGAGCTGTCCTCCTACGCCCGGCTCTGCGGCACGGCCCTGGCCCGCGCCCACGCCCGTTCGGGCGACCGCATAGCCATAGCCGCCTATCTGGGCGGCTCCGACACCTTCGACCGGGCGATCGCGGACTTCGCACTGCGCTACGCGGCGCAGAACGCCCGGGACCACGCGGCACTGACCGATGCGATCGCCTCGGGGCTCGTGAACGCCTCCGCCGGGAACGCCTCCGCCGGGACCGACTAGCGGATCTCGTCCGGGACCACCGTCAGCCACCGCTTGTCCGCGGTGACCTTCTGGCCGAGCTCCCGCTGCCGGTCGGCGTTCTTCTTCTTCATCCCGTCCAGCTGCTTCATGTAGTCGTCCTTGCGGTTGACCCAGACCCGCGCCCCGCCGTGCTCGACGTCCGCCGAGTGGAACAGCATCGGGCCGTCGCTCGCCGGAGTGTCGCCCGCCACCAGGATGGGCTTCTTCCACTCGTCGATGTACGTGCTGATGGCCGCGGGCTTGCCCTGGTACCAGGTCAACGGCGCCCACAGGTTCGGCGTCAGCTCATGCCCCGCGAGCTTCTTCTCGTCGAAGCGGCCCTCCGCGATCTCCTTGCGGGAGCTGGTGACCTCGCCCGTCTTGCGGTCCTTGAGCTGCAGGCCGACACCGATGACGTTCTCGGGCTTCACGTTGTAGCCGTACTTGGGGTCGGAGAGGACCATGCGTACGAGGTCCTCGCTGGCCGCGCTGACGACGTGGACCTCGATGCCGTGTGCCCGCAACGACTTGTGGAGCTCCTGCATGCCGGTGAAGAACTCGGGCGTCTTGACCTCGGTCTTGGTCAACTTCCCGTCCTCGTAGTACTCGGCGGGGATCGGCTTGTCGTGGGCGAGGAGTTCGTCGACGTACCCCTTGAGCTCCTTCAGCGTGAAGCCCGAGAAGATCTGCGCGGCCCACGGATAGCAGACCTGGTCGTCGACCTCGCAGAGCCGGTTGTAGTAGCTGTAGAGGCTCTCCTTGTGCTTCGCCGTGTCCTTGAAGGGGATGATCTTCAGGGACGGGTCCATCGACTTGCGGGTCAGCACCCCCTTCATCTCCAGGAAGGGCAGGAGGGACTCCTCCAGGTCGTTGCGGTACGTCGTGTTGTCCGCGTCGAAGACGGCGTACGCGCCCTTGTCCTCGTTCTTCGCGATGACCTTGCCCAGCTTCGCCGCGACCGGCTTGGGCCAGTGCTTCAGCTCGGCCGCGGCCTTGGCCGCCGTCCTGGCCGACCTCGCGGAGGCGTCCGCCGCCGTCGCGTCCGTGCTCGGCCAGAACGCCGTGCCCGCGAGTACGGCCGCGGTGAGCGCGCCCGCCGTGCCGATGACGGCCAGCTTGCCTTTTGCCTTTACTGCCATGGTTGTGTGCCCCCTGAGAGCGGTCTGCGCCCCGTCCGGAGCGGCGGGTCATCGTATGAGGTCAGGCGGCGGATTCCCATGATCGGCATCACTGGACGGAACGGGCATGGGACGCCCGTGCGCGGGTAGGCGAGTCGGACGCCCGGCAGGCTTTCGGGCCTGCCTTCGGACCTGCTTCGGAGCGGCGTCCATCGCATACTGGAAGGCATGGAGAGCGTCTCCCGGGAGTTCGTCCGGGCCGCACCGCGGCTCGACGGCATGGTGGTGTCCGCCGTCGGCTACCGCACGAAGGGCGAGCTGCCCGGCCTGCACCGCGGCCTGCCGTCCCCGTACCTGACGCTGATCTTCTCGCTGGACGGCCCCGTCGTCACCGGCCTCACCCCCGAGCAGGCGGGCGGCCGCGACGCCACCCGCACGGACATCGTCCTCGGCGGCCTGCACCAGTCCCCGGCGTACGTCGTCAGGCCCGAGCACGAGGCGGGCATCCAGCTCGCCGTGCACCCGCTCGCCGCCCGCGCCCTGTTCGGCGTACCGGCCGCGGAACTGGCCGGCGACCTGCTGACCCCCGGCGCGGAGGTGATGGGACGCCGCGCCGTCGACGTACGGGAGCTGTTGTGCGAGCAGGGCAGCTGGGAGGAGCGGTTCGCCTCCCTGTCCGCCTACTTGAGGCAGCGCGCGGCCGATGACCGGACCGCGGGATCCGTACGCCCCGAGGTCGCCGAGGCCTGGGCCTGGCTCGCCCGGCACCGGGGCGTCGGCACCCTGCGCGGACTCTCCCGGCACGTCGCGCTCAGCGAACGCCGCCTCACCACGCTCTTCCGCGCCGAGACGGGCCTGACCCCCAAGCAGGCAGGACGCCTGATGCGCTTCCAGCGCGCACGCAACGCCGTCGTACGCCCTGTCGCGGCGGGCGCAGCCCCCGACCTGGCCCGCGTCGCCGCGGACTGCGGTTACTACGACCACTCCCACCTGGTGCGGGACTTCCAGCAGTACACCGGCGTGAGCCCCAGCGGCTGGCTGGCCGAGGAGTGCCGGAATATCCAAGCCGGGAGCCATGGCGGGGGCGAAGAGTAGGTCCCATGAACACCACCGAGAACCAGCCGCAGCCCCAGCCGAGCACCACCTCAACCTCGACGTCCGCCTCCGCCTCCGCCGGGCGTGCCCCCGACGTCTGGCCGACGCTCCAGGCCCACGACGCCCCCGCCCTGATCGACTTCCTGGTCGGCACGGTCGGCTTCCTGCGCACCGCCGTCTACGAGGACGGCGACCGCGTGGCCCACGCCGAGCTCGACTGGCCCGAAGGCGGCGCCATCATGCTCGGCTCGTACGACGAGAAGTCCCAGGAGTGGTGCCTGCAGCCGGGCACCTTCGGCGCGTACGTCGTCACCGACCACGTGGACGACCTCTACCAGCGGCTCACCGCCGCGGGGGTGAAGATCATCCGTGAGATCGAGGACCAGCCCTACGGCAGCAGGGAGTTCGGGATCGCCGACCCCGAGGGCAACAAGTGGTCCTTCGGCACCTACCGCGGCGCACCGAGGCCCGAGAAGGCGTCCTGACCTCGCGTGATGGCAGGCGGCGTGACCCCGCGTGATAGCTTGCGAGCGCCAGTCAACCCACACCAGGGCCAGGGAATCCGGTGCGAATCCGGAACTGACGCGCAGCGGTGAGGGGGAACGGGCGGGGCCACGGCCACTGGGCGTCCACGGACGCCTGGGAAGGCGCCCCGCCCGGCCGATCCCCGAGTCCGAAGACCTGCTGGCACCTTCGCCCGCGCACCGGGCGGCGGAGGTGACGAAGCAGGCCAGGCTCCGCGTATGAGCCGTGAGACTCAAGGGATCGTGTGTCCTCCACCGCCCGTCGTGTACGTAGTTCGGCCCGTCGTGTACGAGTGCCCGTCCTCCTCGCCGCGGCCCTGGCCGTCACGCTGACCTCGTGCGGAGGCGGCTCTTCGACCACCTCCGGCGGGGGCGGGAAGGCCGAGGGCTACCCACTGACCCTCACCTCCTGCGGCAAGAAGGCGGAGATCAAGGCGCCGCCGCGGCGGGCGGTCTCCCTCGACCAGGGCTCCACGGAAATCCTGCTCTCGCTCGGCCTCGCGGACCGCATGGCCGGCACCGGCACCTGGACGGATCCGGTGCTCAAGGGTCTGGAGAAGGACAACGCCAAGGTCGACCGGCTCGCCGACAGCTACCCCTCCTTCGAGAAGGTCCTCGCCCAGGAACCGGACTTCGTGACCGCTTCCTTCCTGGCGACGGTCAGCAAGGGCGGCGTCGCCGACCGCGCCAAGTTCACCGAACTCGGCGTACCCGCCTATGTCTCGCCCTCGGACTGCGCGGGCAAGGACAACAGCGGCGACGGCGACGGCCGCCGCGTCGAGACGCTGACCATGGGCACGGTGTACGGCGAAGTGCGGGACCTGGCCAAGGCGTTCGGGGTCGAGAAGCGCGGGGAACGGCTGATCGCGGACCTGAAGGGCAGGGTGGCGAAGGCGAGTAGGGCGATCAAGAAGGCTGACGCGTCCGACACGACGCTCCTCTACTGGTTCGCCAACTCCGACGCGCCCTACATCGCGGGCTGCTGCGGAGCCCCGGGCATCATCACGCGTGAACTCGGCGTGAAGAACGTCTTCGACGACACCCGGGACGAGTGGCCCCAGATCAACTGGGAGACGGTGGCGGACCGCGACCCGGACGTCCTGGTCATCGGCGACCTCACCCGCAAGTCGCAGACGGCCGAGAGCGCGAAGAAGAAGATCGAGTTCCTGGAATCCAACCCGGTCACCAAGAACCTGACCGCCGTGAAGAAGAAGCGGTACGTGCTGCTGAGCGGCCAGGCCATGAACCCGACGATCCGCACGGTGGACGGCATGGAGCAAGTCGCCGACGCGTTGCGCGAGTTCGGTCTCGCCAAGTGACGGGTGCCGCGGGCGCCCCGGGCGGCATACGCCACAAGCTGCTCCGGCGTCGCGTGGTGCTCCGGCGTCGCGTGGTGCTCCGGCGTCACATGGTGCTCCGGCGTCACATGGTGTTCTGGCGTCACGTGGTGCTCTGGACGGCAGGCCTTGCCGCCCTCCCCCTCTCCGTGGCGGTGGCCGTCACCATCGGCCCCGCGGACATCTCCGTACCGGACGTGTGGTCGGCGGTCGCGGCCCACCTCGGCTGGGGAGAGGCGCGGCTGACGCCCATCCGGGACGGCATCGTCTGGAACCTGCGCATGCCGCGCACGCTCCTCGCGGCGGTCTGCGGCGCGGGCCTCGCCGTCTGCGGCACGGTCCTCCAGTCCGTCCTGCGCAATCCACTCGCCGATCCCTTCGTGCTCGGCGTCTCCTCGGGGGCGTCCACGGGCGCGGTCGCGATCGTCGTCCTGGGGGTGGGCGGGGGAGTGGTTTCGGTCTCGGCGGGCGCCTTCGTCGGAGCCGTCTGCTCCTTCGCACTGGTCCTGCTGCTCAGCCACACCCTGGGCGCGAGCGCCGACAGGGTGGTGCTGTCCGGTGTGGCGGCGATGCAGTTGTTCTCGGCGCTCACCTCGTTCGTGATCCTGACGTCGGGCGACGCGGAGACGACGCGGAGTGTCCTGTTCTGGCTGCTCGGTTCGTTGAGCGGGGTGGGCTGGACGGAGGTCTGGCTGTGCGCGGCGGTGCTCTTGATCGCCCTCGCGATCTGCCTGACGCAGGCCCGCACCCTGGATGCCTTTGTCTTCGGCCAGGACGCGGCGGCGACGCTGGGCGTCCACGTGGCCCGTATCCGGCTGATCCTCCTGTCCACCACGGCCCTGCTGACGGCGGCGCTGGTCAGCAGCGCGGGCGCCATCGGTTTCGTGGGCCTGGTCCTGCCGCACGCGGCCCGCGCCCTGGTCGGCTCCGGGCACGCGCGCCTGCTCCCGGTCACGGCGCTCGCGGGCGCCGTGTTCCTGGTGTGGGTGGACACGCTGGCCCGCACGGTCCTCGACCCCCAGGAGGTCCCCGTGGGGGTGGTGACGTCCCTGATCGGAGTCCCGGCATTCGTCCTGGTCCTCTACCGCACGAGGAAGACGACATGACCCCGCGCACCGAATCCGGTCTACGGGCGGACCGGGTCACCAGAACAACAGCGGGCCACCTCATCATCGACGGCGTGACCCTGGCCCCGCCCCCCGGAGCCACGGTCGGCCTGCTGGGCCCGAACGGCTCGGGCAAATCAACCCTCCTTCGCATCCTGGCGGGCGTCCTGGCCCCGACGTCGGGGGTGGTCACCCTGGACGGCAGCCCGCTGCGGGACATCGGCCGCCGCACGGTGGCACGCAGGGTGGCGGTGGTGGACCAGGACGCCACCACGCAGGTCGAGCTGTCGGTGGAGGAGGTGGTACGCCTCGGGCGCATCCCGCACCGCAGGGCGTGGTCAATCCCGACTCCCGAGGACGAGGAGTCGGTACGGGACGCACTGGCGCGCACAGGCCTGTCCGACCGGGCGGCCCAGTCCTGGCACACACTCTCCGGCGGCGAACGCCAACGGGTCCAGATAGCAAGGGCGTTGGCGCAAACGCCCCAAGAGCTCCTCCTGGACGAACCGACCAACCACCTGGACATCCACCACCAACTGGACCTCCTGTCCTTGGTGGCGAACCTCCCCCTGACCAGCGTGATAGCCCTCCACGACCTGAACCTGGCAGCCATGTTCTGCGACCAGGTCCTGGTCCTGCGAGAGGGAGTGGCCCACGCGTCGGGCACACCATCAGAGGTGATCACGGAGGAACTGATCGCGAAGGTGTACGGGGTGAGGGCGGTGGTGACGACGACGAAGGACGGTCCGGGGCCCCACCGCCCGTCGATCCGCTTCCTACGGGGGTGAGTCCGGGCTTCTACGGTGGTGAGTTCGCGTCTACGGGGGCGAGTTGGGGCTGAGTTCCCCCGTCAGGCCAGTCGCAGACGCTCGGCGAGGCCCGCGGCGGCGAAGGCGGAGACCAGATCGTCCCGCCCCTCCGTGAAGTGGGCCCAGCTGTCGAAGTGGACGGGAACGACCCTGCGCGCCCCGAGGATCTTCGCGGCCTCGGCGGCCCGGGTGCTGTCGAGGACGATCGGAGCGCCGTCGAACAGGAACGAGAAGCGCGGGGCGCCGGCGAAGAGGACGGCTGTGTCCACCGGACCGAACCGCGCGGCGGTCTCCTGGACCGCTTCGAGCGAGGCGTTGTCGCCGCTGACGTAGACCGTGGGAAGCCCGTCGCCGGTCAGGACGAAACCGACGACCTCGCCGAGGACCGGTTCGACGTCCTCGCGCCTGCCTGGACCGTGAACGGCCGGTACGCCTGTCACGGTCACCCGCCCGCCGCCGGGCCGGTCGAGCTCGACGGACTCCCAGTCCTCGAGGCCCTTCACCCTGTCACCCAGGCTGTCGCGCAGGCGGCGCCCGCCGCCGGGAGTGGTGAGGGTGAGCGGTATGCCGGCGAGCAGGGCGCGGCCGGAGGTGTCGAGGTTGTCGGGGTGTTCGTCGTGCGAGAGCAGGACGACGTCGACGGGGCCGAGTTCGGCGGGGGAGACGGAGGCGGCCGCGGTCTTGGTCAGGCCACCGCCGGGCGCCGGGTAGTCACCGGGTGCGTCGAAGGTGGGGTCGGTGAGGAACTTCAGACCGCCGTACTCGAAGAGGGCGGTCGGGCCGCCGAAGACGCGTACGGGGATCTGCTGGTCGGTCGTGCGGGAAGCAGCCATGAAAGAAGCACACACCTCACGGATGGAGTTTCACTTATCCGTGAGAGACGATACGCACTTCTCACGGATAAAGGCAAGGCGTACCATGAGACCTGTGAAGGAGCCCGCAACCGCCGCGACCGCGGCAGCCGCCGTGACCGCGACAACTTTCGTGACCGCGGCAACCGCCGCGACCGCGACAACTTTCGTGACCGCCGAGCCGGCACCACCCCCCGCACCGGGCTCGGAGCAGTACCCCGCCCTGGACTTCGCCAACAGCGCCATCTCCCTGCCCGGCGGTCAGTTCACCGACCTCCTGGGCACGCCGGCGGCCACGAACCAGTGGCTCACCGAGCGCGACCTGGCCCCGGCCGACGCGGACCTCCAGGAGATGTGCACCGCCCAACTGCGAACCCTGCGGGAGCAGATCCGGGCCCTGCTCGCCGCCCGACTCGGCGGTTGCGCACCCCCGGCCGGCGCACTGGCCGCCCTCAACGAAGCCCTGACCAGGGCACCCGCGGCCGCCCTCCTCCACTGGGACCCGGCCCGCGGCGGCCTGTACCGCGCCGCCTCCCACCCCACGACACAGATCGTCGAGCACGCCCTGGCCACCCTCGCCGCCGACGCCGCCGCCCTGCTCACCGGCCCCGACGCCGACCGCCTCACCGCCTGCGGCTCCCCACCCTGCAACCGCTACCTCCTGCGCCACGGCCGCCGCCACTGGTGCTCCACCCGCTGCGGCGACAGGGCCCGAGCGGCACGCGCGTACGCCCGGCGCACACAGCCGGAGCCGGAACAGGGCTGACCGGCACGGAGCGAAAACGAAACAGCGAGGGCCGCCACCTCCCAGGGGAGGCAGCGGCCCTCAAACTGCCCGAGTTCTCCGTCGTCCGAGATGCCGTTTCTCAGGGCCGTGGCTCGTCGAGGTACTGGTCGGCCCAGGCGCTGATGATGTGAGCGGCCCGTTGCGCTTGCCCTCGCGCGGTCAACAGATGGTCCGCGCCTTCGAGCGAGATGAAGCTGCGCGGATGCCGTGCCTCCTGGAAGATCTCCGCGGCATTGGAGATGTCGACGGTGGAGTCGGTGGGCGAATGCGCCACGAGGAGCGGAACGTCCACCTCGCTGATCCGGTCGCGCAGGTGAGCCCGGCGCACGTCCTCGACGAAGGCGCGCTTGAGGACCAGGGTCCGCCCGCCGACGAACCACTCGTGCGCCCCGTCACTGAGGACGCGATCCAGGACCGAGTCGTACTGCCGCTCGACATGACTGGGATCGACGGGCGCCGCGATGGTGGCCAGCGCGCGGAGGCCGTCGATCTCGCACGCGGCCGCGATGGCGGCGGCGCCTCCCCACGAGTGCCCCACCAGCAAATCCACCGGAGTCCCTCGCTCCGCCATGAAGGCCGCGGCGCGGACCGTGTCCTGCACCTTGACCGTGAAGGAACCGTCCCCCCAGTCGCCCTCGGAGTCCCCGATCCCGAGATTGTCGAAGCGCAGCGTGCCGATCCCCTCGCGCGCCAGCTGCTTGCTGACGCGCGCGGCGGCCGGCGATTCCTTGCCCAGGGTGAATCCATGCGCGAAGAGCCCCCAGCCTCGGACCTCGCCCTCCGGCAGGTCGATCACCCCGGCCAGTGCGGGGCCGACGACGCTCGGGAATGTCACTTTTTCGTTCATGTGGGGCGCTCACCTAGGCAGGGGCTGATCGTGGGGGGAGAGGAGGGAGACGAGAGCGACACTAGCCGGTGTCGGCGCGAGAACCGCCGAACAGACACAACAGTGGGCCGCCTCCCCGTTCCGAGAGACGGCCCACTGGCCCACTGTCCATGCTGACGCGGCGTCGGGCTCACCCGACCCCGGCGATTTAGATGTCGAAGTACAGCTCGAACTCGTGCGGGTGCGGCCGCAGCTGGATCGGGGCGATCTCGTTCGTGCGCTTGTAGTCGATCCACGTCTCGATCAGGTCGGACGTGAAGACGCCGCCCGCCTGCAGGTACTCGTTGTCCGCCTCGAGGGCGTCGAGGACCGCGGGGAGGGAGGTGGGGACCTGGGCGACGCCCGCGTGCTCCTCGGGGGCCAGCTCGTAGAGGTCCTTGTCGATCGGCTCCGGCGGCTCGATCTTGTTCTTGACGCCGTCCAGACCGGCCATCAGGAGCGCCGAGAACGCCAGGTACGGGTTCGAGGACGGGTCCGGCGCGCGGAACTCGACGCGCTTGGCCTTCGGGTTCGAGCCCGTGATCGGGATACGCATGGCCGCCGAGCGGTTGCGCTGCGAGTACACCATGTTGACCGGGGCCTCGAAGCCCGGGACCAGGCGGTGGTAGGAGTTCACCGTCGGGTTGGTGAAGGCGAGCAGCGACGGGGCGTGCTTGAGGATGCCGCCGATGTAGTAGCGAGCGATGTCCGAGAGGCCCGCGTAGCCCTGCTCGTCGTAGAACAGCGGGTCGCCGCCCGCCCACAGCGACTGGTGGACGTGCATGCCCGAGCCGTTGTCACCGAAGATCGGCTTCGGCATGAAGGTCGCGGTCTTCTGGTTGCGCCAGGCGACGTTCTTCACGATGTACTTGAAGAGCATCAGGTCGTCGGCCGCGGCGAGCAGCGTGTTGAACTTGTAGTTGATCTCCGCCTGTCCTGCCGTGCCGACCTCGTGGTGCTGGCGCTCGACCTGGAGGCCGTTCTTGTCCAGTTCCAGGGAGATCTCCGCGCGGAGGTCCGCGAAGTGGTCGACCGGCGGGGCGGGGAAGTAGCCGCCCTTGTAGCGGACCTTGTAGCCGCGGTTGTTCTCGACCGCACCGGTGTTCCAGGCGCCTGCCTCGGAGTCGATGTGGTAGAAGCTCTCGTTCGCCGACGTCTGGAAGCGGACGTTGTCGAAGACGTAGAACTCGGCCTCGGGACCGAAGTACGCGGTGTCCGCGATGCCGGTGGACGCGAGGTAGGCCTCGGCCTTCTTGGCGATGTTCCGCGGGTCACGGCTGTACTGCTCACCCGTGATCGGGTCGTGGATGAAGAAGTTGATGTTGATGGTCTTGTCGCGGCGGAAGGGGTCGACCCGGGCGGTCGACAGGTCCGCGCGCAGCGCCATGTCGGACTCGTGGATGGCCTGGAAGCCGCGGATCGACGAACCGTCGAAGGCGAGCTCCTCGTTCGGGTCGAACGCCGCTGCCGGGATCGTGAAGTGCTGCATCACTCCGGGCAGGTCGCAGAACCGGACATCTACGAACTTCACGTCCTCGTCCGCGATGAACTTCTTTGCGTCGTCGGCGTTCTGGAACATCCAACTCCTCCTACTCCCGACCCCCAGGCGGGGACGGGGTTGCAGCTCGTTGTGCGGCCAGTGCGGTGGCACACGCTGGGACCCGACCATAGGGACGGGGGATTTCTCAAGCATGACCCATTTGTTTCGCCGAAGTTAACCGAGCCGGGTTCGAGCGAGGTGTCATTCGCCCTACCCCGCCCGTCCTCGTACGAAATCGGGCGCAGTACCGTGGACGGGTGGACAACAGGCAAGCAATCGGATCGTGGCTCTCCGGCCCTCGTGCGGCGGCAGAGGAAGCGGGCGTCGACTTCGGGTACCGCGGCGAGCAGCTCGGCCTGCCGGAGGAGGGGCCGGGTTCGATCGCGCGGCCCGGGCGGCGCATGGGCGCCGTCGTCGTCGACTGGGCCCTGTGCATGCTCATCGCATACGGCCTGTTCGCTCGCGGTGACCAGCAGGCGATGGGCAACTGGGCGCTCGGCATCTTCTTCGTCATGACCGTCCTGACGGTCGGCACGGTCGGCTGCACCCCCGGCAAGGCCCTCTTCCGACTGCGCGTCATCGCCGAGGGCGGCGGCCGGCTCGGCATCGGCCGCGTCCTGGTCCGCAGCGTGCTGCTCTGCGTCGCCGTCCCGGCCCTCATCTGGGACCGCGACGGCCGCGGCCTGCACGACCGCCTCGGCCGCGCCGTCCAGGTGCGCATCTGAGATCTCCGATTCCCCGACGTACGTACGACGAAGGCCCCGGAACCGATCGGTTCCGGGGCCTTCGTCCATGTAGGAGTTCGCCCAGCGTAGGAAAGTTCGCTCAGCCTCGCGGCATGCGAGGCGTGCGACCGCGTCCCGCGCCCTTCGGCATCGGGCCCTTCGGCAGCGGCATGTTGCTCATCAGGTCGCCCATCGCGCGCAGCCGGTCGTTCGTCGACGTGACCTGCGGGCCCTGGAGGACGCGGGGCAGCTTCAGAAGCGTCGTACGCAGCTTCTTCAGCGGGACCTGGCCCTCGCCGGTGCCGACGATGACGTCATGGACCGGAACATCCGAGACGACGCGCGCCATCCGCCTCTTCTCGGCGGCCAGCAGGCTCTTCACCCGGTTCGGGTTGCCCTCGGCGACGAGCACGATGCCGGCCTTGCCGACCGTGCGGTGCACGACGTCCTGGCTGCGGTTCATCGCCACCGCCGGAGTCGTCGTCCAGCCGCGGCCGATCTTGTCGAGCACCGCGGCCGCCGCACCGGGCTGGCCCTCCATCTGCCCGAAGGCGGCACGCTCAGCCCTGCGCCCGAAGACGATCGCCATCGCGAGGAAGGCGAGCACAAAGCCGAGAATGCCGAGATAGATCGGGTGACCGATCAAGAAGCCGATCGCGAGGAAGACACCAAAGGTGACGATTCCCACAGCCGCGATGATGAGACCGATCCGCGGATCGGCCCTGCGGGTCATCTTGTAGGTCTGGGCAATCTGCTTGAGTCGCCCGGGGTTCGCGGCGTCCGCCGCGGTTTCCTTCCTCGCCATGCCGTGAAGTCTACGTGTCCCTGGAGGTGACTACGACGTGCGGGTTGTCATCGCCTCTTCGAGCACGCGCAGCGCCTCGGCCCGGTCCTTGGCGCGACGCCGGTCGTCGAGCACGGACGTCCAGGCGTTGCGGCGAGCGGTGCGCTGGCCGCTGCTCATGAGAAGCGACTCGACGGCGCGCAGTGCGTCGGTGACGGACGGGATGGCGGTGGCGCGAACGGGCGCGGCCTGCATGGTGGGGCCCTCCTGAGCGGCTATGGGTAGGGCTGTACGTGGGGTAGTTCCAGGGTCACTGATTGGTGTTACCAGGGCGTGACCGACCGGTCAAACACGGATGAAGCCTTTACGCCGACGCGCAAAACACTGACGCGGCCCTGACGGTCCCCCTCACCTGCGGGGACCGTCAGGGCCGCCCATCTCGGCCACTACTCGTCAGTAGTTACTTGTGCGCCGATTCACACAGTCGGGCGTCGGCGGAGGGCTCGGCAGAGAGCTCACACCGCCTGCGAGGCGACGTACGCCCCACGCTTCTCGACCGCCATCTGGAAGAGGCGCCCCGCGCGGTACGAGGAGCGGACCAGCGGCCCGGACATGACGCCGGAGAAGCCGATCTCCTCGGCCTCCTCCTTCAGCTCCACGAACTCCTGCGGCTTGGCCCAGCGCTCCACGGGGTGGTGGCGCGGCGTGGGGCGCAGGTACTGCGTGATCGTGATGAGCTCGCAGCCCGCGTCGTGCAGCGCGTGCAGCGCCTCGCTGATCTCCTCGCGCTCCTCGCCCATGCCGAGGATGAGGTTCGACTTGGTGACAAGACCGGCCTCGCGGGCCCGGGTGATGACCTCGAGCGAGCGCTCGAAACGGAAGCCGGGGCGGATCCGCTTGAAGATGCGCGGCACCGTCTCCACGTTGTGCCCGAGGACCTCGGGGCGCGAGGAGAAGACCTCGGCCAGCTGGTCGGGGTCGGCGTTGAAGTCGGGGATGAGCAGCTCGACCTTGGTCTTGCCCTCGGCGCGCTCCGCCGTCATCGCGTGGATCTGGCGCACGGTCTCCGCGTACAGCCAGGCGCCGCCGTCATCCAGGTCGTCGCGGGCGACGCCGGTGATCGTGGCGTAGTTCAGGTCCATCGTGACGACGGACTCACCCACGCGGCGCGGCTCGTCGCGGTCGAGTGCCTGCGGCTTGCCCGTGTCGATCTGGCAGAAGTCGCAGCGCCGGGTGCACTGGTCACCGCCGATGAGGAAGGTGGCCTCGCGGTCTTCCCAGCACTCGTAGATGTTGGGACAGCCCGCCTCCTGGCAGACCGTGTGCAGGCCCTCGCTCTTCACGAGGTTCTGCATCTTCGTGTACTCGGGGCCCATTTTCGCCCGGGTCTTGATCCACTCGGGCTTGCGCTCGATCGGGGTCTGGGCGTTCCGGACCTCAAGGCGCAGCATCTTGCGTCCGTCGGGTGCGACTGCGGACACATCGGCTCCCTGTAGCTTCGATTCTTCGGCGCACACCAGGGTACGCCCGTGATGTCGTTGGGCTTACGTTCGGGCAACCTCTGGCCGACGGGGTGCATTCCCGCAGCGACGCCGGCGGCTCCGGCAGCCCGAGCTCTCTAGGCGGTCGCCTTCTCGGCTTCCGGATTCTCAACGGTGCTGCCGGCCGTCTTCTCCACGGCCCGCGGCGCGAGTTCCGCGTTCTCGAGGATCTCCCGCAGGTGTTTCTCGGCGACCGGCAGGACGTCGGCGATCGTGATCTCGCGGCCCAGCTCGTACGAGAGGGAAGTCACGCCCGCGTCGCGGATGCCGCACGGGATGATCTTGTCGAACCAGGTGTTGTCCGGGTTCACGTTCAAGGCGAAGCCGTGCATCGTCACGCCCTTGGCGACGCGGATGCCGATGGCCGCGATCTTGCGGTCCTCGCGGCGCTGGCCCGCGTTGGACGGGGCGTACTCCGGGCCGTTGAAACGGGCGTCGAACTCGTCGTCCTGGGCCCGCGGGTCGAAGTCCAGGGTCAGGCCGCCAAGCGCCGGACGCTGCTCTGTTGCTTGTTGTGGGTCACCGAGGACCCATACGCCGCTGCGGCCCTCGACGCGGGACGTCTCCAGGCCGAATTCCGCACACGTACGGATAAGAGCCTCTTCCAGGCGGCGCACATGTGCTACGACGTCCACCGGGCGCGGCAGCTTCTGGATCGGGTAGCCCACGAGCTGTCCCGGACCGTGCCAGGTGATCTTGCCGCCCCGGTCCACGTCGACGACGGGGGTGCCGTCCAGCGGGCGCTCGCTGTCCTCGGTGCGGCGGCCCGCGGTGTACACCGGCGGGTGCTCGAGCAGCAGACATGTGTCCGGGAGTTCGTCGGCGAAGCGGGCGGCGTGCACGCGGCGCTGCTCGTCCCAGGCCTCCTGGTACTCGACCGAATCCGGGCCGAAGCCGAGACGGACGAACTGAAACTCACTCACGGCAAGTGCCTCCCTAGAACCTGCACCAGACCTGCGTCGCAGAACCTGCACCGTGCACATATCGCGCCCCCAGCCACTGTACGGGCAGCGCATTCTCGTCAGTCCTCCGGTCAATCCTCACACGATCGGATGAATGCGGGGCGAAGGTCGCGATGAGGGCGGTGGGGGCCGCTACATTCACGCCGTTCACAGAGCCATAAGGGCTGCTCAAGGCAACGCCCGAAAGGCAGGAGACCGCACAGCTGATGACGGAACGACCTCCGCAGCGCACCCCCAACCGCCAGCTAGCCGCGCTCATCTCAGAAGCCGGGTTCTCCAATGCGGGGCTCGCGCGCCGCGTCGATCAGCTGGGGCTCGAGCACGGTCTCGATCTGCGGTACGACAAGACGTCGGTGACCCGCTGGCTGCGCGGGCAGCAGCCGCGCGGCACCACCCCCGCCCTGATCGCCGAGGTCTTCACCCGGCGGTTAGGCCGCCGCCTGACCGCGCAGGATCTCGGGCTCGACGCGTGCGCGCCGGTGTACGCCGGTCTTGAGTTCGCGGCGAGCCCCGAAGAGGCGATCGACATCGTCGGCGGGCTCTGGCGCAAGGACTCCGGGAGCCACGCCGAGCTCCGGAAGATCGCGTTCACCCCGGCGGGCCTCGTCGTACCCAGCAGAGACTGGCTGATCGGCCGCGCCGACGAACGGGTGAGCCGCGGCGACTACCCGCCGAGCGGCGCCCGCGTGCCGACACAGGGCCGGCCCGCCATACCGCGCCAGCGCAAGGAGCCCGAGCGTGGCGTCGGTGCGAGGGTGACCAGCGGCGACATCTCGGCCCTGCGCTCCGTCGGCGAGCTCTTCCGCGCGCTCGACCACGCGTACGGCGGCGGGCACGCCAGACAGGCCCTCGTGCGCTACCTGGAGCACGAGGCCGAGCCGATGCTGCGCGGCACGTACGGCGAACAGGCCGGTCGGCGGCTCTTCGCGGCCGCCGCCGACCTCACCCGGCTCGCGGGCTGGACGTCGTACGACATCGCGGCGCACGGCCTCGCCCAGCGGTACTACGTGCAGGCGCTGCGGCTCTCGCAGGCGGCGGGCGACCGTGCCTACGGCTCGTACGTCCTGGTCACCATGAGCCGCCAGGCCGTCTACCTCGGGCACGGCAGAGAGGCCGTACAACTGGCGCGCGTGGCCCAGCAGGGGGTCGGGTCGTCGGCGCCGCCCGTCGTGCAGGCCCTGCTGCACTCGGTCGAGGCGCGTGGCCACGGAGTGCTCGGCGAGGTGCGGGCGTGCACGGCGTCGATGGTGCGGGCCGAGCGCGCCCTGGAGACGGCACGGCCGGGCGACGAAGTCCCCTACTGGGCGCGGTTCTTCGACGAGGCGCAGCTCGCGGACGAGTTCGGGCACTGCCACCGGGACCTCCAGCAGTACCGCGTGGCCGCCCAGCACGCGGAGCGCTCGCTCCAACTGCGCGCCCCCGGGTACGCCCGCAGCCGCCTGTTCTGCCGGATCGTGCTCGCCTCCTCGCGCCTGGGCCTCGGCGAGCTGGAGCAGGCGTGCCAGCTGGGCGCTGAGGCGGCGCAGGCGGCGGGTGAGATGCGGTCGGTGCGTGCGGTCGAGTACGTACGCGACTTCGAGCGGCGGCTCGAGCCGTACCGCGACGCGGCGGCGGTGCGGGGATACCGCGACCGGGTGTCGGCGCTGGGCTGACTCCGGGGCGGTGTGCAAGGGCGATGTGTAAGGGGCGGGGCTGCGCAGCCCCGCCCCTTACACGTGCGCTCGGTCGAGGCTCAGCGCAGGCGCGCGACCTCCTCGGGGGACAACGCCTCGTCCCACGTGGTGAGTTCGTCGAGGTCGCCCCGCAGGCTCGCCTTCTCCGTCCCGATGGACCGCAGCGGCAGCGGGATCGACGCCGCGACGGACCCGACCCGCTTACCCTCGGCGTACAAGGTGGTGTGCCCCGGAGTCGTCACCCAGGTCAGCCGCGTCCAGCGGTCCAGCGGCAGCGTGAAGTCGAAGCTGTGGTCGGCCTCGCCGTACCGCGTGAAGCCGACCTTCCCGGTGCCGTGCTGCATCAGCTTCAGCGCGCCCGCCTTGGAACTGAGCAGTACCTGGTCCCCGGTCCTGGCCGTCGGGCGGACCCGCACCGAAGCGGTCCACGGCTCGGCGACGTCGAGACCGCCGAAGCCGACGCCGTCCCGGTCGGAGTCGAAGCGCCAGGCCTGACCGCGCACACCCTCCACCGGGGTGGGGTTGTTGATGATGTACGACGTGCCGGGGAGGCCGCCCGCCACGTCCTCCGCGAGGATTGTGTTGCCGGGACTGCCCGCGTACGTCCAGCCGCTGGGGTAGGAGGCGTCGTCGAACGTCCAGTGATGGCTGGGCCGACCCTCCACCCTCGGTGGTACCGGCGCCGGCGTCGTGCCCGGTGGGTCGCCGACGCGGGTGGCGCGGGCCCTGAATTCGGTGAGTGTGTCCGGGGTGGCGGACTTGTTCCAGGCCCGGTCGGCGAGGATCGCGCGGGGGCCGGCCATGTGCTGCTCGAAGTAGCCGTCGTCGGCCCAGAAGTTGTAGTCGGCCCAGTTGGTGACGCCGGAGCCGAGCATGTCGGCGTCGGTGTTGGGCGCCCAGCTGTCGTACATCCAGGGCTCGTCCGGATACAGGTGGTGGTAGTTGTTCGGGGTGTCGTAGAAGGGGCCGATGGCGATCTCGTCGTGGCCGGGGATCTCGGGCTCGGCGCCCGTGCCCTCCCAGGTGAGGAAGACGACGGGGTCGTGGACCTTCTGCTGGGGCGCGGTGAGGTGCTCGGAGCCGTTGTAGACGGCCGTGCGCTTGCCGTGCGAAGCGACCACGTCGTCAAGGGTGTTGATGTAGCGGTTGAGGAGGTCGCCGAGGGTGGACACGTCGGGGGCGCTCGCCAGGTGGTTCTTCACGCGCGGGCATTCCGCGAGCTGCCCTGGGACCTCCTCCGCGCCGATCGAGAACAGCGGCGCGTCGAACCAGCCCGCGAACTCGTCCACGATCTCCTTCGACTTCGCGATCGCCTTGTCGCTGGTCATGTCGATGATCCAGTCGGGCGTGAGGTGGGAGTGCGTGTGCGCGCCCGTGCACGCGCCGGCGCCGGATCCGAAGCCGATACCGAAGGCCTCGCTGATCACGGTGGCGTGGCCGGGGAGTTCGAGGCCGGGCATCAACTGGACGTGATGGCGGGCCGCGAAGGCCTTCAGATGCTCGATGTCGGCGCGGTTGTAGCTGTGGTCGGGGTCGGCAAGGCCCGGGAACTTCGGGCTGTGGAGGCGGAAACCCTCGGACTCGGAGAGGTGCAGGAAGAGGGTGTTGAGCTTCTGGTCGCCCATCCTGCGGATCAGGTTCTCCAGGTAGGGGATCTTCCAGTACTTGCGGCCCGCGTCGAGATGGACCATGCGGATTGCCTGCGCGGGGCGGTCGGTGGAGCGGGCGCGGGGGACGGCACGGTGGTCGTCGGCCGTGGTGCGCAGGAGCTGGAGGAGCGTGCGGGTGCCGTAGTAGAGGCCGTGGGTGGACGCGGCTTCGATGCGGATGGGGCCGGAGCTGTCGAAGCCGTAGCCCTCGGCGCCGTGGTTCCCCTCGGCGGTGAGGCCGAGTGCGATGTCGCCGTGGGCGGGGCGGCCGCTGCCGATCCGGGGTGTGATGCCGGTGACCTGCTTGATCTCCGTGCGCAGCTGGTTGGCGAGTTTGCGTACGGACTGGTGTGCGGGGCCCGGGAATTCACTGCGGCCCGAGGGGAGCGCGGTGGCGGCTCCGGCGCGCGGGTCGATCAGGATGCGGGTGCGCTCGGTGAGCTTCGTACGGCCGTCGAGCGCGGTCCAGTCGGTGGGGCGGGGTACGACGGACGGCACTTCCGTCTCTGTGGCAGCTGCCGCAGCTGCCGTATCTGTCGCAGCTATGGCGGTTGTGGCGGTTGGTAAAGACAGACCTCCTATGAATAGGCCGAGGATGAGCGATATCACCGGCATGGTGCGACGCACGTGAGCCTCCTGCGGCTTGGCGATCCGGTGGGACCGTAGCCGTGAGGTACCTGTGTGGCAAGGGGAGTTACAGGGGTGTGTGAAGTTCGGTGGGTCTTACGAGGTGGGCGTGCGGGAAGGTGGAAGCCCTCGCGTGGGGGCGCGAGGGCTTCCCGGGGTGTGGCTGATAGGTCGGATGGATCGGCCCTAAGGGGCGGGTCCGAGCCGACGGGGGCTTCAGGCCGCCATCGGCAGCTGCCCCGTCCCGTGCGCCGGGTCCACGCCGAAGTCCGCGAGTGCGGCACGCGCCGCGCGGCGGCCCGAGTACAGGGCGCCCTGCACCGTGCTGGTGTCCCGGTGGTCCCCGCACACGTAGAGCCCCGACAGCAGTCGCACCGGGCGGCGCAGATCGTGCGGCGGTGGCATCGCGGGCACCGCGTCGCGGGTGTGGTGGACGGCGAGGGGTTCCCAGCGGGCGGTCGATGTGCCGTACAGATCGGCGAGATGGGCGAGGACGGCCCGTTCGTCGGGTGGCGGCCCGAGGACCGTTGACGAGATGAGCGCCCGGCCCGCGGGCGCGCGCGACGGGTCGACGTGGCTGATCACGGCAGTGTGCGCGACCGGGCCCGAACGGTCGGCGTCGAGCAGCAGCGCGGGCTCGGTGAGCGGCGCGTCGGGCGCCGCGTGGTGCAGCACGGTCACCTGGTGGAAGGACGGCACGCGCAGGCCGGGAAGTAGCTCGGCGGCGGCGCGGGCATCGGTGGCCAACAGGACGGCGCGACAGCTCACTTCGCCGTGTTCGGCGGTGGTGACGGAGGTCGTGGAGACGGCGGTGACGCGTACGCCGGTGCGGACCGTCCCCGGTGGCAGCGAGGCCGACAGGAGCTCGGGCAGCACCTCGGCGCCGCCCTCGGGCAAGCACAGGCGGCCGCGCGCGAAGGAGTGCAGGGCGAGGTCGGCGCACCGGCTCGACGTCGTCAGGTCCGGGTCGCACAGGAGCGCCGAGAGCAAGGGGCGCAGGAAGCCGGTGACGGTGCGCGCGGGCAGGCCTCGGGCGAAGAGGGCCTCGGACGCGGGAAGTTCGGGGCGGGCGAGGAGGCGCTTCGGATCCGTCGCGGCGAGCCTGGCGAGTGCGGCGCCGAGACGGGCCTGGTCGAGCGCGCCGCCGAGGGGGGTGGTGCGGGGGGCGGTCCGTGCCGGGGTCCGTGCTGTGCGCGAACCCCGGGGGGCGCTCGCGAGGGCGCGCGCGGCGGTGAGTGCGCCCCGTGTGCGCCGGGGGCTCGCGGGCTCGACGGCGCGGTGGTGCCGGCCGTCGCTGTGCACCAGGACGCCGGGCACGAAGGGCCGCAGCACCAGGGCGTCGAGCCCCGGCGTGTGGCGCAACTCGGGGTACGACGTGGTGAGCAGCTGCCCGATCCTGTCGAGCCGGAACCCGTCGACCTTCTCCGTCGACATACGCCCACCGACGTAAGGGGCGGCTTCCAGGACGACGGTCGTTACACCGGCCCTGGTCAGCTGATGGGCGGCCGACAGTCCCGCGACCCCCGCTCCCACGATGACGACATCCGCATGGTGCGCAGGCTCTAGCACGTGCCCCTCCCGGAGGTTGTGCGGCTGCTGGGGACGTCATGCCCTCAACAGGGCTTCGGAATCACCGAGTTCCGCACGAGGGTAGGAGTACGAACGGTCAGTGGCAGTCGCGCATCGACCGAGCACGGTCGCA
The DNA here is from genome assembly GCF_055577645.1 of Streptomyces sp. NPDC033180. Lineage (NCBI taxonomy): Bacteria > Bacillati > Actinomycetota > Actinomycetes > Kitasatosporales > Streptomycetaceae > Streptomyces > Streptomyces sp. NPDC033180. The sequence goes on along the minus strand of NZ_JBVIPU010000001.1, from coordinate 499,978 downwards.
CGCCGGTCGCACACGATCGCAGAGCGAAGAACACGATCGTTTGCCGCAGGCCTTCTACCGCTGTCCCTCTTTTGCCGGCCCGCTACCGCCGGCCTTCTACCGCAACGCCGCCCGGATCGTCTCCTCGATGCCAGGGAACGCGAACGAGAACCCCGACTCCAGGAGCCGGGTCGGCAGAACTCGCTGGCTGCCGAGCACGTCACCGGCCATCTCGCCGAGCACGACGCGCAGCGCAGGCTCGGGTGCCGGGAAGAGCGTCGGGCGGTGCAGCACCCGCCCCATCGCGGCCGTTACCTCGCGGTTGGTCAGTGGATCGGGCGCCGTCAGATTGACCGGCCCCGCCAGCGACTCCGTGTCGAGCAGGTGCCGCAGCGCGGCCACCGCGTCGTGCAGCGAGATGTAGCTCCAGTACTGCCGGCCGTCACCGAGGCGCCCGCCGAGCCCTGCCTTGAAGAGCGGGAACATCCGCTGCCAGGCCCCGCCCTCGCGCGCCACCACCAGGCCGTTGCGCGAGAAGACCGTGCGGATGCCCGCCGCGTGCGCCGCGGCGGCCGCACCCTCCCACTCGACGCACAGGGACGGCAGGAAGCCCTCTCCGGAAGGGGCGCTTTCGTCCACCGCGCGCTGACCGGTGTCTCCGTAGTAGCCGATCGCGCTCGCGCACAGGAACACCCGGGGCGGCTCGTCCAGGGAGGCCGCCGCCTCGGCGAGCGTCGCGGTGCCGAGCACCCTGCTGTCGCGGATCTCCTGCTTGTAGGCGGCCGTCCAGCGGCGGTCGCCGATCCCGGCTCCCGCCAGGTTGACCAGCGCGTCGCAGCCCGCGAGCCCCGCTGTGTCGACGTAACCCCCCTTGGGGTCCCATCGCACCTCGTACTTCGTACGAGGTGCTCGGCGCACCAGTCGCACCACCTCGTGGCCGTCGTCGGCGAGGGCGCGTGTCAGCGCCGTTCCGATGAGGCCGGACGCGCCGGCCACGGCGATACGGGACCGCCGCGACGACGGGGCTGACGGCTCGGACTCGGAGGGCTCCATGAAGCCATCCTGCCCCGGAAACCCGGCGGGAGGCGTCAGGCGTCCGTCGTACAGTGACGCCCATGCCGGACACGCACATACGTACCGCCCTGCCGGACGACGAAGAAGCCCTCGCCCGCATCGACCGCGTCACCTGGTCCACCCTGCACGCGGTGCAACCGGCTCCGCAGCCTCCGTACCCGCCGTTCTTCAGTGAACGCTTCGGGCCTCACGACCACCTGGTCGCCGAGCTGCACGGCGCGGTCGTCGGCTACATACGGCTCGGTTACCCCACCTCCCTCCTCGCCCACGCCCACGTGCGGCAGATCCTGGGCTTCGCCGTCACGGACGAGGCGCGCGGCAGGGGTGTGGGCCGCGGTCTCGTCAGGGCCGCGGTGGAGGCGGCCCGCCGCCAGGGCGCGCGGCGCGTCACGCTGCGGGTGCTCGGCCACAACACTCCGGCCCGGACGCTCTACGCCTCCGAGGGCTTCGTGGTCGAGGGGGTGCTGCCGGGAGAGTTCCTCCTCGACGGCTCGTACGTGGACGACGTGCTGATGGGGCGGGTGCTCTGAGACTCCGGAGCCTGCCATGACCCCCGCCCGGCCTTCGCCACCCGTCGGACCGGCCCGGCGTGCGGCGGGCACGCGCGCGTAGGAGCGTGGGGAGGCCGACCGGAAGGAGCGAACCGATGTTCAGGGTCGCTGCTGCCAGCCGGCGGGACCGGGAGGAGCCCGGCTGGCTGCGCGGCGCACCACCGCCCACCTGGGTGCGCTGGCCCCCGCCCGTGCTCCTGGTCGTGATCTGCGTCATCCAGCTGGCCACCCCGGAGACGGTCGACCTCAGCTTCCTGCTCGCCGCGGTACCGCCGCTGGCCGCGCTGGCGTACGGCGCATCCGCCACGGCGCTCTTCGGCGGCACCGTGGTGCTGCTGCTCTACCTGCCCGGTTTCGGTCTCGGCCGTCCCGGGGACAGCGATGTGCTGACGGTCGCCTTCGTGGCGCTGCTGAGCATCCTGTTCGCCTGGGTCCGCAGCCGACGCGACGCCCAGCTCGTCACCGTCCGCACCGTCGCCGAGGCCGCCCAGTTCGCCGTGCTGCCACCACTGCCGGAGCGCGTGGGCCCGGTGCGCTGCGCGGGCCTCTACCGCGCCGCACAGGGCGGCACGCTGGTCGGCGGTGACCTCTTCGACGTGCGCAAGGGCCCCAGCGGCGTACGGGCGCTGGTCGGCGACGTGCAGGGGCACGGCCTCGCGGCCGTCGGCACGGTCGCCGCGCTGCTCGGTGCCTTCCGCGAGGCGGTGCTCGACCAACCCGACCTGGAGGGGGTCGCAGCCCGGCTCGACCGGCGCCTGGTGGTCGACTCCGAGGAGGCCGAGCACGCCGAACTCTTCGCAACCGCCGTGCTCCTGGAATTCCGGGCCGACGCCCCTGAGCTGCGGATCGTCTCCTGCGGCCACCCGCCTCCGCTGCTGGTCCGCGGTGGGGTCGTCGAGGAGCTTGCCGTGGCGCCTGGGGCTCCGCTGGGCCTGGGAATCGCGGGTGTCGCACCGCCCGAAGAGGTGACCGTGGGCCTGAAGCCCGGCGACCGGTTGCTCGTGGTGACCGACGGGGTGACCGAGGCGCGGGACAGGTCCGGCGCCTTCTACCCGCTGGCCGAGCGTCTTTCGGTGCTCTGCGCCGACCTGCGGGACGACCCGGCGGCGCTGACGTCCGCGGTCTGGAGGGACCTGATGCGGTTCTCCGGCGGGGTCGGCGACGACGTGGCCCTGCTGGCGTTCTCGCTGGACCTGGACCTGGACCTGGACCAGGAGCCGGACCCGGACCTGGAGCCGGAGGCGGGACCGGGCCCGCGGGTGGAACCGGAGCCGTAGTGGGACGCGGCGACGGGCGCCGGGCCTAAGACGTTCCCCTGTCGGGTTCAGGCGTTGCCCTGCCGTGCGGCCAGGAGCCGTAGTCCGCCCGTCAGTTCGCGCAGGCAGCGCACCGCCAGGACGGCGGGGGAGCCGGGGCCCTCGGTGGGCGCGTCCGTGGCGGCCCAGGTCTCCAGGGCCAGGCGAATGGCGTCGGTGGCGGCCGCGGCCGCCAGACGTACGTCCAGTGCGTCGGCGTCGTCCCCGGCCAGGCGGGCGAGCACCGGTACGAGCTGCTCCTCGGACTCCTGGTTCACGCGATACCAGACCGCGCGCAGCGCCGGGTCGTTCTGCGCGGCGCGCAACAGGCCGCGGGTCCACTCCAGGGACTCGGCCGCGCGGTCGTCGGCGGCGGTCAGCGCGTCCGCGATGGACCGCTCCAGGGCCGTCGGCATCCCGGCGGCCGGGTCGAGGTCCGCCAGGTGGGCCCGCCACTCGGCGGCCCCGCCCGCGAGGAGCGGCGCGACCGCGTCCTGCTTGTTGCGGAAGTACCGGTAGAAGGTGCGCAGCGCCACCCCGGCGCGGCCCGCGATCTCCTCGGCGGTGGTGCCGTCCGGGCCGCGCTCGGCGAAGAGCTCGGCCGCGGCGCGGGCGATGTCGAGCTGCGTGGCCGCTTTGCGGCGCTCGGTCAGCGACGGCTGCGCCGCCGGTGGCAGTGGCTGCGATGACTGCGATGGCTGCGACGAGTGGGTGCTCACCCTCGCAGCCTACGCGGGATTCTCACCCTGATACATGAATTGTCGGCATGGCAAAACGTGCCAGCCAGGCGTACATTGAAACCAGATCGGGAAAGCCGGATCCATGGACGGATCCGGGAGCCCGGACGTGAACGGAGGCATTCCATGAACCGCTACGCAGGCCGTCGTGCCCTCATCACCGGCGGAGGCTCGGGCATCGGGCAGGCCACCGTCCTGCGCATCCTCGAGGAGGGCGGCAGGGTCGTGGCCGCCGATGTCAGCGAGGCGGGTCTGAAGGACACCACCGAGAAGGCGGGTGCCGCGGCCGACCGACTCACCGCCCTCGTGGTGGACGTCTCGGACGAGACATCGGTGCGCGAGGGTGTCGCCGCCGCCGTCACCGCGCTCGGCGGCCTGGACGTGCTGGTGAACGCGGCGGGCGTGCTCCGCTCCTCGCACACGCACGAGACCAGCCTGGATTCCTTCAACCGCGTCATCCAGATCAACCTTGTGGGCACGTTCCTGGTGATCCGCGAGGCGATCCCGGCGCTGCTCGACGGCGAGGACGCCGCCGTCATCAACTTCAGCTCCACCTCGGCGATGTTCGCCCACCCGTACATGGCGGCCTACGCGGCCAGCAAGGGCGGCATCCAGTCCATGACGCACGCGCTGGCCAGTGAGTACGGCAAGCAGGGGATCCGCTTCAACTCCGTCCAGCCCGGCTCCATCTCCAGCGGCATGACCGACGGCAGCGGCTCCAGCAGGCAGAGCGTGGGCCCCGGCCTGCCGGAGGACGCCGACATGAGCCTGTTCATAAAGCTGGCCCCGGCCATCGGCCAGGGCTTCGCGGGACCGGAGTCGGTGGCCTCGGTCGTCGCCCTGCTCGGCTCCCAGGACGGCAAGTTCATCACCGGCACCGAGGTCAGGGTCGACGGCGGCACGCACTTCTGACGGGCCGGGCACGGTGCTCCTCCGGGCTCCGCAGGTTCATTCGAATGGCGGAGTGTGGATCGCGGGTGGAGCGGGTGGGCCGGAGAGTCGGACCATGCGTGTCTTCCGTGGTGTGTCCGCGGCGCGGGTGCTCGCGGCGCGTCGGCCCGGTGTGCGTGTGCTCGCGGCGCGTCGGCCCGGTGTGCGTGTGCCGCCGGCGGTGCGTGCGGTGCTGGGCTGTGTGCCCGGCGTCGCTGCCGTGGCGCTTCTGCTGTTGTGCGCGTTGTTCGTGGGGCCCGGGGTTTCGGGGGCGCCGGGGCGGGCGAGTGACGGTCCGGTGGCGTTGGCCGGGCTCGGGGAGCGGGCCGGGGCGACCGGGCGGTATTCCTTGATGCCGGCGGCCGCGGCCCCGGTACGCAGGGCGGTGGGGCATCCGGCGGCGCAGCCTCGCGTGGTGCCGCGCGCCGAGTGGCTGGACGGTGCGGTGGGGCAGACGCCGCCCGCCCGGTATGCAGGCCGGGCCGAGGCGGTGTTCGTGCACCACACGGACACACCGAACGGCTACGACTGCGCCGATGCCCCGCGCACCATCCGCTATCTGTACGCCGGTCAGACCGAAGGGAGACAGTGGGACGACATCGGTTACAACTTCCTCGTCGACCGGTGCGGGACCGTCTACGAGGGGCGTGCGGGCGGCATCGAGAGGGCCGTCGTCGGGGCGCACACGCAGGGCTTCAACCAGAAATCGGTGGGGATCGCGGCGATCGGGACGTTCACGGCGGGGAGCCCTGTGCCCCGGGCGATGACCGAGGCCCTGGCGGCGCTCGTCGCGTGGAAACTCGGGCTCTCGGACGTGGACCCGCGTTCCACGGTGCGGCTGGTGTCATCGAACAGCCTCAGCAAGTACCCGGCGGGGGCGAGCGAGTTGTTCAGCGCGGTGTCCGGTCACAACGACGGCTACTCCACGTCCTGCCCGGGAGCGGCGCTGACGGCCGCGCTCCCCGCGATAAGGGAGAGGGCCGCGAGGCTGCAGGACCGGTGACCCGGTGACCCGGTGACCCGGTGAGACGGTGGGCCCGACGGGAGCCGCGGGCCGGCCCGAGTTCGGAACGCGCCGAGTTCCCGAACGCGCCGAGTTCCCGAACGCGCCGAGTTGCCGAACGCGCCGAGTTCCCGAACGCGTCCGCCCCTCAGTCGACCTCGCCGAAGCGTTCCCACAGTTTCGGGTAGCGCTCGGCCATGGCCGCTTCGTTCTCGAAGTCGAGCGGTGTCCCCAGCGGCTCCGTAGGGGCGGGAGCGATGCCGAGGTCGGGGGTGACGACGCCGGTGAGCTGCTCGTAGGCCTCGTCGGCGGCGTAGCCGAGCTCCTCGCCGTCGCCGTCGATGTCCTCGTCGAAGTCGTCGAGGAGATCCGCGAGCGAGTCCGGGTCGTGCAGGGCCCCCTCGAACACCTCGCGGCCCTGGCCGATCAGCCAGCAGCGGAAGTAGTCGAAGGCGTCGTCACTGGCGCCGCCGAGGAGGACCCAGGAAGCTCCCCACAGATCCCAGCGGTAGGCACGGTTGTAGCGCGCCTCGAAGTGACGGGCGAAGTCGAGCACCATGTCCGGCTCGAGCTCGAGAAGCTTCTCGGTGAGCAGGTCGGCATGGTCCTCGGGGTCGCCCTCGGCGGCCACGCGGGTGCGGTCCACGATCTCCCAGAACTCCGTCTCGTCCATCACGGGACAAGCATCGGTCCTGAGGGGTGCGTACGCACGCGGAGTGCGGCGGATGCGACTGTGTCGTTATGTGTGCACATGCCCGTGGAAAACCCGACAGCAGGTGTCGGTATTCGGTGGCAGCCTCGAAGCCATGGAGAGCGAAGAGATGGACAGCACACACGCCCCCGCGCACCCACTGACCGGAAAGATCGCCCTCGTCGCCGGCGCCACCCGCGGCGCCGGCCGGGCCATGGCGGTGGAGCTCGGCCGCGCCGGGGCCACCGTGTACGCGACGGGGCGCACGACCCGCGAGCACACGAGCGAGGTCGGCCGCACCGCGGAGACCATCGAGGAGACCGCGGAGCTGATCACCGCCGCGGGCCGGGAGGCGGGCGGGCCGGGCACCGGGATCGCCGTACCCACCGATCATCTGGAGCCCGAGCAGGTCGAGGCCCTCGTCGACCGGATCGACCGTGAGCAGGGCCGTCTGGACATCCTGGTCAACGACATCTGGGGCGGCGACGTCCATGTCGAGTGGGACAAGAAGATGTGGGAGCACGACCTCGACAAGGGGCTGCGCCTGATGCGCCTCGGTATCGAGACCCACATCGTCACCAGCCGGTACGCGCTGCCGCTGCTCATCAAGAACCCCGGCGGCCTGGTCGTCGAGGTCACCGACGGGACCGCGGAGTACAACGGCCCCCACTACCGCAAACCCTTCTACTACGACCTCGCCAAGGCGGCCCCGCTGCGGATGACGAAGGGCCTGGCCGAGGAGGTCGAGGAGTACGGCTGCACGGCGCTCTGCCTGACTCCCGGCTGGCTGCGCTCCGAGGCGATGCTCGACACCTACTTCAAGGTGACCGAGGAGAACTGGCTCGACGGCCGCGAGCAGAACCCCCACTTCGCGATCTCCGAGACCCCCACCTTCGTCGGCCGAGCCCTGGTCGCGCTCGCCGCCGACCCCGAAGTGGCCCGCTGGAACGGCACGTCGCTCTCCAGCGGCGGTCTCGCCAAGGAGTACGGCTTCACGGACGTCGACGGTTCGGCGCCGGACGCCTGGCGCTACATCACGGAGGTCGACCAGGAGAGCAAGGAGGCGGACGTCACCGGCTACCGCTAGCCGACGGCATCATGGGGGCATGCGCGCTGCACGCCTCATCAAGATGGTGCTTCTGCTCCAGGCCCGCCCCTCCATGACCGCCGCCGAGCTCGCCGGTGAGCTCGAAGTGTCCGAGCGGACCATCACGCGTGACGCCCAGGCTCTGTCGGAGGCCGGCGTCCCGGTGTACGCGGACCGGGGGCGGGCCGGCGGCTACCGGCTCATCGGCGGCTACCGCACCCGGCTCACCGGGCTCGGACGCAGTGAGGCTGAGGCGCTGTTCCTGTCCGGAGTGCCGGGCGCGCTGCGGGAGATGGGCCTGGAGGACGCGGCATCGGCGGCCCGTCTGAAGGTGTCGGCGGCGCTGATGCCCTCGCTGCGGGACGCCTCGCAGAACGCCTCGCAGCGGTTCCACCTGGACGCGCCGGGCTGGTTCAAGGAGACGCCCGCGCCCGAACTGCTGCCCGCGCTGGCGGACGCGGTGTGGGACGACCGGCACGTCACCGCCCGCTACCGGCGCCAGGACACCGAGGTGGAAAGGGAGTTGGAGCCCTACGGCCTCGTGCTCAAGGCCGGCGTCTGGTATCTGTGCGCGAGGGTGCCCGACACGGGTTCGTTCCGGGTGTACCGCATCGACCGGTTCACCGCGATCGCCGCCGGCGAGGACCGCTTCGTACGCGACGAGGAGTTCGATCTGCCGGGCTTCTGGGAGGAACGGGCCGAGCAGTTCGCGCGGGCGATCCTGCGCTCCGAGGTCGTGCTCCGGCTCTCCGAGCGGGGCGTACGACAGCTTCCGTACGCCACCGACTCGGCGTCCACGCAAGAGGCACTGGCGACCGCGAGCCCCCCGGACGACGGGGGCTGGGTGACGCTGACCCTCCGGGTCGAGAACGAGGACGTCGCGTACACCCAGCTCATGGCGCTGGGCCCGGAGGTGGAGGTCCTGGAGCCGACGACGCTCAGGGAACGATTCAAGGAAGCGGCCCACAGAATGTCTGATCGCTACCGGTGATGGTTGGGCGGGCGGGAAAACAGCCGCCGCGAAGCGGCGGCTCAGAACCGCACCCGCACACGGGAGCGGGCCCCTGCCGAAGAGACAGGGACCCGCACCCGCATCAGGCCGAAGGCTACAGACCGTACTTCGCCCGAGCTTCCTTCACCGCGGAAGCGGGAACCTCACCGCGACGGGCAAGCTGGGCCAGCGCGGCGACGACGATCGACTCCGCGTCGATGCCGAAGTGGCGACGGGCCGCGTCACGCGTGTCCGACAGACCGAAGCCGTCCGCGCCGAGCGACGAGTAGTCCTGCTCGACCCACTGCGCGATCTGGTCGGGAACCTGCCGCATGTAGTCGGAGACGGCAAGCACGGGACCCTGCGCGCCCTCAAGTGCCGTACGCAGGTAAGGAGTCCGCTCCTCGCCGCGCAGGATCGCCTCGTCCGCCTCGAGTGCGTCGCGGCGCAGCTCGGTCCAGGAGGTCGCGGACCACACGTCGGCGGCCACACCCCACTCCTCGGCGAGCAGCTTCTGCGCCCTGAGCGTCCAGTGAATGGCCGTGCCCGACCCGATCAGCTGGATGCGCGAGGCGTTGGCGGCGGGGGAGTGCCCGGCGGACTCGGCCGTGTTGAAGCGGTAGAGACCGCGCACGATGCCCTCGTCCACACCCGCGGGCTTCGCGGGCTGCGGCATCGGCTCGTTGTAGACGGTGAGGTAGTAGAAGACGTTCTGGTCCTCACCGGGGGCGGCCTCGCCGTACATCCGGCGCAGACCGTCCTTGACGATCGCCGCGACCTCGTAGGCGAACGCCGGGTCGTACGACATGGCGGCGGGGTTCGTCGCGGCGATCACCGGCGAGTGGCCGTCCGCGTGCTGCAGACCCTCACCCGTCAGCGTCGTACGGCCCGCGGTGGCGCCGACGAGGAAGCCGCGGCCGAGCTGGTCGCCGAGCTGCCACATCTGGTCGGCCGTGCGCTGCCAGCCGAACATCGAGTAGAAGATGTAGAACGGGATCATGGCTTCGCCGTGCGTCGCGTACGACGACGACGCGGCGATGAAGTCCGCCATCGACCCGGCCTCGGTGATCCCCTCGTTGAGGATCTGCCCGTCCTTGGCCTCGCGGTAGTACATCAGCTGGTCGCGGTCGACCGGCTCGTAGTTCTGGCCCTTGGGCGAGTAGATGCCGAGCGACGGGAAGAGCGACTCCATGCCGAAGGTGCGCGCCTCGTCGGGGACGATCGGCACCCAGCGCTTGCCGGTCTCCTTGTCGCGGATCAGGTCCTTGACGAGCCGTACGAAGGCCATGGTCGTCGCGACCGACTGCGAGCCCGAGCCCTTGTCGAACGAGGCGAACGCCTTGTCGGCCGGGGCGGGCAGCGGCGCGAGCAGCTGCGTGCGGCGGGCCGGGGCCGGACCGCCGAGGGCGGCACGACGCTCCTGGAGGTAGCGGACCTCGGGGGAGTCGGCGCCGGGGTGGCCGTAGGGCACCACGCCGTCGACGAACTGGCTGTCCGGGATCGGCAGCTCGAGGAGGTCGCGCATGTCCTTGAACTCGTCCACCGTGAGCTTCTTCATCTGGTGGTTGGCGTTCTTGGACTCGAAGCCCTTGCCGAGCGTGAAGCCCTTGACCGTCTGCGCGAGGATCACGGTCGGCGCACCCTTGTGGGTGAGCGCCGCACGGTAGGCCGCGTAGACCTTGCGGGCCTCGTGGCCGCCGCGCGAGAGGTGGAAGCACTCGCTGATCTTGTCGTCGCTGAGCAGCTTGCCGAGCTCGACGAGCGCGGGCTCGGAGCCGAAGAAGTGCTCGCGGATGTAGGCGGCGTCACGCGTCGCGTACGTCTGGAACTGCGCGTCCGGTACCTCGCGCAGGCGGCGTACGAGTGCGCCGTTGGTGTCGAGCTGGAACAGCTCGTCCCAGGCGTTGCCCCAAAGGACCTTGATGACGTTCCAGCCGGCGCCGCGGAACTGGGCCTCCAGCTCCTGCACCACGCGGAAGTTGGCGCGGACCGGGCCGTCGAGGCGCTGCAGGTTGCAGTTGATGACGTACGTGAGGTTGTCGAGACCCTCACGCGCGGCGAGCGCGAGGGCTGCCGTCGACTCGGGCTCGTCCATCTCGCCGTCACCGAGGAACGCCCACACGTGCGAGGCGGAGACGTCCTTGATGTTGCGGTTGGTGAGGTAGCGGTTGAAGCGCGCCTGGTAGATCGCCGACAGCGGGCCGAGGCCCATCGATACGGTCGGGAACTCCCACAGCCAGGGCAGCCGGCGCGGGTGCGGGTAGGACGGCAGGCCGTTGCCACCCGCCTCCTGGCGGAAGTTGTCGAGCTGCGCCTCGTTCAGACGGCCGTCGAGGAAGGCGCGGGCGTAGATGCCGGGGGAGGCGTGGCCCTGGATGTAGAGCTGGTCGCCGGAGCCGGGAGACTCCTGGGATTCCTTGCCCTTGAAGAAGTGGTTGAAGCCGGTCTCGTACAGCCAGGCGGCGGAGGCGAAGGTGGCGATGTGGCCGCCGACGCCGTGTTTGCTGCCCCGGGTCACCATCGCGGCCGCGTTCCAGCGGTTCCACGCGGCGATCCGCTGCTCCATCGCCTCGTCGCCCTCGATCGCCGGCTCGGCGGAGGTGGGGATGGTGTTGACGTAATCGGTCTCAAGGAGCTTGGGCAGCGCCAGGCCCGCGCCCTCGGCGCGCTCCAGCGTGCGCCGCATCAGGTATGCGGCTCGGTGCGGCCCGGCCGCCTGGGTAACGGCGTCCAGGGAGGCCTGCCATTCGGCGGTCTCCTCGGGGTCGCGGTCCGGGAGCTGGTCGAGCTCGCTCGGCTGGATTGCGGAGGGGTCGGTCATGTCGCCGCCTTCCTGAGTCGGAGGGGGTCCCCTGTTCGGTAAGGGGTGGGGGTGCCCTAGGTCTTTGGCAGGACAGGGCGTGAGGCTCTGGTACGGATTCGTTTGTGCGTCTCCGCCAGAACCCCGTCGGAGACTCTAACTCCGTGATCGATGATCGATCAAAGGGTTGAAGGCGAAAACTCCTTCATATTCAGAAAGTAGGCATCCGGTGCCAATAAATCGGGCACGCGGTGCCTTCGATTTGAAGGATCGGCGCAGGTGGGAGCACGTATGAGCGCCCTCATGCTCCTACGGTGCCCGGCGCTCGGAGAGCGTCAGGCGCGCGGCGCGCAGCCCAGTACGTGGGCCTTCACCAGCTCCGCGATCGCGGGATCCCGCCGCTGGAAGGCCGAGACGAGAGCCTCGTGCTCCTCCGCGTACGACTGCTGCACCGTCCCGAGCCACCGGATCGAAAGTGCCGTGAAGACCTCGATACCGAGTCCCTCCCAGGTGTGCAGCAGCACGGAGTTGTCCGCGGCCCGCACCAACTCCCGGTGGAAACCGACCGTGTGCCGCACCTGGGCGGTGCCGTCCGATGCCCGGTCCGCCTCGTACAGGGCGGCGACATGGGGTTCGAGAGCCGAGCAGTCCTCGGCCAGACTCTGAGCCGCCAACTCGGCGGCGATGGCCTCGAGGCCCGCGCGGACGGGGTAGCTCTCCTCCAGGTCCGCCGCGGTCAAGTTCCGTACGCGAACACCCTTGTTGGGCGCCGACTCGATGAGCCGCAGCGTCTCCAGCTCCCGCAGCGCCTCCCGTACGGGGGTCTGCGAGACCTCGAGCTCCACGGCGATGCGCCGCTCCACGATCCGCTCGCCCGGCTGCCAGCGCCCGCTGACGATCCCCTCCACGATGTGCTCGCGGATCTGTTCGCGCAGCGAGTGAACAACGGGCGCGGTCATGTGGGCTCCTCCGGCGGGGGCAGCGCCCCAGGGCGTGGTGACCCCTAGACAATACGGCGACGCCCCCGCTCGGAAACCTCCGAACGGGGGCGTACGTGCTGATGAGACGAGTCTTACAGCCCTGGGGGCCGCAGCACCAGCGGCAGGACTACAGGCCGAGCTCGACCTCGAACTCGCCGGCCTCCAGGATCGCCTTGACCGTGGTCAGGTAACGGGCGGCGTCCGCGCCGTCCACCAGACGGTGGTCGTAGGAGAGCGAGAGGTACGTCATGTCACGGACGGCGATGGTCTCGCCGAGGTCCGGGTGGTTGATGACGACCGGACGCTTCACCGTGGCACCGATGCCGAGGATGGCGGCCTGGTTCGGCGGCACGATGACCGTGTCGAACAGGGCACCGCGCGAACCGGTGTTGGAGACCGTGAAGGTGGCGCCGGACATGTCGTCCGGGGTGAGGCCACCGCCACGGGCCTTGCCGGCCAGCTCGGCGGTCTTCTTGGAGATACCGGCGATGTTCAGGTCGCCCGCACCCTTGATGACCGGCGTCATCAGACCCTTCTCGGCGTCCACGGCGATGCCGATGTTCTCCGAGTCGAAGTACGTGATGGTGCCTTCGTCGTCGTTGATCCGGGCGTTGACGACCGGGTGGGCCTTCAGCGCCTGGGCGGCGGCCTTGACGAAGAACGGCATCGGGGAGAGCTTGACGCCCTCACGAGCCGCGAACGAGTCCTTCGCCTTGGCACGCAGCTTCATCAGCTTGGTGATGTCGACCTCGACGACCGAGGTCAGCTGGGCCTGCGAGTGCAGCGCCTTCATCATGTTGTCGCCGATGACCTTGCGCATGCGGGTCATCTTGACCGTCTGACCGCGCAGCGGGGACGCCTCGAGGGCCGGGGCCTTCGAAGCGGCCGGGGCGGCGGCGGCCGGAGCAGGGGCCGACTTCTTGGCCTCGGCGGCCGCGATGACGTCCTGCTTGCGGATGCGGCCACCGACGCCGGTGCCCTTGACGTCCCCGAGGCTCACTCCGTGCTCGTTCGCGAGCTTGCGGACCAGCGGCGTGACGTATGCGCCGTCGTCCGACGGGGAAGCCGGGGCGGCCGGAGCGGCGGGCGCGGCCGGAGCAGCCGCGGCGGGCTGGGCCGGAGCCGCGGGCTGAGCCGCGGGCTGAGCCGCGGGCTGCGCCGGGGCGGCGGGCTGCGCGGGGGCGGCAGGCTGAGCGGGAGCCGGGGCGGCCTCCTGCTTGGGAGCCTCCTGCTTCGGGGCCTCCTCCTTCGCGGGGGCGGCCGGGGCCTCCTCCTTCGCGGGGGCGGCCGGGGCCTCCTCCTTGGCCGGGGCCGGAGCGGCACCGGGAGCGCCGATGACGGCGAGCTTGGCGCCGACCTCAGCGGTCTCGTCCTCGCCCACGACGATCTCGAGCAGCACGCCCGCGGCCGGGGAGGGGATCTCGGTGTCGACCTTGTCCGTGGAGACCTCGAGCAGGGGCTCGTCCTCCGCGACCTCCTCGCCGACCTCCTTCAGCCAACGGGTGACGGTGCCCTCGGTGACCGACTCGCCCAGTGCGGGCAGCGTGACGTCGGTGCCCTCGGCGGAGCCGCCGGACGGGGCCGGGGCGGCGGGCGCCTCGGCCTGCGGGGCCTCCTGCTGGGGGGCCTCCTGAGCCGGGGCCTCCTCCTGGGCGGGGGCGGCCGGGGCCTCGGCCTGCGCCGGGGCGGCAGAGCCGCCCGCGTCGCCCGAGCCGTCGTCGATGACGGCAAGCTCGGCGCCGACCTCGACGGTCTCGTCCTCGGCGACCTTGATGGACGCCAGGATGCCGGCGGCCGGGGAGGGGATCTCGGTGTCGACCTTGTCGGTCGAGACCTCGAGCAACGGCTCGTCGGCCTCGACGCGCTCGCCCTCGGCCTTCAGCCAACGGGTGACAGTGCCCTCGGTGACGCTCTCGCCGAGCGCCGGAAGGGATACGGAAACCGCCATGGTTTCAGTTGCTCCTTACGAAAATTGCGGAAGTCTGGTCGTCGCGCCCGAGTGACTGAAGATCAGTCGTGGGAGTGGAGAGGCTTGCCTGCGAGGGCCAGGTGAGCCTCGCCCATCGCCTCGTTCTGAGTCGGGTGGGCGTGGATGAGCTGTGCGACCTCGGCCGGCAGCGCTTCCCAGTTGTAGATCAGCTGGGCCTCGCCGACCTGCTCGCCCATGCGGTCGCCGACCATGTGGACGCCGACCACGGCACCGTCCTTGACCTGGACGAGCTTGATCTCGCCCGCGGTCTTGAGGATCTTGCTCTTGCCGTTGCCCGCCAGGCTGTACTTGAGGGCGACGACCTTGTCCGCGCCGTAGATCTCCTTGGCCTTGGCCTCGGTGATGCCCACGGAGGCGACCTCGGGGTGGCAGTACGTCACCTTCGGCACGCCGTCGTAGTCGATCGGGACGGTCTTGAGGCCGGCCAGGCGCTCCGCCACCAGGATGCCCTCGGCGAAGCCGACGTGCGCGAGCTGGAGGGTCGGAACGAGGTCGCCGACGGCCGAGACCGTCGGGACGTTGGTCTGCATGTACTCGTCGACGAGGACGAAGCCGCGGTCCATCGCGACGCCCTGCTCCTCGTAGCCGAGGCCCTGGGAGACCGGGCCGCGGCCGATGGCGACCAGAAGCACCTCGGCCTCGAAGGTCTTGCCGTCGGCGAGGGTCACGCGGACGCCGTCCTGCGTGTACTCGGCCTTCTCGAAGAAGGTGCCGAGGTTGAACTTGATGCCGCGCTTGCGGAACGCGCGCTCAAGAAGCTTCGAGGAGTTCTCGTCCTCGACGGGCACGAGGTGCTTGAGGCCCTCGACCACGGTGACCTCGGCCCCGAAGGACTTCCACGCCGAGGCGAACTCGACGCCGATGACGCCGCCGCCCAGGATGATCGCGGACTTCGGCACGCGGTCCATGACCAGCGCGTGGTCCGAGGAGATGACGCGGTTGCCGTCGATCTCCAGGCCCGGCAGCGACTTCGGCACGGAGCCGGTCGCGAGCAGCACGTGGCGGCCCTGGACCCGCTGGCCGTTGACGTCCACGGAGGTGGGCGACGAAAGCTTGCCCTCGCCCTCGATGTACGTCACCTTGCGCGAGGCGATGAGTCCCTGCAGCCCCTTGTAGAGGCCGGAGATCACGTCGTCCTTGTACTTGTGGACGGCCGCCATGTCGATGCCCTCGAAGGTGGCCTTCACGCCGAACTGGTCGGCTTCGCGTGCCTGGTCGGCGATCTCGCCGGCGTGCAGCAGCGCCTTCGTCGGGATGCAGCCGTTGTGCAGGCAGGTGCCGCCGACCTTGCCCTTCTCGATCAGGGCGACGTCCAGGCCCAGCTGCGACGCGCGCAGTGCCGCGGCGTAACCGCCGCTACCGCCGCCGAGGATCACTAGGTCGAAAACGGTGCTGGCGTCGTTCGCCACGTCACGTCCTCCATGCATGTGCGCCGTACGCCGGACCCCTTGTTCTCGGGGGACGACCGGTCTGTCGGCTGGTATCGGCCGCTCTTGTTTCGGCCCTGTGGTGGGGGCCCTGTCCTGCCGAGAACCCATCTTCGCACTTGTCGGCGGGAGGTGGGACGGCGGGCCGGGCTGTGAGATGTCTGATTCGCCACGTGGGGGCGTTACCCAGGCGTATGAACGTACGGATTTCGTTGAGGGCGAAATCAGGCAGGGCCCGGACATCTGGACGTCCGGGCCCTGCCTGCGTACGACAGATCAGCCGGTCAGCCGAGGTCGCCCGCGGCCGTGCGCTCGGCGAGGCGGACCAGGGTGCGGACCGCGGTGCCGGTGCCGCCCTTGGGCGTGTAGCCGAACGGTCCGCCCTCGTTGAAGGCCGGGCCCGCGATGTCCAGGTGCGCCCAGGTGATGCCCTCGCCGATGAACTCCTGGAGGAAGAGACCGGCCACCAGACCGCCGCCCATGCGCTCGCCCATGTTGGCGATGTCGGCGGTGGGGGAGTCCATGCCCTTCTTCAGGTGCTCGGGCAGCGGCATCGGCCAGGAGGGCTCGCCCGCCTCCTCGGAGGCGTCGTGGATCGCGGCGCGGAACGCGTCGTCGTTGGCCATGATGCCGAAGGTGCGGCTGCCGAGCGCCATCATCATCGCGCCGGTCAGCGTCGCCACGTCGACGATGGCGTCGGGGTTGTCCTCGGAAGCCTTGGCGAGCGCGTCGGCCAGGACGAGGCGGCCCTCGGCGTCGGTGTTGAGCACCTCGACGGTCTTGCCGCTGTACATCCGCAGGACGTCGCCGGGGCGGGTCGCGGAGCCGGACGGCATGTTCTCGGCGAGCGCCAGCCAGCCGGTGACGTTCACCTCGAGGCCCAGACGCGCGGCCGTGACGACGGCGGCGAAGACGGCGGCGGCACCGGCCATGTCGCACTTCATGGTCTCGTTGTGACCGGCGGGCTTCAGCGAGATGCCGCCCGAGTCGTACGTGATGCCCTTGCCGACGAAGGCGAGGTGCTTCTTCGCCTTGGACGACGTGTACGAGAGCTTGACCAGGCGCGGCGGGGCGTCCGAGCCGACGCCGACGCCGAGGATGCCGCCGAAGCCGCCCTTGGTGAGCGCCTTCTCGTCCAGGACCTGGACCTTGATGCCGTGCTCCTTGGCGGCCGCGGTGGCGACCGCGGCGAACGCCTCGGGGTTCAGGTCGTTCGGCGGGGTGTTGATGAGGTCGCGGGCGCGGTTGAGCTCCTCGGACAGGGCGATGGCGCGCTCGACGGCGGCCTTGTACGCCTTGTCGCGGGGCTTGGCGCCGAGCAGGGCGACCTCGGCGAGCGGACCCTGGGCGTCCTTGCTGTTCTTGCCCTTGGCGGAACCATTTTCCTTGTACGCGTCGAAGGAGTACGCCCCGAGCAGTGCGCCCTCGGCGATCGCGCCGGTGTCCTCGGCGTCCTCGGCGGGCAGCGCGAACGCGGCCTTCTTCGAGCCGGACAGGGCGCGCGCGGCGGTACCGGCGGCGCGGCGCAGGGCGTCGGTGCCGTACGTCTCGTCCTTCTCCGGCACCGTGCCGAGGCCGACCGCGAGAACGACCGGCGCCTTGAAGCCGGAGGGCGCGGGCAGCTTGGTCACCTCGCCCTCGGCGCCCGAGGCGCCGAGGGTCTCCAGGACGGAGGCGAGCTTGCCTTCGTACGCCTTGTCCACGGCCTCGGCGCCCGGCGCGACGACCGGACCCTTGGCGCCCTTCGCGACGCCGACGACGATCGCGTCGGCGCGGAGGCCGGATGCGGCGGCAGTGCTGAGAGTCAGAGCAGTCACGGTGGTGAATTCTCGCTTCCGTTGAGTTCCTTGGCCGATGGGGTGGGTCGACCCGCCCGGCGCCAGCCTAGAACGGGCCGGAAAGGCACCGAACATGAGCCTACGCGCGTCGCGCCCATTCGATCGTGTCGGCGCAGATTCATCCGTACGTGGCGTCGCCTTTATGTTTCAAGGACGCGTACCAGGACGCGTACGGGGGTGTGGTTCAGCCGAGAGCCAGGACGACCAGGGCCGCCGTGGCCGCGGTCTCGGCGAGCGCGCCGAAGACGTCGCCGGTGATGCCCCCGAAGCGGCGGACGCAGTGCCTCAGCAGGAGCTCGGCGGCGCCCACCGCGAGCACAACGGCGACCGCGTACTGCACGGTCTCGTATGTCCCGAAGGGCAGGGCGGCGATCGCGGCCAGGGCGGTGACGAGTGCCGCCGCGAGCAGGGCCGCACCCCCGGGAACCGTTCCTGCCACCGCTGCCCCGAGCCCTTCCGGGCGGGCCGGCGGGATGCCTTGGCGGGCGGCCAGGGTGAGGGCGAGGCGGGCGGCGGCCGCCGAGACGACCGCGGCGAGTGCGCCCCGGGTCCAGGAGACCTCGTACAACTGGGCGAGTACGGCCACTTGGGCGAGCAGGGTGAAGAGCAGAGTGATGACGCCGAAGGGCCCGACGTCGGACTGCTTCATGATGCGGAGCGCCTGGTCCGCGGGTTTGGCGCTGCCGAGCCCGTCGGCGGTGTCGGCGAGGCCGTCGAGGTGGAGTCCGCGGGTGAGGACGGCGGGGGTTGCGACGGTCGCCGTGGCGGTGAGCAGCGGGCCCGCCCCGAGGGCCATGAGCGTGGCGCCGAGCGCGGCGGCGCAGAGCCCGACCACGAGCCCGGCGAGCGGGGCGCAGAGCATCCCGGCGCGGGCGGCTTCACGGTCCCACCGGGTGACTGTGACCGGGAGCGCGGTGAGGGTGCCGAAGGCGAAGCGGAGGCCGTCGGCGGGGGAGGTTCGGGACACCGCGGAAGCGTACCGGGGGCGGGGCCCGGGCCGGGCTTCTCCCGCATCCGCCCCTGGCCGCACGGGCTCTCCCGCCAGTCACCCTGCGTCCGCTCCTGGCCGGCTGTCCCGCCGGTCGCCCTGCGTCCGCCCCTGGCCGAATGGGCTTTCCCTCCCGCCCGCCGGTCACCCCGGGTTCGTTCCTGGCCGAATGGGCTTTCCCTCCCGCCCGCCCGTCACCTCGCGTCCGTCTCTGGCCGCACGGGCTCTCCCGCCCCCCCCGCCCGTCACCCGCACTTTGCGGCAGTTGGGGCCGGAGCAGCTGCGGGGCAATCGGGTCGGTGGGTGGGAAAGAATCGACGCGAAGCGGCGGCCGGGGAAGCACTCACGCGCCCGCAGCGAAATGCGGCAAGCAGCCCCCCGGCCGAGGATGGCCCCATGGCCGACTGGTGGTACCGGAATATCACGGAGCCGGGGAAGCTCCCGCTCCTCTTGGCGCTGCTCGCCTTCGTCGGCTGCTTCCTCGTCACGAGAACCATCACCCGCCTCATCCGCGCCGGCAAAGGCCCCTTCCGGAACATCAGCTCGGGAGACGTCCACATCCACCACGTCGTGCCCGGCATCTTCCTCCTGCTCGTGGGGGGATTCTGGGCCGTGGCGGCCGGCAGGCACAGCCTCGCCTCGATGTTCGCGGCCGTCACCTTCGGCATCGGCGCAGGTCTCGTACTGGACGAGTTCGCGCTGATCCTCTACCTCGACGACGTCTACTGGAGCGAGCAGGGCCGCAAGAGCCTCGAAGTGGTGATGCTGACCGCGGCCCTGGTGGTGCTCATCCTCACCGGGTTCACCCCGTTCGGCGTGGACGACCTGACACCCGAGGAACGCGGCAACCGCGCGGGCTTCGCCCTGAACATCGCCGTCAACTGCTGCTTCGCCCTGGTCGCCCTGGCCAAGGGAAAGCTGCGGACGGCCGTGATCGGCATGGTGATCCCGCTGGTCGCGATGGTCGGCGCGATCCGCCTCGCCCGCCCGGGGTCGGCATGGGCCAGGCGCTTCTACCGCAAGCGGCACCGCGCCCGCGCCCGAGCGGGCCTGCGTGCCTACCACCACGACCGCCGCTGGGCGGGCCCGCGCCGCAAGGTTCAGGACTGGATCGGCGGCAGGCCAGACCCGGAACTGCCCCGCCCGCCACGCCGCTGAAGCACCTCCGAGCAGGCGCACAGCACCAACACCGCCGCGATCGCCGCCAGATGCTCCCTGCCCGCGAGGTTGTTCTTGACGCACACCTCGGCGATCATCACGGCGGTCACGAGCCCCGCAGTGAACCAGGCGCGGTAACGCCAGCACACGTAGACCGCGAGCCCCACCACGGCGGCGGAAGGGCCGGTGTCGATGACCCGGGCGTCGGACGCGGGGAGCCCCAGCGGGCTGCCGGGACCCCACGCGATGCCCACGCGCGCGTAGAGCGTGCCGGCGAGGGTGGCCACGTAGCCGATGAGGAGCGTGCGCCACCAGCCGACGCAGATCTCCGCGATGCCGAACACCAGCAGGATCTGCGCGAGCGCACCCCAGACAGGCAGGTCGAGCGCGGGTACGAAGAGCGAGAGCGGGGTGCGCAGAAGGGCGAGCCAGAGCGGGTCATCGGCCCGCACGGAGCCGATGTTCTGCACGAACTGATAGCCCCAGGGCTGGTTCTGCGCGTACTGGAACAGGGCGGTGAGGCAGACGGCGGCCAGGGTCATGGGCGCCGCCCGCCACCGCCGCTCGGTGAGTCCGTCGCGTACCGCCGCGTACAGCGGCCCCCACTCGGTGCGCGCGAGACGGGTCAGACGGCCCGTGGCCGCCGCCGGGGAACTCATCGTCGGGACTCCAAGTGCTTGCGGTGCAGCCACTTCGGCAGGCCCGGCGCTTCCAGGAAGCCCTCCGCGCGGGCCGACGCGATGCCGATGCGCGGCAGGTCCGCGCTCTTCTCGAAGAGAAGGAAGCGGGGCTCCCAGATCGGGCGGTACTTCGCGTTGGCGCGGTACAGCGACTCGATCTGCCACCACCGTGAGAAGAAGGTGAGCAGCGAGCGCCACAGCCGCAGGACCGGGCCCGCGCCGAGCCGCGAGCCACGTTCGAAGACCGACCTGAACATCGCGAAGTTCAGCGAGACCTGAGTGATCTTGATCTCGGCGGCGCGCTGGAGCAGCTCGATGACCATGAACTCCATCAGGCCGTTCTCGGCGTCGCGGTCGCGCCGCATCAGGTCGAGGGAGAGCCCGCGCGGCCCCCACGGCACGAAGGAGAGCATCGCCCTCAACTCGCCATCGCCATCCGTGCACTCGAGCATCACGCACCGCCCGTCGGCCGGGTCGCCGAGTCTGCCGAGCGCCATCGAGAAGCCGCGCTCGGTGGCCCCGTCCCGCCAGTCGTCGGCCCGCTTGAGGAGGTACGCCATCTCGCCGGCCGGAATGTCCTCGTGACGGCGGATCCGCACCTCGTAACCGGCCCGCCTGACCCGGTTGTACGCCTGCCGGACGGTGCGCATGGCCCGCCCCTCCAGCGTGAACTCCTGGGTCTCGACGATGGCTTCGTCGCCCAGTTCGAGCGCGTCAAGGCCGTGCCGGGCGTAGATCGTGCCCGCCTCCTCGCTCGCGCCCATCACGGCGGGGATCCAGCCGTGCTCGCGGGCGTCGGCGAGCCACGGCTCGATCGCGCCCGGCCAGGCCTCCGGGTCGCCGATCGGATCACCGGAGGCCAGCGACACGCCCCCGATGACCCGGTAGGCGACCGCCGCCTTGGCGCTCGGCGACCACACGACGCTCTTCTCGCGGCGCAGCGCGAAGTAACCGAGCGAGTCGCGCTCGCCGTACTTGTCGAGCAGGTCGTGCAGCCCACGCTCGTCGTCCTCGGTGAGCGGGTCGACCGCCTTGCGCGAGCGGAACGCGGCGTACAGGACGGCCAGGAGGAGCAGCGTGCTGAGCACGTTGATGGAGACGTTGACCCAGCCGGGCGTGGCGATGCCATCGAACCGCCGGTCGTCGGCGGCCAGCGAGACCAGGCGCATCGTGCCGTAGCGCCAGCGGTCGAGGAACGTCGAACGGCTCTCGTCGTGCGCGTGGTTGGTGACCGTGACCAGGAGCGCGGCGATCAGCGAGGTCACGAGCAGCCCGCCGACGGCGACGGCCGCGGCGAGCTTCGGATTGGAGCGGTCGCCCTTGGCGTAGAACTCCCGGCGCCCGACGACCAGCGAGGCGACGAAGGCGGCGGTCAGGACGAGGGAGATCCAGTTCTGCGCGTGCCGGCGGATCTCCGGGAAGACCATCGCGAACGCGAAGAGCAGCAGAAAGAGCCCGCTGAGTACGAGGTTGAGAATCCATGCGGCGCGTTTGCGGCGGCGCATCGTGATGGCCAGGAACATCGTGAAGGCGCCAGAGGCGAAGCCCGCGGTGAGCAGATACGGCGTGAAGTAGTTCTCGGTGTTGTGCCGCCGCAGATCCTGCCCGAGGGAGACCCAGACCGCGCTCAGGAAGTTGATGAAGGTGACGGCGCGGAGGTACCAGACGCTGAAGGCCGCGGCGAGACGCTGACGGCGCCCGGCAGCAGATTGCTCATCTCCCATGAAAAGGGATCATATGGGGCATGCCGGGCCGCCTTCCGCTGTGACCAGCCGCGCCGCCTACTCCGCTTCGGGCGCCGCGGCCCCGAGCTTGTTCTCGGCCTCGGGGTCGCCCTCGGGGTCGGCCTCGGGCTCCGGCTCGGCCTCCGGCTCGGGCTTCCGCTCGGGCAGCTCCGCGGAGAGCGCCGCCGCGGCGCGCACCAGCGGCAGGGCGAGCAGCGCCCCCACGCCCTCGCCGAGCTGCACGCCCTGTTCGAGCACGGGGTCGAGCGCCATCCGGTCCAGGGCCTTGGCCTGCGCGGGCTCCCCGCTGTCGTGCCCCGCCAGCCACCAGTCCGGCGCCCGGAACGCGACCCGCTGGGCCACGAGGGCCGCGGCCGATGCCACCACGCCGTCCAGGACGACCGGCGTGCGGCGCACCGCACACTGCAGCAGGAACCCGGTCATGGCGGCGATGTCCGCACCGCCCACCGTCGCGAGCAGCTCCAGCTGATCCCCGAGTACGGGCCGGGCCCGCCGCAGCGCATCCCGCACCGCCGCGCACTTGCGCATCCACGCGAGGTCGTCGATCGGCGCCCCGCCCCGCCCGGTCACCACGGAGGCGTCGGTCCCGCACAGGGCGGCGACCAGCGTCGCCGCGGGCGTCGTACCGCCGACGCTCACGTCACCGAGCACGACCAGATCGGTCCCGGAGTCCGCCTCCTCGTCGGCGACGGCCATCCCGGCCCGCACCGCGGCCTCGGCCTCCTCCGACGTCAGCGCGTCCTCGATGTCGACGCGCCCCGAGCCGCGCCGCACCCGGTGCCCCGCCACCTGCGCGGGAAGCTCGGCCGGGTCGCAGTCCAGCGCCATGTCGACGACCCGGACGGGCACGTCGAGGCGGCGCGCGAGGATGGACACGGGGCTCGCGCCGGAGAGCACGGCGCGGACGAGGTCGGCCGCACTGCCCGCGGGCCTCGCGGACACATCGAGGCCCGCGACGCCGTGGTCACCGGCGAAGAGGATCACGCGCGGTCGCTCGATCGGCTTGACCGGCACCGATGACTGGGCCGCGGACAGCCACTCGGCAAGATCGTCCAGGCGGCCGAGCGCCCCGGGCGGCACGCTCTGCCGCTCCCTGCGCTCCTCGGCGTCGCGGCGCACCCCGCCGTCGGGCCGCTCGATCAGGTCGGTGAAGTCGTCGAGATTCAGCGAGCTCATTCGCCGAACAGTACCGGCAGGGTTTGGCGGCGAGTCAGACGGCCCGGCCCTCCCCGGTGTCGTTGCGCCGGCATGAATGATCCCTTACGTACCGTTTAGTGCAAATTGTCGAGCCACTCGCATCCGCATCGCCCGACGAAGGAGCCTGCCACGCCCATGGACGCCGCCCAGGCCGCCGCCGCTCAGGCCGAGAAGATCCTCACCGTCCCGTACTCCACCCGCCGCCACCGGGCACGTGCCCGCGCGATGGGCCGGTTCACCGAGCCGGAGAGCTGGCTGGACATCGAAACCGGGCACGGGTACTTCCCCGCCGCCGCTCAGGAGGTGCACCCGTACACCGCCTTCGACGGTCTCGACCTCACGGGGCGTGTGGAGGAGGGCCGCAGGGCGGGCCGCGTGGAGGAGGCCCACCGCGGGCTGCTCGCCGACCTGGCGCCGAAGCTCGCGGGACGCTACGACGCCCTGAGCATGTTCCACTACCTGGAGCGCAGCGCCGACCCGCGCATCGAACTCATCGCCGCCCGCACGGTGTTGCGCCCCGGCGGCCATCTGATGATCGAGGTCCCCCTGCCGCACAGCCGGTACGCCAAGGTCCTCGACAAAGGGTGGATCAGGCCCGAGCCCTATCACCGCATCCCGCTCGCCACCCTCCACCGTGAGCTCGAAAGCCTCGGCTACACCGTCGTGGCCACCGACCGGCGCGAGCCGCACATCCCCTTCGACCTGGCCGCGCACCTCGCCATCACCCTCGGCCGCATCCGCGCCGCGGCCCGCCTGGCGGTCCCGCTCCTGGCCGCCGCGGCCCTGATCGACCGGATCCTGGCCCCCTTGATCAGCCGCACCGGCTTCTCCAACGCCTACCGGGTCATCGCCCGACGCAGCCCCTAGGCGTGAGCGCCGCCTTCAGCCGCGCAGGGTGAGCGCCTGGCCCGCCACGACCATCAGCACGTGCTCGCACTCGGACGCGAACGCCGCGTTCAGACGGCCCAGTTCATCGCGGTAGCGGCGGCCAGACGCGGTCGCGGGGACGATGCCGGAGCCGACCTCGTTCGACACGGCGACGAGTGTGCGCCGGGTCGAGCGCACCGCGTCCGTGAGCTCCGAAACCCGCTTGCGCAGCGCCCGCTCGCCACCGCCCGCCCATTCGTCGTCGTCCCACGCGTTCACCTCGTCCATGGCGTACGTCAGCCACAGCGACAGGCAGTCGATGAGCAGCGGAGGGCCGTTCTGAGCGAGCAGCGGCACGAGGTCGCAGGTCTCGGCGGTGCTCCACGACCCGGGCCGCCGTTCACGGTGGGCGCTCACCCGGTCCGCCCATTCCGAGTCGCCGTTCCTGGTCCCGCCGGTGGCCACGTACAGCACATCGGGGAAGGCCTCCAGGCGGCGCTCCGCCTCCACCGACTTCCCGGACCGGGCGCCGCCGAGTACGAGGGTGCGGCGCGGCACGTCCGGTACCTCCTCGTAGGCGCCCACCACCAGCGTCGTCCCGTCCGGCACGGCCCGCGCACCGGCGGCGGCCAGCCTGCGGGTCAGCTCGGCGCCCGGCGGCACCTCGTGGCCCAGATGGACGGCGACGACATCCGTGGTCGGCCCGATCGCCCCCGTGGCCCGCAGCCGCGCGAGCCCGTCCGGACGCCCGACGACATCGGCGACGACCATCTCGTACGGAGCCTGCTCGTCCGGAAGCCCGGCGGGCGCACCCCCCGGCGGCAGATACAGCAGCCGCTCCCCGTCGGGGCCCGCGACCTCGTACCCCGTACCCGGGTGGTCCATCGCCACCGCGCGCACCCGGTGCCCGGTGAGCAGCGCGAGCTCCCGCCCGTCGGGCACCCGGCCAGGCTGCGGCAGTCCCGCCGGTACCTCCACCGAGGGGCCGTCGTGCGGGTGGGAGAGCAGAACCTGGCGCACACCGCCGAGCGAGTGCCCGGAGCGGGCGGCCGCGAAGGCGGCGCCAGGAGTGAGGTCGAGCAGCAGGACGCCGTCCACCAGAAGCGCGGTGGCGGCGCGCGCCGCGCCGCCGAGCGCGGTCGCACAGGCCGCGCAGGGGCAGCCGGGGCGGGGCAGGCCTTCGGGGGCGCCGGTGCCGAGCAGAGTCAGTTCCACAGGAAGATCCTCCCGCGTCGCCGCTGGCGCCGCTCGCCCGGCTAGGCTTCTAGCGGCTTCACACAGCTGTCGGACCATCGGGAGGCTGGCATGACGGCATGGACGTGGCGGTTCGAGAAGGCGGACGGGACTGAGGTCCAGCCCGCTCTGACGCCCGAGGAGTTCACGACTCAGGGGGACGCGGAGTCGTGGATCGGCGAGTACTGGAAAGAGCTCGTCGAAGGAGGCGCCGACCAGGTGTCCCTCTTCGAGGACGCGAACAAGATCTATGGGCCGATGAGCCTGCACGCGCAGGACGCGTCGCAGGAGTGAGTGACGCCTGAACGCCGAGGGGGTGGCCGCGACAGCGGCCACCCCCTCGGCGTCGTGTCGTCCTGGTTGAAAGCGGTGTCCTACATCTCGCCCAGCGTGACGTCGGCGGTCTTCTCGGCGCCGTCCCGTACGTACGTCACCTGCGCCTTGTCGCCCGGCTTCTCCCCGGCGAGCGCCTCGGAGAGCGAGGTGATCGTGATGATGTCGACGCCGCCCATCCTGGTGATGATGTCGCCGGCCTCGATGCCCGCCTCGGCCGCGGCACCGTCCTTCTGCGCGTCGACGACGGCGACGCCCGCGGGCTTGTAGTCGTCGCCGAGGACCGTGCGTCCCGTGATGCCGAGGGCGGCCCGGCCCGAGTCGGTGACCTTGCCGTCCTTGATGATCTGGTCGGCGATGGTCTTCACCATCGAGGACGGGATCGCGAACCCGATGCCGGGCGCCGCGCTGTCGCCCATCTGCGGATCGCTCGCGGCGAGGGTCGGAATGCCGATGACCTCGCTGTCGAGGGTGACGAGGGCACCGCCGCTGTTGCCCGGGTTGATCGCGGCGGACGTCTGCACCATGTTCGCGATCGTGGCCCCGGCGGCCCCCTCCGTGCGGGGCTCGCTGACGGTCCGTCCGGTGGCGGAGATGATGCCCTGCGTGACGCTGGACGACAGACCGAGCGGCGAACCCATGGCGAGCACGATCTGCCCGACCTCGGCCTTCGTGGAGTCCGCGAACTTCGCGGCCTTGAGCCCGTTCGGTGGGTTGTCGAGCTTGATGACGGCGAGATCCTGCTCGGGGTAGGAGGCGACGAGCTTCGCGGTGAGCGCCGTCTCCCCGGTGGCCGTCGTGACCTTGAACGTCCGTTCCTTGCCCACGACATGGGCGTTGGTGACGATGCGGCCCTTGTTGTCGTAGACGACGCCGGAGCCGAGGCTGTTGGAGGCGTCGATCTGGACGACGGACGGCAGGACGTCCTTGATCACCTGCTGGTAGTCGTCCTGCAGATCGCTCGCGGCCATGGGCGCGGCCTGCGTGGTGGACTCACCGGAGTCTGTGGAACCGGAGCTCGAGCAGCCGCTCACGAGAAGCCCGGCGGCGATGAAGGCGGCGACGGTGACGGCACGGGTACGCGAGACAGTCATGCCCCGAGTGTCGCGTTCACCCCAGTATGCCGCCTTGGGTGCGGGGCAATCGGGTGGGTGGGAAAGATCCGCCGCGAAGCGGCGGTTCAGTCAGTCCCGCACGCCGCAGACGTGCAGCAGAGCCGCGACCCGGCGATACGGGTCGGTCCGCCCGGCACGCTCCTCGGCGGCGAGCAACGCCGCCAACTCCGCTTCCTCCGGCGGCCGAGCCTCGTCCGACGCCCCGTCGGTGAAGACCCGCACCCCGTACCAGGCACGCAGTGGCGCCGCGATCCCCGCGAGCGAAGAGGAAACCGCATCGAGCCGATCGGCCCGCGCTTCAAGGCCGAGCCGATTGCGGTAGACGGTGGAGTCGAAGGCGGCCATCGCCCCCGCCCAGTCCCCGGCGAGCCCCGGCCGCATGGCCAGCGCGTCGGCGTTCCGTACGAGAAGGGAGAGCAGCCCGCCGGGGGCCAGCATCCGGGCCAGGCCCGCAAGCAGCGCGTCCGGCTCCTCGACGTACATCAGGACGCCGTGGCACAGCACGACGTCGAAGCTGCCCGGCAGGAAATGCACTCCGGTCTCGCGCCCGTCGCCCTCGACGATGCGCACCCGCCCCTGGATGCCCTCCGGCTCGGCGCCGAGCGCGGCACGCGCCGCGGCCACCATCGCCGGGTCCTGCTCGACGCCCGTCACCTTGTGCCCGGCACGGGCGAGGCGCAGCGCCTGCGTGCCCTGGCCCATGCCCACGTCGAGCACGCGCAGCCGCTGCCCCACGGGGAAGCGCCCGGCTATCTGCTCGTCGAGCTGCCGGGTCACCAGCTCCTGTCGTACGGCATTGCGCAGGCCGCCCAGCTTCTGAAGCCACGCGGCGGCCCCGCCGGCGAATCCGCTCAGGGCCGTTCTCCGCGCTTGACCTGCGGCTTCGGCAGCCGCAGCCGGCGCATCTGGAGCGTACGCATCAGGGCGTAGGCAACGGCGCCCTTCTTGCTCTCGCTCGGGAAACGCTCGGCCAGACGCTTCTTCAGGCGGAACGCCGTCGTCACCGAGTCCACGATGATCAGGACGATCACGAAGAGCCAGAGCAGCAGTGCGATGTTCTGCAGCTGCGGGATACGGACCATGCTCAGTACGAGGATGATCACCGCGAGCGGCAGGAAGAACTCGGCGATGCAGAACCGCGAGTCGACGAAGTCGCGCGCGAACTTGCGCACGGGCCCCTTGTCGCGGGCGGGCAGATAGCGCTCGTCACCGCTGGCGAGCGCCTGGCGCTGCTTGTCCATCTGGACGCGGCGTTCGTTGCGCTGCCGCTTCGCCGCCTCCTTGCGCGTCACAGGCGTGTTGGCCACGCTGCGGCGCTGGGTCTGGGCCTCACTGCGCTTGGGCGTGGGGCGGCCCTTCGGGGCCTCGGGGTCACGGGGCTGCTGGGAGTCGGTCACCGGGGCCTTGCTCGCCGGGGCCTTCTCGTCCTTGGATCGGCTACGGAACACAAAACCCAAGGGTACGGGGTGCGGACGCATGGACCCACGCCCGATGGGGAACGATCCGGCAACACCGGGCGTCTTGATTGTGTGGTTAGGGGGACGTTCCGTGTGGTTTACAAGCGGTTTTCGGGCCCTTCCCGGGGGTGCACCTACTCCCTACGCCTGAGCCCGGCCGGACACAGTCGTCCTTGGGGATGAGCGCATCCGCACGCGAACAGTGCGGTAATGGATGCAGGGCCCGTACTGTGGGTTCTGAGCAGTACCTGGAGCTGGAAGTCCGTCAGAAGGGGGCGCGCGAAGCCCATGAGCGGTGTCATGAAGCGTATGGGGATGATCTTCCGCGCGAAGGCGAACAAGGCCCTTGACCGGGCCGAGGACCCGCGCGAAACCCTCGATTACTCGTACCAGAAGCAGCTCGAGCTGCTGCAGAAGGTGCGCCGCGGTGTCGCCGATGTGGCGACCTCGCGCAAGCGCCTCGAACTGCAGCTGAGCCAGCTCCAGAAGCAGTCCTCCACCCTTGAGGACCAGGGCCGCAAGGCCCTCGCCCTCGGCCGTGAGGACCTCGCCCGCGAGGCGCTCTCGCGCCGTGCGGCGCTTCAGCAGCAGGTGACCGACCTGGAGACGCAGCACCAGACGCTCCAGGGCGAGGAGGAGAAGCTCACCCTCGCGGCGCAGCGCCTCCAGGCCAAGGTCGACGCCTTCCGCACGAAGAAGGAGACGATCAAGGCCACGTACACCGCCGCCCAGGCGCAGACCCGGATCGGCGAGGCCTTCTCCGGCATCTCCGAGGAGATGGGCGACGTCGGCATGGCCATCCAGCGGGCCGAGGACAAGACCGCGCAGCTCCAGGCGCGGGCGGGCGCGATCGACGAGCTCCTGGCCTCCGGAGCCCTCGACGACTCCTCCGGACTGGCCAAGGACGACATCCAGTCCGAGCTGGATCGCCTCTCCGGTGGTACTGATGTAGAGCTGGAACTGCAGCGCATGAAGGCGGAACTGGCGGGTGGCTCGTCGGCGTCGCCGAAGCAGGCCATCGAGCCGGGTCAGGGCCAGCCCCAGGCTCAGCAGCCGCAGGACACCCCGCGCTTCGACAAGCAGTAGACCCCTGCACAGCACACCGCTCACGTCCGAGGAGGGCGACATGATCGTACGGATCATGGGGGAGGGGCAGGTGAAGCTGGCCGACAGCCACTTCACCGAACTGAACAAGCTGGACGACGAGTTGCTCGCCGAGATGGAGAGCGGCGACGAGTCCGGCTTCCGCAGGACGCTGGGCGCGTTGCTGGACAAGGTCCGGGAGCTGGGCGAGCCCCTCCCGGACGACACCCTTGAACCCTCCGAGCTGATCCTCCCGGGCCCGGACGCGACCCTGGACGAGGTCCGCGAGATGCTGAGCGACGACGGCCTGATTCCTGGCTAGACGCGGGGCAATCGGTTGGGTGGGCGGGAAAGATCCGGCGCGAAGCGCCGGGCCAGGACAGCCAGGAAGACGGAGCTCAGCCACGACCCAGGGCATCGCCCCGCAGGGGCGGCCCGTCAGACGGCTCCCAGTAGCCCGCAGGGCCCCGTACCGTTCAGGGCGTGACCACTCTCGTGCGAGGCCGCTGTTGGGCCAAGGCGCATCCCCTGGCTGTGGACGCCGCCCTCGCGGCAGCCGTCCTCGTGTGCATGGTCATCGGCTCCTTCGTCGAGCCGTACGGCCATGACGGCGGCCCCACGTGGGGCACCAGGACCCCGGGCGCGCTCAGCCTCGTCCTGATGCTGCTCGGCGCCACCGCTCTGGTCTTCCGCCGCCGAGCCCCCTGGGTGGTGCTCGCGGCGACCTGCGCCGTCTCCGTCGTCGACCTGATCACCGGGGAGTTCCGCGGCGCCGTCGTGATGAGCGCGGTCATCGCCCTCTACACCGTCGCCGCCACCACCAACCGCCCCACCACCTGGCGCGTCGGCGTGGTCACCATCACCGGCCTCACCGGCGTCGCGATGCTGGCGGGACCGCTGCCCTGGTACGCCCAGGAGAACCTCGGCATCTTCGCCTGGACCGGCATGGCCGCGGCCGCCGGTGACGCCGTCCGCAGCCGCCGTGCCTTCGTGGACGCGATACGCGAGCGCGCCGAACGCGCGGAACGTACCCGCGAGGAGGAGGCACGGCGCCGCGTCGCCGAGGAGCGGCTGCGCATCGCCCGCGACCTGCACGACGTGGTCGCCCACCACATCGCCCTCGTCAACGTCCAGGCCGGGGTCGCCGCCCACGTCATGGACAAGCGGCCCGACCAGGCCAAGGAAGCCCTCTCCCACGTACGCGACGCGAGCCGCTCGGCGCTGAACGAACTGCGCGCCACCGTCGGCCTGTTGCGGCAGACCGGCGACCCCGAGGCGCCCACCGAGCCGGCCCCCGGCCTGGCCCGCCTCGACGACCTCGTCGAGACCTTCCGCCACGCGGGCCTCCCCGTGGAGGTCGCCCTCGGCGACACGGTGGCCGACCTGCCCGCGGGAGTCGACCTGGCCGCCTACCGCATCATCCAGGAGGCCCTCACGAACGTGCAGAAGCACGCCGGAGTCGGCGCCAAGGCCGAGGTCAGCGTCGTCCACGTAGGACCGAACATCGAGGTCACGGTCCTGGACGACGGCGGGGGCGAGAAGAAGGAACAGGGCGGCGAGAACGACGGCGGCGGACACGGCCTCCTCGGCATGCGCGAGCGCGTGAGCGCACTGGGCGGCCGCTGCACCGCGGGACCCCGCTACGGCGGAGGCTTCCGCGTCCATGCGATCCTGCCCGTCACGGCAACGCCGGTCAGCCCGGCAGAGGGAGGGACCGCGTGACGATCCGGGTGCTGCTCGCCGACGACCAGGCCTTGCTGCGCAGCGCGTTCAAGGTGCTCGTCGACTCCGAGCCCGACATGGAGGTCGTCGCCGAGGCGTCGGACGGCGCGGAGGCCGTCGAGCTCGCCAAGTCGCAGGCAGCCGACGTCGTCCTGATGGACATCCGCATGCCCGGCACGGACGGTCTCGCCGCCACCCGGCTGATCAGCGCCGACCCCGCCCTGACCCACGTACGCGTGGTCATGCTGACGACCTTCGAGGTCGACGAGTACGTGGTGCAGTCGCTGCGTGCCGGCGCCTCGGGCTTCCTCGGCAAGGGCGCGGAGCCGGACGAGCTGCTCGGCGCGATCCGGATCGCGGCCGCGGGCGATGCCCTGCTCTCCCCGGCGGCGACGAAAGGCCTGATCGCCAAGTTCCTCGCGCAGGGCGACAGTTCGGACGGTGACGGCGGGGCGCGCGGCGAGCGGCTCGACGCGCTCACCGGGCGCGAGCGGGAGGTCCTGGTCCAGGTCGCGGGCGGGCACTCGAACGACGAGATCGCCGAGCGCCTGGAAGTCAGCCCGCTCACCGTGAAGACCCACGTGAACCGTGCGATGGCGAAGCTGGGCGCCCGCGACCGGGCGCAACTCGTCGTCATTGCCTACGAATCGGGCCTGGTACGCCCAAGGGTGGAGTGATTGCGGACGCGACGTACTGCACCCGCAGTATGCGCGGCATAAGAACGGGTCCTCGGAGTGACGAATCATGCCCTGGACATGGCAGATCGTGTAGGGGGCACCGGCACGCCGGTGCCCGTTCCTGCGCAGTACGCCACAGAGAGAGACCACCATGTCCTGGCTGTCCCGGTTCAGCCTCGCCCAACGGGCCCTTGTCGGGCTGATATCGATCATCGCGCTTGTCTTCGGCGCGATCGCGATCCCTCAGCTCAAGCAGCAGCTGCTGCCCTCCATCGAACTCCCGATGGTGTCCGTCCTGGCCCCGTATCAGGGCGCGTCCCCCGATGTGGTCGAAAAGCAGGTCGTCGAACCCCTCGAGTCCTCCATCGACGCGGTCGACGGCATCACCGGCATCACCTCCACGGCGAGCGAGGGCAACGCCGTGATCATGGCCCAGTTCGACTACGGCAGCGGCTCCAAGCAGCTCGTCGCCGATGTCCAGCAGGCCGTGAACCGAGCCGGGGCCGAACTCCCCGACGACGTCGACCCGCAGGTCATCGCGGGTTCCACGGACGACATCCCGACCGTGGTCCTCTCCGTCACATCCGACAAGGACCAGCAGGCGCTCTCCGACCGGCTCGACCGCACCGTCGTCCCCGCTCTCGAGGACATCGACGGCGTCGGCCAGGTCACCGTCGACGGCGTGCGCGACCTCCAGGTCGACGTCACCCCCGACGACAGGAAGCTGGCGAAGGCGGGCCTGACCCCGGCCGCGCTCGGCCAGGCGCTGCAGGCCGGCGGCGCCACGCTCCCCGCGGGCTCCTTCGACGAGGACGGCAAGAACCGCACCGTCCAGGTCGGTGGCGGCTTCACCTCCCTGAAGCAGATCCAGGACCTGATGGTCGCCCCCGAGGCCAAGCCGGGCTCGTCGGCGGGCGCGGGCAAGCCGGTGCGCCTCGGTGACCTCGCCACGGTGAAGCAGCAGCCGTCGGACGCCACATCCATCACGCGTACGAACGGCAGGCCCAGCCTCGCCGTCGCGATCACGATGGACCAGGACGGCAGCGCCGTCGCCATCTCCGACGCGGTCAAGGACAAGCTGCCCGACCTGCGCAAGGACCTGGGCAAGGGCTCCGACCTGACGGTCGCGAGCGACCAGGGCCCCGCGGTCTCCAAGTCCATCGACGGCCTCACCACCGAGGGCGCCCTCGGACTGGTCTTCGCGGTCCTGGTCATCCTGGTCTTCCTCGCGTCGATCCGCTCGACGCTGGTCACCGCGGTCTCCATCCCGCTCTCGGTCGTTCTCGCCCTGATCGTGCTGTGGACGCGGGACCTCTCCCTCAACATGCTCACGCTCGGCGCGCTCACCATCGCCATCGGCCGCGTGGTCGACGACTCGATCGTGGTCCTGGAGAACATCAAGCGTCACCTCGGATACGGGGAGGAGCGCGAGGCCGCGATCATCACGGCGGTCAAGGAGGTCGCGGGCGCCGTGACGTCCTCGACCCTGACGACCGTCGCCGTCTTCCTGCCGATCGGCCTGGTCGGCGGCATGGTGGGCGAGCTCTTCGGATCCTTCTCGCTGACGGTCACGGCGGCGCTCCTGGCCTCCCTGCTCGTCTCGCTGACGGTCGTGCCCGTCCTCTCGTACTGGTTCCTGCGTCCCCCCAAGGACGTCCGCGGCGCCGACCCGGATGAGGCCCGCCGCAAGGCCGAGGAGAAGGAGGCGAAGAGCAGGCTCCAGCGCTTCTACGTCCCCGTGCTCCGCTTCGCGACCCGGCGCCGCTTCACCAGCCTCGTCATCGCGATCGTGGTCCTCGTGGGCACGTTCGGCATGGCTCCGCTGTTGAAGACCAACTTCTTCGACCAGGGCGAGCAGGAAGTCCTGACCATCAAGCAGGAGTTGAAGCCGGGTACCAGCCTGGCCGCGTCCGACGCCTCGGCCAAGAAGGTCGAGAAGATGCTGGACGGCCTGGACGAGATCAAGGACTACCAGGTCACGGTCGGATCCTCCGGATTCATGGCGGCCTTCGGCGGCTCCACGGACACCAACCAGGCCTCGTACACCCTGACGCTCAAGGACAAGTCCTCGTACGACAAGACGCAGGACAAGGTCGAGGAGGAGCTCGGCAAGCTCTCCGGCATCGGCCAGACGTCCATCGCGGCCGGTGACGGCTTCGGCAGCCAGGACCTGAGCGTGGTCGTCAAGGCCGCCGACGGCGACGTGCTGCGCGAGGCGTCCGACGAGGTGCGCGACGAGGTCGCGAAGATCGACGACGTCACGGACGTCCAGAGCGACCTGTCGCAGAGCATCCCGCGGATCTCGGTCAAGGCCAACGCCAAGGCCGCGGCGGCCGGTTTCAACGACACCACCCTCGGCCAGGCCGTCGCCCAGGCGGTCCGCGGCACCCAGAGCGGCAAGGCGATCCTGGACGACACCGAGCGCGATGTGGTGGTGAAGTCCGCGAAGCCGGCGAAGACCCTCGCCGAGCTGCGCGCGCTGAACCTCGGCTCCGCGAAGCTCGGGGACATCGCCTCGGTCAAGCTGGTCGACGGTCCGGTCTCGATGACCCGCATCGACGGCGCCCGCGCCGCGACGATCACCGCCAAGCCGACCGGTGAGAACACCGGCGCGGTCAGCGCCGACCTCACCAAGAAGCTCGACGCGCTGAAGCTGCCGGACGGCGCCACGGCGTCCATCGGCGGCGTCTCCGAGGACCAGGACGAGGCGTTCGCGTCGCTCGGCCTCGCGATGCTCGCGGCGATCGCGATCGTGTTCATGCTGCTCGTGGCGACGTTCCGCTCGCTCGTCCAGCCGCTGATCCTGCTGGTCTCGATTCCCTTCGCGGCCACGGGCGCCATCGGCCTCCTCATCGCGACGGACACCCCGATGGGTGTCCCGGCGATGATCGGCATGCTGATGCTGATCGGCATCGTGGTGACGAACGCGATCGTCCTGATCGACCTGATCAACCAGTACCGCAGGCAGGGCCACGGCGTGGTCGAGGCAGTCATCGAGGGCGGCCGCCACCGCCTCCGCCCGATCCTGATGACGGCCCTCGCGACGATCTTCGCCCTGCTCCCGATGGCCCTCGGCATCACGGGCGAGGGCGGCTTCATCGCCCAGCCGCTCGCGGTGGTGGTCATCGGCGGCCTGATCACGTCGACGCTCCTCACCCTCCTCCTCGTCCCGACGCTGTACGCGATGGTGGAACTCCGCAAGGAGCGTCGCCGCACGAAGCGCGAGGCGAAGAGGGCAAAGAAGGCGGGCGTACAGCCCGAGCAGCTGTCCGACGAATCGGAGCCCGCCCAGGTCTAAGACGATGTGCCCAGCCGTTCCGCAGGCGGAACGGCTGGGCACAACACCGAAGCCGCGGGGTAACTGCTAGCCAAGGCGCCCAGCACCACCACCGACGGGGTGCCCCTCAACCAGAGGGGCGCCCCGTCCGCGTACGCCCCACGCGAGTGCCAGCACGGCTAGTGCGCTGCACAGGGTCATTCCCAAGAACAGCGGCACCGCGGTGGCATCCCCACCGAGCCCCACCAGCGGCGCGACCACCGCGCCCAACGCGCTCTGGGCGGTGCCGAGCAAGGCGGACCCCACGCCGGAGGCACATGGCACCCGTTCCAGTGCGAGCGCCGCCGCGTTGGCCACGACGAGGCCGAGCCCACCACACACCAGAGCCATCAGCACCAGACACACCATCACCCCCAACAGCCCCGCCAGGGTGAGGGCGAGCAGCAGCGAAGCACCCGAGAGCATCGCGAGGAGCCCACCCCGCAGCAACGCCTCGGGAGCGACCCGCCCGACGAGGCGGGCCCCCACCGCACTGGAGAGCGTCGCGACCACCGCCCCGCCGGAGAAGGCGACGGACGATGCCCCGACCCCCATCCCCAGCACGTTCTGCAGCAGGAACGGCGACCCGGCTATGTAGCAGAACAGCATCCCGAACGCGAAGGTGAAGGCGAGCGTGTACGCCACGTACGCCCGATCGCCCACGACCTCGCGGACCGAGGCCGCCACCTCCCGCACCCCGCCCTCGTGCCGCCGCTCCCTGGGCAGGCTCTCCGGTACGCCGACCACGACCGTCAGCGTCACGAGCAGCGACACCCCGGCGAGCACCCAGAACACGCTCCGCCACCCCGCGGCCCCGATCACCGCGCCTCCGGCCAGTGGAGCGATGATCGGCGCGATCCCGGCCAGCGTCATGAGCACCCCGAACAGCCGTGCCGCCGCGGCCCCTTGGACCCGGTCGGCGACCACGGCCCGGCTGATCACCACCCCCGCGGCCCCGCTGAACCCGGTCACGAAGCGCAGCGCCACCAGCCATCCCAGCGAGGGCGCCACGGCGCACAGCGCGGTCCCCACGGTGCACACGGCCGCGCCCGCGAGCAGCGGGGCCCGTCTGCCGTACCGGTCGGAGAGCGGCCCGAAGACGAGATGCCCGAGCGTCATGCCGACCAGGAACGCGGTCAGCGTGAGCTGCACCCCGGAGGCGTCGGTGTGCAGTTCGTCGGCCATCCGCGGAAAGGCCGGGAGATACATGTCGGTCGAGAGCGGACCTATGAACGAGAGCAGCGCGAGCGCGGCGGTGAGCAAGGGCATGGCTGAGAGACCCCCCTGGGCAAATTAGAGATAGTTATATATCTATAGGTGACGCTAGCATGGGAGCGTGACAGAGCAGAGGAACGCGGAGAACGACGAGGCCGACCACCGGCTCTTCCGGCACGCCAGGGAGCTGACCCCCGCGCTGTACGCGCTCTCGCGGGTCCTGCGCTTCCAGGGCATGGAAGAGGCGGGACTGTGGCGACTGCCGCCGTCGGAGCTGGAGTTGATGCGCTACGTCCACGCGGAACCGGGCGTGACGGTGGGCGTCCTGGCCCGCGAACTGGGCCTGCACGCCAGCAATGTGAGCGCCACGGTCCGCGGCCTGGTCAACGCGGGTCATCTGGAGCGCGAGAAGGACCCGAACGACGGCCGGGTGGTGCGCCTGAAGCCGACCCTCAAGGCGGAGCAGGGCATGGCCCTGATCGAGAACGCCTGGGCGGAGATCTTCGCCGACGCGCTCGCCACCCTCTCCGAGGAGCAGTTGGCGGCGCTTGCCGCGTCCGTGCCGGCGCTGGAGGCGCTGGGCGGCGCGCTCAAGGAGCGTAGAACGCGGTAAGGGGCACCCGCAATAGCGGGCACCCCTTACCGCGGTACACGAACGAACCAGCGGGCAGTCCTACGGCAGCGCGAGCATCCGCTCGAGCGCCAGCTTCGCGAACTGCTCGGTCTCGCGGTCGACCTCGATCTGGTTGACCAGCTTGCCGTCGGCCAGGGACTCGAGCGCCCAGACCAGGTGGGGCAGGTCGATCCGGTTCATGGTCGAGCAGAAGCAGACCGTCTTGTCGAGGAAGACGATCTCCTTGTCCTCGGAGGCGAAACGGTTCGCCAGACGGCGTACGAGATTCAGCTCGGTTCCGATCGCCCACTTGGAACCGGCGGGAGCCGCCTGAAGGGTCTGGATGATGTGCTCCGTGGAGCCCACGTAGTCCGCCGCGGCCACGACCTCGTGCTTGCACTCGGGGTGCACCAGGACGTTCACACCGGGGATCCGCGCACGCACGTCCTCCACGGACTCCAGCGAGAAGCGCCCGTGCACCGAGCAGTGCCCGCGCCACAGGATCATCTTCGCGGCCCGCAGCTGCTCGACGGTCAGGCCGCCGTTCTTCTTGTGCGGGTTGTAGAGCACGCAGTCGTCGAGCGAGAGACCCATGTCGCGGACCGCGGTGTTGCGCCCGAGGTGCTGGTCGGGCAGGAACAGCACCTTCTCGCCCTCCTCATAGGCCCACTCCAGGGCCCGCTTGGCATTGGACGAGGTGCAGATCGTCCCGCCGTGCTTGCCGGTGAAGGCCTTGATGTCGGCCGATGAGTTCATGTACGAGACGGGCACGACCTGCTCGGATATCCCGGCCTCGGCCAGCACGTCCCAGCACTCGGCGACCTGCTCGGCGGTGGCCATGTCGGCCATCGAGCAGCCGGCGGCCAGGTCGGGCAGGACGACCTTCTGGTCGTCGGTGGTCAGGATGTCCGCGGACTCGGCCATGAAGTGCACGCCACAGAAGACGATGTACTCCGCCTCCGGCTTGGCAGCCGCGTCCTTGGCCAGCTTGAACGAGTCGCCGGTGACATCCGCGAACTGGATGACCTCGTCGCGTTGGTAGTGGTGGCCGAGCACGAAGACCTTGTCGCCGAGCTTCTCCTTGGCGGCGCGGGCGCGCTCCACCAGGTCCGGGTCGGAGGGTGAGGGCAGATCGCCGGGGCACTCCACACCGCGCTCGCTCTTGGGGTCGGCCTCGCGGCCGAGCAGCAGGAGGGCGAGCGGTGTGGGCTGTACATCGAGGTCCACGAGGTCCGCGGGGGACTGGGCGGTGGTCACGACACGCACCCTTTCTGTTCTGCAGACGAGCCTTTTCGTCTAATTGACGTTATCTATCATAACCGCTTCACGTCAGTTTGACGATGGCCATAGTGTCGATGTGACGCGTTCGCCTTCGACGGGCCGCTGCCCCCGGCGACGGCATGTGCGAGCATGAAGGGGAAGGCGGTCGCAAGACAGCCCGAAGACAGAGCGCTCGGCCCGGAATGAATCCGGGGCCCCGGCGGTTGCAACCGTCGGCAAGCAGTCTCCGTACAACCCGGGAGAGAAGCAGATGTCCGTATCGGACGAGACCACCACCGTGAGCGACGGCATCCTCCTGTCCGACGCCGCCGCGGCCAAGGTCAAGGGCCTTCTTGAGCAGGAGGGCCGGGACGACCTTGCACTGCGCGTCGCCGTTCAGCCCGGCGGCTGCTCGGGCCTTCGCTACCAGCTGTTCTTCGACGAGCGCTCGCTTGACGGCGACGTGGTCAAGGACTTCGACGGCGTGAAGGTCGTCACCGACCGGATGAGCGCTCCTTACCTGGGCGGTGCCTCCATCGACTTCGTCGACACCATCGAGAAGCAGGGCTTCACGATCGACAACCCGAACGCCACGGGTTCCTGCGCCTGCGGCGACTCGTTCAGCTAAATCTGCACGTGGACGTACGAAGGCGGCGGCCCCCGAAGCACTTCGGGGGCCGCCGCCTTCGTACGTCCACGTCCTCGTGAGAACCGTTACTTCCGCGGCACCGTCTCGCCGCCCGCCGCGTCCACGACCTTGCGGTCGCCGAGCGGCTTGTCCAGGGTCACGGTCTTGGTGAACTCCTTGGCCATCATCACGCAGACCTCGCCCTTCTTGTGGGTCTCGGTCACCTTCACGCGCACGTCGCCCTTGCTCTCGTCGGCCGCCGCCGAGTAGTCGCTGCAGACGCTGCCCCAGAAGTGCACCGTCAGGGACTTGCCGTCCGCGCGGTAGGACTCGACGTCCGTGGTCGGGTCCTGCTCGCCCTTGCCCGGCTTCTCGGTGGGCGTCGGGGTCGGCGACGGCGTGCTCGGCGAGGTGAGGAACTTCGGCTCCACGGCCGGGTGCGTCACCGTGAAGCTGTCCTTCGCGCCCTGCGGCCGCACATCGAACAGCCAGGAGGGCACGAGCGTCTGGCGCCCGTCCACGAAGTGCACCGCGAGCCCGAACGTGGCGTCCTTCACCGTGATCGGCTGCGGCTTCGGAGGCGCGGAGGAAGGCTCCTCGCACGGCGCCTTGGTCCGTTCCTCGACCGCCGGGTCGCCGCCGTCGGAGCCGTCCGCCGTGTCGCCCTTCGCGTTCGGCACCGCCGACGCGCAGCCGCCGATGCCGACGCGGCCATCGCCGGAGCCCGACTTGTTGAGCTGTTCCAGGGTCTCGCCCGCGCTGATCACCGGGTACGTCGCGCCCTTCTCCGGCGCCTTCAACTGGCCGCTGCCGCCGACCACTTGGCCGTCCGGGCCGACCTGGATGCCGGTCGACCAACCGTACGTGGGGAGCCCGCCCACCATCGGGTCGGCGTTCACCACCCGCACGCCGCCCATGAGTTGGCCCGCGTCCAGCTTCGCGTCGTCCTGGCCCACGGCCTTGAGGGCCGGCGCCGCGGCCTTCTTCGCCGCGCTCTCGCCGACCGCGTCACCCTCGCCGTTCGGCGCGGTTGACGACCCCGAATCCTCTGAACAGGGCTTGCCCTTCTGGCAGTTGTCGCTGCCGCCGGTGGCGTACTTCGTGAAGGTCCAGGTGCCGGGAGCCTGCTTGCTCACCTGGAGCGAGGGCCCTGAACCGTCCTTGGTGGGGCCGATCTTCCAGGCGCCGTCCTGCGAGGTGGGCCTGCCCGAGACGCCGAGGGCCTTGGCGAGCTCGGCGACCTGGTCCTGGCTGACGGTGCCCCGGGCCTGATACACGGCCGCCGCACCGGGGCCGCCGGGCAGCTTGCCCTCGGCGCGGTAGGCGGCGCCGTTCGGGTCGGGCTCTCCCGGGGCGATGCCCCCGGTGTCGCCGGTGCCGCCTTCCTGCCGGTCGCCGTCCGTGTGGCCGTCGAGGGCAAGGGGCGGGGGCGTGCCGCCGTCCGCGGCGGGAGAACTGCCGTTGCCGTCGCTGCCGCCTGACGCGGTCGCGGCGAAGTAGGCGCCGCCGCCACCGACGAGCAGCACCGTGGCAGCCACCGACGCGACGGCAAGGCGGGAACGCCGCCGGTGCTGCTCGGCCGTGTCATGGTCGGATCGCTCGGTGCTCACCGCATCGCTCCTTCGACTGCACTGCTGTCCCTGGAGACCCGTGTGCGGGCCTCGTTCGTATGTCGCGTCCCCTTTACGGGGGACAGCGGTGGGACGCAGCGGGGGAGCGCGCGGTTCCCTCGGCGCGCGCCGATGCCCCTGGGCTCAGTCGCCGTACTCGGACATGCCGTCGATCAGCCGCGCGGAGGCGGGCGGGACATCGATGCCATGGATCAGCGCGGGTGACACGGGGGCGGTCCGGGCGGCCGCCGGGGTCACCCAGTGCGGCGCCATGCGGGCGCAGTCGCCGCGCAATGTCTCCAGGGTCTCGGACGGCAGCTCGACGGGACGCTTGGTGACGGCATGCTTCGAGATAACGGCCATAACCGCACCGTACGCATCGCACACCTCGCGAAAAAAGACCTACTAACGGGTAGTTTGGCCTCTTCAGTGACGGTGGCCCCACCCGGTAGCGTGAAGTGTCAACCCCTCGCCTCTCCTCCACAGGAGCATGCCGTCGTGCGTATCGCAGTCACCGGCTCCATCGCCACCGACCACCTGATGACCTTCCCCGGCCGCTTCGCCGACCAACTGGTCGCGGATCAGTTGCACACGGTTTCCCTCTCTTTCCTGGTCGACGCCCTGGACGTACGCAGGGGAGGCGTCGCCGCCAACATCAGCTACGGCATGGGCCAGCTCGGCACCGGACCGATCCTGGTCGGTGCCGCGGGCTCGGACTTCGGCGAGTACCGCGCCTGGCTCGACCGGCACGGCGTGGACACGGCATCGGTCCGCATCTCCGAGACGCTGCACACGGCCCGCTTCGTGTGCACCACGGACGCCGACCACAACCAGATCGGTTCGTTCTACACCGGCGCCATGAGCGAGGCCCGCCTCATCGAACTGAAGGCCGTGGCCGACCGCGTGGGCGGTCTCGACCTGGTCCTCATCGGTGCGGACGACCCCGAGGCGATGATGCGCCACACCGACGAGTGCCGGACGCGGGGGATCCCCTTCGCCGCCGACT
This sequence comes from Streptomyces sp. NPDC033180, assembly GCF_055577645.1. Taxonomy (NCBI): domain Bacteria; kingdom Bacillati; phylum Actinomycetota; class Actinomycetes; order Kitasatosporales; family Streptomycetaceae; genus Streptomyces; species Streptomyces sp. NPDC033180. Next base: position 458,702 of record NZ_JBVIPU010000001.1, on the reverse strand, counting down.
TCTCCCAGCAGATCGCGCGCATGGGGGGCGAGGAGATCCGGACGCTCATGGACGGCGCCACGTACCTCTTCTCGAACGAGTACGAGAAGGGGCTCATCGAGTCCAAGACCGGCTGGACCGACGCGGAGATCCTCTCGAGGGTCGGCCACCGCGTGACGACCCTCGGCCCGCGCGGCGTACGCATCGAGTCCGCGGGCCAGGACCCGATCGAGGTCGGTGTCCCGGAGGAGAAGGCGAAGGTCGAGCCGACCGGTGTCGGCGACGCCTTCCGCGCGGGCTTCCTCTCGGGCCTGTCCTGGGGTGTTTCCCTGCAGCGCTCGGCGCAGCTCGGCTGCATGCTCGCCACCCTGGTCATCGAGAACGTCGGCACCCAGGAGTACGAGCTGCACCGCAGCGACTTCATGGACCGCTTCACCAAGGCGTACGGCCATGAGGCGGCCTCCGAGGTCCAGGCCCGCCTGGTCTAGTCAGGAGCTCCGGCGGACCACATAAGCACTGCCGTGGTCCGCCGGCTCCTCGCCCACGTACTCCTGCCCCCGCATCTCGCACCACGCCGGGATGTCGAGCCGGGCCGCCTCGTCGTCGGCGAGGACCGTGACCGTGCCGCCCACCGGTACGTCCCCGATGACCTTCGCGAGCTCGATGACGGGGAGCGGGCAGCGCTTGCCGAGCGCGTCCACGACGAGGGAAGCCGATTCCGTACGCGGCGCCGGCGCCGAGGGCACGCCCAGTTGTTCGCGTACGCCGGCCACCACACCCGGCAGAACCTCCAGGAAACGCTCGACGTCAGCTTCCTGGGTCCCCCGTGGGAGTGACACCCGGACGTTGCCCTCGCTCAGTACGCCCATCGCCTTCAGGACGTGGCTGGGGGTCAGCGTCGAGCTGGTGCAGGAGGAGCCGGAGGAGACCGAGAAGCCTGCCCGGTCCAGCTCGTGCAGCACGGTCTCTCCATCGACATAGAGACACGAGAAGGTCACCAGATGGGGGAGGCGCCGCCGCGGATCGCCCACCACCTCCACGTCCGGCACAAGCCCCGGCACCCGCGCCCTGATCCGCTCCGTCAACTCCCGCAGCCGGGCGCCCTCATCGGCGGCCTCGGCCTGCACGGCACGGAGCGAGGCCGCGGCGGCGACCACGGCCGGGATGTTCTCGAAGCCGGGCGCACGCCCCGACTCCCGCTCGTCGGCGGGGCCTTGCGCGGCGAACCGCTCCCCCTTGCGCACGACGAGCAGCCCCACGCCCGGCGGCCCGCCCCACTTGTGGGCACTGGCGGCGAGCAGTGACCACTCCCCGCCCACCCGGCCCCACGGGAGCGACTGCGCCGCGTCCACCAGGAGCGGCACCCCGGCGGCGCGACACGTCGAGGCGACATCGGCCACCGGCTGCTCGGTGCCCACCTCGTGGTTGGCGGACTGGAGGCAGGCAAGGGCCGTGTCGGGGCGCAGGCCCGCGGCGTACGCGTCCGTGGACACCGCGCCGGACCGGTTCACCGGGATCTCCGTGACCGCGCCCCCGTCGGCTTCGAGGGCCGCCGCCGCATGGAGCACCGAAGAGTGTTCGACCGCCGACACGACCAGATGCCGCCCGACACGCCGACGCCCCGCGAGCGCCCCGGCAATTCCGGAGTGCACGGCCTGCGTACCCGAGGAGGTGAAGGAGAGCTCGTCCGGCCGGCAGCCCACCGCGTCGGCGGCGGCCTCACGGGCGGCATCGAGCAGCAGCCTGGCCCGCCGCCCCTCGCGATAGAGCCGAGCGGGATCGGCCCACCCCTCGTCGAGCGAGGCCTGCAGCGCCTGGCGGGCCACGGGGTGCAGGGGAGCGGAGGACGCGGCATCGAAGTAGGACACACGGCAACGCTAAAGCGTGCGCCCAGGGGGGGCGCCCCAGGGGAGCGCCCCGAAGGGGCGCGGGGAACTGCGCGACAAGCCACGACGCGCCCGCGGTCGCGACCCCAGGGGGCAGGCCCGGGCCGGTGGGCGTACCGACCCCCCGTCAGAAAGGGGTGGACGGCGGGGTGTCCCACCCTCCCGAGTGACCCGCGGCGCGTTAGGCACCCTCCCCGCGCGACCCCAAATAGCGTCCAGTAAGGTTTGGCCCGCATAAACATCCAAACCCCTGCCCGCCGCAGGGCGGCGACCGACGACCGAGAAGGCCGCACCCGACCGCGCGGGCCGAGACTCTCGGGAAGGCGCTACGTGAGTCCCAACGGCTCCGACCGCTCGTCGCGGCGCCCGATGCGGCGGAAGCTGCCGCAGGTGCTGACTGCGGGCCTGATCTTGGCAACCGCGACAGGTTGCACATACAAGGACTTTCCCCGCCTTGGTATGCCCACCCCCGTAACGGAAGAGGCTCCCCGGATCCTCTCCCTCTGGCAGGGCTCGTGGGCGGCAGCGCTCGCCACGGGCGTGCTGGTCTGGGGTCTGATCCTGTGGAGTGTGATCTTCCACCGGCGCAGCCGCACCAAGGTGGAGGTACCTCCGCAGACGCGTTACAACATGCCCATCGAGGCGCTCTACACGGTGGTGCCTCTCATCATCGTCTCGGTGCTCTTCTACTTCACGGCACGTGATGAGACGAAGCTCCTCCACCTGGACAAGAAGCCCACCCACACGGTCAACGTGGTCGGCTACCAGTGGAGCTGGGGCTTCAACTACATCGAGGACGTGCCGGGTTCCAACAAGGGTGACGCGAAGACGGCCAAGGAACTGGAGGCCATCCCGGACAAGTTCCGTGATGCGTTCCCGTCCAACGCCGGCGGCGTCTACGACGTCGGTACGCCCGGCCAGCGGAACCCGCAGAACGGCAACCCCGGTCCGACCCTCTGGCTCCCCAAGGGCGAGAAGGTCCGGTTCGTACTGACTTCGCGTGACGTCATCCACTCCTTCTGGGTGGTGCCGTTCCTCATGAAGCAGGACGTCATCCCGGGCCACACGAACGCCTTCGAGGTGACTCCCAACAAGGAGGGCACCTTCATGGGCAAGTGCGCCGAGCTCTGCGGTGTCGACCACTCCCGGATGCTCTTCAACGTCAAGGTCGTTTCCCCCGAGCGCTACCAGAAGCACCTCGAGGACCTGGCGAAGAAGAACCAGACCGGTTACATCCCGGCCGGCATCGAGCAGACGAAGCACGAGAAGAACCGGGAGACGAACAACCTGTGAGCATCCTCAACGAACCTCAGGGTGCCGCGGCAGCAGAAGACTCGTACGAGAACGAGCTGCCGGTACGGCGCAAGCAGCCGGGTAACGTCGTGATCAAGTGGTTGACGACCACCGACCACAAGACGATCGGCACGCTCTACCTGGTCACGTCGTTCGCGTTCTTCTGCATCGGCGGAGTGATGGCGCTCTTCATGCGCGCCGAACTCGCTCGTCCCGGCTCGCAGCTCATGTCGAACGAGCAGTTCAACCAGGCGTTCACGATGCACGGCACGATCATGCTGCTGATGTTCGCGACGCCGCTGTTCGCCGGGTTCGCCAACTGGATCATGCCGCTGCAGATCGGGGCGCCCGACGTGGCGTTCCCGCGGCTGAACATGTTCGCGTACTGGCTGTACCTCTTCGGCTCGCTCATCGCGGTGGCCGGCTTCCTCACCCCGCAGGGTGCGGCCGACTTCGGCTGGTTCGCCTACTCCCCGCTGTCGGACGCCGTCCGCTCGCCGGGCATCGGCGCCGACATGTGGATCATGGGTCTGGCCTTCTCCGGCTTCGGCACGATCCTCGGCTCGGTCAACTTCATCACCACGATCATCTGCATGCGCGCACCCGGCATGACGATGTTCCGGATGCCGATCTTCGTGTGGAACGTCCTGCTGACCGCTGTTCTGGTCCTGCTGGCCTTCCCGGTGCTCGCCGCCGCGCTGTTCGCCCTGGAGGCGGACCGTAAATTCGGCGCCCATATCTTCGACGCGTCCAACGGCGGCGCGCTGCTATGGCAACACCTCTTCTGGTTCTTCGGCCATCCAGAGGTGTACATCATCGCGTTGCCATTCTTCGGAATCATTTCCGAAGTCATCCCGGTCTTCTCCCGGAAGCCGATGTTCGGCTACATGGGTCTGATCGGCGCGACGATCGCCATCGCGGGTCTCTCCGTGACCGTGTGGGCGCACCACATGTACGTCACCGGTGGCGTGCTCCTACCGTTCTTCTCCTTCATGACGTTCCTGATCGCCGTGCCAACAGGCGTGAAGTTCTTCAACTGGATCGGAACGATGTGGAAGGGCTCACTGAGTTTCGAGACACCGATGCTCTGGGCCGTCGGCTTCCTGATCACCTTCACCTTCGGTGGTCTGACCGGCGTCATCCTGGCCTCGCCGCCGATGGACTTCCACGTATCCGACTCGTACTTCGTGGTCGCGCACTTCCACTACGTCGTCTTCGGCACCGTGGTCTTCGCGATGTTCTCCGGCTTCCACTTCTGGTGGCCGAAGTTCACCGGCAAGATGTTGGACGAGCGGCTCGGCAAGATCACCTTCTGGACGCTGTTCGTGGGCTTCCACGGCACGTTCCTGGTGCAGCACTGGCTGGGCGCCGAGGGCATGCCGCGACGTTACGCGGACTACCTCGCGGCCGACGGTTTCACCGCTCTGAACACGATCTCGACGATCTCCTCGTTCCTGCTCGGTCTGTCGATACTGCCGTTCTTCTACAACATCTGGAAGACCGCCAAGTACGGCAAGAAGATCGAGGTCGACGACCCGTGGGGCTACGGACGTTCGCTCGAGTGGGCGACATCCTGCCCGCCGCCGCGGCACAACTTCCTCACCCTGCCGCGGATCCGTTCCGAATCCCCGGCGTTCGACCTGCATCACCCTGAGATCGCTGCTCTCGACCAGCTCGAGAACACCGGTCATGGTGACAAGGCGCTCGCGGGCGGCAAGGAGGCCGGCAAGTGAAGGTCCAAGGCAAGATGTTCATCTGGCTGAGCGTCTTCGTGCTCGCCATGGCGATCGTCTACGGCTGGTGGTCGAAGGAGCCGGCCGGTACGACCGCGCTGTTCCTGGCCTTCGGCCTGTGCATCATGATCGGCTACTACCTGGCCTTCACGGCCCGGCGTGTCGACGCGGCCGCACAGGACAACAAGGAAGCCGACGTGGCGGACGAGGCCGGCGAGGTGGGCTTCTTCAGTCCGCACAGCTGGCAGCCGCTCTCGCTGGCCATCGGTGGCGCGCTCGCCTTCATGGGCGTCGTCTTCGGCTGGTGGCTGCTGTACTTCTCGTTCCCCATCCTGATGATCGGCCTCTTCGGCTGGGTCTTCGAGTACTACCGGGGCGAGAACCAGACCCAGTGAGTCAGTGACTCCCGCTTCACCGAGGGCCCGGACATTCCGTCAGGAGTGTCCGGGCCCTCGGCGTGTTGCGCTTGACACTCGTACGGGTCACCCGACGCGCCGGAGCCGATGAACCTTCATACCGTGAGTTTCATGAGCCACTCACCGCGAATCCGCACGGTACTGAGCTGCACCACGCTGGTGGCCGCCCTCGGGGTGGGAACCACGGCGTGCGGCAGCTCCGACGGCCACCCGCTCTCGGCGAAGCCGTACGACGCGGCGGGCCAGATCGCCTTCAACGGCCCGGTGGGCAGTCAGAAGGCGGATCCCGACAAGCCCCTGGAGGTCACCGCCCAAGGCGACGACGGGCGCATCACCGATGTGACGGCCACCGACGCGATGGGGCGGTACGTGGCGGGTGAACTCGCCGCGGACGGCGCCCGTTGGCAGAGCACGGCGCCGCTCGCCGCGGGGGCGCACTACACGGTTCAGGTCAGCACCGAGGACGACGAGGGCTCGCCGGGCCGCAAGGTCATGACGTTCGACACGAACGTGGCGGACAAGAAGAAGCGCCTGGATGTCACCTTCGGCCCCGAATCGGGGAAGTACGGCGTGGGCCAGCCGGTCACGGCCAAGCTCAGCGTCAAGGTGAAGGACAAGAAGGCCAGGGCCGTCGTGGAGCGCTCGCTGAAGGTCGACACGCAGCCCGCCACGGAAGGCGTGTGGCACTGGGTGGACAGCGAGACGCTGCACTACCGCCCCAAGGAGTACTGGCCCACGGGCACGATCATCAACGTCCGGAGCAACCTCGAGGGCATCAAGGTCCGCGACAGGCTCTGGGGCGGCGACGCCAAGCCGCTGAGGCTGACCATCGGCGACCGCATCGAGGCCGTGACGGACGCCGGGTCGCACTACATGACGGTCTACCGCAACGGCGAGGAGATCAACTCCATGCCGGTGACGACGGGCAAGCCCGGCTACTCCACACGCAACGGCGTCAAGGTCGTGCTGGGCAAGGAGTACTCCGTACGTATGACCAGTGCCAGCATCGGCGCATCGGACTTCTACGACAAGCAGGTCTACTACGCGACGCGGGTCACCGACTCCGGTGAGTACGTGCACGCCGCCCCGTGGTCGGCCGGCTCGCACGGGAACGCGAACACCAGCCACGGCTGCACGGGCATGAGCACCGACAACGCCGCCTGGTTCTACGAGACCGTCCGCCAGGGCGACATCGTGAGGGTCGTCAACAGCTACGGGGCGGACATGGACCCGTTCGGCAACGGCTTCGGTGACTGGAACGTCGACTGGAAGAACTGGCGGGACGGCAGCGCCCTGTTGGGCGGGGTCAAGAAGGGTCCGACGGTGCTCGACGCGGCCCGGCTGCGGCCGCAGGTCTAGCGGCGCCGCAGGACGGCACAGAAGGCCCCGTGCCGAGGCGCGGGGCCTTCTGCCGTGGCGTCAGGCCTGTACGGCCAGCTTCTCGCGCAGCAGGGCGGCCAGGGAGTCCGCGAACTCGACCGGATCGACCGGAAGGGTCACCGCGGCCTCCGCGCGGCTCCAGGTGGCCAGCCAGGCGTCCTGCGGGCGCCCCATGAGCAGGAGCACGGGCGGGCACCGGAAGATCTCGTCCTTGAGCTGGCGGCAGACCCCCATGCCGCCGATGGGGGTGGCCTCGCCGTCCAGTACGCAGACGTCGATGCCGCCCCGGTCGAGTTCCTTCAGCACGGCGGGCAGCGTCGCGCACTCGATGAACTCGACCGCGGGAACGTCCGCCGCCGGCCTGCGTCCGGTGGCCAACCGGACCTGCTCGCGGGTGCTCGCGTTGTCGCTGTAGACCAGCACCGTGGCGGTCGGCTGCATTGTTCCTCCGCTTCGTTGAGGGGCTCTCGGCCAGGGACCGATGCGCGGATGCTACTCCTCCGGACACCCCGTCAACAGCGGTTCGGACAGCCCTTCGATGGGCCATACGGGCAGGACACACCCCGCAGACACTCCGAACGGCACCCCCCGGGGTGAGGGCGGGATAAGCGACCGACATAATGTCGGTCGTGGCGACAGCAACGACAGTAGATACCGGGCACGCGCACCCGCCGGTCAATCGGCCGAACCTCACCAGCGTCGGAACCATCATTTGGCTGAGTTCCGAGCTGATGTTCTTCGCGGCCCTCTTCGCGATGTACTTCACCCTGCGATCGGTGACAGGTCCTGATCACTGGAAGGAAATGGCGTCCGCGCTGAACTTCCCGTTCTCAGCGACGAACACCACGATCCTGGTGCTCTCCTCCCTCACCTGCCAGCTAGGCGTGTTCGCCGCTGAGCGTGGTGACGTGAAGAAGCTCCGGATGTGGTTCATCGTCACCTTCATCATGGGTGCGGTCTTTATCGGTGGTCAGGTGTACGAGTACACCGAGCTGGTCAAGCACGAGGGCCTCTCGCTCTCGTCGGACCCGTACGGCTCGGTCTTCTACCTGACCACCGGCTTCCATGGCATGCACGTGACAGGCGGACTCATCGCCTTCCTGCTGGTCCTCGGCAGGACGTACGCGGCCAAGAGGTTCACCCATGAGCAGGCGACCGCAGCCATCGTCGTGTCCTACTACTGGCACTTCGTCGATGTTGTCTGGATCGGTCTCTTTGCCACGATCTACATGATCAAGTAAACGGGGCCGGGCTCAGACGGGCCCACGTTCCGACTCATTCCAGAAGCATCGACGCAGAAGATCCTGACACCGGGGTAATCCGTGAAAAAGCTCTCCGCACGACGACGCCACCCGCTGGCGGCGGTCGTCGTACTACTCCTCGCGCTGGCGGCCACCGGGGGGCTGTACGCCGCGTTCGCACCCGCGGACAAGGCGCAGGCCGACGACACCGCCCAGTCCCTCGCCATCGACGAGGGCAAGAAGTTGTACTCCGTGGGCTGCTCCAGCTGCCACGGAACCGGCGGTCAGGGGTCCTCCGACGGTCCTAGCCTGGTGGGCGTCGGCGCAGCCGCCGTCGACTTCCAGGTCAGCACCGGCCGCATGCCGCTCCAGCAGCCGGGCGCCCAGGCGCCGAAGAAGAAGGCCATCTACAACCAGGCCCAGATCGACCAGCTCGCGGCGTACATCGCCTCGCTGGGCGCGGGCCCGACCGTCCCCACCGAGAAGCAGTACAGCCCGGACGGGGCGGACATCGCCAAGGGCGGCGAGCTGTTCCGCACCAACTGCGCGCAGTGCCACAACTTCACCGGTGAGGGCGGCGCGTTGACGAAGGGCAAGTTCGCTCCTTCGTTGGAGGATGTCTCCCCGAAGCACATCTACGAGGCCATGCAGACCGGCCCGCAGAACATGCCGTCCTTCCCCGACACGATCATGCCGGAGAAGAACAAGAAGGACATCATCGCGTACCTCGACGCGGTCAACGGCGAACAGACCGAGAGCCCTGGCGGTCTGAAGCTGGGTGGCCTGGGTCCGGTCAGTGAAGGCCTGTTCGGCTGGATCTTCGGTCTCGGCTCGCTGATCGCGGTCGCCGTGTGGGTCGCCGCTCGGACCGCAAAGGCCAAGAAGTCATGAGTAGCCAAGAGAAATCAGAAGAGAACCTGCCCAGCACGCAGGAGACCGAGCACGGCTCGGTAGCGGTGAAGGACGAGAACCCGTTCGCCGACCCGGGGCTGCCGCCCCATGAGCACCGTGTCCAGGACATCGACGAGCGGGCCGCCAAGCGGTCCGAGCGTGCGGTCGCCTTCCTGTTCACCCTGTCGATGCTCGCCACGATCGGCTTCATCGCCTCGTTCGTGTCGTTCCCGGTCGACAAGCGCGTCTACATCTTCCCGATCGGCCACATCAGCGCGCTGAACTTCTCCCTGGGCATGACCCTGGGCCTGGCGCTCTTCTGCATCGGCGCGGGCGCGGTCCACTGGGCCCGCACCCTGATGTCCGATGTGGAGGTCGCCGACGAGCGGCACCCCATCGAGGCCGAGCCCGAGGTCAAGGCCAAGGTCATGGCCGACTTCAAGGCCGGTGCCACGGAGTCGCAGTTCGGCCGGCGCAAGCTGATCCGCAACACGATGTTCGGCGCGCTCGCCATGGTGCCGCTCTCCGGCGTCGTCCTGCTGCGCGACCTCGGTCCGCTGCCCGAGGACAAGCTGCGGCACACCCTGTGGGCCAAGGGCAAGCTGCTCGTGAACATGAACACGAACGAGCCGCTGCGCCCGTCGGACGTCCAGGTCGGTTCGCTGACCTTCGCCAAGCCCGAGGGCCTGGAGGAGCACGACCACGACTTCCAGAAGGAGATCGCCAAGGCGGCCCTGATGATCGTCCGTATCCAGCCGGACAACATCAAGGACAAGCAGGAGCTCGAGTGGTCGCACGACGGTGTCGTCGCGTACTCCAAGATCTGCACCCACGTCGGCTGCCCGATCTCCCTGTACGAGCAGCAGACGCACCACGTCCTCTGCCCGTGCCACCAGTCCACCTTCGACCTCTCCGACGGTGCCCGAGTGATCTTCGGCCCGGCCGGTCACGCGCTGCCGCAGCTGCGCATCGGCGTGAACGAAGAGGGCTACCTCGAGGCGCTCGGCGACTTCGCTGAGCCCGTCGGTCCTGCTTTCTGGGAGCGCGGATGAGCACTACGACGACGGATACGCGTAAGAAGGAGGCGCCCGCAGGTGAGCGGGTCGCCGACTGGGCCGACGGACGCCTGGGGATCTACTCCCTGGCCAAGGCCAACATGCGCAAGATCTTCCCGGACCACTGGTCCTTCATGCTCGGTGAGATCTGCCTGTACAGCTTCATCATCATCATCCTCACGGGTGTGTATCTGACCCTGTTCTTCCACCCGTCGATGAACGAGGTGGAGTACCACGGCAGTTACATCCCGCTGCAGGGCCAGCTGATGTCCGAGGCGTTCAACTCGACCATGCACATCAGCTTCGATGTGCGCGGTGGTCTGCTGATCCGGCAGATCCACCACTGGGCGGCGCTGATCTTCCTCGCGGCGATGTTCGTGCACATGATGCGCGTCTTCTTCACGGGTGCCTTCCGCAAGCCCCGTGAGGTCAACTGGGTCTTCGGCTTCCTGCTGTTCGTCCTCGGCATGTTCACCGGCTTCACCGGTTACTCGCTCCCGGACGACCTGCTCTCAGGTACCGGTGTGCGCTTCATGCAGGGCGCCATCCTGTCCGTGCCGATCGTGGGCACGTACCTGTCGATGTTCCTGTTCGGCGGGGAGTTCCCCGGCGGCGACTTCGTGGCGCGGTTCTACTCGGTGCACATCCTGCTGCTGCCGGGCATCATGCTCGGGCTCGTGGTGGCGCACCTGATCCTGGTCTTCTACCACAAGCACACGCAGTTCGCGGGTCCCGGCAAGACCAACAAGAACGTCGTCGGCATGCCGCTGCTCCCCGTCTACATGGCGAAGGCCGGAGGCTTCTTCTTCCTGGTCTTCGGTGTGATCGCGGCCATCTCGGCGATCGCCACGATCAACCCGATCTGGGCGCTCGGTCCCTACCGGCCCGACCAGGTGTCCACCGGAGCGCAGCCCGACTGGTACATGGGCTTCTCCGAGGGCCTGATCCGTGTCATGCCGGGCTGGGAGATCAACCTCTGGGGTCACACGCTCGTCCTGGGTGTGTTCATCCCGCTGATCATCTTCCCGCTGGTCCTGGTCGCCATCGCGGTCTACCCGTTCATCGAGTCCTGGGTCACCGGGGACAAGCGCGAGCACCACATCCTGGACCGCCCGCGCAACGTCCCGACCCGTACGGGCTTCGGCGTCGCGTGGATCACCTGGTACATGGTGCTGCTCGTCGGTGGTGGAAACGACCTGTGGGCCACGCACTTCCATCTGTCGATCAACTCGATCACCTGGTTCGTGCGCATCGCCTTCTTCGTGGCACCGGTCATCGCCTTCGTCATCACCAAGCGGATCTGCCTGGGTCTGCAGCGGCGTGACAAGGAGAAGGTCCTGCACGGCCGCGAGTCGGGCATCATCAAGCGCCTGCCGCACGGTGAGTTCATCGAGGTCCACGAGCCGCTGGGCCAGGAGCAGCTGCACACGCTCACCGCGCACGAGCAGTACGCGCCGGTCGAGATCGGCCCCGCGGTCGACGAGAACGGCGTCGAGCGCAAGGTGTCCGGTTCGCAGAAGCTCCGGGCCAAGCTCAGCAAGGGCTACTACGGGGAGGACAACCAGATCCCCAAGCCCACCACCGAGGAGTACAAGGAGATCACGAGCGGCCACGGCCACCACTGATCCTCCGGAGCTCTGAAGCTCTGACCAAAGGTCGCCACGGCGAGAGCCCCGTTCCATGCGTTCCAGTGCATGGACGGGGCTCTTTGCCGTCCCCGGAGCTGGATAAGGTGTTCCTGTCCCATGCCTAGACGAACCCAGGAGCGGCATATGAGCGCTGTGACCCCCGCAGGAGGCAACACCGCGGCGGCCCGTTCCTGGCCGGGTGTGCTGAACGGACTGCTCGAGGGACGTGACCAGAGCACCGAGGACACGGCCTGGGCCATGGACCGGATCATGCGCGGCGAGGCGACCGACGCGCAGATCGCGGGCTTCGTGGTCGCGCTGCGGGCCAAGGGCGAGACCGTGGACGAGATCTCCGGCCTCGTCCGCACGATGTACGAGCACGCCAACGTGATCGAGGTGCCGGGGCAGACCGTCGACATCGTCGGCACCGGCGGTGACGGCGCCAAGACCGTCAACATCTCCACGATGTCCGCGATCGTGGCCGCGGGCGCGGGCGCGAAGGTCGTCAAGCACGGCAACCGCGCGGCCTCCAGCGCCTCGGGCGCCTCGGACGTCCTGGAGAAGCTCGGCGTGAACCTGGAGCTGCCGCTGAATCGGGTCGTCGAGGTGGCCGAGGAAGCCGGGATCACCTTCTGTTTCGCCGTGAAGTTCCACCCGGCGCTGCGGCACGCCGGCGGGGCGCGCAGCCAGCTGGGCATCCGGACCGTCTTCAACGCCCTCGGGCCGCTCACCAACCCGGCCAAGGTGCGGGCCCAGGCGGTCGGGGTCGCCGACCCGCGGATGGCGTCGATCGTGGCCGGGGTCTTCGCCGAGCGCGGGAACTCCTCCCTCGTCTTCCGCGGCGACGACGGCCTCGACGAGCTGACGACCACCTCGACCTCCCGGGTCTGGGTCGTGCGCGACGGCGCCGTGCGCGAGGAGGCCTTCGACCCCCGGGACGTCGGCATCGACCTCGTCCCCGTGGAGGCGCTGCGGGGCGCTGACGCCTCGTACAACGCCGAGGTGGCGCTGCGCCTCCTCGACGGTGAGAAGGGACCGGTCCGGGACGCCGTACTGCTGAACACGGCGGCCGCCCTGGTGGCGCTGTCGCCGGGCGAGGGGACCCTCGTGGAGCAGATCGGCGCAGGGATCGCGAAGGCGGCGCAGGCCATCGACTCCGGAGCCGCGAAGAAGGCCCTGGAGCTGTGGGTGGCGGCCAGCAACAGGTGAGTGTGGTGCCCACCGCGGTCCGGATGCCGGACTGCGGTGGGCACCGAGAAGATCGTGTGGCAAGATGCTGCGCAGGTCATGAGTGACAGCGATTAGGCCCCGGCTCGCTGTCCGGCAACCCTCCGTCCGTGGCGGGGTGCCCCGGGTGAAGACCAGGCCGTGGACAGCAAGGTCCATGGCAAGCGCGGACCCCTGGACATCGGTGAATGTCCGCCCCTGGGGTCCTGGTCCTCAAGGGAGCAGTCTCGTGAGCAAGCGAATGCGATAGGGCTTCCCGGCCCCTTTTCCGCACCCCCTTTTTCTTTCGTCACTGCAGCGCCGTTCGAGCGCGCTCGCAGTGAACTCGCCTGCCTTCCCACGGGAGTTCGCCATGTCCGCACGCTCTGTCGCCACCACCACCGACGTCGCCTCCGCCGAGTCCGCCGACCCCTGCTGTGCCGCGCCGCTGCCCGTCCTCGGCCGTGACGTCACCGTGCCGCTCGTCACCGGCGGCGAGGTGACCTACGCGGCGCTGGACTACGCGGCGAGCGCCCCTGCGCTGCAGCGAGTGTGGGACGACGTGTCCGCGTACGCGCCGTACTACGGCAGCGTGCACCGCGGTGCCGGGTACCTCTCGCAGCTCTCCACCGACCTCTTCGAGAACAGCCGGGTCGCCGTCGCCGAGTTCCTCGACTGCCGCGAGGACGACCAGGTCGTCTTCACGCGCTCGACCACCGACTCGCTCAACCTCCTTGCCGCGGCCCTCCCGGTCGACTGCCAGGTCTTCGTCTTCGAGACCGAGCACCACGCCTCGCTGCTGCCCTGGCGCGACGCCCGCGTGACCTACCTGAACGCCCCGCGCACCGCCGATCAGGCCGTCGCCACCCTGGAGCGCGCCCTCGCCGACCGCGACCCCTACGGGCCCGCCCTGGTCTGCGTCACCGGTGCCTCGAACGTCACCGGTGAGCTGTGGCCGGTCAAGGAACTCGCCGCCGCCGCCCACGCGCACGGCGCCCGCATCGTCCTGGACGCCGCTCAGCTCGCGCCCCACCACCCCGTCTCCATCAGCGAGCTCGACGTCGACTGGGTCGCCTTCTCCGGCCACAAGCTGTACGCGCCCTTCGGCTCCGGCGTCCTCGCGGGTCGCTCCGACTGGCTGCGGGACGCCGAGCCCTACCTCGCGGGCGGCGGCGCCTCGCGCAAGGTCGCGCGGCGTACGGACGGCGGCGTGGACGTGGAGTGGCACGACACCGCCGCGCGCCACGAGGCCGGGTCGCCGAACGTCATCGGCGTGTACTCGATCGCCTCCGCCTGCAAGGCGCTGACGGAGGCCGGCTTCGACGAGCTCGTCGCCCGTGAGCGCCACCTCATCGCCAAGGTGCGCGAGGGCCTCGCCGAGGTGCCCGCGGTGAAGGTGCTCTCGCTCTTCGGCGACGACGCGCCGCGCGTCGGCGTCATCTCCTTCGTCGTCGACGGCTGGAACAGCTCACACTTCGCCGCCGCGCTCTCCGCCGAGTACGGCATCGGCGTACGCGACGGCCTGTTCTGCGCCCACCCGCTGGTGCGCACCCTGCTCGGCAGCGACCCGCAGACGCAGGGCGAGTGCGGCGCCCCCGAGGCGGCGCCCGGCGAGAAGTCCCTGAACGCCATCCGCGTCAGCTTCGGCGCGGGCACCCCCGACGAGCACGTGGAGCGTTTCGTGCGCGCCGTCAAGGAACTGGTGGCGGACGGCGCGCGCTGGAACTACCGCACGGAGGACGGGCGTTGCGTGCCCGACACCAACGCCGCCTGAGCCCTGGGTCGTCCCTTGAGGCGTGAGCCCAGGACGATCATCCGCAGGGCCCGCTCGGTCGCGTCGGTGAGGAACTCGCCGCCCCGGCCGAGCGCCTCGGTGAGTGAGACCGGCGCGGGCAGGATCGCGCTGTAGGCGTCCACACCGACCGCCCGTACGTGGTGTGCGCCCTGGCCGATCGTGCCCGCGAGGACCAGGACGGGCCGGCCGAACCGCTTCGCGCGCCGCGCCACTTCGGCGGGGACCTTGCCGCGCGGCGTCTGGTGGTCCAGGGCGCCCTCGGCGGTGACGACGAGGTCGGCGCGGGCCAGGCGCGCGTCCAGGTCCAGATGGTCGAGCAGGACGTCGAAGCGGGGCAGGAGCTGGGCGCCGAGGGCCGCGAGACCGGCTCCCAGGCCGCCGGAGGCGCCTGTTCCGGGGCCGAGGGCGAGGTCCGTCGTGACGTGCAGGTCGCGGGTCAGGACGTGTGCCCAGTGCTCCAGGGCCGCCGCCAGCTGTTCGACCTGCGTGGGGGTCGCGCCCTTCTGCGGGCCGAAGACCCGGGCGACGCCGCGCTCGCCGGTCAGGACGTTGAAGGGGTTGCAGGCGACGCGGATCTCGGTGTCCTTCAGGCGGGGGTCGAGGCCCGAGGGGTCGATGCGGCTCAGCCGGATCAACTCCCGTCCGCCGTGCGGAAGTTCCCAGCCGTCCGCATCCAGGAGCCGGGCGCCGAGGGCCTTCAGGGCCCCCGCGCCGCCGTCCGAGGTGCCGGAGTCGCCGCAGCCCACCAGGATGCGGCGGGCACCCGCGTCGAGCGCGGCGCTGATCAGCTCGCCGACGCCGTACGTCGTCGTGGCCCCCGGGTCGCGCAGATCGCGGGGGACGAGCGAGAGCCCGGCCACGGCTGCCATCTCCACGACCGCCGTGCCGTCCGGGAGGAGCGCGAAGTGGGTGCCGAGCCGTTGGCCGACGGGACCGGTGGCGGGCAGCGCGACCAGGCGGCCGCCACCCGTGCCGGCCAGGGCGCGAGCCGTGCCCTCGCCGCCGTCCACCAGGGGGATCAGATCGGTCTCGGCGTGCGGGACGACACGGCGTACTCCTTCGGCGATGGCCTCGGCCGCGGACTGCGCGGACAGGGACTCCTTGAAGCCGCTGGGGGCGATGGCGAAACGGGTCAGCATGAGGTCTCCAGTACGGGCGGGATCAGCGGACGGGTACGCCGAGCAGCGGCCAGAGCGCCACGGCGAAGAGCAGGACGAGGGCGGCGGTCAGCGGTGCCAGGACCGCGGAGAGGCGCAGCAGGTCGCGCGGGGTGTAGGTGGGGGTGCCGGGGATGTCGGCGAAGAGCGTGACGGGCTTCGCGGAGGCGGGCAGTGTGTGGCAGAAGCCGGCGGCCGCCGTGGAGGCCAGGGCGGCGGCGACCGGGTTGACGCCCGCGCCGACGGCCGCCGCGACGACCAGCGGGACCAGGACGGACGAGCGGGCCGAGCGGGACTGCAGGACCAGGTGCGCGGCCGTGCTGACCGCCACGACGAGGGCGAGGAAGAGCCAGGGCGACACGTCGAGCGGGACCCCGCCGACCAGCCACTTCGCCGCCCCCGACTCGGCCAGTGCCACGCCCATCGCCATCGTCGCCGCCATGAAGAGCAGCAGCGACCACGGCACCGTCTTCAGCGCGTCCTTCAGGCGTACGGTGCCGAGGGCGGGGGACGAGGCCACGACCGCGCCGATCAACGCGACCACGGCGGGCGGCACTTGGTGCAGCGGCTCGCTGCACCACAGTGCGACGACCGTGGCGAGCAGGAGGGCACAGCGGGTCTCGGCGGGCTCCCAGGGCCCGGAGACCGGCTGCTCGCTGTGCTCCTGGAGCTGCTCGACGGTGATGTGGACCGGGCCCTTGCGATCGGACCGCCGGGTCGTCGTCAACAGGACGGCCTCCGCCGCCAGATGGGACGAGGCGATGGCGAGCGGCAGGCCGAGCAGCAGCCACTGCGTGAAGCCGATCCGCTCCCCGGTGGCCTCCCAGAGCACGGACACCGTGATCAGATGCGCGCCGGCGCCGATCAGGGTCGCGACCGCGGAGAGCAGGATCACGGTCGGGAACAGCAGCGCGAGCATCACCACCAGGCGCCTGCGGTCGGCGAGGACCTTGGCGAGTGCGAGGAAGACCGGCAGCGCGAGCGCGGCGCGGCCGGACGTCGCCGGCACCGCGAAGGCCGTCACGACCAGGGCCGCCGTCGTCAGATGCGTCAACTGCCGTACGGTGCGTGCCCCGCTGACGAGAAAGGCCGCGGCCCGGCCCGCGAGACCGCTGCGGGCCACCGCGGCCGCCAGCACGAACGCGCAGATCAGCAGCCAGACCGTCTCGTCACCGAGGGTGCCGAAGAGTGTGTCGCTGCTGATCACCCCGGTCGCGGTGAGCGCGAGCCCGGCGCCCAGCGCGATGTACGTGTCGTCGATCGGCGTACCGATCCACGCGCAGGTCGCCAGGGCGAACACGGCGAGGGTGACCCGCGCGTCGCCGCTCAGGCCGGGGAAGTTTCCGGGCACCACCAGCAGCGCGCACAGGCTCAGCGCTGTGCAGAGGGTGATCGCTTGGCGGGGATTCAGGGTCACGCGTCGAGCCTCGGGCCCGGCCGTGAGCCCTCAATGAGCCGTGGATGAAAGGAATTTCACCCGCCGGCCCGCATGTCACCCCGGAAGGCGGTACCCCATCCCGCGCACCGTCTCCACCCGCTGGGCACCCAGCTTCTTGCGCAGCGCCCGTACGTACACGTCCACGATGTTGGAGCCGGGGTCGAAGTCGTATCCCCACACGTGCGACAGGATCTGCTCCCGCGAGAGCACCTGCCCCGGGTGGCGCAGGAACAGTTCGAGCAGCACGAACTCACGTGCCGTCAGGTCCACGGTCCGCTCGCCCGAACGCGCTCTGCGCGTGCGCAGATCCAGCGTCAGATCACCACCGCGCAGCACCGTCACCTCCGGGGCTCCCGCCGCCGTACGCAGCCTCAGGCGCACCCGCGCGAGCAGCTCCTCGAAGCGGAACGGCTTGGTCATCCAGTCGTCGGCTCCGCCCTCCAGGCCCGCCACGGTGTCCCGCACCGAGTCGCGCGCGGTCAGCACGATGACCGGTGTGGTCACGCGGGCCTCGCGCAGCTGCCGCAGGACCGTGAAGCCGTCCTTGCCGGGCAGGCCGATGTCCAGGACGACCAGGTCGAAGCCGCCGGTCAGGGCGTAGTCGTAGGCCGCTTCCCCGTCGCCGACGACGCTGGTGGTGAAGCCGTTGGCGCGCAGGCCCTTCTCGACGAAGGAGGCGATGCGGTCCTCGTCCTCGACGATGAGAATGCGGTTGTTCATGGCTGTCCTGCTTCCTGTTCTCGCAGGTCGAGTACGAAGGTGGCGCCGCCGCCTCGCGTGGGCCGCAGGTCGACCCGGCCGCCGTGCCCCTCGGCGATGGCCCGCACGATGGCGAGGCCGAGCCCGGCGCCGGTGGCGCGTGAGCCGCGGCGCGCGGTGCCGCGGCGGAACCGCTCGAAGATCACCGAGGCGTCCTGGGCCTGGACGCCGGGCCCGCTGTCGGCGACGTACAGCTCGATCCGGCCCGCCGAGCTGCGCGAGCCGATGCCGATGCGCTGGCCGGGGACGGTGTGCTGGACGGCGTTCTGGGCGAGCTGCACCATCGCCTGGGTGATGCGCTGCGGGTCCAGGGCGGCCTCGCCTTCGGCCACTTCGGCCAGCTTCCAGTCCCGTTCGCCGAGTGCCCGTGCCTTGACGAAGACGTCCGCGGTCAGCTCGGCGAGCTGTACGGGCTCGGGGGTGACGAAGTCGGGGCGCTCGGTCTTGGCGAGGAGCAGGAGGTCCTCGACGATGCGGCTCATCCGGTCGAGCTCCTCCATGACGATCCGCGTCGTCTCCTCGCGCTCGCCCGGGTCGTCGCCCATCAGCTCCAGATGGCCGCGGACGATGGTGATGGGCGTACGCAGCTCGTGGCCGGCGTCGTCGACGAACTCGCGCTGAGCGGCGAAGGCCCGCTCCAGGCGGTCGAGCATGCCGTTGAACGTCTCGGCCAGGGCCGCGATGTCGTCCCTGCCCTGCACCGGGATGCGCTGGGTCAGATCCTGCTCGGTGAGCTGCGCGGCGGTCGTGCGCACCAGGCGTACGGGCTTGAGGATGCGCCCCGCGACGGCCCAGCCGATGCCGGTCGTCATCAGGAGCGCGACCCCGGAGATGGCGAGCAGCATCGTGAACACGTCGCCCGCCTTGGCCTGTTCGCCCGCCGGATGGAAGGCGACGACGAACGCCGCAGCCGGGTGGCCGGCGCTCGGCGCGATCTCCACCTTCGCCCAGCGCACCTCGCCCCGCTCACGCTGCAGCGTGCCGGTCGCGTCGGGGGACTCGAAGACCGTTCGCAGCGCCGCGCTGTCCTCGGCTAGCGGATGGCCGATCCGCGGCTCGCGTGACTGCTCCTTCTTCGCGGGCGCCCTGCCGGGGCGGCCGACCAGACCAAGGAGCTCCTCGTCGGGGTCGGCGTACTGCCGGGAGAGGAAGAGCCGCAGGAGGGGATCGGGAGCTGCGAACTTCTCGCCCGTCTGCGGGTCGACCCCTTCGCGGGCGAGGTTGGTGAACTCCGCGGTCTCCTGGGCGAGCAGCCGGTCGATGCGGTGGTCGACGTCGCGCAGCAGGACGGAGCGGGTGGTGGCCGCGACCGCGGTGAGTGCGACGGCCATCACCACGAGCAGCCAGAGCAGGATCCGGACACGGGCGGATATCCTGCGGTGCGGGCGCTCAGCCGTCGTCACCGGGGCCGTCGTCGTCGTTGTCGCCCTGGCCGCCGCTTCCTTCGTTGCCGTCGTCGTCGTTGTCATCGCCCGAGGAATTCTCGCTCACCGGTGGTGGGGAGACCGTCTCGTCGCTCGGCGTCGGCCGGGGAGTGGTGGGCTTGGAGGAGGGCGAGGACGGCGAGGGCGGCGACGAGGACGGCGAGCCGCTCTCCAGCTCCACCTTGGGCGGGGCCTTGGGCGGCTCGGGGCTGTCGGTCAGGGCGTAGCTGGTCGCGGCGATGCCGAGGGGGATCGCCACGACGGCGGCCAAGGCGGCCATGCGGTGGGTGAAGACCATGGGTGCGAGCGTGCGGGGTGTACCCGGGCAGGAGCATGAGCCGCAGATGAGGAAACCTTCATCCGAGGCCCGGGGGCGAGGCGAGCCTAGGAGTCGAGGCCGATCGCGAACGCCGCTTCGAGGTCGTGCTGCGAGTACGTACGGAACGCGACGTGCGTGTCCGTCGCCTCCACGCCCGGAATCTTGCTGATCTTGCCGGGGATGACGTCGGCCAGGTCGTCGTGGCGCGCGACGCGCACCATGGCGATGAGGTCGTACGTGCCGGTCACGGAGAAGACCTCGCTGACGCAGTCGAGGGCGGCGATCGACTCGGCGATCTCCGGGATCCGGTCCACGCTGGTCTTGATGAGCACGATCGCGGTGATCACGGCTGACTGTCTCCCTCGGTAGCCGGTACTGGCTTATTCACTCTAGCTGTCCACCTACAGAGCCCCCACGCGTAGATGAAGCCCAGGGAGAACCCGACCAGGTGCGCCAGATACGCCACTCCGGGCCCCGCCACGCCCTGCCACGCCGCGAGCCACTGCAGCACCACCCAGAACGGCAGCACCACCCACGCCGGAAAGCGCAGCGGCAGGAAGAAGAGGAACGGAAAGAGGCTGGTGACCCGCGCCTTGGGGAAGAGTCGGAGAAAGGCGCCGAGCACCGCGGAGATCGCCCCCGACGCGCCCACCAGGGTCTGGTGGGAGCCCGCGTGCGCGACCGCGTAGGCGAACAGGGCGAGATAGCCGCAGCCGAGATAGAAGAGCGCGAACTGGAGGTGTCCCATCCGTTGCTCGGCCATCGCCCCGAAAACGAAGAGGAACAGCATGTTGCCGATCAGATGCAGCCAGCTGCCGTGCACGAACAACGCGGTGGCCGGGGCGAGCAGGGGCCGCATCGCCCCGCTGAACAGCTGCGAGGGGATCACGCCCCAGCGCTCGAAGTAGGCCTGCTGGGCGGCGATCAGCTCATCGCCGATGCCGTACGCGGGATTGAGCCCGGACACCGGCGAGATCAGGAAGACCAGACAGCAGACGGCGATCAGGCCGTACGTCACCGGGGCGGACTCCTCTTTGAGCATCCGGCCCACCGTCGTACCCCATGTCTTGATCATGGGACAGAGCATGACGTAAGTGCAGTAAACCGTACAGACCGCCCCGCCGCGTGGGAGGCCGCCGCATGGAGACCCTTACAGGCCTTAGGGTTACGGGCACCACGCACCATGGAATTCCGAAGGAAAGCGAACAGCCACGATGACGGTTCCTCTGCCGACCGACACCACCAGGTGGCGCTGCCAGCTCTGCGGCAACCTCACGCGGTTCGACGTGACCCGCAGTTCGAAGGTCGTCGAATACGTGCACCTCGACCTGGCCGGTGAGTCGAACATCGAGGAACGCGAGGTGGTCAGTGAGACCATCGAGTCGGTGCGCTGCCGTTGGTGCAACGCGGTGGACCAGGTGGAACTCGTGGACAGGCCGGGCGCCGGCTCCTGAGGGAGCGGGCCCCGCACAGCTAGTGGGGTGACGGATGGTGGAGAGCGCAAGCGGGGAGCCGGACGACGGCACCGCTGAGGTGCTCGACCGTCCGCTGCCCGACGGAGTGCGCCGACGGGTCGTCCAGATCGTCTCGGACGGCTTCGGCGGCCTCACGGTCGGCGAACTGCCCGCACAGCTGCGGCAGTACGCCCGCTTCACGCCGACCCGGCGCACGAAGTTCGCGGGCAACGCGATGGCGGCCGCCCTGGAGGGCGACGCGCTCTTCCGCCAGCGCATCGGCGAACGTCTCAGAGAGACGCAGCCCGAGCTCACCGGCGCCCTGGACGCGGGCTCACCGCCCCCGGCCGCGGACCCCCTCGATGTGGCGGCCGCGGCCTATGTGCTGCGTCCCACCGGCTGGGTGAAGCTGGTGACCGCCGCGGGCGAGGAGGCCCAGCGGGCGGACGCCGAGCGCGTGGACGACGAGACGCGTGCCGAGCTCGAACGGCTGCGCGAGGAACTTTCCGCGGCCCGCGGCCATACGAAGGCCGAGACCGAACGGCTGCGCGCGGAGCTCGAGTCGGCGAAGAAGGAAGCCGAATCGATGCATCGCAAGCTGCGCGGCGCCCTCAGCGACGTCAAGCGCGGCGAGGCGGCCCTGCGCAAGGCCGCCGCGGAGCACGACGCGGCACGGGCCGACGGCCAGGCGCAACTGTCCGCCGCCGAGAGCGAGACCCGGCGGCTCAAGGCACGGCTCAGCGAGACCGAGGCCGCCCTGGAGGCCAGCCGCAGGGCGGCGCGCGAGGGCCGCAGCGTCGAGGACATGCGGGTGCGGCTGCTGCTCGACACGGTCCTTGAGTCGGCGCAGGGGCTGCGCCGCGAACTGGCCCTGCCGCCCGTCTCCGTAAGGCCCGCCGAGACAGTGGACGCCGTCGAGCCCGGGCGGATGACGCCCAAGGACATCGCCGCCCGCGCCCTCTCCGAGAACGACCCGGCGATCCTGGACCAGCTGCTCGCGCTGCCGCAGGCCCACATGGTCGTGGACGGCTACAACGTCACCAAGACCGGCTATCCCACGATGCCCCTGGAGAAACAGCGGCTGCGGCTGCTCGGCTCGCTCTCGCAGCTCGCCGCACAGACCGGCGCCGAGATGACCTGTGTCTTCGACGGCGCCGAACTCGCCGCGCCCGTGCTGCTCGCGCCGCCGCGGGGTGTGCGGGTGCTGTTCTCCAAGCCGGGCGTCACCGCGGACGAACTGATCCGCCAACTGGTGCGCGCCGAGCCTCCCGGGCGCCCCGTGGTCGTCGTGTCGACCGACCGCGAGGTGGCCGACGGGATCGCGAAGGCGGGGGCGCGGCCCGTCGCTTCGGCCGTCCTCCTGAAGCGGCTCTCGCGAAGCTGACGTACGCCGCATTCGCGGGGCTAAGGGGTATGGAGTAACTCCTGTTCCCTATGCCCGAATTGGGATGCCGCCGGCGCGACGCAGTGTCAATTGATCATTACCGCCTGTGCGTTATCGGTAAAATATGCGTCCCGCAGTCCACTTTTTGTCGGTCAGGATTTGAACTGATCACAAGAAGGTCACTAGGGTCTCGCCTCGAACCTCCGCTCGGTTGATCACCCATCCGGGGTGACAGCGGTGGTACCCGCCGACCGGGTCTCGGTAGGCGGCTGGAGGAAGAAGGAGCCGCCTTCGTGGCGTCCCACCGTCGACCCAAGCAGCCGAGCCGCGCGCGCGTGACCGTGCTCACCGCCACCGCCGCCGCTGCCGTCGCACTCACCTCCCAGGCGGCCAACGCGACGCCGAGCGAGAAGCCGAGCAAGGACGAGGTCAAGTCCAAGGTCGACAAGCTCTACGAGGACGCGGGCCGGGCCACCGACCGTTACAACGGCGCCAAGGAGAAGCAGGAGAAGCTCGAGAAGGAGATCGGCGAGCTTCAGGACAAGGTCGCCCGCGGCCAGGAGGACCTCAACGACCTGCGCGGCGGCCTCGGTTCGATGGCCAGCGCGCAGTACCGCTCCGGCGGCATCGACCCCTCCGTCCAGCTCTTCCTCTCCGCCGACCCGGACGACTACCTCGACAAGGCGTCCACCATGGACCAGTTGAGCGGTCAGCAGGTCGAGGCGCTCAAGAAGGTCCAGGAGAAGCAGCGGGCCCTCGCGCAGGAGCGCAAGGAGGCTTCCGACAAGCTCAAGGACCTCGCGGACACGCGCAAGGAACTGGGCAAGAAGAAGAAGGAAGTCCAGGGCAAGCTCGGCGAGGCCCAGAAGCTGCTCAACACCCTCACCGCCAAGGAGAAGCAGGAGCTCGCCGCCAAGGAGACGCGCGCGAGCCGCGACGCCGGCGACCGCGTGGACCTCGGCAAGGAGGTCCCGGCATCGCAGCGCGGCCAGGCCGCCCTGAGCGCCGCGGCGACGCAGATCGGCAAGCCCTACGTCTCCGGTGGCAGCGGACCCAACTCCTACGACTGCTCCGGCCTCACGCAGTGGGCGTACAACCAGGCCGGTGTGCAGATCACCCGGACCACGTACACCCAGCAGAACGACGGCACGAAGATCGGCCGTGGCGAGCTCAAGCCCGGCGACCTGGTGTTCTTCAACAGCCTGGCGCACGTCGGCTTCTACGCGGGCAACGGCCAGGTGCTGCACGCCCCGAAGCCGGGCGCCGTCGTGCGCTACGAGTCGATGTCCACGATCGGCTCCTTCCAGTTCGGCGTCCGCATCTGAAACGACCGGCATGCCGTCCGAACGGGCGAATTCCGGCAACTCCAGCTGACCCCGCGCCCCGTCGGTGACCTGCGTCTCCGGCGGGGCGTCACGTTGTGTACACGGCCGGGTCTTTGGCCGTGACGTGATCCCACGGCTACTGTCGCGCGCATCCCCCGACGGATCGGGGGGACTTTCCCCCGGTTCGTCCTTCGTCCGGGGGTCCGTCAGCGAAGGGAGAGCGGCTTCCCGTGGGGTCCCATCGTCGTCTCGCGCCGTCCGGCCTGGACCGGAGCACGCGCGTAACCGTCCTGTCAGCCGCCGCGGCAACCGCCGCGGCCGCCTTCGCCGCACCGGCGGGCGCCGCGCCGCAGGACACTCCGGCCACCACCAAGGCCAAGGTGGACCGCCTCTTCGAGCAGGCCGAGAAGGCCACCGAGGCGTACAACAAGGCCGACGAGCGCGCGGACACACTGCGCGAGCAGGTCGAGCGGGCCAAGGACAGCGTCGCCCGCGGCCAGGAGCGCATCAACACCATGCGCGGCGCGCTCGGTTCGCTCGCCGGGGCGCAGTACCGCTCGGGCGGCATCGATCCCTCCCTCGCCCTGATGCTCTCCTCCGACCCGGACGGCTATCTGGACAAGGCGGCGGCGCTCGACCGCATCAGCGCCCGGCAGGCCGGTGAGCTGACCGATCTGCAGAGGGCCCAGCGCAGCCTCGCCCAGGAGCGCACGGAGGCCGGGCGCAAGCTCTCCGAGCTGGAGAAGAGCCGCACCGCTGTGGCCCGCCACAAGCGAAGCGTCGAGCACAAGCTCGCCAAGGCGCGTCAACTGCTCAACTCGCTGCCCTCGCAGGACCGGGACGAGTTTGACAGGGCCTCGCGCTCGGGCCGCGAGGAGATGCCGGACCTCGGGAGCGCCGGGCCGTCCTCGTCGCGGGCCGCCGCAGCGATGGCGGCGGCCAGGTCGGCCGTCGGCAAGCCCTACGTGTGGGGCGCCAACGGCCCCTCCGGGTTCGACTGCTCGGGCCTCACGCAGTGGTCGTACGCCCAGGCGGGAGTCGGTCTGCCGCGCACCTCGCAGGCCCAGCGGTACGCGGGGCGCCAGGTGCCGCTCGCCCAGGCGAAGCCCGGTGACCTCGTCGCCTATCGCGACGACGCCAGCCACATCGGGATGTACATGGGCAACGGCCAGGTCGTGCACGCGCCCTATCCCGGCGCCCCCGTGCGCTACGACCCGGTGGGCATGATGCCGGTGTCATCGGTGACGCGGATCTGACCGGCGGTCCGCGGCCCGCTGCCCTTACGATCTGAAACGTGGCTGGTCGCGGGCGTGGGTCGTGGGTCCTTGGGATGTGTGTCGCCCTGCTCGTCGGGTGCGGCGGTCCCTCGGCGCCCGATGCCGCGCCCGGTGACGTGCGCAGGCTGCTCGACCGGCGCGCTGAGGCGCTGCTCGACCGGGACGCGAAGGCCTACCGCGCGACGGGCCGCGATGCCGGGGCCGCCGAGGCCTACGACCACCTCCGCGAGGTCCCGCTCCAGTCCTGGCAGTACCGCCTGACCGCCTTCGAGCGCAGCGGCACGCGGGCCACGGCGACCGCCGACCTCCGGTACCGGATCAAGGGCTACGACAGCGAACCGCTCACCACCTCGCGCGCGCTCACGCTCCAGGAGCGCGACGGACGGTGGTACGTCACCGCTGAACGGCCCGCGAAGAAGGCCACGCAGCAACTCTGGGACCAGGGGCCCGTGACGTCCGTACGGGGCGCTCACAGCCTCGTGCTCGGCGTCGGGCGCGGCGAGCGGGACGAGTCGACGCTGCGCGAGTACGCGCACCTCGCCGACCGCGCGGTTCCCCTGGTGGGGGACGCCTGGCGGGGGAAGTGGCCCGGGCGGGTCGTCGTCATGGTGCCCAAGTCCCTGGACGGCATGGCCGGGCTGCTCGGGGCGCCCGCTTCCGGGTATCAGGGGATCGCGGCGGTGACCACAGGGGAGACGGGCGGCTCCGGGGCGGCGCCCGCCGACCGGATCATCGTCAACCCCGAGGCGTACGGCGTGCTCGGCGACTTCGGCAAGCAGGTCGTGCTCACCCATGAGACGACCCATGTCGCGACCCGCGCGGAGACCTCCCAGGCGACCCCGTTGTGGCTCTCCGAAGGATTCGCCGACTGGGTGGGCTACCGCGGCACGGGCCGCACCGCCGCGCAGGCCGCCCCCGAACTGCGCCGCGCCGTCCAGCGCGATGAACTGCCCGGCACGCTCCCCGAGGACGACGACTTCGGCTTCAGCGGGGACGTGGGGAGGCTCGCCCAGGCGTACGAGGGGTCGTGGCTGGCCTGCCGGATGATCGCGGACCAGTGGGGCGAGGAACCGCTGACGCGCTTCTACGAAGAGGTCGGCACGCACAAGAAGAAGCCGGGCGCGGTCCAGGACGCGCTGCGGGACGTCCTGGACATCACTCCGCAGGAGTTCACGGCGCGGTGGCGTACGTATCTGCGTGCGGAGCTCGGCTGACCTCTCCGGACGCCGAAGCGCGCTCACGGGCCCGCGGTTCGGACACCGTCTGCCGCCACAGGTTCCGGCAGGCGAGCAGCGCCGCCGCGACGAGCAGGCCGTTGCGCACGAGGAGCAGGGCGATGCCCAGCGGGTCGCTCGCCACCACGTGCGAGAACCAGATGGGGAACTCCAGGAACGTGACGAACGTGGCCGCGAGCACCAGGCGCGCGGGCGGCGCCATGCGGCTGCCGCGGAACGCCATGCACACGGCGGCGGCCCCGACCAGCCACAGGAGGTACTGCGGGCTGATCACCCGGCTCGTCGCCGTGAACAGCAGCACGGCGGCGAAGGCCGCGTCCGCGACCGTGCTCGCCGACCAGACGCGCGCGCGAATCCGCCACACCAGGAGCCAGCAGAAGGCCGCCACGGAGAGCCCCTGCGCCAGGGTGCTGACGAGCGTGACGTAGGGGCCGAGGAACTCCACCGAGCCGTAGTTGAGCTGCACGTCGCCCTGCCAGCCGAGGTGGCGCGCGACGTGGAAGACGAGCGCGCCGAGCGACTCGACCTCGGTGCCGCGGTCGCGCTGGAAGGTCAGGAAGGCGAGTGCGCCGGGCATCGTCACCAGGAAGGCGAGTGTCAGGCCGACGGCGGTGACGACCGCCGCGCCCCAGGAACTCCGGGTGGCACGCGCGCGTGGCATGCCGATGAGCAGTAGGGCGGGCCACACCTTGAGCAGGGCGCCGAACCCCGCGAGCGCCCCCATCGTGCGGGGGTGCCGGGCCCCGGCGAGCAGCGCGGCGACCGCGACGGCCGTCACCATCACGTCGTAGCGGGCGTACACGGTCGGCCCGAGCAGCGCCACTCCCACGACCCAGACCCAGGCCCCCCGGAGGGACTTGCCGGGGCGCCGGCCCGCGTACAGGAGCAGCCCGCAGACGAGCGCGTCGGCGAGGAGGGCGAGCACGAAGAACGCCGACGTGTAGTCCATGAAGGGCAGCAGGGCGGGGGAGAGGACCGCGAGGGCGGCGGCGGGCGGGTACTGCCAGGTGACGTCGTCGAGGGGGAAGGTGCCGGTGCGCAGGACCTCGTACCAGCCCTGGTAGATGACGGCGACGTCACTGGTCACGTCGGGGCCGGGGGCGGTGAGCACCTTGAGGACGCAGAGCAGCAGCACGGTCCTGGTCAGGACCCAGACGGTCAGGATCCGCACCACGCGCACCACGCCCCTTTTCGGATACTTCATTGTGGTTCGGGGGTCAATGATGCCGGGCGGGGCCGGGGCTGGGCCAAGAGGCGGGGCCGTCCGGGAGGCGAGGCCGTCCCACGCCCTCCGCGGCTTTCGGTACTGTCGGCGACGATGCACAAGACCCTGATCGTCACGAACGACTTCCCGCCCAGGCCCGGTGGCATCCAGGCGTTCCTGCACAACATGGCGCTGCGCCTGGACCCCGAACAGCTCGTCGTCTACGCCTCCACGTGGAAGCGGGGCCGTGAGGGCGCCGAGGCCACGGCCGCCTTCGACGCGGAGCAACCCTTCAAGGTCGTACGCGACCCCACGACGATGCTGCTTCCGACCCCGCGCGTCACGCGGCGCGCGGTCTCGCTCCTGCGGGAGCACGGCTGCGAGTCGGTGTGGTTCGGGGCCGCGGCGCCGCTGGGGCTCATGTCACCGGCGCTGCGCAAGGCGGGCGCGCGGCGCCTTGTCGCCACGACACACGGACACGAGGCGGGGTGGGCGCAGCTGCCCGCCTCACGCCAACTGCTGCGCCGCATCGGCGACTCGACGGACACGGTCACCTATCTGGGTGAGTACACGCGCTCGCGCATCGCCGCGGCGCTTTCGCCTGCGGCGGCCGGACGGATGGTCCAACTACCGCCCGGCGTCGACGAGAAGACCTTCCACCCGGGCTCGGGCGGGGACGCGGTGCGGGCCCGGCTCGGCCTGACGGACCGGCCGGTCGTGGTGTGCGTCTCGCGTCTTGTGCCGCGCAAGGGGCAGGACACGCTGATCCTCGCCATGCCGCGGATCCTGGCGGCGGAGCCGGAGGCCGTGCTGCTCGTCGTGGGCGGCGGGCCCTACGAGAAGGAGCTGCGGAAGCTGGCCGGCGAGACCCGGGTCTCGGACTCCGTGCGGTTCACCGGGGCGGTGCCGTGGGAGGAACTGCCCGCGCACTACGGCGCGGGTGACGTCTTCGCGATGCCGTGCAGGACCCGGCGGGGCGGCCTTGACGTGGAGGGCCTCGGGATCGTGTACCTGGAGGCTTCGGCCACGGGGCTCGCCGTGGTGGCCGGTGACTCCGGCGGGGCGCCGGACGCGGTGCTCGACGGGGAGACGGGCTGGGTCGTCCGGGGCGGCTCCCCGGAGGCGGCCGCCGACCGGATCATCCCCCTGCTCGGCGATGCGGAGCTGCGGGCGCGGATGGGGGAGCGGGGCCGGGAGTGGGTGGAGGAGCGGTGGCGCTGGGATCTCCTGGCGGAGAGGCTGAGGGAGCTGCTCTGAGCGCCTGCTGGGTTGCCGCCGGGGGTGGCTGGGCGACTGGGCTGGCCGCGCAGTTCCCCGCGCCCCTGAACGGGGCTGCGCCCGCCAGGAGCGCGAGGCGCACGGGGGTTGTGCCCCTTAAGGGGCGCGGGGAACTGCGCGAGCAACCAGCCACGACCGGAGGTCGCGAGAAAGCAGCGCCCCCCACGGCGAGTGGGCGCCCCCGCCAACGCTACCCGCGGTAAATCGCCTCGATCTCGTCCGCGTAGTCCTTGGCGACCACGTTCCGCTTCAGCTTCAGCGACGGAGTCAGGTGCCCCGACTCCTCCGTGAACTGGGAGGACAGAACGCGGAACTTGCGCACCGACTCCGCCTTGGAGACCGCCGCGTTGCCGTCGTCCACCGCGGTCTGGATCGCGGCGAGAAGGTCCGGGTCCTCCCGGAGCGACGCCGCCGTGGAGTCCGCGGGCTTCCCGTGGTCCAAGGCCCAGCGGCCGATGAACTCGTCGTCCACCGTGACCAGCGCCCCCACGAAGGGCCGCCCGTCGCCCACGACCATGCACTCCGCGACCAGCGCGTGCGCGCGGATGCGGTCCTCGATCACCGCGGGAGCGACGTTCTTGCCGCCCGCCGTCACGATGATCTCCTTCTTGCGGCCGGTGATCCGGAGGTACCCGTCCTCGTCGAGGGTGCCGATGTCACCGGTGTGGAACCAGCCGTCGGCCAGCGCCTCTTCGGTCGCGCCCTCGTTGTTCCAGTACTCCGTGAACAGGTGCTCGCCGTGCAGCAGCACCTCGCCGTCGTCGGCGATCCGGACGACCGATCCCGGCAGCGGCTGGCCGACCGTGCCGATCTTCTGGCGGTCCCACGGGTTGAAGGCGGTGGCCGCGCACGACTCCGTCAGGCCGTAGCCCTCCAGGACCGTGAAGCCGATGCCGCGGAAGAAGTGGCCCAGGCGCTCGCCGAGCGGTGCGCCGCCCGAGATCGCGTACTCGCCGCGCCCGCCGAGGACGGCCCGCAGCTTGCTGTAGACCAGCTTGTCGAACGTCTTGTACTTGATCTTCAGCCCGAGCGAAGGGCCGCTCGGGGTGTCGAGCGCGCGGCTGTACGCGATCGCCGTGTCCGCGGCCTTGTCGAAGATCTTGCCCTTGCCGTCGGCCTGGGCCTTGGCGCGCGCCGAGTTGTAGACCTTCTCGAAGACGCGCGGAACGCCCAGGATCATCGTCGGCCGGAACGACGCGAGCTCGTCCGTGAGGTTCTTGACGTCGGGCGCGTGGCCCAGCTTGATCGGCGCCATCAGGGCGGCGACCTCGACCAGGCGGCCGAAGACGTGGGCGACGGGCAGGAAGAGGAGCACCGAGCACTCGCCGGTGCGGAAGAGGGGCTTGAGGCGTTCCACCACGTTGCCGCACTCCGCGAAGAAGCTGCGGTGGGTGAGCACGCAGCCCTTGGGGCGGCCCGTGGTGCCCGAGGTGTAGACGATGGTGGCCGGGTCGTCGGCGCCCGCGACGGCGCCGCGCTCGTCGACGGTCTCCTCGGAGACGTCGGCGCCCGCGCGGTTCAGCTCGTCGACGCCGCCGCGGTCGATCTGCCAGATGTTGACCAGGTCGGGCAGGCGGTCGCGCACGGAGTCGACGGCGGCGCTGTGCGCGTCCAGCTCGACGATGATGGCGACGGTGCCGGAGTCGCCCAGGATCCACTGGATCTGCTCGGCCGAGCTGGTCTCGTACACCGGCACGGTGACCGCGCCCGCGCTCCAGATCGCGAAGTCCAGGAGCGTCCACTCGTAGCGGGTGCGGGACATCAGGGCGACGCGGTCACCGGGGCGCACCCCGGAGGCGATGAGCCCCTTGGCGGCGGCGCGCACCTCGGCGAGGAAGGTCTTGGCGTCGACGTCCTGCCAGCTGCCGTTCACCTTGCGGCCGATGACGGCGACATCCGGATGCTGCGCGGCATTTCTGCGGACGATGTCGGTCAGATTGCCGTCCGCAGGGACCTCGTACAGGGCCGGAAGGCTGAACTCGCGCAAGACTGCTGCTCCTACATAGGGCGCCGGCGCCACGACGTTGTGCGATGCGACGGTGCGGTCCAAGATCGGGCAGGTGCTCCGTGGAAATGGGGGGAAAGGCGGCTGGAGCACTACTGGACTGCCCGGACGTTACCCATGGGTATGGCTTGTTCGGTAGGGGGTCCGGGCCAGATGTTCGGTGCGTCACACGTCGTTGTGGTCTGAACCGCACAGTACGCCACGCCATTCCCGACTCGGAAGTAACCGCAGGTCCGCCCCCTTCTCCATGCCTCTACCCACGTTTGCCCGCTCGTTCTAGGGTGATCGGCATGTCAGGTTTCCGGGTCAACGTGGTCAGTGACGTGCACGGCAACACGGAGGACCTCGCCCGCGCGGGCGAGGGAGCCGATGCCCTCGTCTGTCTCGGTGACCTGGTCCTCTTCCTCGACTACGCCGACCACTCGCGCGGCATCTTCCCCGACCTCTTCGGCAAGGAGAACGCCGACCGCCTCGTCGAGCTGCGCACCGCCCGCCGCTTCGACGAGGCCAGGGAACTGGGCGCGCGGCTGTGGGCGGGCATGGACCGCGGGCCCGCCATCGAGAGCGCGGTGCGCAAGCAGTACGCCGAGATGTTCGCCGCCTTCCCCACACCGACGTACGCCACCTACGGCAATGTCGACATGCCGACCCTCTGGCCCGAGTACGCGGGCCCTGGCACCACCGTCCTCGACGGCGGGCGGGCCGAGATCGGCGGCCGGGTCTTCGGTTTCGTCGGCGGCGGCCTTCGCACGCCCATGCGAACGCCGTATGAGATCAGCGACGAGGAGTACGCGGCCAAGATCGAGGCCGTCGGCGAGGTCGACGTGCTCTGCACGCACATCCCGCCGGACGTGCCCGAGCTCCTGTACGACACCGTCGCGCGCCGCTTCGAGCGGGGCAGCCGCGCACTGCTCGCGGCCATTCACAGGACCCGCCCGCGGTACGCCCTTTTCGGCCACGTCCACCAGCCCCTGACCCGGCGGATGCGGATCGGGGCGACCGAGTGTGTGAACGTGGGGCACTTCGCGAGCTCGGGCAGGCCGTGGGCCCTGGAGTGGTGACAGGGGGCCACTTCGTGCGCGGTAGCCTTCACGCGTCACACACGTACACACCACCCCCCGTACCGGACCGCATCTGGAGGAGCCACAGCGATGGCGGAACACACCAGCTCGAGCATCACGATCGAGGCGGCACCGGCCGAGGTGATGGGGGTGATCGCCGACTTCGCGCGCTACCCGGACTGGACGGGTGAGGTGAAGGAGGCGGAGGTGCTCGACACCGACGACCAGGGCCGCGCCAAGCAGGTCCGCCTCGTCATGGACGCGGGCGCGATCAAGGACGACCAGACGCTCGGGTACACGTGGACCGGCGAGAACGAGGTCAGCTGGACCCTCGTCAAGTCGCAGATGCTGCGCTCGCTCGACGGGTCGTACCTCCTGAAGCCCGCGGGCGCGGGCACGGAGGTCACGTACAGGCTGACCGTCGACGTCAAGATCCCCATGCTCGGAATGATCAAGCGCAAGGCGGAGAAGGTCATCACCGACCGGGCGCTGGCGGGCCTGAAGAAGCGGGTGGAGTCGGGCCCCAAGGCCTGACACCGCGGGGCAGTCAGCCCCCGCCGGCTCCCGTAACGTTCACCCTTATGCGCACCCTCCTCGTCACCGGCCCCGGCGGCTCCGGCCGAACCACAGTCGCCGCGGCCACCGCGCTGTCCGCCGCCCGCGAGGGCGGTAGGACCCTCCTGATCACCGCCGACCGGGTCGACACCGGCGAAGTGCAGGGCCTCACCGTCCAGCGGCTCGCCCCCGGCGACGAGTTCCGGGACGACCTCCTGGCCCTGCAGAATCGTGCCGCCTCCGCGCTCGACCTGCTCGGCGCCGGACGCCTCGAAGGCGAGGAGCTCACCCCCCTGCCCGGCAGCGACGAGCTGGCCCTGCTGCGTGCCCTGCGCGACGCCGGACAGGCCGCGTACGACACCGTGGTCGTGGACCTGCCCCCGATGCCCCGCGCCCTCGCGGTCCTCGCGCTGCCCGAGCAGCTGCGCCGCTACCTCCGCAGGCTCCTTCCGCCCGAGCGGCAGGCGGCCCGGGCCCTGCGGCCCATGCTCGGCCGCATCGCGGGCGTCCCGATGCCCGCCGCCTGGCTGTACGAGACCGCGGCCCGCTGGGACACCGAACTCGCCGCCGCGCAGGCCGTGATCGAGGACCCGGGCACGACGGTCCGCCTGGTCGCCGAGCCGGGACCCGCGGGCGCCGACGCCGTGCGCGCTGCCGCCACCGGCCTCGCCCTGCAGGGACTGCGCACCGACGCCCTGCACGCCAACCGCGTCCTGCCCGATGACACCGCCGACACCTGGTTCGCCGCACTCATCGCCCAGCAGCGCAAGACCCTGAGCGAGTGGGAAGGGACGTACGGCGAGCGCCTCACCCCGCTCCCGCACCTGGGGCGCGACCCCCGCGGCGCCGACGACCTGACCGCCCTCGGCGTGCCCGCTCCCGCCCCGGCCCCTCAGGCCGTGCGGTGGCCCGTCGTCGACTCCCTCGCCGACGAGGGCGTACTGGTCTGGCGCATTCCGCTCCCCGGCGCCGTACGCGAAGGGCTCGGTCTGATCCGGCGCGGGGACGAAATCGTCGTCACCGCGGGTCCCTTCCGTCGCATGGTGACCCTGCCCTCCGCCCTGCGCCGCTGCTCGGTCGCGGGGGCCGGGCTGCGCGAGGGCGAGCTGCGGGTGCGGTTCGCGCCCGACCCCGATCTGTGGCCGCAGACACGGTGAACGGGCTACCGCCGTTCGGGTAACGTCGAGAGTACGAATTCATAGACCGCTCTCCGCAGGAGTCTGTCCGTCATGAGCGATGCCACCGAGCACGAAGTGCCCGAACCCGAAGCGGCCAGCGCCGACGCCGACGCGTGGGAGCAGGCGTGCGCCGAGGACCTCGCCGCGGAGAAGGCCCGGCGCCGTGCCCAGTACGGGACGCCGCCCGGATCGGCGGGCGAGGAGCTGCGCAAGCTCGTCGACGCCGTATCGGAGAAGCTGTCCGGGCTCCAGACGCCGCTGCTCGGCGCGGTCGCGCAGGGCGCCGTCGAGCAGACCGTGCGGCAGGTCGTCCAGCAGGCGAAGGCCGCCGTCGAACCGGTCATCGAGCGCAACCCCGACGTCTTCGACCACCTCGCCGCCGCCGGCGGTGAACTGCTCGCCGCCTACCGCTCCGCGGTCGAGGGCCAGGAGGGCCGCTGGACCCGCGGGAGCGACGCGGCGAAGGGCCCAGACCCGCGTGACGAGGGCCCCGGTCCCGCTGAACACATCGACCTGGACTGACTACCCCTCGGGTACGGTTGCCCATAGCGGGGCTCGACCGAAACTGAGGGACACATGGGACTCACCATCGGCGTCGATATCGGCGGCACGAAGATCGCGGCCGGAGTGGTCGACGAAGAGGGCACCATTCTCGACACCCACAAGGTGCCCACGCCGCCGACCGCCGAAGGCATCGTGGACGCGATCTGTGCCGCCGTGTCCGGGGCCGGCAAGGGGAACGACGTGGAGGCCGTCGGCATCGGTGCCGCCGGTTACGTGGACGACAAGCGCGCCACCGTTCTCTTCGCACCGAACATCGACTGGCGCCACGAGCCGCTCAAGGACAAGGTCGAGCAGCGGGTCGGACTGCCGGTCGTCGTCGAGAACGACGCGAACGCCGCGGCCTGGGGCGAGTACCGCTTCGGCGCGGGCGCGGGCCACGAGGACGTCATCGTCATCACGCTGGGCACGGGCCTCGGCGGCGGCATCATCATCGGCAACAAGCTGCGGCGCGGACGCTTCGGCGTGGCCGCCGAGTTCGGCCACATCCGGGTCGTGCCGGACGGGCTGCTGTGCGGCTGCGGGAGCCAGGGCTGCTGGGAGCAGTACGCGTCCGGGCGTGCCCTCGTCCGGTACGGACGCCAGCGGGCCAACGCCACCCCGGAGGCCGCGGAGCTGCTCCTCGGACTGGGCAACGGCACGGTCGAGGGCATCGAGGGCAAGCACATCAGCGAGGCGGCCCGGCAGGGCGACCCCGTCGCCGTCGACTCCTACCGCGAGCTGGCCCGCTGGGTCGGCGCGGGCCTGGCCGACCTGGCCTCGCTCTTCGACCCCTCCGCGTTCATCGTGGGCGGCGGCCTCTCCGACGAGGGCGAGCTGGTGCTCGACCCGATCCGCAAGTCGTTCCGCCGATGGCTCATCGGCGGGCAGTGGCGACCGCACGCGCAGGTGCTCGCCGCGCAGCTGGGCAACAAGGCGGGGCTCGTGGGCGCCGCCGACCTGGCACGCCAGGGCTAGTCCCCGCTGATCCCGCCTGTCGTACGAGGCCCGCTGTCCCCCGCCGGGGGCGGCGGGCCTCGTCGTGACGGCACCCCGCAGCGCGTATCTTGATCCCCATGGTGACGCTGCCCAACTCCCGGACCGACGACGACGGTTCAGCCGTGGTCCGGGTGCTCAGTTACAACATCCGGTCCATGCGGGACGACACCGACGCGCTGGCCAGGGTCATCGCCGCCTGCGCGCCCGACCTCGTACTGGTCCAGGAGGCGCCCCGCTTCTTCCGGTGGCGCAAGAAGCTGGCGCGGCTCGCCCGCGCCGCCGACCTGGTGGTGCTCTCGGGCGGCGCCACCGCGTCCGGGCCCGCGCTGCTCTGCTCGCTGCGGGCCACCGTCGAGCGGACCGAGGACGTGCTGCTCCCGCTGACGCCGGGACTGCACCGGCGCGGCTTCGCCACCGCCGTCGTGCGGTTCGGCGGCGCCCGGCTCGGCGTGCTGAGCTGCCATCTGAGCCTGCAGACCGACGAGCGGTACGAGCAGGGCGGGATGCTGCTCGACCGTCTTGCCGGGATGGGCGTGGAGCACGCCGTCGCGGGCGGTGACCTCAACGACAGGCCCAAGGGGCGTACGTTCCGCAGGCTCGCCTCGGAGCTGCGGGACTGCTGGGAGATTGCTCCCTGGGGCGGCGAGAACACCTCGACGCCGGGCGATCCGCATCAGCGCATCGACGCGATCTTCGCCACTGCGGGGGTCGAAGTCCTCGGCTGCGGCGTGCCGTTGGAGCTCGACGGGGTGAGCGAGGCGGACCTGCGGGCGGCCACCGACCACCTGCCGGTGCTCGCCGCCCTCAGGATTCCCGCCGCCAGGAAGACGGCGAGCGCCTAGACGACCGCCCCGCGGCCCGGCTCGTCGCCCTCCTCGTCGTCGTCGCCCTTCATCCGCGACACCAGGGTGCCGAAGCCGCCGAGGAAGCCGCCGATGCTGAGCGTCGCGAGCCACCACGTCATCTGCCAGCCGAGCAGCACGGTGAGCAGAAGCAGCAGCGGGCCGCCGAGCACCGCGAGCCAGGCGAACTTCGCCGTGACGTCCGCGGCGGGCAGCGGCGGCGGCTCCGGCGGGACGAAGTGGCCCTCGTCGTCCGCGCCGAGGTCGTCGTCCGATGCCTCGGGGGCGTCGTAGTCACGCGGGCCGGCGCCGATGCCGGGGGCGAAGGAGACGGAGCCGCCCAGCGTCTTCTTGGACCCGGAGTCGTCCGGGTCCTCGGGGGCCGTCAGGTTCTTCGCGCTCTCGTCGCCCGGCCCGGGCGTCCCGTTCGTCTCCGGTTCGAGCAGCGCCAGGTCCTCGATGGACTTGAACGGCTTGGCGCCCGGCGGGTCCGCGGGCTCCTGGCCGTACCCCGCGACGATCGCCTGCCAGGCCGCGTCCTCGTCGAGCGGCAGGCCCTGGCCCTCGGCGGGCTCCTGACGCTTCTCGGGCTCGCGGCTCTCGTCGCCGTCGGGTTCGATTCGGTCCTGCTCAGCCACCGGTGGCCGTCCCTTCCTTACCGACACTGGGGGCGAGCCGGCCGATGAACGCGTAGCTCTCCTCGAAGATCCGGTCCGCATCGTGGTCCAACGTCGCGACGTGGTAGCTCTGTTCCAGGATGGTCTCGGTGACGTCCGTGGACGACACCCGGCTGAGGATCCTGGCCGAGTCGGCCGGGGGCACCACATGGTCCTGCGGGCTGTGCAGCAGCAGCAACGGCTGCGTCACCTGGGGCAGTTCATGATCGAGCCGCTGGAAGAACCGGCGCAACGAGTGGGCGGCGTGCAGCGGCACCCGGCTGTACGCGAGTTCCTCCGAGCCCTCCAGGGCGATGTCGCTGGAGATGCCCGGCGTCGTGGGCACCAGATGCCGGGCGAACGGCAGAGCGTGCGCGGCCAGGCCGTGCACCTTGTTCGCCGGGTTCACCAGGACGAGGCCGCGCACCTCGTCGCCGTGCTTCGAGGCGAGCCGCAGCGCCAGCGCGCCACCCATGGACAGGCCGAAGACGAAGACCTCCGTGCACCGCTCGAGGAGCCCGCGCAGCTCGCGCTCCACCTCCGCGTACCAGTCCTGCCAGCCGGTGACCTGGAGGTCCTCCCAGCGCGTGCCGTGCCCGGGCAGCAGCGGGAGCGAGACGGTCAGGCCGCGATCCGCGAGGTACTCCGCCCAGGGGCGCAGGGACTGCGGGGTTCCGGTGAAGCCGTGACAGAGGAGGACGCCGACCTCGCCGCCCTCGTGGCGGTACGGCTCGGCTCCGGGGAGGACCGGCACTTCGGTCTCCTTCGTGAGATGTGGCTGCGGGGTGGGAGTACTTCACCGTACGCGACCGGACTGACACCGACCAGGGTCGTCGGGCCCTTTGGGCTTACTGCGGGTTAAGGTCTGATCCACACATAACAGGAGGCACACGGTTTGATCTACGGCGCAATGAAGGTCGCCATCGGAGGGCCGCTGAAGCTCGGCTTCAGGCCCTGGGTGGAAGGCCTTGAGAACGTACCCGCCGATGGACCGGCCATCCTGGCGAGCAACCATCTCTCCTTCTCGGACTCCTTCTTCCTGCCCGCGGTCCTGGACCGCAAGGTCACCTTCATCGCGAAGGCGGAGTACTTCACATCTCCGGGCGTGAAGGGCAAGCTCACGGCGGCCTTCTTCAAGGGCGTGGGCCAGCTGCCCGTGGACCGCTCCGGCGGCCGCGGCGCGGGCGAGGCGGCCATCAAGAGCGGCATCGAGGTCCTGGAGCGAGGGGAGCTCTTCGGTATCTACCCGGAAGGCACGCGTTCGCCCGACGGGAGGCTCTACCGTGGCAAGCCCGGCGGCCTCGCACGCGTGGCCCTCGCCACCGGGGCGCCCGTGCTCCCCGTGGCGATGATCGACACGGAGAAGATCCAGCCGCCCGGCAAGGTGATGCCGAAGCTGATGCGGCCCGGCATCAGGATCGGCAGACCGCTCGACTTCAGCCGCTACCACGGCATGGAGCACGACCGGTTCGTCCTGCGGGCGGTGACCGACGAGGTCATGTACGAGATCATGAAGCTTTCCGGCCAGGAGTACGTCGACGAGTACGCGACCGCTGCGAAGCGGCGGCTCACGGAGGCGGCGAAGGCCGAGAAGGAAGCGGAGAAGAAGGCGGAGAAAGCGGCCGCGGCGGCCGAGAAGGAACGGTCCGGCGCGTAATCGCGTCGCTGCAAAGGGGAGCCGGGCGCAGGGGAGCCGCCGGGCGGCCCAAGGGGTGGGGGAGATGACCAAGCGCGTACGCGTCATGAGGATGTCGGTCGAGCAGCCGCTGTGGCGTGCCCTGACCGGCTACCGCGTACTGACGATGCTGTACGCGATCGGCCTCTTCGTGGCCGCGCACGAGAAGTTCGACCGCCCCTGGGTGGCCATCGCGTACTACGTGGTGCTCGCGGGGTGGACCATCGGCACGCTGCCGAAGGTCGCCAACGCGGCGAGCTGCACCAAGCGGTTCCTGATCACCGACCTGACCATCGCGCTGGTCGGCATCCTGCTCACGCCGGTCGCCGACTCGCACCAGCGGATCGTCCACGACGGCCCGACGCTGCCGTCGATATGGACGGCGGGCGCGGTGCTCGCCTTCGCGATCAAGGGCGGCTGGCGGTGGGCGGCGTTCGCATCGGCCCTCGTCGGCGTCGCCAACATCGCGCAGCGCGGCAGGCCCACCCAGGACACGCTCCACAACGTCCTGCTCGTCTGTATCGCGTCCATCGCCATCGGATACGTCGTCGAGGTGGCCCGCGCCTCCGAGCGCACCCTCGCCCGCGCCCTGGAGATCGAGGCCGCGACCCGCGAGCGGGAGCGTCTGGCCCGGGACATCCACGACAGCGTGCTGCAGGTCCTCGCGATGGTGCAGCGGCGCGGCAGCGCGCTCGGCGGCGAGGCGGCGGAGCTCGGCAGGATGGCGGGGGAGCAGGAGGTCGCGCTGCGCACGCTGGTGGCGGGCGGCCTGGTCCGGACGTCGCACGAGTCGGAGGACGCCTCGATGGGGGCCGTGGTCCGCGTGGTGGAAGAGCCGGACGACGACGCCGACGACGGAGACAGCTGCGACCTGAGGTCCCTGCTCTTTCCGTACGCGGGCGCCCGGGTGACCGTCTCGGAGCCGGGCGCCCCGGTGGCCCTCGAGCCGGAGGCCGCCCGGGAGCTGGCCGCCGCGGTCGGCGCCGCCCTGGACAACGTCCACCGGCACGCGGGCCAGGACGCCGGAGCCTGGATCCTGGTCGAGGACGAGCCGGACGCGGTGATCGTGACGGTGCGGGACGACGGCCCCGGCATCCCCGAGGGCCGTCTCGCCGAGGCCGAGGGGGAGGGGCGGCTCGGTGTCGCCCTCTCGATCCGGGGCCGGCTGCGGGACATCGGCGGCACGGCCGAGCTGATCTCGGTGCCGGGCCAGGGCACGGAAGTAGAACTGAGAGTCCCACGGGGGAAGGCAGGAAAGGAACGATGAGCGAGCAGCAACTGCGGGATGCCGATGGCGGCAAGGACCCCGTCAAGGTCATGGTCGTCGACGACCACCCGATGTGGCGGGACGCGGTCGCCCGCGACCTCGCGGAGGCCGGGTTCGACGTGGTCGCCACGGCGGGTGACGGCGAGCAGGCCGTGCGCCGCGCACAGGCCGCGGCGCCCGACGTCCTCGTACTCGATCTGAACCTGCCCCTGAAGCCGGGCGTCCAGGTCTGCAAGGAACTCGTCGCCGCCAACCCCGCCCTGCGCGTCCTCGTCCTCTCCGCGAGCGGCGAACACGCGGACGTCCTGGAGGCGGTCAAGTCCGGCGCCACCGGCTATCTCCTGAAGTCGGCGTCCACCGCCGAGCTGACCGACGCGGTGCGCCGCACGGCCGTCGGCGACACGGTCTTCACCCCGGGGCTCGCGGGCCTCGTCCTCGGCGAGTACCGCCGCCTGGCGTCCGACCCGGCGCCCGGCACCCCGGACGAGCCGAAGGCGCCGCAGCTGACCGACCGCGAGACCGAGGTGCTGCGGCTCGTCGCCAAGGGGCTGAGCTACAAGCAGATCGCAGAGCGCCTGGTCATCTCGCACCGCACCGTGCAGAACCACGTGCAGAACACCCTGGGCAAGCTCCAGCTGCACAACCGCGTGGAACTCGTGCGGTACGCGATCGAGCGGGGTCTCGACGACGCGTGAACCCTCGGGCGACCCCTCATAAGGGTGAACTCGCGTGATCAACTCCCCTGTAACGGCCAGGAATTGACCATCCTGACCGTCCCTGAGTGACCTGTATCACCATTAGCGTGAGTCGCATACAGGTCACTGAGGCGAAGGGACGTTTCCATGGCGGCCAAGAAAATCGGAGTACTGACCGGTGGCGGCGACTGCCCCGGGCTCAACGCCGTCATCCGGGGCGTCGTCCGCAAGGGCGTGCAGGAGTACGGCTATGACTTCGTCGGCTTCCGGGACGGCTGGCGCGGTCCGCTGGAGGGCGACACCGTCCCGCTCGACATCCCGGCCGTGCGCGGCATCCTGCCCCGGGGCGGCACCATCCTCGGCTCCTCGCGCACCAACCCGCTCAAGGCGGAGAACGGCATCCGCCGGATCAAGGAGAACCTCGCCAAGTACGAGGTCGACTCCCTCATCGCGATCGGCGGCGAGGACACCCTCGGCGTCGCCGCGCGGCTCACCGACGAGTACGGCATCAACGTCGTCGGCGTACCGAAGACCATCGACAACGACCTGTCCGCCACGGACTACACCTTCGGCTTCGACACCGCCGTGGGTATCGCCACCGAGGCGATCGACCGGCTGCACACGACCGCCGAGTCGCACATGCGGGTCCTGGTGGTCGAGGTCATGGGACGGCACGCGGGCTGGATCGCGCTGCACTCCGGGCTCGCCGGGGGCGCGAACGTCATCCTCATCCCCGAGCAGCGCTTCGACGTCGAGCAGGTGTGTGCCTGGGTGACCTCGCGGTTCAAGGCGTCGTACGCGCCGATCGTCGTCGTCGCGGAAGGGGCCATGCCCAAGGACGGCGAGATGGTCCTCAAGGACGGGACGCAGGACTCCTTCGGGCATGTGCGGCTCTCGGGCGTGGGGGAGTGGCTGGCCAAGGAGATCGAGGGGCGGACCGGCAAGGAGGCGAGGACCACCGTCCTCGGGCACGTCCAGCGCGGCGGGACGCCCAGCGCCTTCGACCGGTGGCTTGCCACGCGCTTCGGGCTGCACGCGATCGAGGCCGTGCGGGACGGCGACTTCGGGAAGATGGTCGCGCTGCAGGGCACGGACATCGTGCGGGTGCCGATCGCTGACGCTACGTCGAAGCTGAAGACTGTTGACCCGGAGCTGTACTCCGAGGTGGGGGTCTTCTTCGGTTGATCTTCGGTTGATCTTCGGCTGGTCTTCGGTGGGCGGGTGGCCCTGTACCGCCGCTTCGCGGCGGATTTTCTCCCACCCGCCCACCCGCCCACCCGTTTCTCCGCGGTGCCGTATGACCCCGTAATACCTACACTCGCCGCATGGAGATTCTCGCGTTCGGGGTGCAGGCGGATGAGAAGCCGCTGATCGAGAAGGCCTTCGCCGGTCACCACGACGTCCGCTGCCTCGACGTCTTCCTCACCGAGGACACCGCCCCCATCGCCGCCGGCTACGAGATCGTCTCCACCAGCGTCAACGCCGATCTCGGCAACCGTGTCCTGCAGACCCTCGCGGCGGGCGGGACACAGATGATCGCCCAGCGTTCGACCGGGTTCAACAACATCGATCTCCAGGTCGCCGAGCGCCTCGGCCTCACCATCGCCCGCGTCTCGTACTACTCGCCGT
This sequence comes from Streptomyces sp. NPDC033180, assembly GCF_055577645.1. Taxonomy (NCBI): domain Bacteria; kingdom Bacillati; phylum Actinomycetota; class Actinomycetes; order Kitasatosporales; family Streptomycetaceae; genus Streptomyces; species Streptomyces sp. NPDC033180. Next base: position 416,843 of record NZ_JBVIPU010000001.1, on the reverse strand, counting down.
ACTCCGTCGCCGAGTTCGCCTGGACCCTCGCGATGGCCGTCAACCGCCGCATCGTCCGCGCCAGCAACCGCACCCGCGACTTCGACTTCAGGCTCGACGGTCTGATGGGCCGCGACGTGCGCGGCCGTACCGTCGGCGTGCTCGGCACCGGGAAGATCGGCGAGGCGTTCACCCGGATCGCGCACGGCTTCGGGACGAAGCTGCTCGGCTGGGACGTCGTGGAGAACCCCGCGTGCGTGGAGCTCGGCATGAAGTACGTCCCGAAGGAGGAACTCCTCGCGGAGGCCGACCTGATCAGCCTGCACGTCCCGCTGCTCCCCGCGACGCAGCACATCATCGGCGCCGACGCGCTGCGGATGATGAAGGACGACGCGATCCTGGTGAACTCCAGCCGCGGTGGCCTGATCGACACCGACGCCCTGGTCTCGGAGCTGCGGAGGGGGCGCTTCGCGGGCGTCGGGCTCGATGTGTACGAGGCGGAGGCCGGACTCTTCTTCCTCGACAAGTCGCTGGAGGCCATCGAGGACGACACCCTGGCCCGCCTGGTGACGTTCCCGAACGTCGTGGTCACCTCGCACCAGGCGTACTACACCGTGGACGCGGTCGGCCAGATCATCGACACCACGGTGCAGAACGTCCTGGACTACAGGGAGGGTCGCCGCAGCGAGAACGTGCTCGTCCCGGCGGCCCCGCCTCCTGGCCCGATCCCGGCCCGGTCCTAGACCAGCACCCCGGACAGCAGCTCCCGCACGATCGCCGTCCCCCGCAGCGAGAGCACCGACTCCGGATGGAACTGGACGCCCGCGAAGCCGGGCCCCCGCAGCGCGTGCACCTCTCCCGTGGCCGTGTCCCTGCTGACCTCGATGCCGTGCGCGGCCAGTTCCAGTGCCGTCTCCTCGTCGCAGCGGGCCACGAAGCTGTTGTAGAAGCCGACCGTCTCCGGCCGCCCGAACAGGTCGATCCGCGTCTGGGCGCCCTGGTACGGGACCTCCTTGCGGACGATCTCCAGACCCAGTTCGGCGGCCAGGAGCTCATGGCCGAGGCAGACACCGAGGACGCCGTGGCGGTGGCCGCTGATCACCTCGGCGGTCAGTGAGCGCAGGAAGGTCATCTTCGGGTCGGCGGGGTCCGACGGGTCGCCGGGTCCGGGGCCGAGGACCAGCGGACCCTCGTGCGTCAAGGCCGCTTCCCGCAGGCCCGGCTCGTCGTAGCGGCGCACGGAGACCGTGAGGCCCGATGAGCGAAGCAGATGCGCCAGCATCGCCGTGAACGTGTCCTCGCCGTCGATCACCAGGGCGTGCCCGGACAGCTGTGTGGTCGGCTCCTGCATCCGCAGCCAGAACGGCGCGAGCCCGGCCCGGCGGCTGTCGAGCGCCGTCCGTACGCGCGGGTCGTCGGCCAGGGCGGGGCGTACGCGTTCGTCGCGGGGCCGGCCCGGGCGCACCCCGAGGGCGGCAAGAACGCCCGCCGCCTTCGCGTGCGTCTCGGCCACCTCGCCCGCCGGGTCCGAGCCGCGCACCAGCGTCGCGCCGACCGGGACCCGCAGCTTTCCGTCGGCGGAGATGTCGGCGGTGCGGATCAGGATGGGGGAGTCGAGGGTCTGCGCGCCGCCCGCGTCGCGGCCGATGAGGGCGAGGGCGCCCGCGTAGTAGCCGCGCCCGCCCGCTTCGTGCCGCTCGATGACGCGGCAGGCGTTCTGCACGGGCGAGCCGGTGACGGTCGCCGCGAACATCGTCTCCTTCAGGACCTCGCGCGCGTCGAGCGACGACCTGCCCCGCAACTCGTACTCGGTGTGCGCGAGATGGGCCATCTCCTTGAGCCTCGGCCCGACGACGACACCACCCATGTCGCCGACGGTGCACATCATCTTGAGCTCCTCGTCGACGACCATCGACAGCTCCTCGGTCTCCTTGCCGTCGGCGAGGAAGCCGAGCAGATCGTCCGCGGTCGGCCCTTCGACCGGGTAGCGGTAGGTCCCGCTGATCGGGTTCATGACGACCGTCCCGCCGGACATCCGCACATGCACCTCGGGGCTCGCCCCGATCAGCGTCCGCTCCCCGGTGTGCACGACGTACGTCCAGTAGGCGCCCCGCTCGCCCACGAGCAGCCTGCGGAAGAGAGCCAGCGCGTCCGCCCTGCCGAAGCCGGGGATCTCACCCTCGTACGTACGCCGGATGACGAAGTTCGCGCCCTCGCCCCGCCCGATCTCCTCGCGCAGCACCCGCCCGACGATCTCCCCGTACGCGGCGTCGTCGACGTCGAAGGCCCCGCCCTCGACGCGCACGTCATGGGCGGGCAGCGCCGACAGGGCTTCGGAGAGCGGGATGTCGTACGTCTCGTCGGGAGTCAGGACCGCGAGCGGCGTGCCGTCGTCGCGCACGTCGAATCCGCGCTCCCTGATCTGCCGGAAGGGGATCAGGGCGAGGCCCTCGTCGGGGATGTCGGCGAGCCGGTCGTACGCGGCGACCGCGCCGATCAGGACCTCGACCGTGTCGTGGTCGTGGCCGGGTGTGCGGCGGCGGAGCACGGCGAACGGACGGTCGTCCGTCAGCAGTCCCGCGAGCTGGTTCGGGGTGTCCATCGGGTCTTGTTCCTTCTCACTCGGAGAGGAACGGCCGCGGTCCGGGGATCCTGGAGATCCTGGTCCGGAAAACACTGAAGGCCGCCCCTCGGGCGGCCTTCGCGAGTTCGATACGCGCAGAATCAGTGGGCCGCCGGATGAGCGGGCCACCACCAGTTACGAGTCGTCTGCGCGTGCATGTTCCGCACCCTAGCGCATCATCAGGATGTCCAGGGCCTCGTCGAGATAGGCGCCGAACTCGTCGACGGTGGGCAGCGCCGACGGCACCGCGTGCCCGAGCTGCACGTGCCCCAGATAGACCGTGTACGCCAGCAGCCCGCGCCGCCGGGCCTCCGGCTCGGGAAAGCCGAGCCCGGCGAAGAGCCTGGCCACGTACGCCACCCGGCGCTCGGTCACGCGGCGCAGGGCATCGGCGACCTGGGGGTGCCCGGGCGTCGCGAGTAGGGCGACCTCCAGTGAGCCGGAGGTGGCCGACGCGATGGCCTCGCCGAAGAGGAGGCGGACGCGCTGCCGGGGGTCGGGCTCGGCCTCGACCTCCTGGATCATCTCCTCGGTGCTGGTCTGTGCCCAGCGGTCCAGGGCGGCCTCGATGAGGGCGTCACGGTTGGCGAAGTGCCAGTAGAAGCTCCCCTTGGTGGTGCCGAGCCTGACGGCCAGGGGTTCCACGGCGACGGCGGCGATACCGCCCTCGCCGATCGCGGCGAGGGCGGCGTCCGCCCAGTCCTGAGCGGTGAGACGGGGCTTCCTTGTGGGCTTCTTCTGCTGCCGTTGCGCCATGACCGTACGGTACCGTATGGTCAACCATACGCCAGCGTATGGAGGTTCGACATGGGCACGGTACTCAACGAACACGAGCGCGTGATCAAGGCTCCGGCGGAGGCCGTGGGCACCCTGCTTGACCGGCTCTCCGCCGATGACGACCCGCTCTTCCCGACGCCGGCCTGGGCGGCGATGACCTTCGACCGCCCGCTAGGCGTGGGCGCGACCGGCGGCCACGGCCCGGTCCGCTACAGCGTCACGGAGTACGAGCCGGGGCGCCGTGTGCGCTTCGCCTTCACCCCGCCGGACAACGGCTTCCACGAGCTGACCGTCGAGCCGGCCGGGGAGGGGCGCTGCCGCGTCCGCCATGTCCTTCAGACCGAACTGCTCGGCAGGAACCGCCTGTTGTGGCCCGCAGTCGTCCGGCCCCTGCACGACACGATCATCGAAGAGGTCTTCGACAACATCGAGCGGGCCGCGACGGGCGGCTGCGCCCGCCCCGTCCGGTGGTCGCCCCTGGTGCGCCTCTACAACCGGCTCATGTGGAGCCGCCCCGAGACGGTCGGCATCCCGGAGGCCGCCCAGCTGATCCGTACCGCCGTCGACCGCCCCGGCTACGAGGACGCGTACCGGATGGAGCTGCTCCCGGGGCAGCCGCGCGACCCTGAGGCCTGGACCGGCATCCTGCGCGACGCCTTCCCGGTCATCGCCCGCGAGGGCGACGAGCTGCTCCTCGAAGTGGAGGCCCGGGGCCTGACGGCGCGCGCCTCGATCCTGGTCGACGAGCGGTACGTCACCCTGAGCTCCACCGTGCGGACCGACACCCTGCGCGGACGGATCTACTGGGCTGTGGTGAAGCAGGCCCACCCCTTCATGGCCCGTCTGATGCTGCGCCGCACGCACCGCAAGCTCGCCCTGGCGACGCCGGCCGCCGGTGAGCGGGATCTCGAGCGCCGGCGCTCGGCTGTGTCGGGTCCGTCTCACTTGGTGAGCGGGTGAATGGACGGCGGACATCACCCCGTAATGTTGTGGGGGTGACCGTGAACGCTAAGACCACCCCTACCGGTGGCAACACCTGGCGAGACCTTCCCGCGGCGCAGCAGCCCGAGTACCCCGATGCCGAGGCTCTGCGCGATGTGATCGCGGACCTCGAGTCGTATCCGCCGCTCGTCTTCGCGGGCGAGTGCGACCAGCTGCGCGCCCGACTGGCCTCCGTCGCCAAGGGAGAGGCGTTCCTGCTTCAGGGCGGCGACTGCGCCGAGGCCTTCGACGCGGTGTCGGCCGACCACATCCGCAACAAGCTGAAGACGCTGCTCCAGATGGGCGCCGTCCTGACGTACGCGGCCTCCGTGCCCGTCGTGAAGATCGGCCGCATCGCGGGCCAGTACTCGAAGCCGCGCTCCAAGGGCACCGAGACCCGCGACGGCGTGACCCTGCCGACCTACCGCGGCGACTCGGTCAACGGCTTCGACTTCGACGAGAAGTCCCGCGTCCCGGACCCCGAGCGCCTCAAGCGGATGTACAACGCCTCCGCCTCCACGCTCAACCTCGTGCGCGCCTTCACCACCGGCGGTTACGCCGACCTGCGCCAGGTGCACGCCTGGAACCAGGACTTCGTGAAGTCGTCTCCCTCCGGCCAGCGGTACGAACAGCTGGCGCGCGAGATCGACAACGCGCTCAACTTCATGCGCGCCTGCGGGACGGACCCGGAGGAGTTCAAGACCGTCGAGTTCTACGCCTCGCACGAGGCGCTGCTCCTCGACTACGAGTCGGCGCTCACCCGCGTGGACTCGCGCACCGGGCGGCTGTACGACACCTCGGGCCACATGGTCTGGATCGGCGAGCGCACCCGTCAACTGGACGGCGCGCACATCGAGTTCGCCTCCAAGGTGCGCAACCCGATCGGCATCAAGCTCGGCCCGACGACGACCCCGGAGGAGGCGCTGCAGTACATCGAGCGTCTCGACCCGGACCGCGAGCCCGGCCGGCTGACCTTCATCGTCCGCATGGGCGCCGACAAGGTCCGCGACAAGCTGCCCGAGCTCGTCGAGAAGGTCACCGCCTCCGGTGCGACCGTCGCCTGGATCACCGACCCGATGCACGGCAACACCTACGAGGCGGCCTCCGGCCACAAGACGCGCCGTTTCGACGACGTGCTGGATGAGGTCAAGGGCTTCTTCGAGGTCCACAAGGCGCTGGGCACCCACCCGGGCGGCATCCACGTCGAGCTCACCGGTGACGATGTCACCGAGTGCGTGGGCGGCGGCGACGAGATCTTCGTCGACGACCTGCACCAGCGCTACGAGACGGCCTGCGACCCGCGCCTGAACCGCAGCCAGTCCCTGGACCTGGCGTTCCTGGTCGCGGAGATGTACCGCGACCAGTAGGTATTCCCGAGAAACACGGCGGTGGGGCACGGATCCATGTGATCCGTGCCCCACCGGCGTATCGGGGCTTTTGTGGACCTGGGGACGTGGGTAAGGTTAGGTTAGCCTCACCGATTAATCGGGACGGCGCCGCCGATTAATCCTGCCCGGGAGGTGAACCGCGTGTACGTCTGCAACTGCTTCGGTGTAACCGAGGCGCAGGTGAAGCAGCACGCGGCGGACGGTGCCTGCACGCCCCGCCAGATAGCGTCCGCCAGCAAGGCGGGCACCGACTGCGGTTCGTGCGTACGGAGCATTCAGGCACTCCTGGGCCGGGGCACGTGCCCCCGCAGGGAGCTCGCCGACCAGGGCGAGCCCGTCCTCACCGGCCTGGATGAGGCCGCCTAGCTCTGTCGCCTAGCTCTCGGGCTGCTCGATGAGCTGCGAGATGTAGAGCGGTTCGCCCAGCTTCTCGACCAGTTCGAGCTGGGTGTCGAGATAGTCGATGTGGTGCTCCTCGTCCTCGAGGATCGACTCGAAGATGTTCGCGGAAGTGATGTCTCCCTTGCCGCGCATCACCTCGATGCCGCGCTTGAGACGGTCGATCGCCTCCGCCTCGATCTGCCGGTCGGCCTGGAACATCTCCGTGACGGTCTGGCCCACGCGCACGTGGAAGAGCCGCTGGTAGTTGGGCAGGCCGTCGAGGAACAGAATCCGGTCGGTCAGGATCTCCGCGTGCTTCATCTCGTCGATCGACTCGGACCGGGTGTATTTGGCGAGCTTGGGCCAGCCGAAGTTCTCCTGCATCTTGGCGTGGAGAAAGTACTGGTTGATCGCCGTGAGCTCGGCGGTCAGCTGCTCGTTGAGAAATTCGATGACCTCGGGGTCGCCCTGCATCGCAGAGGCTCCTTCCACGTGGTAACTGGGCAGGTTCCGCGCATCCTTGCACCGGTGCGAGAGGCCGTCCAGTAAGTGCACGCTTAGTAGGAGTTGCCCCAATCGGCGTCCGACCGGCCCCTGTCGGCGGCCTCCTGGTCACGTCCACCTACCCGGGTCTGTCAGGATGGACACATGGGTCAGTCGGCGGATCGCGCATCTCGGGAAGCAGTGGAGCCGGAGCTCCCACCGGGACAGCGACTGCAGCGGGGCTGGCCGGTCACCCACTACGGCCCGGTGCCGAAGTTCCGCCCGGAGCGCTGGGAGTTCAGGGTTTTCGGCGCCACCGCCGACGGAGCCAAGCACTGCTGGACGCACGAGGAGTTCTCGGCTCTTCCGTACGCCACCGTGGTCGGCGATCTGCACTGCGTCACGAAGTTCAGCATGCTCGGCGCCGAATGGGGCGGTGTCCCCGCGCGGGCCCTGGTCGAGATCGCCCCGCCCGCGCCCGACGCCACCCATGTGATGGTCTGGGCCGAGTACGGCTTCAGCTCGAATCTGCGCATGGCCGACTTCCTGGACGAGCGCACGATTTTCGCCACCCACAAAGGGGGCGAACTGCTGACCGCGGAGCACGGATTTCCACTGCGGCTCGTGGTGCCCCATCTGTACGCCTGGAAGGGCCCCAAGTGGGTCCGCGGCGTTGAGTACATGACCGCCGACCGTCGCGGCTTCTGGGAGGAGCGCGGCTATCACAACGTCGGCGACCCCTGGACCGAGCAGCGTTACTCGTACCAGGAAGAGCCCGGGGACGGCCCCGAGCTCTGATCTCCTGGCGGCCGCGCTCGGTGGTGCTGGCGCTGTGCCTCAGTGGTGGTACTGATGCACCACCGCGTGGCCCTTGCCGCGGCCGATCATCCACTTGTTGACCGGGGTGGTGATCACGAAGGCGGCGGCGAGCGCGATGGCGAGGATCCACCAGAACATGGGGTCCGACAGATGGGCGTCCATCGCTCCCGGCCAGAACGCGATCACGCCGTTGTCGATGAGCTCCATCACCGCGATGGACAGGGTGTCCGCGGCGAGCGCGACCCGGAACGCCGTCCTGAAATCGACGCCCGCCTTGAGGATGCCGCGCAGTGTCAGGGCGTATCCGAAGAAGAACGCCAGGGTGATCGCGAGGATCATCGTCTGCACGTTCCCCCAGCCGAGCGCGGTGCCGATGACCATGCCGAGGACCTCGCCGACGGCACACCCGGTGAGGCAGTGGAGGGTGGCCTGCGCCGCCATGCGCCAGCTGACCTTGCCGATGCCGTGGTGGCCCTCGTGGGCATGGTGCGCGTGCTCGGCGTGCGTGTCGTGACCGCCATGGGTGTCGTGACCGTGCTGCATGAGAATCCCCCAACGTCGGATAACGGTTCCTGCCGCCCGGCAAGAACCGTATACCCCTGGGGGGTATTCCTCAAGAGGTCTCGGGGGCCTCGGGGATCTCTAGCTGCTCCTGAGCTCCTTCAGTCGCGCCACGTCCGCCGCGTGCCCCTCCTTGCCGCCGGGCGTCTCGATGATCAGCGGTACGTTCTCGGTCGCGGCGTGGGCCATCAGCTCGCGGAAGGGCTCCTCGCCGATGTGGCCGGTGCCGATGTTCTCGTGGCGGTCCTTGTGGGCGCCGACCACGTCCTTGGAGTCGTTGGCGTGCACCAGCTTCAGACGGCCGGCGCCGACGGTGTCGACCAGGAGGTCCAGCGTCTGCTTCATGCCGCTCGGCCCGGTCAGATCGTGGCCCGCCGCGAAGATGTGGCAGGTGTCCAGGCAGACGCCCAGCTTCGGGTGGGCGTCGAGCGCGTCGAAGTACGGGCCGAAGTCCCAGGTGCGGGAGCAGAGCGAGAAGCCCTGGCCCGCGGTCGATTCCAGGAGGAGGAAAGGGTCGTCGTCATGCGTCAGCTCGTCGAGCAGCGGCAGCATCCGGTCGCGCACCTGCTTCAGCGCGACGGCGCGGTCCCGGCCGCCGGTCGCGGAGCCGGTGTGCACGACGACTCCGAGGGCGCCGATCTCGCGGGCCCGGCGCAGCGAGTGGCGCAGGGACTCCACGGACTTCTCGACGGTCGCCTCGGTGTGCGAGCCGAAGTTGATGAGGTAGGGCGCGTGTACGTACGCGGGTATCCGCTCGGCGGCGCAGGCCGCGCGGAACTCCTCGTCCTGCTTCGGGTTGCCGGGCGGCGTGGCCCAGCCCCGCGGGTTGGCCACGAAGACCTGGACGGCCTCGGCGCCCAGGTCACGGGCGTACGAAAGCCCCACGGACGCGAGGCCGCCGGCGACGGGGACATGGCCGCCGACGGGATTGCGCGGCGGGGCGCTGTGGGAGGCGATGCTGCTGGACTCGGTGCTGGGGGGCTTGTTGCTGCTCACACGCTCAAGGGTGGCATGAGCGTGTGAGCGTCCCGTCAACGGATCTCGATGGTGATCGTCGAGCCCTTGGGGGCCTCGTCGCCGCCCTCCACGGACTGGCCCTTGACCGTGTCCCCGAAGAGGCCGAGCAGACCGCGGTCCTTTTCGACCTCGAACCCGGCGTCCTCCAGCTCCTGGGTGGCGTCGTCGACGCTCATGCCCTCGACGTCCGGGACCTCGATCATCTCCGGGCCCTTGGACAGCGTCAGCGTGACCGTGTCGCCCTCCGCGAGCTGCCTCTGGCCCTCCCTCGGGGACTGGTCGACGACCGTGCCCTTGTCCTCATCGGAGTGCACCCGCTCCGTCGCGACCTCGACCTTCAGGCCCGCGTCCTCAAGCTCGGACGTCGCGTCGGACCGGGAGTCGCCCGTCACATCGGGGACATCGACCGCCCGGCCCTTGCTGACGGTGATCGCGATGGCGGAGCCCGCCTTGCGCTTGGTGCCGGACTTCGGGTCCGTGCTGATCACGGAGCCCTTGCGGATGTCGTCGTTGAACGCCTTGTTCGTCATCCCGGGCGCGAGGCCGGCGTCCTTGAGCTCGTCCTTCGCCTTGGCCAGGGGAGTGCCCGCGAGGCGCGGGACCTTCACGATCTCGGGGCCCATCGAGACGGTCAGCGTCACCTGGCCGTTGTCGCGGATGCGCTCTCCCGCCTCGGGGTCGGTGGCCATGACCGTGCCGCGCTTGTCGGTGTCGCTGTACGCGCGCTTGACGTCGTCGACCTCGAGCCCGGCTTCACCGAGGCGCTGCTTGGCCGCCGACTCGGACTTCGCCAGGAGCGGCGGGACCTTCGTGAACTGGCCGGAGTTGATGTACCAGACCCCGGCGCCGAGGCCGAGCGCGAGGAGGACCGCGGCGATCACCGCGAACGTGCGGCCGCGCGGATTGGGGCGCCTGCGGTCGGGGGCGGCGGGGGGTGGTGGTGCCGGCGACGCCAGGACGCTCGTGCGGTTGAGCTGGTCCTGCCGGCCTTCGTCGCCGTCCGTGGGGAGCGGCAGCTGTACGGAGCGTGCCGCGCGCGGGATCACGCTCGTACGGTCGTTCGCGTTGGCGTGTCCGTGCTCCGGGGTGTGCGCCTGCGGCGGTACCGCGTCCAGCTGTTCGAGCGAGAGCGCGGCCCGCGCGTCCCTGGCCTGCCCGAGGAGCGCCACCGCGTCGTGCGGGCGGACGTCGGGCGTGCGGGCGGTGGCGGAGGCCACAAGGTCGTCGAGCTCGACGGCGAGCCCCGGAACGGCCGCCGACGGGGGCGGTACGTCCTCGTGGAGGTGTTGGTAGAGCACCTGGGCGGGCGACTCACCGGAGTGCGGCTTGGCGCCGGTCAGCATTTCGTAGAGCACGACACCGCACGCGTACACGTCCACACGCGTGTCGGCCGTGCCGTGCTCTATCTGCTCGGGAGCGAGGTAGGAGACGGTGCCGAGGACCGTGCCGGTCGTGTTCGTGACGGTGTCCACCGCGCGCACGAGACCGAAGTCGGCGACCTTGACCCGGCCGTCATCGCCTATGAGGACGTTCTCCGGCTTCATGTCGCGGTGCACGAAGCCGGCGCGGTGCGCCGCGCCGAGCGCGGCGAGGACCGGCTCCAGGATGTCGAGGGCCGCGCGCGGCTGCAGGGCGCCGCGCTCGCGGAGCACGTCACGCAGGGTGCAGCCGGCGACGTACTCCATCGCGAGATAGACGTACGCACCGTCGGTTCCCTGGTCGTACACCCCCACCACATTCGGGTGGGAGAGCCGGGCCACCGACTTCGCCTCGCGGATGAAGCGGTCGACGAACGAGACGTCGGCGGCCAGCGTCGGGTGCATCACCTTGAGCGCGAGCACGCGGTCGAGGCGGGTGTCCACGGCCCGGTAGACCGTGGCCATCCCGCCGACCGCGATCCGCCCGTCCACGCGGTAGCGGCCGTCGAGCACCTGCCCGACGAGCGGGTCCTGAAGGGTCGTGTCCACGCAGGGAGTCTACGAGCCACCGCCGACACCGTTGCCCGCCCGGGTCTGCTCGGGCCTCTACTGCAGCCGAGCTGTAACAGGCGCGGGACGCTCAGAAGGCGGGCCGCTCCGGATCGAGCCGGGCCATTCCCTCCGCGGGCGACGACGCCTCGGCGAAGTGCCGCCGGGGAATGCGCCCGGCCCGGTACGCGAGCCGCCCCGCCTCCACCCCGTGCCGCATGCCCTCGGCCATGAGAACCGGCTCCTGGGCCCGGGTCACGGCGGAGGCGAGCATCACACCCGCGCACCCCAGCTCCATGGCGAGCGTCGCGTCGGACGCCGTCCCCGCGCCCGCGTCCAGGATCACCGGCACGCTCGCGCGTTCGACGATCAGCTGGAAGTTGTGCGGGTTGCGGATGCCGAGCCCGGAGCCGATGGGGGAGCCGAGCGGCATGATCGCCGCGCATCCCACGTCCTCCAGCTTCCGTGCGAGGACCGGGTCGTCGTTCGTGTACGGGAGGACCGTGAAGCCGTCGTCGACGAGGGTCTCGGCGGCGTCGATGAGCTCGATCGGGTCGGGCAGCAGGGTGCGCTCGTCCGCGATGACCTCCAGCTTGACCAGGTCGGTGCCGAGTGCCTCCCGCGCGAGCCGGGCGGTCAGGACGGCCTCGCCCGCGGTGAAGCAGCCCGCCGTGTTCGGCAGGACGCGGATGCCGAGCCGGTCGAGGACGGAGAGCACCGAGCCCTGCACACCGGGATCGAGGCGGCGCATCGCGACGGTCGTGAGCTCCGTCCCGGACGCGACGAGGGAGCGTTCGAGCACGTCCAGGCTCGGCGCACCACCCGTACCCATGATCAGGCGGGAGGAAAGGGTGAGCCCACCGATGACGAAGGGGTCGTCTGCCATGTCGGTTCAGCCTCCTTGGACGGCGGTGAGGATTTCGACGCGGTCACCGTCGGCGAGCGGGGTGGCGGACCACCGCGCGCGCGGGACGACGGTTTCGTTGAGCGCGGCGGCGACGCCGGACGATGCCGCGGTCAGGGTGGCGACGAGGGCTTCGAGCGTGGTGCCCGCGGCCACGTCGCGTGTTTCCCCGTTCACGGAGACGGCGGTAACGGCTGAGAGGGTCATGCTGGCTGCTCCATGAAGCGCTGCGTAAGGGGCGTGCGGAAGAAGCGCCGAGGGGAGAACCCCCGCGCCTCGTCGGGCAGTTCACCGGTGGCCAGGGCATGCGCCATCACGTCACCGGTGACGGGCGTCAGAAGTACGCCGTTGCGGTAGTGCCCGGTGGCCAGCTGGAGGCCCGGGAGTGCGGTCGGGCCGAGCATCGGCGCGTTGTCGGGGGACCCGGGGCGCAGGCCCGCGCGGGTCTCCGTCAGCGGCAGTTCCGTGATGCCCGGTACGAGCTCGTGGGCGTCCCGAAGGAGCTCGTACACGCCGCCGGCCGTGACCGTCGTGTCCCAGCCGAGTTCCTCGCTGGTCGCGCCGACGACGAGCTCGCCGTTCTCGCGCGGCACCAGGTAGACGTGGCTGCCGCGCACGACGGCTCGTACGGTGCGGCTCAGGAACGGCGCGTAGCGCTGGGGCACCGTGAGCCGCAGTACCTGCCCCTTCACGGGGCGCACGGGCGGCAGAACGCCCTCCGGGACCCCGGCGAGGCGCCCGCTGAGGCTGCCCCCGGCGAGCACGGTCTGACCGGCCTCCAGGGCGGTGCCGTCGGCGGTGACGACTCCGGTGGCCCGGTCACCCGTGACCGAGAGGCGCTCCGCCCACGCGTGGTGGAAGACCACGCCCGCCCGCTCGCAGGCCACCAGGAGCGCCGCGGCGAGCCTGCGCGGGTCGACCTGGTGATCGCCGTCGACGCGAAGCCCGCCCCGGACGCCCGGCGCGAGCATCGGCTCCAGGCGGCGGCACTCGCGCCCGCTCAGCCACTCCGACGCGAGCCCCGACTGCTCCTGCAGGGTGTGCAGCTCACGCAGGTGGGCACGGTCGTCGGAGTCGAGCGCGACGGCGAGCGTGCCGCACGCGCGGTAGCCGACATCACGGCCGCTCGCCTCCGCCAGCTCGGCGGCGAAGTCGGGATAGCGCTGCGCGGAGGTCACATTCAGGGCGAGCAGCGCCTGCTCCCCGTAGTGCAGCTCGGTGACGGCGGCCAGCATGCCCGCGGCGACCTGCGCCGCGCCGCCGCCGGGCTCGGGGTCGACGACCGCTGTGGACAGGCCGCGCTGCGCCGCCCGCCAGGCCGTGACCAGGCCGATGATGCCACCCCCGACGACAAGGACGTCGGGGGTCTCTTGGGGTGGTGTACGTGGATGCATGGGTGTCCAGCCCCTCCCTTCGCCGGCATGACCCGGATCAGGTTCGTACGGTCGGAGGCCGTCCAGCCTCCCTCTCAGCCCGGTGCGTCCGGGCTCCCGCGAGTGCTCTGCACGGCAACCTTAGCCTTTGGTGCCCCGGCGTAGTAGGGCAGCTGTGCGGTCAGGGGCAGTGACGGTGTGTCAGAGATCTCCTCGCCGCGCCCTGAGGCGCGCGTCGCCCGCCGTCCTACAGTGATCGGGTGAGTGAGCAGCGGAGGCAGGAAGAGCGCCGGGTCGTCATCGCGGGCGCGGGGATGGCCGGGGTGCAGACCGCCGTGGCTCTGCGCGAGCAAGGGTTCGCCGGTGCGGTCACCCTGATCGGCGCGGAACCCCACCAGCCGTACGACAGGCCGCCGCTGTCCAAGGCCGTGCTGCTCGGCAAGGCGGAGGGCTCCGCCTTCGACATCGACTTCGAGGAGCTCGGTATCGAGCTGAGCCTGGGCCACGAGGTCACGGGCGTCCGTCCCGCGGACCACGAACTGGACACCGAGCGGGGCCCGGTCCCGTACGACGCCCTCGTCATCGCCACCGGCGCCGAGCCGGTCCTGCTGCCCGGCGCCTCCGGAGTCCCCGGTGTCCATCTGCTGCGCACCCTGGACGACGCCGAGCGGCTGCGGCCCGTGCTCGCCGAACAGCACCGCATCGTGGTCGTCGGCGCGGGCTGGATCGGCGCCGAGTTCGCGACCGCCGCACGCGAGGCGGGCTGCTCGGTGACCGTCGTCGAGGCCGCGGCACGACCGCTCGCCGGGGCGCTGCCCGCGGAGGTCGCGGCGCCCATGACGGCCTGGTACGCCGACGCCGGAGCCGAACTGCGCACCCACGCGCGCGTGGACCGCGTCGAGCCCGGCAGCGTCTTCCTTGCCGACGGCACCCGGCTGCCCGCGGACGCGGTCGTCGTCGGCATCGGCGCCCGCCCCGCCACGGGCTGGCTCGCGGACTCCGGCATCACCCTGGGCGCCCACCGGGAGATCGTCGCCGACGACCACCTGCGGACGTCCGAAGCCGATGTGTACGCGGTCGGCGACTGCTCCTCCTTCCCTTCGGGAAGGTATGGCGAGCGCCTCCTCGTCCACCACTGGGACAACGCCCTCCAGGGCCCGCGCACGGTGGCGGCCGACATCATCGGCGATACCCCTTCGGCGTACGACCCCGTCCCTTACTTCTGGTCCGAGCAGTTCGGCCGCTTCGTCCAGTACGCCGGGCACCACGCCTCCGCCGACGAGCTGGTGTGGCGCGGCGACCCCTCGGGCGCTGCCTGGACCGTGTGCTGGCTCCGGCGGGGCGCCCTGGTGGCCGTCCTCGCGGTGGGCCGCCCCAGGGACCTGGCACAGGGCCGCAAGCTGATCGAGGCGGGCGCCCACCTCTCCGCCGAGCTGGCCTCGGACCCCGCGGTGCCTCTGAAGAAGGCCGTGCTGCCGTAGCGGAGGGGGCGCTGCCCGGCCGCTGTCGGTGCCCGGAGATACGCTTGACCCCGTGACCGAGATTGACGCAAAGACTGATGCTCTCGTCCCCGAGTGGCTGCACCTTCCCGACATCGCAGAAATGCTCGACGTCGAGGTGACGCGTGTGCGCCAGCTGGTCAAGGAGGGCCAGCTGATCGCCGTACGCCGTGGTGAGAACCGCGCGCTCCAGGTGCCGGCCGCCTTCATCGACGGCGACAAGATCGTCAAGGGCCTCACCGGCACCCTGACGCTCCTGAGGGACGACGGCTTCAACGACGAAGAGATGCTGGAGTGGCTCTTCACTCCCGACCCGACCCTGCCCGGCACCCCCGCGCAGGCCCTGAGCGAGAATCGCGGCACGGAGGTGAAGCGCCGCGCCCAGGCGCTCGCCGTCTGACCGACACGGAAAACCGTTGTGCACGGCCGCGCGTCCCTCAGGGTTCGCGCGGCCCGTGTACCACCGACGACGACCGGGGGGACCTCTTCATGGCCACCAAGCCTGCCCGCGAGCAGCTCGCCGACGCCCGCCTCTACCTGTGTGTGGACGCCCGCAAGCGCCAGGGAGACCTCCCCGAGTTCCTCGACGCCGTCCTCGGCGGCGGCGTCGACATCGTGCAGCTGCGGGACAAGGGCATGGAGGCGGCCGAGGAGCTCGAACACCTCCAGGTCTTCGCCGACGCCGCCCGCCGGCACGGCAAGCTCCTCGCGGTGAACGACCGCGCGGACATCGCGCACGCCATCGGCGCCGACGTGCTGCACCTGGGCCAGGGCGACCTGCCCGTGCCCGCCGCCCGCGCGATCCTCGGCGGCCGTGACGACGTCCTCATCGGCCGGTCCACGCACGCCGACACCGAGGCGGCCGCGGCGGCGACGCAGGACGGCGTGGACTACTTCTGCACGGGTCCCTGCTGGCCGACCCCCACCAAGCCGGGCCGGCACGCCCCCGGTCTCGACCTCGTCCGGTACACGGCCTCGCTCGGCACGGACCGCCCGTGGTTCGCCATCGGCGGCATCGACGCGGGCAACCTCGACGAGGTGCTCGAAGCGGGCGCCCGCCGCGTCGTCGTCGTACGGGCGATCACGGAGGCGGACGACCCGGCCGCCGCGGCGGCCGACTTCGCGAAGCGGCTGCGTACGGCCTGATCGGCGATCTTCGGCCAACCTTCGGGGAGGCTGTCCGCAGGGTGGACGGGGATTGGCCGGTAGCGGTGCCCCCTGGCTAACCTGCCCGTATGGCCCTAGGCACTGCTTCCACCAGAACTGATCGTGCACGCACCGTGCGCGACATGCTCGCGACCGGCAAGACGACGTACTCGTTCGAGTTCTCGGCGCCGAAGACCCCGAAGGGCGAGCGGAACCTGTGGAACGCCCTGCGCCGGGTCGAGGCGGTGGCCCCCAGCTTCGTCTCCGTGACGTACGGAGCGGGCGGCTCCACGCGGGCGGGCACGGTCAAGGAGACGCAGCAGATCGTCGCCGACTCGACGCTCACGCCGGTCGCCCACCTGACCGCGGTCGACCACTCCGTGGCCGAGCTGCGCAACATCATCGGGCAGTACGCGGACGCCGGCATCAGGAACATGCTCGCGGTCCGCGGCGACCCGCCCGGCGACCCCCTCGCCGACTGGGTCAAGCACCCCGAGGGCCTCACCTACACCGCCGAACTGGTCCAGCTGATCAAGGAGTCGGGCGACTTCTGCGTGGGCGTCGCGGCCTTCCCCGCGATGCATCCCCGCTCGGAGGACTGGGACACCGACGTCCGGCACTTCGTGGACAAGTGCCGCGCCGGCGCCGACTACGCGATCACACAGATGTTCTTCTACCCGGAGGAGTATCTGCGCCTTCGCGACCGGGTCGAGGCCGCGGGCTGTTCGACGCCGATCATCCCGGAGATCATGCCGGTCACGAACGTGCGCATGCTGGAGCGGCTGCCCCAGCTCAGCAACGCTTCCTTCCCGCCGGCGCTCAAAGAGCGCATCCTCACAGCCAAAGACGATCCGGCGGCTGTACGCTCCATTGGCATCGAGTTCGCGACGGAGTTCTGCGCACGTCTCCTTGCCGAGGGTGTGCCGGGGTTGCACTTCATCACGCTCAACAACTCCACGGCGACGCTGGAAATCTACGAGAATCTGGGTCTGCATCACCCGCAGGCCTGACCGGCTGTACCCCTCGGGCAGCGGCCGGGGGGAGAGGGGCGTACATGGGCTGGACGGTCCTCTACATCGCGTTCGGATGCGTCGCGCTGTGGCTGCTCGGCGAGGTGCTGCTGCAGTACAAGGCGCGGCTGCGCTGGCGGCTGCTCGCCTTCGGCGGCTTCCTCGGCGTGGTCATCGGCGTGCTGCTGCCGTCGGTGGTGGTCATCGGCGCCGGAGCGATCGCCTTCGCCACGGGCCAGACGTACGTGACGCTGTCCTTCCGCCGCGGCTTCTCGACCGGCTGGGCGCTCGGCGGCCAGCCCGGCCTCAGCAAGCGCCGCAAGACGACGCCGCGGGGCGCCGAGGCCTCTCAGGACCCGACGCTCCAGGTCTCCGACCTCGAGTACGAGGATGCGGGCCCGGCAGGGCCGCCGCCCGAGGCCCCGCCCGGCGTCGGGGTCTACGCGCCGGAGCCGCTGCCCGACGACACCGGGCAGTACGGCATCTACAGCGACGCGGCGTACGCACAGCAGCAGTCGGCCTCCGAGGACAGCGGCTACGGCTACGACACGTACGCCGCCGCGGGTTACGACCCCCAGCAGCCGTACGCGTACGGCGAGACGGGGCAGCAGCAGTACGCCGCGTACTCCGACCCGTACATCGGGACGCAGACGTACGGCGGCCAGCAGAGCTACGACACCTACGGCGACCAGCAGCAGTACGCGCCCTACCCCGCGGCCGATCCCTACGGCAGCGGGGCCGGGGCGTACAACGAGACGCCGCCCGGCGGAGTCTGGGTGCCCCAGCAGCGCAGCGTCGATGATCCCTACGGCCAGTACGGCGGCGAACTCCCGCCGGAGCAGCCGTACCCCTACCAGGGCGAGCAGGCCCAGGGGTACGGATACGACGCGGGGTACAACGAGCAGTACCGCTACTGATCCAGAGGCTCGCTCACTGCGAGCCCCGGAACTCCGGTCCCTCCACGATCAGTCCGGCGACCAGCGTGCCGGACATGCCCGCGTGCGGAAGACCGCCGCCGGGATGCGACCAGCCGCCGACCGCGAACAGCCCCGGCAGACGTGTGCTGTTGGCCGGGTGGAGCAGGCGGCCCTCTCCCGCGGCGAGGGACGGGGGCGGGACCGCGCCACCGTCCGCGCCGGTGGCCTCCGCGATGTCGGCGGGGGTGCGGACCTCGTGCCACAGGAGCCGGTCCCGGAGGCCGGGCAGCACGGCCTCGGCACGGTCGAGCAACCGCTCCACGTCCGCTTCGGAGACCTCCGTGTGCGCGGGCACGGTCACCGTCAGCGTGGCCGCCTCGTGCCCGGCGTCGGGGGTGAGCGCCGGGTCGTCGGGGCGCAGCACCGTGAGGGTGGGCGCGGTGGGCACCCCGGGGCGGTCGCCGAAGAGCCGGTCGAGCTCGTCCTGGCGGTCGGGGGTGTGCAGGACCGTCCGATGAGGTGTGCCGTCCGGTCGCGTGCCGCTCAGGGCGAGGAAGACCATCAGACGGCTCGGCAGTCCGGAACGGGGCTGCACCTCACCCTCCGACCGTATGTTCAGACCGGAGCCGCCGGGTATGCCGGACACACCGGACAGCAAGCCGTCGAGTGCGCCGGGCGTGACACCGGCGACCACGAAGTCCGCCTCCCGCGCCGTCCCGTCGGCGAGTTCGACACCCGCCGCGCGTCCGTCCTTCTCGACGATCCGGGTGACGGGGGAGTCGAACGCGAACTCGACCCGCCGGGCGAGGCACCGCTCGTACACGGCCCGGGCGAGCGCGCGCATCCCGCCGCGCACGGACCACGCGCCGAAGGTGTGCTCGAGGTAGGGCAGGACGGCCGCGCTCGCCGGCGTCGCCCGGGGGTCGAGGCCGCACGCGAGGGCGTACTGCTCCAGGAGCGCCAGGAGCCGTGCGTCGCCGCCCAGTTCGAGTTCACCGACTTCGGTGAGGGTCCTCGCGCGCCGCTCGCGCCGCAGGAGGCGCTTGTGCGGCACCGAGGGGTAGGGCTCGCGCTCGGCGAGGACCTGCCAGTTCGGCCAGAGCGGCTCTTCCAGGAGCGGGCGCCGGGTGCGGTCCCAGGCCTCACGGGCGCGGTTCATGTACGCCGACCAGAGGGCGCCCGCGCCGCTGCCGAGCGCCGCGTCGAGGGCATCGCCGACGCCCGCGCGCGAGGCGTTCGGCAGATCGGCGGTCGTGCCGTCCGCGAAGACGTGCCGCACGGCGGGCTCCACCTGGGACAGCTCGACGCACTTCTCCAGCGGTTCCTTGCCCGTCTTGACGAACAGGTCGCGATAGACGGCGGGGAGCTGGAGGAGGGTCGGCCCCGTGTCGAAGGCGAAGCCGTCCCGCTCGACGCTGCCGAGAGCGCCGCCGTACGTCCCCGACCGCTCGTGGACCACCACCCGGTGGCCCGCGACGGCCAGCCGGGCCGCGGCCGCCATCGCGCCCATCCCGGCGCCGATCACCACAATCCGTGCCATGCCAGGGACTTTATCGGCCACCACTGACAGTCACGCCGGGAGCCCTCAGTCCGGCGGCCGTCCCGCGTGCGCCGCCAGCCGTTTCTCCTCGCGCCGCTGCGCCCTGCGCCGCAGGAACCGCCGGATCCGCGAGATGAGGAAGTACAACAGGATCAGGCCGAGCACCAGCAGCACGGCCGCGATGATCGCCGCCGCCTCCGGATGGAACATCGCGAAGGTGACGATCCCGCCGACGCCGAGATCCTCCGCCGTGCTCACGATGACGTTGCTGAACGGCTCCGGCGATGTGTTGATCGCCATCCGCGTCCCGGCCTTCACGAAGTGGCTCGCCAGCGCCGTCGATCCGCCCACCGCGCCCGCCGCCAGGTCGGGCAGCGAACCGCTCTGCCCGGCGAGCAGCGCACCCACCACCGCGCCGGACACCGGCCGGATCACGGTGTGCGCCGTGTCCCACACCGAATCGACGTAAGGGATCTTGTCGGCGACGGCCTCGCAGGCGAAGAGGACCCCGGCGACGATCAGCACATCAGGACGCTGCAGCGACTCGGGCACCTCGTCGGAGATCCCGGTCGCGCCGAAGACACCGAGCAGCAGGACCACCGCGTACGCGTTGATCCCGCTCGCCCAGCCGCTGGTGAAGACCAGGGGGAGTACGGACACGGACGCGATCGTAACCAGTCGGGAACGTCATGGCCTGGGGTTGAGCACCCAGGTCTGAGTATCCGTACCTAGTAATGGAGATGAGTACCAGCACGGATGGGTCCCGACCTGCGAAGACGGAAGAGTGAGGGACACGGAGAAGGGCGCAGCGCCCGTACCGCCGACACGGGGCGGCGGAACGGCGCGGCGCCCTTGGCCGCTCCTCCCACCCCGCCGAAGGTGGGAGTGAGACACGGGGAGACGGGCGGCCGCTCGGGAATGACCACCCGAGGGGCCGAACGGGGGGCTGCGGGGGAACGCAAGAAGGCGCCGGGCCGGTGCCACCTGGAGATCAGGTGGCACCGGCCCGGCGCTTCTTGCGTGTGGGGCTCGTGGGCGGATCAGCGGCCGCCGCTCACCCGGCCCTGCAGCAGGCGCGAGAGCGCGGAGTGCACGTCATCGAGGGAGCGCTCCGGCTGGAAGGCCTGCCAGTCGAGCGCTGCCACCAGGACCATCCCGACGAGCGCGGCGGCCGTCAGGGGGATGTCGATCTCCTCGCTGAGCTCGCCGTTCTCCACGCCCGCGCGCAGGACGTCCTCGACGACGGCGACCGCCTGCTGCCTGACCACCATCAGGGTGGACTGCCAGGCGCGGTTGGTGCGCCACAGCTCGGCGACGTACAGCTGGGTGAAGGCCGGATAGCGGTCGATGAAGACCAGGCCCGCCCGGATCATCGCGTCCAGCGCGTCGACCTGGCTGCCGCCGCCCCCCGCCGCCTTCTCGGACGCCTCCTTCAGGGAGGCGGTCAGCAGGCCCACGCCGTGCCGCAGCAGCTCTTCGAAGAGGACCGACTTGCTTGCGAAGTTGTAGTAGACCGTGCCCTTCGCGACCCCGGCCCGCTCGGCGATCTCGTCGACCGTGGTGGCCGAGAAGCCCTGCTCCGCGATGAGGGTGACGGCCGCTTCGTAGAGCTTCTGCCGGGTGGCCTCACGCCGGGTGCTGGTTGCGCTGCTGTCCATGGGCCTGATTCTCACAGGTCTCGGCGCCCGCACAGGCGCGGTTGCGGGTCTCACAGGGTCAGCTCCGGGTGCAGACGGTCCAGGGTCCACACCTGCTTCTGGCGCGCGGAGAGCGCGGTGAGCGCCAGGGCGCCCGCCGTGAAGGCCGTGAGGACCACGCACGCCTGCCAGACGGGGCCGAGCCCGCCGCCCGTGATGAGCCTCCGTAGGGCGTCGACGACGTAACTCATCGGCAAGAAGGGGTGGATCCAGCTGAAGAAGGACGGACTCGTCTGGACGGGGTACGTGCCGCCGGCCGAGGTCAGCTGGAGCATCAGGGCCGCGAGGACGAGGATCCGCCCGGCCGCCCCGAAGCGCGCGTTCAGCCACTGCACGATCGCCGCGAAGCAGCACGTCACCAGGGAGAGGAAGCCCAGCGTCCCGGCGGCCCGCGCCATCTGCAGGCCAAGTCCCCAGTGCAGGACCGACATCAGGGCCGCCGTCTGGAGCACCCCGAGTGCGGCGACCGGCAGCCAGCCCGCGAACGCGATCCGCCAGGCGGAGGCGCCCGCGGCGAGCGCGCGCCGGTTGAGCGGCTGGATCAGCATGTACGCCACCATCGCGCCGACCCACAGGGACAGCGGGATGAAGTACGGGGCGAAGCCCGTGCCGTAGTTGGGCGCCTTGTGCATCGACTGGGAGGCGAGCTGCACCGGGTCGGCCATGACGTCGGTGCGCTGGTCGCGGTCCTGCTCGTCGTAGTCGGGGATCTTCTTGACGCCGTCGTGCAGCCCGCCGGACAGCTTCTCGGAGCCGTCGGCCAGCTTGAACAGGCCGCCCTTGAGGTCGGTCGCACCCGTCGTGAGCTTGCCGACGCCCGTGTCGAGGTCCGTGGCGCCGGTCTTGGCGGTGCCCAGACCCGTGTGCAGCTTCTTGGCGCCGTCGGCGACCTTGCCCGCGCCCGTGTTGAGGTCGTTGATCTGGGTGACGGCCTTGTCCAGGTCCTCGTCGAGGTGTGGTGCGCGTTCGGCGAGTGCCCGGGACTGCTTCTGCAGCGAGGCGAGGTGCTTGTCGAGCTTCTTGACGTCGCTGTTCTGGTCCGTGACCACGGTGTTGATGTCGTCCGCGATGGTCGACACGTTCTCCGCGGCCGTCTTGGCCTTCTTGATCTGCGGGCAGGCCGGGTCGGGGACCGGGAGGTTCTCGCAGCGCTGCGTGTAGAGGCCGCCGATGGTCTCGGACGCCTTCTTGGCGCCGACGGCCGCCCCCGGGGCGCGCTCGACCCAGGTGTCCAGGTTGCCGCGCAGGGCCTTGGAGGAGTCGGCGACGAGCTGGGCCGTGTCCCCGATGGTCTTGCCGTTGTCCTTCAGGTAGGGCCGCACCGTGTCCGCGGTGCCGTTGACCTTGTCGGCCAGCTTCTGGGTGCCGTCCGAGACCTTCTTCGAGCCGGTCTCCAGCTTGCCGGCGGCCTTGTCGAGCTTCTTGACGCCGCCGGCCAGGTCACTGCTGCCGTTCTTGGCGTCCTTGAGGCCGGTCGCGAGCTTCTTCGAGCCCTTCTTGGCCTCGCCGATGCCGCTGTCGAGCTTGTCGGCGCCCTTGGCGGCCTTCTCGGTCTCCCCGTGGATGTCGGAGAACGAGATGAAGATCTTGTCGAGGAAGGAGCGCGAGGCCTTGGTGGAGGCCGCGGTGCGCACTTCGGAGAAGACCGTCCGGGAGATCTGCCCGACGATGTAGTTGTTGGCGTCGTTCGTCCGGACCTGCAGAGCGCTCGTCCGCGGGGAGTCGCCCGAACTCGACGCGACACGCTTGCTGAAGTCGGACGGCATCGTCAGGGAGAGGTAGTACGTCCCGTCCTCGACGCCCTTGCGCGCCTCGGCGGAGTTCACCTCGTGCCAGTCGAAGGTCTTGCTGTCCTCGAGCTTGTCGACGATGCCGTCGCCCACCGCGAGCTTCTTGCCCGCGGCCGTGGCGCCCTTGTCGTCGTTGACGAGCGCCACGGGTATGCGGTCGAGACGGCCGTACGGGTCCCAGAACGAGCAGAGGTACAGCGCGCCGTACAGCAGGGGCAGCAACAGGAGAGCGACCAGCGCCATGCGCGGCAGTTTCCCCCTGCCGAAGCGCCTGAGCTCAAGCGCGGCCAGCTTCGGCGAGCGCATCCGCCGTCTCCTTGTCGTTGTCGTTGCTGCGGTCGGTGGACACGGCGATCGCGTCCTCGGGTGCTTCGTTGCACACGGCCACGACGGTCGTGCCGCTCTTGGTGAGGGACCTCAACAGGGCCCAGGCCTCGCCGCGTTCGGCGTCCGACAGCTTGAGGTCGACGTCGTCGACGCCGAGCAGCCGGGGCCGCCCCATCAGGGCCAGGGCCACGGAGAGCCGCAGCACCTCGAGGCGCTCCAGATCGCGTACGGAGGTGCGGCGGCCCTTGGGCAGTGACTCCACGTCGAGCCCGGCGGCGGCCAGCGCCGTGTCGATCCGCTGCCGGGCCTCGGTCGCCCGCTCGGCGCGCGGCCTCAGCAGCCCCCGCAGCGAGCCACCGAACCGCCGCTCCAGAAGCGCCCGTTCGTGCAGATGCTCGGCCACGGTCAGCGCCGGATCGAGGTCCGTCACTCCGGGTACGGGCCCGAGCGCGCTGATCCGGCGGACCGCCGCGAGCTGTTTGGGCAGCCGGAAGCCCCCCACGGCGGCCTCGCCCTCCGTGGGGCGCATCCGTCCGGTGAGTGCGAGCAGCAGACAGGTCCGGCCCGACCCGGAAGCCCCCTCGATCGCGATCAGCGACCCCGGCCCGGCCTCGACTCCGGCCCCGCGGAACGCCCAGCCCCGCGGTCCCTTGAGCCCGAACTCCCGCGCTGTGACGGCGGCTCCCCGCGCGCCGTCGTTCGGCCCGTCCACAGTTCCCCCTCGCACCCACCTTTTGAACTGACTGGTCAGTGCAAAAACTAACGCGAACCGGCGTTCGAGGCAAAAGCGCAGGTCAGAGCCGATTGTCAGTGGCGTACTACACGATGTGCACATACGGCCACATAGCCGTTACGCGACGACAGGAGGTTCGTCATGGCCAGCACGTCCGCAGCAGCCGCACGTCGGCACCGCCCCGTCGGCCCTGCCCCCGTAGCGACCGGCCCCGCGAGCGACGTCCACCCCGTCCTGCGCAGGGCCACGGCCCCGCCCGCCGCACTCGAACTGCTCGCCCAGGCCCGCGCCGGCATCGACGAGGCCGCGCACCTGGAGACTCCGAACGAGCGCTACTCCACCGCCCACCTCGCCGCCCTGCGCACCGCGGCCGCCGTCCTCGCCGCCCGCGGGCGGCCCGAGACGACGGCGCGACGCAGGCAGCGGATCCGGAGCGCCTGGGAAGTGCTCCCCGAGATAGCGCCCGAACTGACCGAGTGGAGCGCCCTGTTCGCCTCCGGCGCGGCACGCAGGGCGCGCGCCGAGGCGGGCATACAGGGCGCCGCCACCGTCCGGGACGCGGATGACTTGCTGCGTGACGTAGCGATGTTCCTACGCCTCGTCGAGCGGATGCTGGTGCTCCAGCCCGTGCTGCCCCAGCCCAGGCAGGAGCCGCCGGACGCCGGCCGAGACGGGTGACGGGGCAGTCGGCCGAAGGCAATAGGGTGGGAGCGCCCGCACCCTCCTGACTGCCGCACGAGCAGGCGGAGGGAACCCCCCTAGCTCCGCCGCGGACCTGCGGCGGACGCGCCGAGGAGTCAACTGCCGTGTCGGACCCGATGCGCCCCCGCGCTTCTCTCCGTACCGCCGTGGTCTGGGAGGTCCTCAAGGACGCTCTCGACCGCCGGGTCAAGGCCACGGGCCGGGAGTCACACTCCCTCGACGTGCTCGACACCGGAGGCGGCAGCGGAAACTTCGCCGTGCCCGTCGCCCGCCTCGGACACCGCGTCACCGTCGTCGACCCCAGCCCGAACGCCCTCTTCGCGCTCGAGCGCCGGGCCGCCGAGGCGGGCGTCGCCGACCGGGTGCGGGGCGTCCAGGGCGACGTACACGGCCTCTTCGACGTCGTGGAGCGCGCCGGGTTCGACGCCGTCCTGTGCCACGGCGTCCTGGAGTACGTGGACGACCCCGCCGAGGGCGTGCGCAACGCGGTCAGCGCGCTGCGCCCCTCCGGCACCCTCAGCCTGCTCGCCGCGGGACTCGGCGGCGCCGTGCTCGCCAGGGCGCTCGCCGGGCACTTCACCGAGGCCAGGCAGGCGCTGGGCGACCCGGCGGGACGCTGGGGCGACGGTGACCCCGTGCCCCGGCGCTTCACCGCCGAGCAGCTCACGGAGCTGGTCGAGGCCGCGGGCGTCAAGGTCGACGCCGTGCACGGGGTGCGGGTCTTCGCCGACCTGGTTCCCGGGGTTCTGGTGGACACCGAGCCCGGCGCCCTCGAGGCCCTGCTCAAGCTGGAAGCGGCCGCCGCCGAGCTCGCCGCCTTCCACTCGGTGGCCACCCAGCTGCATGTGCTCGGTGAGACCCGGGATGCCGACGAGACCTGATGTCCGGCCCCGCTGCCCGCTGATCAGCGACGCAGCGGCACATGGAGTACGGCACATACCCCCCGAACGGGCTATGGGCGCCGTATGATCGAGGCAGACCGTCCGGCATGCCGGACCGGCCGCTGGGGAATGCACGCTTCAGCGAGCCGGAGCGGCAGGGTGGTCCGGTTTGGCGAAGTTGGCGCAGAGGGGCGGGTTTCACGGGGGCGATTCCCTGCCTATCCTGAAGGGGACCCCCGGTCGCCCCGGCGACTGCACGATGAGGAGGACTCCGTGCCGCTCTCGGAGCACGAGCAGCGCATGCTCGAGCAGATGGAGCGAGCGCTGTACGCCGAAGATCCCAAGTTCGCGACAGCGCTCGAGGGAAGCGGGCTGCGTACGTACACCCGGCGACGGGTCTACCAAGCGGTCGCGGGCTTCCTTGTGGGTATCGCCCTTCTCATGGCCGGAATGGTCGCCCAGCAGATCTGGGTGAGCGTGGTGGGATTCCTCGTCATGCTGGGATGTGCGGTGCTCGCCGTCACCGGATGGCGCAAAGCGCCCAAGCCGGGTGAACAGCCGGCCGCCGGCACGCCCACGGCACCGGGCGGCGCCCCGGCTGCCCGTCGGCAGACCCGGCAGCGAAAGTCGATGATGGACCGGATCGAGCAGCGGTGGCAGCGCCGCCGTGACGAACAGGGCCAATGAGTTCTTGGCTTTTCCGCAGCGCTTGGCCTCTCAGCAGTTCTTGGCTTTTCCGCAGTGCTTGCTCTTCAGCAATGTGTAAGGGGCGACCGCCCAGGCGGTCGCCCCTTACACATGCGCTCTAGCCCTGCTGCTGCGAAGGCCTCCGCAGTGCCGTCCACCGCTTGGTGATCCGCTCGGACCACCGCTCCTTGGCCGCCGTCCAGCGGTCCGAGACCGCCCACACCACTCGGGCGGCCGAACGCGGCGCGAGCGTCGCCCGCAGCCGGGCCGGACGGCTCACGCCGGCCCGCAGACCGTCGGACACCCGGTGCACGTCGTCGGTCAGGCCGGCCACCGGCTGCGGCCGTGGCGCGTAGAGCACCTGCTCGACCGCGGCCGCCAGGCGATGGACGGACTGGGCGGGCGCCGCGGCGAGCTGCCCGATACGTACGATCCGGGCCGCCGCCTTGCGCGGGGTCTGCGAATCGTCCGGCGTGATCCCGTGGTCCCAGGCCGTGTCGGTCACCTCAAGCCACGCGGCGAGAGTCCGCGCGGCCGCGTCCGCATCCGTACGGCCCGTCGAGCCGAGGCGGACCGCCCGGATCCGCTTGCGCCACAGCATCGGCAGCAAGGGCAGCCCGAGGACCGCCAGCGCTCCCAGCGCCACGGCCACGATCAAGCCGATCGGCGGTCCATCGCCACCCGAACCGCCCGCGATCGCCGGCGCCGTGCTCGCGCAGCCGCCCTGCTTCTGCTGGTCGGGCGGGCAACTCGCGGAGGCCGATGGCTCGTCGGGCGGCGCCGCCGACGAGCTCGACTCGGGCGCCGCCGGGTCGCTCGCACCGTCGGACGGGGTGTCCGGGCGCGTGTAGTCCGGCACCGTGCCGCGGTTCGGGGTCGGTTCGAAGCGGGTCCAGCCCACGCCCTCGAAGTACAGCTCGGGCCAGGCGTGCGCGTCCCGCAGACCGACCGACATCGAACCGTCCGCCTGCGCGGCGCCGGGCGTGAAGCCCACCGCGACGCGCGCCGGGATGTCCAGCGTCCGCGCCATGGAGGCCATCGCGAACGAGAAGTGGACGCAGAAGCCTTCCTTCTGCTCCAGGAAGCGGGCGATCGCCGCCGGGCCGCTGCCCGCCCGCACCTGCGTGTTGTACGTGAAGCCGCCCTCCGAGGCGAACCAGTCCTGGAGCTCGACCGCCTTCTCGTAGTCGTTCGACGAACCCTTGGTGATCTTGCGGGCCTCGGAGGCCACCACGGGCGGCAGGGAGCCGGGCACCTTGGTGAACTCGTCCGCGATCTGCTTGGGCGGCTCGGAGGCGTTCGCCAACTGCTCGGCCGTGGGCTCCACGATGAGGCTCTTGACCCCGTACTGCGCGCCGCGCGTCGTCTGCCCGCGATCACCCACCAGAGCGCGCCCCACCGGCTCGTACCGCCAGCGGCCGTTGATCTTCACTTCGCTCGCCGGGTAGGGCATCGGCAGCCAGTTCTGCGCGTAGCTGTCGGCGGCCGAGATGTTCGTCTGGATCTCGCTCCTGCGGACGTCGGGGTAGAGCCCCGGCGGGTCCTCCAGACGCGGCGGTACGTCCTCGATGCTCCGGACCGTGGTCTTCCAGGTGGTGCCGTCGAACTGGTCGAGGGAGACGATCCGCAGATAGAGGTTCTCGGTCTCCTTGGCGTTCGTCTTGTACGAGATGACCTCGCGGTCGTCCGGTTCGTTCAGGCTGTCCTGGAGGGCGACCAGCGGATTCACCGCGGAGATCGTGCCGCCACCGCCGGTACCGGAGCCTCCGCCGCCGCCGGTACCGTCCAGGAGCCCGCCGTCCAGGGCGGGCAGCGCGAGCGGCACCACCAGGGCGATGCCCAGGGCCACCGCGCCGATGCGCCGCCCCGTGCGGACCGGCGCGATCGCACCGCTGTCGGTCTCCAGGCCCCCGGAGATCCGGCCGGGAGCGCGCGCCGCACCCCCGAAGACCCGCCCCCACTGGGAGAGCCTGTCCCGGCCCTCGGCCAGGAGCAGCAGCAGATAGCCGGCGGCCGCGAGCAGGAACCACAGCCAGCCTGCCCCGTCCCCGGAGAGCCCCGCGGCGACCGAGTACAGCGCGAGCAGCGGCAACCCCGCGGGCGCCGCCGTACGGAACGTCACCGCGAGCGCGTCCACCGCGAGGCCGATCACCAGGACGCCGCCGACCAGCATGAGTCGGATGCCGTCACTGAGCGGCGCCGGAATCGCGTACTGCCCGACGTCGTTGCCGCCCGCCTCGAGCAGCAGCCCGAACTCCCGGAACACGTCGGGGCCCGGAAGCACCCCGCCGATCGCCTGCTCACGGGCGAACACCAGGGTCAGCAACAGCAGCGTCACCAGGGCCTGCACCGCGACCGTGACCGGCCGGGCCAGCGGGACCCTTCGGGTGAGCGCGCCCACGCCGCTCTGCAGCGCCAGCAGGATCGCCGCCTGGACGAACCACGTCGCCGGATCGACGAGCGGCAGCAGCGCCCCCGATGCCATCAGCGTGGCCGCCGTGGCACAGAGCGCGAGTCGCGCGCGCCCACTCATGAACGTCCCCCTGTTGTCGTGCCTGTGGTCCTGCCGGACGGGCCGCCGCTCATCCCCGGCCCCCGGTTCATCCCCAGCCCCCGGTGGTCGTCCCCGCGGCGGGAGCCGGTCCCGTGCTCGCCCGCAGATGGTCCGCCTGGCGCCACAGGTCCACCAGAGCGACCCCGGGAGGCACCGCCACGGCCGTCCAACCGGCCTCGCGCAGCATCCGGATCCGCTCGTCGCCGGGGCCCGGAGGAGCGCCTCCGGGGCCCTGCGCCCAGGCCGTGCTGTCCAGGACGAAGGCGACGGCTGCGCCGCTGCGCTGCCGCATCTTGGCGGCCACCGTCGCCTGCTCCTCGTCGAGGTCGCCGAGGAAGGCGATCAGCAGGCCCTCGTTGCCGCCCCGCAGCACGTCGTACGCGGGCGACAGCCCCGGGCCGTCCGAGTGGTCGATCACCGCGAGGGTGTCCATCATCAGTCCCGCCGCGTCCGCCGACTCCTGGCTCGCGCCCGCGAAACCGTCCGAGCCCTCACCGGGCACGGAGTTTCCGGTATCGGTCAACAGCCGTACCGAAAACCCCCGTTCGAGCATGTGCACCAGGGCGGACGCCGTGCCCGACACCGCCCACTCGAAGGCCGAGTCGGGCCCCGCGCCCCGGAAGGCGTGCGCCCGGGTGTCCAGGAGGACCGTGCAGCGGGCCCGCTGCGGCTGCTCCTCGCGGCGCACCATCAGCTCGCCGTAGCGGGCCGTGGAGCGCCAGTGGACGCGGCGCAGGTCGTCGCCGTGGCGGTAGCCCCGCGGGATCACGTCGTCCTCGCCCGCGAGGGCCAGCGAGCGGTGCCGCCCGTCGCCGTACCCCTTGGCCTCACCGGTGAGACGTACCGGAGGCAGCGCCTCCACCCGCGGGATGACCGTCAGGGTGTCGTACGTGGAGAAGGAGCGGGTCAGTTCGCACATCCCGAACGGGTCCGTCAGGCGGAGTTGCAGCGGGCCCAGCGGATAGCGCCCCCGCAGGTCCGAGCGGACGCGGTAGGACACCTCGCGGCGCCCCCCGGCCTCCACCCGGTCGAGCACGAACCGGGGCCGCGGCCCCAGGACGTAGGGCACCCGGTCCTGGAGCATCAGGAGGCCCGTGGGCAGCCTGGAGACGTTGTCCATCCGCAGATGGACGCGGGCCTCCGAACTGGCGGGCACGCGCGCGGGGGAGAGCCTACGGCTGCCCGCGACGCGGTAGCGGGTGCGGTAGAGCACCGTGGCGCACACCAGCGGCAGGACGGCGAGCAGCAGCCCGACCCGGAGCAGATCACTCTGTCCCAGGACGTACGCGCAGACGGCGGCGGCGACCCCGGCCGCCAGGAACGAACGCCCGCGCGTGGTCAGTCCCGCGAGCGCGGTCCGCAGCGCGCCCTTGCCCTCCTCGTCCTGCGCCGGCTGCGGCCCCCCGGCCGCCATCACAGCCTCCGTGCGCCGGGCGGCTGCTGGTTGAAGTAGCCGCTGTTCGGCTGGACGGCGGCCGGGACGGGTGTGCGCTGGAGGATCTCCAGGACGACCGATTCGGCCGTACGCCGGTTCAACTGGGCCTGGGCCGTGGGCAGCAGCCGGTGCGCGAGCACCGCGACGGCGAGGGCCTGGATGTCGTCCGGCAGGGCGAACTCCCGGCCGCTGAGCGCCGCGGACGCCTTGGCCGCGCGGAGCAGGTGCAGCGTCGCGCGCGGGGATGCCCCGAGTCTCAGGTCCGGGTGGTTGCGGGTAGCTCCCACCAGGTCCACGGCGTACCGCCGTACGGAGTCGGCGACGTGGACCGTGCGGACCGCGTCGATGAGCTTCACGATGTCGTGCGCGTGCGCCACCGGCTGGAGGTCGTCCAGCGGCGAGACGCCGCCGTGCACGTCCAGCATCTGCAGCTCGGCCTCCGCGTTCGGATAGCCGATCGAGACGCGCGCCATGAACCGGTCGCGCTGCGCCTCGGGCAGGGGGTAGGTCCCCTCCATCTCGACGGGGTTCTGCGTCGCCACCACCATGAAGGGGCTCGGCAGTTCGTAGGTCTGCCCGTCGATGGTGACCTGGCGCTCCTCCATGGACTCAAGGAGCGCGGACTGCGTCTTGGGGGACGCGCGGTTGATCTCGTCGCCGATCACGATCTGCGCGAAGATCGCGCCGGGCTTGAACTCGAAGTCCCGGCGCTGCTGGTCGAAGATGGACACACCTGTGATGTCCGACGGCAGCAGGTCGGGCGTGAACTGGATGCGCCGCACGGAGCAGTCGATGGACCGCGCCAGCGCCTTGGCGAGCATGGTCTTGCCCACGCCCGGTACATCCTCGATCAGCAGATGCCCCTCGGCGAGGAGCACGGTCAGCGAAAGCCGTACGACCTCTGGCTTGCCCTCGATCACACCCTCGACCGACCCGCGGACACGCTCCGCTGTGGCGGTCAGATCTGTGAGGCTCGCTCGATCGTCATAGGTCGTCACCCGGCCCTCCTCGGACACGTTCTCCGGGCCGACGCGTTTGTGTGCGGCCCGGCCCACCCCGAATCACGGACACCACGCGTGAATGGTTCAGCGTGGTGCCCCACCCCGCATTCTTGTTGGGCATACCGGGTTGTGTCACTCGCCCGTGGATAACTGGCGGCGATATGTCGGGTCTTACGGCCTTTTGGTAGCCGAGCCGAGCCGAGCCGGTCCGGAAAGGTCCGGTCCGGACTCCGTCACGCAGGGTCGATCTCCCGCAGCAGACCTGTGGTCACATCGAAGACGAATCCCCGCACATCGTCGGTGTGCAGAAGGAACGGCGAGGTCCGCACCCGCTGCATCGACTGCCGTACGTCCTGATCGACGTCGCGGAAGGACTCCACCGCCCAGGCGGGCCGCTGGCCGACCTCGAGCTCCAGCTCGTGCCGGAACTCCTCGGTGAGGCTCTCCAGGCCGCAGCTGGTGTGGTGGATCAGTACGACGCTGCGGGTGCCGAGGGCGCGCTGGCTGATCGTCAGGGAACGCATGACGTCGTCGGTGACCACGCCGCCCGCGTTGCGGATCGTGTGGCAGTCGCCCAGTTCGAGGCCGAGCGCGGCGTGGAGATCGATGCGGGCGTCCATGCAGGCGACCACGGCCACACCGAGGACGGGGCGTGCGTCCATGCCCGGGTCGGTGAAGGCCTTCGCGTACCGCTTGTTCGCCTCGACGAGGCGATCGGTGACGGTGCCGTCGACGGCGGCTATGCCACCGTTCGGCTCTGCGGGGGAGTGGCCCGTGGAGGATGCGGAAGTCGACATGGCTAAGACGTTAGTCGGCACTGATCGCCCGGGCTCGCTGTGAGAAGGGACAAAGAACGTCAACGAGTCTTGTTGTGAGCTAACCCACAGGAGTGGAGCCTCTACCCCCGATCGGGTGACGGAGCGGGTTTCACGGCTCATCGACGACCCGTCCGCGACGCGCATGCCGGTTGATTGACCGGGCGACAGGGTGGACTAAAGTGACGCGAAGTGGGAGGGCCGTGACCTGCTCCCCGCTGGAATGTTCACCCCGGGGATTCACTGAATCCCCCCGCGTGCGCGGCGCGTACGTACGGCTCGGCCTCCTCCCGCTCCCGGTCGGCTGACGCCACTTCCCCGGCGCCAGCAGGCCATTCCCCTTCTCGAGCGGGCGGGGACCCGGCCGTGCGCACGTCTCGCCGCGCCGGACCTGAGAGGGCCCTTTGAGCCAGACCCGACACGTCCCGGTGATGCTCCAGCGATGCCTGGACCTGTTGGCCCCCGCGCTCGCCCAGCCGGGCGCGGTCGTCGTCGACTGCACCCTTGGACTCGGCGGCCACAGCGAGGCGCTGCTGTCCACCTTCCCGTCGGCCCGCCTCATCGGCCTCGACCGCGACAAGGAAGCGCTGCGGCTCTCCGGAGAGCGGCTCGCCCCCTTCGGCGACCGGGCCGAGCTCGTGCACGCGGTCTACGACGAACTGCCCGATGTGCTCGACCGGCTCGGCATCGCGAAGGTCCAGGGCGTCCTCTTCGACCTCGGCGTCTCCTCGATGCAACTCGACGAGGCGGACCGGGGCTTCGCCTACGCGCAGGACGCGCCCCTGGACATGCGCATGGACCAGACGACCGGCATGAGCGCCGCCGAGGTCCTCAACACGTACGCACCGGGCGAACTGGTGCGGATCCTGCGCCAGTACGGCGAGGAGAAGCAGGCCAAGCGGATCGTGAGCGCCGTCGTCCGCGAGCGTGAGAAGGAGCCGTTCAGCAACAGCGCACGGCTCGTCGAGCTGATCCGTGACTCCCTGCCGCAGGCCGCCAAGCGCACCGGCGGCAACCCCGCCAAGCGGACCTTCCAGGCCCTGCGCATCGAGGTCAACGGCGAACTGAGCGTCCTGGAGGCGGCCATTCCGGCGGCCGTCAAGGCCCTCGCCGTCGACGGCCGCATCGCCGTCCTGTCGTACCACTCGCTCGAGGACCGGCTGGTCAAGCAGGTGTTCGCGGCAGGCGCCGCGACGACCGCGCCGCCCGGCCTGCCCGTCGTCCCCGAGCGCTACCAGCCCCGGCTCAAGCTGCTCACGCGCGGCGCCGAACTCCCCACCGAGGAAGAGGTCGCCGAGAACCGCCGGGCGGCCCCGGCACGGCTGCGGGGTGCGCAGCGCATCCGCGAGGAGACTGCGTGAAGCGCGCCCGCCGGGAGGACCCGTGAACGGCGTCCCTGAGGAGGCCCCATGAGCAAGAAGCCCGAACTGCGGGGGAGGGCCGCCCGGCTCGCGCGGCTGCTGCCGTCGGGGCCGAGCCAGGCGGCGCGCACGCCGTTCGTGCTGCTGGTCGTGCTGCTGCTCGGCGGCGGTCTGATCATGCTGCTCATCCTGAACTCCTCGCTCAACGAAGGCTCGTTCCAGCTGAGCGAGCTCAAGAAGCAGACGACGGAGCTCACCGACCAGGAGCAGGAGCTCCAGCGGGACGTGGACGCCTACGCCGCCCCCGACGCCCTCCAGCGCCGCGCCCGTGAACTCGGCATGGTGCCGGGCGGCGACCCGGCCTTCCTGAACCCGGACGGCACCGTACGCGGCGTTCCCGGAGCCGCCGAGCAGTCCGCGCTGGAGCCCGACCCGCGGCCCCAGGAGGTGGCGTCCCCGGCGCCCTCCGTCTCGATCCCGGCGCTGCTGCCGCCCGTGGAGCCCGTAGAGCCCGTAGAGCCCGCAGAGCCCGCAGAGCCCACGCTGCCCCAGACATCCCCGGCGCCCTCCGCCACGGCCTCGGACGCCCCGCCCACGCCCGACCTCCCCGCGACGCCCGGCCCCACGACCTCCGGCAGGTGACGTAAGTGACGGACCGCCAACCCCCGCGACGCAGGGTCCCGGGTCCCGCGCGGCCCTCGCGCCCCGCCCGCCCCGGCGAACAGCGCCGCCCCGGAGGGGGGCCCCGCCCCGCCGCCCGCCGGCCACGCCCCGCCACCAAGGCCCGCACCATCCGGCTCGGCAGCCCGCGGCCCCGGCTGCGCATGGTGAGCCTCGGGCTGACCCTGGTGATGCTGGCCTTCGTCGTACGCCTCCTCCAGGTGCAGGCGGTCGACGCGAGCGTGTACACCTCCAAGGCCGAGAAGAACCGCTACTTCAGCCATGTCCTGACCGCGGAGCGCGGTGGCATCACCGACCGCCGCGGCGTCGAACTGGCCGCGAGCGTCGACGCGTACGACATCACGGCCGACCCCACGATGTTCACCGCGAAGGAGATGGGCATCAAGGACGCGCCCGAGCAGGCCGCAGCCCTCCTCGCCCCGATCCTCGACAAGGACGTCGCCCGGCTCACCGAGCAGCTCAAGAAGCCCAAGACGCGCTACGTCCTGCTCGCCCGCAGGCAGACCCCGCAGGTCTGGAAGCAGATCAAGGACCTGCGCGGCGCGCTCGACGAGAAGGCGCGCGCCGACGAGAAGAGCGCCAACGTCCTGGCGGGCGTCTTCCAGGACCCCAGCAGCAAGCGCGTGTACCCGAACGACAACCTGGCCGCCGGGATACTGGGCTGGGTCAACGCCGAGGGCAAGGGCGCGGGCGGCCTGGAGCAGCAGCTCAACAAGGAGCTCGCGGGCAAGGACGGCAAGATCAGGTACGCCCAGTCCGGCGGCCACCAGGTGCCGACCGCCGGCAGCACGGAGACGCCCGCCGTGCCCGGCTCCGACGTCGAGCTCACCATCGACCGCGACATCCAGTGGGCCGCGCAGAGCGCCATCACCCGGCAGGTGGAGAAGTCCGAGGCGGACCGCGGCTACGTGATAGTGCAGGACACCAGGACCGGCGAGATCCTCGCGATGGCCAACTCCCCGGGCTTCGACCCGAACGACCTCTCGCAGGCCGACGGCACGGCCATGGGCAACGCCTCGCTGCAGGACGCCTTCGAGCCGGGTTCGACCGCCAAGGTCATGTCGATGGCCGCCGTCCTGGAGGAGAACGCGGCCACGCCCGCCACGCGTGTGACGGTCCCCAACCGGTTGCACCGCGGCGACCGGCTCTTCCAGGACGACATCGACCACCCGACCTGGCACCTCACGCTCAACGGCGTGCTCGCCAAGTCCTCCAACATCGGCACGATCCTGGCCACCGGCGAACTGGGCAAGACCCAGAAGGAGGCCAACCGGTCGCTCTACTCGTACCTGCGCAAGTTCGGCATCGGCAGGGAGACCGGGCTCGGTTTCCCCGGCGAGACGTCCGGCATCTTCGCGCCCGCCGACAAGTGGTCCACCTCGCAGCAGTACACGATCCCGTTCGGTCAGGGCTTCTCGATCAACGCGATGCAGGCGGCCTCCGTCTACTCGACCATCGCCAACGACGGCGTACGGATCGAGCCCACGCTGGTGCGCGGCACGAAGGGCCCCGACGGCCGCTTCACGCCCGCGCCGGGTCCCAGGAAGACCCGCGTGGTGAGCGCCAAGACCGCCAAGACGGTGTCGCGGATGCTCGAGTCCGTCGTCGACGACGAAGAGGGCACGGGAACCAAGGCCCGCATCTCCGGCTACCGGGTGGCGGGCAAGACGGGTACGGCCAACCGGGTCGATCCGGAGACCGGCAGGTACAAGGGCTACACCTCGTCGTTCGCCGGGTTCGCGCCCGCCGACAAGCCGCGCGTCACCGTCTACTGCGCGATCCAGAACGCCACCAAGGGCAGCTACTTCGGCGGCCAGATCTGCGGTCCCATCTACAAGGAAGTCATGCAGTTCGCCCTCAAGACGCTCCAGGTCCCGCCCACCGGCAAGGGCCCGGCCCGGCTGCCCGTCACCTTCGAACCCTGAGCCCCACCAGGACGTACCCCGTGACAACGATCACCCCGAACCCGGGGAACCAGCCCCCGCCACACCGCCCGCTTCGCCCTGAGCAGGGTGCGCCCGGTACGCTCACCGCCGTGCCACACGCTGATCAGTCCCAAACCACCCAGAAGGGCGTTCCCGTGACATATCCGGGGCCGCCGCGGCCGGTCCAGGTCTCCGCGACGCCGCTCGCAAGGATCGCCGATCAGCTGGGCGTCGCCGCCCCGGGCACGGGGGAGGTCAGCGGCATCACGCACGACTCCCGCGCGGTCCGCCCCGGCGACATCTACGCCGCCCTGCCCGGCGCCCGGCTGCACGGCGCCGACTTCGTCGCCCAGGCCGCCGACCTCGGCGCCGCCGCGATCCTCACCGACCCGACGGGCGCCGAACGCGCGGCCGTCACGGGCCTGCCGGTCCTGGTCGTCGACGATCCGCGCGGCTCCATGGGGGAGCTGGCGGCCACGGTCTACGGCCAT
Organism: Streptomyces sp. NPDC033180; assembly: GCF_055577645.1. Taxonomy (NCBI): domain Bacteria; kingdom Bacillati; phylum Actinomycetota; class Actinomycetes; order Kitasatosporales; family Streptomycetaceae; genus Streptomyces; species Streptomyces sp. NPDC033180. The sequence continues at coordinate 380,398 of NZ_JBVIPU010000001.1, read as the reverse complement.
CCGGGCCGCGATCTGCTGCAGATCGGCATCACCGGTACGTCCGGCAAGACCACCACGGCGTACCTCGTCGAGGGCGGCCTCAAGGGCATCAAGTCGACCGGCCTCATCGGCACGGTCGAGATGCGCATCGGCGAAGAGCGGATCAAGTCCGAACGTACGACCCCTGAAGCGACCGACCTGCAGGCGCTGTTCGCGGTGATGCGCGAGCGCGGCGTCGAGGCCGTCGCCATGGAGGTCTCATCCCACGCCCTCGTGCTCGGCCGGGTGGACGGCTGCGTCTTCGACGTCGCCGTCTTCAACAACCTCAGCCCGGAGCACATGGAGTTCCACTCCGACATGGAGGACTACTTCCAGGCCAAGGCGCAGCTGTTCAGCAAACAGCGCTCCAAGGTCGGAGTGGTCAACTTCGACGACGAGTACGGGCGCCGGCTCATCGACGAGTCCGAGGTCCCCGTCACCACGTTCTCCGCCGAGGGCCACCCCGACGCCGACTGGCGCGCGGAGGACGTGGACGTCAGGCTGTTCGACTCCACGTTCGTGGCGGTCGGCCCGCGAGGGGAGCGGATCACCGCCAAGTCCCCGCTGGCCGGTCCTTTCAACGTCGCCAACACGCTCGCGGCGATCGTCTCGCTGGCCGTCGCCGGGATCGACCCGCAGCAGGCCGCCGACGGCGTCGCGGCGGTGCCGGGCGTCCCCGGCCGCCTTGAGCGCATCGACGAGGGCCAGCCCTACCTCGCGGTCGTCGACTACGCCCACAAGACGGACGCCGTCGAATCGGTCCTGCGCGCCCTGCGCAAGGTCACCGAGAACAAGCTGCACATCGTGCTCGGCTGCGGCGGCGACCGGGACAAGACCAAGCGGATGCCGATGGGCGCCGCGGCGGCCAGGCTCGCCGACACCGCCGTACTGACTTCCGACAACCCCCGTGGCGAGGACCCCCTCGCGATCCTCGCCACGATGCTCGCCGGCGCCGCCGACGTGCCGTCCCACGAGCGCGGTGACGTCGCCGTGTTCGAGGACCGCGCCACCGCCATCCGCGCTGCCGTCGCCCGGGCCGAACCGGGAGACACGGTGCTCGTCGCGGGCAAGGGCCACGAGCAGGGACAGGACATCGCCGGGGTGGTGCGTCCCTTCGACGACCGCCAGGTACTTCGCGAAGCTATCCAGCAAACCCAGGGATGAATCTGTGATCGCCCTCTCCCTCGCCGAGATCGCCACTGTCGTCGGCGGGCAGACGTACGACATACCGGATCCGTCCGTCCAGGTCACCGGACCGGTCGTCAGGGACTCCCGTGAAGTGGAGCCAGGCAGCCTCTTCGTCGCCTTCGCGGGCGAACGCGTCGACGGCCACGACTACGCGTCCGCCGTGGTCGAGGCGGGCGCCGCCGCCGTCCTCGCCTCGCGCCCCGTCGGCGTGCCCGCCATCGTCGTCGACGATGTGCAGGCGGCGCTCGGCGCCCTCGCGCAGCACGTCGTGGAGCGGCTCGGCGCGACCCTCGTGGCGCTCACCGGCTCCGTCGGCAAGACGAGCTCCAAGGACCTGCTCGCCCAGGTGCTGCGGAGCAAGGCGCCCACGGTCTTCACGCCGGGCTCGCTCAACAACGAGATCGGCCTGCCGCTCACCGCCCTCAGCGCCACCGACGAGACACGGTTCCTCGTCCTGGAGATGGGCGCGCGCGGCATCGGCCACATCCGCTACCTCACCGGCCTCACCCCACCGAAGATCGGCCTCGTGCTCAACGTCGGCACCGCCCACATCGGCGAGTTCGGCGGACGCGAGCAGATCGCAGTGGCGAAGGGTGAACTCGTCGAGAGCCTCCCCGCCGACGGCACCGCCGTCCTCAACGCCGACGACCCCCTCGTCCGCGCCATGGCTTCGCGCACGAAGGCGCGCGTCCTGCTCTTCGGAGAGGCCGCCGACGCCGACGTACGTGCCGAGAATGTCCGGCTCACAGACGTCGGACAGCCTGCCTTTACGCTGCACACACCCTCCGGGTGCAGCGACGTGACCTTGCGGCTGTACGGTGAGCACCACGTGTCGAACGCGCTTGCCGCGGCCGCCGTCGCCCATGAGCTGGGCATGTCCGCAGACGAGATCGCCCGCGCGCTCTCCGAGGCGGGCACGCTGTCCCGCTGGCGGATGGAGGTCACCGAGCGCCCGGACGGCGTGACGGTCGTCAACGACGCCTACAACGCGAACCCCGAGTCCATGCGAGCCGCCCTGCGCGCGCTCGCGTCCATGGCCAAGGGACGTCGTACGTGGGCGGTGCTCGGTCATATGGCCGAGCTCGGTGACGAGGGGCTCGCCGAACACGACGCGGTCGGACGGCTCGCTGTCCGGCTGAACGTGAGCAAGCTCGTGGCAGTCGGGGGCAGGGAAGCGTCCTGGCTTCAACTGGGCGCATACAACGAGGGTTCGTGGGGTGAGGAGTCGGTGCACGTGTCCGACGCACAGGCGGCGATCGACCTGCTGCGCAGCGAGCTGCGCCCGGGAGACGTCGTGCTGGTGAAGGCTTCCAGATCGGTCGGTCTCGAGCGGGTCGCCACGGCGCTGCTCGATGACTCCGCGTCGTCCGAGGGGCAGGTCGCCGGCCGATGAGGCAGATCCTCTTCGCGGGTGTGATCGGGCTCTTCCTGACCCTGGTCGGAACCCCGCTCCTTATCAAGTTCCTGGCCCGCAAGGGCTATGGGCAGTTCATCCGGGACGACGGCCCGCGCGAGCACCACAGCAAGCGCGGTACGCCGACCATGGGTGGCATCGCCTTCATCCTCGCCACGCTCATCGCGTACTTCCTCACGAAGATCATCACGGGTACGGAGACCACGCTCTCCGGGCTCCTCGTGCTCTTCCTGATGGCGGGCATGGGCCTCGTCGGCTTCCTCGACGACTACATCAAGATCGTCAAGCAGCGTTCGCTCGGTCTGCGGGCCAAGGCGAAGATGGCCGGCCAGTTGATCGTCGGCATCGGCTTCGCCGTGCTCGCGCTGAACTGGCCCGACAACCGCAACCAGACCCCGGCCTCCACCAAGCTGTCGTTCGTCACGGACTTCGGCTGGTCGATCGGCCCGGTGCTCTTCGTGGTCTGGGCGCTGTTCATGATCCTCGCGATGTCGAACGGCGTGAACCTCACCGACGGCCTCGACGGTCTCGCCACAGGCGCATCCGTGATGGTCTTCGGCGCGTACACCTTCATCGGTGTCTGGCAGTACCAGGAGTCCTGCGCCAACGCGGTCACGCTGACCAACCCACAGGCGTGTTTCGAGGTCAGAGACCCACTCGACCTCGCCGTGGTGGCCTCCGCGCTGATGGGCGCCTGCTTCGGCTTCCTGTGGTGGAACACCTCGCCCGCCAAGATCTTCATGGGTGACACCGGCTCGCTCGCCCTCGGCGGCGCGCTCGCCGGACTCGCGATCTGCTCGCGCACGGAGATGCTCCTCGCCCTGCTCGGCGGCCTCTTCGTCCTGATCACGATGTCCGTCGTCATCCAGGTCGGCTCGTTCCGCATGACCGGCAAGCGCGTCTTCCGCATGGCGCCACTGCAGCACCACTTCGAACTCAAGGGGTGGTCCGAAGTCCTTGTGGTGGTCCGCTTCTGGATCATCCAGGGCATGTGCGTGATCGTCGGACTCGGCCTCTTCTACGCGGGATGGGCAGCCAAGAAGTGACCAGCTGGCAGGGGAAGAACGTCACCGTCGCCGGGCTCGGCGTCTCCGGGATCCCGGCGGCCCGCGTGCTGCACGGCCTGGGCGCGGCCGTCACGGTCGTCAACGACGGCGACGACGAGCGCTCCCGTACGCAGGCGGACGAGCTGAGGTCGGAGGGCATCAGTGTCCGCCTCGGCGACGGGGCCACCCTGCCCGAAGGCACCGAACTCATCGTCACCACGCCGGGCTGGCAGCCGGACAAGCCGCTCTTCGCGGCAGCCGCCGCTGCCGGCGTCGAGGTGTGGGGCGACGTCGAGCTCGCCTGGCGTCTGCGCGGCCCCGACGCGGCCCCCTGGCTCGCGGTCACCGGCACGAACGGCAAGACCACGACCGTGCGGATGCTGGCCTCGATCCTGGAGGCGGCCGGTCTGCGCACCGCCGCCGTCGGCAACATCGGGGTCTCACTGCTCGACGTCGTCACCGGCGACGAGCCGTACGACGTGCTCGCCGTCGAGCTCTCCAGCTACCAGCTGCACTGGGCGCCCTCGCTGCGCGCCCACTCCGCGACCGTCCTGAACCTCGCGCCCGACCACCTGGACTGGCACGGCTCCATGGAGGCGTACGCCGCCGACAAGGGCCGGATCTACGAGGGCAATCAGGTCGCCTGCGTCTACAACGTCGATGCCACCGACAAACCGTCGACCGAGGACCTCGTCCGTGAGGCCGACGTCGAAGAGGGCTGCCGCGCCATCGGTTTCACGCTGAACGCGCCCGCGCCCTCGCAACTGGGCGTCGTGGACGGCATTCTGGTCGACCGTGCCTTCGTGCCGGACCGTCAGAAGCAGGCGCAGGAGATCGCCGAGATCGCCGACGTGCAGCCGCCCGCGCCGCACAACATCGCCAACGCCCTGGCCGCGGCCGCTCTCGCGCGCGCCTACGGGGTGCCCGCGACGGCCGTACGCGACGGTCTGCGCGCCTTCCGTCCGGACGCCCACCGCATCGAACACGTCGCCGACGTGGCCGATGTGGCGTACGTCGACGACTCCAAGGCCACCAACACCCACGCCGCCGAAGCCTCGTTGGCCGCGTACGAATCGATCGTCTGGATCGCGGGAGGGCTCGCCAAGGGCGCCACCTTCGACGAACTCGTCACCAAGTCGGCCAAGCGGCTGCGGGGTGTTGTCCTGATCGGCGCCGACCGCGCGCTGATCCGCGAAGCCCTCGCGCGACACGCCCCCGAGGTCCCGGTCGTCGACCTCGAACGGACCGACACTGGGGCGATGTCCGAGGCGGTACGGCAGGCGGCACGGCTCGCCGAGCCGGGGGACACCGTACTGATGGCTCCGGCCTGTGCGTCGATGGACATGTTCACCAACTACAACAAGCGTGGTGACGCGTTCGCGGACGCGGTCCGCGAACTCGGCGCGAGCGCCTGACGCGGACCCCGGTGGTCCGGGGGCGCCCGGCACCCTTAGGAGGGCACGTGGCAGCGTCGTGGTGGCCGGTCGGGAGTCCTGATGGCCGGCAGTAGCGGGCGCGCGCCCACGCGCCTCGCCAAGCGGCCCGCGCCGGTCCGCTCCCCGCGGGCTCCGCGCCCGCCGCGGGAGAACCCGGTACGGCGGTCCTACACCCGCGCCAAGCGGGCCTGGGACCGGCCGCTGACCGCGTACTACCTCATCTTCGGCAGCAGCCTGCTGATCACCGTGCTCGGCCTGGTGATGGTCTACTCGGCGTCGATGATCCAGGCACTGCAGCTGGATCTGCCGGCCGCGTACTTCTTCCGCAAGCAGTTCGTCGCGGCCGTACTGGGCTCGATCCTGCTGCTCGTGGCCATGCGGATGCCCATCAAGCTGCACCGGGCGCTCGCCTATCCCATCCTCGCGGTGACCGTCTTCCTGATGGTGCTCGTGCAGATCCCCGGGATAGGGCGCAGCGTCAACGGAAACCAGAACTGGATCTATCTCGGCGGCCCGTTCCAGCTCCAGCCCAGTGAGTTCGCCAAGCTCGCCCTCGTCCTGTGGGGTGCCGACCTGCTCGCCCGCAAACACGACAAGCGGCTCCTCACCCAGTGGAAGCACATGCTGGTGCCGCTCGTCCCGGTCGCCTTCATGCTGCTCGGCCTGATCATGCTGGGCGGCGACATGGGCACGGCGATCATCCTCACGGCGATCCTTTTCGGCCTGCTCTGGCTCGCGGGGGCGCCCACCCGGCTCTTCGCGGGGGTCCTCTCGGTCGCGGCCCTGCTCGGCGTGATCCTCATCAAGACCAGCCCCAACCGCATGGCGCGGCTCGCCTGCATCGGCGCCACGGATCCGGGCCCCGGCGACCAGTGCTGGCAGGCCGTGCACGGTATCTACGCCCTCGCCTCCGGCGGATTCTTCGGTTCCGGCCTCGGCGCGAGTGTGGAAAAATGGGGTCAACTTCCGGAACCGCACACCGACTTCATCTTCGCCATCACCGGGGAGGAACTCGGCCTTGCGGGGACACTGTCGGTGCTCGCCCTGTTCGCGGCTCTAGGCTATGCGGGTATCCGCGTGGCCGGACGCACGGAGGACCCCTTCGTGAGGTATGCCGCGGGAGGCGTGACCACCTGGATCACGGCGCAGGCCGTGATCAACGTCGGTGCGGTGCTCGGTCTGCTGCCGATCGCCGGTGTCCCGCTCCCGCTGTTCTCCTACGGGGGCTCAGCCCTGCTGCCGACCATGTTCGCCATCGGACTCCTCATCGCCTTCGCGCGGGAGGACCCGGCGGCAAAGGCGGCCCTGGCCATGCGGCAACCTCGGGTGAGATGGAACACGATGAGACGGCGCGTCAAGGCGCGTTCGTCCGGAGAGCGGTGAATTTCGGTGCATGTCGTACTCGCCGGTGGGGGGACCGCCGGCCACATCGAGCCCGCGCTCGCCCTCGCGGACGCCCTGCGGAGGCAGGACCCGACCGTGGGCATCACGGCCCTGGGCACGGAGCGTGGACTCGAAACGCGGCTGGTACCCGAGCGGGGCTACGAACTCGCGCTGATCCCGGCCGTTCCGCTGCCGCGCAAGCCCACCCCTGAGCTGATCACCGTCCCGGGGCGGCTGCGCGGCACGATCAAGGCGGCCGAGCAGATCCTGGAGCGGACGAAGGCGGACTGCGTGGTCGGCTTCGGCGGCTATGTCGCGCTGCCGGGGTACCTCGCGGCCAAGCGGACCGGGACGCCGATCGTCGTGCACGAGGCCAACGCGCGTCCGGGCCTCGCCAACAAGATCGGTTCGCGGTACGCCGCCGGGGTGGCCGTCGCCACGCCGGACAGCAAGCTGCGCAACTCCCGCTACATCGGCATCCCGCTGCGCCACACCATCGCCACGCTCGACCGGGCCCGGGTCCGCCCGGAGGCGCGCGCCGCCTTCGGCCTCGACCCGAACCTGCCGACGCTGCTCGTCTCCGGCGGTTCACAGGGCGCCCGGCGCCTCAACGAGGTCGTCCAGCAGGTCGCCCCGGTCCTGCAGCGCGCCGGGATCCAGATCCTGCACGCGGTCGGTCCGAAGAACGAAATGCCGTACGTCGAGAACATGCCCGGTATGCCGCCCTACATCCCGGTACCGTACGTGGACCGGATGGACCTCGCGTACGCCGCGGCGGACATGATGCTCTGCCGTGCGGGCGCGATGACCGTCGCCGAACTCTCCGCCGTCGGGCTTCCGGCCGCCTACGTACCGCTGCCCATCGGCAACGGCGAACAGCGGCTGAACGCCCAGCCGGTGGTGAAGGCGGGCGGTGGACTCCTCGTGGACGACGCCGAACTGACGCCCGAGTGGGTGCAGGGCAACGTACTCCCCGTGCTCGCCGATCCGCACCGGCTGTACGAGATGTCCCGCGCGGCCTCGGAGTTCGGGCGCAGGGACGCCGACGACCTCCTCGTCGGCATGGTGTACGAGGCGATCGCCTCGCGCCGCAACGGGTGAGACGGCACTAGAGGCAACAGAAGGCACAAGAAGGCAGGGGACCGTGGCCGGATCGACCACCGCCGAACGGCAGAAGCTCGACTCCGGCCCGCCCCGCCCTCCGCGCCCCCGCGTACGCATGCCGCGGGCGCGCAACCTGATCCTCTCGCTGATCGCGCTCGTGCTGATCGGATCGGGAGCAGTCTGGCTGCTCTACGGCTCGCCGTGGCTGCGTCTGGAGCGCGTGACGACTTCCGGAACACGGATTCTGACGCCCGACGCGGTGCGCGAAGCTGCCGCGGCCCCGATCGACGCGCCCCTGATTTCGGTCGACACCGGCACTCTTGAGGACCGCCTGCGCAAGAAACTGCCGCGTATCGACTCGGTCGACGTCGTCCGTTCCTGGCCGCACGGAATCGGTCTGAATGTGACCGAACGCAAGCCGGTTCTCCTTATCGAAAAGGGCGGAAAGTTCGTCGAAGTGGACGCCAAGGGCATGCGATTCGCCACGGTCGGACAGGCGCCGAAGGGCGTTCCGCTGCTGGAATTGCGGCCGGACCAGGAGAACGCGGAGGCGAGTCTGCGCCGTTTCGACTCCCACCGGCTGCGGCGCGAGGCGGTACAGGTCGCGGGTGCGCTGCCCGCCGCCGTGGCGCGCGATACACGGGCCGTCAAGGTCCGTTCGTACGACTCGATCTCGCTGGAGTTGAGCGGTGGACGCACCGTAGCGTGGGGCAGCAGCGAGAGGGGTTCTACGAAGGCAAGCACACTCACCGCCCTGATGAAAGCCGCCCCCAGGGCACGGCACTTCGATGTGAGTGTCCCCACCGCCCCTGCGTCGTCGGCGAGTTGACGCATATCGTCGCAGGCCAGCACCCTGGTTCGGCAGGGCTACGGCTGATCACATAGGGTGAAAAGAAAAACGGGAGGTTCGGCGTGTTCGTTGAACGTGCGCCACTTGTCGACTTAGTGTCCTGTTCGGAAGAGTCCAAGGAACAGACACACTGGTAACCCTAAACTTCAACGTTAGGGTTCGGGTCGGCGTTCGGACCGTCCCATTCGGCATCAGTCGTCGCGGCGCTTGACCGCGAGGCGGCGACACGTAACTCGAGGCGAGAGGCCTTCGACGTGGCAGCACCGCAGAACTACCTCGCAGTCATCAAAGTCATCGGTGTCGGCGGCGGTGGTGTCAATGCCATCAACCGGATGATCGAGGTCGGTCTCAAGGGCGTCGAGTTCATCGCCATCAACACCGACGCGCAAGCCCTGTTGATGAGCGACGCCGACGTCAAGCTCGACGTCGGCCGTGAACTCACCCGTGGCCTCGGCGCCGGAGCCAACCCGGCAGTCGGCCGCAAGGCGGCCGAGGACCACCGCGAGGAGATCGAGGAGGTCCTCAAGGGGGCCGACATGGTCTTCGTCACCGCCGGCGAAGGCGGTGGCACCGGCACGGGCGGCGCACCTGTCGTCGCCAACATCGCCCGCTCCCTGGGCGCCCTGACCATCGGTGTCGTGACCCGGCCGTTCACCTTCGAGGGCCGTCGTCGCGCCAACCAGGCCGAGGACGGGATCGCGGAGCTGCGCGAAGAGGTCGACACCCTCATCGTCATCCCCAACGACCGGCTCCTGTCCATCTCGGACCGCCAGGTCAGCGTTCTGGACGCCTTCAAGTCGGCGGACCAGGTCCTGCTCTCCGGTGTCCAGGGCATCACCGACCTCATCACCACCCCGGGTCTGATCAACCTCGACTTCGCCGACGTCAAGTCGGTCATGTCCGAGGCCGGTTCGGCTCTCATGGGCATCGGTTCGGCGCGCGGCGACGACCGCGCGGTGGCCGCCGCCGAGATGGCGATCTCCTCGCCGCTGCTCGAGGCGTCCATCGACGGAGCGCGGGGAGTCCTGCTCTCCATCTCCGGCGGCTCCGACCTCGGCCTCTTCGAGATCAACGAAGCGGCCCAACTCGTCAGCGAGGCGGCCCACCCCGAGGCCAACATCATCTTCGGCGCCGTCATCGACGACGCCCTGGGCGACGAGGTCCGGGTCACCGTCATCGCGGCGGGCTTCGACGGCGGACAGCCGCCGTCCAAGCGGGACACCGTCCTGAGCGCGTCCTCGGGCAAGCAGCGTGACGAGCAGCCGGCGGCCACGAGCCGCCCTGCCGAGTCCCGTTCGTCGTACGGCGGCCTGGGCAGCGTCACGTCGCACGACGAGGCAAAGGCTCCGGAGCCCGTCGAGGCGCCTGTGGTCAACGAAGCCCCGTCCGCGCCCGTGGCCCCGCCGCAGGTTCCGCCGGCCCGTCCCTACTCGGACAGCCAGGCCGAAGAGCTGGACGTGCCGGACTTCCTGAAGTGATAAGCCTGCACAGCACCACGAGCGGCGCGCACTTCGCCTTCACCGACAGGTGGGGCGGGGTGAGCGCCGTTCCGTACGAAGAGCTCAATCTCGGCGGCGCGGTCGGCGACGACCCGCAGGCCGTGCGGAACAACCGCGCGCTGGCCGCCACGTCGCTCGGCATCGACCCGGCGCGGGTCGTCTGGATGAACCAGGTGCACGGCCCCGATGTCGTCGTGGTCGACGGACCCTGGGGTTCCGAGGCCGAGATTCCGGCGGTCGACGCCGTGGTCACCGCCCGTCGCGGCCTCGCCCTGGCGGTCCTGACCGCGGACTGCACGCCCGTCCTGCTCGCCGACCCGGTCGCCAAGGTCGCGGCTGCGGCTCACGCGGGGCGCCCGGGCATGCTGGCGGGGGTCGTCCCCGCAGCCGTCGAGGCGATGGTGAAGCTGGGCGCCGACCCGGCCCGCATCGTCGCCCGCACCGGGCCCGCCGTCTGCGGCCGCTGCTACGAAGTTCCGGAGGCGATGCGCGCGGACGCCGCCGCGATCGAGCCCGCGGCGTACGCCGAGACGAGCTGGGGCACTCCGGCGGTTGACGTGACCGCGGGGGCGCATGCCCAGCTGGAGCGGCTCGGGGTGCGCGACCGCGAGCAGTCGCCGGTGTGCACCCTGGAATCCGGTGACCACTTCTCGTACCGCCGCGACCGGACCACCGGTCGTCTCGCGGGCTATGTCTGGCTGGACTGATAGGGCATGACGGACCGTAAGTCTCAACTCGCCGCGAACCTGGCGGAGGTCGAAGAGCGCATCGCCGCGGCGTGCGCGGCGGCCGGGCGCAAGCGGGAGGAGGTGACCCTGATCGTGGTCACCAAGACCTATCCCGCGAGCGATGTGCGGATTCTCTCGGAACTCGGTGTGCGCCATGTCGCCGACAACCGCGACCAGGACGCGGCCCCGAAGGCCGCCGACTGCTCGGATCTTCCCCTTACTTGGCACTTTGTCGGTCAATTGCAGACCAACAAGGTCCGTTCTGTGGTCGGTTATGCCGATGTGGTCCAGTCCGTGGACCGCCCCAAGCTCGTCACGGCCCTGTCGGCGGGCGCCGAGCGAGCCGAGCGGGAGCTCGGCTGTCTGATCCAGGTCGCCCTCGACGCCGAGGAGAACGGGCGGGGCGAGCGCGGGGGCGTGGGCCCCGGCGGGATCGAGGAGTTGGCCGGGCTCGTGGCGGATGCCCCGGGGCTCCGTCTCGACGGCCTGATGACCGTGGCGCCGCTCACCGGTCCGTACGCGGGGCGGCAACAGGCGGCGTTCGAGCGGCTGATGGAATTCTCAACCCTCATGCGCGCGACTCATCCGGCTGCGAACATGGTGTCGGCAGGGATGAGTGCGGACCTCGAACAGGCCGTGGCGGCCGGAGCGACACATGTGCGCGTCGGTACGGCGGTACTCGGAGTCCGACCCGGGCTCGGGTAACGTCGCCAAGAAGTCGGACCACAGCAGAAAATATGGTCATTCTCGCTGTTGGGCGGGGAGACCTCGTGGATCGCGGGCAGTTGGTGACGACAGCCGATCCACCACAGAGCGGAGGACTCAGAGCATGGCCGGCGCGATGCGCAAGATGGCGGTCTACCTCGGCCTCGTGGAGGACGATGGGTACGACGGTCCGGGGTTCGACCCCGATGACGAGTTCGAACCCGAGCCGGAGCCCGAGCGGGACCGCAGGCGGCATGAACCGCCACACCAGTCGCACCAGTCCCGTCAGGCTCACGTGTCTGATCGGGACGAATCGGTACGAGTGGTGCAGCCCCCCGCACAGCGTGAGCCGGTCGCCCATTCCGCTTCGCTAGCCGCGGAATCCGGACGTCCGGCACGTATCGCCCCCGTGGCATCCATCACACCTGAACGTCAGAGCCTGGAGAAGAACGCACCGGTGATCATGCCCAAGGTCGTGTCCGAGCGGGAGCCCTACCGCATCACCACGCTGCACCCGCGGACGTACAACGAGGCCCGTACCATCGGGGAACACTTCCGCGAGGGCACTCCGGTGATCATGAATCTGACCGAGATGGACGACACGGATGCGAAGCGACTTGTCGACTTTGCCGCCGGTCTGGTCTTCGGTCTGCATGGCAGCATTGAGCGAGTGACGCAGAAGGTGTTCCTGTTGTCGCCTGCTAACGTCGATGTAACGGCGGAGGACAAGGCTCGCATCGCAGAGGGCGGGTTCTTCAACCAGAGCTGAGACGTAAGTGAAGCAGTAACGCAGAACCGGCAAACGCAGTACGAGTAACAGGGGAGAGGGAACCGCGAACATGAGCGTGGTCTGGCAGGTGCTTTACATCGCGCTGATGTGCTTCCTCATCGTGCTGATCTTCCGGTTGGTCATGGACTACGTCTTCCAGTTCGCCCGCTCATGGCAACCCGGCAAGGCGATGGTGGTCATTTTGGAGGCCACCTACACTGTCACTGATCCACCGCTCAAGCTTCTGCGGCGGTTCATCCCGCCGTTGCGTCTCGGGGGCGTGGCGCTCGACCTGTCCTTCTTCGTACTGATGATCATCGTCTACATCCTGATCACCGTCGTCAGGTCGGTGTCTGTGTGAACGATACGGTCTTGCCGAATGCCGACGACTACGTTGAGGTGAAGAGATGCCGTTGACCCCCGAGGACGTGCGGAACAAGCAGTTCACGACCGTCCGCCTCCGAGAAGGCTATGACGAGGACGAGGTCGATGCCTTCCTCGATGAGGTCGAAGCCGAACTGACTCGCTTGCTCCGCGAGAACGAGGACCTGCGCGCCAAACTGGCCGCTGCCACCCGCGCCGCCGCGCAGAACCAGCAACAGGGCGGCATGCGCAAGCCTCCGGAACCGCAGGACCAGCGCGGTCCCGGCGCCCCGGTGCCCGCCGCAATATCGGGTCCGCAGCCGGTGCCGCCGCAGCAGCAGCACCCGCAGCACCAGCAGATGGGCGGCCCGCCGCAGCTGCCCGGTGGTGCGCCGCAGCTGCCCGCCGGCCCCAGTGGGCACGGCCCGCAGGGTGGTCCGCAGGGTCCGGGCCCGATGGGCCAGGGTGGCCCGATGGGCGGCCCCATGGGTGGTCCCATGGGCGGCCACGGTCCGCAGATGCCCCAGCCCGGTCAGGGCCCCGGTGGCGACAGCGCCGCGCGCGTGCTCTCCCTTGCCCAGCAGACCGCTGACCAGGCGATCGCGGAGGCCCGTTCCGAGGCCAACAAGATCGTCGGCGAGGCCCGTTCGCGCGCCGAGGGCCTCGAGCGTGACGCCCGTGCCAAGGCCGACGCCCTGGAGCGGGACGCGCAGGAGAAGCACCGCGTCGCGATGGGCTCCCTGGAGTCCGCCCGCGCCACGCTGGAGCGCAAGGTCGAGGACCTGCGCGGCTTCGAGCGCGAGTACCGCACGCGTCTGAAGTCCTACCTGGAGTCGCAGCTCCGTCAGCTGGAGACCCAGGCCGACGACTCGCTGGCCCCGCCGCGGACCCCGGCGACGGCTTCCCTTCCGCCGTCCCCGGCGCCTTCCATGGCACCGGCCGGCGCGGGCGCCCCCTCGTACGGCGGTCAGCAGTCGATGGGCGGCAACCAGCAGAACGCCGGTCCGTCCTACGGCGGCCAGCAGCAGATGTCGCCGGCGATGACCCAGCCGATGGCGCCGGTGCGGCCGCAGGCCCCGCAGCCCATGCAGCAGGCTCCGTCGCCGATGCGTGGCTTCCTCATCGACGAGGACGACAACTGACGGCCGTTTCCACGCCTTAGGCGTCGGCAGCGTTCAGGGCGAGGCCCCCAGAACTTCTGGGGGCCTCGCCCTTTGTGTGCCCGCTTGCCAAGGGGTGCTCGCCGAGGGGATGGGTGCAGAAACGTTCATCTGTACGTGGGTACGCAACGCCGAAGGCCCGGTCCCGCCAAGATCTTCGGCGGGACCGGGCCTTCGCCGGTTCTCGTGCTGCCCTGGCAACTACGCCTTGCGGAGGCGGAACGTCAGGGACAGGGGCTCGTCCGTGAACGTCTCGCCGTACGCGTCGTCGGCCTCGCCCTGGGAGAAGTCCGTGGCGAGGACCTCGTCCGCGATGAGGTCGGCGTGGTCGGACAGGGCCGTGGACACGGCCGGGTCCGTGGAGGTCCAGCGCAGGGCGATCCGGTCCGCGACGTCCAGACCGCTGTTCTTGCGGGCCTCCTGGATCAGACGGATCGCGTCACGGGCCAGACCGGCCCGCCGCAGCTCCTCAGTGATCTCCAGGTCCAGGGCGACCGTGGCACCGGAGTCGGACGCCACCGACCAGCCCTCGCGCGGGGTCTCCGTGATGATGACCTCGTCCGGGGCCAGCGTCACCGTCTCGCCCTCGACCTCGACCGATGCCGTGCCCTCGCGCAGGGCCAGGGACAGCGCGGCCGCGTCGGCGTCGGCGACGGCCTTGGCGACCGCCTGGACGCCCTTGCCGAACCGCTTGCCGAGCGCGCGGAAGTTGGCCTTCGCGGTCGTGTCGACCAGTGAGCCGCCGACCTCGGAGAGCGACGCGAGCGAGGAGACGTTGAGCTCCTCGGTGATCTGGGCGTGCAGCTCCGGGTTGAGCGACTCGAAGCCCGTGGCCGCGACCAGGGCGCGGGACAGCGGCTGGCGGGTCTTGACGCCCGACTCGGCGCGCGTGGCGCGGCCCAGCTCCACCAGGCGACGCACCAGCACCATCTGCTTCGACAGGTCAGGGTCGATCGCCGTCAGGTCGGCCTCGGGCCAGGACGTCAGGTGGACCGACTCCGGGGCGTCCGGGGTGACCGGCACCACCAGGTCCTGCCAGACGCGCTCGGCGATGAACGGCGTCAGCGGGGCCATCAGGCGGGTGACCGTCTCCAGGACCTCGTGCAGGGTGCGCAGGGCCGCCTTGTCGCCCTGCCAGAAGCGGCGGCGGGAACGGCGTACGTACCAGTTCGAGAGGTTGTCGACGAACGTGGACAGGAGCTTGCCCGCGCGCTGGGTGTCATAGCCCTCAAGGGCCTGGGTGGCCTGGTCCGTGAGCGCGTGCAGCTCGCTGAGCAGCCAGCGGTCCAGGAGCGGGCGATCGGCGGGCGCCGGGTCGGCGTCGCTGGGGGCCCACTTCGACGTACGGGCGTACAGGGCCTGGAAGGCGACCGTGTTCCAGTACGTGAGGAGCGTCTTGCGGACGACCTCCTGGATGGTGCCGTGGCCCACGCGGCGTGCCGCCCACGGGGAGCCGCCTGCCGCCATGAACCAGCGCACCGCGTCGGCGCCGTGCTGGTCCATGAGCGGGATGGGGTCGAGGGTGTTGCCCAGGTGCTTGGACATCTTGCGGCCGTCCTCGGCGAGGATGTGGCCGAGGCAGACGACGTTCTCGTAACTCGACTTGTCGAAGACGAGGGTGCCCACCGCCATCAGTGTGTAGAACCAGCCGCGGGTCTGGTCGATGGCCTCCGAGATGAACTGCGCGGGGTAGCGGCTCTCGAAGAGCTCCTTGTTCTTGTGGGGGTATCCCCACTGCGCGAACGGCATCGAACCGGAGTCGTACCAGGCGTCGATGACCTCGGGGACGCGCGTCGCGGTCCCCTGGCAGGTCGGGCAGGGGAAGGTGACCGCGTCGATGAACGGGCGGTGCGGATCGAGGTCCGACTGGTCGGTGCCTGTCAGGTCGGAGAGCTCGGCGCGCGAGCCCACACAGGTCAAGTGGCCTTCCTCGCAGCGCCAGATGGGCAGCGGGGTGCCCCAGTAGCGGTTGCGGGACAGCGCCCAGTCGACGTTGTTGGTGAGCCAGTCGCCGAAGCGGCCGTGCTTGACCGAGTCCGGGAACCAGTTGGTCTTCTCGTTCTCCTGAAGGAGGCGGTCCTTGACGGCCGTCGTGCGGATGTACCAGGACGGCTGCGCGTAGTAGAGGAGCGCGGTGTGGCAGCGCCAGCAGTGCGGGTAGCTGTGCTCGTACGGGATGTGCTGGAAGAGCAGACCGCGGTCCTGGAGGTCCTCGGTGAGCTTTTCGTCGGCCTTCTTGAAGAAGACACCGCCTACCAGCGGGAGGTCCTCCTCGAAGGTGCCGTCGGGGCGCACCGGGTTCACGACCGGGAGGCCGTACGCGCGGCAGACCTTGAGGTCGTCCTCACCGAAGGCGGGGGACTGGTGGACCAGACCGGTGCCGTCCTCGGTGGTCACGTAGTCGGCGTTGACCACGTAGTGCGCGGGCGCGGGGAACTCGACAAGCTCGAAGGGGCGTTGGTAGGTCCAGCGCTCCATCTCGGCGCCGGTGAACGTCTGACCCGTGGTCTCCCAGTCCTCGCCGAGGGCCTTCTCGACGAGCGGCTCGGCGACCACGAGCTTCTCTTCGCCATTGGTCGCGACGACGTACGTGACGTCCGGGTGCGCGGCGACCGCGGTGTTGGAGACGAGGGTCCACGGGGTGGTCGTCCACACCAGGAGGGCCGCATCGCCCGCCAGCGGGCCGCCGGTGAGCGGGAAGCGGACGAAGACGGAGGGGTCGACGACCGTCTCGTACCCCTGCGCCAGCTCGTGGTCGGAGAGGCCGGTGCCGCAGCGCGGGCACCAGGGGGCGACGCGGTGGTCCTGGACCAGGAGGTCCTTGTTGAAGATCTCCTTCAGGGACCACCAGACCGAGTCGACGTACTCGGGGTTCATCGTCCGGTACGCGTCGTCGAGGTCGACCCAGTAGCCCATGCGGGTCGTGAGGTCGGCGAAGGCGTCGGTGTGCCGGGTCACGGACTCACGGCACTTGGCGTTGAACTCGGCGATGCCGTACGCCTCGATGTCCTTCTTGCCGTTGAAGCCGAGCTCCTTCTCGACCGCGAGCTCGACCGGCAGGCCGTGGCAGTCCCAGCCGGCCTTGCGGGCGACGTGGTAGCCCCGCATGGTGCGAAAGCGCGGGAAGACGTCCTTGAAGACGCGGGCCTCGATGTGGTGGGCGCCCGGCATGCCGTTGGCGGTGGGCGGACCTTCGTAGAACACCCACTCGGGGCGGCCCTCGGACTGCTCCAGGCTCTTGGCGAAGATCTTCTGCTCGCGCCAGAAGTCGAGCACGGCGTGCTCAAGGGCGGGCAGGTCGACCTGGGCGGGCACCTGGCGGTACTGCGGCTGCGTATGCAACGGCTGCGTGTTCAACGCGCTTCCTCCGGCGGACGATTCCGTTCCGTCGGAGGGACGAGAGCCGCTTGTCGCGCTCCCGCGGTACCACCCTCCTTGGCCTTCCCAGCGCGTGTGGCGCACGGGAACGCCCCCTCATTGGGGTCGCGATGCCGGGTCTAGTGGCCTCTGCGTGTGCTTCGGCTTTCTTCCGGCGGCTCCGGGGTGATCTTCGCGTCGCGCCTGCCCCCGGGCTCACACCGTCCCCGGGTCGCTCATGGCCGCGTACGCCGCTACTCGTCCCCATCCACGCTTCTCGCTCCGCTCAGTGTACGGGGCCGGGCCGGGCACGGCCGACCGGTTATTCGGGGCGGCGGGGGCTTCAGGCGTGCTGGGGGGCCTCGTCCCGGAGGGAGTCGCGGACCATCTTCCGCAGCTCCGCGCTGTCGGTGTGACCGTGGACCGACACGGCGTGCTCGCTGGCGGCGCGGACCACTTCTTCCTCTTCGCCGGAGATGGCGAGGGTGCAGTTGGTCTCGCTCGGGAACTCTCGGCAGTCGGCTGTCTTGCGCATGGCGCACCTTCTTTGGTCATGCACCAGTTTATGCCCGTTTGAGGCCTTGAAGCGGGCTGGGGTCCGACGCCGTCGCGACCGGCGGGACTGACCCGAATGGCGACATGCGGAGCGCCCGGCTCCCGGTCCGTCATGCCGGGCGGATTACCCGGCTGGGAGCTGGGCACAACGCATGCATGCTCGCCGCACGGCACCCGTGGGGCGGGCGTATCGGGCGGCGTGCCCCGTTGCCGCGGACCCTGAGTCGATTTATCGTCCCAGCACGATTGCGCGAGCAAGATCACAATATGTGAAGGGGCCGCGGCCATGGTGGCGAAAAAGACCGCCGTACAGCATTCGGCGTCGGGCAGATCCACGGGCGCGGCCACGAAGAAGACCGCCACGAAGAAGACCGTCGCCAAGAAGACCGTGGCGAAGAAGGCAGCCGCGAAGAAAGCCGTCGCCAAGAAGGCGGTCGCCAAGGTCGCCGACATCGGCAAGAAGACGGCGGCCGGTGCCGGGGAGGACGCGGCCAAGGAGCCCTCCGCGGCGAAGAAGGCGCCTGCGGCAAAGAAGGCCGCCGCAGGCAAGAAGACAGCAGCCAAGAAGACAGCTGCCAAGAAAAGCACGGCCAAGAAGAGCACGGCCAAGAAGACGGCTGCGACAGTGGCCGAGGGTGCGGCTCAGGCCGCGGAGACGACGGGAGCCACGACAGTGGTCACGAAGAAGACTCCGGGCACGGCGACGGCAGCCAAGAAGCCGACGGCGGTGCCCAAGGCGCGAATCGCGGCGGCGGAGCCCGGTGAGCTCGCGGTCCGCCCCGGCGAGGACCCCTGGACCCCGGAGGAGGTCGCGGAGGCCCGTGCCGAGCTCCAGAGCGAGGCCCTGCGGCTCAGCAGCGAGATCACCTCGTCCGAGGACGCTCTGGCGGGTCTGATGCGTGACTCCGGGGACGGCGCCGGCGACGACGACGCGGACACCGGCACGAAGAACATCACGCGGGAACATGAGATGTCCCTGGCCGCCAACGCGCGCGAGATGCTCGAACAGACGGAGCGCGCCCTGGAGCGTCTCGACGCCGGGACGTACGGCATCTGCGAGAACTGCGGCAATCCCGTCGGCAAGGCGCGGATGCAGGCCTTCCCGCGCGCGACTCTGTGCATGGACTGCAAGCAGAAGCAGGAACGCCGCTACTGAACACGGCCTGACCATCTGGTGCCGTACGTGTGTGCCGTACCCTCGTCCCCAGTCAGGTACCTAGGTTGAGGGACTCACGTGGCAGAGGCGGAGCGCATCATCGGTACGCCGGATATCCCTGAGGCTGCTGAGCCCGAGCCGGAGCAGTCCGCCTCGGGCTCCGGCGAGGCGACGGGGCAGGACGAGCAGGCCTCGGCCTCGAAGGGCGAGCAGGTTTCGCCGGACGAGGAGCGGCCCAAGGGCAAGCGCAGGATCCTCGTCCTGTTCGCGGTGGCCGTGCTGGCGTACGCCCTGGATCTCATCAGCAAGATGATCGTCGTCGCGAAGCTCGAGCACCACGAGCCGATCGAGATCATCGGCGACTGGCTCCAGTTCAACGCCATCCGGAACGCGGGCGCCGCCTTCGGGATCGGCGAGGCCTTCACCGTGATCTTCACCTGCATCGCGGCGGCCGTGATCGTGGTGATCGCCCGTCTGGCCCGCAAGCTCTACAGCCTGCCGTGGGCGATCGCTCTCGGCATGCTGCTCGGCGGCGCCCTGGGGAACCTCACCGACCGCATCTTCCGTGCCCCCGGTGTGTTCGAGGGAGCGGTGGTCGACTTCATCGCGCCGAAGGGCTTCGCGGTGTTCAATCTCGCGGACTCGGCGATCGTGTGCGGTGGCTTCCTGATCGTGATCCTTTCCTTCCGCGGCCTGGACCCGGACGGGACCGTCCACAAGGACTGAGCCCTCGGCGGGGACTCGTGGTGCGGGAGTGTCAGTGCGCTCCTGCATACTCAATGGGTGAGCACGATTCCCGAGATCCGTACCCTGCCCGTGCCGGACGGCCTGGAGGGCGAGCGCGTCGACGCCGCCATCTCTCGCATGTTCGGTTTTTCCCGCACGAAGGCCGCAGAGCTCGCGGCGGCAGGCAAGGTGATGGTCGACGGCAGCGTGGTCGGCAAGTCCGAGCGTGTGCACGGCGGCGCCTGGCTGGAGGTGGAGATGCCGCAGGCGCCCGCACCGGTGCAGATCGTCGCCGAGCCCGTCGAGGGCATGGAGATCATCCATGACGACGACGACATCCTCGTGATCGTCAAGCCGGTGGGTGTGGCCGCGCATCCGAGCCCTGGCTGGACCGGCACCACGGTGATCGGCGGCCTCGCGGCCGCCGGATATCGCATCTCGACCTCCGGTGCCGCCGAGCGCCAGGGCATCGTGCACCGCCTCGACGTGGGCACCTCCGGCCTCATGGTGGTCGCCAAGTCGGAGCGCGCGTACACCTCCCTGAAGCGGCAGTTCAAGGAGCGCACGGTCGACAAGCGCTACAACGCCCTGGTGCAGGGCCACCCCGACCCGATGAGCGGCACGATCGACGCCCCCATCGGCCGCCACCCGAACCACGACTACAAGTGGGCGGTCACGGCCGAGGGCAAGCCCTCCGTCACGCACTACGACCTCATCGAGGCGTTCCGGGCGGCCTCGCTGCTCGACATCAAGCTGGAGACGGGCCGCACGCACCAGATCCGCGTGCACATGTCGGCCCACCGCCACCCGTGCGTGGGCGACCTGACGTACGGCGCGGACCCCACCCTCGGCAAGCGTCTCGGCCTCACGCGCCAGTGGCTGCACGCGGTGCGGCTCGGCTTCGAGCACCCCGGGGACGGGCAGTGGGTGGAGTTCGAGAGCACCTACCCCGACGACCTCCAGCAGGCGCTCGACCGGGTCCGGGCCGAGAGCTCATGAGCGCCGGGGTGACCTGCCGGGTAGCGGTCGAGAGCGACGACCTGGAGGCCTGCTTCGCGGTCCGCAAGGAAGTCTTCGTCGTGGAGCAGCAGGTTCCCGAGGACCTCGAGTACGACGCGTACGACGCCGACGCGGTGCACGTCATCGCGGTCCGCGACGACGGTCTTCCGCTGGGCACGGGCCGGCTGCTCACCGGCGAGGCGGCCGCGGCCAAGAACGGCGGCGACGCCGAGGTGGGCGCGCTCGGCCGCCTCGCGGTGACCAGGGCCGCGCGCGGCCTCGGTGTGGGAGCCGCCCTGGTGCGGGCGATCGAGGACGCGGCACGCGCGCGTGGCCTCACCGCCGTGGACCTGCACGCGCAGACGCATGCGCTGGGGTTCTACGAACGGCTGGGATACGAGGTCTACGGCCCCGAGTTCCCGGACGCGGGGATCGCGCACCGGGCGATGCGGAAGGCCCTGGACTAGCGGCACCACCGGCGTTGGCCCGGTTCGGGGGGAACGCGTGGCAGGGTTGAGGTCTTGATCGTTCGAGCCTCGAACTCCTTCGCCCCGCCTCCAACCGCCTCGAACCCCCGGAGGGCGCACCGTGGACCAGCTGGCGCTGCTGCTCATTCTGTTGCTCGGTGCCGTGGTGACGGTTCCGCTGGGGGAGCGGCTCGGGCTGCCCGCGCCCGTCCTCATGACGCTGGCCGGGATCGTCCTCGCCTTCGTCAGCTGGGTACCGAACGTCGAGATCCCGCCCGACATCCTTCCGCTGGTCCTTCCGCCCTTGCTGTACGCGGCCGTCCAGCGCACCTCCTGGCGGCAGTTCACGGCCAACAGACGCCCCATCTTCCTGCTCGCCGTGGCCCTGGTCTTCGTGACCACCGCGGCGGTCGCAGCGATCGCCAACTCGGTCGTCCCCGGCCTTCCGATCGCCGCGGCCGTGGCGCTCGGCGCCCTCGTCGCTCCGCCAGACCCGGTCGCGGCGACCGCCGTCGCCGGGTCGCTCGGGCTGCCGCGACGGCTCGTGTCGATCCTGGAGGGGGAGGGCCTCTTCAACGACGTCACGGCGATCGTGCTCTACCACGTGGCGATCGCGGCGGCGATCAGCGGGACGTTCTCGTGGCCGTCGGCGGTGGGGCAGCTGGTGCTCTCCGGAGTGGTCGCCGTCGCCGTCGGCTTCGCGCTCGGCTGGCTCACCAACAAGCTGATGGGACTGCTCGGCGAGGCCACCCTGCAGACCGGCCTGACACTGCTCGTGCCCTTCGTGAGCTATGTGCTGGCCGAGGAGCTGCTCGGCTCCGGTGTGCTCGCCGTACTGACCACCGCGCTCTATCTGGCGGAGCACGGCGCCGACGCCGACGACGTGCTCGGCCGGATCACCGGGCAGACGTTCTGGCAGATCGTGGACACGCTGGTCACCGGTGTCGCCTTCGGGCTCATCGGGCTCGAACTGCACAACGTCTTCGGTACGGCGAACGGCCGTGAGCTGCAGATGATCGGCTGGGGCGCGGCGGTCGTCGCGGTCGTCGTCGGCGTACGACTGCTGTGGCTGCTGCCCGCCACCTGGCTGGCCAAGCGGCTGCACAAGCTGCGGGACTACGACGAGGACATCCCGACGACCTGGCGCGAGACCGTCGTCATGTGGTGGTCCGGGATGCGCGGCGTGGCATCGGTAGCCCTCGCCCTCGCCATTCCGCTCAAGACGGAGAACGGCGATCCCTTCCCGGCCCGCGACGAGATCATCTTCATCGCCTTCTGCGTGATCATGGCCACCCTCGTCGTCCAGGGGCTCACCCTGCCCTGGCTGGTGAAGAAGCTCGGGGTGCGGGCCGACACCGACGCCGAGCGGGCCGTCGAGCGGGACCTCGCCGTCCGGGCGGCCAAGGCGGCCAAGCGCCGCCTCAAGGAGATCGAGGAGGTCGAGGAGCTGCCGGAGGACCTCTCCGAGCGGCTGCTGCGCGGGGCCTTCGACATCGGGGCCAGGATCAGCCCCGACATCGTCGACGACGAGCGGCGCGAGCGGTACTCCAAGCGCGCCGACCGTCTCAAGGCGGTCCAGCGCATCCAGCGCGACATGATGTCGGCCGCCCGCCACGAGATCCTCGCCGCGCGCAGCGAACCCGGCGCCGATCCGGAGATCGTCGACCGGGTCCTGCACCAGCTGGACGTACGCAGCCTGCGGTCCTGAGGCGAGCCTCTGGGGTCGTCCCTCGGTGGGGCTCAGCCCCGGCCCGTGCGCGGCACGATCGGCGGGGGCGGATGCGGGCGGTCGCCGTCCGGCGGCGGTTCGGCCCAGGCCGTGTTGACCCGCGGCAACGCGTACGCGTGGTGGTCGGTCAGCCAGCGGACCAGGTGCTCGCGCACCGTCACCCGCACCGTCCAGATGTCGTCCGCGTCCTTGGCGGTGACCAGGGCGCGGACCTGGATCGTGTTCGGCGTCGTGTCCGTGACCGCGAGGCCCCAGTCCCTGCCGTCCCAGGCCGCGCACTCGCGCAGGATGTCCTGGAGCTTCTCGCGCATCTCGGTGATGGGTGCCGAGTGGTCCAGCTGGAAGAAGACCGTGCCGGTCATCTGGGAGCCGCCGCGCGACCAGTTCTCGAAGGGCTTCGACACGAAGTACGACACCGGCATCGTGATCCGGCGCTCGTCCCAGGTCCGCACGGCCAGGAAAGTCAGCGTGATCTCGTCGATCGTGCCCCACTCGCCGTCCACGACGACCGTGTCGCCGATCCGCACCATGTCGCCGAAGGCGATCTGCAGCCCCGCGAAGAGATTGGCGAGCGTGGACTGGGCTGCGACGCCCGCGACGATGCCGAGTACGCCGGCCGATGCGAGCAGGGACGTCCCTGCCGTCTGCATGGCCGGGAACGTGAGGAGCATCGCCCCGACGGCCACGACACCGACGATCGCGGTGACCACCCGCTGGATGAGTGTGACCTGCGTACGCACCCTGCGGACCCGGGCCGGATCGCGGTGGGCGTTGGCGTACTGGGCGTAGGTGGCCTCGACGATGGCGGTCGCGATGCGGACCAGGAGCCAGGCCACCGAGCCGATGAGCACCAGCGTCAGGGTCTGGCCGATGCCCGCCGAATGATCCTCGGCGATCTTGGCCTGCTCGAAGGAGCCGCGCAACAAGGTGGCGCACATGACGAGTTGGAGCGGCAGCCTGCAGCGGCGCAGCAGGCCCCACAGGGGGTTGTCGGGGTGACGGTCGTCGGCCCGGCGCAGCAGCACATCGGCCAGCCATCCCACGGCCAGCGTGAGCACGACCGAGCCGCCGACCACGATCAACGGACGCAGTACGTTCTCCATGCCCCCGAGGGTAGGTGGCACGATGGCCTCATGAACATCATGCTTTTCCACTCGACGTACGGGCTGCGGCCCGCGGTGCACGCGGCGGCCGACCGGCTGCGCGCGGAGGGACACGAGGTGTGGACGCCCGACCTCTTCGACGGGCGCACCTTCGACACCGTCGAGGAAGGCATGGCCTTCAAGGACGAGCTCGGGAAGGACGAGCTCCTGAAGCGGGCGATTCTGGCCTCCGCGCCCTACTCCGAGCGGGGTCTGGTCTACGCCGGGTTCTCGTTCGGCGCCGCCACCGCGCAGACCCTCGCCCTCGGCGACGACAAGGCGCGCGGCCTTCTGCTCCTGCACGGCACGTCCGACATCGCGGAGAACACCACGGTGGACGAGCTTCCGGTGCAGCTGCACGTGGCCGAGCCGGACCCGTTCGAGACGGACGACTGGCTGAGCGCGTGGTACCTCCAGATGGGGCGCGCGGGCGCCGACGTCGAGGTCTACCGCTATGCCGGCGCCGGACACATCTACACCGACCCCGACCTCGACGACTACGACGCGGAGGCGGCCGAGGCGACGTGGCGGACGGCGATCGGTTTCCTGGAATCCCTGTAACCCGTCACCCGGTGGCCCTCACGCGCGCGTGCAGCGGCCCACCGGGGCGCTCGCGGGCGGCTTGCACTGCAGGCCGTAGTCGCCGCCGCTGGAGCTGAGATACCGCCCGACGCATTCGTTGCCGGTGGTCCTGCCGCGCTCCTGGCAGAACCGCAGGGCGGCCCGGCCGTCCGTGAACGGCCCGGGTGCGTAGATCACCCAGAAGCCCGGCCGCAGCGAGGCGTAGTCGTCGCTGCGCAGGTACTCCGCCTCGGGGACGTCCTTGCGCACGGCCGAGAGCCGGCGGTCGCGGGCGTCCGCGCCCGTGCCGACGGGCTCGGAGAAGAGCTGTGCGATCCAGCTGCCCGACGCGGGCGGCGTCGCCGACGCCGATGCCGATGCCGATACGGATGCCGATGCCGACGGCGATGCCGACACCGACGGCGTGGTCGCATCGGGGCTTTGGCTCCGGTCAGGGCTTTCGCTCCGGTCAGGGCTTTCGCTCTGGGCGGGGCTCTTGGACTCCTCCCCGCCCGCACCGTCCCCGTCCCGCAGCGCGAGCACCAGCGCGGCACCGGCCACCAGGGCGAGCGCCACGGCAATGACCGCGACGATCACCGGCGTACGTCTTCGGGGCCCGGCGGGCGGCGGTCCCACCGTGACAGCGGGCTCCACCGGGGGAGCGGGCCCCACCGGGGGAGCGGGCCCCACCGGGGCAGCGGGGCGCTCCGCGGTCTCCGTCGGCTGCCAGGCGATGCCGTTCGCCACCGCGGCGAGCATCGCGTCCAGGCGCTCCGCGTCAGGGCGCAGCGCAGGGTCCCGCACGAGAAGGGCGCTCAGGACCGGGGCGAGGGGTCCGGAGCGCACCGGCGGCGGCACGGAGTCGTCCAGCACGGCGGCGAGTGTGGCCAGCGTCGAGGAGCGGCGCAGCGGGCTCACGCCCTCCACGGCGACGTACAGGACGAGGCCGAGCGACCAGAGGTCGGCCGCCGGGCCCTCGTCCGTGCCGCGGATGCGCTCGGGCGCGATGTACTCCGGCGAGCCGATCAGGTCGCCGGTCGCCGTGAGCTGCGTGGAACCCCGCAGCGATGCGATGCCGAAGTCCGTGAGCACCACGGAGGGGCCTGTGGAGCCGGGGGCCTCGCCTCGCAGCAGGACGTTGGCGGGCTTCACATCCCGGTGCAGGATGCCCGCCGCGTGGGCGACGCGCAGCGCCGAGAGCAGCTCACGGCCGATGCGCGCGGCCTCGTGCGGCGGCAACGTGCCCTGCTCCAGGAGATCCTGGAGCGTGCGCCCCGGCAGCAGCTCCATCACCAGCCAGGGGTGCGGGCCGGTGTCCACGATGTGATGGATCGTCACCACATGCGGGTGGTTGAGCCGGGCGAGTGCTCTGGCCTCGCGCAGCACCCGCTCCCGCAGGACGCGCGACTCCTCGCCCGTCAGCTCCCGCTCCGCGGGCCGCACTTCCTTGACGGCCACCTCGCGATGCAGCACGGTGTCGCGCGCCCGCCACACCGTGCCCATGCCGCCGCTGCCGAGCCGCTCGAGGAGCTCGAAGCGTCCGTCCACCATGTCCCCCTGGCCGCTCATGTCCCCAGCGTAGAGGGCACCACCGACACGCGTGACCCGGTCAGCGCACCGGGGATGAGGCCCGCTCGACCTTCTGGGTGCCGCTGCGGGTGCGGTACGAACGGGCCCACGAGGACGTCGCCCCGGGGTCCTTGCGGTCGGACAGGACGTAGTAGTCCATCTGGGAGCGCTCGGCGGTGACGTCGAGGACGCCGTAGCCGTGCGAGTCCATGTCCAGCCACTTCACGTGGCGGTTGGCCGCCTTGACCGCGCCCACCGCGACCAGCGAGAGGGTGTGCGGGGCGACGTGCAGCATGTCGTCCACGTTGTCGGAGGTCACGGACGTGACGACGAACTCCGTGGCCGCGGAGGGCGATCCGGGATACGTGGCGGCCCTGACCGGGACGTCGTTCGCCCAGGCCATGTGGATGTCCCCGGTGAGGAAGACCGTGTTCCGGATGGCCTTGTCGACCAGGTGGGAGATGAGCTCCTTGCGGTCGTCCGTGTAGCCGTCCCACTGGTCGCCGTTGACGGCGAGGCCCTCCTTGGGCAGGCCGAGCAACTCCGCGATGGGTTCGAGCAGGTGAGCCGGTACGGAACCGAAGGCGACCGGCGAGATCATCACCGAGGTGCCGACCAGCTTCCAGGAGGCGTCCGACGCGGCGAGGCCCGCCTTCAGCCAGTCGAGCTGGGCGCGGCCCGTGATCGTACGCTCCGGATCGTCCACGTCGCCGCTGCCGAAGCCCGCCTGCTCGGAGCGGAAGGAGCGCAGGTCGAGCAGGTGCAGGTCGGCCAGCTTGCCGAAGCGCAGGCGGCGGTAGACGGTTCCCTCAGTAGAAGGGCGTACGGGCATCCACTCGAAGTACGCCTGTTTCGCTGCCGCCATGCGCTGCGCCCAGTCGCCCTCGGTCTGAGGGGAGTGGTTCACCGCGCCGCCCGACCAGGTGTTGTCGGCGAACTCGTGGTCGTCCCAGATCGCGATCACAGGGTGGGCCGCGTGCATCGCCCGCGCGTCCAAATCGGTCTTGTGGGCGCCGTGCCGGGCGCGGTAGTCGGCGAGGCTGACGATCTCGTGCAGTGGCTGGTGCTGACGCACCCCGTACCCGGCGGCCGGGTACTCGCCGCTGGGGTACTCGTAGAGGTAGTCGCCGAGGTGCAGGACCGCGTCGAGCTCGGTGCGGGCCGCGAGGTGGCGGTACGCGGAGAAGTAGCCGGCCTCCCAGTTGGCGCAGGACACCACGCCGAACCGGACACCGGGGGCCGCCGCTTCGTGCGCGGGGGTGGTGCGGGTGCGGCCCACGGGGGAGTGGACCGGGGTGCCGCCGTCGCCGGAGCCGCCCACGGAGAAGCGGAAGTAATAGGTGGTGGCAGGGCTCAAGCCCCTTACGTCGGCCTTGACCGTGTGGTCGGCCGTGGCCCGCGCGGTCGTGCTGCCGTGGCCGACGACCTGGGTGAAGCCCTTGTCCCTGGCTATCTGCCAACTCACCTCGGTGTCGGGCCCCTTGCCGGAGCCCGGAGTGGCCTCGGGCGTCGGCGTCACGCGGGTCCACAGCAGGACGCCGTCGGGCAGGGGATCGCCGGACGCGACTCCGTGGTGGAACGCGGGCCCTTCGGCGGCGTGGGCGAGGGGTGCCGCGGCGAGCGGCGCGAGGGCCGCGGTGGCGGCAGCGGCCTTGACGACCGTACGGCGGCGCGGGGCCGGGGAGTTGAGCGGTCTGTGGGCGCTGTTTCGACTGGTCACGGGCGATCACCATACTGATCGGTAATCGCCGAGAGCGGGCGAACGACCAAACGTTCGCCCGCTCTTCCGCTGTGTGCCGCCCAGTGAGCGGATCTCAGTGAGCGGCCCTCAGTGAGCGGACTTCCGGTCCGCTCGGCCTCAGGCCTTGAGCGCCGCGTCGACGGCCTTCTTGTAGTCCTCGACCGTCGAGGGAGCGTTCTTCTTGTCGGGGCCGGTCAGCTTCTTGCCGTCCATGACGAAGGAGGGCGTGCCGTCGACGCCGTCCTTGTTGTCGTCGAACTTCTTCGCCATCTCCAGGGCCCAGCGGTCGTACGTGCCGTCCTTGACGTCCTTCGCGAAGGTCTTGCTCTTCTTGAGCTCCGGGACCTGATTCGCGATCTTGGTGAGATACGCGTCGTCCTTGAACTTGTCCTCCGTCTCGGAGGGGTGGTTCTCCTTGGAGAACAGCGCCTTCTTGTAGTCGAGGAAGGCCTGGTCGCTCACGTTCAGGGCGGCACCCATCGCACTGAGCGCGTTCTTGGAACCCTCACCCGTGAGGTTGCGGTCGAGGAACGAGGCGCCGATGAACTGGATCTTGTACTTGCCGTCCTTCAGGTCCTTGTCGACCGTCGGGCCGACCGCCTGCTCGAAGCTGGCGCAGACCGGGCAGCGCGGGTCCTCGTAGACCTTGAGGGTCTTCTTGGCGCTGTCCTTGCCGAGGACGACGGTGGTGCCGTCCGTGCCCGAGGAGTTCGCCGGCTTGACCAGCTTCTCGTCCTTGGCGGCTTCCCAGTGGCCGGGCTTGTTGGCCTGCATGACGGCGTAGCCGACGCCGCCCGCGATCGCCAGGACCGCGACGACGGAGACGCCGACGACCATCGTCCGCTTCCGCTTCTGCCGCTTGCGCTCGGCTTCCTGCTGGGCACGGATCCGCTCGCGGGCCGCCGACTTGGCCGCCTGGCTGTTGCGCTTGCTCATGATGATGTTCTCCGTAGGGGTGACATGCGTGGGGACGGTGGTGCTCAGGCGAAGACGGCCGAGCACGGCGGTCCACGCCGTCCCACGAAGTGCACGAGAAGTCGTGTACGCGCGGTCCGCACCCGGCTCGCGGGCCGCGAGGCACGCCGTACGGGCCGCGAGCGGATGCTCACGGCGGCGACCGCGATGAGCAGCGGCCGGAAGGTGGCGGCGCCCACCGCGCGCAGGACCTGGGCCAGGGCGCGCTCGCCGCGCCGCAGCCAGGCCGCCGCGAGCAGGCCCACCGCGATGTGCGCGCCGAGCAGCAGCCAGGCGGAGCCCGGATCGGCGTCGGCGAGCAGCGCGGCGGCACGGTGTCCGTCACCGCCGGTCATCTGGGCCAGCGGGGTGCCCACGCTCGCGCCGCCGCACAGCACGTCGAAGCCGACGGAGCGCAGCGGGCCCGCGACGGGACCGCCCGCCTGGCCGTAACAGACGTGCTGCCCCGTGGTGAACACCGTGTCGGCGGCCAGTTCCAGCGGGATGAGCAGGGCGGCGATCCGGGCGTACCCGCGCTCGCGCCCCGCCAGCGCGTACGCGATGACGAAGACCGTCGCGGTGATCACCGCGACGGTGGTCAGCGGCAGCGGGGCCCGGGACAGCAGGACGTGCGACGCGGCGGAGAGCGTCACGACCAGCGTCGTGAAGAGCGCCGCGCGCAGGGCTCTGAGCTGGGTCCCGGATATGTCCATAGCGCAGCCGAGTGTGCCATGTGCTCCCGTAAGGCAGCCCTAAAGGGTGCCTATGAGTTACACGGCGTCGTCTTCGTGCCTACAGACCCGGAATCCGACCGTTACGGAACAGGTCGACGAAGATCTGGTGGTCCTTGCGGGCCGTTGCGCCGTACTCGTGCGCGAAGTCCACGAGCAGGTCACCGAAGCCCTCTTCGTCCGCCGCGATGGCGGCGTCGATCGCGCGCTCCGTGGAGAACGGCACCAGGTCCGAGTGGCCGCTCTCGTCGTCCGCGGCGGAGTGCATCGTGGCGGTGGCGCGGCCCAGGTCGGCGATGACCGCGGCGATCTCGTCCCAGTCGTCGATGTCCGACCAGTCCAGGTCCACGGCGTACGGGGAGACCTCGGCGACCAGTTGTCCGGCGCCGTCCAGCTCGGTCCAGCCGAGCCACGGGTCGGCGTGCGCCTGGAGCGCGCGCTGCGAGATGACCGTGCGGTGCCCCTCGTGCTGGAAGTAGTCGCGCACCGCGCCGTCGGTGATGTGCCGGGAGACGGCCGGGGTCTGCGCCTGCTTGAGGTAGATCACGACGTCGTTCTCCAGGGCGTCGCTGTTGCCCTCGAGAAGGATGTTGTACGACGGCAGTCCCGCGGAGCCGATGCCGATGCCGCGGCGCCCCACGACGTCCTTCACGCGGTACGAGTCGGGGCGGGTGAGCGAGGACTCGGGCAGCGTCTCCAGATATCCGTCGAAGGCGGCAAGCACCTTGTACCGCGTGGCCGCGTCGAGCTCGATGGAGCCGCCACCCGGGGCGAAGCGGCGCTCGAAGTCGCGGATCTCCGTCATGGAGTCCAGGAGACCGAAGCGGGTCAGCGAGCGCGCGTCGCGCAGCGCGTCCAGGAGCGGTCCCTGGGCGGTGTCCAGGGTGAAGGGCGGCACCTCGTCGCTCTTGGCGCCGGTCGCCAGGTCGTGGATCCGCTCGCGGTACGCCGCAGCGTAGATCCGGACCAGGTCGGTGATCTGCTCGTCGCTGAGCGCCTTCGTGTACCCGATCAGGGCCACGGAGGCGGCGAAGCGCTTCAGGTCCCAGGTGAAGGGGCCCACGTACGCCTCGTCGAAGTCGTTCACGTTGAAGATCAGGCGGCCCTGGGAGTCCATGTACGTGCCGAAGTTCTCCGCGTGCAGGTCGCCGTGGATCCACACCCGTCCCGTGCGCTCGTCCAGGTACGGGCCGCCGTGCTGCTCGCGCTCCAGGTCCCCGTAGAAGAGGCAGGCCGTGCCGCGGTAGAACGCGAACGCGGAGGCGGCCATCTTCCGGAACTTCACCCGGAACGCGGCGGGGTCCGCGGCGAGGAGATCGCCGAACGCGGTGTCGAAGACGGAGAGGATCTGCTCGCCGCGCTGCTCAGCGGTGGGCTGCGGGTCCGACATCGCGGGGTGCCTCCTGGTACAGGGCGTGCATGACATTTGGGACAGGTGTTCCGACCTGTCCAATGGACGACGGTACCCCCGAGTGCCCGCCGGTTGTCACTGCCGCGGATTAGACTTCCACGCTGTCCCCCCAGACTGCCCGCAGCCTGTCGCCAAGAGTTCCCCGGAGGCCTCCCGCCGTGACCAAGCCGCCCTTTACGCACCTCCACGTCCACACCCAGTACTCGCTGCTGGACGGTGCCGCGCGGCTCAAGGACATGTTCAATGCCTGTAATGAGATGGGCATGACGCATGTCGCCATGTCCGACCACGGCAACCTGCACGGGGCGTACGACTTCTTCCACTCGGCGCAGAAGGCGGGCGTGACGCCGATCATCGGCATCGAGGCGTATGTGGCGCCGGAGTCCCGCCGCAACAAGCGGAAGGTCAAGTGGGGTCAGCCGCATCAGAAGCGCGATGACGTGTCGGGTTCGGGTGGGTACACGCACAAGACGATCTGGGCGTCGAACAGCACCGGTCTGCACAACCTCTTCCGGCTGTCGTCGGACGCGTACGCCGAGGGCTGGCTGCAGAAGTGGCCGCGCATGGACAAAGAGACGATCTCCCAGTGGTCCGAGGGCCTGATCGCCTCCACGGGCTGCCCCTCCGGAGAGCTCCAGACCCGGCTGCGCCTGGGACAGTTCGACGAGGCGGTGAAGGCCGCCGCCGAGTACCAGGACATCTTCGGCAAGGACCGCTACTTCCTGGAGCTGATGGACCACGGCATCGACATCGAGCGCCGGGTCCGCGACGACCTGCTCCGGGTCGGCAAGAAGCTCGGCATCCCGCCGCTGGTGACGAACGACTCGCACTACACGTACGCGCACGAGTCCGTCGCCCACGATGCCCTTCTCTGCATCCAGACGGGCAAGAACCTCTCGGATCCGGACCGCTTCCGCTTCGACGGCACCGGCTATTACCTGAAGTCGACGGACGAGATGTACGCCATCGACTCGTCGGACGCGTGGCAGGAAGGCTGCCGCAACACGCTCCTGGTCGCCGAGCAGATCGACACCACCGGGATGTTCGAGAAGCGCGACCTCATGCCCAAGTTTGAGATCCCGGAGGGCTTCACCGAAGTCACCTGGTTCCAGGAGGAGGTCCGGGTCGGCATGGGCCGCCGCTACCCGGGCGGTGTCCCCGAGGACCGGCAGCAGCAGGCCGAGTACGAGATGGACATCATCATCCAGATGGGCTTCCCGGGGTACTTCCTCGTGGTCGCCGACTTCATCATGTGGGCGAAGAACAACGGCATCGCGGTGGGCCCGGGCCGTGGCTCCGCGGCCGGATCGATCGTCGCGTACGCGATGGGCATCACCGACCTCGACCCCATCACGCACGGCCTGATCTTCGAGCGGTTCCTCAACCCCGAGCGCGTGTCCATGCCCGATGTCGACATCGACTTCGACGAGCGCAGGCGCGTCGAGGTGATCCGGTACGTGACGGAGAAGTACGGCGCCGACAAGGTCGCCATGATCGGTACGTACGGAAAGATCAAGGCGAAGAACGCCATCAAGGACTCCGCGCGCGTGCTCGGATATCCGTACGCGATGGGCGACCGCCTCACCAAGGCCATGCCCGCCGACGTCCTCGGCAAGGGCATCGACCTCTCCGGCATCACGGACCCCAAGCACCCGCGCTACAGCGAGGCGGGCGAGATCCGGGGGATGTACGAGAACGAGCCCGACGTGAAGAAGGTCATCGACACCGCGAAGGGTGTCGAGGGCCTGGTCCGGCAGATGGGCGTGCACGCCGCGGGCGTCATCATGTCCAGCGAGCCGATCGTGGACCACGCGCCGATCTGGGTGCGGCACACGGACGGCGTGACGATCACGCAGTGGGACTACCCCCAGTGCGAGTCGCTCGGCCTGCTCAAGATGGACTTCCTGGGCCTGCGCAACCTCACCATCATGGACGACGCCGTCAAGATGGTGCGCAACGACAAGGGCGTCGACCTGGAGATGCTCTCGCTCCCGCTCGACGACCCGAAGACCTTCGAGCTGCTCTGCCGTGGTGACACGCTCGGCGTCTTCCAGTTCGACGGCGGACCCATGCGTTCGCTGCTCCGCCAGATGCAGCCCGACAACTTCGAGGACATTTCCGCCGTATCGGCCCTGTACCGGCCGGGCCCGATGGGCATGAACTCGCACATCAACTACGCGGAGCGCAAGAACGGCCGCCAGGAGATCACGCCGATCCACCCGGAGCTCGAAGAGCCCCTGAAGGAGACGCTCGGTCTGACCTACGGCCTCATCGTGTACCAGGAGCAGGTGCAGAAGGCCGCGCAGATCATCGCCGGGTACTCCCTCGGCGAAGCCGACATCCTGCGCCGCGTGATGGGCAAGAAGAAGCCCGACGAGCTGGCGAAGAACTTCGTCCTCTTCCAGGAGGGGGCGAAGAAGAACGGCTACTCGGACGCCGCGATCCAGGCCCTGTGGGACGTCCTGGTCCCCTTCGCCGGATACGCCTTCAACAAGGCGCACTCCTCCGCGTACGGCCTCGTCACGTACTGGACCGCCTACCTCAAGGCGAACTACCCGGCCGAGTACATGGCGGCGCTGCTCACCTCGGTGAAGGACGACAAGGACAAGTCGGCCATTTACCTGAACGAGTGCCGGCGCATGGGCATCAAGGTGCTTCCGCCCAATGTGAACGAGTCCGTGCACAACTTCGCCGCCCAGGGCGACGACGTGATCCTCTTCGGCCTTGAGGCCGTCCGGAACGTCGGTACGAACGTGGTCGAGTCGATCGTCCGCTCGCGCAAGGCCAAGGGGAAGTTCGCCTCCTTCCCCGACTACCTCGACAAGGTCGAGGCCGCCGCCTGCAACAAGCGGACCACGGAGTCGCTGATCAAGGCGGGCGCCTTCGACACCATGGGGCACACCCGCAAGGGCCTGACCGCGCAGTACGAACCCATGATCGACAACGTGGTGCAGGTCAAACGCAAGGAAGCGGAAGGGCAGTTCGACCTCTTCGGAGGGGGCGAGGAGGCAGGCGGCGAGCCGGGCTTCGGGCTCGACGTGGAGTTCTCCACCGACGAGTGGGAGAAGACGTATCTCCTCGCCCAGGAGCGGGAGATGCTCGGTCTGTACGTCTCCGACCACCCGCTGTTCGGCCTGGAGCACGTGCTGTCCGACAAGGCCGACGCGGGTATCGGACAGCTCACCGGCGGTGACTACTCGGACGGCTCGATCGTCACCATCGGCGGCATCATCTCCGGCCTCCAGCGCAAGATGACCAAGCAGGGCAACGCCTGGGCGATCGCGACCGTCGAGGACCTCGCCGGCTCCATCGAGTGCATGTTCTTCCCGGCGACGTATCAGCTCGTCTCGACCCAACTCGTCGAGGACGCCGTGGTGTTCGTCAAGGGCCGCCTCGACAAGCGCGAGGACGTGCCGCGTCTGGTCGCGATGGAGCTCCAGGTCCCCGACCTGTCGAACGCGGGTACCAACGCGCCCGTCCTGATCACCATTCCGACGGTGAAGGTGACGCCGCCGATGGTCAGCCGCCTCGGCGAGATCCTCAGTCACCACCGCGGCAACAGCGAGGTGCGGATCAAGCTCCAGGGTGCGCAGAAGACGACGGTGCTGCGGCTCGACCGCCACCGGGTGCAGCCGGATCCCGCCCTTTTCGGTGACCTGAAGGTGCTGCTCGGCCCGTCCTGTCTGGCCGGGTAAGTCCCGCCGGGCACGTCGGTTCGTGGGAAGGGGCGCACCCGGAAGTCCGGGTGCGCCCCTTCACGCATATGCGCCTGTATGGGCGTCAGTTGTGGCCGAAGCGACGCTGGTGCTTGCGGGCCACCTCGGCAGGGCTGCCCTGCGACTGCACGGCGTCCTTCATCCTCGACTCGGCCTGCTCCGCCGACGACTTGGCCTGCTCCTGCGCCTGCTCCGCGGCCGAAGCGCGGTTCTGATCGCCGCCCTGCTTGCGGTTCTTGTTCTTGCCCATGGTGATCTTCCTCCTGAGGGGGATCTGGGGGCCAGGACGCGACCAGATTCACATATGGCGACAACCTGCGCATTTCAGAGAATTACCGTGCGTAATAAGCCCTGTCGGAGAGTGAAGTCGGGATACGCCACGCCGAAGATCGAGTTCCGGCCGTTAACCTCCGCAGGGTCGGGCAGACTCGAAGGAAACCCGAACCATTACTTCCAGGGAACCTCCAGGGAAAGAGGGTGGATCGCGTGGACCGCTGCATCGTCCTGGTGGACGCCGGGTATCTGCTGGGTGCCGCCGCGAGTCTCCTCGCGGGTGAACCGTCCCGGTCCCGGATCACCGTCGATCACACCGCCCTGATCCAGGGCATCCGTGAGCGCGCCGAATCCGACACCGAGCGCCCCCTGCTCCGGATCTACTGGTTCGACGGAGCCCCCGACCGCGTACCGCAGCCCGAGCACCGCAGGCTGCGTGTCATGCCGCGCGTGACGGTCCGGCTCGGCGCCCTGACCCGCAGCGACGGCCGGTGGGCCCAGAAGGGCGTCGACGCCGCCATGCACGCCGAGCTGACGGAGCTGGCCCGCAACCGCGCCTGCTCGGACATCGTGCTCATCACCGGCGACGGGGATCTGCTGCCCGGCATGATGGCCGCCAAGGAGCACGGCGTCGCCGTCCACCTGTGGGCCGTCCAGGCCGCCGACGGGGACTACAACCAGTCCGAGGACCTCGTGGCAGAGGCCGACGAGCGCCGCGTCCTGGACCGGGCCTGGATCACCAAGGCCGTACGCCCCAAGGAGCTCACCGGCGTCTGCGCGCCCCCTCCCGTACCCCGCCCCGAGATCGCCGCCATCCTCTCCGCGCCCCTGCCGGAGTCCGCGCTCGCGGCCAGCGCCCAGCGGGCCGCCGACGAGGCCGCAGGGGTCCAGCACGGCCAGCACGGGCAGCACGCCGAAGCCGGGGCCAACGGCGACAGCGGCGGCCCGCACCACATCCCGCCGGGCAAGGGCGTGCCCACCCCCAAGGACCTCGCCGCCCTGCGCGGCCCCGGCACCCAGGCCGCACAGCACCCCACCAACGCCACGCTGCGCTGGTCGTCCGACAAGGGCTGGGTCGAGCGCCCCGGCGGCGCCGCGGAGAGCCCGGAGGCCGCCGCCCTGCCGACGCTCGCCCAGCTCACCACGGCCGAGCAGCGCTGGGCCGACCGTGAGGAGGACATCACCACCGTCGGCGGTGACCCCTTCGAGGTCGGGCAGGTCTTCGCGCGCCGCTGGATGGCCCGCCTGCCGGAACAGCACAACCTCCACAAGCTCTCGACGATGTACCCGCGCATCCCGCACCGCGTCGACGGCGAGCTCCTGCGGTACGCGGCCCGCTTCGGTCTGCTCGCCCACAAGGACGACCAGATCGACGAACACGACCGGTACGCGATCCGGGCGGGCTTCTGGCGCGAGATCGACGTCCACACGGCGGTGGAGCACGCGCCGGTGGGCGACCGCTCCGGCGAGTGACCGAACAGGCACGCGAACGGGTGAGGGAACGCGTCCGCAGATGAGTGACGGAACACGTCCGCAGATGACCGATACGGGGCGTACGGGGCGCCCCGGGCGTCGCGGCGGGCACGGGACCCCGTACCCTCGTCCTTCGTGAGTACGCGCTCGGCACAGGCAGTCCGACAGGGACTCCGACAGGGTCACGGCCGCGATGCCGTCTGCGCGGTGCGCGACCTCGTCAAGACGTATCCCGCCGCCCGTGGCAGGCGCGGCACGCCCGCGACACCCGAGGTGCGCGCCACCGACGGCATCAGCCTGGAGGTCAGGCGCGGCGAGATCTTCGGCCTTCTCGGGCCCAACGGCGCCGGCAAGTCCACCCTCGTACGCCAGTTGACCGGCCTGATGCGGCCCGACAGCGGGAGCGTCGAGATCCTCGGGCACGACATCCTGCGCCACCCCGAACGGGCCGCGCGGATCCTCGCGTACCTGGGGCAGGAGTCCACCGCGCTCGACGAACTGACCGTCTCGCTCGCCGTCGAGACGACCGCGCGGCTGCGCGGCCTCGACGTCCGCGCGGCACGGGCCGAGCGGGACGGCGTACTCGACGAACTCGCGTTGACCGGCCTCGCCTCGCGTCCCCTCAAGAAGCTTTCCGGCGGGCAGCGCAGACTCGCCTGCTTCGCCACCGCCCTGGTGGGGGAGCGGCCGCTGCTCGTCCTCGACGAGCCGACGACCGGCATGGACCCCATCGCGCGGCGCGCGGTGTGGGGCGCGGTCGACCGGCGCAGGGCCGAGCGCGGCACGACGGTGCTGCTCGTCACCCACAACGTCATCGAGGCCGAGACGGTTCTCGACCGCGTCGCCGTACTCGACCACGGCAAGGTCATCGCCTGCGACAGCCCTCTGGGGCTCAAGGAACAGGTCGCGGGCGAGGTGCGGGTGGAGCTCGTCTGGCGGGAGCGGGCGCCGCTGGACGTCCCCGAAGTGCTGGCGCTTCGCTCGTCCGCGGTCGAGTCGGGGCGCCGGTGGTCCCTGCGGCTCGCGCCCGACGAGGCTCGGGCCGCTGTCGCCGCGGTCACCGGCGGGGACGCCTTTGCCTCGCTGGACGATTTCACCCTGGCCACGCCGAGCCTGGAGGACGTGTATCTCGCGCTGGGCGGGAACGGGGAGGGGCTGGTCAAGGCATGACCTTCGCCGGGCGGATGAACAGCGACAGGAAGGTTGTTCGGTGAGTGCCGTTCCCCTGGAAGCGGCCGTGCGGGCCGACGACCGCGAGTGGCAGGCCGACGCCGCCGAGCCCCTTGGGCCCCGCGCGCGGTTCTTCCCCGCGCTCGCGGCCGTCTACCGGGCGCAGCTGTCCCGGGCGCGGGTCGCCCGCATTCCGCTGCTCTTCGTGGCGACCTTCCAGTCCGTCGGGATCATGATCCTGATGCGGGGCGTCGTCGACGGGGGAGACGAGGCGCGTGCCGTGGTCGCCGGGTCCTCCGTGCTCGTCGTCGCGTTCGTCGCGCTCAACCTTCTCGCGCAGTACTTCGGGCAGTTGCGGGCCGACGGCGGCCTCGACCACTACGCCACGCTGCCCGTGCCGCCCGCATCGGTGGTCCTCGGCGCCGCGGCGGCCTACGCCTCGTTCACCGTGCCCGGCACCCTTGTCACCGCGGTCGTCGGTTGCGGTCTCTTCGGGCTTCCGCTGGCCCACCTGTGGGTGCTCGCCGCGGTGATCCCGCTGGCCGGCGCCGCGCTCGCCGGTCTCGGCGCCGCCCTCGGGCTGCTCGCGCCCCGGCCCGAACTGGCCACGTTGCTCGGGCAGTTGGGCATGTCCGCAGCGCTGCTCCTCGGTGTGCTCCCGGCCGAGCGGATGCCCGGCTTCCTGCAGTACGCCCGTGACCTGCTGCCCTCGACGTACGGAGTCGAGGCGTTCGCCCGTACCTTCGGGCCGCATCCGGACTGGGCGGCCGTGGCGCTCGATCTCGCGGTCTGCGCGGGGGTGGGCGTCGCCTCGCTGGCGATCGCCACCTGGGCGTACCGCCGTGCGGCCGTGCGCTGACGCGGTCTTCGCCGTGGCCCCGCGGGGTCCTCGCCGTGCGGTGAAGCGGTCATCGGGCAGTACTGGCACCATGTGTGGGTGACTGCACCGCTGACGCCCTCCCAGCCGCCCCACGACCAGCCCGCGCACGACCCCTGGCAGCAAGCCGCTCAGCCGTCCGGAGCCGTTCCCTCTTCGGCGTACGAGGAGGACGGTCCTGATATGAAGACCGAAGTGCGGCAGGCCGCCGTGATCGCGGTCGCGGTGGCAGTGTGCGGCGTCCTGCTCGGGCTGCTGTGGCTGTGGCTCGCGCCCCGCGTGCCGTTGATCG
Organism: Streptomyces sp. NPDC033180; assembly: GCF_055577645.1. Lineage (NCBI taxonomy): Bacteria > Bacillati > Actinomycetota > Actinomycetes > Kitasatosporales > Streptomycetaceae > Streptomyces > Streptomyces sp. NPDC033180. The sequence continues at coordinate 341,836 of NZ_JBVIPU010000001.1, read as the reverse complement.
CGGACAGCGAGGCGGTGTTCCTCAAGGACACCGAGGGCGAGCAGGCGATCGGGGTCGACGGAACGTTCACTCTGCTCGCGCTCGCGTTCGGCGCGGTCAGCGGCGCCGTGGTGTTCCTGCTGCGCAGGCGGGGCGGCATTCCGCTGGTCGTCGGGCTGACGGCCGGGAGCCTGCTGGGGGCCGTGATCGCCTGGCGTGTGGGGATCTTCCTCGGGCCCGAGACGGATGTCGTCGCCCATGCGAAGTCCGTGGGCAAGGGCGTCGCGTTCGACGCCCCCATGGAGCTCAAGGCCAAGGGCGCGCTGCTCGCCTGGCCCGTGGCCGCGCTGCTCGTGCACCTGGGACTTACGGGCCTCTTCGGGCCGCGGGACCCTGAGCCGTACCCCATGGCGTACGGCGACGACTCAGGGCGGACCGACGGCAACCCGGCCTGAGAGATCTCAGGCCGGACGCCTACCGTGATTCGCCTTGCCTTTGCGGACCCGCCACTTCCTCTTGCGCGTCTTCTTCGACATGAGAGTGGTACTAGTCGACCCCGCGGCCCCCGTCGAGGGCCTATTCACGCCCGATCGGGGCCAGTACCGCGCCCGTGAGACGCGCCAGGTCGCCGGGGGCCAGCTCCACTTCCAGGCCCCTGCGGCCCGCCGAGACGCAGACCGTGGCGTGCGCCGACGCAGAGTCGTCCAGGACCGTGCGGAGCTTCTTGCGCTGGCCAAGGGGCGAGATGCCGCCCCGCACGTACCCCGTGGTGCGTTCGGCGGCCGCGGGGTCCGCCATCACCGCGCGCTTGCCGGAGACCGCCGTGGCCAGAGCCTTGAGGTTCAGGGTGCCCGCCACGGGGACCACGGCCACCGTCAGCTCGCCGTCGACCTCCGCGACCAGGGTCTTGAAGACCCGGTCGGGGGAGACGCCCATGGCCTGAGCGGCCTCCTCGCCGTACGAGGGGTGCGCGGGGTCGTGTTCGTAGGCATGGACCGTGTAGTCGGCGCCCGCCGAGGTGAGGGCCACCGTCGCCGGGGTGCCGCCGGCACCCGACTGCTGTTTCTTCTGCTTCTTCGCCAAAGCGCTCGCGCCTTACGTCAGTTGAGGCTCGTGTCAGTTGAGGCTCGTGGTGCCGCGCGTGAGGTCCGTCGCGGGCAACGACGGCAGATTACGGATGATGGCGGTCTCGGCGCGAAGGACTTTCAGCTCGTCGTACAGGCGCGACGCCGTGTCCGGCGCCGCCAGGAGCCGCTGCTTCGTGGGGGTGTCGAGGACGGCCGCGGCCGCGACCAGATACGACACCACGGACGGGTCGTCCGGCAGTTCGGCGCCCGTGGACAGGGACCGCTCGCGCGCCCCCGCGAGCCGCTTCTGATAGGCGCGGAAGGCCCGCAGGACGCCCTCCGAGAGCGCGCCCGCCTCCTCGCCGGGCTCCTCGGGCAGCTCCTCGACCTCCGCGGTCAAGAACGCGCCCGACGCGTCGATCGAGTGCAGGCGCACGCGCGAGGTGCCGGTGGCCAGGACCTCGAAACCGCCGTCGGCGCGCTCCCTGATCGTCGCCGCGTCCGCGATGCAGCCCACCGCGTGGAAGGCCTTGAGCGGGTCGTCGCCGAAGCCGGCGGTCGGGCCCTGCTCGGGCTGCGACGTGGGGTCCGGGAGACCCGGGGCGCTCGGCGCCACCTCGAGGCCGTCGCGGATCGCGACGACCGCGAAGAGGCGCGGCTCCTCGTCGGGAGTCTTGAGCAGGTCGCGCATCATGGCGCGATAACGCTCCTCGAACACGTTCAGCGGGAGCACGAGCCCCGGGAACAGCACCGAGTTGAGCGGGAAGAGCGGAAGCCGGACGGTGGTCACGAGCTGCAAGCCTAATGGTCGTCGGAGCCCGGACGTCCGCCGCCGGTGCGCAGCGGGGTCCCGGAGGCCACTTCGATGCGTATGCCGTCGCGCAGTTCCAGGAACTGGCCGAGCGGATCGTCGGACATGCGGTCCCAGGGAAAGGACGTCGCGTAGGGCCCGATGAGGCGCAGTTGTTCGAGGGCGTCGCTCCACCGCTCCAGACGTACGAGGACGAAAGCTAGGACGTTGCGGACCTCCGCGGGCCAGGCATCCCCGGCCTCGTACTCCTGGGACACGGCGATCCCGAGGTCGGCCGCGGCGTCCAGGCGATCGCGCGGCACGCTCCCCGAAGCGCTGGTGAGATACGCGAAAGCGGCACGCGCGGGCAGCGCCTGGATCAGCGAGCCCGGCAGCGCGTCCCGGGCGGCGCGCTCGGCGAAGTCGAAGCACTGGCGGTGCGAGCCGTACCAGGCGGCCGACAGGTACTGGAGGGCCGAGGCGTGGCAGCCGTAGTGGTGCGAGGAGCGGTGCACCGCCTCGGCCCGCAGCGCGTCGAAGACCGACTGCGGGGCCTGGGTGCCGCGCGCGTGGTCCAGGGCGATCCGCCACGGCACGGGGTCGCGCGGGTCGGCCTCGGCGGCGGCGGTGATCAGGGGCGCCGTCTCGCGCAGCAGCTCGGCGCGGGCGGGCGACTCCCAGCCGCGGACGACGGCGAGCTCGGCCTTGACGAGCAGCACGTCAGGGTCGTGCGGCGCGGCGGCCTGCCAGTCGTCGAACCACTCGGAGCGGGAGCGGGCGAAGGCGGCAAGACGCGTCGTGTAGCGGTCGCGGTTCTCCCACTCGTTGCCCTCGCGCGTCATGGCGAGCAGCTTGGCGGCAGGACCGTAGTCGCCCCGGCCCGCGGCGACGAGCGCGGGGCCGAGGCGTTCGTCGGGCGCGTCGAGGAGCACCTCGTCGTCGGGGGTCAGACCGGCGGAGAGGAGCGGGGTGTTCCTGACCATGCGTGCGGTGCGGATCAGGGCGCGCAGGAATGCCATCGTGTGGGTATTGAAAGCCGCAGGTCGGGGCTGTGCCAGGGGGTGGCCGGTGAAGCTTTCGCATCGGTCGTTCGGTTGCCTGACACATGGTCAAGGAAGGGCAAAATATCTGTCCCTCCGGCCACGCGAGACCCGCTCAGTTCCTCCGCAGCAGCCTTGTCGCCCCCGCCGCGACCGTCGTCGCGAGGACCCAGCCGAGCAGGATCAGGATCGCCGCGAACCACTGCCAGCCGCCGCGCAGCTGCCAGTAGCCGTCCTGACCGAGGTTGATGACCGGCAGCAGCAGATCTAGGGAGTACAGCGCCGGGTTCCAGTTCGGATGCTCCCCGTCCTTGATCGCCGGGTGGTCCGCGCGCGTGAAGGCCACCGCGCTCACCGCCCAGAGCACCGCCATCCAGAGGGCGGCACGTCCCGGCCGGTAGCCGTAGGCCACCGTCCAGTCCTGGGCGAAGCCCCAGAGTTTCGCCGCGAGCGGCAGGGTCTCGCGGCGGCGGCGCTGCTTGGCGAGCAGGACCTCGCGGGCGTCGGCGTCCTCGCCGCTGTCGCGCAGGACGGTCGCCAGCTTCTCGTACGGCTCGGGGCTGTACTCGGCGGTCGCGGCCGCCACCCAGCTCAGCCGCCGGGAGAGCGGGAAGCTGCCCTGCGGGACGAGGCTCTCGTAACTGAAGCCGCCCATCTGGAGGCCGCCGGGCCCCGGCCAGCTGATCGACTTGTCGATGAGCGTGACGACCTTCGCGCCGGACAGAATGATCTTGCCGCGCTGCGGGGCCTCGCTGAGGAAGCGCAGCTCGGGGGTCTGGACGCGGCGCAGCGAGACCTCCTGGTCGTTCTCCAGGGTGAAGCGCGCCTGGGCCAGGTCGACGGCGTCCCCGAAGCGGCCGTCGTCGAGCCGGATGCCGCCCTGGCACTCGAAACGCTGGACGCGGGTGCCTCGCGGGGGCGTGGTGCCGCTGGTCATGGGGGGATCGCCGAGCGCGGCGGGCGTCATGTACAGCGTGCGTTCCACGGTCATCTGCGGGGCGTTGAGCGCCCGCGGTCCGTAGGGATTGGCGAGCTTGCTGCCGCGCAGGCTGAAGGAGACGCCGACCTTCGCGCCGCGCAGGCTCAGCTGGCCGTGCGACTCCATCATCTCGGCCTGGAGGTCCTGCCCGACCGAGAGCCCGTCGCCCATGATCGAGTTGCCGCGCCGGTCGCGGTAGATCACGGCCTGGTTGATCAGCAGGTCGGTGCCGATCTGGGCGTCCGTGAGCCGCATGCCGTTGTGGATCCGGCAGCGCGGCAGATGCAGATCGCCCTCCGTGTGCACGCGGGCCGCCTCCACGCGCGGGATCGAGCAGTTGACCAGGCGCAGGGTGGTGAACTTGGCCTCGGGTACGAGCACTTCCTTCTCGAAGCGGCAGTGCTTCAGCTCGGCGTAGGGAAGGATCTCGCCGCCCGCCAGATCGAGTACGTCCGTGATCTGGAGGCCCGACAGCTTCAGTGACGAGACCCGGCCCGAGAGCGCGGGCGGCCCGTCGAGGAGCAGCCAGCACACGATGCGCGCGCGCACGCTGCGTTCCGGACCCCAGGGGTGGCCGCCGTGCGGATCGTCCGCCATCGCGTCCCCGGAGCGGAGGTCATAGACGCTGCCGTTGCGGAAGGCCTGCCACATGCCGATCTCGGCGGCGGTCAGTCCGTCCGGCGGGTCCCCGGTGCCGGTGTCGTCGACCACTGCTGTTGTCCTCCCCGTACTGCCATCCCGTACGCGTTCTCGTACCGCGATGCGCCTATGTCTCGTACACCTGTTTCATGCCCGCTCGGTGACGGGCTGAACGCTAGTGGTGAACGTCGTCTCCCGGGATCTATATCAGCCAGTGATACGGCGTCCGGACCGGAATCAGGGTCTGAGAGAATTGGCCATGTGATCTCCCGAATCGATCTGCGCGGCGACGCCCTCCCTGAGGGCCCCGCCCTGCGCGCCCTGCTGCCCCGTGCCGACTTCGACGTCGCGGCCGCCCTGGAGAAGGTGCGGCCCATCTGCGAGGACGTGCATCATCGTGGCGACGCGGCGCTGATCGAATACGCGGAGAAGTTCGACGGGGTACGGCTGACGCAGGTCCGCGTCCCCGCGACCGCCATCGCCGATGCCCTGGCCGGTCTCGACCCGCTCGTGCGCGAGGCGCTCGAGGAGTCGATCCGCCGCGCCCGCATCGTCCACCGCGAGCAGCGCCGCGCCCCGCACACCACCCAGGTCGTCCCCGGCGGCTCGGTCACCGAGAAGTGGGTGCCCGTCGAGCGCGTCGGTCTGTACGCGCCCGGTGGCCGCTCGGTCTACCCGTCCTCCGTGATCATGAACGCCGTCCCTGCCCAGGAGGCGGGCGTCGAGTCGATGGCGCTCGCGTCCCCGCCGCAGAGCGACTTCGACGGCCTTCCGCACCCGACGATCCTCGCGGCCTGCGCCCTCCTCGGCATCGACGAGGTGTACGCGGTCGGCGGCGCCCAGGCCGTCGCGATGTTCGCGTACGGCACCGAGACCTGCGCCCCGGCCAACATGGTCACCGGACCCGGCAACATCTGGGTCGCCGCCGCCAAGCGCTACTTCACCGGACGCATCGGCATCGACACCGAAGCCGGCCCGACCGAGATCGCGGTCCTCGCCGACGACACGGCCGACGCCGTGCACGTCGCGTCCGACCTGATCAGCCAGGCCGAGCACGACCCGCTCGCCGCCGCCGTCCTCGTCACCGACTCCGTGGCCCTGGCCGACGCGGTCGCCAAGGAGCTGGAACCGCAGGTCGCGGCGACCAAGCACGTCGAGGACCGGATCGTCCCCGCCCTGGCGGGCAGGCAGTCCGCGATCGTCCTGGTCGACGGCCTGAAGGAGGGCCTGCGCGTCGTCGACGCGTACGGCGCCGAGCACCTGGAGATCCAGACCGCGGACGCCGCCGCCGTCGCGGAGCGCGTCAAGAACGCGGGCGCGATCTTCGTCGGCCCCTGGGCCCCCGTCTCCCTCGGCGACTACTGCGCGGGCTCCAACCACGTCCTGCCGACGGGCGGCTGCGCCTGCCACTCCTCGGGCCTGTCCGTCCAGTCGTTCCTGCGCGGCATCCACATCGTCGACTACACCCGCGACGCGCTCGCCGACGTGGCCCAGCACGTGGTGACGCTCGCCGAGGCCGAGGATCTGCCGGCGCACGGTGCGGCCGTCAAGGCGCGCTTCGGATGGAAGGTGCCGACCAAGTGACGACAACCCGGATCGACGACCTTCCCGTACGCGACGAACTGCGCGGCAAGTCCCCCTACGGCGCCCCCCAGCTCGACGTCCCCGTACGCCTGAACACGAACGAGAACCCGTACCCGCTCCCCGAGCCGCTCGTCGAGCGCATCGCCGAGCGCGTCCGCGAGGCGGCCCGCGACCTCAACCGCTACCCCGACCGCGACGCGGTCGAGCTGCGCACCGAGCTCGCCCGCTACCTCACGAACACCGGCGGCCACGAGGTCACCCTGGCCAACGTCTGGGCGGCCAACGGCTCGAACGAAGTCATCCAGCAGCTCCTGCAGACCTTCGGCGGGCCCGGACGCACCGCCATCGGCTTCGAGCCCTCGTACTCGATGCACGGCCTCATCGCGCGCGGCACCGGCACGGGCTGGATCTCGGGCCCCCGCGGCGAGGGCTTCACCATCGACGCCGACGCGGCGGCGAAGGCCATCGCCGAGAACCAGCCGGACGTCGTCTTCATCACCACGCCCAACAACCCCACGGGCAACGCCGTCTCGGCCGACACGGTGATCGCGCTCTACGAAGCCGCGCAGGCCGCCAAGCCGTCGATGGTGGTCGTGGACGAGGCGTACGTGGAGTTCAGCCACAAAGACTCGCTGCTCCCGCTCCTCGCGGGTCGGCAGAACCTCGTCATCTCGCGCACCATGTCGAAGGCCTTCGGCGCGGCCGGGCTCCGCCTCGGCTACCTCGCAGCCGACCCGGCGGTCGTCGACGCCGTACAGCTCGTGCGCCTGCCGTATCACTTGTCGGCCGTCACACAGGCCACCGCGCTCGCCGCCCTGGAGCACACCGACACGCTCCTGAAGTACGTCGAGCAGCTGAAGCAGGAGCGCGACCGGCTGGTGAGCGAGCTGCGCGCGATCGGCTACGAAGTGACCGACTCCGACGCCAACTTCGTCCAGTTCGGGCGGTTCGAGGGCGAAGGGGCCGCCCACGCGGTCTGGCAGCGGATCCTCGACCGGGGCGTCCTGGTCCGGGACAACGGGGTGCCCGGCTGGCTGCGGGTCAGCGCCGGAACCCCCGAAGAGAACGACGCGTTCCTCGATGCGGTACGCGAACTGAAGAAGGAGCAGCAGGCATGAGCCGGGTTGGACGGGTCGAACGGACCACGAAGGAGACGTCGGTCCTCGTCGAGATCGATCTCGACGGCACCGGCAAGGTCGAGGTGTCGACGGGTGTCGGTTTCTACGACCACATGCTCGACCAGCTCGGCCGCCACGGCCTCTTCGACCTCACGGTCAAGACCGAGGGCGACCTGCACATCGACACGCACCACACCATCGAGGACACCGCCCTCGCCCTGGGCGCCGCCTTCAAGCAGGCGCTCGGCGACAAGGTCGGCATCTACCGCTTCGGCAACTGCACGGTCCCGCTGGACGAGTCGCTGGCCCAGGTGACCGTCGACCTGAGCGGCCGCCCGTACCTCGTGCACACCGAGCCCGAGACGATGGCGCCGATGATCGGCACGTACGACACGACGATGACCCGGCACATCCTGGAGTCCTTCGTCGCGCAGGCCCAGATCGCCCTGCACGTGCACGTGCCCTACGGCCGCAACGCCCACCACATCGTGGAGTGCCAGTTCAAGGCCCTGGCCCGCGCGCTGCGTTACGCCTCCGAGCGTGACCCGCGCGCCGCCGGGATCCTCCCCTCCACGAAGGGCGCGCTGTAAAGCCATGACCGGTCTCAACACCATCCTCATCGTCGTGGGTCTCTTCCTGATCGGCGGCATCATCTCCTTCGTCAAGCAGGGGATGCCCAAGAGCCTGATCACGCTGCTCTCCATCGGCGCGGCCATGTGCATCGTCGCGGGTGTCATGCGGCTCGACTACTGGAACTGAGGGGAGCTGATCCACGTATGACCGCTCCCAAGAAGGTCGTCGTCTTCGACTACGGCTTCGGGAACGTCCGTTCCGCCGAGCGTGCACTCGCGCGCGCGGGCGCGGACGTCGAGATAACCCGTGACTACGACACGGCCATGAACGCCGATGGTCTCCTCGTCCCCGGTGTGGGCGCCTTCGCCGCCTGCATGCAGGGGCTCAAGGAGGCGCGCGGCGACTGGATCGTGGGCCGCAGGCTCGCGGGCGGCCGTCCCGTGATGGGCATCTGCGTCGGCATGCAGATCCTCTTCGCGCGCGGCATCGAGCACGACGTGGAGGCCGAGGGCCTCGACGAGTGGCCCGGCACCGTCGAGCCGCTCAAGGCCGACATCGTCCCGCACATGGGCTGGAACACGGTTGATGCGCCCGAGGGCTCCCAGCTGTTCGCGGGCCTGGACGCCGAGGCCCGCTACTACTTCGTGCACTCGTACGCCGTGCACCACTGGGACTTCGAGGCGGGCAACCCCGCCTTCCGGGCGCCCAAGGTCGCCTGGACCACGCACGGCGAGCCGTTCGTGGCCGCTGTCGAGAACGGCGCGCTGTGGGCCACGCAGTTCCACCCCGAGAAGTCCGGCGACGCCGGCGCCCAGCTCCTCACCAACTGGATCGGAACCCTCTAGGAATGTCAGGGACCTCTGTGAGCAAGCTCGAACTCCTCCCCGCCGTCGACGTCCGCGACGGCCAGGCCGTACGCCTCGTCCACGGCGAGTCCGGCTCGGAGACCTCCTACGGCTCCCCCCTCGAGGCCGCCCTGTCCTGGCAGCGGTCGGGCGCCGAGTGGCTGCACCTGGTCGACCTGGACGCCGCGTTCGGCACCGGCGACAACCGCGCGCTCATCGCCGAGGTCGCGGGCGCCATGGACATCAAGGTCGAGCTGTCCGGCGGCATCCGCGACGACGCGTCCCTGGAGGCCGCGCTCGCCACCGGCTGCAGGCGCGTGAACCTCGGTACGGCCGCCCTGGAGACCCCGGAGTGGGTCGCCAAGGTCATCGCGTCGCACGGCGACAAGATCGCGGTGGGCCTCGACGTACGCGGCACGACCCTGCGCGGCCGCGGCTGGACCCGCGACGGCGGCGACCTCTACGAGACCCTGGAGCGCCTCGACTCCGAGGGCTGCGCCCGCTATGTCGTCACCGACATCGCCAAGGACGGCACGCTGCAGGGCCCGAACCTGGAGCTCCTGCGCAACGTCTGCGCGGCGACGGACCGCCCGGTGGTCGCGTCGGGCGGCGTCTCGTCCCTGGACGACCTGCGCGCGATCGCCGAACTGGTCCCGCTGGGCGTCGAGGGCTCGATCGTCGGCAAGGCGCTGTACGCGAAGGCCTTCACGCTCGAAGAGGCCCTCGCGGCGGTGGCGTCGTGAGTGACATCGTCCGCAGGGTGAGCTCGGGCGGTCCGTGGGAGGAGGCCATCGGCTACTCCCGCGCGGTCGAGCTGCCCAACGGGCTCGTCCTGGTGTCGGGCTGCACCTCGGTGGTGAACGGCGCCATAGAAGCCGGTACCCCCTACGAGCAGGCGGCCAACGCCTTCCACGTCGCCGTCGAGTCCCTGAAGCAGCTGGGCCTCGGCCGGGAGCACGTCGTACGGACCCGCATGTATCTGACCCACGCACGGGACGTGGAGGAGGTCGGCCGGGCCCACAAGGAGCTCTTCGACGACGTCCGCCCCGCCGCGTCGATGATCATCGTCTCCGGTTTCGTCGACCCGAGTCTGGTCGTCGAGGTCGAGGTGGAGGCCTACCGGCCCGCGGCAGGTGCGGAATGACGCTCTCCGTGCGAGTCATCCCTTGCCTGGACGTGGACAACGGCCGGGTCGTCAAGGGCGTCAACTTCCAGAACCTGCGCGACGCGGGCGACCCCGTCGAGATGGCCAAGGTCTACGACGCCGAAGGCGCCGACGAACTGACGTTCCTGGACATCACGGCGTCGTCGGGCAACCGCGAGACGACGTACGACGTGGTCCGCCGCACCGCCGAGCAGGTCTTCATCCCCCTCACGGTGGGCGGCGGCGTCCGTACCGCCGAGGACGTCGACAAGCTTCTGCGGGCCGGCGCGGACAAGGTGGGCGTGAACACGGCCGCCATCGCACGCCCGGAGCTGATCCGCGAGATCGCGGAGCGGTTCGGGCGGCAGGTGCTCGTCCTGTCGGTGGACGCGAGGCGGACCGCCTCCGGGAGCTTCGAGGTGACGACCCACGGCGGCCGCAGGTCCGCCGGGATCGACGCCGTCGAGTGGGCGCACCGGGCGGCGGAGCTCGGCGCGGGGGAGATCCTCCTCAACTCGATGGACGCGGACGGCACCAAGGACGGCTACGACATCGAGATGATCGCGGCGGTACGGCGCCACGTCACCGTCCCGGTCATCGCGTCCGGCGGCGCGGGCCGCCTGGACCACTTCCCGCCGGCGATCGAGGCGGGCGCGGACGCGGTGCTCGCCGCGTCGGTCTTCCACTTCGGGGATCTGCGGATCGGCGAGGTGAAGGACACGCTGCGGGGGGCGGGGCAGCCGGTTCGCTGAGGGGTTCCTTCGTGCGTTGAGCCCCGGTCACCTGGTGGCCGGGGCTTCTCGCCGCCCAGATGGGAAGGAAAAATTGCGCAGTTTATATTGCGCAACTTTTCTTTCGTACCTACGGTCGAGGCATGGACGACCAGCAGAAGTCAGACGACCAGCAGAAGTCGGGCGACCATCAGCAGTCAGGCGAGACCCGCCGGATCACCGACCTCGGCACGCTCAAGGCCCTGGGGCATCCGTTGCGCCTGAGGGTCTACGGCGCTCTGCGGGTGTCGGGCCCCTCGACGGCATCCCAGCTCGCCTCCCAGGTCGACGAGGCGGTCTCGCTGGTCAGCTACCACCTGCGCAAGCTCGCCGAGCACGGCCTCATCCAGGAGGCCGACGTGCAGAGCGAGGACGCGCGGGAGCGGTGGTGGCAGGCGGCGCAGGCGACCCTGAGCTTCCGGCACGAGGACTTCAAGGACTCACCGGAGGGGGCAGCCACGCATGCGGCCGTCGTGCGGAGCCTGATCTCGTATCGCCGGGAGCAGTACGAGACCTACCTCGCCCAACAGGCCGCGTGGGGCGCCGAGTGGCGCATGGCCGCGGACCAGTCGGACTTCCTCGCCCGCCTGAACCCCGCCGAACTCACCCGCCTCAACGCCCAGATCCACGCCCTGGTCAAGACGTACGAGAAGCAGGGCAAGGCCGCGGAGGCGGCGGGCGACACCGAGGGGCGCGAGAACGTCGCCGTGCACCTGGCCAGCTTTCCTTTCCGGCTCTGAGAGGCCTGCTCCCATGACCACCACCGGCATACGTACGGCTCCGGCTCCCACCTCCGAGAAGCCCGCGCACCGGGACGGCAACGTCCTGCGCTGGCTCGGTGCGTACAGCGCGTCCGCGGTCGGCGACAACGTCTACTTCCTCGCCCTGTCCTGGGCCGCCGTCCGGGCCGGGGGCCCCGCGCAGGCAGGCCTGGTGATGGCCGTGAGCGCGGTGCCGCGCGCGCTTCTGATGCTGGGCGGGGGAGTCGTCGCCGACCGCTTCGGCCCGCGCAGGGTGGTCATCGGCGGCGACGCGGTGCGGTGCGCGGCGGTGTTCGCGGTGGCGGGGCTGCTGGTCGTGATGAGCCCCGGGGTGTGGCTGCTCGCCGTGCTCGGGCTGGTCTTCGGGACGGTCGACGCGCTGTTCATGCCTGCCGTCGGCGCGCTGCCCGCCCGCATCACGGGCCGCGGTCAGCTGGCGAGGGTGCAGGGGATGCGGGGTCTGGTGGTCCGGCTCGCCAACGTCGTGGGTGCCCCGCTGGGGGGTCTTGGGGTCGCGCTCGGCGGCTCCGCGGCCGCCTTCGGCATCGCGGGGGCGCTGTTCGCGGTGTCGCTGCCGCTGCTGATCTCCCTGCGGGTGAGGGAGCTGCCGGCCGACGACACCGCGGGCGGGCGGACCGCGTGGGGCGACCTCGGCGACGGGCTGCGCTACATCCGCGGGCACCGCGTGCTCGCGCCCCTGACGCTGGTCGTCGCTCTGGCGGACCTGGGATTCGTCGGGCCCCTCAACATCGGGCTCACCATGCTGGCCGACGAGCGGGGGTGGGGCGCGTCGGGGGTGGGCCTGGTGCTTGCCGGGTTCGGGACGGGCGCCGGGGTGTCGGCGCTGTTCCTGACGGTGCGGGGGCGGGTGCCGAGGGCCGGCCTCGTGCTGTCGGTGACGTGCCTCGTCGGAGCGGTGGGCGTGGGCGCCATCGCGTACGTGCCCGGCCTCTGGGCCGCCATGGGGGTGGCGTTACTGGTGGGGTTGCTGATCGGCCTGACGGGAGCGCTGACTGCGGCGCTGGCACAGACGGAGGCCGCCCCGGCGTACGTGGGCCGGGTGACCTCGGCGTTCAGCGTCTTCAGCCTGGGTGTGGCCCCGCTGACGTATCCGCTGACGGGCGTGGCGGTGGGGGCGTGGGGGACGGCACCGGTGTTCACCGCAAGCGCGACGACATGCGCCCTGGCCGGCGCCTACGGCCTCAGCTCCCGCGGACTCCGAGCAGCGGAACTACCCCACTGACCCGCCCGCACCCGACTGGCGGGACCCTGGACCCCAGCTCCCGCGCCCGCCCGGAGGGAGGTCGCCGCTAGTTCGCGGACGCGTCCTGCATCAGCTGGACCAGATTCCCCACCGTGTCGTCCAGCACCGCGGTGATCACCGGCCCCTGCTTCTCAGGGCCGTGGGCGAACCGAACTCCCAGGGCGAGGAGCCGCTCGTGCTCTGCTCGGATGTCGTCCACCCCGAGCACGATGCACGGGATGCCCGCCTCGTGCAGGGCCTTGTGATAGGGCTCCGCGATGGGGCCCTCGCCCGGTTCGAGGAGCAGCTCCACGTCTCCGTGACCGCCCGCCGCCCCGACCGTGACGAAGGGCGTCCCGCCGGTCGGCACCACGTGATGCCGGGTCTCGAAGCCCAGTACGTCCGTGTAGAAGGCGTGTGCCTTGGCCACATCGTCCACGTACACCCCGGTCATCGAGACCCTGATCATCAGATGCCCAGTTGCTTCGTCTCGTGCAGTCGGGCGATCGCGTCCTTGTCACCGTCCAGTTCGACGTTGGCCGCGTCCTGCCGGCCGTGCGCGAACATCACCAGTTCGGACGGCTCTCCGGTCACCGTCACCACGGGCGTGCCGCGATGGGCGACCGCCGTCTGGCCGTCCGGGCGGCGCAGGACCACGCCCACCGGAGCCTTGCGGCCCACCAGGCGGGCCATCCGCTCCAGGCGCGACCACAGGGTGTCCGAGAAGACCGGGTCGAGCTCGCGCGGCGTCCAGTCGGGCCGGGCACGGCGCACGTCCTCGGTGTGGACGTAGAACTCGACGGCGTTCGACGCCTCGTCGATCTGCTTGAGGGAGAAGGGGGAGAAGCGCGGCGGACCGGTCCTGATCAGCTGGATCAGTTCCTCGTACGGCTTCGCGGCGAACTCGGCCTGCACACGCTCCAGGCGCGAGGCCAGCTGCTTGATCAGCAGCCCGCCCGCGGCGTCCGCCCGGCGCTCGCGGACCACCACATGGGCCGCGAGATCACGGGTGTTCCAGCCCTCGCAGAGAGTGGGGGCGTCAGGGCCCTCCGCCTCCAACAGATCGGCGAGGAGAAGTCGTTCACGCTTGGCATGGGTCGACATGCCACCCAGCCTACGACTCGGTACGGAGTCCGCCCAGTGGACGCGGCCCGCCGAGGCTCCGGAGCGCGGCACAATGGCCCCATGACCGCCACGCCCCCGCCCAGCAGCCTGGACCCCGACATCGCCGCCCGCCTCAAGCGCGGCGCGGACGGCCTCGTCCCCGCGATCGCCCAGCAGTACGACACCGGCGAGGTGCTGATGATGGGCTGGATGGACGACGAGGCCCTGCACCGCACGCTCACCACGGGGCGCTGCACGTACTGGTCGCGCAGCCGTCAGGAGTACTGGGTCAAGGGCGACACGTCAGGCCACTTCCAGTACGTGAAGTCCGTGGCACTCGACTGCGACGCGGACACCGTCCTGGTCCAGGTCGACCAGATCGGCGCCGCCTGTCACACCGGCACCCGCACGTGCTTCGACTCCGACTCGCTCCCGGTCACCTTCACCGGCACCGAAGCGTGATCGTCTCGCCGTCCCGCAGCACGATGCGGGTCGGATCGGCCCAGCGTCGCCCGGCCACGTCGGCGTCGCACTTCTCCCGTACGCCGCTCACACCCCACTCGGTCATGAACTGACCCAGGGTGAAGTCCCGCCACTCCTCCGACTCCACATGCAGGGTGCCGGTGGTGTCGTGGGTGTGCAGCGGGCTGTAGCGGGGCTTCGGACCCGAGCGGTCGATGCCGATGTCCGCCGGGACCGTGACGGGGCTGCCCCCGGAAGTCACCTTCAGGGTGGTGTGGATGTGCATGTCCATCGCCTCGGAGTCGAGCATCTCCAGGCCCGCGGCCCGGACCCGCTCGGGCACGTCCTTGGGCGCGGGCCACACGACGGGCTCGGGGGCGGCCGCCGCGAACGCGGTCGAAGCGAGGAGGAGGGCGAAGGCGGGCAGCATACGGCGGTTGGTCATCCTCCCGTTCTAGCCGCAGAGGTTCCCGCTGCCGTCCCGCGACACCGTCCGCCACCCGCACGGCCGTAAGCTCCTCCCATGGATCTCGAGACCTTCCGCAAGCTCGCGAGCGACCGCCGAGTGATCCCCGTCAGCCGCAGGCTCCTCGCGGACGGCGACACTCCCGTCGGGCTCTACCGCAAGCTCGCCGCAGAGCGGCCCGGCACGTTCCTCCTGGAGTCCGCGGAGAACGGCCGCTCCTGGTCTCGCTACTCCTTCGTGGGCGTCCGCAGCGCAGGCACCCTCACCACCCGCGACGGCGAGGCCCACTGGCTGGGCACCCCGCCCGTCGGCGTCCCCACGTCCGGTGACCCGCTCGCAGCACTGCGCGCCACGGTCGAGGCCCTGCACACCCCGCGCGACCTCGCCTCCGGGATGCCGCCCTTCACCGGCGGCATGGTCGGATACCTCGGCTACGACATCGTGCGGCGCCTGGAGAAGATCGGCCCCGGCGAGCGGGACGACCTCAAGCTGCCCGAGCTGACCATGCTGCTCACCAGCGACCTCGCCGTCCTCGATCACTGGGACGGTTCCGTGCTGCTCATCGCCAACGCGATCAATCACAACGACCTTGAGACGGGCGTGGACGAGGCGTACGCCGACGCGGTCGCCCGGCTCGACGCCATGGAGGCCGACCTGTCGCGGGCCGTCTCCCAGCCCCCGGCCGCCCTCCCGCCGTCCGAGCTGCCCGAGTACACCGCGCTGTGGGGCGGCGAGCAGTACCAGGAAGCCGTCGAGGACATCAAGGAGCGCATCCGCGCGGGCGAGGCCTTCCAGGTCGTCCCCTCGCAGCGCTTCGAAACCCCGTGTGAAGCAAGCGCGTTGGACGTCTACCGCGTCCTGCGGGCCACCAACCCGTCGCCGTACATGTACCTCTTCCGCTTCGACGGCTTCGACGTGGTCGGCTCGTCCCCCGAAGCCCTCGTCAAGGTCGAGGACGGGCGTGCCATGGTGCACCCCATCGCGGGCACCCGGCCGCGCGGCGCCACCCCGCAGGAGGACCAGGCGCTCGCCGACGAGCTGCTCGCCGACCCCAAGGAGCGGGCCGAGCACCTGATGCTCGTCGACCTGGGCCGCAACGACCTGGGACGGGTCTGCGAGCCCGGCTCGGTCGAGGTCGTCGACTTCATGTCCATCGAGCGCTACTCCCACGTCATGCACATCGTGTCGACGGTCACCGGACAGGTCGCCGACGGCCGCACCGCCTACGACGTCCTCACCGCCTGCTTCCCCGCGGGCACCCTCTCCGGCGCCCCCAAGCCCCGCGCGATGCAGATCATCGACGAGCTCGAGCCCTCCCGGCGCGGCCTGTACGGCGGATGTGTCGGATATCTCGACTTCGCGGGCGACTCCGACACCGCCATCGCCATCCGCACCGCGCTGCTGCGCGAGGGCACGGCATACGTCCAGGCCGGAGCGGGGGTCGTCGCCGACTCCGATCCGGTGGCCGAGGACACCGAGTGCCGCAACAAGGCGGCGGCGGTCCTGCGGGCCATCCACACGGCGAACCGGCTGCGGGGCCCCGATGGACGTGAGGGATAGTGGAGGGGTGACTTCTGCCGTACCTCCGCCCCGCACCCAGGCCGCCGACGCCGCCGATGCCGACGCCGAGCCCGAGACCCGGGCCCAGCGCAGCGGCCGGCGCAGCATCGCCGTCGCTCTGCTGTTCGGCGCGGTCGGCGCGGCCCTCGCGCTGCTCGCCTCCCGCCAGACCTGGGCGAAGGGCACTGCTTCGGTGGCGGGCGGCGAACTGCCGCTCAGCGCCACGGGCAGCGATGTCACGGGCGTGCCCGCGGCCCTGGCGATAGTGGGGCTCGCCGCGCTCGTCGCCGTCTTCGCCGTCCGCAGGGCCGGGCGGATGCTCGTCTCGCTGCTGCTCGCGCTGAGCGGCGCGGGCACGGTGGCCTCCGCCCTCCTCGCCGCGAACGACAGCGGCGCCCTCGACGAGAAGGCCGCAGAGGCCTCCGGCGACACCGCCGCCACAATCGGTGATCTCAGCCACACGGCCTGGCCGTACGCCGCGGCGGCCGCGGGCGCGCTGATCCTGATCGCCGGTCTTCTCGCCCTGACGTACGGCAGGTCCTGGCCCGCGATGTCGGGACGCTACGAACGCGACGGCGCCCCGCGCCCGCGCAAGGCGCCGCCCAAGGTCGACCCGGACCGGCCCGAAGACCTCTGGAAGGCCCTCGACCGCGGCGAGGACCCGACGCGCGAGGCATGACCCCGCGCTCAGGGCACCCGCCCGCGTACGGGACAATGGAGCGGTGAGCGTTCGGCTCACCCCACGCATCACCACCACGCATACAGCAACGAGGAGCAAGTCATGGCGGGCAGCAGCCACGGACACACCCCGGCCGCCTGGACCGGTGTCACCATCGCCTTCATCGGTTTCTGCGTATCGGGTGCCTTCATGGTGTTGGCCAACCCGCTGGGCTTCTGGGCCGGCATGGTCATCATCGCCGTCGGCGGCGTCGTGGGCATGGCCATGCGTGCCGCGGGTCTCGGCGCGAAGCCCCGGCAGTCGCAGCCGCAGGGCCGGCTCGCGCACTCCGAGGGCTGAGCCTCACCGACGTACGTGGGAGGCGGTCCCGGCAGGTGCCGGGGCGGCCTCCTTTCGCGTTTCCCTGCCGGGCACGGGCCGCCGCCGAAGGGCAGAATGCATCGGGTGAACGCTGAATCCGAGAGCGCGGAACCGGCCGTCGGCCCCGCACTGCGGCGCCTGGCCGTGCCCGTCGGCGTACTCGCCTCGGTGATCGCCGCCTTCGCCTACGTGGGGACGGTCGACCCGAACGAGCCCGGCCACTACCCCGCCTGTCCGCTGCTGCAGCTCACCGGCGTGTTCTGCCCCGGCTGCGGCGGACTGCGCAGCGCCCACGCCGTCGTCCACGGCGACTTCACGACGGCACTCGGCGCCAACGCCCTCGCCGTCGTCGGGTTCGGTGTCTTCGCGCTCCTGTGGACCCTCTGGGCGGTCCGCGCGGCTCGCGGACGACGGCTGCGGATCGAGTTGGGACCCGCACAGCTGTACGGGACCGGGGTGCTGATCGCGGTTTTCACCCTCGTACGCAATCTGCCGTTCGGGGCATGGCTGCATCCCTGAATGCCGAGAAAGCCCAGGCAGCGGGCCCACAGGGTGTCCAGGTCGTGGGACTGGCGTCAACCGGATGCGGGGCCTTCGCCCTCCTGCGGATACCATCGCAGTGACCATCGGAAATGCCTGATGAGGCAGCCGAACAGCTTGAGGTTCAAACAGCAGCTTCACCGTCAGGGAAGGGGGCCGCTCGCGTGAGTGTGCTCGACGAGATCATCGACGGAGTCCGTGCCGACCTCGCGGAACGGCAGGCGCGCGTCAGCCTCGACGAGCTCAAGGAGCGCGCGGCGAAGGCTCCTGCGGCCAAGGACGGGGTCGCCGCGCTGCGTGGCGACGGCGTCAAGGTCATCTGCGAGGTCAAGCGCTCAAGCCCGTCCAAGGGCGCGCTCGCCGCGATCGCCGACCCGGCCGGGCTCGCCGCCGACTACGAGGCGGGCGGCGCGGCCGTCATCTCCGTGCTCACCGAGGAGCGCCGCTTCGGCGGTTCGCTCGCCGACCTGGAGGCCGTCCGGGCCAAGGTCGACATCCCGGTGCTCCGCAAGGACTTCATCGTCACCTCGTACCAGCTGTGGGAGGCCAGGGCGTACGGCGCCGACCTCGTCCTGCTGATCGTGGCCGCCCTGGAGCAGCCCGCCCTGGAATCACTCATCGAGCGCGCCCATTCGATCGGCCTCACGCCGATCGTCGAGGTGCACGACGAGGACGAGGCCGAGCGGGCCGTGGACGCGGGCGCGCGGGTCATCGGCGTCAACAACCGCGACCTCAAGACCCTGAAGGTCGACCGCTCCACCTTCGAGCGCGTCGCGCCCGAGCTGCCGGACAGCGTCGTCAAGATCGCCGAGTCCGGAGTGCGCGGGCCGCACGACCTCATCGCGTTCGCCAACGCCGGCGCCGACGCGGTGCTCGTGGGCGAGTCCCTGGTGACCGGCCGCGACCCGAAGGGCGCGGTCTCCGACCTGGTCGCCGCGGGCGCGCACCCCGCCCTCCGCCACGGGCGGAGCTGACCCCTCCCGATGACCGCCTTCGCCCGCCTCGCACCCGGCTGCCGCCCCCGCGGCTGCCGGGCGCCTGCGCGGCGTGTGCGGGGTCGCCGAGTGCGGTACCACATCGGGGCGGAGCCGGGGCAGATCCCTGGGATGCGATGGCAGGGCGGCGCCTGAGCGCCGCCGAGCTGAGAGGTGCCCCGTAAGGGGCGCGGGGAACTGCGCGATCAGCCCAGGACGGGCCGCAGTCGCGACGGAACCTGACCAGCAACGGCGCTACGCGTACTCATGTCCAACGCCAACGCCAGCCATAGCGAGGTATCGCCATGCCCAGCCAGTTCTTCATCCCCGACCCGGAGGGTCAAGTCCCCAGCGCCGAAGGCTACTTCGGCGCCTTCGGCGGCAAATTCATCCCGGAGGCCCTCGTCGCCGCCGTCGACGAGGTCGCCGTCGAGTACGACAAGGCCAAGAACGACCCCGAGTTCGCCCGCGAGCTCGACGACCTCCTGGTCAACTACACCGGCCGCCC
The DNA here is from genome assembly GCF_055577645.1 of Streptomyces sp. NPDC033180. Classification (NCBI taxonomy): domain Bacteria; kingdom Bacillati; phylum Actinomycetota; class Actinomycetes; order Kitasatosporales; family Streptomycetaceae; genus Streptomyces; species Streptomyces sp. NPDC033180. The sequence goes on along the minus strand of NZ_JBVIPU010000001.1, from coordinate 322,651 downwards.
CAGCAGCCTCACCGAAGTGCCACGGTTCGCCGAACACGCCGGTGGCGCGCGCGTCTTCCTCAAGCGCGAGGACCTGAACCACACCGGCTCGCACAAGATCAACAACGTGCTCGGCCAGGCCCTGCTCACCAAGCGCATGGGCAAGACCCGTGTCATCGCGGAGACCGGCGCCGGACAGCACGGCGTCGCCACCGCCACCGCCTGCGCGCTCTTCGGCCTCGAATGCACCATCTACATGGGCGAGATCGACACCGAGCGCCAGGCCCTGAACGTGGCCCGCATGCGCATGCTCGGCGCCGAGGTCATCGCCGTGAAGTCCGGCAGCAGGACCCTGAAGGACGCCATCAACGAGGCGTTCCGCGACTGGGTCGCCAACGTCGACCGCACGCACTACCTCTTCGGGACCGTGGCGGGCCCGCACCCCTTCCCCGCCATGGTGCGCGACTTCCACCGCGTCATCGGGGTGGAGGCACGGCGCCAGATCATCGAGCGCGCGGGACGGCTGCCCGACGCCGCCGTCGCGTGCGTGGGCGGCGGCTCGAACGCCATCGGCCTCTTCCACGCCTTCATCCCGGACGCCGGGGTCCGGCTCATCGGGTGCGAGCCCGCGGGCCACGGCGTCGAGACCGGCGAGCACGCGGCCACGCTGACCGCCGGGGAGCCGGGCATCCTGCACGGCTCGCGGTCGTACGTCCTCCAGGACGAGGAAGGGCAGATCACCGAGCCCTACTCGATCTCCGCCGGACTCGACTACCCGGGCATCGGCCCCGAGCACGCCTACCTCAAGGACAGCGGTCGCGGCGAGTACCGCGCCGTCACCGACGACGCGGCCATGCAGGCCCTGCGCCTCCTGTCGCGCACCGAGGGCATCATCCCGGCCATCGAGAGCGCCCACGCGCTCGCCGGGGCCCTCGAGATCGGCAAGGAGCTGGGCAAGGACGGGCTGTTGATCATCAACCTGTCCGGCCGCGGCGACAAGGACATGGACACGGCCGCCCGCTACTTCGGCCTGTACGACACGGACGCCGCCGTCGCGGCGGACGCGGCCGGCGACGCCGCGGAGATCGAGGGGGACGCCAAGTGAGCGGCAACATCAGTCTGCTGGACGACACCCTCGCGGCCGCCAGGGCCGAGGGACGCTCAGCCCTCATCGCCTACCTCCCGGCCGGGTTCCCGACCGTCGACGGCGGCATCGCCGCCATCAAGGCCGTCTTCGACGGCGGCGCCGACGTCGTGGAGGTCGGCCTTCCGCACAGTGACCCGGTCCTCGACGGCCCCGTCATCCAGACCGCCGACGACATCGCGCTCAAGGCGGGCCTGAAGATCGCCGACGTGATGCGCACGGTCCGCGAGGCCCACGCGGCCACGGGCAAGCCGGTGCTCGTCATGACGTACTGGAACCCCATCGACCGCTACGGCGTCGAGCGTTTCACCGCCGAGCTCGCCGAGGCGGGCGGCGCAGGCTGCATCCTGCCCGACCTGCCCGTCCAGGAGTCGGGCCTGTGGAGGGAGCACGCCGAGAAGCACGGCCTCGCGACGGTCTTCGTCGTCGCGCCGAGCAGCAAGGACGAGCGGCTCGCCACCATCACGGCGGCCGGTTCCGGCTTCGTGTACGCGGCGTCCCTGATGGGCGTCACGGGCACCCGGGAGTCCGTGGGCGAGCAGGCGCAGGAGCTGGTGCGGCGCACCAAGGCCACCACCGACCTGCCGGTCTGCGTCGGCCTCGGCGTCTCCAACGCCCGCCAGGCCGCCGAGGTCGCCGGCTTCGCCGACGGCGTGATCGTCGGCTCGGCGTTCGTGCAGCGGATGCTGGACGCCGAGGACGAGGCGGCAGGACTGGACGCCGTACGCACGCTCGCGAGTGATCTCGCCCAGGGAGTTCGCGGCAACGCGTAACTCGTACGGGTGGACCTGGGACCGGGGAGGCATGCTCGTGCCTCCCCGGTTCGTTGGCGGGGTGTGAGCGAGAAGAACCGTGAGGGAAAGCGCGCGGCCCGCGACCGGCTGGCGGAAGAGCGAGAGCGGCAGAAGGGGCGGGACAAGCGGCGCAGGGTGTTGATCGTGAGCGCCGCCGTCGTGGGCGTGCTCGCGCTCGCCGCCGTGGCCGGTCTGGTCGCCGCCAACTCGGGTGACGACAAGGACACTTCGGGTCCCCTGTCCGCCCCCAAGGGGGCGACCGGCGAGGACCAGCTCGCCATCCCCGTCGGCAAGGACAGCGCCAAGTCCACCCTCACGATCTGGGAGGACTTCCGCTGCCCCGCCTGCAAGCAGTTCGAGGACATGTACCGCAAGACGATCCATGAGCTCACCGGCAAGGGCCAGCTCAAGGTCGAGTATCACCTGGCGACGATCATCGACGGGAACATGGGCGGCAGCGGCTCCCTGCGCGCGGCCAACGCCGCGGCCTGCGCCCAGGATGCCGGGAAGTTCACGCCGTACCACGACGTGCTGTTCATGAACCAGCCCGCGGAGGAGGACGACGCGTTCAGCAAGAACAGCAAGCTCATCGAGCTCGCCGGCAAGGTGGACGGGCTCGTCAACGGCTCCTTCAAGAAGTGCGTGGACGACGGCAAGCACGACAGCTGGGCCCAGAAGTCGAACAAGGCCTTCCAGGACGCGGGTCTGCGGGGGACACCGAGCGTGCTGCTCGACGGCAAGAACATCTTCGGCGACGAGAAGAACCCGCTGACCCCGGCGAAGCTGAAAGCGAAGGTCGAGGAAGCCGCCAGGGGCTAGCGAGGGGCGCCCGCGTCTCGGAGCGGGGCTCTAGCCGGGCCCCGCTCACACGGCCCTGTTATGGAGACGTAGCCGGGCTGGTTGCCCTGGGCACCACCCGGCACGGTAGCGTCGGACCTGCCATGGACCTTGCCTTCATTCCCAGCCCGTCGCGCGGTGTGGTCGAACTCGGACCCATTCCGCTGCGCGGCTACGCGTTCTGCATCATCATCGGCGTCTTCGTCGCCGTCTGGCTCGGCAACAAGCGGTGGATCGCTCGCGGAGGCCGCCCAGGCACCGTGGCCGACATCTCCGTCTGGGCCGTGCCGTTCGGCCTCGTCGGCGGGCGTCTCTACCACGTGATCACGGACTACCAGCTGTACTTCAGCGATGGCCGTGACTGGGTGGACGCCTTCAAGATCTGGGAAGGCGGCCTCGGTATCTGGGGCGCGATCGCGTTCGGCGCGGTCGGTGCCTGGATCGGCTGCCGCCGGCGCGGCATCCCGCTGCCGGCCTGGGCCGACGCCCTCGCTCCCGGCATCGCCTTCGCCCAGGCGATCGGCCGCTGGGGCAACTGGTTCAACCAGGAGCTGTACGGCAAGGCCACGGATCTGCCGTGGGCGCTGAAGATCACCTCGGCGGAGGACGGCCGGGTACCCGGCACGTACCACCCGACGTTCCTCTACGAGTCCCTCTGGTGCATCGGCGTCGGCTTCCTGGTCATCTGGGCCGACCGCCGCTTCAAGCTGGGCCACGGCCGGGCGTTCGCCCTGTACGTCGCTTCGTACTGCGCCGGGCGCGGCTGGATCGAGTACATGCGGGTCGACGACGCGCACCACGTGCTCGGACTGCGCCTCAACGTCTGGACCGCCATCGCGGTGTTCGTGCTCGCTGTCGTGTACTTCGTGCTCTCCGCGAAGAAGCGCCCCGGGCGCGAGGAGATCGTCGAGCCCGCGCCGGACGGCGAGGATGACTCGCCGGGCGAGTCGCCCAAGGACGAGGACAAGGCGAAGGCCGACCTGTCCAAGGACGCTGACACGGTCACGGACACGGGCAGGGACGAAGACGGCGACAAGGGCAAGGACGGAGCCGGAGCCGAGTCCGCCAAGAAGGGCTGACGCGCTCTCTGCTGTTTCGTACGTCGATGGGGCCACCGGATCACCGATCGGGTGGCCCCATCGCTATGGGCGCCGCCGCGCCAGGTCGAGCACCCGCCGCGCGCCCTCCACCACGGCCTTGTCCACGAAGGTGCCGTCCGGGAGAGCCAGGGCACCCTCCTCCGTCGTGGACGCCTTGACGATCTGCTCGGCGCGGTCGATCTCCTCCGGGGTGGGGAGGTAGGCGCGTTCGATGGCCGGGAGCTGGCGGGGGTGGATCGCCGCGCGGCCGAGGAAGCCCAGGGAACGGCCGTGCGCGCAGGACGCCGTCAGGCCCTCGATGTCACGGATGTCGGCGTACACCGACTGCGCGGGCGGTGCCAGGCCCGCGGCTCGGGCGGCCACCACCACGCGCGCACGGGACCAGTCGAGGCCCGCGTCGTCACGTACGCCCAGGTCCGCCCGGAGGTCCGCCTCGCCGATGGAGACGCCGCGCAGGGCCGGGTGCGCGGTGGCGATGGCGAAGGCGTGCTCCAGGCCGACGGCCGACTCGATCAGGGCGTGCAGGGCGGGGGCGCCGCCGTCCGCGGGAGCGGAGCGCTCCGCGACGCGTACGACGTCGGCGGGGCAGGTCACCTTGGGCAGGCGAAGTCCGGAGACCCCGGGGAGGTGCGCGATCGCCCCGAGGTCGGCCTCGGCCAGCGGGCTGTCCAGGGCGTTCACACGGACATGGACCGGGACGGCGGGGGCGTCGGTGAGCAACTCGGCGGTCGCCGCGCGCGCGTACGCCTTGCGGTCGGGCCCGACCGCGTCCTCCAGGTCGACGATGACGGCGTCGGCGCCCGCGAGCAGCGCCTTCGCCACGACGGACGGCCGGTCTCCGGGCGCGTACAGCCAGGTCAGAGGCGTCTCCTTCACAGGGCGCCCTCCTTGCGCAGCCCCGCGATCTCCCCTTCCGTCAGGCCGAGTCCGGTCAGGACCTCCTCCGTGTCCGCTCCATGAGGGCGTCCCGCCCAGCCGATCGAACCCGGTGTCTCGGAGAGGCGGAAAAGGACGTTCTGCATGCGCAGCGGGCCCAGCTCCGGGTCGTCGACCGTGGTGACGGTGTCCAGCGCCGCGTACTGGGGATCGGTCATCACATCGCGTACGTCCTGGATGGGAGCGACCGCCGCCTCCGCCTTCTCGAAGGCCTCGATCACCTCGGCGCGGGTGTGCAGGGCGATCCAGGCGCCGACCGCCCCGTCGAGCTCGTCCGCGTGGGCCGCGCGGTCCGCGCCCGTCGCGAACCAGGGCTCGGAGATCAGCTCCGGGCGGCCCACCAGACGCATCACGCGCTCCGCGATCGACTGGGCCGATGTGGAGACCGCAACCCAACTGCCGTCCGCCGTACGGTAGGTGTTGCGGGGCGCGTTGTTGGTGGAGCGGTTGCCGGTGCGGGGCTGGACGTGGCCCAGTTGGTCGTACCAGAGCGGCTGCGGGCCGAGGACCGTGAGGATCGGCTCGATGATCGCCATGTCCACCACCTGGCCCCTGCCCGTCCGGTCGCGCGCCGCGAGCGCCGTCATCACCGCGTACGCCGTCGCAAGTCCCGCGATCGAGTCGGCGAGCCCGAAGGGCGGCAGGGTCGGCGGCCCGTCCGGCTCGCCGGTGATCGCGGCGAAACCGCTCATGGCCTCCGCGAGGGTGCCGAAGCCGGGGCGGCGGGAGTACGGGCCGAACTGGCCGAAGCCCGTGACACGGGTCAGGACGAGGCGGGGGTTGGCCGCGCTCAGCTCCTCCCAGCCCAGGTCCCACTTCTCCAGGGTTCCCGGACGGAAGTTCTCGACGATCACGTCCGCGGTGGCGGCCAGGCGCAGGAGGGTCGCGCGACCGCCGGGTGTGGAGAGATCGAGGGTCATCGTGCGCTTGTTGCGGCCCAGGATCTTCCACCACAGGCCGACGCCGTCCTTCGAGGGGCCGTGCCCGCGGGACGGGTCGGGCTTTCGCGGATGCTCGACCTTGATGACCTCCGCGCCGAAGTCGCCGAGCATCGTGGCGGCGAGCGGGCCCGCGAAGAGCGTCGCCAGATCGAGGACGCGCAGACCGGTGAGGGGGGCCGGTGCGCCGGTGCGGGGTTCCGTCATGACGCGCCGCCGTTCGCCTGGGTGTCGATCTCGGAGCGGAACGGCATGGACGCCGACGCCCCCGGACGCTGGACGGAGAGTGCGGCGGCGGACGACGCCCACGCGAGGGCGTCCGGCACGGGTCCGCCTTCGGCCAGCGCCACCGCGAGGGTGCCGACGAAAGTGTCGCCCGCGCCGGTCGTGTCCACGGCGGTCACCTGCGGGGCCGCCACCATGACGGGCTCGGCGCCCCTGGTCGCGTACAGGCTGCCGCGCGAGCCGAGCGTGATGACGACCTCGGGGACCTGGGAGAGGAGCGACCTGGCGGCGTCGTGCGCGTCGGTCAGGCCGGTGAGGGTGGCCGCCTCGTGCTCGTTCGGCACCAACAGGTCGATGGAGGAGAGGAGTTCGGGCGGCAGGGGCTGGGCGGGAGCCGGAGTGAGGATGGTGCGCACGCCGTGCCTGCGGGCGGCCCGCGCGGCGGCGATGACCCCGTCGACGGGGATCTCCAGCTGGAGCAGGAGGGTGTCGGCGGAGGTGATCAGGCCCTCGTCGCCGGGGGCGAGGGCGGTGAGGGTCCCGTTGGCGCCGGGGATGACGACGATCGCGTTGCCGCCCTCGTCGTCGACCACGATGTGCGCGGTGCCGGTGGCCGCGGTGTCGACGGTGCGCAGCAGGTCGGTGTCGACACCGGAGTGTTCGAGCGCGGCGCGCAGCTGGGTGCCGAAGGCGTCGGCGCCGACCGCGCCGATCATCGAGACGGCGTCGGCGCCCGCGCGGGCCGCGGCGACGGCCTGGTTCGCGCCTTTGCCGCCGGGGAGCGTACGGAACTCGCGCCCGGTGACGGTCTCCCCGCGCTGCGGTGCCTTGGCGACGTACGCGACGAGGTCCATGTTCGTGCTGCCGAGCACGGCGATGTGGGTCATGGGCGGGGTCTCTCCTGGGCGGGTTCGGTGAGGGCGGGGAGTTCGGCGAGGTCGGTGGTGAGGTCCGCGAGGGTGTCGAAGCCGGTGCCGTCGAAGCCCGGGACGGAGCTGGCGAGGCGGTTCTTGAGCGGCGAGGTCCAGCGGTCGGGCAGCGCGTCGGGGTGGCCCGCGAGCAGGCCCGCGATCGAGCCCGCGGTCGCGCCGTTCGAGTCGGTGTCCCAGCCGCCGGAGACCGCGCGCGTGATGGAGCCGGTGAAGTCGCCGTCGGCGTGGGTGAGGGCGGCGGACAGGAGGGCGGCGTTGGGGATGACGTGTACCCAGTGGTGGTGGCCGTAGGCGGCGTGCAGGTCGTCCACGATGTGGTCGAAGTCCGCCTGTTCGTGGGCGAGTTGAATGCCGTGGCGGATCGCGTGGGCCAGGCGTGAGTCCTGCGGTACGACGGTCAGGCCCGCGCGTAGGCAGTGGTGGACGTCTGTGGTGCCTGCCGCCGCCTCGGCGATGGTGGCCGCCGCGAACATCGCGCCGTACACGCCGTTGGCGGTGTGGCTGAGGCTCGCGTCGCGGCGGGCCTGGTCGGCGGCGGCCGCGGGTGCGCCCGGGTTCGTCCAGCCGTGGACGTCGGCGCGGATCAGTGCGCCGATCCATTCGCGGAACGGGTTGTGGTGGGTGGCGGTGTGCGGGGGCTCGATGCCGGCGAGGAGGTTGCGGTAGGCGATGCGTTCGGCGGTGAAGGTGCGGGCCGCGGGGAGCTCGTCCAGCCAGAGCCTTGCCACGTCCGTGGTGGTGAAGTTCCTGCCGTGGCGTTGGAGGAGGCGGAGGTTCAGGAGGGGGTAGTTGAGGTCGTCGTCCTCCGGCATGCCGTCGATGTTCTCGGCGAGGGAGGTCTGCGCGGAGCGTTTGTTCCAGGGGTGGGCCTCCCGGAGCTCCGGGGGGAGTCCCTTTTCCGTGAACCAGGTGGTGAGGGGCCAGTTGCCTGTTGCCTGGGCGAGGCTGCGGATGGCTTCCAGGGGGAGTTTCTCCACTGGCTTGCCCAGTAGGCAGCCTGCTGCTCTGCCCAGCCAGGCGGCGTGCAGGCGGTGACGTAGGGCGTTCTTTTCCCCTGGCCCGCCCCTTCCCGAAACCGCCTGCAGCGGGGCCTTGTTCTTGGGTGCGGGGCGGTGGGTGGTGTTTCGAGCGGGGGGACCCCCATCGCCCTGCGGAACGCCTGCCCACAACGGCGCGGCCAGTTCGTCTATGAGCTGCACAGCCATGGCTCGTAGCTGGGGGGAAGGTGGCGTTGGGGATGCGCCTGCTCTGCTGGGGGCCAGGTGGCCGCCCGCTGCCAGCCAGCGGGTGCGTACGGCTGAGACGTCCTTGCCCTCCTCCTCCGCCTGGCGCAGCTCGTGGCCCACCAAGTCCTCCGGCTGGACCCAGGTGAGGCGGATCATGGGGCGGCCGTCAGGGCCGCGTACGCCGACTCGTGGGCGCGGCGGCGCCGTACGTCGCGGGTGAAGATCTCCTGGGTGACCTCCGTGAGTGTCGCCGCGGGGGCGTGCAGGTCCAGGCGGCTCGCCTCCGCGACCGTCTTCGACCACTCGGGCGGGACGGCCGAGCCGAGGGCGCCGGCGATCGCGCCGCTCATGGTCGCGATGGAGTCGCAGTCACGGCCGTAGTTGACCGAGCCGAGCACCGTGTGGCGGTAGTCGCCGTCGCTCACCAGGAGCATGCCGAGCGCGATCGGGAGTTCCTCGATGGAGTGCAGCCGGGAGGGACGACGGGCCCCGAGGGACGGGGCGCGGTAGTCCGGGCCGACCGTGTCGAAGGGGGTGACGGCGGTGCGGAGTGGGACGAGCGCCGACTCGAAGTCCCGGTAGTGGGCTGCGACTTCGGCCGCCGACTCGATCGCGGCCCGCGTCCCGTCCTTCGCGAGGGAGAGGGCGGTGTCGATCACCGAGGTCGGTGTCGCGCCCGGTGCGCAGGCCGCCGCCACCGCCGCCGCGAAGACCGCGGCCGCCTCACGTCCGTACGAGGACTGGTGCGCGCCCGCGATGTCGAGGGCCTCGGCGTACGCGCCCTCCGGGTTCGCCGCGTTGACCAGGCCGACGGGTGCCATGTACATCGCGGCACCGCAGTTGACGATGTTTCCGGTGCCCGCCTCGCGCGGGTCGACGTGGCCGTAGTGGATGCGGGCGACGATCCACTTCTCGGCGAGGAAGATCCGGTGGAGGGGAATCGCCTCCGCTTCGAGTTCCGGGATCCAGCGGGGGGTCGTCATGAGGTCGGGGACCAGGTGGTCGGCGACCGCGTAGGCGTCCAAGTGGTCGCGGACGGCGGCGTACACGCGGATGAGCGCGTGCGTCATCAGGGTGTCGTCGGTGACGTTCCCGTCGCCCTTGTGGTAAGGCGCGACGGGGCGGGCGGTGCGCCAATGGTCACCGTTCCAGGGGCCGACGATGCCGTGTACGCGACCGCCGTGCCGTTCGACGATCTGCTCCGGGGAGTAGCCCTCGACGGGGCCGCCGATGGCGTCGCCGACGGCTGCTCCGGCCAGACAGGCGGTGATGCGGTCAGGGAGATCCGGGCCTGTTGGGTCCATTGATGGCTTCATGTCGGAATTGTCCTCCCGGGTTGGTCAGTTCCGTGGCTGCCAGGTGCCCGGCGAGTTCCACCAGGTCGGTGCCCGCGAGACGGGGGAGTGCGCAGCCGGAGAGGGTGCGGCAGGCGTCGCGCCAGGCTTCGGGGATGGCGGTGGCCGTGCCGAGCGCTCCGGTCAGCGCGCCGGCCAGGGCGGGGGCGGAGTCGGCGACGCGGGAGAGGCAGGCGGCGGATGGCACCGCGTCACGGATGCGGCCGCGGGCCGCGGTGGTCAGCGCCAGGGCGACCGGGACGGTCTCGGCGGCGGCGATGCCGTAGCTGTAGACGTGGTCGACGATCTGATGCTCCAGGAGCGGGACGAGACCGAAGGCTCCGTCCTCGGTTGTCTGGGTGCGGGCGAGCTTCACGGCATGCCACGCGTTGCGGCCGATCTCGGTGTGCTCCGGGAGCTGGGCGAGGGCGGTGTCCACGGTCGCGTCGACGTCCGCGCCGCCGAGCGCCGCCGCGATCGCCGCGGCCATGGCGCGGGCCCCGTGCACACCGTCGCCGTCCTGGGTGTAGCGGGCGTCGAACTCGGCGAGGGCGGCGGCCTGTTCGGGGTCGCCCGGGTGGACGAGGGCGAGGACGCAGGCGCGTACGCAGGCGGCGTCGTCGAAGAAGTGGGGGTTGTCGTGGCCGGTGGCGGGCGGGCGCAGGCCGGTGGCGAGATTGCCGAGGCCCGCGCGTACGGAGATGCGGGCGCGGAGGGGGAGTACCGCGGACTCGACCTCGGGGGCGCGGGCCGCTGCCGCGGCGATTTCGCCGGCGAGGGTGTTCCAGGCGAGGTCCAGTGCTGCGCGCGTGCGGTGATCGGGGCTCAGCTTGCCGCTGAGGGTGCCGTCCGCTGCGCGGAGCACGGCCTCCGCGGTGAAGGCCGCCCATTCGGCATCGTCGGAGGGGCCGAGGCGGAGGGGTTCCGGGGGTTGGTTGAGTGCGATGGGGACGGGGAGGGTGGTGGTGGCGTTCTGCTCGGCGAAGGTGTCGAGCTCGCGGGTGAGTCGTCGTGTCCACTCGGGCATGCGGGCCGCGCGGTGCCTGGCCGCGGGCCAACCGGCGGCGTCGCCTGCCGCGAGGCCTAGCAGCAGGCCCTCGATGCGGGCACCGGACGCCTCGTTTCCCTGTACGCCTTGTCGATGGGCACCCAGCGGTGTGGGCTGTGCCCACCCTCCCCCACTCTCAACTCCGTTCGAGCGGGGGGACCCCCATCGCCCTGCGGAACGCCTGCCCACAGCAGGGGCAGCTGCGGGGGGAACGGTTGGGTGGGTGGGGGAGATCCGCCGCGAACCGGCGGGCTTGTCCGCGGTCATGACAACTCCGGGGCCGGAGTGAGCAACTCCGCGATGTCCAGCACGTGGTGGCCCCGCATGGAAGGGAGACAGCTACCCCGCACGGGGCCGACCGCCGCCGCCCACGGCGGTGGAATCGCCGAAGCCCCGCAGGACGCGCCGGACAATGCCCCAGCCACAGCGGCAGTCGTATCCGCGTCCCGCCCCATGTTGACGGCAGTCAACACCGCGTCCGGGAAGTGGCCCGAGGCCGCCGCGTACGCCCCGAAGGCGAGGCCCACCGCCTCGGGGGCCAGGTCGGTCCAGGGGTAGCCGCCGATCACCACCGCGGAGCGGACCGCGCGTTCGCCGCGGGGGGCCGCCGCCACGGCACGCCGCAGCGAGCGGGACGTCCAGCAGTCCTCGGGGATGACGGACAGGGCCGCGCCCACCACGGAATCCACCGGCGCCCCCTCCATCGCCGCCGCGACCCCCGCGGCCACCGCCTGCCCGCCGTAGATGCCCTCGCCGTCATGGCTGACCGAGCCGTCGATGGCGACGAGCCGGGCCGCTTCGGCGGGCCGGCCCGCGGCGAAGACCCCGAACGGGGCGGCCCGCATCGCGAGGCCGTCGCTCCACGCGTGCCGGTGCTGCGCCGAGATGGGCGCAGCGAGGCCGCGGCGCAGGTTCTCCAGCGTGCCGCGTTCGCTGAAGCCCGCGCCCCGGAAAGGGCCCTCGTCGAGGTCCGCGATCCACTCGTGCCAGGCCGCCTCGACATGCGCGACGGTGAGCGCCGAGCCGTGCCGGGCCAGAAGGAGCCCGGAGAAGATCGCGTACTCGGTGTCGTCCGTGCCCGATGGATGCTCGGCGACGTATCCGGTGATGCGTCCCCAACGGCGGCGGATCTCCGACGGCTTCATGTTCTCGGCGGGCGCACCCAGCGCGTCGCCGACCGCGAGGCCGAGAAGCGCGCCGCGCGCCCGCTCTCTCAGGCCGATCACTCCGGTCGCCCGTGTCACACCGGTCGTCATGCTGTGCCTCCCTGGTGCCGAGACGTGTCCTGTATCCCTGCCACGCGGCACCCCTCACGCGAGCATCCGGACCGTCGACGTCACCCCTCCGACGCATGCGGTCACCGGTTCGAGGAACCTGGGTTCCCCGCTCGTTCACCTGCGCGCAAGCGCAGGTAAGTACGGCCTTCCTTGCTGGCGAGAGCGATTTTTCGCGCGTACTTTCGAGATCGTCCAAGCAATGAGGGGGCCCATCATGGCGATCATCGAGACCGAAGCGGCACTGCACGAGGCGCACCGCGACAACCACACCCACCGCGACGTCAACGGCGGCTGGCTGCGCCCCGCCGTCTTCGGCGCGATGGACGGCCTGGTGTCCAACCTGGCCCTGATGACCGGTGTCGCCGGCGGGGCCGTCTCGCAGCAGACCATCGTCGTCACCGGTCTGGTCGGCCTCGCCGCGGGTGCCTTCTCCATGGCGGCCGGCGAGTACACCTCCGTCGCCTCGCAGCGCGAGCTCGTCCAGGCCGAACTCGACGTGGAGCGGCGGGAGTTGCGCAAGCACCCGGCTGACGAGGAGCGGGAGCTCGCCGCGCTGTACGTGTCGCGCGGCGTCGAGCCGGGCCTGGCCCATGAGGTCGCCAAGCAGCTGTCCAAGGACCCCGAGCAGGCCCTGGAGATCCACGCGCGCGAGGAGCTGGGCATCGATCCCGGCGATCTGCCCTCGCCGACCGTCGCCGCGGTCTCCTCCTTCGGTGCCTTCGCGCTCGGCGCCCTGCTTCCCGTGCTGCCGTATCTGCTCGGCGCCGACACGTTCTGGCCCGCACTGCTGCTCGCGCTGATCGGGCTCTTCGCCTGCGGTGCCGTTGTGGCGAAGGTGACCGCGCGGTCCTGGTGGTTCAGCGGTCTGAGGCAGCTCGCGCTCGGCGGAGCCGCGGCGGGTGTGACGTACGCCCTGGGCAGTCTGTTCGGTACCGCCGTAGGATGAACCCTTGCAGTCCTATGCGGGTCTCTGCATAACTAGCCGTTACTCGGCGGTTTCGATCCCTTAACCACTGGGCATGAGCCGTAAGCGCTGCGGGCAATGAGGCCTGTGCCGCCGTCGGGCCCTCGGCCATCGATCTGTCCGCATGGGTCCCCTTCTGATCGCTCTCCACACGTATGAGCGGTGTCCACATGGTGGAATGAAGTATCCGCTTTTCGAGAAGCGTTCCATCATGTAACCTGCACGAAATTTCGCCAGGGCCAACGTCGTCCCTCGCTTATTGCATATGCCACGACGACGACGGGAGAGCCAATGCGTACGCACGCCTGGTCGCCCATGGACGGTCGCCCCGCCCCTCAGGGCATGTACGACCCCCGTAACGAGCACGACGCCTGTGGTGTCGGGTTCGTGGCCACCCTCACCGGTGTAGCCAGCCATGAGCTGGTCGAACAGGCGCTGACCGTACTGCGCAATCTCGAACACCGTGGTGCCACCGGTTCCGAGCCGGACTCCGGCGACGGCGCCGGCATCCTGCTTCAGGTCCCGGACGCCTTCCTGCGCGAGGTCGCGGGTTTCGCCCTCCCCGAGGCCGGTGCGTACGCCGTCGGCATCGCCTTCCTGCCGGTCGACACCGCGGGCACGACCGACGGCGCCGTCTCACAGATCGAGACGATCGCTTCCGAGGAAGGCCTGACGGTCCTCGGCTGGCGCGACGTTCCCGTCGCCCCCGAGCTGCTCGGCTCCACCGCCCGCTCGACGATGCCGGTCTTCCGGCAGATCTTCGTGGCCGACGGCGAGAGCTCCGGCGTCGCGCTCGACCGCAAGGCCTTCGTGCTGCGCAAGCGCGCCGAGCGCGAGGCCGCGACGTACTTCCCCTCGCTCTCCGCCCGGACCATCGTCTACAAGGGCATGCTGACCACCGGCCAGCTGGAGCCCTTCTTCCCCGACCTGTCCGACCGCCGTTTCGCCACGGCCGTCGCGCTCGTCCACTCGCGCTTCTCCACGAACACGTTCCCGAGCTGGCCGCTCGCGCACCCGTACCGCTTCGTCGCGCACAACGGCGAGATCAACACGGTCAAGGGCAACCGGAACTGGATGCGGGCGCGTGAGTCGCAGCTCGCCTCCGGCCTCTTCGGCTCCGCCACCGAGCACAGCACCGACAAGCTCGACCGCGTGTTCCCCATCTGCACGCCGGACGCGTCCGACTCGGCGTCCTTCGACGAGGTGCTCGAACTCCTCCACCTCGGTGGACGTTCGCTTCCGCACTCCGTCCTGATGATGATCCCCGAGGCGTGGGAGAACCACGGCTCGATGGACCCGGCCCGCCGCGCCTTCTACCAGTACCACTCCACGATGATGGAGCCCTGGGACGGACCGGCCTGTGTCACCTTCACCGACGGTACCCAGGTCGGCGCCGTTCTCGACCGCAACGGCCTGCGTCCCGGCCGCTACTGGGTCACCGACGACGGCCTCGTCGTCCTCGGCTCCGAGGTCGGCGTCCTCGACATCGACCCCGCGAAGGTCGTCCGCAAGGGCCGCCTGCAGCCGGGCCGGATGTTCCTCGTCGACACCGCCGAGCACCGCATCGTCGAGGACGACGAGATCAAGGCCGCCCTCGCCGCCGAGAACCCGTACCAGGAGTGGCTCGAGGCCGGCGAGATCGAGCTGTCCGACCTGCCCGAGCGCGAGCACATCGTGCACACGCACGCCTCCGTCACGCGCCGCCAGCAGACCTTCGGCTACACCGAGGAAGAGCTGCGCATCATCCTCGCGCCGATGGCCAAGACCGGCGGCGAGCCGCTCGGCTCCATGGGCACGGACACCCCGATCGCGGCACTCTCCGAGCGCCCGCGGCTGATCTTCGACTACTTCACGCAGCTGTTCGCGCAGGTCACCAACCCGCCGCTCGACGCCATCCGTGAAGAGCTCGTCACCTCGCTGCACTCCTCGCTCGGCCCGCAGGGCAACATCCTGGAGCCGACCGCCGCGACCTGTCGCAGCGTCACGCTGCCCTTCCCGGTGATCGACAACGACGAGCTCGCCAAGCTCATCCACATCAACGCCGACGGCGACATGCCCGGCATGACCGCCGCGACCCTCTCCGGTCTCTACCGCGTCAGCGGCGGCGGCGACGCGCTCGCCGCCCGCATCGAGGAGATCTGCACCGAGGCCGACGCCGCCATAGAGGCCGGCGCCCGCCTGATCGTGCTCTCCGACCGGCACTCCGACGCCGAGCACGCGCCGATCCCCTCGCTGCTGCTCACCGCGGCCGTGCACCACCACCTCATCCGCACGAAGCAGCGCACCCAGGTGGGCCTGCTCGTCGAGGCGGGCGACGTCCGCGAGGTCCACCACGTGGCCCTCCTCATCGGCTACGGCGCCGCGGCCGTCAACCCGTACCTCGCCATGGAGTCGGTGGAGGACCTGGTCCGTGCCGGGACCTTCCTGCCCGGCATGGACGCCGAGCAGGCCATCCGGAATCTGATCTACGCGCTCGGCAAGGGCGTCCTGAAGGTCATGTCCAAGATGGGCATCTCGACCGTCGCCTCCTACCGCGGCGCCCAGGTCTTCGAGGCTGTCGGCCTCCAGGAGAACTTCGTCGCGAAGTACTTCGTCGGCACGACCTCCAAGATCGGCGGAGTCGGCATCGACGTCGTCGCCCAGGAGGTCGCCGCCCGGCACGCCAAGGCGTACCCGGTCTCCGGCATCGCATCGGCGCACCGCGCGCTCGACATAGGCGGTGAGTACCAGTGGCGCCGCGAGGGCGAGCCGCACCTCTTCGACCCGGAGACGGTCTTCCGCCTGCAGCACTCCACGCGGGGCCGCCGCTACGACATCTTCAAGCAGTACACGGAACGCGTGAACGAGCAGTCCGAGCGCCTCATGACGCTGCGCGGCCTGTTCAACCTGCAGTCGGACCGCCCCTCGATCTCCATCGACGAGGTCGAGTCGGCCGCCGACATCGTCAAGCGGTTCTCGACCGGCGCCATGTCGTACGGCTCGATCTCCCGCGAGGCGCACGAGACCCTCGCCATCGCCATGAACCAGCTGGGCGGCAAGTCCAACACCGGTGAGGGCGGCGAGGACGCGGACCGCCTGTACGACCCGGCCCGCCGCTCGTCCATCAAGCAGGTTGCCTCCGGCCGTTTCGGTGTGACCTCCGAGTACCTGGTCAACGCGGACGACATCCAGATCAAGATGGCCCAGGGCGCCAAGCCCGGCGAGGGCGGCCAGCTGCCAGGACACAAGGTCTACCCGTGGGTCGCCAAGACGCGTCACTCGACGCCGGGCGTGGGTCTGATCTCGCCGCCGCCGCACCACGACATCTACTCCATCGAGGACCTGGCCCAGCTGATCCACGACCTGAAGAACGCGAACCCGCAGGCGCGGATTCACGTGAAGCTGGTCTCCGAGGTCGGCGTCGGTACGGTCGCCGCGGGTGTCTCCAAGGCACACGCGGACGTCGTCCTGATCTCCGGCCACGACGGCGGTACGGGCGCGTCCCCGCTCACCTCGCTCAAGCACGCGGGCGGCCCCTGGGAGCTCGGCCTCGCCGAGACCCAGCAGACGCTCCTTCTCAACGGTCTGCGCGACCGCATCGTGGTCCAGACGGACGGCCAGCTCAAGACCGGCCGTGACGTGGTCATCGCCGCGCTGCTCGGCGCCGAGGAGTTCGGTTTCGCGACCGCGCCGCTCGTCGTCTCCGGCTGCGTCATGATGCGCGTCTGCCACCTGGACACCTGCCCGGTCGGCATCGCCACACAGAACCCGGCGCTGCGCGAGCGCTTCTCCGGCAAGGCCGAGTACATCGTCAACTTCTTCGAGTTCATCGCCGAAGAGGTCCGCGAGATCCTCGCCGAGCTCGGCTTCCGCACCATCGAGGAGGCCGTCGGCCACGCCGAACTCCTCGACACCGAGCGCGCCGTGAAGCACTGGAAGGCGCAGGGCCTCGACCTGGAGCCCCTCTTCCACGTGCCGTCGCTGCCCGGCGGCGCCGTGCGCCACCAGATCGCCGCCCAGGACCACGGCCTGGAGAAGGCACTCGACAACGAGCTCATCAAGCTCGCCGCCGACGCGCTCTCCGCCTCCAGTGCGACCGACGCCCAGCCGGTCCGCGCGCAGGTCGCGATCCGCAACATCAACCGCACGGTCGGCACCATGCTCGGCCACGAGGTGACGAAGAAGTTCGGTGGCGCGGGCCTGCCCGACGACACCATCGACATCACCTTCACCGGCTCGGCGGGCCAGTCGTTCGGCGCGTTCGTGCCGCGCGGCGTGACCCTGCGCCTGGAGGGCGACGCCAACGACTACGTCGGCAAGGGCCTCTCCGGCGGCCGCGTCATCGTCCGCCCGGACCGCGGCGCCGACCACCTCGCCGAGTACTCGACGATCGCGGGCAACACCATCGCGTACGGCGCGACCGGTGGCGAGCTGTTCCTCCGTGGCCGCACGGGCGAGCGGTTCTGCGTCCGCAACTCCGGCGCGACGGTCGTCTCCGAGGGCGTGGGCGACCACGGCTGCGAGTACATGACCGGCGGCCACGCGGTGGTCATCGGCGAGACGGGCCGCAACTTCGCGGCCGGTATGTCCGGCGGCATCGCGTACGTCATCGACCTCGACCGGGACAACGTCAACCCCGGCAACCTGGGCGCGGTCGAACCCCTGGACGACTCCGACAAGAAGTGGCTGCACGACGTCGTGCGCCGCCACCAGGAGGAGACCGGCTCGACCGTCGCCGAGAAGCTGCTCGCCGAGTGGGACACCGCCGTGGAGCGCTTCAGCAGGATCATCCCCAGCACGTACAAGGCAGTGCTCGCCGCCAAGGACGCCGCCGAGCGAGCCGGTCTCTCCGAGACCGAGATCACCGAGAAGATGATGGAGGCGGCGACCAATGGCTGATCCCAAGGGCTTTTTGAACCATGGCCGCGAGGTCGCGCAGACCCGCCCGGTCGGCGAGCGCGTCCAGGACTGGAACGAGGTCTACGTTCCCGGCTCCCTCCTCCCGATCATCTCCAAGCAGGCCTCGCGCTGCATGGACTGCGGTATCCCGTTCTGCCACCAGGGCTGTCCGCTGGGCAACCTGATCCCCGAGTGGAACGACTTCGCGTACCGCGAGGACTGGTCGGCGGCATCCGAGCGGCTGCACGCCACGAACAACTTCCCGGAGTTCACCGGGCGCCTGTGCCCGGCGCCGTGTGAGTCGGCGTGCGTGCTCGGCATCAACCAGCCCGCCGTCACCATCAAGAACGTCGAAGTCTCCATCATCGACAAGGCGTGGGACGCGAACGACGTCAAGCCGCAGGCGCCCGACCGGCTCTCCGGCAAGACCGTCGCGGTGATCGGCTCGGGCCCGGCGGGCCTCGCCGCCGCCCAGCAGCTGACGCGGGCCGGCCACACGGTCGCCGTGTACGAGCGCGCCGACCGCATCGGCGGCCTCCTGCGCTACGGCATCCCCGAGTTCAAGATGGAGAAGCGCCACATCAACCGCCGCATCGAGCAGATGCGCGCGGAGGGCACCAAGTTCCGTACGGGCGTGGAGATCGGCCGCGACATCGACGCGGTGAAGCTGCGCAAGCGCTACGACGCGGTGGTCATCGCCGCGGGCGCCACGACGTCACGCGATCTCCCGGTCCCCGGCCGTGAGCTCAAGGGTGTCTACCAGGCGATGGAGTACCTGCCCCTGGCCAACAAGGTCCAGGAGGGCGACTACGTCACGACCCCGGTCTCGGCCGAGGGCAAGCACGTGGTCGTGATCGGCGGCGGCGACACCGGCGCGGACTGCGTGGGCACGGCGCACCGCCAGGGCGCGGCGTCCGTGACGCAGCTGGAGATCATGCCGAAGCCGGGCGAGGAGCGGGCGCCGCACCAGCCGTGGCCGACCTTCCCCATGCTCTACAAGGTCACCTCCGCGCACGAGGAGGGCGGCGAGCGGGTCTACGCCGTCTCGACCACGCACTTCGAGGGCGACGAGGACGGGAACGTGCAGTTCCTGCACCTCATCGAGGTCGAGTTCATCGACGGCAAGCTGACCCAGAAGCCGGGCACGGAGCGCAGGATCCCCGCCCAGCTGGTCACTCTGGCGATGGGCTTCACGGGTACGGACCGCGAGAACGGCCTGGTGGACCAGTTCTCCCTGGACCTCGACGAGCGGGGCAATGTCGCCCGCGACGCCGAGTTCCAGACGAATGTCCCCGGCGTCTTCGTGGCCGGTGACGCGGGCCGCGGCCAGTCGCTCATCGTCTGGGCGATCGCCGAGGGGCGTTCCGCCGCGAAGGGCGTGGACCGCTTCCTCACCGGTGCGAGTGACCTGCCGTCACCCATCCGCCCGACGGACCGTTCCCTGATGGTCTAGCCCCTGCGGCACAACCCCATATACGTCCCGTACAACGGCGTACGGAACTGAGCGACGCCCGCCTTGTCCCCGACCGGACTTGGGCGGGCGTCGTGGCGTTCCCAGCCCGCCGCTCAGCGCCGAATCTCGCCCACCCGCCCGTTTGGCCCCGCCGGGTAACGGGTGGGCGGGCGGGAAGGATCGCCGCGAAGCGGCGGCTTGTCCTGCAAGGTCAACGCGCGCACGCACGCAGGCCGGAGCTCAGCCCGCCGCAGGCGATCCGCACGCAGGCCGGAGCTCAGCCCGCCGCAGGCGATCCGCACGCAGGCCGGAGCTCAGCCCGCCGCAGGCGAAGCGCGCCCCCACCCCCGCCCAGCGACACCGCTCAAGCGCACGACGCAACGCAAATCACGTTTCGGCCCCGCTAGCCGAATGGGTCTAGACCGCGCCATGAGCCTGAGACCACAATCGCTCCCACAACGGATCGGCGCAGTTACAGCACGTACCCATGAGGGGGCCGGTATGAAGCGACGGGTCATCGCGGCAGGTATCGCCATGACGCTCGGACTGACCGCGACGGCATGCGGCAGCGATGACGGGGGCGACAGCGGAGACAAGGCGACCGACGGCAAGGGCAAGACCCTCACCGTATGGATCATGGAGGGGACGAACCCCGACGCCAGGCCCTTCTTCAAGGAGGCCGGGAAGGCGTTCCAGAAGAAGACCGGCGCCAAGATCCACGTCGAGTACCAGCAGTGGGCCACCGCGCAGAAGAAGTTCACCACCGCCATCGAGGGCGGCGAGGGCCAGGTCCCCGACGTCGCCGAGGTCGGCACGACCTGGGTGCCGCAGTTCGCCGAGACCGACGCGCTCGTCGACGTGACGGACGACGTCAAGAAGTCGGGCCTTGGCAACGACCTGGTCGAGGGCCTCAAGGACGCGGGCACGCTCGACGGCAAGCAGTACGGCATGCCCTGGTACGCGGGCGTCCGCAGCATCGTCTACCGCAAGGACATCTTCGAGAAGCACAAGCTCAAGGCGCCGACCACCTGGAAGGAGCTCCAGTCCACGGCCAAGACGCTGAAGGACAAGGAGCCCGGAATGATCCCCTTCCCGGTAGCCGGTGGCGCCGAGATGTTCGCCGCCCCCTTCATCTGGGGCGCCGGCGGCGAACTCGCCACGGAGCAGGACGGCAAGTGGAAGTCCGGCATCAACTCGCCCGAAGCCGTGAAGGGCATCGAGTTCTACACAGGCCTCGCCACCAAGGGCAAGGTCTCCCCGGCCAAGGTGAACACCTGGACGGAGAAGGAGGTCGGCGACGCCTGGGGCAAGGGCCAGGTCGCGATGTCCGTCAACGGCAACTGGACCCCGAAGGCCATCGTCGAGGCCAACCCGGACCTCAAGGGCAAGCTGGGCGCCGTGCCGATCCCCGGCCAGAACGGCGGCATGAGCAAGTCCTTCCTCGGCGGCTCCTACCTGTCCACGTTCAACACGGACAAGAAGGACCTCGCCTGGGAGTTCGTGAAGATGCTGACCACAGGTGACTTCGCCGCCAAGTGGGCCGCCGAGACCAACTACTTCCCCGGTCAGAACTCCGAACTGAAGAAGATCGAGGCGAAGAAGGACCCGCTGGTCGAGCCGTTCGCCAAGCAGATGCTGGAGGCGGGCGCGACCGTCCCCAAGACCAAGGCGTACGGCGAGATCCAGGCGTCTCAGGTGGTCACCGGCATGGTCCAGTCCATCCTGAACGGTAAGGCGACTGTTCAGGAGGCCGCCGACAAGGCCGCCAAGGACATGGACGCCATCTTCGCCAAGAGCGAGTAACGGCGGTGAAGGACACACTCGTTGGTGGCGAACCGCAGACAGAGACCGTGGTCGGCCACCCGTCGCCCGAAGGCCCCTCCTCCGAGAACCTGGCCGCTCTGCGCCGCAAACGCCTGGCGAGTGTCGCCCGCCCGTGGCTGCTGCTCGCCCCCGCCCTCCTGGTCCTCGCAGGTCTGTTGCTCTGGCCGCTGGTTCAAGTCGGAAAGCTGTCCCTGCAGGACTACGAGGTCAAGTTCGGCGGCGGCGTCGGCACGTTCACCGGACTCGACCACTACACGGAGCTGCTGACCAGCTCGCTGCTGTGGAAGACGGTCCTTCCGAACACACTGTTCTTCGCCGTCGCCTGCGTCGGTCTGACTGTCGTGCTCGGTACGCTCGTCGCCCTGCTGCTCAACCGGCTCGGGCCCGTCTGGCGGCTGATCTGCTCCATCTCGATCCTGTCCGCCTGGGCCATGCCGGCCGTCACCGGCACCTATGTGTGGATCTGGCTGTTCCAGCCGCAGGACGGCATGGTCAGCCAGGTTGCGGGCTCGCTCGGTCTGATCGACCCGGAGACCACCAACTGGTTCACCGAGCGGATCCCGTTCTATGCGATCGCCACGGTGAACGTGGTGCACCACGGCTTCCCGTTCGTCGCCATCACCATCTTCGCGGGCCTCCTGACGATTCCCAAGGAGCTCTACGAGGCGGGCATGATCGACGGAGCCAACGCCTGGGAGCGGTTCTGGAAGATCACCGTGCCGACCATCAAGCCCGTCTTCCTGGTGGTGACGATTCTGTCGACCATCTGGGACTTCAAGGTCTTCACCCAGATCTTCCTCATGCCGGGCGGTAACGGCGCCAACCCTGACGTCTACAACCTGGGCGTCTACTCATACATCCAGGCCTTCGCCAAGAACGACTACGCCAAGGGAGCCGCGGCAGCTGTCCTGCTCACCCTGCTGCTCCTGGCGATCACCGTCTTCTACGTCCGTACGCTGTTCAAGCAGGGTGAGGAGGACCTGTGACCACGCTCAAGCTCTCGGCTCCACGGCGCCGGGGGGATGCTCGTCGCCGCGGGGCGGGAGGCCGTATCGGACTCCCGCTCGCGGTCGCGGCGCTGCTCCTGTTCACCCTGTTCCCGGTGTACTGGATGGTCTCGACGGCCCTCGATCCGACAGCGAACACCCGGGGAGCGGACGTCCTGCCGAGCGGCCTCACCTTCGAGCACTTCACCGTCGTGTTCGAGAAGGGGAACTTCGGCACCTTCCTGCTGAATTCGGCCATCGTCGGCTTCGGCACGATCCTGGCCGCGGCAGTGCTGTCGCTGTTCGCCGCCATCGCGGTGGCCCGCTTCAAGTTCCGGTTCCGCACCTTGGTGTTGATCATGGTCCTCATCGTCCAGATGGTCCCGCTCGAGGCCCTGGTCATTCCGCTGTTCCTGCAAATGCGCGACTACGATCTGCTCAACTCGCTGCTCGGCCTGACCATCGTGTACATCGCGCTCTCACTGCCCTTCGCCATCTGGACGCTGCGCGGCTTTGTCGTGACGGTGCCCAAGGAAGTGGAGGAGGCCGCGTACATCGACGGCTGCGGCTGGGGCCGCATGTTCTGGTCCGTTTTGCTGCCCCTTGTCGCTCCGGGTCTGGTGGCGACCAGTATCTTCGCTTTCATTACGGCGTGGAACGAATTCATCTTTGCCTACGTTTTCATGCAGGACAGCGCGAAATACACGGCGGCCGTGGGAATCTTCCAGTTCGCGGGCGAGAATTCGACGGCGTGGGGCCCTGTGATGGCGGCTTCGACGCTGATCACACTGCCGGTCCTGCTGTTCTTCGTCGTCGTGCAGCGGCGCTTGGCGTCGGGTCTGGCCGCGGGAGCCGTGAAGGGCTGACACCTCATCTCGTGGGTACTGATTTCATTGGGCACCGATAGTTCTGTTGAAGGGTTGACCGCTATGCGGCGGCGCCCCTAGCCTTTCCTTGATCGCGGCGATTGACCAGTGCTGCGGCGACACGTTTTAACGTGAGGGGGAAGGTTGAGAACGTCGATTCTCAAAGTTTCCGTGTCCATGGGTGCGGTCTTTCTGGCGTCGTCAGCGATGTCGGGTGTCGCACAGGCACAGGATTCGGAAGTCGATGCGGTGCGGGCAGCGGGTCCGCCGGTCGGAGCGATCTGTTCCGAGACCACGGGAACACATGCCTGCTTCGAAAAGAGTGGCGACAAATTCTGGGTCAAAGACACGAAGGCGGACGGACATTATTCCGCGATGCTGGCTTCATGGGGGCCGATCTTCCAGGGCGACATGATCTGTCGAAACAAATCGGGCAGTGATGCCGGCTGGACATACTGTGATTTCTCCAGCGAGATTCCCGAGCACAATAAGGTCTGGTTCCGCGCCGACACCATGGAAGGCGACGGAATCGTCTCGTCAGGTGGCGTCGTGTGGTCCTGGAGCAGCGACTGACAGGCCCGACGTCCCCTGAAGTGAAGGATATTGCTCATGAAGTGGAAAAGTGTCGCTGGGACCGCTTTCGGCTTCGCTGTCAGTGCCGTGTTCTGCCTGAGCGGAACGGCAGCCGCAAGTGATGACACGGCCGAGCAGGGTGCCAGGGTCGGACCTCCGGTAGGCGCTCCGTGCTCCCAGGGCAGAGGCACGCACGCATGTTTCGAGAAGTCCGGTGACAAGTTCTGGGTAAAGGACACGGGGAAGGATGGCTGGTTCCCCAGGGTGTACTGGACCTATAAGGGCTCAGAACTGGTGTGGAAGGGAAGTTGCAGTGACCATCTGGGTTCCGACGCCGGATGGACCTCCTGCAGTTTCGCCGATGAAATCGCAGAGAACAAAACCATCTACTTCCAAGCGTTCAACATGGTGAGCGACAACGTCGAGGCGCCTGAGATGCAGGGGCCCGGCGTCTACGCCAAGTCGAGCTGAACGCGTACGCCGGTGTGGCACGGCCCCGCCCGGGGCCGTGCCACACCGGCGTCGTATCTCCTACTTGTACTTGGGGACCTTGAACGTCTCCCCGTACACCTTCCACGTCAGTGGCGTCTTCAGGCCCAGATTGCCGTCGTAGAGGAACTGGCGCTGGGCCGTCTCGACGCGGCTCGTGTCGCGGTGGGCCTTCTTCTCCTTCATCGCCTGGGTGCGGATGTCGAGGAAGATGTCCAGGTACGCCTTCTCCTTGCCGCCCTGCGCGGGCGTGTTCGCCTCCTTCAGCGCCGCCTCGCGCAGGCCGTAGAAACCGCGGGCGCCCGTGCCGGGGCCGTGCAGGACCATCGCGTCGTAATAGATGAACTGGCCCAGCGTGCCGAGCCCGTCGAGCTTGGCCAGGCGCACCGCCGGGTCGAAGTAGACGCGGTCGCGCGTCCCGTCCTGGGCCTTCCGGAACGCGGGCTTCGCCGCCTCCGCCTTCCACGCCTCGGTGAAACCGGGGTCCAGGCCCTCGTGCGAGTCGCTGCCGTCGACCTTGCGCAGGGCGGGCAGATAGCGGGCGAGGCCGTTGTCCGGGTGGTCCTTCGTGTAGCGCTCGACGAGGGTCAGCAGGTCATTGGTGCCGGTGCAGAAGCCGATGATGCCCGCGGTGTAGCCGTTCCCGTCGCCGATGTCCTCGATGTAGCCGTACTGGCCGCGCCAGTTCAGCGTGGAGTTCTCCGCGCTGGTCACGAGCTTCTGGGCCAGCTCCTTCTTGGCGGGCGTCGCGAGACCCGGGGGAAGCTGCGCGATCAGCTTGTCGTCCGCCTTGATCTCGTCCGCCGACTTGTCCTTGTCGTACGGACGCTGGGTGCCGGAAGGCATCCCGTCGGCTCCCGAGGCATCGCTGTCCGAGTCCCCGCCCAGGAGGTAGACGGCGACCGTGGCGACCGGGGCGACGGCGAGAAGAAGGAGGCCTGCGCGTTTCATTCGCACAAGAGTACGTGCGGTTGCGCGGTAGCGCGCCTTCCGGATCCGACTCTATTGACTAATAGTCAATTTCACTCCAGTCTCGGGAGCCGTACGGAGCCGTACCCGGCCATGGGAGGCCCGATGAGCACCGAAGCACGGGAGCAGCTGAGCAAGGAGCTGCGGGACGAACCACCGGAATCCTTCGAGCAGTTGGCACCCGAGCAGGCCGCTCTGCTGGCGGACGCCCTGAAGCGGGAACGTGAGCGCCGCGCGTCGGGCCTGAACGAGGCCGCCGAGGAGGCACTGAAACTGGTGCCCGCGCTGGCCAGGGGCCCCGTACGCCGAATTCTGTTCCGTTAGGGAGGGGCAGGCCATGGACAAGCTGCGGAGCAGGGCGGAGACCCTGAAGATCGCGCGTCTCCTCGATGTGGACGCGGACGGACTCGCCTTCCTCCAGGAGCTCCCCGTCGAGGACGTGCGCCGCTTCCGCGAGAGCTGTGTCGCGGCGCTCTTCGACCGTACGCCCGAGATGCTGGACCGGATCGCGTCCGCGACGAAGCTCGTGCCGGCCGGGGTGGCGGCCGCCATCTCGCAGAAGGCACTCGGACCGCGGCTCGCCGCCGCGGTCGCGGGGCGCCTCGAACCGACGCGGGCCGCGGACATCATCGAGAAGCTGCCGGTGCCGTTCACCGCGGAGTCGTGCGGGCATCTCGACCCGCGCAGGATCAAGGGCATCGTCGACCGGCTCGACGAGGATCTGGTGGTGCGGATCGCGGTGGCACTGGCCGAGCGCGGCGACCACCTGACGATGGGCCGCTTCGTCGGCTACCTCCGGGACTCCTCCCTGAGCCGGATCCTGCCGCAGGTGGACGACGCGGCTGTCCTGCGGACGGGCTTCATGATCGACGTGCCCGAACGGCTGGGCCAGATCATCGACCTGATGGGCGCGGAACGCCTGGCGTCGGTCATCGCCTCGGCCCCGGGGGAGGGGCTGTGGCCCCAGGCGCTTGCCGTGGCCGGGATGGTGACGGGGGAGCAGCGGTCCCGCATCGCCTCGCTGGCCGCGGCACGCCCGCCGGAGCAGCTGGACTCCCTGGTCGTGACGGTGAGCGAGCAGGACCTCTGGGAGTCCCTGCTGCCGCTGGTCGCGCTTCTCGGCGAGGAGGAGCTGCGGGCGGTCGCGGTGCTTCCCTCGCTGCGGGACGCGGGGGTGCTGGGTGGGGTGGTGCGGACCGTCGTGGGGACGGGGCTTTGGGCGGAGTTCTTGCCGTTGGTGGAGTTGCTGCCGGATGCAGGGCGGCAGGTGGTGGCGAATGAGGCGGCCGCTCTGACGGATGTGGAACTGGACGCGCTCGCCCGCGAAGTCAGCAAGCGGGACCTCTGGGAACTGGTCCTGCCGCTCGTGGAGCTGATGGACGACGGTGCGAAGCGGCGGATCTTCGCGCTGCCGGCGTTTCAGGAGCAGGTGGGGTAGGACGGTCTTTTCCCCAACCCCGCCCCTTCCCGAAAACTCGCTCTGGCGCGAGAGCCTTGGTGGGCGTCGTCACCGGCTCCGCCGAGTTCGTCCTCGAACGCCGGCCGGGCTGAGTGGTTCAGCCCCTGGGGGTCCCCCGGACGAAGTCTGGGGGAGTTCGAGGAGCGGGGTCCGGGGCGGAGCCCCGGTTTCGGTCAGGGGTGGGGTTGGGGAAGGCCCCGCAGGGACCGCACCTACCCCGTCGTCGACCCCCCGTCCACCGCGAACTCGGCCCCCGTGATGTACGACGACGCCTCCGACGCGAGGAAGAGGACCAGCTCCCCGACCTCCTCGGGGCGGCCCATCCGGCCCAGCGGCAGATGGGACCAGTCACGGCCGGCGGAGGCCGAGGAGATCATCGGGGTGTCGATCGCCCCCGGGTGAACGGAGTTGACCCGCACCCCGTACTCCGCGAGGTCCAGCGCCGAGGACCGCGTCAGCCCCCGCAACCCGAACTTCGTCGAGCCGTACGCCGCGTGCCCCCGAATCCCCACCAGACCCGCCGTCGACGAAACGTTCACGATCGAGCCGCCCCCGGCCTCCCGCAGCGCGGGCAGAACCGCCTGGATGCCCAGGAACGGGCCGAGGAGATTGACCCGGACCAGGGTCTCGAAGTTCTCGTACGTCTCCTTCTCCACGGACGCCGTCCGCCACAGCGCGGCGTTGTTCACGAGCGCGTCCAGGCGGCCGAAGGCCTCCACCCCGGCCGCCACGGCCGACGCCCAGCTCTCCGCGTCCGTGACGTCATGACGTACGAAGAGGCCCTGCTCACCGAGGGACTTGGCGACCTCCCGCCCCTCCTCCCGCCGGACATCCGTCACCACCACCCGCGCCCCCGCCTCCGCGAAGAGCCGTGCCTCGGCGGCCCCCTGCCCCCGGCCCGCACCGGTGATCAGTACTGTCTTGCCCTCAAGCCCGTAAGAGATCACGTCACCGCCAAGAAGGGACAGGGGTCAGGAGAATGGGGCCGCACATGGGACCGGCGATCAGCCTGAGCAAGGTGGAAGAGGCGGCGCCCGCCCTCGTGAGCCTCTACAAGACCGCGGGGGTCAGCCTGCGCAAGCACGGCCTGGACGGCCAACGCGCCGCGGTCTACCTCGTCGTCGACTACTCCGGCTCCATGAAGCCGTACTACACGGACGGCACCGTCCAGGCCCTGGCCGACCGCGTCCTTGGTCTGTCCGCGCACTTCGACGACGACGGCACCGTGCCCACGGTCTTCTTCTCCACGGACGTGGACGCCGTCACGGAGATCGCCCTCGACCGCCACCACGGGCGGATCGACGAGATCGTCGCTGGGCTCGGCCACATGGGCAAGACCAGCTACCACCTGGCGATGGACGCGGTGATCGACCACTACGTGGACAGCGGTTCCACGGCGCCCGCCCTGGTCGTCTTCCAGACCGACGGCGGTCCCATCAACAAGCTCGCCGCCGAGCGGTACCTGTGCAAGGCGTCGAAGCTGCCGCTGTTCTGGCAGTTCATCGGCTTCGGCGACGCGAAGAGCAAGCAGTTCGACTACCTCCGCAAGCTCGACGAGCTCGCCGTCCCCGCCAAGCGCGCCGTCGACAACGCGGGCTTCTTCCACGCGGGCCACGACCCCCGGACCGTCCCGGACGACCGTCTGTACGACCAACTGGTGGGGGAGTTCCCGACCTGGCTCGCGGCGGCGCGGGCACAGGGGATCGTGGCCGCCTGACCCCCGCGGCCCGCGCACGCCGAGCGCCTCAGTCGACCATCCGCTCCCGCAGCGCGAGAGTCGTCCGCGTATCAAGCCCGAGTCCCTTCCTCAGATAGCCGCTGAGGCTTCCGTACCGCTTCTCCACCTCGGTCAGCGCCGCCTCCAGATAGCCGGTGCGGACCTCCTGGAGCGGGATCAGCAGATCCGGGTTCTGCATCAGGCCGCTCTGCCTCAAGCCCTCGCGCACCTTCGCGTCGTACGCGGCCCGGTAGGTGTTGGACGCCAGGAAGTCGCGTACGGCGGTGTGCTCGGGGACGCCGACGGCGCGCAGCAGCAGATAGCTGGTCCAGCCGGTACGGTCCTTGCCGGCCGTGCAGTGGTAGAGCAGCGGTGACGCCTTGCCGCCCTGCGCGACATCGCGCAGGGTCGCCGCGAACTGCGCGCGGTTCGGTCCGTCGGTGACGAAGGTGCGGTAGACGTCGCGCATGAAGGCGTCCGCCTTGCCGTTGCCCAGCATCTCCTCCTGCTTGACCGGGTCCCGGGAGCCGATCACGGTCATCAGCGTCGTGAAGAGGCCGTTGTCGCTGATGGGGCGGGACGTCGGGGCGAGCCCGGCGGGCAGCCGGTCGGGCCCGTCGTACTGGACCTCGGCGGGCACCCGGAAGTCGACGACCTTCTTCAGGCGGAGCCCGGAGAGGGTCGCGACGTCGGCGTCGGTGAGCTTCGCGAGGGCGTCGGCGCGGAAGACCTGGCCGTAGCGCACGCGCTCGCCGTCGTAGGTGCGGTAGCCGCCCAGGTCCCTTACGTTGACGGCGCCTTGGAGGGGTATCTGGCGTACGCCGTCGGACGCGGGGCGGGGGTGGTGCGGGGCGTGCCGGGCCGTGCCGCGCTCGGGTGCGGTGGGTTCGGCGTGGGCCGCCCAGGCGGGCAGGGTGCCCAGGGCGAGGGCGGAGACCGCGACTCCGACTGCCGTACGGGTTCGGGTGATGCGCATTGGGCCGCCTTCCTCGGTAGCGGTCGCCATGGCCACTCGTCGCTCAACCAAGCGATTGTTTGGTTGAAGGTAGCGGGGTGCCCTGACATGAGGAAGGTGCGCGCGGCAGGTATCTCGCCGCCCGTGGGTGCTGTGGGTGCCGTGGGATGCCGTGGGTGCTGCTCCGGGGGCCTCATGGCAGCCCCTAAGCGGGCGGGCCCCTCGTCCGTGTTAGGCTTATGCGTCGCAGTTTTGGTACCCATGAACTTTATGTGCGCCTGACGGGAATGCTCCGAGGGCGCATTATTGTTTTTTTCCGGTCTCTCCGGGATGGGGGTCATTGCAGCGCTTGGAATCCACAATTCCGTGGTTTTCCTTACTCTGCCCCTGTTGAGGAGATTGACATGGCAACTGGCACCGTTAA
This sequence comes from Streptomyces sp. NPDC033180, assembly GCF_055577645.1. NCBI lineage: Bacteria > Bacillati > Actinomycetota > Actinomycetes > Kitasatosporales > Streptomycetaceae > Streptomyces > Streptomyces sp. NPDC033180. The sequence goes on along the minus strand of NZ_JBVIPU010000001.1, from coordinate 293,324 downwards.
GTGGTTTAACTCGGAAAAGGGCTTCGGCTTCATCGAGCAGGACGGCGGCGGCCCCGACGTCTTCGCCCACTACTCGAACATCGCGTCCTCGGGCTTCCGTGAGCTCCTCGAGGGCCAGAAGGTTTCCTTCGACGTCACGCAGGGCCAGAAGGGCCTGCAGGCCGAGAACATCGTTCCCGCCTGATCGTCGTAGCACGCGAACCTCTTAGCCGGGGCCCGCACCGGAAAGGTGCGGGTCCCGGCTTGTGCTGTCACCAGGTCCAGGAAGGCATTTCCGTATGAATCGCTCCGAACGCCCTGCGCGTCCTGCCCGCAGGCGCTCCACGAACGCACGCGGAAAGGCCCCGGTGGCCGGCGGCGGCCAGGCGAAGGGCGCCGCGAAGAAGCCGGGCCGCGCCAAGCCGAGGCCCGTCGGCGGCGAATTCGCGCTGCCCGAGAGCATCACGCCCGCGCTGCCCGCGGTCGAGGCGTTCGCCGACCTGGACATGCCCGAGGCGCTCCTGAAGACGCTGGCCGCGCAGGGCGTGACCGAGCCCTTCCCGATCCAGGCCGCCACGCTTCCCAACTCACTCGCCGGCCGCGACATCCTCGGCCGTGGCCGCACCGGTTCCGGCAAGACCCTCGCCTTCGGCCTCGCGCTCCTGGCCCGCACCGCGGGCCGCCGCGCCGAGCCGCGCTCTCCCCTCGCCCTGGTCCTGGTCCCGACGCGTGAGCTCGCGCAGCAGGTGACGGACGCGCTGACGCCGTACGCGACCTCCGTGAACCTCCGTATGTCGACGGTCGTCGGCGGCCTGTCCATCACCAAGCAGGCGGGTACGCTCCGCCGCGGCGCCGAGATCATGGTGGCCACGCCCGGCCGCCTCAAGGACCTGATCGAGCGCGGCGACGCGGACCTCTCGCAGGTGCGCACGACGGTCCTCGACGAGGCCGACCAGATGGCCGACATGGGCTTCATGCCGCAGGTCACCGCGCTCCTGAAGCAGGTCGAGCAGGGCGGCCAGACGATGCTCTTCTCCGCCACGCTCGACAAGAACATCGACCGCCTGGTCCGGATGTTCCTCACCGACCCGGTGGTGCACTCGGTCGACCCGTCCGCGGGCGCCGTCACGACGATGGAACACCACGTCCTGTACGTGCAGGACGAGACCGACAAGAAGGCCGTCGCCCTGCGCATCGCCGCCCGTGAGGGCCGGGTGATCATGTTCCTGGACACCAAGCGCGCCGTGGACCGCTTCACCAAGCGGCTGCTCGCCAACGGTGTGCGCGCCTCCGGTCTGCACGGCGGCCGTTCGCAGCCGCAGCGCAACCGGACCCTGGACCAGTTCAAGACCGGGCAGGTCACCGCGCTTGTCGCCACCAACGTCGCGGCACGCGGCATCCACGTCGACGACCTCGACCTCGTGGTGAACGTCGACCCGCCCACCGACCACAAGGACTACCTCCACCGCGGTGGGCGCACGGCGCGTGCCGGTGAGTCCGGCAGTGTCGTCACGCTCGTTCTGCCCGACGAGAAGCGGGAGATGACGCGTCTGATGTCCGACGCGGAGATCAACCCGAAGACGGCGCGAGTGAAGTCCACGGACGATGAGCTGTCCCGCATCACCGGCGCGCGCGAGCCGTCCGGGGTGCCGGTGGTGATCGAGGTCCCGCAGCAGCAGCAGGCTTCGCCGCAGCGGGGACGGCGGCGCCCTGCCGGGCAGGGTGGCGGCCAGCGGCGTTCGCGCCCCCAGGGCCAGTCGCAGTCCCAGGGCGGCGGCCAGGGTCAGCCCCGGTCCCAGTCGCAGGGCGGCAGGCCCTCCGGGGGCGGCAGCACCGGCACCGGCGGTGGCCGCGCGAGGCGTGGCAACGGTCGCCCCAGCGGGGGCGCGGGGCGCAGGGCGGCGTAGTGCGTGGCCCCGGCGGGGGCTTGTACCCCCTGCCGGGGCAAGCGCCCCGTACCCGACCCTGACCGAACAAGCCTTCCCGCCCACCCGCCCGATCGCCCCGCAGGGGAGGATCTGATGACCGAGAACGAGATGCGGCCCCAGCGTCAGCTCCTGCCCGTCGTGGAGGGCGACGACCGGCAGGATCTGCGTGCGGACTGCGGCAGTTGCTTCGGGCTCTGCTGCGTCGCCCTCACCTTCTCCAAGTCCTCGGACTTCCCCGTCGACAAGGCCGCCGGCACCCCCTGCACCAACCTCCAGCAGGACTTCCGCTGCGGCATCCACCAGAAGCTGCGCCAGAAGGGCTTCGCCGGCTGCACGGTCTACGACTGCTTCGGCGCCGGTCAGAGGGTCTCGCGCTCCACGTACGGCGGCGTCGACTGGCGCCAGGACCCCGACACCGCCCGCCAGATGTTCGACGTCTTCCCGGTGATGCGCCAACTGCACGAACTGCTCTGGTACTTGACCGAGGCCCTCGCCCTGCCCCGGACCCAGCCGATCCAAGCGGAGCTCCGGCGCGCGCTGGACAAGACCGAGCACCTCGCCCAGGGCGCCCCCGCCGCCGTGGCCGAGACGGACGTGGCCGCACACCGTGAGGACATCAACGTCCTCCTCCTGCGCACCAGCGACCTCGTGCGCGCGGACATCCGCCGGAAGAAGAAGGACCGCCGGGGAGCCGACCTCTTCGGCGCACGCCTGCGCGGCGCCGACCTCCGAGGCGTCACCCTCCGCGGCGCCTACCTCATCGCCGCCGACCTCCGCGGCGCGGACCTGCGCCAAGCCGACCTGATCGGCGCGGACTTCCGGGACGCGGACCTGCGGGGCGCGGACCTCACCGGCAGCATCTTCCTGACGCAGTCGCAGGTGAACGCGGCGAAGGGCGACGACGGGACGAAACTGCCACCGGCCCTGACGCGCCCGGCGCACTGGGGCTAGCCGGGCCGCTGGTTGCCCCGTCCGCCCACCGTCACGTGTCGCACTCCAGCACCGTCCGGCACAACGTGCACCGCGCCCGCATCCGCCCCCGAGCGGGCAGCCGGATCCGCTGCTGACAGGTAGGGCAGGGGAACGAGACCCGCAGCGGCTCGGCCCCGCCCGCGTCACGGGAGAAGGAGTACGCCCCGCGGGGGGACGCGCCCCCACCCGCCCCCGCTCCACCGGAGCCGAGCGCGTGCCGCCGGTCCTTCGCGTACCGCCGCCGGCCCGCCCACCCCGCTGCGGTCAGGGGAGGCTGCTGCTCGTCGCGGCGGGCCTGCGCGAGCCCCTTCGTGTAGGCGGTGTACGCCTGCGCGCTGGTGAACCACGTCTCGGGTGCCTCACCGAAGGCGATGGCCCGCTTGGCCAGCACGTACCCGAACTCCTCCGGCGTGAGATACCCGAGCTTCTGCGACGAGGCGCCGTCCTCGCGGTAGGCGTCCAGGAGGAGCCACCCCGCACCCAGATACGTGGTCGCGGTGTCCGTGAGGATCTCGTTGTCGCGGGTCCCGGGGAACGCCAGATCAAGCCGGTGCAGATACACGTGCATGACCTCGTGGGCCAGCGCCGCGCCGATGTCCCTGCGGTGCGTACGGAACCGGTCGTTGAGTTCGATGAAGTACTCGGGCCCCGCGGCGAGTTCGACGTTCGCCGCGTGTTCCATCTCGCGGAAGCTGACGATCATGCGGGCGTCCGGGAGGCGGAGGTGGCGGACCATCTCGCGGGCCACGCGCTGCACGCCCAGATGCAGGTCGTCCTGGTCGCAGAACGCGACGTCGGCGGGGGCGATGCTGGTGTCGAAGGTGTGGACGCCGTCGTACGACAGGCGTTTGTACAGCGCGGTGATCGCCGAGCGCACCGTCTCCAGGTGGGGGTAGCCGTGCACCACCGGCCCGCCGTCCGCCATGCCGGCACCCCCTGAAGACGTTCCTGACCCGACTCCACTGTAAGGCGGCCTCCGTCGGCAGAACCGGGCCACACGGCAGGTGTTGGCCGAAAACCGCCCCTTGCTCTATGCGGACACCGATCTCCATAATCCGACCCAACGCTTTGGCGGGCTCATGCCATTCTCGCGTTCGTCGTGGGGAGGGGAGCGGTCCGCCGTCGCGTGCAACCCCCCACGAACCCCCCACGAAGGGAAGCCCGTTGAACACCAAGCTGCGTGGAGTCAAGAGAGCCGCCACCCTCGGCGCCATCGCCCTCGCCGCCGTCAGTCTCCAGCCCGTCGCCGCGTCCGCGGCCCCGCACCCCGGCCCCACCCCGGGTGAGCGCGTGGTCGGCGGCACCCCCGCCGAGCAGGGTGAATTCCCGTTCATGGTCCGTCTGTCCATGGGCTGTGGCGGTTCGCTGTACGCCAAGGACATCGTGCTGACCGCCGCCCACTGTGTGGACGGCTCGGGCGACAACACGAGCATCACCGCCACCGGTGGTGTCGTGGACCTGGAGAGCCCGGACGCGATCAAGGTGAAGTCCACGAAGGTCCTGCAGGCGCCGGGCTACAACGGCAAGGGCAAGGACTGGGCGCTCATCAAGCTGGCGAAGCCGATCGACCAGCCCACGCTGAAGATCGCCAAGGACACCAAGTTCAACGAGGGCGAGTTCGACATCGCCGGCTGGGGTGCCGACAAGGAGGGTGGCGCGCAGCAGCGTTATCTCCTCAAGGCGAAGGTGCCCTTCGTGAGCGACGCGGACTGCGAGGCCGCGTACGGCGGCGACCTCACGCCCGGCGAGGAGCTCTGCGCCGGGAAGCTGGCGGAGGGCGGCGTGGACACCTGCCAGGGTGACTCCGGCGGCCCCATGTTCCGCAAGGACGAGGCCGGTGAGTACATCCAGGTGGGCATCGTCAGCTGGGGCAACGGCTGCGCGCAGCCCAAGTTCCCCGGGGTCTACACCGAGGTGTCGACGTTCGCCGGTGACATAGAGAAGGCGGCATCGGAACTCTGAGGTTCCGCTGGACGCGGGGTCTGACCAGTGCTGGTCGGGCCCCGCGTTCTTGCTGTGCGGGCGGCTGACAGCTGCGGAGCTGGTCCGTCCTGGGGTGCGGGGCCGCGCCGGTATGTCCGTCCTCGCTATCGTCCGGTGGCCGTTGGGCTGCTGCGGCTCCGGAGTGCCGCGAGCCGTGCTCCGGGCAGACATACCGGCACGTCCCCTCGCGAGCGTCGCCGACTGCGGCCGATCGGTGGCTGATCGATGGTGCTGCGGGGCAATCGGTTGGGTGGGTGGGAAAGGCTTGTTCGTCCAGGGGTGGATGCGGGGTCTCGTTAGTCCAAGTCCTGGCTCCCCTTTGTCCATGGGCCCGCACGCCCCTCCCGGCGCAGGGTGACCGCACCGAGATCCGTCCCACGGAGGGGTGCCATGCAGCCGTCAGACACGTCCGGCCCAAGCCGCAGAGCCGTAGTCGCCACGGGCGCGCTCGCCGGGGTCGGCGCCGCCGTCGGCCTCGGGGGCGTCGCGACCGCCGCGCCGGGCGAAGCCGTCCTCCGCTCGGCCGAGCTCGAAGTGCGGGTCGCCACCGACTTCCCCCGCATCGTCTCGTACACGGACCGTGCCTCCGAAGCGGTCCTGCACGCACAACCGGAGGCCGTCACCACGCTTCTGGTGGACGACGTCACGCACACCCCGACGGTGACCACCAAGAGGCGCGGGGGTCATCGGATCGAGTACGTGCTCGGGCTCGGCGGCGGCAAGACCACCCTCACCGTCGAGATCGCCGTCGAAGGGCGCCAAGTCCGGTGGCGGGTAAGCGAGATCGACGATTCCGACGCCCTGCGCGTCGGCACGCTCCGCATCCCCGGCCTCGCCCTCCTCGCCGTACGCAGCGATCAGCCCGGAGCCACCCTCCTCGCCGCCAAGGTCCAGCTCGACAAGGCCAAGAGCGGCGACACCGAGGTCAAGCCGGCCCCGGACACCGCCGCGGAAGCGGCCATCGGATGCGCCTACGCCGTCGTCGCGCACGACACGCTGGGCGGCGCCGTCGAGACCAACACCGTCTACGACAAGCCCACCACCGAGGCCGGGACCACCTGGGACAACGGCCGGTTGTGGCGGGAGACCGTCAGGAGGGATGGGCACGTCGAGGCTCGGCTGACCCCGGGGGAGTGGACCTACCGCGCGGCCACCGCCGCCGTCGCCGACACCGAGCCTCTCCCGTACGCCACCGTCGTCATCACCGGCGACCGCAACGGCGACGGCAAGGTCGACTGGCAGGACGCCGCCATCGCGTTCCGCGACATCATGGTGAAGCCGCTCGGCGCGGACGAGCAGCATCTGCGCGTCGTCCCGCACATCCCGTTCAACTTCGCGTCGCAGGCGACCAATCCGTTCCTGGCGACGCTCGACAACGTCAAGCGGATCCACCTGGCCACGGACGGACTGCGGCAGTACACGCTGCTCAAGGGCTATCAGTCCGAGGGGCACGACTCCGCACATCCCGACTACGCGGGCAACCACAACACGCGCGCGGGAGGCCTTGACGACCTCAACACCCTGGTCAGGGAAGGCAAGAAGTGGAACAGCGACTTCAGTGTGCATGTGAACGCGACGGAGTCCTATCCCGTCGCGAACGCGTTCTCCGAGAAGCTCGTCGACAAGGCCAATGAGCAGTGGGACTGGCTCGATCAGAGCTACCGCATCGATCAGCGGCGTGACCTGGTGTCGGGTGACATCGTCAAGCGGTTCGCCGATCTGCGGGACGAGGCCGACGGCGCGCTCAACGCTCTCTACATCGACGTGTTCCGTGAGTCCGGGTGGACCTCCGACCGGCTGCAGCGCGCCCTGCGCGAGCAGGGCTGGATCGTCACCAGCGAGTGGGGGCACGGCTTCGAGCGCTCGTCCGTCTGGTCGCACTGGGCGACGGAACCGGATTACGGCCCTGATACGTCCCGGGGTATCAACTCCCGGCTGATCCGCTTCATCCGGAACCATCAGAAGGACGTGTTCGCCGACAAGTGGCCCACGCTGCTCGGTATCGCCCGCATGGGCAATTTCGAAGGATGGGTCGGAAAGACCGACTGGGCGTACTTCTACGATCTGATCTGGACCGACTCGCTGCCCGCCAAGTATCTCCAGGCCTACCCCATCAAATCCTGGGGCGAGCACGAGATCACTTTCTTCGGGGGGACTGAAACCACGGTCTCCGACGCCGGCGGCAGCCGTCGCATCGTCACCGATGGCCGAGTCGTCTACGACAAGGGGAGCTATCTGCTTCCGTGGGAGCCCCGTAAGGCCACTGACCCCGCCAAGCTCTATCACTACAACCCGGAGGGCGGAAAAGGGACGTGGGCGCTGCCGCGCGGCTGGTCCGGGCTCTCCAAGGTGGCGTTGTACCGGCTCACCGACCAAGGACGGGTCCTCGTCGCCGACGTTCCGGTGCGCGGCGGCAAGGTGACCATCGACGCCAAGGCCAAGCAGCCCTACGTCCTCTACCGTCGGCGTGCCGCCGCGCTGCCCGACCCCGGCTGGGGGCAGGCCAGCCCACTGCACGACCCCGGATTCAACTCCGGGTCCCTGCGCGGGTGGAAGGCCTCCGGGCCCACCTCCGTTGAGCTCAGCAAGCTCGGCGACCACGAACTCGTCATCGGGTCGGGCGGCAAGGCCGCCGTCGGCCAGCGGTTGCGCCGCCTGAAGGCAGGAGCGTACGTCGCCTCCGTCCAGGTCGAGGTCGGGGAGAAGGCCGGCGACGAGCGCAAGGCCACCCTGGAGGTGCGCACCGCCGACGGCGTCACCGCAGCCAACTGGACGCGGACCTCCACGGCGGGCAACTACGTGGCGGCCGACCGCAAGCACGGCACCCGCTTCCAGCGGATCTTCGTGCCCTTCACCGTCCCCGCGGGCGGCGGTCCGGCCGAGCTGACGCTACGGGCCGAAGCGGGCCACGCGCGCGTGCGCTTCGACAACGTACGCATCGTGTCGACCACCCGGGACAGCGCCCCTGAAGAGGGCAGGCTCGTCTCCGAGGACTTCGAGCATGTGCCGCAGGGCTGGGGGCCGTTCGTGAAGGGTGACGCGGGAGATGTCACCGACCCGCGCACCCACATCGCGCAACGGCACGCCCCATACACGCAGCGCGGCTGGAACGGCAAGGCCATCGACGACGTCATCGACGGCTCACAGTCCCTCAAGTCCCGCGGCGAGAACGCCGGGCTCGTCTACCGCACCGTCCCGCACACCGCCCGCTTCGAGGCGGGCAAGCGCTACCGCGTCACCTTCCGGTACGAGAACGAGAAGGCGGGGCAGTACGCGTGGATCACCGCCGTGGACGAGCCCGCGGCCCGTGAGATCGACCGCAAGGAGCTGCCCGTCGCGACCGAACCCACGGACCTGACCTACGAGTTCACGGCCCCCGCCAAGGGCGAGGCGTGGGTCGGGCTGCGCAAGAGCGGGGACGACGGAACCGCCGAGTTCGCGCTGGATGCCTTCGAGGTGCGAGAGGTCTGAGGCGACCAGAGGAAGCCGGGGAGGCCGCTCGCGGCTCCCCGGCCTCCTCACACCCTCGGCTCCGGCTCCCCGGCTTCCTCACACCTTCGGCTACCGGCTTCCCACACTCTCTACAGCGTTCGCGGGACCGGGGACAGGGAGAGCTCCCCGGCTCCCGCCGCCCCCTCCAGCTCCAGCACCCACACCTCGTTCGCGCCCTCCCGCAGCACCGGCCCGGGAACGTACAGCGAGGTCTGCGGGCCCACCGACCAGTAGCGGCCCACATTGAAGCCGTTCACCCAAGCGAACCCCCTTGTCCAGGACGGCAGTTCGAGGGACGCGTCACCGGGGGCCGCCACCTCGACCGTGCCGCGGTACAGGCCGCCACGGCCCGAAGGTGTCTCTCGGGCCGCCGGAACTCCCCGCACCGCCGACGGCACGTCGAACGCGGCCAGGCGCAGCCCCCTGGCCCCCACCCCATGCAGGTACTGCCGCTCATGCAGCACCCCGCCCGTGATGCCCTTCGCCTCGCCGGTCCGCGGCCCGTAGTTGACCCTCCCCAGGGACTCCACCCACAGCTCCACGCGCGTGTGCCCCGCGACGGGCTCGGCGAGAGCCGGTTCCTCCTCGGTCAGGACACCGGCCCGCACCCCGTCCACGTACACCACGGCCAGATCCCGCAGCCCGCGAACCCTCAGCGGGTACGGCTGCCGCGGACCCGGCACCGTCAGCGTGTACTGGACCAGGCCGCGGTCGACGTCGAGCTCTTCGAAGGTGGGCGGTACGGCGTACTCCGCCACGGGACCGCCGAGCGACTCCATGACGGCGGACAGCGGGGACCACTGCGTGAGACCGACCGCAGCGCGCTCGCCGAGCGAGGGCAGCGGCGCGGGCGGCTCCGGGAGCGGGCCCCGCGCGTACGGGGCGAGCACCTCACGAAAGCGCCAGAACTTCTCCGTGGGGCGCCCGAACTCGTCGATCGGCGCGTCATAGTCGTACGAGGTGACGTCCGGCTCCAGGACGCCGTCATGCAGGGCCCCGCCACCCCGGTTCGCCCCCGCCCACCCGCCGAAGTTCGTGCCGCCGTGCGCCATGTAGAGGTTCACCGAGGCCCCGCACTCCAGGATCTCGCGCAACGCGTCCGCCGCGTCGGCGGCATCCCGCGTCACATGCTCCGCGCCCCAGTGGTCGAACCAGCCGCACCAGAACTCCATGCACATCAACGGCCCCTTGGGGCGGTGCCCCCGCAGCGTCCCGAAACCCGCGCGGGCCTGCGAGCCGAAGTTGACGGTCGCCAGCACACCGGGGACGGACCCGCCGGTCAGCATGTGGTCCTCGGGCCCGTCGGACGTGAACAGCGGCACGCTCACGCCCTCGGCGCGCAGCAGCTCGGCGAGATGACGGAGGTAGACCTGGTCCGAGCCGTAGCTGCCGTACTCGTTCTCCACCTGCACCATGATCACGGCGCCGCCCCGGTCGTGCTGGCGCGGGACGACCTCCGCCAGAACACGGCCGAACCACCGGTCCACGTGCCCCAGATACTCCTCGTCGCGGGTCCGCGCGCGCGGACCCACCGCGCCCGTCAGCCAGTGCGGAAGGCCGCCGTTCTCCCACTCGGCGCAGATGTACGGACCGGGCCGGACGATCGCCCACAGGCCCGCGTCCCGGGCGGCGTCCAGGAAACGGCCGAGCGCCCCGACGTCGCTGAACTCCCCGGGGCGCGGCTCGTGCAGGTTCCACGGGACGTACGTCTCCACACAGTTGAGCCCCATCGCGCGCAACATCGCGAGGCGGTGGCCCCACTGCGCCTCGTGCACCCGGAAGTAGTGCAGCGCACCGGAGAGCAGCCGTACGGGCCGCCCGTCCAGTTCGAAATCGTCCTCGCCCACCCTGAAGCCGTTCATCGTGTCCTCTCGCTCACATGACGCTTCACCACGATCACCTCTGGCGGGCGGCAGGGTCCATGGACAAAGATCTAGGTGGGTTGGACGCAGCGAGCGGGCCGCGGCCCGAAGGGAAGGGGCACCAGCGGATGTACCACACGTGGATGCGGTATTTCACGCCGAGCCCGGCCCACCACCGCCTCGGCCTCGCCTGCCTCGGGGTGGGCCTGCAGCACGGCCTCCTGCCGACCGTGGGCCCACGCACCCTCGACCACCACGTCGCCGTCGTCGTGAGCGCGGGCGGCGGCTGGTTCCAGGGACCCGACGGCCCGCGTACGAGGGTGACGGCGCCCGCCCTGATCTGGCTCACCCCCGGCGTGCGCCACCACTACGGGCCCGACCCGGAGACCGGCTGGGACGAGTGCTTCGTCGACTTCACCGGGCCCGCCACGACGACGTACACCGAACTCGGCTACATAGAACCCACCCGGCCCGTCGTGCCGCTCTCCGACGCCACCGGGGCACGGGCCGCCGTCGGGCGCATCGCGCGCGCCGCACGCCGCGGCAACCCGCTCCTGGAAGTCGAGACGGGCGCCGCCGTCCACGAACTCCTCGTCGCGCTGCGCAGGGCCCGCGCCGACATCGCCCCCGACGGCGACCCTGTCCTCCAGGCACTGGCCCGCGACGCCTTCCAGCCACTGTCCGTCGCCGAGCACGCGGCACGGCACGGCATGACACCCGCGGAACTGCGCACGGCGGTGCGCAGGGGCGCGGGCTGCAGCCCCAAGGACTACCTCCTCGGCATCCGCCTCGGCCGCGCCAAGGAGCTGCTCGCCGCCACGGAGCTCCCGGTCGCCGCCATCGCGCGCCGCGTCGGCTACGACGACCCCGCGTACTTCTCGCGTCTTTTCACGCGCCGCGTGGGCATGGCACCCGTCCGCTTCCGTGAGCAGCAGGGACGCACGGTCCCCGGCGGCTGGTCGCAGCAGATCCCCGACCCGGACCACCCGCCGATCCTGCGGTCTTCCGCCGTCGGCGGCGAAGGAACAGCAACGTAGGCTCGTGGACCATGACCACCAGCCACACAAGTGACGCGAACGGAGCCGGGGCCGCGGACGAGGCCGTGCGCGCCGAGCTGTCCCGCCTGCGCGACAGCATCGACAACATCGACGCCGCCGTCGTCCACATGCTCGCCGAGCGCTTCAAGTGCACCCAGCAGGTCGGCCATCTCAAGGCCAACCACCACCTCCCGCCCGCCGACCCGGACCGCGAGGCCCGTCAGATCGCCAGGCTGCGCGAGCTCGCCGAGAGCGCGAAGCTGGACCCGGCGTTCGCCGAGAAGCTCCTGAACTTCATCATCGCGGAGGTCATCCGCCACCACGAGACGATCGCCAAGTCGTCGTGACGGGGCGCAGCGGGACCGCTTGTCAGTGACATCAGGCAGCATGGACGCATGCCCGTACTGACGCGCGACGAAGCGCAGACCCGAGCCCGGCTCATCGACGTCCAGCGGTACAGGGTCGAGCTCGACCTGACCCGCGGAGCCGAGACCTTCGACTCCCGTACCGACATCCGGTTCACGGTGCTCGGTCAGCCCGCGGACGCTCTCGCGGCCACGGTCGACACCTTCGTCGAGCTCAAGCCCGCCGAGCTGCGCTCCGTCACCCTCGACGGGCAGCCGCTCGACCCGGCGGGCCTCGTCGAGAACCGGCTCGCGCTCACCGGGCTCACCGCGGGCGAGCACGAACTGCGCGTCGACGCGGCCATGCGCTACTCGCACACCGGCGAGGGCATGCACCGCTTCACCGACCCCACGGACGGCGAGACGTACACGTACACACAGCTGTTCATGGAGGACGTGCAGCGCGTCTTCGCCGCCTTCGACCAGCCCGACCTGAAGTCCGTGTTCGAGCTGACCGTCACCGCCCCCGAGGGCTGGACGGTCCTCGCGAACGGCGTCACCGAGCCCGTCGGCGGCGGCACATGGCGGGCCGCCGCCACCCCGCCGATCTCCACGTACCTCGTCGCCGTCGCCGCGGGACCCTGGCACTCGGTCCGCACCGAACACCGCGGCCTTCCCTTCGGCATCCACTGCCGCCGCTCGCTGGCCCCCTTCCTGGACGCCGACGCCGACGAGATCCTCGACGTCACGCGCGCGTGCTACGACCGGTACCACGAGAAGTTCGACGAGCCCTACCCCTTCGACTCCTACGACCAGGCGTTCGTCCCGGAGTTCAACGCCGGCGCGATGGAGAACCCCGGCCTCGTCACCTTCCGCGACGAGTTCGTCTACCGCTCCGCCGTCACCGAGACCGAGCGGCAGACCCGCGCCATGGTCATCGCCCACGAGATGGCCCACATGTGGTTCGGCGACCTCGTCACGCTGCGGTGGTGGGACGACATCTGGCTGAACGAATCCTTCGCCGAGTACATGGGCTTCCAGACCACCGCCGAGGCCACCCGCTTCACCGACACCTGGACGGACTTCGGCGTCGCCCGCAAGGCCTGGGGATACGACGCCGACCAGCGCCCCTCCACCCACCCCGTCGCCCCCGACCCCGAGGCCGTGCCCGACACCGCGTCCGCGATGCTCAACTTCGACGGCATCTCGTACGCCAAGGGCGCATCCGCCCTGCGCCAACTCGTCGCCTGGCTCGGCGAGAAGGACTTCCTCGCCGGCATCAACACCCACATCGCCCGGCACAGGTTCGCCAACGCCACCCTCGCCGACTTCATCGAATCCCTCGCCCACGCCACCGACCGCGACGTACACGGATGGGCCGACGCCTGGCTGCGCACCACCGGCGTCGACACGCTCACCTCGACGGTCACGCACGACGCCCGCGAGTGGACGCTCGAAGTCGACCGCGACGGCAGCCGCCCCCACCGCGTCGCCGTCGGGGTGTACGACCGCGACCTCACCGACACCCAGGGCCTGGTCCTGCGCGAGCGGTACGAGAGGGACGTCCCCCGCTCCGGGGCCGCTGAGCCGCCGCGCGACGGCGGCCGCCCCGCCCTGATCGTCCCGAACGACCAGGACCTCACGTACGCCAAGATCCGCCTCGACGAGGACTCCATGGAGACGGCCCTGCGCAGCCTCTCCCGCGTCCCCGACGCGCTCACCCGCGCCGTCCTGTGGAACAGCCTGCGCGACATGGTCCGCGACGGCGAACTCGACAGCATGACCTACCTGGAGACGGCCCGCGCGCATCTGCCCGACGAGACCGACCTCGCCCTCGTCCAGGGCGTCCTCGCCTTCGCCACCACCTATATCGCGGACCGCTTCCTGCCCCCGGCGCTGCGGACCGTCGCCCTCACCACCCTCACCGAGCTGTGCCGCGACCTGATCCGGCGCACGGAGGACGGCTCCCACGCAGGTCTGCGGCTCACCGCCGTACGCGGCCTCATCGACGTGGCGACGCGCCCCGACCCGCTCCAGGAGTGGCTCACCGAGGGCACGGTCCCCGGCGGCCCCGAGCTCGACCCCGAGCTGCGCTGGCGCGTCCTGATCCGCCTCGCCGTCCTCGGCGCCGCCGACGAGTCCGCGATCTCCGCCGAGCTGGAGCGCGACCCGAGCGCCGCCGGGCAGGAGGGCGCGGCCCGCTGCCGTGCCGCGCTGCCCGACCCGGAGGCCAAGCGCCGCGCGTGGGAGGCGATGTTCGCCTCCGACGACCTCTCCAACTACCTCCTGACCGCCACCGCCCAGGGCTTCTGGCAGCCCGAACAGGCCGATCTCGTACGGGAGTACATCCCCCGTTACTACGAGGACGCGGTCGCCGTCGCGGCCCGGCGCGGCCCCGCCATCGCCGACGTCGCCGGACGGTGGGCCTTCCCGGCCTCCTCGGTGGACACCGAGACGCTCCGCCTGGGCGAGGAATGCCTGCGCGACGCCGCCCCCATCCCCGCCCTGCGCCGCAAACTGACCGACCAACTGGACGACCTGGCACGGGCGTTGCGGGTACGGGAGGCGAGGGGGGCCTAGCTGAATCAACGGCCCCGTAGGGGGCGCGGGGAACGGCGCGAGCAACGACAACGGACCCGCAGGGATCCCGCGGCGGGGGGCGCCCCGTAGGGGGCGTGGGGAACGGCGCGAGCAACCACAACGGACCCGCAGGATTTCCGCGGCGGGGGGCGCCCCGAAGGGGGCGCGGGGAACGGCGCGAGCAACCACAACGGACCCGCAGGATTTCCGCGGCGGGGGGCGCCCCGCAGCCACGGCGGGCCCGCAGCCGAATTCCGCCCAGCCCGCGGCCAGCGCCCGCGCCCGCGCCTAGCAGGCCCCGCCGCACCCCGCGCCCTCTCCCCACGGCAGTACCACTTTCGGGTTCGGATCGTTGAGCTCTCCGGGCGTGCCGTCCGCTCGGCGGACAGGCTGGATGTCCCCGCCCGCGCGCACCCGAAGGACGTCGCCCATGAGCACTCCGCCGCCCCTCGCCGGAGGAGCCCAAGGCCCCGATGGGCTGCGGCCCTTGCTCGCCGCCACCCTGGACGCCCTGCGCACCGGAACGACCGCCCGAGGAGGGCCACTCCCCGCCGGCGGCCCCACCGCGGTCGCCGCCCGGGTGCGCGAGGCCACCGGCGAGGTCCTGCCCGCCCGGGGCGAAGGCGCCGAAGCGGCCCTGCGCACGCTGGTCCACGCACTGGCGGAAGGCGCGGCCGACCCCGCCGACGCCCTCTGCGCCGCCCACCTGCACTGCCCGCCCCTCGCCCTGGCCGTCGCCGCCGACCTGGCAGCGTCCGCGCTCAACCCCTCGATGGACTCCTGGGACCAGGCCCCCGCCGCGTCGGAGATCGAAACCCTGGTCACGCGCGCCGTCGCCGCGGAGGCCTACGGCGCCGGCAACGGAGATGCCCTCGTCACCACCGGCGGCACGGAGTCCAACCAGCTCGCCCTGCTCCTGGCCCGCGAGCGCACCGCCGCGCACGGCCCAGTCCAGATCGTCGTCGGCGAGAACGCCCACCACTCGCTCGGCCGCGCCGCCTGGCTGCTCGGCATGCCGGAACCGGTCACCATCCCCGCGCCCGCAGGCGTCCTCGACCCGGCCGCGCTCGACGAGGCCCTGTCCGAACTCAACGGCCCACCCGGCACATTCCTCGTCGCCGCCACCGCCGGCACCACCGACGCCGGACTCATCGACCCCCTCGACCAGATCGCCGACCTCTGCGCGGACCACGGCGCCCGCCTGCACCTCGACGCCGCGTACGGCGGTCCGCTGCTCTTCAGCGACGCACGAAGAGAGCTGCTGCGCGGCATGGAGCGCGCCGACAGCATCACGTTCGACCTGCACAAGCTCGGCTGGCAGCCCGTCGCCGCCGGCCTCCTCCTGGTCCGTGACGGCCGCGACCTCACCGCGCTCGGCCACCACGCCGACTACCTCAACGCGGGCGACGACACCGAAGCGGGCCTCCCCGACCTCCTCGGCCGCTCCCTGCGCACCACACGCAGGCCCGACGCACTCAAGATCGCCGTCACCCTCAAGGCCCTCGGGCACGAGGGCATCGGCGCGCTCGTCGACCAAGTCTGCGACCAAGCAGAGGAGTTCGCCGCACTCGTCGCCGCGCACCCCGGCTTCGAGCTGTACGACCGGCCCGTCATCAGCACCGTCCTGTTCCGCCCCGTCGACGCCGACGACGACCACATCGCCTACGTCAGGCGGGAACTGCTCGGCCAAGGCCGTGCCGTGCTCGGCCGCGCCACGATCGACGGACGCCGCTGGCTCAAGGCCACCCTGCTCAACCCGCACACCCGGCCCGGCGACCTCGCCGAGCTCCTGAAGCTCGTGGAAGGAACCACCCCCCGATGACCGGCCAGAACGACAAGCCCGCCCCGCCGCTCACCACCCCCGAGGACCCCCGGGACCTGGTCGGCATCGGCATCGGCCCCTCCAACCTCTCCCTCGCCGCCCTCGCCCAACCCCTGACCGGCCTCGACGCCGCCTTCTACGAACAGCGGCCCGGCTTCCACTGGCACCCCGGGCTCCTCATCGACGGCGCGAGCCTCCAAGTGCCCTTCCTCGCCGACCTGGTGACCCTCGCCGACCCGGCGAGCCCCTGGTCCTTCCTCAACTACCTCAAGACCCGAGAGCGGCTCTTCCCCTTCTACTTCGCCGAGCGGTTCCACATCCAGCGCGCCGAATACGACGCGTACTGCCGCTGGGTCAGCGAGAACCTGCCCGCCCTGCACTTCGGCCACCAGGTCGACGCGGTGCGCTGGAACCCCGAACGGGACCTCTTCGAAGTCGACTTCACGCAGCTCGACGCCGAGGGGGAGGCCGAGGCGCTCGGCCGGACCTACACGAAGAACATCGCCGTGGGCGTCGGCACCGCGCCCCACATCCCCGACCCCCTGAAGCCCCTCGCGGACGCCCCCGCCGTCCCCGTGATCCACTCCGCGGACTACCTCCTGCACCGCGACCGGCTGCTGGCCGCCGACCACATCACCGTCATCGGCTCGGGCCAGTCCGGCGCCGAGGTCTTCCTCGACCTGCTCAAGCACCGCCCGGTGGGCGCCGAGAAGATCCACTGGCTCGCCCGCACCGAGGCCTTCGCACCCATGGAGTACTCCAAGCTCGGCCTGGAACACTTCACCCCCGACTACACCCGCTACTTCCACTCCCTGCCCGAATCCGTGCGCGACGGCCTCGTCCCCCACCAGTGGCAGCTCCACAAAGGCATCGACGCCGACACCATCGCCGCCATCCACGACGAGCTCTACCAGCGCACCCTCCACGGCGGCTGGCCCGACGCCGTCCTCACCCCCGGCGTCTGCGTACGCACCGCGGGCCGCGTCGCCACCACCCGCGTGGAACTCCACCTGGAACACCTCCAGCAGGGCACCCGCTCCCGCCTCACCACGGACGCCGTCGTCCTCGCCACCGGCTACCGCGAGCGCCCCCTCGACCAGCTCCTCGCCGGCCTCGACCCCTACATGCGCCGGGACTCCTCGGAACGCCCCCGCATCGACGAGGAATACCGCCTGATCCTCGACCCCTCCATCACCGGCACCGGCAGCCACATCTACGTACAGAACGCCGAACGCCACACCCACGGCGTCGGCGCCCCCGACCTCGGCCTCGCCGCCTGGCGCAGCGCCACCATCCTCAACTCCCTCACGGACACACCTCCTTACCCGCTCCCGCAGCGCACCGCCTTCACCAGCTTCGGCCTCCAGGAGACCCCGGCTCGCCGCGCCACGGGCCTGATCGGCGAGCAGCGCGGCAGCAACCTCGTACGCCTCAAGAACTGACCGGCCCGGCCAGCTCGCCGACACCCCGGCGGCCTTCCGCGTCCGAGGGCACGACCACACCGCCACGCCCCGCTCCACCCCGGCCTCCAGCGGATGGCTGTCGGGGTGGGTGGGGCACTCGGGCCACACGGCCGGTCCCCCCGCCGAGCAGAGTGCCTCCACAGCCCAGTCCTGTGCCTGGTCCGCGAGGCGGGCCGTCTGCTCGGAGGACCGGGGCGAGCGCCGTGATGAGCTCTTCGTCCATGGGCGGGATTGTCCGCCGCCGAGCGCCGCGGCGCCCTTGAGTATTCCCTCAGGCGCGGCTCAGCCCCTGAACGCCTAGAAGACGGGCGTGCCGTCCCGGGTCAGCTTCCAGTCCACCGACGCGAACTGGCCCGGGTCGACCGTCCCCTTCGCCTGCACCCACTGAATGATCGTGTTCCGGATCTCGTCCGAATTCGCCCACAGCTGCTTGGCGCCCGCCACGTGCGGGAAGTTCCCGCCGCCGCTCGCCCGGTAGTTGTTCACCGCGAGCACGAACTCGGCCTTCGGATCGATGTCCTTGCCCTCGAAGCTCAGCTTCACGATCCGGGAACCCGCCGGCTTGGCGATGTCGATCTCGTACGTCACGCCGTACAGCGCGTCGTAGTTGTAGTCCGGAATATTGTCCGCGTTCGTCAGCTTCGCCGGATCCACCGGGGCGCCGGCCGCCGTCTGCACGTAGTAGCGCGCCGAGAACTCCAGGTACTCCTTGAGCTGCGCACCCGTGACGAGCCGCGCCTCAAGGGTGTTCTCGAACGGATAGAGCCCCGCCGCGTCTTGGCCGCCCTTCAGCGCCTCCTTGACCGTCTGAGCCTGCACATGGCTGATCAGATCGATGATCGCGACATCCTTGTACGGGCCTTCGGCCGTGCTCATCGCCTGCGTCGACGTGCCGATGACCTGGTTGACGTACGCGACGACCTTCTTGTGCTCGTCGGCCAGCAGCCGCGTGATCTTCCTGTCCTCCGCCGCCGCGTTGGAGTTGAGGACCTGCGCGCCGACCTTCTCCACCGTCCAGCGGCCCTTGGACCACACCAGGTCGAAGTCGAAGAGCGTCAGGCGCTGACCCCACTTCAGCGGCTCGGACAGGACGACCTTCTTGCCGGTCTCCTTGTTCTGAACGAAGTACTCGGCGATCTCCGTGTGCGCGTGCCCGACCAGGACCGCGTCGATGCCGGGCACCTGCTCGGCCACCAGACCCGCCGCGTTCTCGATGTACGGCAACTGGTCACCGTACGAGGACGTGCCGCTGGAGCCGGAGTGCGCCGAGACGATCACGACGTCCGCGCCCATGGAACGCAGCTTCGGCACCCACTTCGCCGCCTGCTCCTCAAGACCCGGGAACGTCATCTTGCCCTGGACGTTCGCCTTGTCCCAGATCGCGATCCCGGGGTTCGTCAGACCCAGGACCGCCACCTTCACGTCACGGCCGTGCGGGGTGCGAAGGCGCTTCACGAAGTACGGCGGGAAAGCGGGCTTCTGCGTCTTCGCATCGAGGGCATTTGCGCCGAGCAGCGGGAAGTCGCACTGCTCCTCGAACTTCCGCAGCACGGGAATGCCGTAATTGAACTCGTGGTTTCCGAGCGCCGCCGCGTCGTAGCCGATGCTGTTCATCGCCTGCGCCATCGGATGGACCGGTCCGCGCCTGGCCGTGATCGGGTCGATCTTGGCGTAGTAATAGGAGAGTTGAGTGCCCTGAATGGTGTCGCCCGCATCGATGAGGAGCGTATTGCGGCGCCCTCTCTCCTCGCGGATCTCGTTCACGAGAGTGGAGATCTTCGCAAGCCCCACATCGTTGTGGTCCTTGTCGTCGAACTCCTTGTCCGTGAAGTAGTCCCAGTTGAAGACATTGCCGTGCAGGTCCGTCGTGCCCATGACGGTGAACGAGTACCGCTTCTTCCGCTTGGCGGGCTTCCCGGCTGCCTGCGCCGACGCGGACGGCGCGGCGGCCACACCGCCCGCGAGCGCCACACCCGTGGCGGCGGCGGACTTGCCCAGGAACTTCCGGCGGTTCAGCGGCATTTCGTACTCCCCTTGGACCTCAGGTCGACCGACGTAACGCGCGTAGATAACGCGCGTAGATTCTGACCCCGACCGCCCCACCGGCAACAGACCCCGCAGGTTTCGATCCGATGACTCTCCGGTGCCGCCTCCCGATGACTGTCCGGTGCCGCCCCCCGATGACTGTCCGGTACCGCCCCCCAGTGCGAGAGTGGCCGCATGGACGAGACCACCCCCGAGACCACCCCCACTCCGGCCCCCTACGGCACCCCCGACGCCCCACGCCTGGCCGTCAAGGGAGAGGCACACCTCGAAGTCGACCCCGAGATCGCCCGCATCGGCATCACCGTCAGCGCACGCGGCACCGACCGGCGCGACGCCCTGAACGACCTCACACGCCGCAACGCAGGCGTCATCGACCTCGTGAAGACCTACGGCGAATCCGTCGAGACCCTGGAGACCGGCGCCTTCTCCATCAGCCCCGAACTGACCAAACACGGCCGCGGCGAACGCATCCGCGCCTACCACGGCCGAGTCCACATCACCGCCGAGCTCACCGACTTCACCGCCCTCGGCGAACTCACCACCCGCCTCGCCGACCTCGAACTGACCCGCGTCGACGGCCCCTACTGGGCCCTGCGCCCAGGCTCGCCCACCCACCGCGACGCCCGCCAGCACGCGGTCAGGGAAGCCGTCCAACGAGGCAGGGAATACGCGGAAGCACTGGGGACCACACTCGCCGCCCTCGTCGAACTCGCCGACATCGGCGCCGAGAACGCCCAGCCGTACGGCTACGGCGGCCCGACACCCGCCATGCGCACCGTCGCGTACGGCGGCGCCGCCGACATGGGCCAGGAAGCCGCACCCCTGGACCTCGAACCCCAGCGGCAACACGTCTACGCACAAGTCAACGCACGCTTCACGATGACACCGCCACAGCTGTAGACACGGAGAGACTCTGTAGTCACGAAGGGGCTTTACGTCGCGGGGCGGGCCGTAAATCGCTCATCAGAGCAGCGCCCCGCACAATTCAACACTTGTCAATAACCTTTCACGCAAAGGTTGTTGAGTAGTCATGCCCAGCCAATTCTCTACCGGCCGGTAAGGCCTAGGCTCGAAGCATGCGCCGAGCGAAAATCGTCTGCACCCTGGGCCCCGCCACCGACTCGTACGACCAGATCAAGGCACTGGTCGAAGCCGGAATGGACGTGGCCCGCTTCAACCTCAGCCACGGCACGTACGCCGAGCACGAGGAGCGCTACCAGCGCGTACGGAAGGCCTCCGACGAGACCGGCCACAGCGTCGGCGTCCTCGCCGACCTTCAAGGCCCGAAGATCCGCCTCGGCCGCTTCAGCGAAGGACCCGTACTCCTTGAACGCGGTGACGAGTTCACCATCACCGTCGAAGACGGCGTCGAAGGCGACCGCCAGACCTGCGGCACCACCTACGACGGCCTCGCCGAAGACGTCACCCCCGGCGAACGCATCCTCGTCGACGACGGCAAAGTGACCCTCGAGGTCACCGCCGTCGACGGCCCCCGCGTCACCACCACCGTCGTCGAGGGCGGCATGGTCTCCGACCACAAGGGACTCAACCTCCCCGGCGTCGCCGTCTCCGTCCCCGCCCTCTCCGACAAGGACGAGGCCGACCTGCGCTGGGCCCTGCGTTCAGGATTCGACGTCATCGCCCTCTCCTTCGTCCGCAGCGGCCGCGACATCGAAGACGTACACCGCATCATGGACGAGGAAGGCCGACGCCTCCCCGTCATCGCCAAAATCGAGAAGCCACAGGCCGTCGAGAACATCGACGACATCGTCGCCGCCTTCGACGCCATCATGGTCGCCCGCGGAGACCTCGGCGTCGAAATGCCCCTCGAACAAGTGCCGATCGTCCAGAAGCGAGCCATCAAACTCGCCAAGCGCAACGCCAAGCCCGTCATCGTCGCCACCCAGATGCTCGACTCGATGATCGACAACTCCCGCCCCACGCGCGCCGAAGCCTCCGACGTCGCCAACGCCGTCATCGACGGCACCGACGCCGTAATGCTCTCCGGCGAGACCAGCGTCGGCAAATACCCCATCGAGACCGTCCGCACGATGAGCCGCATCGTCGAAGCCGCCGAAGAAGACATCCTCGCCAAGGGCCTCCCGCCGCTCACCGAGCGGAACAAGCCCCGCACCCAAGGCGGCGCCGTCGCCCGCGCCGCCGCCGAAATGGGCGACTTCCTCGGCGCGAAATTCCTCGTCGCCTTCACCCAGTCCGGCGACACCGTCCGCCGCCTCTCGCGCTACCGCTCCCCGATCCCGCTGCTCGCCTTCACCCCCGACCGATCCACACGTTCGCAGCTGAACCTCACCTGGGGTGTGGAGACCTTCCTCGGCCCGCACGTCGAGTCCACCGACGCCATGGTCCGCCAGGTCGACGAACTCCTCCTCAAGTAC
This sequence comes from Streptomyces sp. NPDC033180, assembly GCF_055577645.1. Classification (NCBI taxonomy): domain Bacteria; kingdom Bacillati; phylum Actinomycetota; class Actinomycetes; order Kitasatosporales; family Streptomycetaceae; genus Streptomyces; species Streptomyces sp. NPDC033180. The sequence goes on along the minus strand of NZ_JBVIPU010000001.1, from coordinate 271,420 downwards.
GGACGCTGCGAAAAAGGCGACGTGGTCGTCATCACCGCGGGCTCCCCACCCGGAGTCGCCGGCTCCACCAACCTCGTACGCATCCACCACATCGGCGAGGACGACAGCCCTCAGTAGGAGGACTGTCCGCAGGGACCGAGGGGCCGCTCCGGGGGGAGCGGCCCCTCGCGCGTGTGAGGGGCCGCCTAGGGCGTCACGATGGCGAACCTCGGATCAGGCTTCTCCACCACGCCCAGCAGATCAATGAGAAGCGAGACGTCACCCTCCACCTTGATGTCACCAAGCCCCTTACCGCCCAGCATCGCGAGCAGCTGCGGCTTGGTCATAGTCAACGCGACCCCCGCACCAGGGTCCTTCTCCGCGTCGCTGCGATACGTCAACACCCCATGCCGCAAGGTCAGATGCCAGACCTTGCCGAGCGCGGGAAGACACCAGTCCATCCGCAGCTCCAACTCCCACGCCTTCGGACCATTCACACGGATCGCCACGGAGTCGATCAACTGATCCACGGAGAGCGCCATCAACATGTCAGCGCTGACCACCGAGGTGGGGGAGTCCTGCACACCCTCACGCAACTCCTGGGCACCCATCAGATAGAAGTTCCGCCACACAGCGTTCTCCGAAGCCCGACCCAACTTCACGTACAGCTGCGCCAGTTCGGACTTGGCGGCCTTGTGGTGAGGGTCCGCGAACACCACATGATTGAGCAAAGTCACCGCGAACCGCAGATCGCCGTCCTTCGCGAACGCCCTGGCTTTGGCGACCGTAGCCGTACGACCCCCCATCGCCTTGACGTACCGCTTGGCCTCCTCGACGGGAGGGTGCTCCCACAGGTGCGCGGGGTTGCCATCAAACCACCCCATGTAGCGCTGGTAGATGCCCTTCACGTTATGACTCAGCGACCCGTAATACCCACGATTCGCCCACACCCCGGCCAGAGCGGGCGGCAACTCCATCTCCTCGGCGATCTCCCGCCCCGTCATCCCCGCATTGATCATCCGCAACGTCTGATCATGCATGTACGCATACAGATCCCGCTGCTGCTCAAGCAGCTCCACAATCGTGTCCCCACCCCACGTAGGCCAATGATGCGAGGCGAAGGCGACATCGACCCGCCCATCGAAGAGCACGACAGACTCATTCAGATAATGCGCCCACTGCCGGGCATCCCGCACCTGCGCGCCACGCAACGTAATGATGTTGTGCATCGTGTGCGTCGCGTTCTCCGCCATACAGACCGCACGCAGATCCGGCAGCACGAAATTCATCTCGGCCGGCGCCTCGGTCCCCGGCGTCATCTGAAACTCGAACCGCACCCCGTCGACGGTCTCCACCTGACCGGTCTCGGTGACGTCCTTGGTCGGCGGAATCAACCCGATCGACCCCACGGAAACGGACTGCCCTAGCCCACAACCAATCTGCCCAGCAGGGGACTTGGGCAACAACGCCCCGTACATGTACCCGGAGCGCCGCTGCATGGCAGTCCCGGCATACACATTCTCCGAGACGGCATGCTCCATGAAACCGTCAGGAGCGAGGATCGGCACCTCACCGGCCCCATCCGGCAGCACACCTCGGCAACCGCCGAAGTGATCGACGTGCGGATGCGTGTAGATGAGCCCGGTGACCTTCTTGTCACCGCGGTGCGCGCGGTACAGCTTGAGCGCGGCGGCAGCGGTCTCCGCCGAGATCAGCGGATCGATCACGACGACACCGGTGTCACCCTCGATGAGGGTCATGTTCGACAGATCGAGGCCACGCACCTGATACACACGGTCAGTGACCTTGTAGAGCCCCTGCTTCGACACCAGCTGCGACTGCCGCCACAGGCTCTCGTGCGCGGTCTTGGGGGCGTCCTTCTTGAGGAAGTCGTACGCGTCGCCATCCCAGACGACCTGGCCCTTGGCGTTCTTCACAACACCCGGGGTGAGGGCCGCGATGAACCCCTTGTCGGCATCGGCGAAGTCGTCCCCGCCCTTGCCTGTGCCCTCACGGTCGACGGCGGATGCGGTCTGCGGATTCATGGCCACGGCTGCCGCGGCGGCACCCGCGGCGGCGGCGACGAAGGTACGCCGGTTCAAGGGAGTCATGCGGCCGAAGATCGCAGCGGGGTGCGGGGCGGGGCAAGGGTTTCCGGGGGATTTGGGGCAGCTCCCAGGGAGAGCGGGGGAGGGGAGTGACGCGTCATATTGCGTGGGTGGGGGTGGGGCGGTACCTGGGTCAGTACTTCGGGCCCACGTGGGCGTCCATCAGGGCTACTGATGCCTTGCGGGCGACGGAGATGTTGCGATGGTTCGCTGCCTTCCAGTCGACGCCGGCGCTGTCCAGGGTGTCGGTGAAGAGCCGGATGATGTCGCCCGACAGATTGGTGAAGAAGTACCGCGGATACTCGTAGCGCTTGCGCTCGCCGCCGATCATGCGGGTCGTCCAGTTGGTGACGCGGCAGCCGTCGGAGTGGATGAGGCCGCGGATGAGTTCCCAGGGGTGGGCGTCGACGATCTCTTGCTGCCAGGGTTCGAGGGCGATGGGGCGCTCGTGCTTCTTGCCGGGGCCGTGTTGGGGGAGAAGGCAGGGCCAGTGCTTGCTCCAGCTCGTGACGTACTGGCAGCCCTCGCTCTGGACGCGACAGACCTTGTTGTCCGGACGTACGGACTGGATGGCGTCGGCGCAGGCATCGATGAGGCCGGGCCACGCGTCGGCGCAGGCGATCCGCAGGGAGTGGACACCTCGCCGCTGGAGGCTGATGCAGCCGTCGCCGAGGTAGAGGCCCAGCAAGTAGGAGTAGGCGGCCGGGTCTTCGGGCTCTCCGGGGACGTCGCAGCACCTTGGGCACGGAACTGCGCGACGCATCCAACCGAGCGGTTCGATGCGGGTCTGCCAGGAGCGGATCGCGGCACGCGATATGCCGGTTTCCTTGCTGACTGAGTTCAGGCTGCGGCCTTGGCCGACCAGCGTCAGGGCTCGCTTTCGCATGCCGATGTCGTACATATGCCCGAGCGTGGCCGGATCTTTATGACCCCGTGAGGATTCGAAGGCACGTTCACTGCGACGAGTGAAGATCGCCAACCTTCGACTGCGCCTTCGATTCGAAGGTAAAGTGCCCCGGGTGGGATTCGAACCCACGCTGGATGGTGTTTGAGACCACTGCCTCTACCGCTGGGCTACCGGGGCATCCTTCAGAACGAAGGTTAGCGGTGACCCGCCGTGCCTCAAACATACAGGAGCTAGGTAGGCTCAAGGCAAGCAGTAACCTGCCCCGCACCTAGGAGCCCCCGTGACTTCCCCCGAGTCGCCCCAGCCCGTAGCCGATGACGACGACAAGTCGCACGTGCCTCCGCTGACGACCCGTGTCGTCATCGCCGAGGACGAGGCTCTCATCCGGCTCGACCTCAAGGAGATGCTCGAGGAAGAGGGTTACACCGTCGTCGGTGAGGCCGGTGACGGGGAGAAAGCCGTCGAGCTGGCCCGCGAGCACCAGCCGGACCTGGTGATCCTTGACGTGAAGATGCCCGTCATGGACGGCATCTCGGCGGCCGAGAAGATCGCCGAGGAGTCCATCGCCCCGGTGCTCATGCTGACCGCGTTCTCGCAGCGTGACCTGGTCGAGCGGGCCAGGGACGCCGGCGCGATGGCGTACCTGGTGAAGCCGTTCAGCAAGACCGACGTCGTGCCCGCGATCGAGATGGCTGTCTCGCGCTTCGCTGAGCTGAAGACGCTGGAGAGTGAGGTCGCGGACCTCACCTTGCGTCTTGAGACGCGGAAGCTGGTGGACCGTGCGAAGTCGATTCTTCAGACGGAGTACGGCCTGACGGAGCCCGCCGCGTTCCGCTGGATCCAGAAGACGTCGATGGACCGGCGGCTTTCGATGCAGCAGGTCGCGGAGGCCGTCATCGAGGACGCCGACGAGAAGAAGGCGGCCAAGGGGCAGTAGCCCCCGGTCCCCAGGACGCGTACGAGAAAGGCCCGCACCCCGAAGCCGGGGTGCGGGCCCTTTCCGTATGCCGGGACGGAGTCCTAGTCCTCGCCGAGGTACGCCTTGCGCACGGATTCGTCGTGCAGCAGGTGGTTGCCGGTTCCGGAGAGGACGATCTTGCCGACCTCCATGACGTGACCGTGGTCGGCGAGTGAGAGTGCCGCTTGGGCGTTCTGCTCGACGAGGAGAATGGTCGTGCCCTGGGATTTGAGTTCGGCGATGGTCGCCATGATCTTCTGCATCATGATCGGTGACAGGCCCATGGAGGGTTCGTCGAGCATGAGCAGTTTGGGCTGGGACATGAGGGCGCGGCCCATGGCGAGCATTTGTTGTTCGCCGCCGGAGAGTGTGCCCGCTGCTTGCTTTCTGCGTTCTCCGAGGATGGGGAAGAGCTCGTAGGCGCGCGCGATGTCCTTTTCGATGGCGGCTTTGTCGCTGCGCAGATATGCGCCGAGCCGCAGATTGTTCTCGATCGTCATGCGGGGGAAGATGTGCCGGCCCTCGGGAGAGTGGGCGAGGCCGAGCGAGACGATCTGGTCGGCGCGGTATTTCCGCAGTGCTTTCCCGTTGAATTTGATGGAGCCGCCGACCGGCTTGAGCAGTCCGGACAGCGTGCGCAGCGTGGTGGTCTTGCCTGCGCCGTTGGTGCCGATCAGCGTGACGACCTCGCCGGCTTCGACCTTGAAGGAGATGCCTTTGACGGCTTCGATCTTGCCGTAGGCGACCTTGAGGTCCTCGACTTCGAGCAGTGCGGTCATCGGTTGTTCTCCTCGTTGCCCGTGGCGTCGGCTTCTGTGCTGCCGGGGGCTCCTTCGAAGGGTTCGCCCAGGTAGGCGGCGATGACGCGGTCGTCCTGTTGGACGGTTTCGCTGCTGCCCTCGACGAGTTTTTCGCCTTGGACGAGTACGGCTACGCGGTCGCACAGGTTGAAGATGAAGCGCATGTCGTGCTCGATGACGAGGACGGCGATGCCCATGTCCCGGATGGCGAGGACGAGTTCTTCGGTGGCGCGGGTTTCTTGGGGGTTCATGCCGGCGGTGGGCTCGTCCAGGAGGAGGAGGCCGGGTTCGCTTGCCAGCGCGCGGGCGATTTCCAGCTTGCGCTGTTCGCCGTAGGGGAGGTTGCGGGAGAGGTGTTCGGCCTTGTCGGCGAGGCCGACGAACTCGAGGAGTTCCAGGGCGCGTTCCCTGGACTTGGCCTCGGCCTTGTGGAAGCCGGGGCCGCGCAGGAGGGCTGACCAGAGGCCTTCTTTGGTGCGTGTGTGGCGGCCGACGAGGACGTTTTCCAGGACGGTCATGTTGGCGAAGAGTCGGATGTTCTGGAAGGTGCGGGCCACGCCGGCCGCGGTGACCTTGAAGGATTTGCTGGGCAGGACCGTGCCTTTGTACCGGACTTCGCCCTCGGTGGGGATGTAGAGGCCGGTGAGGCAGTTGAAGAAGGTGGTCTTGCCGGCGCCGTTGGGTCCGATGAGGCCGACGATCTCGCCGCTGTTGACGGTGAGGTCGACGGAGCGTACGGCGGTGAGGCCGCCGAATCGCATCGTGACGCCGCGGGCGTCCAGGACGGTCTGCCCGGCCGGTGTCGCGGCGGGGCTGTCCTTGCTGGTGGTGGTGTCGGTGGTCATGGCTCAGGCCCCTGTCTTGCTGAGGACTGTGGGTGGCGGCGTGTCGCCGGGGGCCAGTTCGGCTTCGTGGAATTCGAGCTGGCGGCGGCGGTTGGGGATGAGGCCTTCGGGGCGGAAGCGCATGAGGAGTACGAGCGCGAGGCCGAAGGCGAAGAGCTGGTAGTCGCCCAGGAACGAGAGTTTGCTGGGGATGAGGTAGAGCAGTGCGGCGCCGACGAGGGGTCCGCTGATGGTGCCCATGCCGCCGAGGACGACGGCGGCGAGCAGGAACGCCGAGTTGGGCGGGACGGTGTTGGCGAACTGGTACTGCTCGGGGGTGACGGTGTAGGTGACGTGTGCCTGCACCGTGCCCGCGAGTCCGGCGAGCGTGGCGCCGAGTGCGAAGGCGATGAGCTTGACGCGGAAGCCGTTGATGCCCATGGCGAGTGCGGCGGTCTCGTCTTCGCGGATGGCGACCCAGGCTCGCCCGATGCGGGAGTCGCCGCTGCGCCGGAAGACGAGGACGACGACGAGGGTGATGAGCAGCATCAGGAAGAAGTAGTTCGCGAAGCGGCCGATGGTGAAGCCGCCGATGGTGTGCTCGATGCCGAGGTCGAAGCCCAGGATCTTGAGGTTCGGGATGGAGGAGATGCCGTTCGAGCCGTTGGTGATGTCGGGGCCGGAGGTGCCGTCGGAGTTCATGGCGACGAGCCGGAAGATCTCACCGAAGCCGAGGGTGACGATGGCGAGGTAGTCGCCGCGCAGTCGCAGTGTTGGGGCGCCGATGAGCACGCCGAAGATGAGTGATGCGCCGGCGCCGACCAGGATGGCGCCCCAGAACGGCAGATGGACGTCGAAGGGCGAGGACGGTGATCCGGAGACCATGGACGCCGCGTAGGCGCCGACGCCGAGGAAGGCGACGTATCCGAGGTCGAGGAGTCCGGCGAGGCCGACGACGATGTTCAGGCCGAGTGCGACGGTGGCGAAGATGAGGATGTAGACGCCGATGGTGGCGTACTGGTCGTCGCTCTGGGTGAACGGGAAGGCGGCTGCGGCGGCGAAGGCACCTGCGAGCGTGATGTTGCGGTGTCGCGCGGTGTAGGTGGAGACCTGGGCGACGAGCCCCGCCTTGGACAGCGCGGCGAAGCCGAACGCCACGGTGACCAGGAAGCCGATGAAGAGTTCGTCGTACTCGGTGCCGATGCCGTAGGTGAAGACCAGGAGGCCCACGGCGAGTGCGGCGATGATGACGAGGATCTCGACGTAGCTGGGCAGTTTGCGCGGTGTGGGTGGGGCTTCCGCGGCGAAGGCGCCTTTGAAGACGGTTATCGCGTTGCGTATGCGGTGTTTGAACTGTTCGCTGCCGGTGTCCTCGGTGTCGATCGCGTAGGTGTGCGGCCGTACGAAGGGCAGGGCGAGGGCGCCGATGAAGGCGCCGAGGGTGGCGATGGCGGCGACCCAGCCGCCGGGGTCGAGGTTGGCGAGGCCGCCGAGTTGGTAGCTGATCGAGATGATCGTGTACCAGGTGGTGGCGAAGGCCGCGAGAGCGGCGTATTTCAGCGCGGCGTCGGCGCTGCCGGGTGCCAGCGCCCGGACGCCCTTGACGCCGTAGGAGGCGAGGCCGAAGACCGTCGTCAGGAGCCCGGCGATCAGGACGAGGACCTGGAGGCCGCCGGGGTAGCCGTAGACGGTGAGGTCGCCGGGGAATTTCGCGGTCCAGGTCCACGCCATGAAGGTGGAGATGACGGTGAGGATGCCGCCGCCGGTGGCCAGTGCGCGGGCGGGGCCCACGGGGATGGCGATGAGGCCGGTGGGGGTGTGGTCCTGCTTGGGGCTGGGCGCGTCGGCCGCAGTGGTGTGTGTGGTCATGGTTCTCACGCCCTGTCCGCGACGCGCTCGCCAAGGAGGCCTTGTGGCCTGACGAGGAGTACGACGATGAGGAGTACGAAGGCCCAGACGTCGGCCCAGGACTGCCCGCCGAGTTGGCTCATGCCGGGGATGTCGTTCATGTAGGCGGTGGCCATGGCTTCGGCGATGCCGAGGACGAGGCCGCCGATCATCGCGCCGTAGATGTTGCCGATGCCTCCGAGTACGGCGGCGGTGAAGGCTTTGAGGCCCCAGAGGAAGCCCATGCGGAACTGGACTTCTCCGTAGCGGAATCCGTAGGCGACGGCGGCGATGCCGGCGAAGGCGGCGCCGATCGCGAAGGCGACGACGATGACGCGGTCGGTGTTGACGCCCATGAGTTTGGCGGTGTCGGGGTCCTGTGCGGTGGCTTGCATGCCGCGGCCGACGCGGGTCTTCATCACGAAGTAGCCGAGGGCGAACATGCAGATCGGGGCGGTGATCAGCAGGAAGATGTCGCCGGGCTGGATGGTGATGGAGCCCAGGTGGATGGAGTCGCCGGGCATCTCGGGGAAGGTGCGGGACGACTTCGCGTTGGGGTACCAGGCCCAGACGGCCTGCTGCAGTGCGAGCGAGAGGCCGATGGCGGTGATGAGGGGTGCGAGGCGGGGTGCGCCGCGCAGGGGGCGGTAGGCGAAGCGTTCGGCTCCGACCGCTATGAGGGTGGAGACGATGACGGCGCCTATGAGCATGAGCGGCAGGGCGAGCCACATGCTGGTGCCGCCTGGGAGCCACAGCCAGACGGTGAGGGCGCCGAAGCCGCCGACCATGAAGATCTCGCCGTGGGCGAAGTTGATGAGCTGGACGATGCCGTAGACCATTGTGTAGCCGATGGCGATCAGGCCGTACATGGATCCCAGTAGCAGGCCGTTGACCAGCTGTTGCGGCAGTTCGTGCACCGCAGGTCCTCCGAGTCTTTCGGTGTCGTTCGGCCTGCGGGCGGTGGCGGTGGGCCTCGCAGGACGGACGGCTTAGGTGACGGATGCGACGCCGCGCGGGGCGCTGTCTGAGGCAGCGCCCCGCGCGGTGGTGTCGTGCTGCGGGGTGGGTCAGCCGGTGAAGGTGCCGGACTTGACCGGCTTCCAGCCCTTGGTCGGGTCCTCGGTGGACTTCACCTGGTACACGGTGAGTTGCTTGTTGGTGGCGTCGCCGTACTCGTCGAAGGAGACCTTGCCGGTCACGCCGTCGAAGGAGACGTCCTGCATGGCTTCGACGATCTTGGCGCGGGCGTCGTCGGGCAGCTTGCCGTCGTTGTCCTCGACGACCTTCTTGACCGCTTCGATGATCGCCCAGGCCGAGTCGTAGGAGTAGCCGCCGTAGGCCTCGTAGGCCTCCTTGAAGCCGGCCTTCTTGTAGTTGGCGATGAACTCCTTGGCGGAGGGCAGTTCCTCGACGGGCTGGCCGACGGAGGTGGCGTAGTCGCCCTTGCCTTCCTTGCCGGCGAGCTTGACGAAGTCGGCGCTGTAGATGCCGTCGCCGCCGACGAGCGGGATCTTGGCCCCGGCCTTCTTCATCTGCTTGCTGAGGGGGCCTGCGGCGGGGTATTCGCCGCCGTAGTAGACGACGTCCGCGTCAGAGTTCTTGATCTTGGTGGCGACGGCGCCGAAGTCCTTGGTGTCCGGGTTGACGTGCTCGGTGCCGGCGACCTTGCCGCCGAGCTTCTTGAACTCGTCGGTGAAGGTGGCGGCCAGGCCGGCGCCGTAGGTCTTCTTGTCGTCGACGACGAAGACCTTCTTTTTCTTCGCCTCGTTGTACAGGTACTGCGCGGCGAACGGGCCCTGGATGGCGTCCGTGGTGGCCGTACGGAAGTAGGCCTTGTAGGGGCGCACCTTCTTGCCGCCGTTCCAGTCCTGGCCCTGGGTCATGGCCGGGTTGGTGTTGGCGGGGGAGACCTGGACGAGCTTCGCGTCGTCGAAGACCTTCTGCATGGACTCGCCGACGGAGGAGTTCAGGGGGCCGACGGCGCCGAGGATGTCCTTGTTGGCGACGAACTTGGTCGCGTTGGTCTGGCCCGACGCGGGCTGTCCCTGGTCGTCGGCGGATTCGATCTTGAAGGTGATGCCGTCGACGTACTTCTTCTCGTTGGCCTGCTTGGCGGCGAGATCCACGGAGTTGCGGATGCCGAGGCCCAGCGCGGACAAGTCGCCGGTCAGTGGCGCGTCGACGCCGATGACCACGGTGGTACCGCCGCCCGCGGAGTCTTCCTTGTCCTTGTCGTCGCGTGAGCCACAGGCGGTGAGGGTGAGTGCCCCCGCGGTGAGTGCAGCGGTGATGGCTATGAGCGAACGTTGACGCACGATCAGTCCTTTCCCCTGGCACGGCCGTCCCCTGTTGGGTGGCCGAGTCGAGCGCGGAACCGAACTGACAGGAATCCGGTGGGCGCGGTGACTGGCCGTGACTCTAAGGGCCGCTTTGTTCTTGGTGGAGTGGTCAGGCCAAAGGTGTGACGCTCTTGTTATGCCACGGAGTATTCCGGGCTGGAACTCAGGGTGTGGTTGGGGCGGAATAAGCCACCTTCGGCGCATCCCGCATGCTGAGAACTTGCAGGACTGTCAGGGTGTTTTACTCATGACATCAGTGTTCGGGGGGCATGCGACTGTCAGGGCCCCGGAAAGATCTTTTGCGTACCTCTCACCGAGGATGAAGCTCTGCAACTGCATTGCACGGACATTACGCAGTGTTACGGCCAGGAAAGGGAGTCCGGCATTCCGTTGCACCTTTCCGCATTCGCGAATGTGCATCGTGATGCGTGCCGTACGAGGGGTTCCTGTTTTCACGTTGAATGGGGTATGGGGGGCGACGGTGACCGACAGGCCTTCCGACGTCTGGGCGATCCGTCTGACGGAAACCGGCGGCCCCGAGTTCTGGCTGAGGGCGACGGTGAAGCTGAACGTGCGGTCGCCGGCCCGTGGGTGCGTCATGTCGCCCCGGTAGGTCACGGACACGGTCTGCGACGGATAGAGCGGGGGTGACGGCGCCGGGGGCCGCGGTCGGGTCAGGTAGAGGGTGAGCCCGGCCGCTCCGACGGTCACGGCCGCGGCGAGCGCCAGGGCGGTGCGGCGGTGCCGGGCGAGCAGGGGGCGGGGCCGGACGGGGTGTGCGGTGACCTGGTCCGTGGCGGCGGCGCGGCCGGCCCGGGTCTCGCCGTCGGCCCGGGTCTCGTAGGTGTCGTCGCCGGGCTCGATGGGGCCGATGGCGTTCACACCCACGGCCCGCCGCTCGGCTCCCCGTGGCGGTAGCGCTCCTCGCACCGCTCGCGGGCCTCACGGGCGATCAACTTGCGCCCCGCGTCGGGTCCGTGGCGCTTACGCTCGGCGCGGGCCAGGTCGAGGGTTTCCCTGAGGATCATGTACTGCCCGTTGGAGAGGCCCATCGACTGGTAGTCGCCGTAGGTCTCCTTGCCCGAGTCGTGGATCTGCCGCCCCCACTTGGTGATCAGGGCCGTGCAGAGGTCCTCGGGGGATGTGGTGGCGGGGGAGGGCTCGGGGCTCTTGCTGCGGGCGGCGTCGGCGGAAGGTGAACTCCCGCATCCGGCGGCCAGGGAGGCGGCGACGAGGGTGGCGAAGGCGAGCGCACAGAGCGGTTTCCGGTGCCTCATGCACAGACGCTAGACCGGTGCCCCACGCTCCGACAATGCGTAGGGCGCTCGCCTTCAGCCGCCGTGAACCGCCTGCGGCGGCCTTCAACCGCCTTACGCGGCCGAGCCGTTGGGCTCCACGTCACGCAGCAGGCAGGTCAGGCGCGCGGTGCACACCCGCTTGTCCTGCTCGTCGGTGATCACGATCTCGTACGTCGCCGTCGATCGGCCCCGGTGCACGGGCGTCGCCACGCCGGTGACCAGGCCCGAACGCGCGCCGCGGTGGTGCGTGCAGTTCAGGTCGACGCCGACGGCGAGCTTTTTGCTGCCGCCGTGCAGCATCGAGCCGACCGAGCCGAGGGTCTCGGCGAGGACGGCGGACGCGCCGCCGTGCAGCAGGCCGTACGGCTGGGTGTTGCCCTCGACCGGCATGGTGCCCACGACGCGATCGGCGGAGGCCTCGACGATCTCGACGCCCATCCGGGTGCCCAGGTCGCCCGCGGAGAAGAGGGCGGGCAGGTCGACGCCGAGCGCGGCGTACTCGTCGATGACCTCTTGCGGGAACTTCACGCTGTGCTGCTCGCCCATGGGGCCGGGCTCCGTTCGTCGTACCTCACCTGTGGCTGAGCGAACGCTCAGTCGGTCCCTGATTGTTCCAGGCGCACGACGACGGACTTGCTGGCGGGGGTGTTGCTGGTGTCGGCGGTCGCGTCCAGCGGGACCAGGACGTTCGTCTCCGGGTAGTACGCCGCCGCGCAGCCCCGGGCCGTCGGATAGTGCACGATCCTGAAGCCCGGCGCGCGCCGCTCGACGCCGTCCTTCCACTCGCTCACGAGGTCGGCGTACGACCCGTCGGCGAGGCTCAGCTCACGGGCGTCCTCGGGGTTGACCAGGACGACACGGCGGCCGTTCTTGATGCCCCTGTAGCGGTCGTCGAGGCCGTAGATCGTGGTGTTGTACTGGTCGTGCGAGCGCAGCGTCTGCAGCAGGAGGCGGCCCTTGGGCAGAGCGGGGAACTCGACGGGCGCCGCGGTGAAGTTGGCCTTGCCGGTGGCCGTGGGGAAGCGGCGCTCATCGCGCGGGGCGTGCGGCAGGGCGAAGCCCGCGGGGTCGGCCACGCGCGCGTTGAAGTCCTCGAAGCCGGGGATCACGCGCGCGATGCGGTCGCGCACCGTGGCGTAGTCCTTCTCGAACTCCTCCCAGGGCGTGGCCGATTCGGGGCCAAGGACGCGGCGGGCGAGGCGGCACACGATGGCCGGCTCGGAGAGCAGATGCGGACTCGCGGGCTCCAGACGCCCGCGCGAGGCGTGCACCATGCCCATGGAGTCCTCGACGGTCACGAACTGCTCGCCGCCACCCTGGACGTCCCGCTCGGTGCGGCCGAGCGTCGGCAGGATCAGCGCACGCGCGCCCGTGACGGCATGCGAGCGGTTCAGCTTCGTCGACACGTGGACGGTCAGGCGGGCCTTGCGCATCGCCGCCTCCGTCACCTCAGTGTCGGGCGACGCCGCCACGAAGTTGCCGCCCATCGCGAAGAACACCTTCGCCTCGCCGTCCCGCAGCGCCTTGATCGCGCGGACGACGTCCAAACCGTGCTCGCGCGGCGGCGCGAAGCCGAACTCCTTCTCCAGGGCGTCGAGGAACGCCGGGGCGGGCCGCTCGAAGATGCCCATCGTGCGGTCGCCCTGCACGTTCGAGTGGCCGCGCACCGGGCAGACGCCCGCGCCCGGACGGCCGATGTTGCCGCGCAGCAGAAGGAAGTTGACGACCTCGCGGATCGTCGGCACGGAGTGCTTGTGCTGGGTCAGGCCCATCGCCCAGCACACGACGGTGCGCTGGGAGGCGAGGACCATGGCGAGGGCTTCCTCGATGGCCTCGCGGGTGAGGCCGGTCGCGGCGAGTGTCTCGTCCCAGTCGGCGCCGCGCGCCGCCTCGGTGAACTCCTCGTACCCATGGGTGTGTTCGCGGACGAAGTCCTCGTCGACCGCTCCCTCGGTGTCGAGGATGAGCTTGTTCAGGAGGCGGAACAGGGCCTGGTCGCCGCCGAGGCGGATCTGCAGGAAGAGGTCGGTGAGGGCGGTGCCCTTGAGCATGCCCTGCGGGGTCTGCGGGTTCTTGAAGCGCTCCAGGCCGGCCTCGGGCAGCGGATTGACCGTGATGATCCTCGCGCCGTTGTTCTTCGCCTTCTCCAGGGCGGAGAGCATGCGCGGATGGTTCGTGCCCGGGTTCTGCCCGGCGACGATGATCAGATCCGACCTGTAGAGGTCTTCGAGCAGGACGCTGCCCTTGCCGATGCCGATGGTCTCCGTGAGGGCGGAGCCGGACGACTCATGGCACATGTTCGAACAGTCGGGCAGGTTGTTCGTGCCCAGCTCGCGGGCGAACAGCTGGTACAGGAACGCCGCTTCGTTGCTCGTGCGGCCCGAGGTGTAGTAGACGGACTCGTCCGGGCTGTCAAGAGCGGCGACCTCCTCGCCGATGATGTCGAAGGCCCGCTCCCAGGAAACGGCCTCGTAGCGCTCGGCGCCCTCGGCCAGATACATCGGGTGGGTGAGGCGGCCCTGCTGGCCCAGCCAGTACCCACTGCGGCCGGCGAGGTCGGCCACGGGGTGCTCGGCGAAGAAGTCGGGGGTGACGCGGCGCAGCGTGGCCTCCTCGGCGACCGCCTTCGCGCCGTTCTCGCAGAACTCCGCCGCGTGCCGGTGCTCCGGCTCGGGCCAGGCGCAGCCGGGGCAGTCGAAGCCGTCCTTCTGATTGACCCGCAGGAGCGTCAGCGCCGTGCGGCGCACACCCATCTGCTGCTGGGCCATGCGCAGCGAGTGACCGATGGCGGGAAGGCCCGCCGCGGCGTGCTGCGCCTGCGCGACCTGCGGCGCGTCCTGGACCGGATCACCCTTGGGCGACTTCCTTGCCATGGTCGGCTCCCCTTCGAGCACGTGCGTGAGCTACGTCTTCGATCCTCCCACGCGCCGCTGACAGCGCGGTCGCGGGTGAGGGTTGGGTCTGACTGTCAGTGGGGCGTGGCAGGATCGGGGACGTGGCAGAAAAAGCAGCGAAGAAGAAGTCCGAGACCGCGACGAAGCCGAGTGGCGAGCAGCGTCCGCGCCTGCTCCTCATGGACGGGCACTCCCTGGCCTACCGGGCGTTCTTCGCGCTGCCCGCGGAGAATTTCACGACCGCGACGGGCCAGCCGACCAACGCGATCTACGGCTTCGCGTCGATGCTGGCGAACACCCTGCGCGACGAGGCGCCCACGCACTTCGCGGTGGCCTTCGACGTCTCGCGCAAGACGTGGCGCTCCACGGAGTTCCCCGAGTACAAGGCGAACCGCTCCAAGACCCCGGACGAGTTCAAGGGCCAGGTCGAGCTGATCGGCGAGATGCTCGACGCGATGCACGCGGTGCGGTTCGCGGTGGACGGCTTCGAGGCGGACGACGTCATCGCCACGCTCGCCACCCAGGCCGAGGCCGCGGGCTTCGAGGTCCTGATCGTCACCGGCGACCGCGACTCCTTCCAGCTGATCAGCGACCACGTGACCGTGCTGTACCCGACCAAGGGCGTATCGGAGCTGACGCGCTTCACCCCGGAGAAGGTCGAGGAGAAGTACGGCCTCACGCCCAGCCAGTATCCGGACTTCGCGGCCCTGCGCGGCGACCCGTCCGACAACCTCCCCGGCATCCCCGGCGTGGGTGAGAAGACCGCCGCGAAGTGGATCAACCAGTTCGGTTCCTTCGCGGACCTCGTCGAGCGCGCCGAAGAGGTCAAGGGCAAGGCCGGACAGAACTTCCGCGACCACCTGGACGCGGTGAAGCTGAACCGCCGCCTCACCGAGATGGTGCGCGACGTAGAGCTTCCCAAGCAGGTCGGCGACCTGGAGCGGGCTCCGTACGACCGCACGGCCCTCGCCCTGGTCCTGGACACCCTGGAGATCCGCAACCCCTCGCTGCGCGAGCGGCTCCTCGCCGTCGACCCCGGCGCCGAGGAGGCCGACCAGACCCCGGCCGAGCCGGGCGTGGAGCTGGACGGCTCGGTGCTCGGCGCGGGCGAGCTCGCGCCGTGGCTCGCCGAGCACGGCAACGCGGTCCTCGGCATGGCCACGGTCGACACCTGGCAGCTCGGCACGGGCTCGGTGACCGAGGTCGCCCTCGCCGCGGCCGGGGGAGCGGCGGCCTGGTTCGACCCGTCCCGCCTGGACGAGGCCGACGAGAACGCCTTCGCGGCCTGGGCCGCAGACCCGAAGAAGCCCAAGGTCCTGCACAACGCCAAGGCCACGATGCGGGTCTTCCCCGAGCACGGCTGGACGGTGGACGGCGTCGCCATGGACACGGCGCTCGCCGCGTACCTGGTCAAGCCGGGACGCCGCTCCTTCGCCCTGGACGCCCTGTCCCTGGAGTACCTGGGCCGGGAGCTCGCGCCCGCATCGGCGGCCGACGGACAGCTCGCCTTCGGTACGGAAGAGGACGACCAGGCCGAGGCCGACGCACTGATGTCGCAGGCCCGCACGATCCTCGACCTGGGCACGGCCTTCGGCGAGAAGCTCCCCGAGGTCGGCGCGGGCAATCTCCTCACCGACATCGAGCTGCCGACGTCCATCCTCCTGGCCCGCCTGGAGCGGCACGGCATCGCGGCGGACCGCGCCCATCTGGAGGCGATGGAGCAGCAGTTCGCGGGCGCGGTGCAGCAGGCGGTGAAGGAGGCGCACGCGGCGGCGGGCCACGAGTTCAACCTCGGCTCGCCCAAGCAGCTCCAGGAAGTCCTCTTCGGCGAGCTGAACCTCCCCAAGACGAAGAAGACCAAGACCGGTTACACCACGGACGCCGACGCCCTGGCCTGGCTCGCGGCCCAGACCGAGAACGAACTGCCGGTCATCATGCTCCGCCACCGCGAGCAGGCGAAGCTCCGCGTCACGGTCGAGGGCCTGATCAAGTCGATCGCCGCGGACACCCGCATCCACACGACCTTCAACCAGACGGTCGCGGCGACGGGCCGCCTGTCCTCCACCGAGCCGAACCTCCAGAACATCCCCGTCCGCACGGACGAGGGCCGGGCGATCCGCCGCGGCTTCGTGGTCGGCGAGGGCTTCGAGTCCCTGATGACCGCGGACTACAGCCAGATCGAACTGCGCGTGATGGCCCACCTCTCCGAGGACGAGGGCCTCCTGGAGGCGTTCAGCTCGGGCGAGGACCTGCACACCACGGTCGCCTCGCAGGTCTTCTCCGTCGAGGGCTCCGCCGTCGACGCTGAGATGCGCCGCAAGATCAAGGCCATGTCGTACGGCCTGGCGTACGGCCTCTCCGCGTTCGGCCTCTCCCAGCAGCTGAACATCGAGGCGGGCGAGGCCCGCGCGCTGATGGACACGTACTTCGAGCGGTTCGGCGGCGTCCGGGACTATCTGCGCCGAGCCGTCGACGAGGCCCGCGCGACGGGCTACACCGAGACGATGCTGGGCCGCCGCCGGTATCTCCCCGACCTCAACAGCGACAACCGCCAGCGCCGCGAGATGGCCGAGCGGATGGCCCTGAACGCGCCGATCCAGGGCACGGCAGCTGACATCGTCAAGATCGCCATGCTGAACGTGCACCGCGCCCTGACGGAGGCGAAGCTCGACTCCCGCATGCTGCTCCAGGTCCACGACGAAATCGTCCTGGAGATCGCTCCGGGCGAGCGCGCCGAGGTGGAGAAGCTCGTCCGCCGCGAAATGGCGGGCGCGGTGTCGCTGAGGGCTCCGCTGGACGTGTCGGTGGGCGTGGGGGCGGACTGGGAGTCCGCCGCGCACTGACGGCTGCGCCGGGCTTGAGCGGGGTGTCCTGGCGCACCGCGAACAGCCGCCTTCGCCGAGCTCGTCCCCCATCGCCGGACAGGCCGGAAATTCCAGCCTGTCCGGCGATTCAGGACATCCTGTACAGAATCCCGGCCTCACCCTTGTGGCCCCCGCCCCCGAGCCCCGCAAAGGCGCCCCGGCCACGATGACCGCATGGCCCTTCACCTGCGAAACTGCCGGGCGGTCATAGCCACGGCCCTAGCCGCAGCCCTCGTCCCGCCGATACCCGCGAGCGCCGCTCGAGCCAGCGCAGCGCAACGCGCGGCCTCCTGCACGGCCCGCAGCGAACCCACCCTCGCCGCCCACCTCGCCCGCGACATCCGCGCCGCCCTGGTCGCCCGGCGGGGCACGGTGTCCGTGGCCCTCCACGACCCCGCCACCGGCCTCAGCTGCGCCCTCGGCAGCAGCTACCGTTACGACACCGCGAGCGTCGCCAAGGTCATGATCATGGAGGCGGCCCTCCGCCGCGCCCAGGACTGGGGCCGGGGGCTCACCGCCTGGGAGCGCCGCAAGGCCAGGGTCCGCCGACCCCTGCTGAGCCCGGCCTCACGCGCGTACGGCCTGAAGCAGCTGAACGAGATGCGGCGCCACCAGCGCTGGGCCGGAGCCAGGACCAGGACCCGGAGCGTGGCCTACCGCATCGTGGTTCTCTCGCACGACAACCCCACGACGGAGTACGGAGTCCGTACCATCGAACGCGTCGCCCGGGCCGTGCGCCGCGCTCTCGACAAGGGCCGTGCGGCAGGGCGGGAGCTCACCCCGGAGAACGAGGTCCTTTCCGACGTCCCACCCGAACAGGACGCGGCCAACCGGTGAAAATCGGGCGCGAACGGGTGTCTGGGCGCCGGAAGTTGTCGTAGTGTCGCCTGAGTCGGCCCGCTGGGGAGCACCACGGGGAGCACGGGAGAGCGGGCGGCGACACACACAGTCGTCAAGGGGAGGGGTTCACGGTCATGGCGGCGGTATTCGGCAGGCGGTTGCGCAGGGGAGCGGTGACCACCGCGGTGGCCGCGGCGGCGGTGGCCGCGCTCGCGGCGTCCCAGGCCCCGGGCGTGACGGACGTCCCCCGCGACGAGCGGGCGGGAGCATCCGGCGCCACGCCGCCGGCGGAGGATTCCGCGACCGGCAACTCGCCTTACTACACCGAGCTTCCGCGCCTGAAGTCCCCGGTGCCGCCGACCGGTTCACCCGACGGCACCGGCGACGGCGAAACCGATTCGGAGATCCCGGCCACCGTCCTCGACGCGTACAAGAAGGCCGAGGCGTCCCTGGCCACGACCAAGCCGGGCTGCAACCTCCCCTGGGAGCTGCTCGCCGCGATAGGCAAGGTCGAGTCCGGGCAGGCGCGTGGCGGCCGCGTGGACGCGAACGGCACGACGGTCGGAGAGATCCTCGGCCCGCCTCTCAACGGCAACGGCTTCGCGAAGATCACCGACACCGACAACGGCGCGTACGACGGCGACGAGACGCACGACCGCGCGGTCGGCCCCATGCAGTTCATCCCCTCGACGTGGGCGACGTGGGGGCAGGACGGCAACGCGGACGGCAAGTCGGACCCGAACAACATCTACGACGCCGCGCTCGCCGCCGGAAGCTACCTCTGCGCGAACGACCGCGATCTGTCGATCGAGGCCGATCTGCACAAGGCGATCCTCAGCTACAACCGCTCGACGCACTACCTGAACACCGTCCTGACGTGGCTGGAGCACTACCGCGACGGCATCCGCGAGATCCCCGACGGCTCGGGCGACCTGCCGGGCGACCGCAGCGACGGCAACGGCCCCGGCACGAGCCCGGTGCCCACGCCCCCGGCATCCGGTTCGCCCTCGCCGAAGCCGCCCAAGTCCGGCGACGACAAGCCCGGTGGCGACAAGCCCTCCGAGCCCGGCAACGGCGGCGGCAGCGGCGGCCCGACCACTCCGCCGTCCAACGGCGGCGGCTCCGGGACCCCGAAGCCCCCCTCGCCCACCGACCGGGTCGCGAGCCTGGAGGACGCCGGCACCGGCAAGCTCGCCGCGACGGCGGGCGACGCCTTCGCCGAACGCGTCGAGGTGCGCACGGAGTCCAGGTCGGGCTCCGCGGTGGCCAAGGCCAAGGTGAAGTTCGTGATCGTCGGCGACACCGACGCGCGCTTCCCCGGCGGCGCCACCAGCGCGAGCGTCACCACGAGCGCCTCGGGCAAGGCCACCGCCCCGGTGGTCAAGGCGGGCGAGAAGACCGGTGAGTTCAAGGTCCGGGCCACGGTCGTCGGCCGCTCGCTGCCCGGCCTCGACTACACGGCGACGGTCGGCGCGCGCCAGGCCGACGCCCTGACCAGGACCAGCGACAAGGCGCTGACCTGTGAGCCGGGCAAGGAGTTCGCCGACCAGGTCGAGGTCAAGGCCACGTACAAGGGGGAGGCCGCCGACCGCGTCGCGGCCACCGCCACCATGGTCAAGTCGGCGTCGGACGCCACGGCCAACGACAAGGGCCCGTACTTCAAGGACGCGGACGGCAAGCCGGTCCGCACCCTCAAGGCCCTGAAGACGGACGCGAACGGCGTGCTCAAGCTCCCCAAGATGTACGCCGACGACGCCGCGGGCACGTATCTCCTGCGCGTCACCACCGCCGGCGGCGCGACCCTCACGGTCGAACTGAAGGTGGCGGCTCCCGCGGCCTAGCCTCGGACCCCCGTGCGCACTCTGCCACAACGCCCCTGCGCCCGCCCGGCGCAGGGGCGTTCGTCTGTGTGCAACGTGTTCTCATCTGGCCGTCGCGTTGCTACGGTGCCCCAGCCCTGACGCCCTGTCAGTTCACGGCCGGCGTCCTCGATGCCGTCAGTTTTCCCGCCTCGGGAGGATCCGCATGCGCGCTCTCATCGCCGCCGCGACCGGTCTTGCCGTCGCCTTCGCCCTGGTCCTGACCATCACCGCGATGGGGGCCCCGCCCGGCGAGACCTCGCCGGAGCCGCTGCTCACCACCGTCCCCAAGCACCCCTGACTCGTAGGGAGGGCCGCCGCGATGCGCCGCAAGGCCAGCCTGATCCTGCTCGCCTTCGCCGTGTTCTGCACGGCGATGTCCCCGCTCATGCGCTGGTACGCCTTCCCGCGCCTGGCCAAGATTCCGCCGAGCCAGTACCAGGAGGCGGTCCTGGAGGCGAAGAACCCGACGCTCATCGACTACGGCTCGATGCGGGCCAAGAAGGTCGACAAGGTCACCATCGTGCAGACCCTCAAGGGCAACGTGGAGGCCTCGGAGAAGATCGAGAAGAGCGCGGACCGCGACGTCGTCGTCTGGGACGCCCTCTCCTACGTCCAGGACGCGGACGGCAAGATGGTCTCCAAGGTCCCCGAGCGCTACATCTTCGACGCGCACAGCCAGGAACCGGTGCACGCCACCGGCGAGATGGTCGACGGCGACGCGGTCAAGCGCGAGGGTATCGAGTTCAAGTGGCCCTTCCTGACCGAGAAGCGGGACTACGAGTACTTCGACGCGCAGGCCCGTGTCACCAAGCCCATCCACTACAAGGGCACGCAGACCTTCCGTGGCGTCGATGTCTACTACTTCGAGCAGACCATCCCCTGGACCAAGGTGCCCTTCCCCAAGACCATGCCGGTCAAGGGCATCACTCCCGAGTCCCTCGCCAAGACCGGGACCACGCGCTGGTACACCACGGTCCGCAAGTTCTGGGTCGACCCCACCACGGGGGCGCCCGTCTACGGCGAGGAGATCCAGAAGAACGAGCTGCGCGGCGGCACACTCCTCGGCGACCGCGACAAGGTCACGGTCTTCGAGGGGCACGTGAAGATGCGCGAGGACTACATCAAGAACACCGTCGACCTGGTGAAGTCCCAGCGCGTCCTGGTCCTCCTCCTGACGTCCTATCTCCCCTGGGGCTTCCTGGGCCTCGGCCTGCTCCTGCTCGCCCTCTCCCTCTGGCTCGAGGCCCGCAGCCGCAGGCCCGGCGAACCGCAGGCCACGGCCGCGCCCGAGCCGGAACCGGTCAACGCCTGAGCCGGGCGTTGGTGAACCGCGTCGCCCGGGCATCAGCCGGATCCTCCGGCCACGGATGCTTCGGATACCGCCCGCGCAGCTCGGCCCGCACGGCCCGGTAACCGTCCCGCCAGAAGGAGGCGAGATCGGCGGTGACGGCGGCGGGGCGGCCCGCGGGGGACAGCAGGTGCACGAGGACGGGCACGCCGCCGTCCGCGATCCGAGGGGTCTCGGCGAGCCCGAACATCTCCTGCAACTTCACCGCCAGGACGGGCTGTTCGGGGTCGGAGTAGTCGATCCGGATCCGGGACCCACTGGGCACGGCCACCCGCTCCGGAGCCAGCGCGTCGAGGCGGGTAGCCTCGCCCGTCGCCCATGGCAGGAGCCGGCCCAGGGCCTGCCCCGCGTCGATGCGCCGCAGGTCGGCCCGGCGCCGCGCCTTCGACAGCTCGGGCTCCAACCACTCGTCCACGCGCGCGTGCAGGGCGCTTTCGGAGACGTCGGGCCAGGGCGCTCCGCGATGCCGGTGCAAGAACGCGAGGCGCTCCCGCAGCTCCCGCGCACCCTGGGACCAGTGCAGGAGCGAGGTCCCTTCTTCCTCGAGCCCCGCCAGCAGCCCTTCCCGTACGAGTCCGGGGGCGGGCTTCTTGAGGGGCCGCACCGTCAGCTCCACGGCGCCAAGACGCTCGACGTGCCGCGCGACGAGATCCCCGTCGGCCCAGGCGACCTCGTCCCCCTCGCGGTAGAGAGGCGCGGCGGCGCTCCGGGCGACATCCTCGTCGATGTGCCCGCCGAGCAGCACGCGCGCGTGCCCGGCGCCCACCGGCCGGTCGGCCACGGCCACGGCGATCCACTCCGCGCCGGTCAGCGCGGACCCGGGCCGCACCTCGGCGCGGGTCCCGTTCACCATGAGGTACGTGCCGTCGCCCCGCCCCTGGGCAACGCGCTCGGGGAAGGCGAGAGCGGCAACGAGCCCGGCGACGTGCTCGTCGCTCCAGCGCCCCTGAGGCTCCCGACCCGCCCGCCCGTCTGCTTCGGGGTGCCGGGTGGGTGGGTGGGAAAGGTCTTGAGCCGAAGCTGCCGGAGGCGGCGTACCGGCACCGGCTCCCGGCGGCGACGCCCCCGCTGCGGTCAGCCGCCGCACCTCCGTGCGCCATCGCGCCGCGTACCCGTCCCCGCCCCGCCGGGCAGCGCGCCAGGCCGCCGCGAGATCGTCCCCGTACTCACGCGGTGGCTCCTCGCTCAGGAGGGCCACCACCTCGGCCGCGCGGCGCGCACCCACGAGGGGGGCCGCGTCCAGCAGGGCCCGCGCCAGACGGGGGTGAAGCCCGACCCGCGCCATCCGCGTGCCCCGCTCCGTGACCCGCCCCGACTCCGGGGACACCGCCCCGACCGCCGTCAAGACGGCCCGCGCCGCCGCCATCGCGCCACCCGGGGGCGGATCGAGCAAGGCGAGAGACGAGGCGTCAGGATCACCCCAGCACGCCGTCTGCAAGGCGAACGCGGCGAGGTCCGCCAGCTTGATCTCCGGCGCCGGAAAGCGCGGCAGACGGGCGTCCTCCGCCTCCGCCCAGCACCGGTACACGGCCCCCGGCGCCTCACGCCCCGCACGACCGGCCCGCTGCCGGCCCGCCGCCTGCGAAGCCCGTACCGTCGTCAGCGCGCTCAGCCCGCGCGCGTGGTCGACGCGCGGCTCACGCGCGAGCCCGGAGTCGACGACGACCCGCACCCCGGGCACCGTCAGGGAGGACTCGGCCACCGACGTCGCGAGGACCACCCGCCGGTCGCCTCCCGCCGAGCCCGCGAGCACCGCGTCCTGCACCGCAGCGGACGCCCGCCCGTGCACCTGCAGAAGCTCCGCGGGTGCGTCACCCAACTGTCCGGCCACGCGCGCGATCTCGCCGACCCCGGGCAGGAAGCACAGGACGTCCCCCTCCCGCTCGGCGAGCGCCCGCCGCACCACCGACGCCACATGCGTGAGCAGCGCCGGATCCACCCGCACCCCGTGCGGCGGCCGCACCGGACGCGCGGGCGGCGCCCAGACGACCTCGACCGGATGCGAGGTGCCCCGCGCCTCCACCACGGGGGCGTCCCCGAGGATCCGCGCCCACCCCTGCGCGTCCGTCGTCGCCGACGCGGCAACGAGCCGCAGCTCGGGCCGCAGCGCCGCCCGCACATCGACCAGGAACGCCGCCACCGTGTCGGCGTCGAGATGCCGCTCGTGGCACTCATCGATGATCACCACGTCGACGCCGGTCAACTCCTGGTCCCGCTGCAGCCGCTGCAGCAGGACACCGGTCGTGACGACCTCCACGCGCGCGTGGCGGCCCACGACGCGCTCACCGCGCACCGTGTACCCGACGCTCTCCCCGACCTTCTCGCCGAGCAGCCAAGCCATCCGCCGCGCGGCGGCCCGAGCGGCGATGCGCCGGGGCTCGGCGACCACCACACGACGTGCGGGCCCATCCCCGTAGAGCCCGGCGAGGACCAGCGGCACCAGCGTCGTCTTGCCCGTACCGGGAGGCGCGCACAGCACGGCGCTGCCCGGCCCCTCCAGAGCGGAACGCAACGCGGGCAGCGCACTGCGGACGGGCAGGTCCAGGGCTTCGTTACGGAGACGGCTCACGCACTCAGTCTCGTACGCAGACGTAGATCGCCGTCCCCGGGATCAGATTCCCGCGCAACGGGGACCAGCCGCCCCACTCCTGGGTGTTCCACGCCGGCCACTCCGGCTCCACCACGTCGACCAGCCGGAGACCGGCGGCCACGATGTCCCGCACCCGGTCGCCGAGCGTGCGGTGGTGCTCCACGTAGACGGCGTTCCCGTTCTCGTCCTGCTCCACATAAGGAGTGCGGTCGAAGTAGGAGGCCGACACGGAGAGCCCCTCAGGACCCGGCTCGTCCGGGAACGCCCAGCGGATGGGGTGCGTCGCGGAGAAGACGAGCCGGCCCCCGGGGCGCAGGACGCGCCGCGCCTCCTTGAGGACCATGACAGGGTCGGCGACGAAAGGCAGCACTCCGTAGGCGGAGCAGACGAGGTCGAAGGCGCCGTCCTTGAAGGGCAGCACCCCGGCATCGGCCTGGACCAGCGGAACGCTCCCGCCGATCCGCA
This sequence comes from Streptomyces sp. NPDC033180, assembly GCF_055577645.1. Lineage (NCBI taxonomy): Bacteria > Bacillati > Actinomycetota > Actinomycetes > Kitasatosporales > Streptomycetaceae > Streptomyces > Streptomyces sp. NPDC033180. The sequence continues at coordinate 247,457 of NZ_JBVIPU010000001.1, read as the reverse complement.
GCGCGTGCTGCAGCTGCCGGTGGGAGAGATCGAGGGCGACCGGACGCGCGCCCTGGGAGACGAGCCAGCGCGAGCACTGCGCCGCACCCGCGCCGATCTCCAGGACGTCCTTGCCCTTCAGCTCCTCGGGCGGACCCAGCAGTTCGGCCTCCACCTCGTCGAGCCCCTCGGGACCCCACACGAACCGGTCGTCACCCAGGAAGGTGCCGTGTTCGATCTGGTAGTCGTCCGCGTTCCTGTCCCACCAGCCGCGATTGGCGCGACTGCTCTCCGTGACATCGGCGTCACGGCGGGTTGCTTCCGGGTCGGGCGTCTCGGGCAGCTCGGACTCTTGGATGATCGGCTCCATCGTCGTACTCTTCCGTCTGGCTTCGTCGAGGCTCGTCGCGGTGAGGCGGCGGTCGCGAGACGCCTTTGAAGCGTCGCGACAGGGCGCTGTGCGGCCCGTGTGGCCTCACGCGACAGCATTTGTGCCGGGTATGCGGCGTTCCGCCCCGGGTGTGCGTCTTCGCGCATTGACCCTGTCCGGCTGCCCCCGTATGCTACAAGTTGCGCTGCGAGCCTGCCGTCCTCAGACCTAGCGGGATGCGCTCGCGTCTGTTGCATGTCCCCTCGGTTGTCGAGGCGCCTTCACTGTTTCTCCGGAAACAGGAATCGGCGCTTCCCAGGCTGTCCGGCTTCTTCAGAGCGAAATCGGTTCCGGCGCTAGCAGTACCTACGACTCACTGTCCGTACCGGAGCCCTTACCCACATGACGAGCAGCACCGAGACCACCGCCACCACCCCGCAGGTAGCGGTCAACGACATCGGTAACGAGGAAGCCTTCCTCGCCGCGATCGACGAGACGATCAAGTACTTCAACGACGGCGACATCGTCGACGGCGTCATCGTGAAGGTCGACCGGGACGAGGTCCTGCTCGACATCGGTTACAAGACCGAAGGCGTCATCCCGAGCCGCGAGCTCTCCATCAAGCACGACGTCGACCCGAACGAGGTCGTCGCTGTTGGTGACGAGATCGAGGCCCTGGTTCTCCAGAAGGAGGACAAGGAAGGCCGTCTGATCCTGTCCAAGAAGCGCGCTCAGTACGAGCGTGCCTGGGGCACGATCGAGAAGATCAAGGAAGAAGACGGCATCGTCACCGGTACCGTCATCGAGGTCGTCAAGGGTGGTCTCATCCTCGACATCGGCCTCCGTGGCTTCCTGCCGGCCTCCCTCGTCGAGATGCGCCGCGTCCGCGACCTCCAGCCCTACGTGGGCAAGGAGCTCGAGGCCAAGATCATCGAGCTGGACAAGAACCGCAACAACGTGGTCCTGTCCCGCCGTGCCTGGCTCGAGCAGACCCAGAGCGAGGTCCGTCAGACCTTCCTCACGACCCTGCAGAAGGGTCAGGTCCGCTCCGGCGTCGTTTCCTCGATCGTCAACTTCGGTGCGTTCGTGGACCTCGGCGGCGTCGACGGTCTCGTGCACGTCTCCGAGCTTTCCTGGAAGCACATCGACCACCCCTCCGAGGTCGTCGAGGTCGGCCAGGAAGTCACCGTCGAGGTTCTCGACGTGGACATGGACCGCGAGCGCGTGTCCCTGTCGCTCAAGGCGACGCAGGAAGACCCGTGGCAGCAGTTCGCCCGCACGCACCAGATCGGGCAGGTTGTTCCCGGTAAGGTCACCAAGCTCGTTCCGTTCGGTGCGTTCGTGCGCGTCGACGAGGGCATCGAGGGCCTGGTCCACATCTCCGAGCTGGCCGAGCGCCACGTGGAGATCCCGGAGCAGGTCGTCCAGGTCAACGACGAGATCTTCGTCAAGGTCATCGACATCGACCTCGAGCGTCGCCGGATCTCGCTGAGCCTCAAGCAGGCCAACGAGTCCTTCGGTGCCGACCCGTCGGCCGTCGAGTTCGACCCGACCCTGTACGGCATGGCCGCGTCCTACGACGACCAGGGCAACTACATCTACCCCGAGGGCTTCGACCCCGAGACGAACGACTGGCTCGAGGGCTTCGAGACCCAGCGCGAGGCTTGGGAGGGCCAGTACGCCGAGGCGCAGCAGCGCTTCGAGCAGCACCAGGCCCAGGTCATCAAGTCCCGCGAGGCGGACGCCCAGGCCGAGGCCGAGGGCGCTGCGGCTCCCGCGTCCTCGACCGGTGCCCCGGCTGCCGGTGGCAGCGGTGGCGGCGGCGGTTCGTACTCCTCGGAGTCGGACGACAACTCCGGCGCCCTGGCGTCGGACGAGGCGCTTGCCGCCCTTCGCGAGAAGCTCGCGGGTGGCCAGAGCTGAGGCTCGCCCCTAGGCGGTAGCTGAACGCTGCGGGCCCGCATCCCTTCGGGGGTGCGGGCCCGTTGTTCTGTTTCGGGTGCGGGTCCGGTGGGGGCTGGGCGCGCGGTTCCCCGCGCCCCTGAAGGCTCGTCCCTTCGGGACGTTGCCCTCAGGGAGTCACCGGGATGTTCGTCAGGCCCTTGCCGCCCGTCACCGTGTTGCTGCTGTAGACCGTCGTTTTGCAACTGCCGCTGTGGTTGGTCACGTTGATGGCCAGCTGCTTGTCGCCCGTCGAGCCGGTCAGGTTGGACTTGTTGCCGCGGAACACCGTGCCGCAGCCCCAGCCCGACTGCTGGCTGTGGGTCTCGTAGCCGTTGTTCGTGGTGTTCTTGCCGGTGTTGTTCTCGATGACGTAGTTGTTGCCCTTCACGTCGATCCACGAGTCGTCGTAGTGGTTACCGGTCAGGCCCCTGCCGTCGAACGTGTTGCCCGAGACCCTGCCGCCCGTGGTGCCTTCCTTGAGGTCGACCGCCTCGCCGCCGACGTCCGGGCCGATGGTGTTCCCGACGATCTGTACGTTGTCGCTCTTGTCGGAGAGCGTGTTGGCGCTGCCCACGTAGACGCCCTCTCCCATCCCGCGGTCGTCGTTCCCGGTGTCGTGGATCCGCGAGTTCTTGATGACGCCGTCCGTGCTCGACTTCCGGAAGTGGACGCCCTCCATGTCGAGGCCGTGGACCGTGACCGTGTCGACGGTGACGCCCTTCGCGGAGTCGATCATGATGCCCTTCTGGCCGCCCGTGACGGTGATGCCCTTCACCGTCCAGTAGGAGGCGCCGTTCAGATGCAGGCCGTATCCGCCGCCCGCCGTGAGCACCGCCTTCGAGGAGCCGGTCAGGGTGATGCGGGCGCCTGAGCTCGCGGCGGTGCTCGTCTTGAAGTTTCCGCTGTACGTGCCGTCGGCGAGGTGGATCGTGTCGCCCGGGGATGCGCCGGTGAGCGCGGACTTGAGCTCGGCGGCCGTGGAGACCTCGATGGTCTCGGCGGCCGTCGAGACGGGGGAGGCGGTAGCCGCGACAGTCAGGCCTCCGGCGAGAGCTGTCGTGGTGAGCGTGGTGAGCGCGGAGATGAGCAGGGTGCGTCGGGTGCGCATGTGGGGTGACCCTCCGGTTCTTGTACGTGAACTCTGGGTGTGCACATGAACGTAGAGGTGGGTCATGTTCGCGTCAAGGTCTGGACCAGGTCGGGTGGAGGCGAAGGAGGGAATGCCCCTGGCCTGACGGGTGTTCTGCTGTACGAGTCACGACGAAGAGGGCGAGGAGCGGTCACAGTGCTTGATCCGCAGGGTTTGTACGCATGGGAGCCGAAGGGCCTCGCGGTCGTCGACATGGCGCTCGCCCAGGAGTCGGCCGGACTTGTCATGCTCTACCACTTCGACGGCTACATCGACGCGGGCGAGACCGGCGATCAGATCGTCGAACGGCTCACGGACAGCATGCCGGGCCAGGTGGTGGCGCGCTTCGACCACGACCGGCTCGTCGACTACCGCGCGCGCCGCCCGCTGCTCACGTTCCGGCGCGACCGCTGGACCGAGTACGAGGTGCCCACGCTCGACGTGCGGCTCCTCCAGGACGCCACGGGAGCGCCTTTCCTGCTGCTCTCCGGGCCCGAGCCCGACATCGAGTGGGAGCGCTTCACGGCTGCGATCGGGCAGATCGTGGAGAGGCTCGGCGTACGCCTGTCGGTGAACTTCCACGGCATTCCCATGGGCGTGCCGCACACCCGCCCCGTGGGCCTCACGCCGCACGGCAACCGCACGGACCTGGTGCCGGGGCACCGGAGCCCCTTCGACGAGGCGCAGGTGCCGGGCAGCGCGGCGTCGCTCGTCGAGTACCGCCTCCTGGAGGCGGGCCACGACGTGCTCGGTGTCGCCGCTCACGTCCCGCACTACATCGCGCGCTCCACGTACCCGGACGCCGCCCTCACGGTCCTGGAGGCGATCACCGCCGCGACGGGCCTCGTGCTGCCGGGCGTCGCGCACGGCCTGCGCACCGAGGCGCACCGCACCCAGACCGAGATCGACCGGCAGATCCAGGAGGGCGACGAGGAACTGGTCTCCCTCGTGCAGGGACTTGAGCACCAGTACGACGCGGCGGCCGGAGGCGACGCGCGCGGCAACATGCTCGCGGAGCCCATGGACATCCCGTCGGCCGACGAGATCGGCCAGGAATTCGAGCGTTTCCTCGCCGAGCGTGAGGGCGACGCGTAAACGATGCCCGGCCGAGGGGGCGGAGAGTAAGGCCAACCCCTAAGCTGCCGGTCATGCTGAAGGTGGGCCTGACCGGCGGTATCGGCGCCGGCAAGAGTGAAGTCTCGCGTCTCCTTGTCGCGTCCGGAGCCGTGCTGATCGACGCCGACAAGATCGCGCGGGAAGTCGTGGAGCCCGGAACTCCGGGCCTGGCGAAGATCGTTGAAGCCTTCGGCCAGGAGATCCTCGCTCCGGACGGTACCCTCGACCGGCCGGGGCTCGGCTCGATCGTCTTCGCCGACCCGAAGAAGCTGGCCGTACTGAACTCGATCGTCCACCCCCTGGTCGGCGCCCGCTCCGCCGAGCTGGAGGACGCGGCCTCAAAGGACGCCGTGGTCATCCATGACGTGCCGCTGCTCGCGGAGAACGGCCTGGCGCCGCTCTACGACCTCGTGGTCGTCGTCGACGCGAGCCCCGAGACCCAGCTGGATCGTCTCGTGCGGTTGCGCGGCATGAGCGAGGAGGACGCCCGCGCGCGGATGGCGGCTCAGGCGACGCGCGAGAAGCGTCTGGAGATCGCCGACATCGTGATCGACAACGACGGCCCGCTGGAGGGTCTCGAACAGCGCGTCGCCGCCGTGTGGGCTGACCTCGCGCGGCGGGCTCGGGCGGCCTAGAAGGGGGCGGGGGAGTGGTCGTACTGGCGGCGTTCACCGCCCTGGGCGGCCTGGTCGCGCTGCTGGCCGGGGCGTACGGCCTGCGGCAGACCCGGCGCATCACGGCCGCGGGCGAGGTGGCGCAAGCCCTGGTCAAGGCGGCGCCGCCGGGGGCCGAGCGGCCGGTGCTGCAGTTCGAGACGGGGGACGGCCGGGTCGTCGAGGTGGTGTCGCCGGTGCCGCCGAGCAGCAGGCGCCCGCTCGCCGCAGGGGACCGGGTGCGCATCGCGTACGACAGTGATGATCCCCGGGAGACCGTCGTGCTCGGCCGCGAGCGCAGGGGCATCGACCGGGGGTTCGTGGCGGCGGGGGCGGTGGTTCTGGCGCTCGGTCTTGTGCTCACGGTCCTTGCGCTGTGAGGCTCCGGGCGCCCGATGGGGACCGGCGGAATAGGCGTCGGCGTAGCGGGCGTTGACACAGTGCAGCGAGGGAAGGAGTCACGCGTGCCCGAAATTACCCCGGAGACCCATGTCATCGACTTCCGTGCGGCGGAGCAGCTTCTTGCCGCGCGGGATCCCAGAGGCGCCGTGAAGCTGCTCGACACGGTCATCGCGGCCCACCCCGAGAACACGGCGGCGCGGCTGCTGCGTGCCCGCGCCTTCTTCGCCGCCGCTCAACTGCGCGCTGCGGAGCTTGAGTTCAGCATCGTCCTGGAGCGCGAGCCGGACAACGCCTTCGCGCACTTCGCACTCGCCCGCACCTACGAACGCGGGGCGCGGCCCGACCAGGCCCGGCGCCACTTCCGCCTTGCCGCCGCGCTCGACCCGCAGCCGGATTATCTGGCGGCGGCGCGCTTCGACGACGCCGATGGCTGACGCGGGCCAGCCGGCTCTCGGGGGGCTGACGCGGGCTAGCCGGCCCTCGGGGGCTGACGCGGGCTAGCCGGTCCTCGGGGGGTCGTACGGCGGGATGTCGCGGCCCGGCTGGTAGTGCGGGCCCTGATGGATGTGGCGCAGGATCATCGCCATGTCGGCGGTGACGATCAGCCACAGCACGCCGCACGCGGCCGCCCACTCGGGGCGCCCCGCGAGGGCGAAGGCGACGGTGCCGAACGTCGCCCAGATCAGACCCCACACGCTGAACCAGAAACGCATGCGCAGCGGACTGCGCGCGGTCACCGGCTCACTGCCTGTGCGCATCATGAGAGGTCATCTCCTCCCTTGCCACCCCGTTGCCCGGGCGTCTGACACCTTCCAGGATCCACCTGCGGGCAGTGGACCGGAAGGGCCGGAGGCTTCAAGATCGTAGATGTGTCGATCGGGGACGGGACTGTGCTGGACGTACTGAGGAACCGGGCGAGGACGGACGAGCGCCTCGCCGCGTGGCTGAAGGATCTTGAGGACGCGCGGGAGCCACGGGCCGAGGCGGTGCTGCCCCCGGCCGGCGAGCTGCCGGACGTGCTGCTCGACCTGGCCGTGCCGCACGAGGACATCAACGACCTGGTGGCTCTGCGCGGGCGGCTGATGGGGGACCCCGGGGCGCGGTGGCTGCTCGACCGCAGCGTGGACGGGACGGTACGGGACATGGGGAAGGCAGGGGCGGGCCCGCAGTACCCGCCACTGCCGGCCGAGTTGGGCGGACTCGGGGCCTTCTTCTACCTCTACGTGTTCGTGGCGGCACTGCCGTACGTACGTGCGTATCACCGCGGCCGCGGCATCCCGGACGACATCTCCCGGCGCACGCTCGCGGACCTCGGCCGACACATGGCGGTGCACCGCCGGGCGCGCGGTGGCCCCGGTTTGCTGCACCCGGGCTGGAACTCCCTGCATTTCCGCGGCGAGCGCTACCAACTGGGCCGGCTGCAGTTCCAGCGTGCCGTCCTCGGGGAGCGGATGGGCGGCGCGGTGACGGCGGCGGGGCATTCCGCGGGGCGGGGCGATCCCTGCCTGAACCTCCACATCACCGACTTCCGGGGGCCGCTGACCCCGGAGTCCTGCGACCGGTCGCTGGCGCAGGCGCGGGAGTTCTTCGCGCGGCACTTCCCGGAGGAGCGATATGAGACAGCCGTGTGCCACTCCTGGCTGCTCGACCCACAACTGAAGCGGTATCTGTCGGCGGACTCGAACATCGTCCGCTTCCAGGAGCGCTTCCACCCGGCTGCCGGATACGAGCGGGAGCCGGACGACACCACCCCCGTCGCTTTCGTCTTCGGCGACCAGGACATCCCCGTGGCCGAACTGCCAAGGAGGACAAGGGCGGAGCGGGCCGTGGGCGACCACTTGCGGGCGGGCGGTCACTGGTACGGGGGGCATGGCTGGTTTCCGCTGTAGACCCCGGGCCGCGGGGAGAGGTGGGAACGGGCCCTCGGGGCACTTCGTTGAGGGGGCATGAGTGTGGAGATGCGTGAGGGATACGAGGGGACGGGCCCCGGAGCGATCACGCCGGACGGCTGCGCGGTGGAGCTGTACGCGCGCCTGTCCGCCGGGGACGAGCCCGATGTCATCGCCGGTGCGGTGCCGGCCGGGGCGCACATGCTGGAGCTGGGCAGCGGCGCGGGGCGGGTGACGCGCCCCCTCCTGGAGCGCGGCTTCCGGGTCACGGCGGTGGACGAGTCCGCCGAGATGCTGGAGAAGGTCGCCGCACTCGAAGGGAGAGTGCGCACCATCCGGAGCCCGATCGAGCAGCTCGACCTGGGGGAGCGGTTCGAGGTGGTGACGCTCGCGTCGTTCCTCGTGCACACCGGCGACCTGGCGGTCCGGCGCGGGATGCTGCGGGCCTGCCGGAGCCATGTGACGGACGACGGCTGTGTACTGATCCAGCGCGAGGGCGCGGACTACCACACGAACCTGCCGAGGGAGCGGGTCGACCCGGGCGGGTACACGGTGCGGATCGTGTCGGCGGAGCCGGTGGGTGACGGGGTGAACGAGGTGCACGCGGAGTACGTCTTCCCGGACGCTGTATGGACCCAGACGTTCCGCGCCCGGCCGCTCACGAAGGAGCAGTTCGAGCAGGCGCTGGAGGAGGCGGGGCTCCGGGTCGACAAGTACCTGACGGAGGACGGGATGTGGGTGCGGGCCGTGCCGGTCCGCTGAGGCGGTGGCGCTGTGCGGAGATGGCTCGCTGACCGGCGATGAGTTCCGCGGGGCGGTCCGGTCTATCACGGTGACAGCACAACAGCCCCTGCTCACCGAGGAGATCACCATGACCACGACCGCCTCCGCCGCCTCCGCCGCCATCGTCCCCACCGCCTCCGCCGGCACCACCACCGGCCACCGCTCCGTCCGCATCGCGCTGCGCACGGTTCAGGTGGTGCTCGCCCTGTTCTTCGGCATCGCAAGCGGGGCGCCGAAGCTGATCGCGCACCCCACGGCGGGCGAGGCCTTCGAGAAGCTCGGATGGGGCGATCCGGGGATGTACACGATCGGCGCCCTTGAGGTGCTCGGCGGGATCGCACTGCTGGTTCCGGTGCTCGGTTCCGTGGGCGCGACGGCCCTCATCGGGCTGATGATCGGCGCGTTCGTCGTGAGCGTGACCGCGCTCGGCGGGGAGAACGCCGCCACGCCGCTCATCCTGATCCTGCCGCTCGCGTGGATCGCCTGGGCCCGGCGCGGGCAGACGACGGAGCTTGTCCGTCTCCTCATGCGACGCGGGGCGTGAGAAGCGGCGTACGGGGCCGGGTGTCCGATCGGGACGGGCTCAGCCCTCGAAGCCGCGCAGCCGTTCCATCTCCCTGCGGTCGCGCTTGGTGGGGCGGCCCGTTCCCCGGTCCCGCACCCCGGCGGGGGCCACGGCCTCGCGGGGCGGTGGGGGAGGGCTGTTGTCGACGTAGCACTCGGCGGCCACCGGCGGGCCGACGCGCTTGCGGATGACGCGTTTGACGACGACGACGCGTTCGCGGCCGTCCGCGTGCCGCAGGCGTACTTCGTCGCCGACGTGCACGGCGTAAGCGGGCTTCACACGCTCGCCGTTGACCCGCACGTGGCCGCCCTTGCAGGCCGCAGCGCCCATGGGGCGGGTCTTCACCAGACGTACGGCCCAGATCCAGGCGTCGACGCGCACGGAACCCCCGCCCGCGACACCGCCCGTACTCGCGCCCCCGCCTGAAGTCTCCGAAGCCATGCTCCGACTTTAATGCCTGCCCGGCGGCGCAGGGCGGGGTCGCGACGTGGCAAGCGCAGTGCGGCAGCAGTGCGGCATCCCCTCCCGCACGGCGAGCCGTTCGGAAACCGTTCCCCTCGGAGTCTGATAATTCGGGCTATTCGTCGCAAAGCAGGACGTAGACCGAGGGGTGCCGCCCATGAAGCTCGAAGCCACCGTCGATGACCTGATGGATACGTTGCGCGCCGACCTCGAACGGCTCGCGGCGATCCCGTCGATCGCCTTCCCCGGCTTCCCGGCCGCACCGGTGCAGGAGGCACACGATCTGATCGTCGGGCTGTTGCGGGAAGCGGGCGTCCCGAGCGTCGAGCGGCTCGATCTGCCGGACACCGCGCCCGTGATCTACGGGGAGATCCCGCCGCCCACCCCCGACGCGCCGACCGTCCTGCTCTACGGCCATTACGACGTCCAGCCGCCCGGCGACGAGAGCCTGTGGAAGTCGCCGCCCTTCGAGCCGACCCCGATCGAGGGAGGCCTGCGCGCCCGCGGCATCGCGGACGACAAGTCCAACGTCATCGCGCACCTGGGGATGCTGCGGGCCTACGGCGGCCGCCCACCCGTCGGGATCAAGATCGTCATCGAGGGGCAGGAGGAGTACGGCAGCGCCTTCGACGACTATCCGCCCACCGACCCGGAGCGCTTCGCCTGCGACGCCATGGTGGTCGCGGACCTCGGCAACCTCCGGCCCGGCACCCCCACCCTCACCACCGCCCTGCGCGGCGCGTCCGAAGTCGTCGTGGAGGTCCGCACCCTCGACGAGCCGCGCCACAGCGGGGAGTTCGGGGGCGCGGCGCCCGACGCGCTGCTCGTCCTGCTCAAGGCCCTCGCCACCCTTCACGACGTACACGGAGACGTGGCCGTGGAGGGCCTTCGGCGCGAGGACTGGAGCGGCACGAGCTACACCGAAGACGAGTTCCGCTCGCTCGCCGGTGTGCGCGACGGGGTGCCGCTCATCGGCAGCGGCAGCCTGGGCGAGCGGCTGTGGAGCGGCCCCGCGATCACGGTGATCGGCCTGGACGCGCCCACGGTCGAGCACGCCGCGTCGGCGGTCGTGCCGTACGCACGCGCCAAGTTGAACCTCCGTTTCCACCCCCGTCAGGACCCGAAGGAGGCGCGGGGCAAGCTGGTCGACCACCTGCGCTCGCTCAGGCCCTTCGGCGTCCCCCTCACCGTCACGCCCGGCGACACGGGCCCCGGCTACGAGGCCGCCACCGGCGGGCCCGCCTACCGTGCCGCGCGCGCCGCGCTCAAGGAGGCCTGGGGCGAGGAGGCCTCGTTCGTGGCGACCGGCGGCTCCATCCCCCTGGTCAACGGCCTCGCGAAGGCGGCGCCCGGCGCCGAGGTCCTGCTCTTCGGCGCCCAGGACAGCATGTGCAATCTGCACGCCCCGAACGAACGCGTCCTCTTCTCCGAGCTGCGCAACACCGTCATCGCCATGGCGGCTTTCGTGCGTGAGTACGCCGCCGACTTCGGCGGATTCGATGTCACCGCGGAGCGCCCCGCATGAGCACCACCGCGACCGACCCCGGCACCGAAGAGCCGCGGTACAAGCGGAAGTTCACCTTTCCCAGCGCCCTGACCATCCTCGCGATCGTCACCGTGGCCGTCTGGTTGCTCGCCTTCCTCATCCCCTCCGGTGCCTACGACCGCAACGACAAGGGCGCCCCCGTCCAGGGCAGCTACCACCGCGTCGACTCGGACCAGACCTTCGTCGACCGCCTGAACGACCTCTTCCTCGCCCCGGTCAACGGCCTGTACGGCATCCAGGACGAGAAGTCGGGCGTCGTCGGGCCCGACCTGGCCGGTGAGCTGTACGGCAGCGCGGGCGTGTTCCTGTTCGTGCTCGCCATCGGCGCGTTCATCACCGTCGTCTTCGCCACCGGCGCCCTCGACCGCGGCATCGGCCGTCTCGCGCACCGGCTCCGCGAGCGCGGCGCGATGCTGATCGCGGGAGTGATGCTCGTCTTCTCCGTCCTCGGCACGGTCGAGGGCTTCGCGGAGGAGACGCTCGGCTTCTACGGCCTGATCGTGCCGCTGATGCTCGCCCTCGGCTACGACCGGATGGTCGCGGTCGGCGCGATCATCCTGGGCGCCGGGGTCGGCGTGCTCTGCTCGACCGTCAACCCGTTCGCGACCGGAGTCGCCTCCTCTGCGGCGGACATCTCACTGGGCGACGGCATCGTGCTGCGGTTCGCGATGTGGATCGTCCTGACCGCGGTCACCATCGCCTACGTCATCCGCTACGCGAAGCGCGTACGGAAGAACCCGGAACGCTCCCTCTCCGGCTTCCTGCCCGGTGACCGCGAGCAGACCGCTGCCGACGCGGGCGAGGTGCCGGAGCTGACGCGCCTGCACAAGGCCGTCCTCGTCGTGGTCGCCCTCGTCTTCGCCTTCATGATCTTCTCCGTGGTGCCCTGGGCGAGCGCGCTCACGGGCGACGCCGACGCGAAGCCGTACGGCTTCGAACTCGGCTGGTCCTTCCCGCAGTTGGCGGCGCTCTTCCTCTGTGCGGCGGTGCTCGTCGGGTGCGTGGCACGCATGGGCGAGCAGAAGCTCAGCTCCACGATCACCCAGGGCGCGGCCGACTTCATCTCACCCGCCCTCGTCATCGTCCTCGCGCGCGGGGTCACGGTGATCATGAACAACTCGAAGGTCACGGACACCGTCCTGCACTCCATCGAGGGCGTGGTGAAGGGCACGTCCTCCGGCCTCTTCGCGATCATCGTCTTCGTCGTGAACCTGCCGCTGGCCTTCCTGATCCCGTCCACCTCCGGCCACGCGACCCTCGCCATGCCGATCCTCGCCCCGCTCGCCGACTTCGCCGGGGTCTCACGCTCGGTCGTCGTCACGGCCTGGCAGTCGGCGAGCGGGTGGATGAACCTCTGGGTGCCGACGACCGCCGTCACCATCGGCGGCGTCGCGCTCGCGAAGGTCGGCTACGACAAATACCTGCGGTTCGTCTGGCCGCTGCTGGCCATCCTCTTCGTACTGATCTGCGCCTTCGTGGCGCTAGGAGCGGCACTCACATGACAACAAACTCATCGGCAACCCCCTTGGCGAACCCGCCGGCGAACACATCCGCCGCCGCGGCTCGTCCCTCGGCCGCCGCCTACCGCAACCTCGCCGTGGCCACGGTCGGGTTCACGCTCACCTTCTGGGCGTGGGACCTGATCGCACCGCTCGGCAGCGACTTCGGGGAGCGGCTCGGGCTCTCCTCGTTCGCACAGTCCCTGCTGGTGGCGGTGCCGGTCATCGTCGGCTCGCTCGGCCGCGTCCCGGTCGGCGCACTCACCGACCGCTACGGCGCCAAGCGGATGTTCCCGCTGGTCTCGGCGCTCACGATCGTGCCGGTGCTGCTGATCATCCCGGCCAAGGACAACTACGTCGCGATGCTCGCCGTCGGCTTCCTGCTCGGCCTCGGCGGAACGACCTTCGCGATCGGTATCCCGCTGGTCAACTCCTGGTTCCCGCCCGCCCACCGGGGCTTCGCGCTCGGGGTCTTCGGGATGGGCATGGGCGGTGTGGCGCTCTCCGGGTACTTCACGCCGCGCATCGCCAAGCACGGCGAGAACCTGCCGTTCCTGGTCGTGGCCATCGCGCTCGCGGCGTTCGCGGTGCTCGCGGCCCTGCTGATCACCGACCGCCCCGACCGTCCGGTGCCGACGAGCCCGCTCGCGACCCGGCTCGGGGAGGCGGGGAAGCTGCGGGTGACGTGGGAACTCTCCGCGCTGTACGCGATCGGGTTCGGCGGCATCGTCGCCTTCGGCGTCTACCTGCCCACGTATCTGAAGACCTGGTACGACCTCTCGCCCACGGACGCGGGCACCAAGGCGGCCGGGTTCGCGCTGGTCACCGTCATCTTCCGGCCCATCGGCGGCTGGCTCTCGGACCGGATCCACCCGGCGACGGTCACCTCGTTCGCGCTGGCCGTCGTCGCGGTCTTCGCCATCGCGCAGGCCTTCGAACCGTCACTGAACCCGGGCGGCACGATCTGCTTCCTGGCCATGGCGGCGGGGCTCGGCACGGCGAGCGGCAGCGTCTTCGCGCTCGTCTCGCAGGTGACGCCTCAGGCACAGGTCGGGTCCGTGACGGGCATCGTGGGCGCGGTGGGCGGCCTCGGCGGCTTCGTCCCGCCGCTGGTCATGGGCGCGATCTACAGCGCCAAGGACTCGTACTCGATCGGCTTCATGCTGCTCTCGGACCTGGCGCTCGCGGGATGCGTGTACGCGTACGGGCGGATGCGGGGCCTGCGGGCCGGGTGAGCGGCGAGGCGCGTGGTGCGCGTCGAGCGCGGTTATCGTCGGCCGATGGGCCTTTATCCGGAGATCGAGCCGTACGACCACGGCATGCTCGAAGTCGGCGACGGCAACCGCGTGTACTGGGAAGTCTGCGGGAATCCGCTGGGCAAGCCGGCGGTGGTCCTGCACGGAGGGCCGGGGTCGGGGTGCACGCCGTTCTTCCGGCGGTACTTCGACCCCGACGCGTACCGGGTGGTGCTCCTGGACCAGCGCGGGTGCGGGCGTTCGACGCCGCCCGCGAGTGATCCCCGTACCGACATGAGCGTCAACACGACCGGGCATCTGCTGGCCGACCTTGAGCTGCTGCGGCGGCATCTGGGGATCGAGCGATGGCTGGTGTGGGGCGGGTCCTGGGGGTGCGTGCTGGGGCTCCGGTACGCGCAGACGTACCCCGACCGGGTGACGGAGCTGGTCCTCACGGGGCTCGCCACGGGGAGCCGGGCCGAGGTCGAGCTGATGACCAGGGGCCTTGGGCAGATCTTCCCCGAGGCGTGGGAGACGTTCCGGGAGGGGGCCCCGGCGGGGGAGCGGGACGGGGATCTCGCCGCCGCCTACAACCGGCTCCTGGAGTCCACCGACGCGGAGGTCCGGGCCGCCGCCGCGCGGGCATGGACCGACTGGGAGACGGCCTTCGCGTCGCAGCCGCCGCGGTCTGTTCCCCGGTACGAGGACGAGACCTTCCGGGCGGGCTTCACCAGGACCGTCACGCACTACTTCGCCCATGACCACTGGCTCGGCGGAGACGAGGTCGTCCTGCGGGACGCGGGGGCGCTGGCCGGAATCCCGGGAACGCTGGTGCAGGGGAGCCTCGATTTCGGGAACCTGGTGGGCGTCCCCTGGCGTCTCCAACGGGCTTGGCCGGGCAGCGAGTTGGTTCTTGTCGGTACTGCGGGGCATGACGCGGGGGCGCGGGGGATCGCGGATGAGCTGGTGGCGGCGACGGATCGGTACCGGTCGGGGTAGGGCGCCCGAAACTGGGGCGGAGCCGGTGATCGACGGCATCCAAGGCCCCCGCGCCGAGCGGCCCGCGGCGGAGCCGCAAATGTCACAGCCGGGAAGGGGCGGGGTCGGGGCCAATCCTTTCCTCCTTCCCGCAGAACGACCACGAGCCGGTTCGGCGGCAACATCAAACCTCCACCGAAGGCCCGCACTTGAGCGCCGCCGTCGGAGTGATTCTTCGGGTGGACTGTCGCCCGACCGGCGGTGTACGAGGCATGGCGGGGGCCGGACGACCGCAGACTCCGGGGAACACGCCGGGCCGGTCCGGCGTCGAGCCACTGGAGGTGCCCGGTGTCGCAGCCGCCCTTCCGATCACCCGGCCGAGCCCGCCCCCGCCTCACCCGGCTGCTGGCCACCGTGCTCCTGCTGTGCGCGGCGGCGTCCGGCGGCGCGGAGGCGGCCGGGGCGGGCCCGCATGCCTCCCCCGCTCCTGAGCCGACAGCCCCCGCCCCCGGCCCGACAGCCCCCGCCTCCGACGCCACCTTCTGGGTCGATCCGAACAGTGCCGCAGCCCGGCAGGTCGCCGCATGGCGGAGCCAGGGGCGGACCGCCGATGCTCAGCTCATTCAGCGCATCGCGGGGCGTCCGCAAGCCGTCTGGTTGCACAGCTCGGGGCCGGGGGCGGTGGTCCGTGCGGTCACGGAGGCGGCCGCAGCGGAGCAGCGCACCGCGGTGCTCGTGGCGTACTACATCCCGTACCGCGACTGCGGTGACTACTCCGGAGGTGGGGCGGGGGACGCGGTGGAGTACCGGCAGTGGATCGATGAGTTCGCCGCGGGCATCGGGGAGCGCGCCGCGTACGTCATCGTCGAACCGGATGCCGTCGCGCAGAAGATCGCGGGCTGCGCGAAGGCCGACGCCGCCGAGCGGTACGGCCTGCTCGCCTACGCCGTCGACCGCCTCAAGGCACGCCCGCACACCAGGGTCTACCTGGACGCGGGCAACTCCAGCTGGATCCCCGACGAGCGGCGACTGCTCGCCCCGCTGCGGCAGGCCGGGATCGCAAGGGCCGACGGCTTCGCCGTCAACGTGTCCAACTACCGGTCGGACGCGGAGAGTTCGGCCTTCGGTCGCCGCCTCGCCGCAGCCCTCGGCGGCGCCAAGCACTTCGTCGTGGACAGCAGCCGCAACGGCAACGGCCCCTACGCGGGCGACGGCGACGAGCCCTGGTGCAACCCGCCCGGCCGCGCCCTCGGCACCTCGCCCACCTCCGTCACCGGCGACCCCGTCCTCGACGCCTACCTGTGGGTCAAACGCCCCGGCGAGTCCGACGGAACCTGCCGGGGCGGGCCGAGAGCGGGGCAATGGTGGCCGGAGTACGCCCTGGGACTCGCGAGCCGGGCCCGGGGCTGAGGGGCGGGTCCCGCAGGTCGGCGCCGGCGGGACCCGGGGTCAGGCGGACTTGGGGGGTACGACCGCCGTCGCCGTGATCTCGACCAGCTGGCCGGGGTAGCCGAGGCACGTCGTGCCGAGCAGCGTCGAGGTGTGCGGGCCCTTCGCGAGCAGGTCGGAGGCGCGGACGACCTCCCATGCCTCGCTCAGCGGGCCCGGCTCGTCGCTCACGACGTACACCGTGCTCGCCACCACCTGCGTCAGTTCGCTGCCGATCGCGCGAAGGGCCTCGTCGAGATTGGCGATGACCTGCTCGGTCTGGCGTGCCACGTCACCTTCCCCTACGAGGTTCCCCTCGGGATCGAGCGGCACCGACCCCGCCATGAAGGCGAGCTCGGTGCCGGCCTCGACAAGGGCGGCGTGGGCGTATCCGGGCGGCGGGAAGAGGGTGGGTACGACGACATGGGAAACACTGCGGCGAGTGGTGGTCATGGGCCGATCCTGCGGGAGGCGGACGCCGGTGCGCACCCGAATTCCGCCCGGGGCCCGGGTGGGGGGGGCGGTTGTAGGCCCCTCAGCGCACCGCCGCCGGTGAAGTACCGCCCCGTACCAGCAGGTTCGGTGCCCCGGCCCCGTCCGCCCGCGTCGTCCAGATGTCCTGCTTCCTGCCCTCCGCGCCCGGCAGGGCGTACGCCAGGGTGTCGTCGTCCAGCCATGCGGCCTGGTCGTCGACGTTGCGGGATTCGGCGAGCGGGTGCTCGCGCATCGTGCGGAGGTCCAGGACGTAGAGGCGCCATGGGTCCGAACTCCCCTTTCGTACGCGCTTCTTGAACGCGATGCGCGTGTTGTCGGGCGAGAGTGAGGGGCACTCCACGTTCGTACGCAGCGCGTGCGCCGCCCACCGCTTCATGTCGCCCTGTATCAGGTACGTCCTGCCCTTCGTCGAGACCGTCGCGTAGAAGCGGTTGTCGTCCTTGGTGAAGGTGACGCCCCAGTAGTTGACGTCGGGGGAGTGGTAGCGGCGGCCGTTGATGGTGAGGGGGATCTCCTCCATGTTCTTGATCAAGTAACCCGTGCGGGTGTCCAGGATCGATGTGCGGGTGGAGAAGGAGGAGCCCGCGTACGAGTCCCCCGTCGCGAACATCGTCCAGGACAGCATGTGGCCCGACGCCGATACCCGGGCCCGGTTGGGAATGCCGGTGAGCGCGATACGCCGCTTCACGCGCAGCTGCCGGTCCAGGACCAGTGCGTACGACCTGGGCGGGATTCCCGCGCGTCGCTGGAGGCACAGCCCGGTGCTCGCCGCGGCGTAGAAGCGCTCGCAGGAAGGGCCACCCGTGGTACGGGGTCCCTTGCCGGGCGTGGTGCCGGTGCGGGCCACTCGGCCCGCACCCGCTTCCGTGCTGCGGTAGTAGAGGTGGCCCGCGTCGAGCGCGAACCCCGAGGAGGCGGCGGCCGGTTGGGCGCGGTCGGCCGCGTGGAGGGTGTAGCCGACGGCCACCGCCGCGAGGACGGCGGCAGCCGCGGCCACGGCGATGACCCGGGTGCGCGGGGACTTGAGGGCGGGGGCAGGAGGCGTGGTGGGGGTGGGATCGCTGCTCGGGGGTTTCATGGCTGGGTCCGCCCTTCTTGGCGGGGCAGCAGCGCCGTCGCCCCCGCCAGTGCCGCCGTCAGCGCGAGCGCCGCGCAGGTCAGTGCCGGGCCGACGCCCCACAGTGTCCAGGCCGCGCCGAACCCGGCGGCCGCGATCAGACGGGCCAGCGCCTGGCCCGTCTGCAGGACCGCCATGCCACTGGCCCGGCGCCCCCGCGGAAGCACCGGCGTGGCGAGCGCCATCAGGACGCCGTCGGTGGCCGCGTAGAAGATGCCGAGGAGCAGGAGTACGCCGACGAGCAGGGCCCAGCCGTCGGTGGGCGAGAGCAGCAGGACGTAACCGCCGAGCAGCGCCACATGCCCGGCAAGGAACGGGGCGCGGCGGCCCGTGCGGTCGGCGAGCCGCCCGGCGGGCACCGCGAGCAGCAGATAGACCGCGGCGGCGCCCAGCGGCAGGAGCGGGAACCAGCTCACCGCGAAGTCGAGCCGCCGCTGGAGGAGCAGATAGAGGAAGGCGTCGCCGATGGTGGCGGCGCCGAGGAGGGACGCGGCGCCGAGGATGCGCCGGAAGGCGGGGAGGCGGAGGAGGTCAACCACCTTGATTCTGACGCTCGTTCGCCGATCCGCCCCTTTCGGGGCGGGCGCCATGTCACCCCGCCCCGGCACGAACGCCACCAGTATCAGCACTCCGAGCAGCCCGAAGCAGAAGCTGACCACGAACACGGCGTCGTACGCGTCCGCCGTCGCCCAGAGCAGCGCGAACGCGGCGAGCGGACCGAGCAGCGCGCCCGTCGTGTCCATCGCGCGGTGCACGCCGAACGCCCTGCCGAGGGCGTCCGGCGGACTGCTGAGCGAGATCAGCGCGTCGCGCGGCGCGGTCCGCACGCCCTTGCCGATGCGGTCCGCGGCGAGCGCGGCGCCGATCCCTGCCGTGGCGCCGCCCGCCAGGAGCAGGGCAAGGCGGGACAGCGCGGAGAGGGCGTAACCGCTGCCGGCGACGAGCTTGTGGCGCTCGCCGCGGTCGGCCGCGTACCCGCCGATGAGCCGGACGAAGGCGGTGACGCCGTTGTAGAGGCCGTCGAGGAAACCGAACTGGAGGGGGGACAGGCCGAGTTGCAGTACGAAATAGAGCGGAAGGACCGCTGTGACCATCTCGGAGGAAATGTCGGTGACCAGGCTGACCGCGCCGAGGGCGAAGACGGGACCGGCGACACGGCCACGCTTGGCCTCAGCCCGCGAAGCTGCCTCTGCCTCTGCCTCGGCGTTGTCCTTCGCGTCCGTTGACGCTGCTGACGCCAGATACATCTCAGCGGCTCATCGGCACTGGTAGGACGGGCTGGTGTCCTTCGTCGCGCCGTCCGTACCGACGAGGTTCCAGGAGAAGCCGGTGTCGGTGAAGTTCAGCTTCACCACGCCGTAGGTCTTGGTGATCCGCTTCTGGCTGTTGGGCTGGACTTCCTCGATCTTGTACGGATTGGCGCCGCCCATGCCGCCGAGCAGCTCGACGATGCCGTCGGCGTCGGCCCTCCCGTCCGGGTTCTGCGGAGCGAACCGCTCGTAGTGGTGATCGTGGCCGTTCATGACGAGCTCGGCCTTGTTGGCGTGAAGGAGCTTCCAGACGGGCCTGCTGACCGGGTTGTTGCCGTGCTCGCCCGAGGAGAAGAGGGGATGGTGCCAGTAAGCGGCCACGCACTTCCTGGAGTTGGCGGCGAGGTCGGCCTTGAGCCAGTCGATCTGCGCCTGGTCGTCGAAGCTGTTGGAGTCCAGGGCGATGAAGTGCCAGTTGTCCTTGTCGTAGCTGTAGTAGCTCTCGCCCTTGGGGTAGGCGACGCTGCCGAAGTAGGACTTGTAGCCCTTCAGGGCACCCGCCGGGTCGTACGTCTCGTGGTTGCCCGGCACCGGACGCGTCTTGTCCTTGAACGCGCCCCAGCTGGTGTCGTAGTACTCCTCGAAGTCCCGCAGCCTGGCGTCGTCGTACTGGTTGTCGCCCATCGTCAGGACGAAGGAGGGGTTGAGCCTCTCGACGAGCGCGGCGGTCTTGGGGTGTGCGCAGCCACTCTCGTCCGATGTGCACTGTTCGGCGATGTCTCCGGCGGCCACCGCGGTGAAGGCCGCTTTCGTCTGCGTGCCACCGGGTGCGGCGTCGGCCTCACCGGCAGGGGACCAGATGAGGACCCCGCCGACGAGCGCGAGCGAGGCGCCTGCTGCCAGAGGGATGAGCCAACGTGCCTTGCTCGTGCGGGAGTTCATGGCGCGGGGGGTGGGCGACATGTCCGTCTCCTGGATCGGCTTGGGGGGCCGTGAACGGTGCGGAGGCCATTCGCAGGCATCTTGTCGGGATGTCATGTGCGGGTCAATGACCTCGGCAGACTATTGTTAGGAAAGTTTCCTACCAGCGCTCACTTCGGGACAGCTGCCCTAGGCTGGCGTGCGGGAATGACGTACGAGTGACCGAGGGTGAGCGAGGTGGTGAACGTGAGGGCGGGGGTTGCCGCGGCCACGGGTGCCACCGCTGCCGTCCTTTCGGAGGAGGGGCGGCGGTCCGCGGAGCTCGTGCGGTCCTGTGCTGCTGTTTTCCTTCCGGCCGAGGTGCCCAGGGAGGGGCGGGTCGCTTTCTGGGCACCTGAGGGGAGGGGGCCCGGGGGCGGGGTCGACGCGGAGGGGCTGCCCGGTGAGGACGGTCCGCCCGGCGCCGTCGACGGTGAGATCGCCGTCGTACGCCCGTACGGCAAGGGCGTCCGTACGCGTACCGTCCCCGCGCTGATCCTGCCCGTGGCGGACGCCCTCCCGCTCCTGCTGCGCGCCGCGCCCGCACACCCCGCGGTGGCCTGCTGGGCCGCCGCGGCCCGGCACGCCCTGCACCTCGCCGCGCGGGGCAGGCTGCTGCCCGGCCTGACCGGCGGTGACCTCGACGCGTGGCGGGCCGGGCCGCTGGACGCCGCCGACGTCACGCAGCTGCGGGCGATCGCCTCCGCGATGCCGGCCGAGGCGCACGCCGTACCGCTGCCCGGTCGTGGGCCCCTCCTGCTCCCCGAGCCGCTCGCCCTGGTCAGAGCCTTCGTCGACGCGGTCGTGGACACCCTGCCGCGTACGCCCGCCGCCGCGCACGCGGTCGGCACGCCCTTCGCGGCGCGGGAGCCGCAGCGGCTGCCGGGCGCGCGGGAGTGGGCCGCGGAAGTGGCGGCCGGGATGGATGCCGGGGTGCGGGTCTCGCTGCGGCTCGATCTGCGGGCGCACGAGGTGTTCGACGGGGCGGCGGACGACGTACCTGACGGTGGGCTGACGGGGGCGGGGGGTATCGGCGAGAGCGCGGGCGGCTCGCCGGAGGGCGCCCCGGTCGGCTCACCGGCGGGCTCACCGGCGGGCTCCTCGGCCGGCTCACATGAGGGCGTGGCCAGCCCCGCGGCGGCCGTCGTGCAGGTGCACAGCCTCGCCGACCCGACCCTCGTGGCGGACGCCGCCCAACTCTGGTCCGGGGTCGACCACTTCGGCCCCCGTGCGCGCGTGGACACACTGCTCGCGGTACGGCGTGCGGCCCGCGTATGGCCGCCGCTGGCCCGCCTCCTGGAACGGCCGCGGCCCGATGTACTGCCGTTGAGCGAGGGGGAGTTGTACGAACTGCTCGGTGCGGCGGCGACCAGGCTCAGCGCGGCGGGGGTGGCCGTGCACTGGCCCCGCGAGCTGACGCGCGGCCTGACGGCGACCGCTGTCGTACGCCCCGCACCCGGCACGGCGGCCGACAACTTCGACTTCTTCAAGACCGAGCAACTGCTGGAATTCCGCTGGCAGTTGGCGCTCGGCTCGGGTGAGGAGGAAGGGGGCGGCGCCGGGGGGCCGCTCACCGAGGCGGAGATGGACATCCTGGCTGAGGCGCACCGCCCGGTGGTACGCCTCCGTGACCAGTGGGTTCTGGTCGACCCCGAACTCGTACGCAAGGCACGCAAAAGGGACCTGGGACTTTTGGACCCGGTGGACGCGCTGTCCGTCGCGCTGACAGGAGCGGCGGAGGCGGAGGGCGAGCACGTCGAGGCGGTCCCGGTCGGAGCCCTGGCCCTGCTGCGGGAACGCCTGACCGACGACCTGCGGCCCATCACGCCGCCCCGAGCGCTCGCCGCCACCCTCCGCGACTATCAGCTGCGGGGGCTTGCCTGGCTGGACCGGATGACGTCGCTTGGCCTCGGCGGCTGTCTCGCCGACGACATGGGCCTCGGCAAGACGGTCACACTGATCGCCCTCCATCTGCACCGCGACCGGCCGGAGCCGACGCTGGTGGTCTGCCCGGCGTCGCTGCTCGGCAACTGGCAGCGGGAGATCGAGAGGTTCGCGCCAGGGGTACCGGTGCGCCGCTTCCACGGCGCGGGCCGCAGCCTGGCCGGCGATCTGGAGGGCGGCTTCGTCCTGACGACGTACGGGACGATGCGTACGAGCGCGCCCGAACTGGCCGCCCATGCCTGGGGGTTGGTGGTCGCGGACGAGGCGCAGCACGTCAAGAACCCGCACGCGGCGACGGCGAAGGCGCTGCGCACGATCCCCTCCCCGGCGCGAGTGGCCCTCACCGGCACCCCGGTGGAGAACAACCTCTCCGAACTCTGGGCGCTGCTCGACTGGACGACACCCGGTCTCCTCGGCCCGCTCAAGGCGTTCCGCGCGCGCCACGCCCGACTGGTGGAGGGTGGTGAGACCGCCGAGAACGACGAGGCGATCGCCCGCCTCGCCCGCCTGGTCCGCCCGTTCCTCCTGCGCCGCAAGAAGTCCGATCCGGGCGTCGCCCCGGAACTGCCCCCGAAAACGGAGACGGACCACCCGGTCACGCTCACCCGCGAACAGGCGTCGCTCTACGAAGCGGTCGTACGCGAGACGCTGGCCCGCATCGAGGCGTCCGAGGGCATCGCGCGGCGGGGCCTGGTGATGAAGCTCCTGATGGCGCTGAAGCAGATCTGCAACCACCCGGCGCAGTACCTGAAGGACGGCGAGATCGCGACACGCGGGGGCCGCGCCCGCTCGGGAAAACTGGAGCTGCTCGACGAACTCCTCGACACGATCCTGGCGGAGGACGGCGCGGTCCTTGTCTTCACGCAGTACGTGGAGATGGCTCGCCTCCTCGAATCGCACCTGTCGCGGCGCGGTATCGGCACCCAACTCCTGCACGGGGGTACGCCGGTCGCTCGGCGGGAGGAAATGGTGGACCGCTTCCAGTCGGGCGAGGCCCCGGTGTTCCTCCTCTCTCTCAAGGCGGCGGGCACGGGCCTGAACCTCACCCGAGCGGGCCACGTCATCCACTACGACCGCTGGTGGAACCCGGCAGTGGAGGAACAGGCCACGGACCGCGCCTACCGCATCGGCCAGACCCAGCCGGTCCAGGTCCACCGCCTGATCACGGAGGGCACGGTGGAGGACCGCATCGCCGAACTCCTGGCTGCGAAACAGGCGTTGGCGGACGCGGTACTGGGCGAGGGCGGCGAGTCGGCACTCACGGAGCTGTCGGATGCGGACCTGGCGGACCTGGTGTCGCTGCGGAGGGCGTCGTGAGGGGCGGGCGGGCCGGGGGCCGCGGCGCGGGTGGCACTGGCATGACCCCCGCCAGTCGCGCCACCGGCGCCAGCCGCGTGTTCCCCCCGCTCCCGCAACACCCCGGCCCCCAGGCGCCGTTCGCCACCTCCTGGTGGGGAAACGCATGGATCGACGCGCTGGAAGGTACGTCGCTCGATGCGGGACGACTCGCCCGTGGGCGGGCATACGCCCGCGAGGGGCACGTGGACACGATCACCGTCGCGCCCGGCCGCATCGTGGCCTACGTACACGGCAGTCGCCCCCGCCCCTACCGCGCCGAGATCCGCATGCGCACCCTCGCGCCGGAGGACTGGGACAGCTTCCTGGACGCGGTGGCCACGGAACCCGCGCACATCGCGGCGCTCCTGGACAAGGACATGCCGCACGCGCTGGTGGACGCGGCGGGGCGATCGGGGATCCAACTCCTTCCGGGCGCAGGCGACTTGGTCCCGTCCTGCACCTGCCCTGACCACGGCCGTCCGTGCAAACACGCGGCAGCCCTCACGTACCAGACGGCCAGACTGCTGGACGCCGACCCCTTCGTACTCCTCCTCCTGCGAGGCGGGGACGAGCAGGCGCTCCTGGACGAGCTGGCCCAGCGCAACGCGCACCAGGCGGCCCGCGAGCAGTCCGCCGCTGCCACGGCAGGCGCGACCGGCACATCCTTCCCCGGAACCCTGGCCCGGGACATCCTGGCCACGGAGTACCGCCCACCGCTCCCGGCCCCGCTCCCACCCCCGCCCCACCCGGGCGAACCCCCGCTCCTCCCCTCCCTCCCCGGCGCCCCCAGCCCCACATCCCTGGAGTTCCTGGCCACGGACACGGCATCGCGGGCCCACGCACACCTGACCACCGGCACGGACCCGTTCCCCGCTGTCGACCCCTGGCACGACGCGGTACGCCTGGCCGCCTCCCACCCCGGCCTGACGGGCCGCCGCACGTTCAGCCGCCAATTCACCGAACTGGCAAGGGCGGTGAACCACACCCCCGCAGACCTCGCCCGCGCGGCGGCGGCCTGGCGCCAGGGCGGCGAGGAGGGCCTGGCGATCCTGGAATCCCCATGGGACCCCCCGGCGGGCCCCTTCGACAGAGCGAGAGGCGCACTGATCGCAGCCGACCTCCCTCGCATGACAATCCACCGAAACCAACTCACCGACGCGAAAGGCTCATTGCAGCTCCGCTTCGGCCGAGACGGCCGCTGGTACCCGTACCGAAGCGAGCCGGGGCGGGGCGACTGGTGGCCGGAGGGGGAGGCGGATGGGGATCCGGTGGGGGCGCTCAGTACGGCGATCGGTCCGTAAGGGCGTGACGCCACCTCACGCGCGCAAGTGAGCCAGCAGGGCGTCGGGGGTGGGGTAGGGCCGTTCCGCGGGAAGCAGGGCCGCCGCCGATTCCAGGTCCTGGGCGCGTACCCGCTCGTGCGTGGCTCGGGCCCGGTCGGTGACGTCCGTGATCGAGACCGTCCACTCGTCCGCGTAACGGCGCGCGGCAGCTCCCGCCAGGCCCAACTGGAGGGAGCGGTGCGGCAGCGGGTTGAGCCGGAGGTCGCGTTCCGGGTCCCACTGGACGCGAGTGGGGGAGCGCCTCAACTCCCGTTTCCAGGCGGCCTGGTCGGCATGGACACCGG
Organism: Streptomyces sp. NPDC033180; assembly: GCF_055577645.1. NCBI lineage: Bacteria > Bacillati > Actinomycetota > Actinomycetes > Kitasatosporales > Streptomycetaceae > Streptomyces > Streptomyces sp. NPDC033180. The sequence continues at coordinate 222,748 of NZ_JBVIPU010000001.1, read as the reverse complement.
GCGCGTAGTGCGACAGGCAAGCGTGACGAAGCGCCCATTCGAAGCCCTCGCGGGTGATCTCCACCGCGAGCACGGTCCCCTGGCCTTCCTTCGTGGCCCAGCCGCAGCGGTACATCATCCACAGGAAGGACGGCTTGATCCATGTCATGCGGTCCCGCTTCCAGGCGGCGGGAAAGCGGCCGGTGCGGGCTGCGGGCTCGCCGATCTCTGCGGCGTACGCCTGGTAGACGGTGACCGTCGACTCCGTGTGCAGGGCGCGGATCTGGTGGCCGGGTGGGGCGGTAGTGGTGGCGTCGTCGGTCGTGGTGCGGTTCATGGGGTCAGCTTGTGGTTCGCGGGCCTCCGCTCGCCAGCGAATTGTCGGCGGGGGGATTCACAGGCTCACGGAATCGACTCGATTCGCCCCATGTGCTCCTCGCCCCACTCCCCGAGCGGCGCCATCGCCGTGTTGAGCGACTGGCCGAACGCCGTCAAGGAGTACTCCACCTTCGGCGGGACCTGGTGGAAGACCTCGCGGTGCACCAGGCCGCTGTTCTCCAGCTCCCGCAGCTGGAGGATCAGTATCCGTTCGCTGATGCCGGGCACGGCTCGCCTCAACTCGCCGAAGCGTAGAGGGCCTTCGTGGATGGCGAAGAGGATCAGGCCCTTCCATTTGCCGCCCATGATGTCGATGGCGGCGTCGAGGCCGCACGTGTAGGTCCGCTTCTTCGCCGGCATTCCCGTCCCGTCCCATCTCATCCCACCCCATCCCCGAGGGGTCCTCTTTGGTACTTACAAAACTGTGGGTACCTAACAGAATTGTAGGTACTTGTCGGAATGTGTGTGTCGGCCCAGCATGGAACACGTCCCCGAACATACTCACTCCGGACTGGAGTCACTCATGCCCGCTCTCACTCCAACCCCCGTGACCCTCATCGGACTTGGCTCCATGGGCAGCGCGCTTGCCGAGGCCTTCATCGGCGCCGGGCATCCCACCACCGTGTGGAACCGAAGCCCCGGGAGAGCCGCGCCGCTCGTCGCCAAGGGGGCCGTCCATGAGGCGTCGATCGCGGACGCCGTGGCCGCCAGTCCCTTGGTCATCGCGTGCCTCTCCACGTATGACGCCACGATCGAGAGCCTGGAGCCCGCCTCCGCCGCGCTGGCCGGGCGTACTCTCGTCACCCTGAACAGCGGAACCCCGGCCGGCGCGCGTGAGATGGCCGCCTGGGCCGCCGCGCGCGGGGCCCGGTTCCTCGACGGCGCGGTGAAGAACGTACCCGCGGCCGTGGGAAAGCCGGACACGCTGCTCTACTACAGCGGCGACAAGGCCGTCTTCGACGAGCACGCGGCGACCCTGTGCGTGCTGGGCGGCGACACCGTCCACCTCGGCACCGACGTGGACCTCGCAGCTCTGTACGAGTCAGCCGTCGGCGCCACTCTGCTGCCCGCCCTCCTGGGCTTCTTCGAAGGTGCAGCCCTCATCACCGCGCGCGGCCTGGAAGCGCGCACGATGGTGCGGTACACCGTGAAGTGGCTTGAGATGATCGCCTCCATCCTGCCCACCCTGGCGAGCGAGATCGACTCCGGCGACTACACCGAACCCGCCTCGTCGGTCGGCCTCTTCCACGACGCCATCGGCTACGAGCATCAGACGGGCGCGGAAGCGGGCATCGACCTCTCCTGGCACGAGCCCATGAACGAACTGCTGCGACGCGCGGTCGCCGACGGCCACCGCGACCACAGCATCTCGGCGCTTGTGGAGGTACTCAGGAAGCGGCCGGGGCAGATCGCCTAGCCGGGCACGCCCACCCGCCGCGGCGTCCGCGAGAACGTCACATTGCGGAAACGCTCGCGTCCCTTTCTCTCCAGGAACACCCCTTACGGTTGATCACAAGCCCAGGCCGACGTCGTCCGGCGGCACGTACCCGTCCATGCCCGTCCCGATGACGACAGGAACAACGGTGAGCCCGGTGATCCCGCGAGCAGCCTTTCCGCGCGCAGTGTCCCTTCCGCCCTGGCTCGGCCACGCCCTGCGTACGCAGCGTGGTCCCGTGCCGTGGCATGCCGTGTTGCGGGGTGCCGCGGCCGCGGGGCCGTTGCTGGGCGTGGGCGTGGTCGCGGGGCGGGTCTCCGTGGGGGTGGTGGCCGCGCTCGGGGCCATGCTGGCCGGGATCAACGACCGGCCGGGGAGCCGGCGCGCAGCCGTGCGGCGGCTCGGGGTGCCCGCGCTCGCTGGGGCCGGCGGGCTCGTCTTCGGGGCGTACGTCGCCGGAGTCGCCGGAGGGCCCAGTCTGCTCCCTGTGCTGTTCGCCGTCCTCGGTCTGTTCGCCGGAGCCTTCAGCGCTCTCGGGCCCGTCGCCTCCGCCGGTGGCACGCAGCTGCTCGTCGCCGCCGCCATCGGGGCGGGCATGCCATCGCCCGAGCCCGGCTGGCAGCGGGCGCTGTTCTTTGTCGCCGGGGCCGCCTGGCTGATCGTGCTGCGGCTCACGCTGCCGTCGCCCGACAGTCGCAAGCATCGCAAGGGTCGCAAGGGGCACAAGAGTCGCAAGGGAGTTGCCGGGGCTTTTCGCCTCGACGGCGAACGCGCCGCCGTCTCCGCCGTCTACGAGGCCGTCGCCGAGCTTCTTGACGCAGTCGGATCCCCCCACTCCACCACCCGCCGAGCAGCACTCACCGCCGCGCTCGACCAAGCCCAGGACGCCCTCTCCGGGCCGCGCCTGCGCAGGCACGCCGGTTCGGCGGCCGAGCGGCGGCTGCACGCGCAGTACCTCGCCGCGCTGCCGCTCGGTGAGGCGGCGACCGCGCTCGCCTGGACCGGTGAGCCGCTCCCGGCGCGTACGGGAGAAGGGCCGCGCCGCCTCGCCGCCGCCGTCCGCGACGGCGTCCCCGGCGGACCGCTTCCCGCGCCCGCCCGCTCCGGCGCCGGGTTGCGCGCCCTCGACGACGCGCTGCTGCACGCCGCCGAAGCCTTCGACAGCGGCAGCGACAGCACGACCGGGCCCCCGCACGCGCGACGCCGGCGCCCCGTCGACGTACTGCGGACCGCGGCCGGTCCCGGCGGGCGCGAGTACGGCGTGCGGGTCGCGCTCTGCTTCGGGGCGAGCGCCGCGGTCGCGCAGGCCCTGCACCACCCGCACTGGTACTGGCTGCCCGCCACCGCTGTCTTCCTGGTCAAGCCCGACCTCGGGCCGCTGGCGTCACGCGTCCTGTGCCGTGCTCTCGGCACCGTCCTGGGTGCCGTCCTTTTCGCGGGGATCGCCGCCCTGCTGTCACGGCCCGCCGGGCTCGTCACCGTCGTCGCCGTGTGCGGGGCGCTGATCCCCGTGGCCACCCGGCACTTCGCCGCCCAGACCGCCGTCGTCACCGTCCTCGTGCTCGCCCTCGTCATGGTGGGCGGGGAGCCGCAGGCCTCCTGGGGGCGGATCGGCGAGACCCTGCTCGCCTGCGGGATCGTCCTGCTCGTCGGGCATCTGCCCTGGCCGGTGCAGCGCGGCGGCCGCGTACAGGACCGGATCCTGGCTGCCCGCGCCTGTGCGCACGCGTATCTGCGCCATGTCCTGAGCGGCGCCGGTGACGGCGGTCCCGCGGGCGCGGACCACCGCGCCGCCCGCTGGGCCCTGCGGCGCGAGGCCTACCGGACGCTGGCCGAGGCACGCGCCGCGATCGACCTGGCGGCCGCCGAACTCCCCACCCTGGCGAAGCACTCCGAGGGATCGGAGCGGGTGGCGGCCACCCTCGAACACCTCGTCGACACCACGACCGCCTGCGCGGTGCACGTCGACGACACGGGACGCCTGCCGCGGCGGCACGCGGAGCGCATCGACGCGTTGCTCGTGGAGCTCACCGCGGTGGCGTGAGTACGCCGGGCCCAGGGCCCGGCGCGCGCCTCTGAAGTCGACGCGTACCGCAGAAGTCGACGCGCATCTCAGAAGTCGACGCGCACCTTGTCGTCGAGCCGCGCCACCGAATCCTGCTCGTACTTCCGCACGTAGTCCTCGCGGATGTCCTCGATCGCCGCGTCGAGCTTGTGCGCCCGCGACGTCCGGTACAGCAGGATCAGCTCGTACGAACGCTCACGCTCGATCCTGCCGTTCGAGTCCCGCCACTGGCCGCGGCCGTCCTGCACCGTGAGCCCGTCGGGGAACGACGGCGTCACCTCGACGTCGATGAACCTCATGAACTGCTTGTCCGTCACATCGGGGCCGCCGTCGGGGCGTTCGGTCCCGAAGAGGAGACGGGTCTCGGCGTACGCCTGGCCGCGGGACACCTGCGACGTGGTGGTCGTGCCGGGCGCGCGCGTGTCCGTGTCGAACGAGGCGTACGCGGCCGGGGCGCCGACCGCGAGGACCGTGGCGACGGCCGCGGTCACGGCGAGGCGGGTGCGGGAGATGCGGGAGAGGGCGAGAGGCATGGGGGTCCCTTTCTCTGCGTGGCTTGATCCACAACGTGGTCCACAACGTGATCCACAACGTGGTCCACAACGTGGTCCATAACTTGATCCATATCGGGCGCAGACGGTAGCCGACACGCCACACCCCGTGCCCCCTCCCGTGCGGCCGTACGGCTGGATATCTCTCCCCTCCCCTGTCCCCGCCCGTAAGTCGCCGTCTTCCCATGCGACACACAACTCCCATACGTTTCGCAGGACTTGACCGAAGCGGTGGAGGGGATGGCCGGCATGAAGGCACGTACTGGAGCAGGTCTTGCCATGGCGGTCGCGGCGGCGGGCGCACTGGCGTTCGGCACCGCGGGCTCCGCGAGCGGCACGGCCGGCACCGCGGGCGCCGCCTCGGTCGCCGACGATCCGGCGCCGCGGTCGCCGTACGCGGCCACCACCGGCGTCGGCGTCCACAACGCCTACGAGAAGGCGAAGTACCCGTACTTCGCCGACGCGCTCGACTCCGGCGCCGGGATGCTCGAACTCGACGTGTGGACCAATGTGTTCGGCAGCGGCTGGCGGGTCTCGCACAGCAACCCGGTCGGGAACGACAACAACTGCGAGAACGCCGCGACCCCGGCCGAACTGCGCACCAAGCCGCGCAACCAGACCCTCGCCGGATGTCTCGCGGACATGAAGAGCTGGCACGACGCCCACCCCGGACACCGTCCCATCCTGATCAAGATGGAGCTGAAGGACGGCTTCCAGGGGAGGAACGGCCGCGGGCCCGCCGACCTCGACGCCCTCCTCAAGAGCAGGCTCGGCGACGCGGTCTACCGCCCCGGCCAGCTCACCGCAGGGCACGCCACCCTCGACGACGCCGTACGAAGTGACGGCTGGCCCCTGCGGAGTGCCCTCGCGGGCAAGTTCATCGTCGAGCTCATCCCCGGCACCGTCGAACAGGGCAACCCGGCCGACACCCTGTGGACCGACCGCGAGTACGCCACCCATCTGCGCGACCTCGAGGCGGCCGGGCGCCTCGGTGAGGCCGCCGCCTTCCCCGCCGTGCTCGGCGCCGAGGCGGGCGACCCGCGCGGACGGTACACGGACGCGGCGATCCGGCCCTGGTTCGTGCTGTTCGACGGCGACGCGTCCGCCTACGCGGGCGGCACCATCGACACCAAGTGGTACGCCGACCGGCGCTATCTGGTCGTCATGTCCGACGCCCACAACGTCGCCCCGGCCATCGACTCCGTGAACCCCACCGAGGCGCAGGCCCGCGACCGCGTGGCCCTGCTCGCGCGGGGCCACGCCAGCATCGTGTCGTCGGACTGGTACCCGCTGCCGGGCGTCCTGTCGACGGTGGTCCCGCGCGGCTAGGCGGACACGGGACCCGTGGGCCCTGTCCCTAGCGTTCGATCCGTATCCACACCGGCGCGTGGTCCGAGCCGCTCGCGTTCCTCCGCTCCGCCGGATCCCCGTCCTGCACCGACGGCAGCGCGGTGGCCGTCGAGCCGGGCACACCCGTGCCCGCCGCCGTGACCAGGTCCAGCAGGCCGCGGCTCACCAGGACGTGGTCGATCAGCTCGCGGCGCCCCGCGTGGATACGGGAGTAGCGCTGCTCGGCGGGGATGCGCGGGGCCACGTTCCACAGCCGCTGCGCGTCGCCCTTGTCCGGCTTGTCGAATCCGGGGGTGCCGATCTCGGAGCCGGGCGGACCGAGCAGGATCTGGGTCGTCGCAGCGGACACCTCGTCGTTCAGGTCGCCGAGCACCACGACATCGTGTTGACCGCCGTCACCCTTCAGGAGACGGCCGGCCAGGGAGCGCACCAGCGTGGCCTCCGCCGAACGCCGGTACAGGGCGTACGCCCCGAAGCGGGCCCGCTCGCCCTCGTCCCGCGGCTGGAACCGGCCACCGCCGAACGACAGCAGCTTCGACTTCAGATGGCACACCACCGCGTCGAAGAAGAAGGCGCGCGTCGACACCGTCACCGCGAGCACCCCGCGCCCCGCCCGCGCCACCGGCTTGCCCGAGTCGCTGACCTGCACCGGGCCGAGCGGCCCGGGGAAGCGGTCCTCGTCGGCGGTGACCGAGACCGGCAGTTGGCTGAGGAAGCCGACGCGGGTGCCGCGCTCGTCCGCGTGCTCCGAGAGCGTGGTGTGCCAGGTGCCCTCCAGCATCCCGGCCAGATCCGTGAGGGCCTCCGGGTCGCCGACCTCCTGCACACCGAGCACGCTCGGGTTCAGCGCCCTGATCGTCGCCGCGAGCGAGGCCAGCTTCGCCTCGTAGGCGGCCTTGTCCTTGGGCCCGAACTTGCCGCCGGGCCGGTAGAGGTTCTCCAGGTTCCAAGTGCCGACGAGCATGGCGGGCTCCAACTGTTCTCGCGTGGTGTGTGAGTTGACGTCAGCGTGCTCGCGAAACCGGCGACGCGACAGGGCACGGGATGCGCACTCCCCGTACCTTGAAGAGATGACGCCGCCTCCCGCGCACGGCCCCGCCGATCTCGTCATCACGGGCTGCACGGCCCTCGTCCACGACGCCGATGGCCTGACCGGGTTCCTCGACGACGCGGCCATCGTCGTACGCGACGGCCGCATCGACGCCGTCACCACCACCCCCGAGGTCGCCGGGCTGCAGGCCGCCGAGCACATCGACGCACGCGGTCAGGCGGCCCTGCCCGGCCTGATCAACTGCCATACGCACACGCCGATGGTGGCCCTGCGCGGCATCGCGGAGGATCTGCCGGCGCACGAGTGGTTCAACGACTGGATCTGGCCCATCGAGTCCAACCTGACCGAGCGCGTCGTCGGGCTCGGCGCCCGGCTGGCGTGCGCGGAGATGATCCGGGGCGGCGTGACGACCTTCGCCGACCACTACTTCGCGATGGACACCGTCGCCGACGTCGTCACCGAGAGCGGTCTGCGCGCCAACCTCGGCGCGGCCTTCTTCTCCTCGCAGGGGCCTGATGGCCGCGCCGCGTCGCTGGAGTTCGCGCTGCGGCAGCGCGGCGTCGCCGACGGCCGCATCACCACCTCGCTCGCCCCGCACGCCCCGTACACCGTCGACGACGCGGACCTCGCCGCGACCGCCGAGCTCGCCCGCGAACACGGCCTCATGGTCCATCAGCACGCCTCCGAGAACCGCGCCCAGACCGACAACAGCCTGGACCGGCACGGCCACACCCCCATCGAGATCCTGCACCGCACCGGCCTGCTCGACGTCGACGTCCTCATCGCGCACGGCACCGGCATCCTCGACCGTGACCTGCCCGTGCTGCGCCGGGCCACGGGACGCGTCGCGGTGGCCTCCGCGCCGCGCGGCTACCTCAAGTTCGGCTGGGACACCACGCCCGTGCGCGCGCTGCGCGAGACCGGCATCCCCGTCGGCCTCGCCACCGACGGAGCCGCGTCGAACAACACCCTGGACGTCTGGGAGTCCATGACGCTCACCGCACTCGTGCAGAAGTCCACCGAGCGCGACCCGGCCTGGCTGACCGCGCGCCAGGCACTCGACCACGCCACACTGCAGAGCGCGCGAGCCGTCGGCCTCGGCGACGAGATCGGCAGCCTCGCGCCGGGCCGCCGCGCCGACATCGTCCTCGTCGGCCTCGACGGGCCGCACACCCAGCCCGTGCACGACCTCGCGGCCACGCTCGTGCACAGCGCACGCTCGTCGGACGTCACCACGACGATCGTCGACGGGCGGATCCTGATGCGCGACCGTCGCCTCCTGACCCTCGATGTGCCGTCAATCGTGGCGGAGTTGGGCGCCGAACTGCCCGCCCTTGTCGACCGCAGCCACGGAAAGCGGATCCAGGACTACGAGGGCTGAGATGCGGGGGCCGAAAACGGGCCCGGGGGAGCGGCTGCCTAGGGTGGGGCCATGTCACACGCCCCGCAGCCGGACCCCGCCGACGGCCTCATCGATGACCCGTACGCCACCTACGCACGGCTGCGCGACACCGCACCCGTGCACCGGGTGGCAGGGCCCGACGGCAGCCCGGCCTGGCTGGTCACGCGGTACGACGACGTACGCGCCGCGCTCGCCGACCCGCGGCTCTCGCTCGACAAGAGCCATGCGCTGCCCGGCGGTTACCGGGGCTTCGCGCTGCCGCCCGCCCTGGACGCGAACCTGATGAACATGGACCCGCCGGACCACACCCGCATCCGACGCCTGGTCGTCAAGGCCTTCACGTCGCGCCGGGTGGAGAGCCTGCGCGCCCCGATCCGGCATATCGCTGACGAACTCCTCGACGCCGTCGAGCCGTTGGGCCATGCCGATCTCGTCGCCGCGTACGCAGCCCCGCTCCCGATCACTGTCATCTGCGACCTCCTCGGGGTGCCGGCCGGGCACCGCCCGGACTTCCGGGTGTGGACCGACGCCCTGGTCGCGCCCGACCCCGCGCGGCCGCAGGCCGCGAAGGAGGCCGTCGTCGCGATGCTCAGCTTCTTCACGCAACTCCTCGCGGAGAAGCGCAAGGAGCCCGCCGACGACCTGCTCTCCGACCTCATCGCCGTACGGGACGAGGGAGAGGAGCGCCGGGGGAACGAGGACCGGCTGAGCGAGGACGAGTTGATGTCGCTCGCCTTCCTGATCCTCTTCGCCGGATACGAGAACACCGTCCAGCTCATCGGCAACGCGGTCCTCGCCCTCCTGCGCCACCCCGACCAGCTCGCGTCCCTGCGCGCGAATCCGTCCCAACTCCCGTCAGCCGTCGAGGAGTTCAGCCGGTACGACGGGCCCGCCCTGCTCGCCATCCGCCGCTTCCCCCTCGAAGACGTCACCATCGGGGGCGTCACCGTCCCGGCGGGCGAGACCGTACTGCTCTCCCCGTCGGCCGCCAACCGCGACTCGCGCCGCTACCCCGACGCCGACCGCCTGGACATCACCCGCGACGCCTCGGGTCACCTCGCCCTCGGGCACGGCATCCACCACTGCGTCGGCGCCCCCCTCGCCCGCCTGGAGACGGCCACCGCGCTGACCGCCCTCCTCGAACGCTTCCCCCGCCTCGCGCTCGCGGTACCACCCGGGGAACTGCGGTGGCGTCCCTCGATGCGGGCCCGCGGACTGCTCACGCTCCCGGTGGCGTTCTAGCTTTCCCCGGGCTTCTCGGGCTTCCTTCAGGATTCCTCGAAGTTTCTTCGCCGCGACCGATGAGTTCCGGCGGCCCCGCGGGTCACCCCTCGCAGAAGTACGGATCCGAGGGGCGGGTCCGCAGGAGGGACTGAGGGACCATGGGACTTCCCGACATCGTCACGCGCGAGGAGTGGCTCGCCGCGCGCCAGGAACTGCTCGCCAAGGAGAAGGCGGAGACACGGGCGCGTGACGCCCTCAACGCCGAGCGGCGGCGGCTTCCGATGGTCGAGATCGGCAAGGAGTACCTCTTCGACGGCTGTGACGGCAAGGCGACGCTGTTCGACCTCTTCGACGGGAACGCCCAACTCATCGTCTACCACTTCATGTTCGCCCCGGAATGGGACGGAGGCTGCCGCAGCTGCTCGGCATTCCTCGACCAGATCGGTCACCTGGCCCATCTCCGGGCCCGCGGCACGAACTTCATCGCCGTCTCCCGCGCGCCCTTCACCAAGATCCTGCCCTTCAAGGCACGGATGGGCTGGACGGTTCCGTGGTACTCCTCCCACGGCAGCGACTTCAACCACGACTTCGACGCCACCGTCGGCGAGGGCGACGAGTCCTTCGAGCAGCCGGGCCTCAGCTGCTTCCTGCGCGACGGCGACCGCGTCTTCCACACGTACTCGACCTACGACCGCGGCACCGACTGGGTCGCCTCGTACTCCAGTCTCCTCGACCTCACCGCCCTTGGCAGGCAGGAGGAGTGGGAGGAACCGAAGGGCCGGGCGACGGGGCTCGGAGCGCCCGCGGGCAGCAGCCGGCTGAGGTATCACGACGAGTACGACATGTGACGAACCGACACAACCAGGTGTCAGGTCCGTCACGTTGCGAGTCCTTTCCACCCCTCGGCGCGTTCTACTCCATGAGAGTCCGTCAGGACTGCCAACGGGGGAGCAGAAGGACGATGATGAACAGCCGAGTGGTACTTGAACGCTTTCCGGCCGGTGGGCCGCGAGGATCGTGGCCCGCGGAGGAGTTCGCGCGGGCCCGACGCATGGAGGGGCAGCGGGCGGAGGTCGTGATGGACCTCGTCTCCGACGCCTTCCTGGTGATCGTGCGCGAGACCGAAGTCCCCGAGGTGGCGGCTGCCGCCTGAGACCGCCGCGATCAGCGAGGGAAATTCCAGCCCGTCCGGCGTTTGAGGACATCTTTTACGGGGGTCCAGGGGGGGCGGAGCCCCATGGTTTCGGGATGGGGCGGGGTGGGGGGAAAGAACCCGCCGGAGGCTATGCCCGCACGGGCCGCGACCACGCCGGCGTAGTCCCCGTCGTCCTGCACCACGCCAGGTACAGCGGAATCGGCGGCGTATAAGGAACCTCGCCCCCGGCCGGGCTGTGGATCAGGGAGGGAGCGCGCCCGGCGCCCGGCACCACGGCTCCCGCGGCGTAGTACGCGGGGGACGGCCACTCGAGCGCGACATCGGAGTCCGCCGGCACGATCCACCACCACCGCCCCGAGTCCACGTCCTCGTACACGCACCCCACCCGAGGCAGCCGCGCCATCAGCCGGGGCCCGAACCGCGCGGGCACCGAGACCGCGTCGCACCCCAGCGGCTGCGACATCCCCGCCGGGACGGCGAGCCGCGTGGGCGGCGGGGGCGAGGCGGCGGCGCTCCGCCTCCGTTCGAGGCGGACCAGCGTGTCCAGGTCCAACCGCCGCCGCACCGTCACCGCGCTCACACGCCCCCTGTCCACGTCGTCCTCACGCCCGCACCCTCAGTCACGTCATGCCCGCAGTTCCGCCCAGACGGTGAGGCCTGCTCCGGGACCCTCGTCCCGCACACCCCACGCGTTGCTCACCGCATCGACGAGAAGCAGTCCCCTCCCGTGCTCCTCATCGGCGTCGGGCCCTTCCTGGGCGGGCCGCGGGACACCCGATCCGTATCCGTCGTCACGCACAGCTATGCGCAATGCTCCGGGTTTCGTGCAGAGCTCGCAGATGATCCGGTGACTGGCGGTGTGCACGATCGCGTTCGTGACCAGCTCGGACACCACGAGGGCCGCGGCGTCGCGGGCGTCCTCGCCTATGTCCCAGCCCAGGAGCTGGGCGTTCGCGAGCCGTCTGGCCTGTGAGGCGGAGCCCGGCCGTGGCACCAGCGCGAAGCTGACGCAGAGGTCGGAACCACCGTCGGCCCGCGCGTCGGCAGTAATGCCAACAGGGGCCATGGCGGCAGCTGTGTGTAACGGCGCGGGCGGAGTCACGCCATCCACTATCGCCCCGCCGGGAACACCTTGGCAAGACCCACTCTGAAAAGTGCACAGTGGCGTGTTCCTTCGAGACGGCACGTGGCACACTGCTCGCAACGGCTCCAGGTGCGGAGTGAATTGGCATGACATGGAGTACGTGGAGGTAGGACGTGAGCGAACCGCGGTCCGCGCCGACCGTCGGCCAGGTCGTCCTAGGCCGTCGCTTGCAGGACCTGCGTGAGCGCGCAGGCCTCAAGCGGGAGGAGGCCGCGCGGATTCTTCGCGTGGCCCCCGCCACGGTCCGCCGCATGGAGATGGCCGAGGTCGCACTCAAGATCCCGTATCTCCAGCTCCTCCTGAAGTCCTACGGCGTCGCCGACGACGAGGCCGACGCCTTCGTGACGCTCGCCGAGGAGGCGAACAAGCCGGGCTGGTGGCAGCGGTTCCACGACATCCTGCCGGGCTGGTTCAGCATGTACGTCAGCCTGGAGGGGGCAGCAGGCCTCATCAGGTCCTACGAACCGCACTTCGTTCCCGGTCTGCTGCAGACCGAGGAGTACGCGCGAGGTGTGATGCGCTCGGGGGCGATCGGCCAGACCCGCCCCGAGGACATCGAGCGGTATGTGGCGCTGCGCATGGAGCGTCAGTCGCTGCTCACCCGCGAAGACGCGCCAAGGGTCTGGATCGTGATGGACGAGACCGCCCTGCGCAGGCCGGTGGGCGGTCCCGATGTGATGCGCGAGCAGATCGACAAGCTGCTCGAAGCCGTCGAACTTCCTCATGTGACGCTGCAGGTCGCGCCGTTCGCGGCGGGTCCGCACCCGGGCACGTACGGACCGTTCGTGCTCTTCCGCTTCGCCATGGCGGAGCTGCCGGACATGGTCTACAGCGAGTACCTGACCGGCGCCGTCTATCTGGACGCGCGCTCCGAGGTGGCGACTCACCTCGAGGTCATGGACCGCATGGCGGCGCAGGCCGCGACGGCACATCGCACAAAGGAGATCCTCCGGGACCTCCGCAAGGAGCTGTGAATGGATCGACACCGAGCCGGAACGCGACCCGGGTCCAAGCCCGGAGCCGGGTCCCGCCCCGAGTCCCGGGACGACTCCCGGATCTACAACGGCATGCCTGCCCGTGAGCTCGGCAGCGAGGGCTGGCACAAGCCGTGGAGCGGGGGCAACGGCGGCAACTGCCTGGAGGCCATGAAGCTGGCCGACGGCAGGGTGGCGGTCCGCCAGTCGGCAGATCCGGACGGCCCGGCGTTGATCTACACGCACGGCGAGATCAACGCGTTCATCCAGGGGGCGAAGGCGGGGGAGGCCGACTTCCTGCTGTCGTGAGGCCGCTGTCGTGAGGCCGCTCTCGTGAGGCCGCTCAGATCCGCAGTGGCCGGGGGCCGCCCGGTCTCAGGCGGTCATCGGCCGGTCGTACGGGCCGATCGGTGCCGTGAGTTCCGTCGTGCCGGTCAGCCATCGGTCCACCGCGGCGGCGCTCGCGCGACCCTCGGCTATGGCCCAGACGACCAGCGACTGGCCGCGGGCCGCGTCGCCGGTCGCGAAGACGCCCGGCACGTTGGTGGCGAAGTCCGCGCCGCGGGCGAGGGTGCCCCGCTCCTCGACGTCCAGGCCGAGCTGGTCGATCAGGCCGCCCGCGGTCCGCTCGGGCCCGGTGAAGCCGAGCGCGAGCAGCACGAGATCGGCGGGGAGTTCACGGGTGGTGCCGGGGCGTGGGCGGCGGTCCGCGTCGACCTCGGTCAGGTGCAGGGCGCGTACCCGGCCCGCCGCGTCGCCGGTGAAGCGGAGGGTGGACGCGGCGAACAGGCGCGCGTCGGTGTCCGCCGCGGGGGCGGCGCGCAGCTCGCCCGCCTCCTCGTGCGCGGCGGAGAGGCGGTAGATCTTCGGGTACGTCGGCCATGGCTCGGCCAGTTCGTCGCGTACGTCACCGGGCCGCTCGTAGATGTCCAACTGGGTGACGGACGCGGCCCCTTCACGCAACGCCGTGCCCAGGCAGTCCGCCCCGGTGTCCCCGCCGCCGACGATCACGACGTGCTTGCCCGCGGCGGACAGCGGGGAGGTGTCGAAGTCGCCCTCGCACACGTGATTGGCGAGCGGGAGATACTCCATCGCCTGTTGGATGCCGCTCAACTCCCGCCCGGGGACATCGAGTTCGCGCCAGGCGGTGGCGCCGGTGGCCAGCACCACCGCGTCGTGCCCGGTCCGCAGCTCCGCGGCGCCGATGTCCCGCCCGATCGCGACGGACGTACGGAAGACCGTGCCCTCGTCCCGCATCTGCGCGAGCCGTCGCTCCACGTGGTGCTTCTCCATCTTGAACGCGGGGATCCCGTACCGCAGCAGCCCGCCCGCGCGGTCGTCGCGTTCGTACACCACGACGGTGTGCCCGGCACGCGTCAGCTGCTGTGCGGCGGCGAGTCCTGCCGGTCCCGAGCCGACGACGGCGACCGTCCTGCCGGAGTGCCGGTCCGGGGCGCGTGGTGGGTTGAGGCCGTCGGCCCAGGAGCGGTCGGCGATGGCCACCTCGACGTTCTTGATGGTCACAGCGGGCTGGTTGATCGCGAGAACGCAGCCCGCCTCACAGGGGGCGGGGCAGAGGCGGCCGGTGAACTCGGGGAAGCTGTTCGTGGCGTGCAACCGGTCGGCCGCGGCATGCCAGTCGGCCCGTGAGACGAGGTCGTTCCACTCGGGGATCAGATTGCCCAGCGGGCAGGCGTCGTGGCAGAAGGGGACGCCGCAGTCCATACAGCGATCGGCCTGTCGCTCGACGATGGGCAGCAGCGCGCCGGGGACGTACACCTCGTCCCAGTCCTTGACCCGTTCGCCGACGGATCGGCGCGGCCATTCCTGGCGGGGGGTGGTGAGGAAGCCCTTGGGGTCGGCCATGGCCGTCTCCCTCGCGTGCCTTCTCGCGTGCCTTCGTGCTGGTTTCTCGCGTGGTTTCGCGGGCTTTCGGCCACTGTACGACGGGTGGGCGGGCGCGGCACGCTCGCGGGGCGGAGGTGGGGCGGGGCCGGGGCGGGCCCGGCCGGAGGCTAGGTCAGGGCGAGGATGAAGGACGCCGACGCGGCCAGCGATGCTCCGACCCGGATGTGGTTCCACATCGTCCACTCACGGACGTACGTGCGCCAGCGGTCCGCGTTCTCCGGTGCCTGTGCGTCGAGCTTGGCGAGGGCGTCGTTGCGGGGGACGTTCGCGGCGATGGTCACGCCGAACGACCCGAACAGATACAGCGCGCTGCCGAGCAACAGCTCGACGGTGCCGTCGTCGGGCCAGAGGACGAAGGTGACGACGGCGACGACCGCGCTGAGGCCGGCGGCGCCCATGAACACGGTCATGAACCCGGCGGTGACCGCCTTGACGTTGATCGACTGCATGGCTGCGATGCCTTGCGCCGGGGGCAGCGCGGCAAGGCCCTGCATCACGAACGTCGAGAACGCGACGAACGCTCCTGCGACCAGGCCGCAGGCGAGTGCTCCCAGCACGACGAGCACGAAGTACGGTCCCTCGATCATGGCAACTCCCGCGTTGAGTAAGGCAGCCGTCAGGTGAGCGAGCCGCAGTGATCCTCCATGGCGCGGCCCCGCACCACAAGTGAATTGCCCCAGCGGGGTGGAGGGCCATGCGTGGGGCGCGCGGGGGCATGCGCGGGCGTCTGGCCGGGGGCCTTGGGGGGATGGCCTGCCACGAGCCACGAGCCACGAGCTTCCGGCTGACTTCGGCACCCGCTTTCTGCCGACTTCCGGGCTGACTTGCTGCCGGCTCGGCGGTGCTTTGTGTCTGCTTTGCGTCTGCTTCCCGCCCGCTTCGCGGTGGATTCCTCCCGCCCACCCGCCCGATTGCCCCGGGTCGAGGGGCGGGCGAACGGGCGGGGTGTTCTCGCCTGGGGTGGTTCGTCAGCTTTCCGTCGGCGTCACCGCGGCGCGGCGGGCCAGGAGCGCGCAACGGGAGGCGGGCAAGCAGATGGCAGCCCACCACCTGAACGACCACCTGAACGCCCGACAGGCGAGGCGAGCAAGCCGGTTCCGCAGGCCGCAGCAGGCCGCAGGCCAGGGCGTCCGGCACGTGCGACGCGGGCGAGGGAGAGGGCGAGGGGGACCCGCAGGGCCCCAGGGCCCGGCGGCTCAGACTGCCAGATCCTCCCCCCGCCCGGGCCCTTGCCAGGCCCGAAGCGCCGCATCCACCGCCGGGGCGATCCGGCGCCGGGCCTCGCCGCGGGGAACTCCGCTCATGAGCAGGCGGTCGTACGGCGTCTCCGTGTGCCGGAGAGCCGCCACCACGGCGGCCGTCACCGCGGTGGCGGACAGGGCCCGGCCCGCCGCGCTACGGCCCACCCGCCCACTGCCCCGCACGGACGCGTGGGCGGCGATCGTCCGGGACCGCTCATCGGGGCACCCCGGGAAGAGCCGCCGTATCTCGTTCGCGAAGGCGGCGGTGAAGCGGACGTCCTCCATGGCCCGGCGCGCGGCGTCCCGTGCCCGGCGGCGTGCCCGCGCCTCCGCGTCCGCGAGGCACTGCTCCTCGGCCCGCGCGAGCGCCGCCTCCTCGACGAGGACGCCCTGCCGCTCGTACCGGCCCTGGCGCCGGTTGAGGCGGACGACCACTGCCGAGAGCCCGCTCCCCTCGCGGGCCCGGCGCGTCAGTGCGGTGTCGCCGCGTGGCAGGAAGACGAGATGGCCCAGGTCGGCGCAGTCCAGGCAGCGCGGCTCGGAGTCCTCGACGACCAGGAGGTTGAGCGGGCCGCCGCCGCACTCCGCGCAGTGGCGGCGCTTGAGGGGCTGGATGGCGAGAAGTGCTTTCCGGGCGAGGGGAGTTGGTGCCATGAAGGATTCATTCCCCCGGTCGGCGGGTGCGTACCTCCGCGAGGCAGGGGTGGGGCCCCGGCGATACGCGGGGGAGGGCCCGGCGGCGTGGGTGGGAGGAGCAGGCGATACGCGGGGGAGGGCCCGGCGGCGTGGGTGGGAGGAGCAGCCCGGTGACCGGGGGAGGAGTGTGGAGGAGCCCGGGTCCCTGGGGGGTGAGGAGCCCGGGCCCCTGGGGGCTGAGGGGCTTGGCACCGTGGGGGGTGAGGGGCTTGGCACCGTGGGGGGTGAGGGGCTCGGCACTGTGGGGGGGGGGGAGGGGCTTGGCACCGTGGGGGGGGGTGATGGGCTCGGCGCCCTGGGAGGTGAGGAGCCCGGGTCCCTGGGAGGTGAGGAGCCCGGGTCCCTGGGAGGTGAGGAGCCCGGGTCCCTGGGGGGTGAGGAGCCCGGCACCTCGGGAGGTGAGGAGCCCGGCGCCCCGGCCGGAAGAGCCCGGCATCATGGGGTGGGTGCGACTCGAAGCGATCACCTGGGACCGGCTCACCGACACCCTCGCCGACCGGCTGCTCGACCTGAAGACGGCCGACGCGAGCCGCTGGCCCCGCGTCGCCTTCGACGGGGCTCCGGCAGGCAGGCCGGGCGAGCTGGCCCGGAGCGTGGCCGACGCGTTGCGGGTGCGCGGGCGGTCCGCGCTCGTCGTCGGCACGGAGGGCTTCCTGCGCCCCGCTTCCCTGCGCCTCGAATACGGGCGCGAGGACGTGGAGGCGTACTACAGCGGCTGGTTCGACACCGGCGCACTCTGGCGCGAGGTCTTCGGGCCGCTTGATCCTGGCGGCACGGGACGGGTGCTGCCCGACCTGTGGGACCCGCAAGCGGACCGCGCGACGCGCAGCCCGTACGTCCAACTCCAGCCCGGTGCCCTGCTGTTGCTGCACGGCCCGCTGCTGCTCGGCCACTGGTTTCCCTTCGACCTGACGGTGCACACGAGTCTCTCGCCGGGCGCCCTGCGGCGACGTACGGCCGAGAGCGAGCGGTGGACCCTGCCCGCCTTCGAGCGGTACGAGGCGGAGACCGCCCCCGGTGCGGCGGCGGACGTGGTCGTACGCGCGGACGACCCGCGGCACCCGGCGTGGAGCGGCTGAACCAAACCCCTTTTATATGCACGTGCATGTAGTTAGAGTCGGGGCATGGCAACGACAGCGCTCCACTTCAGCGAATCGGTCCGCACCCTCCTCGACGGCAAGAACTTCGCCAGCGTCGCGACCCTCGGCCCCGGCGGGGCGCCGCAGAACTCGGTGGTGTGGATCAAGAGGGAAGGCGACACCGTGCTGTTCTCCTCCACGGCCCGGCGGCAGAAGGTCCGCAACCTCGAACGCGACCCGCGCATCAGCATCTCGGTCTTCGACCTGGCCAACCCGTACATGTCGACCGAGATCCGCGGTGTCGCCGAGATCCTGCCCGATCCGGAGAAGCGACTTCCGCACGAGCTCTCGCACAAGTACCTGGGCATCGACCCTCCCGGCGAGAAGGACGAGGAGGTCCGGGTGATCATCAGAGTGCTCCCGGAGAAGGTCGTCGGCTTCTCCGCCTGAGGTCTGGCACCGTTCGACGCCCGCCCCGTGCCGTCAGGGGGCCCGCCTTCGGAGTGCGGACCTCCGGTGGCCCGGCGAGAATGAGGGGCGCCGGGACTAGCGGTGCCTCCGCGCCGCGCCGGCCGTCCGGCACCGGGAGGTACCACATGACCACCGCCGGAGACATCATGCACCGCGGCGCCCAGTGGATCCCCGCACACGAGACCCTGGACCGCGCGGCACAACTGATGCGTCAGCTCGACGTGGGCGCGCTGCCCATCAGCGACGAGAACGAGCGGCTCTGCGGCATCCTCACCGACCGCGACATCGTGGTCGGCTGCGTGGCGATGGGGCACGACCCGTCCCGGGTGACCGCGGGCGACATGGCCAAGGGAACGCCGCGCTGGATCGACTCGGGCGCGGGCGTCGACGAGGTCCTCCAGGAGATGAAGGGCAGCCAGATCCGCCGGCTCCCGGTCATCGAGAACAAACGCCTTGTCGGCATGATCAGCGAGGCCGATCTCGCCACGCACCTCGACGACAACCAGCTCGCGAGCTGGGTCGAGAGCGTCTACGCGAAAAGCTGATCCGCAGCCACCTCACGCTCGGGCGCGGCTCGTTCGACCTAGAGCCAGCCGTTGCGCCGGAAGCCGCGGTAGAGCGCGAGACAGGTGGTGGCGATCACGCCGACCACCAGTCCATAGCCGTACTTCCAGTGCAGCTCGGGCATGTGGTCGAAGTTCATCCCGTACATACCGCAGACCATCGTCGGTACGGCGATGACGGCGGCCCAGGCGGTGATCTTCCGCATGTCCTCGTTCTGCGCGACCGTCACCTGGGCGAGATGGGCCTGGAGGATGGAGTTCAGAAGCTCGTCGAAGGCGGCGATCTGCTCCGTCACCCGCTTGAGGTGGTCGTCGACGTCCCGGAAGTAGGCCTGTATCTCCGGGGCGATCACCCGCATCGGCTGGGTGGAGAGGGTCTGCAGGGGGCGGCCGAGCGGCACCACGGCCCGCTTCAGTTCGAGGAGTTCGCGCTTGAGCTGGTAGATCCGGCCGGGATCGGCGCGCTCTCCCTCCTTGGAGAACACGTCCATCTCCACCTGGTCTATGTCGGCCTGCACCGCGTCCGTCACGACGAGATAGTCGTCCACGACGTGGTCGGCCAGCGCGTGCAGGACCGCCGCGGGGCCCTGGGCGAGCTGCTCGGGCGCCGATTCGAGCTCCTCGCGCAGCGGGCCGAGCGAACCGTGGCGGCCGTGCCGCACGGTGATCACGAACTCCTTGCCGACGAAGACCATGATCTCGCCGGTGTCCACCACCTCGCTGGTCGCGGTGAGTTCGGCATGCTCCACGTAGCAAACGGTCTTGAACACGGCGAACAGCGTCTCGTCGTACCGCTCCACCTTCGGGCGCTGGTGGGCGTGGACCGCGTCCTCCACGGCGAGCGGGTGCAGGTCGAAGAGTTCGGCGATGCCCGCGAACTCCTCCTCGGTCGGCTCGTGCAACCCGAGCCAGACGAACCCGTCACCGCTCTTGCGGACGCGCTCGACCTCCTCGACGAGGTCGCGGCCGTCCTCCTGGCGCACGCCGTTGCGGTACGTCACGCACTTCACCACCGCCGAGCCCAGGGGAGAGCGGGCGGGGTGACTCAGGTCGACGCGCTTGTGCTTGCGCACGAACTGGGCGACCCGCGCGACTTTCCGCAGGCCGCCCACCTTGCGGAGGTTCCCTGCCTTTCGCAGGTTGCCTGCCATCGACATGCGTGGCTCCTCGTTCTGGTTACTTGACGTGCCAGTGTGCCAGTACGCCCTGTCGGTGCGGCCGCACCCTGTGGGAACGGAGTACTCCGCTCCGAGCGCTCGGAGCCGCCTACCGAGAGCAGGCCGGACAATCGCGATAATCAACGCATGACGCTCATTGACGGCTATCTGACCGGCAATCGGAATCGGCAGGCCGAGGGGGCGGGCGCGGGGCAGAGCTCCGAGGCCTTCTCCGCGCTCTTCGACCCCACGACCTTCCGGCACATCGAGCGGCTCGGCATCGGGCCGGGGTGGCGCTGCTGGGAGGTCGGCGCGGGCGGCACATCCGTCGTCTCCTGGCTCGCGAAGCGCGTCGGTCCCACGGGGCGGGTCCTCGCGACCGACGCGGACATCTCCTGGCATACGTCGGCCGCCCGAACGCCGGTCGAGGTACGCATCCATGACGTGGGGGCGGAGGGGCCGCCCGGCGGGGGCTTCGACCTTGTCCACGCGCGGCTCGTCCTCGCCCGGGTGCCGGACCGGGAGCTGGCGTTGCGCTCGATGATCCGGGCCCTGCGGCCCGGGGGCCGCCTGCTGATCGAGGAGGCGGATCCGGCGTTGCAGCCGCTGGCCTGTCCCGATGAGCAGGGGCCTGCCCAGCAGTTGGCGAACCGTCTTCGTGCCGCGCTGCTCGCCGGGCGTGGCGCCGACCTCGCGTACGGTCGCGGTCTGCCCCGTCTGCTCCGTGCGGCGGGCCTGCGGCAGGTGGAGGCCGACGCGTACTTTCCCCTGGCCTCGCCCGCCTGCGTGGCCCTGGAGACGGCCACGATCCAGCAGGCCCGCGCGGCTCTGACGTCCGAGGGGCTGGCCACGGAGGCCGACATCACCGACCACCTGTCGAACATCGCCTCCGAGCCGATGGACCTCGCAACGCCCCCTCTGATCTCAGCCTGGGCCCGCAAGCCGTAGCCCTCCGGGGGCCCCTTCCCCACCCACCCACCCACCCGCCCGTCACCCCGCATCCGCCCCTCCCCGAACAGGCCCCGCGGTGCGAGATGGGCGGCCCAAGCACCCACGCACCGGCAGTCGGCAGTGCACGTGAGGGGTCGTGTCGGTATGTCTGCCCGGACACGGTTCGCGGGTCTCGTTCGCCGAAGTAGCCGGGCGTTCGGGCCGTGATGGCGAGGACGGACATACCGGCGCGTCCCGGCCCCACGGGCGGTCGGTCCCGCAGGCCGTCCGCCCCGCAGGGTCACGCGCACGCAGTCCGCAGCGCACCCGAGGAGGCAGGGCGGCCCCTCCGCCAGAGCGCCCGCAGCCCCGCCCGCCCCCCCCGCAGTCGGCGACGCACCCGAGAGAGCATGTAGCGGCCCCCCCCGCCAGGGGCAACGCCCCCTAAGCCGGCCTGCCCCCCACCAGTTCGACGGCCCTCGCTCCCGCCCGGCACCCCTCCGTCGAAGCCTCGCAGAGCCCCGCGCCGGACAAGCGGGACGCAAGGAACGCCCCCGTGAACGCGTCGCCCGCACCCGTCGAGTCCCGCGCGACGGCAGGCAGCGCCGGGACCTCGGCCCGCACCTCACCTTCCCGCGCGACCAGCGCCCCCGCAGCGCCCCGCTTGACCACCACCGCCGGGAACTGACGGCTCAACTTCGCGGCCGCCTCCGCCAGGCCACCCACATCCGCCGCCCCCGCCGTGTCCCCCGGCTCAGGCGACCCCGCCAGCAACCGCACCTCCCCCTCGCTCGGCAGCAACACATCCACCCCGTCCACCGCAGCCAAGAACCGCTCCACGCCCAGCTCCGCCAGGAAGCCCGCCGACGCAGGGTCCACACTCACCGGCACTCCACGCGCGCGTGCCGCCGCCAGTGCCGCCTCGGCCGCCGCCCTGCTCTGGCTCGCAAAGAACAAGTACCCCGACAGGTGCAGCCACCCCACCCCGTCCAAAAGCGCCGGCGACCAGTCCGCGCCCGACAGACGCAGCGAGGCTCCGCTGTCCGTCAGGAACGTCCGCTCCGCGCCGGCCCCATCGCCCCCGTCGACCAGGCAGATCACGGTCCCCGTAGGCGCCTCGGAGTCGACGACGAGCCGGGGTCGCACCCCCGCGCGCATGAGCGCCTCCTCATGCCACGCCGCCGAGTCCGCGCCGACCCGCCCCAGGAACCGCACATCACGGCAGCCCCAAGAAGCCGCCCAGCACGCCACGTTGGCACCCGCGCCGCCCGGAACCGTACGGATCGCCGCAGCCGTGTCCGTGCCGGGAACCGGCGGCGTTCGGTGTCGGGCGACTATGTCGGTGACGGCGTCGCCGACGACAAGTAATGCCCGGCCCCGCCGCGCCGTCACCGCTCCACCCATGCCGCCACCGCCACCGCCACCGCCGCGTCCGCGTCCCTGCCAGGGTCCGGTCGCACCCGACTCTGCGCGACCACGTCAGTCACGGCGTCGCCGACGACCACCACCACCCGTCTCCGCCGCGCCGTCACCGCTCCCCCCACGCCACCACCGCCGCCGCGTCCCTGCCAGGGTCCGGTCGCACCCGACTCTGCGCGACCACGTCAGTCACGGCGTCGCCGACGACCACCACCACCCGTCCCCGCCGCGCCGTCACCGCTCCACCCACGCCGCCACCGCCACCGCCACCGCCGCGTCCGCGTCCGCGTCCCTGCCAGGATCCGGCCGCACCCGACATTGCGCGACCACATCAATCACACCGTCGCCGACGACCAGCAGCGCCCGGCCCCGCCGCGACGACCTCACCGCTCCACCCACGCCGCCGCGATCCGCCCCGCGAGCCGCACATTGCCCCGCACCGCCGCGAGATTGGCGCTCAGTGATGCTCCGTCGGTGCGTTGTACCAGCTGGTCCAGGAGGAACGGCGTGACCGCCTGCCCGGTGATGCCCCGCTCCGCGCACGCCTCCAACGCCTCGGCCAGCACGCGCGCGTGGAGCGCGGGATCGAGCTGCTCGGACTCCGGCACCGGGTTCGCCACGAGCAGCGCGGACTCCGGGCCGCCGACCGTGTCCTGGGCCCGCATCACCGCCGCGACCTCCGCGGGCGTCCGCAGCGTCCAGTCGACCGGATGCCCGGAGTCGGTGAGGTAGAAGCCGGGGAAACGGTCCGTCCCGTAGCCCGCGACCGCCACGCCCAGCGTCTCCAGGCGCTGCAGCGTCGCCGCCACGTCCAGGATCGACTTCACCCCCGCACACACCACCGTGACGCGCGTCCGGGCGAGCAGCCCCAGGTCGGCGGACTCGTCCTGGGTCACCGCCCACTCCCGGTGCACCCCACCGAGCCCACCCGTGGCGAACACCCGTACGCCCGCCCGCGCGGCGAGCAGTGCTGTCGCGGATACCGTCGTCGCCCCGCTCGCGCCCGCCGCCACCGCGAGCGCCAGGTCGCGGTGGCCCAGCTTGCGGATGCCGTCCTCGTTCGCGACCCGTTCCAACTGCTGCTTGTCCAGACCGATATGGGGGCGTCCGTCCAGGACGGCGATCGTCGCGGGGACAGCGCCCTCCCCACGTACGACCTCTTCGAGTTCACGCGCGACCTGGAGATTGCGCGGGCGCGGCAGCCCGTGCGCGATGATCGTGGACTCCAGAGCGACCACGGGCCGCCGGTTCGCCACAGCCGCCTGAACCTCGTCGGACACCACCACGTCGGTCACCATTACGTCGGACACCACGTCGGTCACCACCCCATCGGACACCACGTCGGACTCCTCCAGCACGGGCCTGCCTCCTGCCTGTCGGGTCTCCCCTCATCCCTGGCAGTCGGCGTGCCCCGCCAAACCCTTGCGGCGCCGAGGCCGGGACAGCAGCCTGAGGGCATGACGGACAACACGACACGTCTCGACCACGTCGTCCTGTGGGTACGCGACCCCGCGGCGGCAGCCGACTTCTACGAGAAGGTGCTCTGCCTCGAACCCCTGCGCGTCGCCGAGTTCACGGCGGGCAACGCCTCGTTTCCCTCCGTACGGCTCAATGAAGAGACCATCTTCGACCTCGCACCGCTCACGCTCGCCGAGCGCATGAACGTCGTGCCGGACGCGGACAAGAGCGCGGGCCACCCGGTCAACCACGTCTGCCTCGCCCTGGCGGAGACCGACTTCGAGGCGTTGCGTGCCCGTCTGGAGGAGCGCGGGACGCCGGTGTCGGACATCGCGCACGACGCGTTCGGTGCCCGCGGCAAGGCTCGTCGCAGCTTCTACTTCCGCGACCCGGACGGGAACATCTTCGAAGCGCGGCACTACGGGGAGGATGGAGAGGGCTGACCCGTTCCCGACGGGCCCGAGGTGCCCCGCTAAGGTGACCGGCCATGACCACGAATGACCAAGCTCTCGCGCCGTCCTTTGCCGTGCACATTCCGGATGTCGACCTGGAGGCCGAGCCCCTCGACCCGGGGCAGATCGTCTCCGGCACCCCGGAGGTCACCGGCAAGGTCCTGTGGGAGTCGGCCGACGGCAAGCAGCTGCGCGGCATCTGGCAGATCACGCCCGGCGTGGTCACCGACACCGAGGCGAACGAGCTCTTCGTGGTCGTCAGTGGCCGGGCCACCATCGAGGTCGAGGGCGGCGACGTGATCGAGCTCGGCCCCGGCGACGCGGCCGTGCTGCGCGAGGGCGACCGTACGACGTGGACCGTGCACGAGACGCTGCGCAAGGCGTACCACATCACGCTGCCCTGATCACGCTTCCTGAACGCCGGGCCTACGGGCCGCCGGGCCCACCGACTGGCGGGCCTACGGCCTGCCCGGCCCGCGGCCTGCCCGGCCCACGGGCCGCCCGGCCCCGAAGTCAGGCCTTCTTGAGCGCCCGGCGGAGCGCCACCGCCGCCATCGGCAGCAGTACGCAGACCCCGATGAGGTTGAGCCAGCCGTAGCTCGCCCGCGCGACGATCAGGCCGGCCGTCGCGCCGCCGATGCCCGCCGCCGTGTTCATGGTCAGGTCCGAGAGGCCCTGCACGGCGGCCCGGGCGGGCTGCGGCACCGAGTCGGTGAGCAGCGCGGAGCCCGAGACCAGACCCGCGGACCAGCCGAGGCCGAGCACGAAGAGACCTGCGGCCGTCTGGCCGTGGCTGGGACCCGCCGTGCCGGCAAGCAGCGCGGCGCAGCACAGCAGCCCGACCGCGAGGCCGATCACGGAGAGCCGCCCGAACCGGTCGGAGAGCCAGCCCATCACCGGCGAGAGCGCGTACATGCCCGCGATGTGACCGCTGATGACCAGGCCGACCAGTTGCAGGCTCGCCCCGTGGTGCCCCAGGTCGACGGGGGTCATGACCATGATCGAGACCATCACCGTGTGCGACGCGGCCACCGTCATCAGGGCGAGCCGGGCCATCGGTGACGCGGCCACGGCGGCGACACCGGCCCGCAGCGAGCGGCTCTGTGCGGAGTGGTCCTCCTGCGGGGCGAGCGCGCGGGCGGTGAGCAGCGGATCGGGACGCAGCAGTACCGCCACCACGAGACCGGTGACGGCGAAGATCCCGGCGGCGAAGAGGAAGGGGCCGGCCGCCTCGGGTATGGAGGTGCCGGCGAAGGCGCGGCTCGTGGGCGCCGCGATGTTCGGGCCGAGTACCGAGCCGATGGTCGTGGCCCAGATGACGAGGGAGATGGCGCGACCGCGCCGGTCGGGCTCGGCGAGGTCGGCCGCCGCGAAGCGGGCCTGCAGATTGGCCGACGAGCCCGCCCCGAAGCCGGCCATGCCGAGCAGCAGCAGGGGGAAGCTCTCGATGACGGTGGCCAGGACCACGAGTCCCGCTCCCAGCGCACCGATGAGATACGCGAGGACGAGGCCGGGCCGCCGTCCGCGTGACGTCATCAGGGCGGCGAGCGGCAGCGAGAGCAGGGCCGTGCCGGCCACGGACGCGGTGGGCGCGAGGCCGGACAGCGCCTCCGTCCCGCTCACCTCGGTCGCGAGCATGGGGGCGAGCGCGATGCCGATCGGTACCCCGAGCCCGCCCAGTATCTGACTGGAGACCAGCACCGCGGTGGTACGGCGGCGCAGTGCGGGCAGCGCTTCTGGCGTGGGTATGTCAGGAGCGTCGAGGGTCGAAGTCACTGACGCAGTGTGCCAGGGCGTACCTGCGCGGGAAACAGGGAGTTCACGGCTCGGCGGGAGAGGAGCCTCAGAACAGCGGCTCCGGCAGCACCCCCTCCAGGGCGAGGAGCTGCCGCTTGGTCTCGACGCCGCCGCCGAACCCGCCGATGCCGCCGTCGCTCTCGACCACACGGTGGCAGGGCACCACCACCGGCAGCGGATTGGCCCCCATCGCCATGCCGACCGCCTGGGCCGCGCCCGGTTGGCCGACCCGGCGGGCCAGGTCTCCGTACCCCACGACGGCGCCGTACGGAACGGCGGTCAGTTCGTGCAGGACCTGGCGGTTGAACCCGGAGATCAGCGACCAGTCGAGCGGCAGCTCGAAGTCGTGCCGCTCGCCCGCGAAGTACGCCGAGAGCTGGCGTATCGGCTCGGCGAGGAGCGGGGACCCGGGTGTCTCGACCGGCTCGGCCCCCAACCGGGAGCCGAGTCGCTCGAGTGCCTTGTCGCGCACCGCGTCCGTGGCGTGGAAGACGACGCTGACCAGACCCTCGTCGGTCGCGGCGAGCAGCAGGGGGCCGATGTCGCTCGCGACGACGGCCCACACCACCTGCCGCGGGTCGTCCTGACCCGGCCGGTCCTGCCCGTGCTGCCCGTCGGCCTGCCCATTGGCGTTCATGTGGACCACCGTACGACCGGGCACTGACAACGCCGCCGCGAGCACGTCCCGCGGTGACCGGCCCACGCCGGGCAGGCCTCAGCCGGAGATGGCCTTGCGCACGACATCGGGCGTGTTAGTGATGATGCCGTCCACCCTGAAGCCCGCCACACGCTGCGCGGCGGCCGCGTCGTTCACGGTCCAGGTGAAGATCTCCAGGCGCTTGCGGTGCGGTCCCTTGAGCGCGTGGATCGCGGCGACGTACTCACGGGAGATGGAGCCGTGCGTCGAGTTGATCTGGTCGGAGAACTCCGCGTACTTGGGCAGATCGGCGACCGCGGGCGTGCCGAGGAAGCCGGTCTTGATGTCGGGCCGCAGCTTGTGGACCGTCTTGACGCTGTCCGCGCTGAAGCTCTGGATGACGAGCTTGCTCCTGACGTGGTGCTTGCTCAGCCAGCCCGTCTTGCGCAGGACGGCGAGGCCCTGCTTCTCGATGCCCGGGTACAGCTCGGGCTTCTTGAACTCGAAGACGAGACTCTGGTGGTTGCGCGAGACGCGGTTCATGTACTGCTTCAGCGTCGGCACCCGCTGCCCCGCGTACTTCGGGCTGAACCAGCTGCCCGCGTCCAGCTTGGCGATCTCCGCCGCGGTGAAGTCCGCGACCTTCCACGGCGCGCGGTCGGGGAAGAGCTGCTCGACGTTCGTCGTCCGCTTCAGGGTGTCGTCGTGCATGATCACGAGCTCGCCGTCCTTGGTGCGCTGGACGTCGTTCTCGACCCAGCGGAACCCCATGTCAGCAGCCTTGTCGATGGCTGCGAAAGTGTTCTCGGGCGTATAGGCGGAAGCGCCCCGGTGCGCGACGACCAGCGGCCTGTCGTGCGAGGCGGACGACTGCGTGGACGTCCGCGTGGACGTCGGCGCCGACTTCTGGTCGGCGGCGTGAGCGGTGGCGGAGGGGAGAGCTAGTGCGCCGGCTCCAAGAAGAGCGGCGGTGGTGGCAGCGGCAACGCGTGCGTACAACGGTGACTCCTCGCGATGTTCGGGCACGGACCGGATGAGAGTGACAGTCCACGGCCAACGCGAGACAGGTGCAGGATGGCCACAGGTTGAACGGAGACAGCCGGGTCTCTTTCCCGGAAAATCGTTCGCAAGTTCCGGAGTGAGCTTTACTCTCTGCTTCAGCCCATGGCCTGTCAGTAGACGGTCGGCTGGGGCCACTTGGGGGCAATCCCGGGCATTTGGATACAACAGGCGGAAGGGCTACCGCTCATGCAGGGCACGGTCGACGGTTTCAGCTATGGAGTGATCACGCCGGTAGCGGCGTATCTCATGGCGTGTCTCGGCGGAGCGCTCGGCCTGCGCTGCACCACCAGGTCGCTCCTTGTCGCGCACTCCTGGCGGCCCGGCTGGCTCGCCCTGGGGTCGGCGGCGATCGGGTCCGGCATATGGACCATGCACTTCATCGCGATGATGGGGTTCACCGTCGAGGAAGCCCCGATCCACTACGACAAGGCGCTGACCTTCGCGAGTCTCGCCGTCGCCATCGTCATGGTCGGCGTCGGGATCTTCATCGTGGGTTACCGGGGCGCGACCGGGACGGCGCTGTTCACCGGAGGAACGATCACCGGTCTGGGCGTCGCCTCGATGCACTACCTGGGAATGGCCGGTATGCGTCTGCGCGGGACGCTGGAGTACAACACCCTCACCGTCTCCGCGTCCGTCGTGATCGCCGTCGTCGCCGCGACCGCGGCCCTGTGGGCGGCCGCGCAGGTCAGAGGTTTCCTCTGGAGCCTGGGCGCGAGCCTCGTCATGGGTCTTGCCGTCAGCGGCATGCACTACACCGGGATGGCCGCCCTCAGTGTCCATCTGCACGGTTCGCCCGGGACGCCGACCGGGGGAGACTCGCCCGCCGAGCTGCTCGCGCCCATGATGATCGGCCCGCTCGCCTTCCTGCTGCTCGCCGGAGTGATCGTGATGTTCGACCCGCTGATGGTGATGGGCAAGGCCGACCTCCAGAGCGCCGCACAGCGGCAGCATGCCCCCTACCCGGTGCCCCGCTCGGGCGACCGGCACGACCCGCGGGCCGGCCGCAGGCCCCCGCAGCGTCCCGGCCCGCGGACCCCGCAGAGCTGGTGATCCGACCCCGTTGTCAGTGCGGGGTCGTACGGTGGGTTCCATGCGGCCCGTATCCAAGATCGAACGCACGGTGGCGCCTTTCGAGGTCGTCAGCAACTACACGCCAAGCGGCGACCAGCCGGCGGCCATCGCCGACCTGGAGCGGCGCGTCAACGCAGGTGAGAAGGATGTCGTCCTGCTCGGCGCGACCGGCACCGGCAAGTCGGCCACCACCGCGTGGATGATCGAGAAGCTCCAGCGCCCCACCCTCGTGATGGCGCCGAACAAGACGCTGGCCGCCCAGCTGGCCAACGAGTTCCGAGAGCTCCTGCCGAACAACGCGGTGGAGTACTTCGTCTCGTACTACGACTACTACCAGCCCGAGGCGTACGTCCCGCAGTCGGACACGTACATCGAGAAGGACTCCTCGATCAACGAGGAAGTCGAGCGCCTGCGCCACTCCGCGACGAACTCGCTGCTCACCCGGCGTGACGTGATCGTGGTCGCCTCCGTCTCCTGCATCTACGGCCTCGGCACCCCGCAGGAGTACGTCGACCGGATGGTGCCGCTCAAGGTCGGCGACGAGATCGACCGCGACCAGCTCCTGCGGCGCTTCGTCGACATCCAGTACACACGCAACGACGTGGCCTTCGCCCGCGGCACCTTCCGGGTCCGCGGCGACACCATCGAGATCTTCCCGGTCTATGAAGAGCTGGCCGTGCGCATCGAGATGTTCGGCGACGAGATCGAGGCGCTCTCCACGCTGCACCCCCTCACCGGCGAGGTCATCAGCGACGACGACCACCTGTACGTCTTCCCGGCCTCGCACTACGTGGCAGGCCCGGAGCGCCTGGAGAAGGCGGTCACCGGCATCGAGAAGGAGCTCGCCGAGCGCCTCACCGAGCTGGAGAAGCAGGGCAAGATGCTGGAGGCCCAGCGCCTGCGCATGCGCACGACGTACGACCTGGAGATGCTCCGCCAGATCGGCTCCTGCTCCGGCGTCGAGAACTACTCGATGCACTTCGACGACCGCGAGCCCGGCACCGCCCCGAACACCCTCCTCGACTACTTCCCCGAGGACTTCCTCCTCGTCATCGACGAGTCGCACGTCACGGTCCCGCAGATCGGCGCGATGTACGAGGGGGACGCCTCCCGCAAGCGCACCCTGGTGGACCACGGCTTCCGGCTGCCGTCCGCCCTGGACAACCGCCCGCTGAAGTGGGAGGAGTTCCTCGGCCGCATCGGCCAGACGGTCTACCTCTCGGCGACCCCGGGGAAGTACGAACTCTCGCGCGGCGACGGCTTCGTCGAGCAGATCATCCGCCCCACCGGTCTCATCGACCCGGAGGTCGTGGTCAAGCCCACCGAGGGGCAGATCGACGACCTGGTGCACGAGATCCGCACCCGCACCGAGAAGGACGAGCGCGTCCTGGTCACCACGCTCACCAAGAAGATGGCCGAGGACCTCACCGACTACTTCCTCGAGCTGGGCATCCAGGTCCGCTATCTGCACAGCGACGTCGACACCCTGCGCCGCGTCGAGCTCCTGCGCGAGCTGCGCGCCGGTGAGTACGACGTCCTGGTCGGCATCAACCTCCTGCGTGAGGGACTCGACCTGCCCGAGGTCTCCCTGGTGTCGATCCTCGACGCCGACAAGCAGGGCTTCCTGCGCTCTGGCACCTCGCTGATCCAGACCATCGGCCGCGCGGCGCGAAACGTCTCCGGGCAGGTCCATATGTACGCGGACAAGGTCACCCCGGCGATGGAGCAGGCCATCGAGGAGACGAACCGCCGCCGCGAGAAGCAGATCGCGTACAACAAGGAGAAGGGGATCGACCCGCAGCCGCTGCGCAAGAAGATCAACGACATCGTGTCGGCGATCGCGCGCGAGGAGGTCGACACGGAGCAGCTGCTCGGCACGGACTACCGCAAGGCGAAGGAAGCCAAGGCGCCGGTGCCCGCTCTCGGCGGAAAGGCGGAGACGGCGCAGAAGGCGGGCAAGGTGGCCAAGGGCAAGGCCGCCGAGAAGGTGCCCACCGACCGCCCCGCGGCCGAACTGGCCGAGCAGATCGAGGAGATGACGGCGCGGATGCGCGCGGCCGCCGCGGACCTCCAGTTCGAGATCGCCGCACGGCTGCGTGACGAGGTGTCAGATATGAAGAAGGAGCTCAGGCAGATGAGGGAGGCGGGGCAGGCGTAGGCGTACTGCCTGGTGTGTTGCAAGAGCGACACAAAGTGCTGCCCACAGTGCGGCACTGTCAGTGCCTCTGCATAGGGTGCTGGGCAACCGCACAGACCGGCGGTTGCTCAGGGCAGTTCGAGAGGGGACAGCGCGTGACGGTCAACATGACCAAGGGTCAGGCCATCAGCCTGCAGAAGGACGACGGGGGCGCCCTCACCGCGGTGCGCATGGGACTCGGCTGGCAAGCGGCCCCGAGGCGGGGCCTGTTCGGCACGCGCACGCGTGAGGTCGACCTGGACGCGTCGGCGGTCCTGTTCGCCGACAAGCAGCCGGTGGACGTCGTGTTCTTCCGTCACCTCGTCAGTGACGACGGTTCCGTGCGGCACACCGGTGACAACTTGGTCGGCGGTGTCGGCCAGGGCGGGGACGACGAGGCGATCCTCGTCGACCTGGCGCGGATCCCGGTCCACATCGACCAGATCGTCTTCACGGTGAACTCCTTCACGGGCCAGACGTTCCAGGAAGTGCAGAACGCGTTCTGCCGCCTGGTCGACGAGACCAACGGCCAGGAGCTCGCCCGGTACACACTCGACGGCGGCGGTCAGTACACCGCGCAGATCATGGCGAAGGTCCACCGCGCGGGCACGGGCTGGCAGATGACGGCCATCGGCAATCCCGCCAACGGCCGCACGTTCCAGGACCTGATGCCGTCGATCCTGCCGCACCTGTAAGCACGCGGCACGACACGCGACGCGACGCGCGGCACTCCACTCATCAGTGACGCGCGGCACCCACAAGTACAGAGGGCACGAGGGGGACGAAGGCGATGACGGCCGAGCTGGTCCGGGGGCAGAACCACCCGCTTCCCGAGACCCGTCTGGAGATCCGGGTCTCGGTCGGCAAGCCGATCGTGGCGGGGGTCACGCTCAGCGACGACCAGGGCAAGGTGCGCGGCACCGACTGGGTGGCCCATCCCGGGTCGCCCACACTGCCGGGGCTCGAAGTACCCCGGCAGGCGGCCGCGGACCACCGCCTCGCGGTGGACCTGGGCGCGGTGCCGGAAGCGGTCCACCGGGTCAACGTCCTTCTCGCGCTGCCGGTCGGCGCCGGGGGACCGGCCAGCTTCGGCTCCCTCGCCGCCCCCTTCATCGCCGTCACCGCACTGGACGGCTCCGAGGTCGCCAGCTACACCATCACCGACCTGGACGCCGAGTCCGCCGTCGTCGCCCTGGAGCTCTACCGCAGGCAGGACGCCTGGAAGGTACGCGCGGTCGGCCAGGGGTACGCGGGCGGCCTCGCCGACATGCTCACCGACCAGGGCCTGCCGCAGGCCCACGAACTGGCGGGCTCGATCAACGAAGCGGTGGCCCAGGGCCTGGCCCGCTCGGTGGCCGCGCCCCCGCCCCGCCCCTCGGACGAGGCCCGCGTGCGGATGACGGGGCAGACGGCCGCCCCCGGCCCGGGAGCACCGGGCCCGGACAGCGCCGCCGCCTCCCAGCCGGCCCCCCAGCCCGCCCCGGCGCCGCGCCGGCCGGGCGACGCGAGCCCCGGCACGGGCGGCCCCGTCAACTACACCCACCCCGGCCGCCAGACCAGCGCACCGCCGCCGCCCCCGCCGGCCGCCGCCCCGGCCGAACCGGGCAGGACCGCCCAGCCCGTGGCCGGCGACGCCACCGGCTGGTCCATGGAGGAGCGCCTCTACAACCAGGTGTGGGGCATGTTCGAGGACCTGGCCCGCACCACGGCCGCGTACCGAAGCGCCGTCGACTTCGCCGAGTCGCGCATGGACCAGGAGCTCGACAAGGTCCTCTCCGACCCGCGCAGCCGCATCGGCATCACCGGTGACGTCGCGCGCGAGGCCGCCCGCGCCAAGCACGGCCTCCTCGTCGACCGGGCGAGGGCCGCCCTCGACCGGGACCTCGGCCAGCTCGCCGCCGAGTCCGAGGTCGTCGAACCCGCCCTGCCCATGGCGTACGCGGGCTGGGACAGTCCGGTGTGGCACGCCTACCGCACCCCGATGGAGATCCCCATGGCGCTGCGCCTCGGCGACCTCCATCTGCCCGAGCGCCCCGACCTGCACATCCCGATGCTGGTCAGGCTGCCCCTGGAGCGCGGCCTGTGGATCGACAGCGGCCGCTCTTCCGGCACGGATTCCCTGGCCGACACGGATCAGTTGCGTCGCCTCGCCATGGACAGCGCGGTCGCACACGCCGCGCGGCTGCTCGCGGTCTACCCCGCGGGCGAGTTCACGGTGCACGTCATCGACGCGGCGGGCTCCGCGGCCGGCGCGCTCACCCCGCTGACGGCGGCCGGAGTGCTCGCAGAGCCCCCCGCCGCCGGCGCGGCAGGAGTATCCGCCGTGCTCGCCAAGCTGACCCAGCGCGTGGACCTGGTGCAGATGGCGATCCGTGCGGGCGCCGCCGACGCACTGCCGCCGGACCTGGACACCGCCGAGCAGCTGCTGATCGTCAACGACTTCCCGCATGGCTTCGACGACCGAGCCGTCACCCAGCTCCGCTACCTCGCGGACGAGGGCCCCGCGGTCGGCGTGCACCTGATGATGATCGCCGACCGCGAGGACGCCGCCGAGTACGGCCCGCTGCTCGACCCGCTCTGGCGCGCGCTCCTGCGCCTGACCCCGGTGGCCGACGACCACCTCGCCGACCCCTGGGTCGGACATGCGTGGACGTACGAGCCGCCGATGGCGCCGCCCGGCAGCCGGGTGCTCGAGCAGGTCCTGAACCAGGTCGCGCACGCCCGGCGCACCGGCAGTCGCTGATCCCCGGCGTGCCCGGCACGTCACTCGTTCCCCTGACGGTAAAGCGACTTTCGGCCCGCGCTGACCTGGTCTTTTAGCTCTGTCTTGGATTCTCCTTTACCAACCCTTGGTGTTTCGCGTACTCTTCTTGCAGCGGAGGGGAGTACTCCCGAACGCGACGTGCCCGTCAATACGGACCGCCATCGGTCCCGGGGCGTCGGCCCGCGGGGCGGTGAGCCGCCCCGGGTGGAAGAGACCTCCGGCAGCGACGACGCTGATCAGTAGCCGTACGACGCCGGAGGCGCAGTGGACGTTTCAATGACCCTTTGGGTACTCACCATTCTTGGTCTGGGTGCCCTGATCGCGGTCGACTTCTTCATCGGCCGCAAGCCGCACGACGTATCGATCAAGGAAGCCGGAATCTGGACGATCGTCTGGATCGTGCTGGCCGCGCTCTTCGGAGTGGGCCTGCTGATCTGGGGCGGCGGCCAGGCGGGCGGTGAGTTCTTCGCGGGCTTCATCACCGAGAAGTCGCTCAGCGTCGACAACCTCTTCGTCTTCATCCTGATCATGGCGAAGTTCTCGGTGCCCAGCCATCTCCAGCAGCGGGTGCTCCTGTTCGGTGTGCTGATCGCGCTCGTACTGCGAGCGATCTTCATCGCGGCCGGTGCCGCGGTCATCGCCAACTTCTCCTGGGTCTTCTACATCTTCGGCGCGTTCCTGATCTACACCGCCTGGAAGCTCATCCAGGAGGCACGTGCCGGCGACGAAGAAGAGGACTGGGAGGAGAACCGCCTCCTGAAGGCCGCCGAGAAGAAGTTCGGCGTCGCCGACCGGTACCACGGCACCAAGCTGTTCATCCAGAAGAACGGCAAGAAGATCATGACGCCGCTCATGGTCGTCATGCTCGCCATCGGCACCACCGACCTGCTCTTCGCGATGGACTCGATCCCCGCGATCTTCGGCCTCACCCAGGACCCGTACATCGTCTTCACGGCGAACGCCTTCGCGCTGATGGGTCTGCGCCAGCTGTACTTCCTCATCGGCGGACTGCTCAAGAAGCTGGTCCACCTCAGCTACGGCCTGTCGGTCATCCTGGGCTTCATCGGCGTGAAGCTGGTCCTGCACGCCCTGCACGAGAACGGGGTGCACGTCCCCGAGATCTCCATCCCGGTCTCGCTCGGCGTCATCTGCGGTGTCCTGGTGATCACGACGATCACCAGCCTCATCGCCTCCAAGAAGCAGGCGCAGGAGGAGGCCGCGAAGACCGCGGCCGACGAGACCGGGACTCCGAAGGACAGCATCGAGGCCTGACGGCGTCGGGCGCAGTCGGACTCGGGAGTCACCAGCACGGGGAGTGGCCCGCGGCGGATCGCCGCGGGCCACTCCCCGTCGCCGTGCGTCGGTACGGTCACCGGGCAACCCCAGTCGCGTACCCGGTGAGGCCGAGGCAGCATCGAAGGCATGATCACTCGGCTCCGGGCACTCGTCACCCAGTGGACCGCGGCCGTGCCCGTCCTCGCCGTCGTCCTGCTCGCCTTCACCTGGGGACGCGATCTGCCGGGCGTGGGCGTGGCCGTGGTGACCCTCGTGCTCGCCGGTGCCGTGCTCGCCGCCGTGCACCACGCCGAGGTGATCGCGCACCGCGTCGGTGAGCCCTTCGGCTCGCTCGTCCTCGCGGTCGCCGTGACGATCATCGAGGTCGCGCTGATCGTCACACTCATGGCCGATGGCGGAGACAAGAGCTCCACGCTGGCCCGCGACACCGTGTTCGCCGCCGTGATGATCACCTGCAACGGCATCATCGGCCTGTGTCTGCTGGTGGGCGCCCTCCGCCACCGCGTCGTCATCTTCCAGTCCGAGGGGACCGGCGCCGCCCTCGCGACCGTCGCCACGCTCGCCACCCTCAGCCTGGTCCTGCCGACCTTCACCACGACCAAGCAGGGCCCGGAGTTCTCCACGGCGCAGCTCACCTTCGCCGCCCTCGCCTCGCTCGTCCTGTACGGCCTGTTCGTGACCACGCAGACCGTGCGCCACCGCGAGTACTTCCTGCCGATCACCCGCAAGGGCGAGGTGATCGACTCCGAGGACGCGGCAGGTCCCTCCACGCGCACCGCCATGATCAGCCTTGCCCTGCTCGCCCTCGCCCTGATCGGCGTGGTCGGCCTCGCCAAGGGGGTGTCGCCGACCATCGAGTCCGGCGTGGAGAGCGCCGGGATGCCGCACGCCGTGGTCGGTGTGATCATCGCGCTCCTCGTGCTGCTCCCGGAGACCATCGCGGCCGTGCGTGCCACCCGCCGCGACCGGGTGCAGACCAGCCTCAACCTCGCCCTCGGGTCCGCGATGGCCAGCATCGGCCTGACCATCCCGGCCGTCGCGGTCGCCTCCGTCTGGCTCTCCGGGCCGCTGGTGCTCGGACTCGGCCCGACCCACATGGTGCTGCTCGCGCTCACCTTGATCGTCGGCACGCTGACGGTGGTGCCGGGGCGTGCCACCCTTCTGCAGGGCGGTGTCCACCTGGTGCTGTTCGCGGCGTACTTGGAGCTCGCTGTCACTCCGTGACGAGCGCGCGGACGGCGTACGTTCACGCCGTGGCGGGAGCGGGTTCCGCAACGGGGCGCGTCTCGGGCAGCAGCGCGAAGCAACCGAGGCTCAGCAGAGCCACGGCCGTCAGATAGGCCGCGACGCCCCACGGTGTGCCCTCGCCGTGCGCCACCGCCGTCGCCACGATCGGGGTGAGCGCGCCGCCGAGAACCCCGCCCAGGTTGTAGCCCACCGCGGCGCCCGTACAGCGCACCCGCGGCTCGTACAGCTCGGGCAGGTACGCGGCGATCACCGCGAACATCGTGATGAACGCGATCATCGCCACCAGGAAGCCGAGGAACATCAGCAGTGGCTCGCCGGTCGCGAGCAGCGCGATCATCGGGAACATCCAGAGCGCGGAGAGCGCACACCCCAGCAGGCACAGGGGCCGCCGCCCGTACCGGTCACCGAGCATCGCGGCCACGGGGGTCAGCGCGCCCTTCACCACGACCGCCGCCATGATGCAGGCGAGCATGACCGTACGGCTCACGTCGAGCCGCTCCACCGCGTAGGCGAGGGACCACGTCGTCACGGCGTAGAACACGGCGTACCCGACGGCGAGCGCGCCCGCCGTGAGCAGGACGAGCCGCCAGTGATCGCGCACCACCTCGGCGAGCGGCACGCGCGCGTGCTCCCGCAGTTCCAGGAAGCTCGGGCTCTCCGCGAGGGACGCGCGCAACGCGAGCCCGGCCGCCGCGAGCACGCCCGCCGCCCAGAACGGCACACGCCATCCCCAGGAGGCGAACTGCGCCTCGGTGAGGGTCGCCGAGAGCACCAGCATGATCCCGTTGGCAAGCAGGAACCCGAGCGGTGGCCCCATCTGCGGAAAGCTGGACCACAGGCCGCGCCGTTCGGCCGGTGCGTGCTCGGCGGTCAGAAGCACCGCCCCGCCCCACTCGCCGCCGAGCCCGAGCCCCTGGAGGAACCGCAGCACGAGGAGCAGCACCGGAGCGGCGGTCCCGATCGACTCGTACGTGGGCACGCAGCCGACGGCGACCGTGGCGAGGCCCGTCAGGAGCAGCGAGCCGACGAGGACGGGCCGCCGCCCGCGCCGGTCACCGATGTGCCCGAAGAGGACGGACCCGAGGGGCCGCGCCACGAAGCCCACTCCGAATGTCGCGAACGCGGCGAGAGTTCCCGCGAGCGGCGAGAAAGTGGGGAAGAACAGCGGCCCGAGCACGAGGGCCGCGGCCGTCCCGTAGATGAAGAAGTCGTAGAACTCGATGGCGGTCCCGGCGAGCGAGGCGGCCGCGAGCCGGGGCAGGGAAGGGGGTTCGGCAGGGGCCCCGGCGGGGGAGTGGATCTTGCGCATGCCGCGTCAACTACCCACTGTGACGGCCGGTTACGGGGGCGTGCGGAGGCGCGGAGAGATCCCTCAGTACGCTGACGGCATGACGCGCACCCTTGCCAACGCCCCGATCATGATCCTGAACGGCCCCAACCTGAACCTGCTCGGTCAGCGCCAGCCCGAGATCTACGGCTCCGACACCCTCGACGACGTCGAGGCGCTGTGCGCCAAGGCGGCGGCAGCGCACGGCGGAACCGTGGACCTCCGGCAGAGCAACCACGAGGGTCAGTTGGTGGACTGGATCCACGAGGCGCGCGAGCACCACGTGGGCATCGTGATCAACCCGGCGGCCTACTCGCACACGTCAGTCGCGATTCTGGACGCGCTCAACACCTGTGACGGAATGCCGGTGTTGGAGGTCCATATCTCCAACATCCATCAGCGCGAGGCGTTCCGGCACCACTCGTACGTCTCCCAGCGCGCCGACGGCGTCATCGCGGGGTGCGGGGTGCAGGGGTACGCGTTCGCGGTGGAGCGGGTGGCCGCGCTGGTCGGCGCGGCCTGAGCCCCGCCCGCGTATGCCGGCGTAGGCGGCTCACCAGCCCCGCTGACGCCATTCCGGCAGGTGCGGGCGCTCGGCGCCGAGCGTCGTGTCGCTCCCGTGGCCGGGATAGACCCAGGTCTCGTCGGGGAGCGTGCCGAAGATCTTCGTCTCGACGTCGTGCAGCAGGCTCGCGAAGGCCTTCGGGTCCTTGTGTGTGTTGCCGATGCCGCCGGGGAAGAGGCAGTCGCCGGTGAAGACGTGCGGGTGGCCGTGCGGGTCGTCGTACACCAGGGCGATCGAGCCCGGCGTGTGGCCGACCAGGTGGCGCGCGGTGAGGGAGACGTGCCCGACGTTCACGGTGTCGCCGTCGATGAGCGGGATGTCCGTGGGTACGGGGATGCCGTCGACGTCCTCGCGGCCCGCGTAGGTACGGGCGCCGGTCGCCTCGACGACCGCGGCGAGGGCCTGCCAGTGGTCGCCGTGCTGGTGAGTGGTGACGACGGACGCGATGCCGTCGCCACCGATCAGCGTGAGCAGCGTCGAGGAGTCGTTCGCCGCGTCGATCAGAAGCTGCTCGTCCGTGGCCCGGCAGCGCAGCAGATAGGCGTTGTTGTTCATCGGGCCGACCGCGACCTTCGAGATCATCAGGTCCTGCAGCTCGTGCACATCCGCACCGCCGCCGACCTTCACTGCTCCGCTGTACGTCATGTGACTCAGCCTATAGCGGGGGCAGAGAGGGCAGGAGACCGCCTTCGGCCGTCAGCGCGGAGCCGTCACGACGACCGGAGAGCCAGCCGACCACGTCGGACGCGGGGCCGGAAGCGGTGACCTCGGGCTCGCCGTCCCGGCCGGTGCTCCACGCGTGCGTGCCGTCCGTGACCCGCGTCGGCGGCACATCCGGGTTACCCGAGAAACGGGCCGCCAGGAACGCGATCTCCCGCTGCACGAATTCCTCCGGCAGCTCTTCGAGCTCGTACCCGACACCGAGGTCGACGTGGTGCAGCTCGACCTCGACCCACCGCCGGAACGGCACCCGGGACGCGGAGTCGGTTACCCCGTTGCGCAGCTCGACGGTGCGGGACCAGTCGGAGGGGATCGTGCCCGCGGCCTCGAAGCGCTCCGCGGACTCGCGTACGTCGACGAGCTGCTCGGCCAGTGGCCGGGGCGCGTCCCGCTCGATGTCGTTGTCCCGCGCGTCGCCGCTCACGTACATCGGCCGACCGGCCAGCACATTCACGAGTGCGTCCGCGTTCCGGGCGATGTGAGCCAGGACATGACCGCGGGTCCAGCCCGGCAGGAGTGACGGCTCGGCGGTCGAATCGTTGTTCAGTTTCGTGGCTGCGGTGAGCAGTCGGTCGGTCGCGTCACGTACAGAGGCCAGGTCGCGCACATGATCAATCATGCGCCTGACGATAGCCGCGCCACACGTTCGGGTGAAGGTGTTGGAGCGGCACCGCTAATCGAATGCACGTGCTATATGGTCGGGTGCGGCATCGGGCATTCTTGGTGGTCCGGGTTTGTTATCAACCAGGGCGACCGCCCCGGCGTTGTCAGTGGCTCGCCCTAGTCTGTGAATGACGGGGGTCCCGCCCCTGTCACTTCTCTCAAGAAAGGTGCGGACCGGCGTGGCCGACCGTCTCATCGTCCGTGGCGCGCGCGAGCACAATCTCAAGAACGTCTCGCTCGACCTCCCGCGTGACTCCCTCATCGTCTTCACCGGGCTCTCTGGGTCGGGCAAGTCCTCGCTCGCGTTCGACACGATCTTCGCCGAGGGCCAGCGGCGGTACGTGGAGTCGCTGTCCTCGTACGCCCGGCAGTTCCTCGGTCAGATGGACAAGCCGGACGTCGACTTCATCGAGGGCCTCTCGCCCGCGGTCTCCATCGACCAGAAGTCGACCTCGCGCAACCCGCGCTCCACGGTCGGCACCATCACCGAGGTCTACGACTACCTCCGTCTGCTCTTCGCGCGCATCGGCAAGCCGCACTGTCCCGAGTGCGGTCGCCCCATCTCCCGGCAGTCGCCGCAGGCCATCGTCGACAAGGTCCTGGAGCTGCCGGAAGGCAGCCGCTTCCAGGTCCTCTCGCCGCTGGTGCGCGAGCGCAAGGGCGAGTTCGTCGACCTCTTCGCCGACCTCCAGACCAAGGGGTACAGCCGCGCGCGGGTCGACGGCGAGACGATCCAGCTCTCCGAGCCGCCCACGCTGAAGAAGCAGGAGAAGCACACCATCGAGGTGGTCATCGACCGCCTCACGGTGAAGGACTCCGCCAAGCGCCGCCTGACCGACTCCGTGGAGACCGCGCTCGGCCTCGCCGGAGGCATGGTCGTACTCGACTTCGTCGACCTCCCCGAGGACGACCCCGAGCGCGAGCGGATGTACTCGGAGCACCTGTACTGCCCGTACGACGACCTGTCCTTCGAAGAGCTCGAGCCCCGCTCCTTCTCCTTCAACTCGCCCTTCGGCGCCTGCCCGGACTGCACCGGCATCGGCACGCGCATGGAGGTCGACCCCGAGCTGATCGTCCCGGACGAGGACAAGTCGCTCGACGAGGGTGCCATCCACCCCTGGTCGCACGGCCACACCAAGGAGTACTTCGGGCGGCTCGTCGGCGCGCTCGCGGACGCGCTCGGCTTCTCCACCGACATGCCCTGGGCGGGTCTCCCGCAGCGCGCCAAGAAGGCACTCCTGAACGGCCACAAGACGCAGATCGAGGTGCGCTACCGCAATCGGTACGGCCGCGAGCGGGTCTACACCACCGCCTTCGAAGGCGCCGTCCCCTTCGTCAAGCGCCGCCACAGCGAGGCCGAGAGCGACGCCAGCCGCGAGCGCTTCGAGGGCTACATGCGCGAGGTGCCCTGCCCCACCTGTGAGGGCACGCGTCTCAAGCCGATCGTCCTGGCCGTCTCGGTCATGGGGAAGTCCATCGCCGAGGTCTCGGCGATGTCCATCAGCGACTGCGCGGACTTCCTCGCCGAGCTGAGGCTGGGCGCCCGCGACAAGAAGATCGCCGAGCGCGTCCTGAAGGAGGTCAACGAACGGCTGCGGTTCCTGGTCGACGTCGGCCTGGACTATCTCTCCCTGAACCGCGCGGCGGGCACCCTCTCCGGAGGCGAGGCCCAGCGCATCCGCCTGGCCACGCAGATCGGCTCCGGCCTCGTCGGCGTCCTGTACGTACTGGACGAGCCCTCCATCGGCCTGCACCAGCGCGACAATCACCGGCTCATCGAGACCCTCGTGCGCCTGCGCGACATGGGCAACACGCTCATCGTCGTCGAGCACGACGAGGACACCATCAAGGTCGCCGACTGGGTCGTGGACATCGGCCCCGGCGCGGGCGAGCACGGCGGCAAGGTCGTGCACAGCGGCTCCATGAAGGAGCTCCTGTCCAACGCCGAATCCGTGACCGGGCAGTATCTGTCGGGCAAGAAGTCCATCCCCGTGCCGGACATTCGCCGCCCCGCGGACCCCTCCCGTCAGCTGACGGTGCACGGCGCCCGGGAGAACAACCTCCAGGACATCGACGTCTCCTTCCCGCTCGGCGTCCTCACCGCCGTCACGGGCGTCTCGGGCTCCGGCAAGTCGACGCTGGTGAACGACATCCTCTACACGCACCTGGCGCGCGAGCTGAACGGCGCCCGCTCCGTCCCCGGACGGCACACGCGCGTGGAGGGCGACGACCTCGTCGACAAGGTCGTGCACGTCGACCAGTCGCCCATCGGCCGCACGCCGCGGTCGAACCCGGCGACGTACACCGGAGTCTTCGACCACGTCCGCAGGCTGTTCGCGGAGACGATGGAGGCGAAGGTCCGGGGCTATCTCCCCGGCCGCTTCTCCTTCAACGTCAAGGGCGGCCGCTGCGAGAACTGCTCCGGTGACGGCACGATCAAGATCGAGATGAACTTCCTGCCGGATGTGTACGTCCCCTGCGAGGTCTGTCACGGGGCGCGCTACAACCGCGAGACGCTGGACGTCCACTACAAGGGCAAGTCCATCGCCGAGGTCCTGGACATGCCGATCGAGGAAGCGCTCGACTTCTTCGAGGCGGTGCCGGCCATCTCCCGCCACCTGCGCACACTCAACGACGTGGGTCTGGGGTACGTCCGGCTCGGCCAGTCCGCGCCGACGCTCTCCGGCGGTGAGGCCCAGCGTGTGAAGCTGGCCTCCGAGCTCCAGAAGCGCTCGACCGGACGGACCGTCTACGTACTGGACGAGCCGACCACCGGTCTGCACTTCGAGGACATCAGCAAGCTGATCTCGGTGCTGTCCGGCCTGGTGGACAAGGGCAACACGGTCATCGTCATCGAGCACAACCTCGACGTCATCAAGACCGCGGACTGGGTCGTCGACATGGGCCCCGAGGGCGGCAACGGCGGCGGTCTCGTCGTCGCCGAGGGCACGCCCGAGGAGGTCGCGGGAGTCACGACGAGCCACACGGGCAAGTTCCTGCGGGACATCCTCGCGGCGGACCGGTTCAGTGATGGGGCCTCGCAGGGGCGTAAGCGGGCTGTTGCCTCGGCGGTGAAGAAGCCGGCCTCCGCCAAGGCCACGGCGAAGACCGCTGCGGCCAAGACGGCCCCTGCCAAGAAGGCTGTCGCCAAGAAGGCCGCCCCGACGAAGGCTGCTGCGAAGAAGGCCGCCCCGAAGAAGGCGGCTCCGAAGAAGGCGACCAAGGCTCGCAAGGCCTGATGGGAATGCGCGACCGGACGCGTGCGCCTGTGGGTGCGTCGTGGCCGGTCGCGCAGCTCCCCGCGCTCCTTGAGGGGCGCCTCTTGTCCGGCGGTCTGTTCTCATGTTCGCCTTGGCCGCATGACCGTACGTCTTGAACGCCAAGGCCCCGTCACCACCATCGTGCTGTCCAGGCCCGACGTGCGGAACGCCGTCGACGGGCCCACCGCCCACGCCCTCGCCGACGCGTTCCGTGCCTTCGAAGCGGACCCCGACGCGTACGTCGCGGTGCTGTGGGGCGAGGGCGGCACCTTCTGTGCCGGCGCCGACCTCAAGGCCATCGGGACACCGTCCGGGAACGAGGTGACCGAGAAGGGCGACGGACCCATGGGCCCGACCCGCATGCGCCTTTCCAAGCCCGTCATCGCGGCGATCTCCGGACACGCGGTCGCCGGAGGCCTGGAGCTCGCGCTCTGGTGCGATCTGCGGGTCGCCGATGAGGACGCCGTACTCGGCGTCTTCTGCCGCCGCTGGGGCGTACCACTCATCGACGGCGGGACGGTGCGACTGCCCCGGCTCATCGGCGAGAGCCGGGCCATGGACCTGGTGCTCACCGGCCGCCCCGTCCCCGCGGCGGAGGCGCTCGCGATGGGCCTGGTCAACCGGACCGTACCGCCGGGCACCTCCCGCGCCGCGGCCGAACGCCTCGCCGCGGAGATCGCCGCGTTCCCCCAGACCTGCCTCCGGAACGACCGGCTGTCCGTCCGGGAACAGGGCGGCCTGACCGAGGAGGAGGCGATGGCGGGCGAACTGCGCCACGGCCTGCGGTCCCTCGCCGACGCGGCGGACGGCGCGGCCAGGTTCGCCGCGGGGGAGGGGCGGCACGGTGAGTTCACGGAACCTGAGCCCCCGGCTGACTCCTGAGCCCCGGCTGACTCCTGAGCCCCGGCTGACTCCTGAGCCCCGGCTCACTCCTGAGCCCCCGGCTGACTCCTGCCGGGTTCTCAGCAGGTGCCGCGTTCGCCGCCGCTCACCCCCAGCTCCTTCGCATACGGAGGCTCCGCGCCCGGGCGGGACACGGTGATGGCTGCCGCGCGTGCCGCGAAGCGCAGGATCTCGCCCCAGCTGTCCGCGCCGAGGGAGGACAGGGGCTCCACGGAAAGCGCGTCCCGTGCGGAAAGCGCGTGCAGCAGGGCCGCGTTGACCGTGTCGCCCGCGCCGATAGTGTCCACCACGTCGACCTGCTCGCCCGGCACCGACCACTCCCCGCCGTCCCGCGTGAAGACGGTGAGGCCCTTGCCACCACGCGTGATCACCACTGCTCCGGGGCCGAACGCGAGCCACTCGCGCGGCGTGCCGCCGAGCCAACTCGCGTCGTCCTCCGAGAGCTTGAGCAGCGAGACCGTCGGCAGCCAGCTCTTGAACCGGGACCGGTAGGCGTCGGCGTCCGGAATCAGACCCGCCCGGATGTTGGGATCCAGCGCCGTGCAGACGCCCTGTGCCGCCGCCCGGCGCATCAGCTCCTCGTACGCGCTCGCACCCGGTTCGAGGACGAGCGAGCACGTGCCGAACGACATCGCGCGTACGTCGTCGGGCAGCTGCTCCGGGGCCGTGAAGAGCCGGTCCGCCGTGCCCTCGACGTAGAAGGAGTAATCGGCGGAGCCGTCCGCGCCGATCGAGGTGACGGCGAGCGTCGTCGGCTCGGCGCCCCGCTGGACGTACGACACGTCGACGCCCGCGGCCCGCAGTCCGTCGACCAGCGCGTCGCCGAACGCGTCCGCCGAGATCCGCGAGCAGAAGGCCACGG
Source organism: Streptomyces sp. NPDC033180 (assembly GCF_055577645.1). Lineage (NCBI taxonomy): Bacteria > Bacillati > Actinomycetota > Actinomycetes > Kitasatosporales > Streptomycetaceae > Streptomyces > Streptomyces sp. NPDC033180. Next base: position 178,311 of record NZ_JBVIPU010000001.1, on the reverse strand, counting down.
GGGAGCCGAGGCGGCCGAGGGCCACCGCGGTGTTGTACGGACCGCCGCCGAGCCGCGGGGCGAGCGCGGGCAGCCCGGCGTCGGCGGGGCCCTGCGGGACGAGGTCGATCAGGGCCTCTCCTGCGACGACTATCACGGGTGGTTCCTCTCGGCTCTGCGATCGTGGCTCTGCTGTCACGTCACTGCTGTCACGTCACTGCTGGCACGTCGCAGCTGGCGCGTGACTGCTGGCGCGTGACCGCGGTCGAGTCACTGCGGTCGTGTTCCCCGGCTTTGGCCACAGGCTAGGGCTTCACGGCGGCCCCGGCCCGACACGGGCGGCACTCGGGCACGGCCGCGCCCAACGCGGGCAAGCGGCACCCCACCGGTATGGTCTGATCCGTCACCGAAGCGACCGACCTGTGGAGATTCCATGCCCGGCACGCCGCCCCCCGCCCGCCGCACCGTGCTGCGCGCCGCCGCCCTCGTCCCCGCAGCCGGCCTGGGGATCACGGCTTGCTCGTCCGGCGGTGACGGCGGCGGCTCCAACCGGTCGGCGCCGACCGCGCCTGTGGACCTCGGGAAGTCCGACGAGGTGAAGGTCGGCGCGTCGAAGCTCTACACCGGCGAGAACGTCGTCGTCAGCCGCATCTCGGACGACGAGTACAAGGCGTTCAGCACGATCTGCACGCACGAGAAGTGCCCCATCAACAAGCTCGAGGGCCACAAGCTCATCTGCCCCTGCCACGGCAGTCAGTTCGACGCCACGAACGGCAAGGTGCTGCACGCCCCCGCCGTCAGGCCGCTGGAGGAGCTGCCGGTGAAGGTGGCGGACGGCAAGATCGTCGCGGGCTGAGGGCGGGCGCGCGCGTTCACTCCCAGTCCCACGCGATCCCCAGGATTCCCGCTCGCACCTGCGGCTCCACGAGGTGCACCGACCGATGGCTGCCGCTCAGCGTCAGCTCCTGGCGCCCACCGCGCGGCGCGGCGGCCGAATGCTGGGTGAAGCGGTGGCAGCGTACGGGCAGCGCCCCCTCGTCGAACCGCACCTGGAGCGCGTACTGCCCGCCCGCGAAGCTGAAGCCACGGAAGTACTCGGTGGCCGCCCCCGCCGTGCCGTCCTCGAAGCCGTAGCGGAACAGATGTGTGTCGCCCGCGCGCAGGCGCGCGTCGAAGAGCAGCTCGGCGACGAGCACCCCCGTCTCGTGGTGCCACCGCACGCGTCCCGTGCGGCAGTTCTCCAGGGCGTGCACGCCGACCCGTTCCGGTACGCAGCCGGGGTCGCCGTGATAGATCGCGAGGTAGCGGTCCACGGCGTCCCGGTGGGCGCGCACCACATGCTGCGAGTCGCGGCCGAGCAGCTCGCGCCGCCCGCCGATCCGCACCCGCTCATGGTGGCCGATGGTGTGCAGCCCGCCGTCGAGCGGCGACCCGAGCTCGGCGATCAGCTCCTGGAGGACGTCGGACGCGTCGAGGAGGGAGCGGTAGGAGCGCGCGGCGGGGCGTTCGCAGTCGGGGTGCTGGGAGGGCTTGGCGAGCAGCCGGATCAGTGATTCCTCGGGGAGTCCGAGGATCTCCTCGAGGGCGCGCACGGCGCGGAGCGACTCGGTGCGCTGGGGGCGCCGCGCGCCCTGCTGCCAGTAACTCAGGCTGGTCACCCCGACGTTGACGCCCTGGCGCGCGAGATGATGCCGTACGCGTTGCAGGGGAAGGCGGCGTGCGGCGATCGCGGCCCGCAGTGCCACGTGGAAGGGGCCGGTGCGCAGGGCGGCCTCCAGGTCCGCCGTCGCACCGTCCGCGAGCTGTGTGCCGTGCCGCATCGCAAGACCCTTCTGTGAACATTCACATCGGCCGTCCGGGCGTACGCGCCGGTCGGAGCGGGCCACCAGGTGGGCGTACGAGGGGTGTTCACATACGTACGCCGCCGTTCACGGCCCAAGTAATCCCGCATTGAACCTTGTTGACCTGCACCCGACAACACTCGATGCTCAATCGCAGCGTCCGGACGCGCTCCTCCACCACCCCCACCCCCCTCGGGAGGAACGCGATGCGCCATAGAACCAGCAGGTACGGCGGACGCAGACGGTTGTCCGCGCTCGCCCTCGTGGCGGCGGCCCTGGTCGCCGCACCGGCGGCCACGGCCACGGCCGCCCCCGATGACCCGTCCGTTCTCGCCTCCAAGCGCCTGAACATCACGATGCAGGCCCAGCAGAAGACCAACTGGTGCTGGGCCGCGGCCGGGAACACGATCGCCACCTTCTACGGCAAGCAGTACAGCCAGAACCAGTTCTGCAACGCCGCCTTCGGGCGCAACCAGAACACCGAGTGCCCCAACTCGCAGGCCACGCTCGGCGACGTGCAGAACGGTCTGGACTGGGCGGGCGTCAACGCCGGTTCGTACGTCAACGGCTGGCTGCGCTATCCGACCGTGCAGGCCGAGATCAACGCGGGCCGCCCGGTCGAGACCCGCATCCAGTGGTCCAACGGCGGCGGCCACATGCATGTGCTCTACGGGTACGACGACGCGAGCAGCTGGGTCTACTGGGGCGATCCGTGGCCCTCCAGCAGCCGCTACAACTGGGCCTCGCACAGCTGGTACGTCAACAACAACACCTTCTCCTGGACCCACTCGCTGTACCGGATCGGGGCGTGAGCGCGATGAACCGTCACCTTCCTCGTCAGCGCTCCCTTCGGCTTTCCTGTCGGCTTTCCCGTCAGCCGCTGAGGGCGGTGCTCGCCGGCTCGGCCGCCGTCCTGCTGCTCGGCGTCGCGGCGCCGCACGCCACCGCGGACTCCGGGCCATCGGACGCATCCCCCGCTTCCCGTGAGGCGGCTCACGACGCCGCGAGCGCACCCGGGACCCTCGACACGCTCTCCCGCTTCTTCGCGCGGGAAGGGGCGGTCAGCAAGGCCGCGGCGGACCCGCGCGTGCAGGGCACCGACGCCGTGCCCGTGCGGTACCTCTCCCCGGAGTTCGTCGCCGGAGAGAAGGGCGTGCCGGTCGCCCGCGTGGAATTCCTCGCCAGCAAGGCGGTCTCGTCGGACGGGCAGGAGGCGTCCCTGTGGACCGTGAAGCAGGGCGGCTCCTGGCAGGTCGTGAACATCGCCACCGGGGACGATGAGACGCACTACGCGCGCGTGGGCGCCGACAAGCTCCCCGGGGGCACGGTTTTCCACGAGCCGCAGATCAATGCCTGGTACGTGCAGGGGCGGGGGCGGGTGCTGCCGCTCGACGCGGACGCGGTGCGTGCCGTGGGCGCGGGCGGGGCCTCGGTCGCCGCCTACCAGAAGCGCGTGCACGCCGCCTACGCGGACAAGCTGCCGGGCTCCGCGTACGCGAAGTCCGGCGAGGCGGGGGGCTTCGCCCCGAAGGAGCGGGCTGCGGAGCCCCCAGCGGCTCCGGCGTCGGCTTCGGCCGAGGGACCCGTCACGGTCGCCTCCTCCGTGGCAGGAGCGGGGGCGCTGCTCGCCCTCGGCCTCACCGGAGTGGCCGTCCTGCGACGCCGCCCCCAGCAGCACAGCTGACCCGCCCCCGGCCTCCGGCCGGAAGCTTCCCCACCCACCCGCCCTACAGGGCGGGTGGGCTCAAGGGCTGAGGAGCCGGAGCCCGAGGCGACGGGCCGCCGGGCAGGGCGGCGCAGGCGCGGGGCGCCGACCTCCGAGCGAGCAGGGGACGCGCCCTCGATGGGTAGCGGCGGGCTTAGGTAAGCGGCTTTCGCGCGTGGCGGTGTATCCCTTCCGGCGGGGAAGTGGCGGCCTAGGCAGGCGGGGTCCGGGCATGGCGGGTTCCCCCTCTGGCGGGGAAGTGGCGGGCTCAGGTCGCTGGCCTTCGAGCGGGCAGCGGACGCGCGCCCCCGACGGGAGCGGCGGGCTCAGGTCACGGCTTTCGAGCGAGCAGGGGACGCGCCCGCGATGGGTAGCGGCGGGCTTAGGTAAGCGGCTTTCGCGCGTGGCGGTGTATCCCTTCCGGCGGGGAAGCAGCGTCCTAGACAGGCGGGGTCCGGGCATGGCGGGCTCCCCCTCCGGCGGAGGAGCGGCGGGCTCAGGTCGCCGGCCTTCGAGCGAGCAGCGGACGCGCGCCCCCGACGGGAGGGGCGGGCTCAGGTCGCCGGCCTTCGAGCGAGCAGCGGACGCGCGCCCCCGACGGGAGCGGCGGGCTCAGGTCATCGGCTTTCGAGCGAGCAGGGGACGCGCCCGCGATGGGTAGCGGCGGGCTCAGGTAAGCGGCTTTCGCGCGTGGCGGTGTATCCCTTCCGGCGGGGAAGTGGCGGCCTAGGCAGGCGGGGTCCGAGTGTGGCGGGCTCCCCCACTGGCGGGGAAGTGGCGGGCTCAGGTCGCCGGCCTTCGTGCGTGGCGGGGTGCACCCCCTCCAGCCTCTGACTGTCAGCCGCCGCCAGTAGGGTGTGGAGCATGGCAGACCCCTCCAGCTACCGCCCCAAGCCGGGACAGATCCCCGACTCGCCGGGGGTCTATCGGTTCCGCGACGAACACCGCCGGGTGATCTACGTGGGCAAGGCGAAAAGCCTGCGCCAGCGCCTGAACAGTTACTTCCAGGACCTCGCCCATCTGCATCCGCGTACCGCCACGATGGTGACGACCGCCGCATCCGTCGAGTGGACGGTGGTCTCCACCGAGGTCGAGGCGCTGCAGCTGGAGTACTCCTGGATCAAGGAGTTCGACCCCCGGTTCAACGTCAAGTACCGCGACGACAAGAGCTATCCGTACCTCGCGGTGACGATGAACGAGGAGTTCCCGCGGGTTCAGGTGATGCGCGGCCACAAGAAGAAGGGCGTCCGCTACTTCGGGCCCTACGGCCACGCGTGGGCGATCCGCGACACCGTGGACCTCCTCCTGCGGGTCTTCCCCGTCCGCACCTGCTCGGCCGGAGTCTTCAAGAACGCCGAGCGCACAGGACGCCCCTGCCTCCTCGGCTACATCGGCAAGTGCGCCGCGCCCTGCGTCGAGCGCGTCTCCCCGCAGGAGCACCGCGAACTCGCCGAGGACTTCTGCGAGTTCATGACGGGCCGCACGGGCGCGTACATCCGCCGCATCGAGCGGCAGATGGCGGACGCAGCCGAGGACATGGAGTACGAGAAGGCGGCCCGCCTCCGCGACGACATCGGGGCCCTCAAGAAGGCCATGGAGAAGAGCGCCGTCGTCCTCGCCGACGCCACGGACGCCGACCTCATCGCGCTCGCCGAGGACGAGCTGGAGGCGGCCGTCCAGATCTTCCACGTCCGCGGCGGCCGCGTGCGCGGCCAGCGCGGCTGGGTCACCGACAAGGTCGAGGCGGTCACCAGCGGCGACCTCGTCGAGCACGCCCTCCAGCAGCTGTACGGGGAGGAGAGCGGCGACTCCGTACCGAAGGAAGTCCTCGTACCCGCGCTGCCCGACCCCACAGAGCCCGTCCAGGAGTGGCTCACCGAGCGCCGTGGTTCGAACGTCTCGCTGCGCATCCCGCAGCGCGGCGACAAGAAGGCGCTCATGGAGACCGTGGCGCGCAACGCCCAGCAGTCGCTCGTGCTGCACAAGACCAAGCGCGCATCCGACCTCACGACCCGCTCCCGCGCTCTGGAGGAGATCGCCGAAGCGCTCGAACTGGACAGCGCCCCGCTGCGCATCGAGTGCTACGACATCTCGCATCTGCAGGGCGACGACGTCGTGGCCTCGATGGTCGTCTTCGAGGACGGCCTCGCCCGCAAGAGCGAGTACAGGCGCTTCCAGATCAAGGGCTTCGAGGGCCAGGACGACGTCCGCTCGATGCACGAGGTGCTCACGCGCCGCTTCAAGCGCTATATCGCCGACAAGGAGAAGACGGGGGAGTGGGATCCGGAGGAGTCCGGCGAGATCCCCGCGGGCAACGGCGACGCGAACAGCCTCACCGAGGAGGACGGCCGCCCCAAGCGCTTCGCCTACCCGCCCCAGCTCGTCGTCGTCGACGGCGGCCAGCCGCAGGTCGCGGCCGCCCAGCGGGCCCTCGACGAGCTCGGCATCGACGACATCGCGGTGTGCGGCCTCGCCAAGCGCCTCGAAGAGGTCTGGGTGCCGGGCGACGACGACCCGGTGATCCTGCCGCGCACCAGTGAGGGCCTGTACCTTCTCCAGCGGGTACGCGACGAGGCGCACCGCTTCGCGATCACGTATCAGCGCGCCAAGCGGGCCAAGCGCTTCAAGGCCGGACCGCTGGACGCCGTGCCGGGCCTCGGCGACGCCCGCAAGCAGACGCTGATCAAGCACTTCGGTTCGGTGAAGAGGCTGCGATCCGCGACAATTGATCAAATCTGCGAGATTCCCGGCATAGGCCGCAAGACGGCCGAGGCCGTCATCGTGGCCCTGGCCGGAGCGACGCCCGCGGGGCCCGCCGTGAACACGGCGACCGGAGAGATCATTGAAGAAGAGGAGCCCGCGAGCGCGGGAGCCTCGGACGATGGCGAGGAGCCCGTGTCCGCGGGCACCTCAGAAGAACGACGGGGGCAGGAGCCATGACCGAGCACGACGAAGGCGGCGAGCAAGTGAGTACGGGCACGACCATCACGCCAGGTGAGGCCGCCGAGACGGCGATCCCCGAGCTGGTGATCATCTCCGGCATGTCGGGTGCCGGACGCAGCACCGCGGCCAAGTGTCTGGAGGACCTCGGCTGGTTCGTCGTCGACAACCTGCCGCCCGCGCTGATCCCCACCATGGTGGAGCTCGGCGCCCGCTCGCAGGGGAACGTCGCCCGCATCGCGGTCGTCGTCGATGTGCGAGGCCGCCGCTTCTTCGACAACCTGCGCCAGTCCCTCGCGGACCTGGAGGCCAAGCACGTCACCCGGCGGATCGTCTTCCTGGAGTCCTCGGACGACGCCCTGGTGCGCCGCTTCGAGTCGGTCCGCCGCCCGCACCCGCTGCAGGGCGACGGCCGCATCGTCGACGGCATCGCGGCCGAGCGCGAACTCCTGCGCGAGCTGCGCGGCGACGCCGACCTGGTGATCGACACCTCCAGCCTGAACGTGCACGAGCTGCGGGCCAAGATGGACGCCTCGTTCGCGGGCGACGAGGAGCCCGAGCTGCGGGCCACCGTCATGTCCTTCGGCTTCAAGTACGGCCTGCCGGTCGACGCGGACCTCGTCGTGGACATGCGCTTCCTGCCCAACCCCCACTGGGTCCCTGAGCTGCGCCAGTACACAGGGCTCAACGAGGAGGTGGCGGCGTACGTCTTCAACCAGCCGGGCGCCAAGGAGTTCCTCGACCGGTACGCCGAGCTGCTCCAGCTCATCGCCGCGGGATACCGCCGCGAGGGCAAGCGTTACGTGACGATCGCGGTCGGCTGCACGGGCGGCAAGCACCGCTCCGTCGCCATGTCGGAGAAGCTCGCTGCGCGCCTCGTGTCCGAGGGCGTCGAGACCGTCCTCGTCCATCGGGACATGGGGCGAGAGTGAAGTCCTCCCTGCGGCTGAACCGTCTGGGCCGCAAGCGGGGCACCCAGCCCAAGGTGGTGGCGCTCGGCGGCGGGATGGGCCTGTCCGCCTCGCTCGCCGGGCTGCGCCGCATCACCGGTGACCTCACCGCCGTGGTCACCGTCGCCGACGACGGCGGCTCGAGCGGCCGGCTCCGCGACGAACTGGGCGTGCTGCCGCCGGGCGACCTGCGCAAGGCGCTCGCCGCCCTGTGCGGGGACGACGACTGGGGCCAGACCTGGGCCCGCGTCATCCAGCACCGCTTCCAGTCCAAGGGCGACCTGCACGAGCACGCGGTCGGCAATCTGCTGATCGTCGCCCTGTGGGAGCAGCTCGGCGACCACGTCCAGGCCCTCGACCTGGTTGGCAAGCTGCTCGGCGCGCACGGCCGTGTGCTGCCCATGTCGGCGGTGCCGCTGGAGCTCCAGGCCCTGGTCAAGGGGCACGACCCGGAGCGCCCGGACGACGTGGACACGGTGCGCGGGCAGGCCACGGTGGCGCTCACCCCGGGTGAGGTGCAGTCCGTGCACCTCGTCCCGCACGACCCGCCGGCCGTCCCCGAAGCGGTCGCCGCGGTGCTCGACGCGGACTGGGTGGTGCTCGGCCCTGGTTCCTGGTTCTCCTCGGTGATCCCCCATCTGCTGGTCCCCGAACTGCTCGACGCGCTCATCGAGACGAAGGCCCGCAGGGTGCTCTCGCTCAACCTCGCGCCACAACCCGGTGAAACCGATGGGTTCTCTCCGCAGCGTCATTTGGAGGTTTTGGCCCGACACGCCCCTAAACTCGCCCTGGACGTGGTGCTGGCCGACGACGCCGCCGTGCCCGACCGTGAGTCACTCTCCGATGCCGCCAAGCGGCTCGGCGCCACGGTCGAGCTGGCGCCGGTGGCCAGGCACGATGGCACTCCGAGGCACGATCCGGAGCTCCTGGCCACCGCGTACGACCGTATTTTTCGGATGCATGGAAGGATCGGCCCATGGCGATGACGGCAGCGGTGAAGGACGAGATCTCCCGGCTTCCCGTCACCCGGACCTGCTGCAGAAAGGCAGAGGTCTCGGCCATCCTGCGGTTCGCGGGCGGCCTTCACCTGGTGAGCGGCCGCATCGTGATCGAGGCGGAGCTGGACACGGCGATGGCCGCGCGGCGGCTGAAGCGGGACATTCTCGAGATCTTCGGGCACAGCTCGGAGCTGATCGTGATGGCCCCCGGCGGGCTGCGGCGCGGCTCGCGCTACGTCGTACGGGTGGTTGCGGGCGGCGATCAGCTGGCCCGGCAGACGGGCCTCGTGGACGGCCGTGGACGCCCCATCAGGGGACTGCCGCCACAGGTGGTCTCGGGGGCCACCTGTGACGCCGAGGCCGCGTGGCGCGGGGCGTTCCTCGCGCACGGCTCGCTGACCGAGCCGGGGCGCTCCTCGTCCCTGGAGGTCACCTGCCCGGGCCCGGAGGCCGCGCTCGCCCTGGTCGGCGCCGCGCGCAGGCTGCAGATCGCCGCCAAGGCCCGTGAGGTGCGCGGCGTGGACCGTGTGGTCGTCCGGGACGGCGACGCGATCGGCGCCCTGCTCACCCGGCTCGGCGCCCACGAGTCGGTGCTCGCCTGGGAGGAGCGGCGGATGCGCCGCGAGGTGCGCGCCACCGCCAACCGCCTGGCCAACTTCGACGACGCGAACCTGCGCCGCTCGGCCCGCGCGGCCGTCGCCGCGGGCGCTCGTGTGCAGCGCGCCCTGGAGATCCTCGGTGACGAGGTCCCCGAGCACCTCGCGGCGGCCGGACGGCTGCGCATGGAGCACAAGCAGGCCTCCCTGGAGGAGCTGGGCGCGCTCGCCGACCCGGCGCTGACGAAGGACGCGGTCGCGGGGCGCATCCGCCGACTGCTCGCCATGGCGGACAAGCGGGCGCAGGACCTGGGGATTCCGGGTACGGAGTCCAATCTGAGCGAGGAGCTCGCCGACAACATGGCGGTCTGACCGCCGAGGCATGTCACGTAAGCCGCCGGAGCCGCCCAGGCACCGGCGGCTTTTTCGCGTCGCTCCCGGACACCACCCAGATGCCGTATTGACATGATCATGAAGTGTCACGAGCCTGGCGTTCGCGCACAAAAGTGCCGGACAGTCGCAAGGGGGGCTCATGAGACGAAGAGAGAGATCCAAGAGAACCAAGAGATCCAGAGCCGGTTTCAGATCCGTCGTCGCCGCGGGCGCGCTGCTCGTCGGCGGCCTCGTCGCCGTGCCGCACGCCCAGGCCGACAGCGGGGCGAAGGCCCCGGCCGCCGACGACCCGGCAGCCGTGAAGGTCTACGAGGCCCAGGTCACCCAGAAGCAGATCCCGATCCTCGTCGAGGCGGGCCAGGACGCCCACGAGCTCGCCGGCCAGACCCGCGAGCGCGGCACCGCCCGCGTCGAGGTCTACCTGACAAAGGCGCAGGCCAAGGGCGTCGAGCAGGAGGGCGTCGAGCTCACCGAGCAGAAGGTCTCCGCCAGTACGCAGCACAGGCTCAAGGCCGCGGGGGACGGCGTGTTCCGGCCGTACAGCGGCAAGGGCGGCCTCAAGGAGGAGATCGTCAAGACCGGTCAGGCCCACCCCGGCCTCACCAAGGTCGTCTCCATCGGCAAGACCCTGGGGGGCCAGGACATCCTCGCCCTGAAGCTCTCCAAGGGCGCAGCGAAGTCCAAGGACGGCTCCAAGCCGTCCACGCTCTACATGTCCAACCAGCACGCGCGCGAGTGGATCACCCCCGAGATGACCCGCCGGCTGATGCACCACTACCTCGACAACTACGGCAAGGACAAGCGCATCACCAAGCTCGTGAACTCCACCGAGCTGTGGTTCGTGCTCTCCGCCAACCCCGACGGCTACGACTTCACGCACGCCGCCGACGGTGATCGCCAGTGGCGCAAGAACCTCCGCGACATCGACGGCGACGGCAGGATCGCGGCAGGCGACGGCGTCGACCTCAACCGCAACTTCGCCTACAAGTGGGGCTACGACAACGAGGGTTCGTCACCGAACGCCTCGTCCGAGACCTACCGCGGCACGGGCCCCATGTCCGAGCCCGAGACCAAGGCGCTCGACCGCTTCCAAAAGCGCATCGGCTTCACGTACGGGATCAACTACCACTCCGCGGCCGAACTGCTCCTCTACGGAGTGGGCTGGCAGGTCGCCACGCCGACCCCGGACGACGTCCTCTACAAGGCGCTGAACGGCACCCCGGAGAAGCCCGCCGTCCCCGGCTACCACCCGCAGGTCGCATCGGAGCTCTACACCACCAACGGCGAGGCGGACGGCCACGCCGGCAACATCAACGGCATCTCGATGTTCACGCCGGAGATGTCCACCTGCCAGACCGCCTCCGACATCGACCCGAACGATCCCTGGAAGCCCGAGGACTGCGCCTCCATCTTCACCTTCCCGGACGACGAGAAGCTGATCCAGCAGGAGTTCGCGAAGAACGTCCCGTTCGCGCTCGCCGTCGCCGAGACCGCCAGCCACCCCGACCAGCCGGTCTCCGTCACCGGCATCGAGGCCCCCGACTTCACGCCGGACGCCTTCACGGGCTCCTACGTGCGCGGCGGGGACCAGGAAGTCGCCGTGACCGCCCGCAAGTCGGTGCGCGACAAGGAGCTCAACTACCGGATCAACGGCGGCCGTACGCACGACGAGAACCTCAAGGCCTGGAAGGGCGGCGAGACGTACGGCGGCGAGGACAACCTCCACTTCGACCAGTACCGCGCCGAGGTCGAGGACGCGCGCGCGGGCGACAAGGTCGAGGTGTGGTTCACCGGCCGTACCAAGAAGGGGCGTACGGAGAGCCCGCACTTCACGTACACCGTCACCGAGCGGGCCAAGGCCAACACCCTCGTCGTCGCCGAGGAAGGCGCCCCCGCGACGCAGGCGCAGAAGTACGTCGACGCCCTGAAGGCCAACGGGCGCTCCGCCGTGGTCTGGGACGTCGCCAAGCAGGGTGTACCGCACCCGCTCGGCGTCCTGTCGCACTTCTCCGCGGTCGTGCACTACACCGGCGACCCGGTCCCGTCGGCCGCCACCCAACTCGCCCTGCGCGCCTACCTCAACGAGGGCGGCAAGCTGGTCGAGTCCGGTGAGCGCACCGGCACCAACGTGGACCTCGGGGACGCGCTCTCCGACGACTTCGCGCAGTACTACCTCGGTGCGTACGAGCGCCTCTCCGCGCCCGGCGCCACCAGCTTCGCCGGCAGCGGCGCCCTCGACGGCGTGCAGACGCCGCTCGCCGCGGCCGACGCCAACCCCCTGGACAAGGCGGGCCGTTACACCGTCACGTCCGACAACCTGCCCGCCGACGAGTTCCCGCAGTTCAAGAGCGCGGCGGCAGGCAGCTATCCCGGCCTCAGCAACCCCTACGCCCCCTTCGAGGGCCAGGGCATGGCGTCGGCCTCCCACGCCGACCAGGACTGGAAGCGGCTGACCCGCACCATCGACCTGACCGGGGTCACGGCCGCGGACCAGCCGCAGCTTCGGTTCGCCCTCAACTGGAACCTGGAGACCGGCTACGACCACGGCGTTCTCGAAGCGCACACCACCGGTGCCGACGACTGGACCACGCTGCCGGACTCGAACGGCAACTCGTCCCAGGCGGCGCCCGCCGAATGCGGGGCCGGGTTCTTCATCAACGGCCACCCGTTCCTGCGCCACTACCTGACGCAGTCGGCGACCGGCTGCACGGCGTCCGGAACGAGCGGTGCCTGGAACAGCCTCACCGGGTCCTCCAGCGGCTGGAAGCCCGTCTCCTTCGACCTGAGCGCCTACGCGGGCAAGACGATCGAGGTGTCGCTCAGCTCCATCACCGACCCCTCCAGCGGGGGCCGCGGACTGTTTGCCGACAACGCTCAGCTCGTGATAGGAGGCAACGCCACGCAGACCGAGGGATTCGAGGCCTCGCTCGGCACCTGGAGCGTCGCTCCGGCGCCCCCCGGAAGCCCCGGCATCACGGGTGACTGGGCCCGTACGGGAGAGCTCTACAAGCCCTATGCGGCCGTCACAGCGCGTGACAGCGTGCTGCTCGGCTTCGGGTTCGAGCATGTACCCGGAAACGCCGAACGGGCCGCTCTTATGGGCGCATCCCTTGCACATCTGCGCCGCTGACGCTGCGTAATCAGGACCAAGGTCCCGGTGGCTCGTGCTCCCTACTCGGGGGTACGGGCCACCGTGCCGTCCGGGCCCCCTGTCGATGTCACCCAAAGGCCATCAGAGAGGTAGGGTCGGAGGCGGTCGGGGACATCCCATACAACTCGCCGGCGTCTGAAACCGGCGTACCAACGAGGAGATCGGTTCGTGACGATCCGCGTAGGCATCAACGGCTTCGGCCGCATCGGGCGCAACTACTTCCGGGCGCTGCTTGAGCAGGGTGCGGACATCGAGATCGTGGCTGTCAACGACCTGGGTGACACCGCGACTACGGCGCACCTCCTGAAGTACGACACCATCCTGGGCCGTCTCAAGGCCGAGGTGTCGCACACCGAGGACACCATCACGGTCGACAACCACACCATCAAGGTGCTGTCCGAGCGCAACCCCGCCGACATCCCGTGGGGCAAGCTCGGCGTCGACATCGTGATCGAGTCGACCGGCATCTTCACCAAGAAGGCCGACGCCGAGAAGCACATCGCCGGTGGCGCGAAGAAGGTCCTCATCTCGGCTCCGGCCAAGGACGAGGACATCACCATCGTGATGGGCGTCAACCAGGACAAGTACGACGCGGCCAACCACCACGTCATCTCGAACGCGTCCTGCACCACCAACTGTGTGGCGCCGATGGCGAAGGTTCTCGACGAGAACTTCGGCATCGTCAAGGGCCTCATGACGACGGTCCACGCGTACACCAACGACCAGCGCATCCTGGACTTCCCGCACTCGGACCTGCGTCGCGCCCGCGCCGCCGCCGAGAACATCATTCCGACCACGACCGGCGCCGCCAAGGCGACCGCTCTGGTCCTTCCGCAGCTCAAGGGCAAGCTCGACGGCATCGCGATGCGCGTCCCGGTCCCGACCGGCTCGGCCACCGACCTCGTCGTCGACCTCCAGCGCGAGGTCACCAAGGACGAGGTCAACGCCGCGTTCAAGAAGGCCGCCGACGACGGCGCCCTCAAGGGCATCCTCTACTACACCGAGGACCCGATCGTCTCGTCGGACATCGTGAGCGACCCGGCCTCCTGCACCTTCGACTCCTCCCTGACCATGGTCCAGGAGGGCAAGACGGTGAAGATCCTCGGCTGGTACGACAACGAGTGGGGCTACTCCAACCGCCTCGTCGACCTCACGGTCTTCGTCGGCGGCCAGCTCTGATCACCAGAGCAGGCACCTCGATGTGAGCACAGGGTCCGGACCACGCATACTGCGTGGTCCGGGCCTTGTTGTTGTTGCACGTCAGCCCTTTTAAGGAGTCCTGGAGTCCAGCCATGAAGACGATCGACGAACTTCTCGCCGAAGGGGTCGAAGGCAAGCGGGTCTTCGTCCGCGCCGACCTCAATGTGCCGCTCGCCGACGGCACCATCACCGACGACGGCCGCATCCGCGCCGTCCTGCCGACCGTCACCAAGCTCGCCGAAGCCGGCGCCAAGGTGATCGTCGCCTCGCACCTCGGCCGCCCCAAGGGCGCACCGGACCCGGCGTTCTCGCTGCTTCCCGCCGCCGAGCGCCTCGGTGAACTCCTCGGCAAGCCCGTGGCGTTCGCCGAGGACACCGTCGGCCCCGCCGCGCACGACGCGGTCGACGGCCTCGAGTCCGGCCAGGTCGCCGTCATCGAGAACCTCCGCTTCAACGCGGGCGAGACGTCCAAGGACGACACCGAGCGCGGCGAGTTCGCCGACAAGCTCGCCGCCCTCGCGGACGTCTACGTAGGCGACGGATTCGGCGCGGTGCACCGCAAGCACGCCTCCGTGTACGACCTCCCGGCACGCCTGCCGCACTACGCGGGCTACCTCATCGCCACCGAGGTCGGCGTCCTGAAGCAGCTCACCGAGGACGTCAAGCGTCCGTACGTCGTCGCGCTCGGCGGCGCCAAGGTCTCCGACAAGCTGGCCGTCATCGACCAGCTGCTCGGCAAGGCCGACCGTCTCCTGATCGGCGGCGGCATGGCCTACACCTTCCTCAAGGCGCAGGGCCACGAGGTCGGCATCTCCCTCCTCCAGGAGGACCAGGTCCCGACCGTCAAGGAGTACATCAAGCGCGCGAAGGAGAGCGGCGTCGAGCTGGTCCTCCCCGTCGACGTGCTGGTCTCCACCGACTTCCCCGACCTGAAGACCAAGGCCCCTGCCAACCCCACCACGGTCGCCGCGGACGCCATCCCGGCCGACCAGGAGGGTCTGGACATCGGACCCGAGACCCGTAAGCTCTACGCCTCGAAGCTCGCCGACGCGGCCACCGTCTTCTGGAACGGCCCGATGGGCGTCTTCGAGCACCCGGACTACGCCGAGGGCACCAAGGCGGTCGCCCAGGCCCTCCTCGACTCCCCGGCGTTCACGGTCGTCGGCGGTGGCGACTCCGCCGCGGCCGTCCGGACCCTGGGCTTCGACGAGAACGCATTCGGCCACATTTCCACCGGCGGCGGCGCCTCCCTCGAATACCTCGAGGGCAAGACGCTCCCCGGCCTCGCGGCACTGGAGAACTGACACCTGATGACTACGCGTACCCCGCTGATGGCGGGCAACTGGAAGATGAACCTCAACCACCTTGAGGCCATCGCCCACGTCCAGAAGCTCGCCTTCGCCCTCGCCGACAAGGACTACGAGGCCGTCGAGGTCGCCGTCCTGCCCCCCTTCACCGACCTGCGCTCGGTGCAGACCCTGGTCGACGGCGACAAGCTCAAGATCAAGTACGGCGCCCAGGACATCTCGGCGCACGACACCGGTGCCTACACCGGCGAGATCTCGGGCCCGATGCTCTCCAAGCTGAAGTGCACCTTCGTGGCCGTCGGCCACTCCGAGCGCCGCCAGTACCACGACGAGACCGACGAGATCTGCAACGCGAAGGTGAAGGCCGCCTACAAGCACGGCCTGACCCCGATCCTCTGCATCGGCGAGGGCCTCGACATCCGCGAGGCCGGCCAGCAGATCCAGTACACCCTCGCCCAGCTCGACGGCGGTCTGAAGGACCTCCCCGCCGAGCAGGCCGAGACCATCGTCATCGCGTACGAGCCGGTGTGGGCGATCGGCACCGGCAAGGTCGCGACCCCCGAGGACGCCCAGGAGGTGTGCGGCGCGATCCGCGGCCGCCTCGCCGAGCTGTACTCGCAGGAGCTCGCCGACAAGGTGCGCATCCAGTACGGCGGCTCCGTGAAGTCCGGCAACGTCGCCGCGATCATGGCGCAGCCCGACGTCGACGGCGCCCTGGTGGGCGGCGCGGCGCTGGACTCGGAAGAGTTCGTCAAGATCGTCCGGTTCCGCGACCAGTGAGTATGCGGTAGCGCCGATACGTCGTACCCTTGCGGGGGCCGGACGGCTTCTCATCAAGAGGCATTCGGCCCCCGTCGTCGATACAGAGCCGATTCAGATCCGAGGAAGTTGGTCCAGCCGTGGTTATGGGGTTCTCGATCGCCCTGATCGTCTTCAGTGGGCTGATGATGCTCCTTGTGCTGATGCACAAGGGCAAGGGCGGCGGCCTTTCCGACATGTTCGGTGGCGGCATGCAGTCGTCCGTCGGCGGCTCGTCGGTCGCCGAGCGCAACCTCGACCGCATCACTGTCGTGGTCGGTCTTCTCTGGTTCGCGTGCATTGTCGTGCTCGGCCTGTTGATGAAGGTGAACAACTGACCGCGAAAGCGGCTTGATTGCTACCTTGCGAAAGCTTCACTCAAAGCCCCATGTACGGTGCGCGCCGCACGGCGCGGATTATCATGGGGCTTGCGTGTCGGGGTGAGGGTGTAACTCCGAACACTGGACGCGCGTTGGGCCTTACGTAGACTGAGGCGCCCGCA
The DNA here is from genome assembly GCF_055577645.1 of Streptomyces sp. NPDC033180. Lineage (NCBI taxonomy): Bacteria > Bacillati > Actinomycetota > Actinomycetes > Kitasatosporales > Streptomycetaceae > Streptomyces > Streptomyces sp. NPDC033180. Next base: position 161,951 of record NZ_JBVIPU010000001.1, on the reverse strand, counting down.
GCAGCACCATCACGCAGGGGAGTTACGACCGTGGCAAGTGGCAACGCGATCCGAGGAAGTCGGGTCGGGGCGGGGCCGATGGGCGAGGCCGAGCGCGGTGAGTCCGCGCCGCGACTGCGCATCTCCTTCTGGTGCTCCAACGGACACGAGACGGTGCCCAGCTTCGCCAGCGACGCGCAGGTCCCCGATACCTGGGACTGCCCCCGCTGCGGCTTCCCCGCAGGTCAGGACCGGGACAACCCGCCGGACCCGCCCCGCACCGAGCCGTACAAAACGCACTTGGCGTATGTGCGTGAGCGGCGCAGCGACGCGGACGGCGAGGCGATTCTCGCGGAGGCGCTGGCAAAACTGCGGGGCGAGATCTAGAGCGTGAGAAGGGCCGGACATCGTTGATGTCCGGCCGCTGTGTTTTTCATGCGGCGTTTACTGGCACGTGTGCGGACAGACGGCTTCAGAGATCTCATATCGGGCCCTGATCAATTAGGTTGGAACGTGCAGCGGGGCAAGGTACGTACACAGGTACGAGAGAAGGCTGAAGTCCGAGATGAACGCAGAAAGCCGCGCCAGGCTCAACCAGACGCCCGAATGGGCGGCGATCGGCAAGCACCGGGAGCAGCTGGGGGAGGTGCAGCTGCGTGATCTTTTCGCCAAGGATCCGGCGCGCGGCACGGCGTACACGCTCCAGGTCGGCGACCTGCACGTCGACTACTCCAAGCACCTCGTCACGGACGAGACGCTGACGCTCCTGCGCGAGCTTGCCGCGGCCACCGATGTCTTCGGCCTGCGGGACGCCATGTTCCGCGGCGAGAAGATCAACACCACCGAGGACCGCGCCGTCCTGCACACGGCGCTGCGTGCCCCGCGGGACGCGGTGATCGACGTCGACGGTGAGAACGTGGTGCCGGCCGTGCACGCCGTGCTCGACAAGATGGCCGCCTTCGCGGACAAGGTCCGCTCCGGCGAGTGGACCGGCCACACCGGCAAGCGCATCAAGAGCATCGTGAACGTCGGCATCGGCGGCTCGGACCTCGGCCCCGCCATGGCGTACGAGGCGCTGCGCTCCTTCACCGACCGCGACCTCACGGTGCGCTTCGTCTCGAACGTCGACGGCGCCGACCTGCACGAGGCCGTGCGGGACCTGGACCCGGCCGAGACGCTGTTCATCATCGCCTCGAAGACGTTCACCACCATCGAGACGATCACGAACGCGACCTCCGCGCGCGACTGGCTCCTGACCGGCCTGCGCGCCGACCAGAGCGCCGTCGCCAAGCACTTCGTGGCCCTGTCGACGAACGGCGGGAAGGTCTCCGACTTCGGCATCGACACGGCCAACATGTTCGAGTTCTGGGACTGGGTCGGCGGCCGCTACTCGTTCGACTCGGCGATCGGACTCTCGCTGATGATCGCGGTCGGTCCGGACGCCTTCCGCGAGATGCTGGCCGGCTTCCACCTCGTCGACGAGCACTTCCGTAACGAGCCCGCCGAGTCCAACGTGCCGCTGCTCCTTGGCCTGTTGGGCATCTGGTACGGCAACTTCCACGACGCCCAGTCGCACGCGGTCCTGCCGTACTCGCACTACCTCTCCAAGTTCACCGCCTATCTCCAGCAGCTGGACATGGAGTCCAACGGCAAGTCCGTCGGCCGTGACGGCGAGCCGGTCGACTGGCAGACGGGCCCGGTCGTCTGGGGCACGCCGGGCACCAACGGCCAGCACGCGTACTACCAACTCATCCACCAGGGCACGAAGTTGATCCCGGCCGACTTCATCGGCTTCGCCGAGCCCGTCGCCGATCTGCTGTCCGGCCTGGTCGCCCAGCACGACCTCCTGATGGCCAACTTCTTCGCGCAGACGCAGGCGTTGGCCTTCGGCAAGACGCCCGACGAGGTGCGGGCCGAGGGCGTGCCCGAGGAACTCGTGCCGCACAAGACGTTCAAGGGCAACCACCCGACGACGACGATCCTCGCCAAGGAGCTGACGCCGTCGGTTCTCGGTCAGCTCATCGCCCTGTACGAACACAAGGTGTTCGTACAGGGCGCGGTGTGGAACATCGACTCGTTCGACCAGTGGGGCGTCGAGCTCGGGAAGGTCCTCGCCAAGCGCATCGAGCCCGCCCTGACCGAGGGCGCGGACGTACCGGACCTCGACGGGTCCACGACAGCGCTGGTTGCCAAGTACCGGGACCTGCGCGGGCGTTGAGCCACTGAAACAGTACGGCCCGGTCCACCAGGAAAGTGGACCGGGCCGTACTGCTGTGCGTGAACCTCAGGGAGAAGCCGGCGGATACAGATCGCGCGGCAGCTGCGAGGCCGCCGCGGCGTCGAGCAGCCACAGCGTCCGCGACCTGCCGTACGCGCCCGCGGCGGGCGCCTGTACCTCGCCCGCGCCCGACAGGGCGATCGCCGCGGCGTTCGCCTTGTCCTCGCCGGCCGCGAGCAGCCACACCTCACGGGCCGAGCGGATCGCCTGCAGCGTGAACGTGATGCGGACGGGCGGCGGTTTGGGTGCGCCGTGCACGCCGACCACCGTCCGCTCCGTCTCGCGGACCGCGGGCAACTCCGGGAAGAGCGAGGCGACATGGGTGTCCGGGCCGACGCCGAGCATCAGCACGTCGAACGTCGGCACCGGACCGTGGTCCTCGGGCCCCGCGGCCGCGGTGAGCTCGGCGGCGTACATCCCGGCCGCCGCGTCCACCTCGTACGCGCCGTCCGACGCGGGCATCGGATGCACCCGGGCCGGATTGAGCGGCACCGAGTCGAGCAGTGCCTCCTTGGCCTGGGTGTAGTTGCGCTCCGGGTCGCCGTCCGGCAGGAAGCGCTCGTCGCCCCACCACAGGTCCAGGCGCGACCAGTCGATCGCGTCCTTCGCCGGGGACGAACTCAGCGCCGCGAGCAGGCCGTTGCCGTTGCGGCCGCCGGTGAGGACCACCGACGCGAAGCCGCGGGCGGCCTGCGCGTCGACGATCTTCGTGATGAGGCGGGCCGCCGCGGCCTGCGCCATCAGCTCCTTGTCGCGGTGCACGACCAGCTGCGGGGCCGCGCTCACTTCGTCGCCGCCTTGTTGGCCGGGGCCTTCTTCGCCGGGGTGGCCTTCTTCGCGGGGGCGGTCTTCTTCGCCGCCTCCGCTGGCTCCTCCACCGCGGGAACCGCGGTTTCCGCCGCGTACTCGCCCAGGCGTTCCACGCCGTACTTCAGCGCGGACGCGTAGGTGTCGTCCGGGTCGAGACGGCGCAGCTCCTCGGCGATCAGCTCGGCCGTCTCGCGGCGCTTGAGCGCCACCGCGCGGTCGGGCTGCCCCTGGACGGAGAGCGTGGCCAGCGAGCCGTCGGCCCGGCCGAGCACGATGGGACCGCAGTCGGTGTCCATGCGTACGCCGGTGAGGCCGGGCCCCGCGGACAGCGAGCGCTTCACGGGGACGTGGAGGCGGTCCGCGAGCCACATGGCGAGCAGCTCGCAGCTCGGGTTGAACTCCTCGCCCTCCACCTCGACCGAGGTCACCTTGCAGGCGATCTGGTCGAGAGCCGCCGCGAGCATCGAGCGCCACGGGGTGATCCGGGTCCAGGCCAGGTCCGTGCTGCCGGGGTGGTAGGACTCGGCGCGGGCGGTCAGCTCGCGGATCGGGTCCTCGGCCGCGTACGAGTCCGTGACACGGCGCTGAGCCAGGGCGCCGAGCGGATCGTTGGCAGCGTCGGCCGGGGCGTTCACCGGCCACCACACGACCACGGGGGCGTCGGGCAGGAGCAGCGGCAGGACGACCGACTGGGCGTGGTCGAGGACCTCGCCGTAAAGGCGCAGGATCACCGTCTCGCCGGTGCCCGCGTCCGCGCCGACCCGCACCTCGGCGTCGAGGCGCGACGTCGTGCGGTCGCGGGGCGAGCGCGCGGCGCGCTTGATGACGACCAGGGTGCGCGAGGGGTGCTCGCGGGACGCTTCGTTGGCGGCCTTCAGCGAGTCGTAGGCGTTCTCCTCGTCGGTGACGATGACGAGGGTGAGCACCATGCCGACGGCCGGGGTGCCGATGGCTCGGCGGCCCTTCACGAGCGCCTTGTTGATCTTGCTGGACGTGGTGTCCGTAAGGTCGATCTTCATGGGCGACGCCAGCTCCGTCCGTCTCGTGCGAGCATTTCGTCCGCCTCGGACGGGCCCCAGGTCCCGGACGAATACTGCGCGGGCTTGCCGTGCTTGTCCCAGTACTCCTCGATCGGGTCGAGGATGTTCCAGGACAGCTCGACCTCCTCCGTGCGCGGGAAGAGGTTGGCGTCGCCGAGCAGGACGTCCAGGATCAGGCGCTCGTACGCCTCCGGGCTGGACTCGGTGAAGGACTCGCCGTACGCGAAGTCCATCGACACGTCGCGGATCTCCATCGAGGTGCCGGGCACCTTCGAGCCGAACCGGACCGTGATGCCCTCGTCGGGCTGTACGCGGATGACGATCGCGTTCTGGCCCAGCTCCTCCGTCGCCGTGTGGTCGAAGGGGGAGTGGGGCGCGCGCTGGAAGACGACCGCGATCTCGGTGACGCGGCGGCCCAGACGCTTGCCCGTACGCAGATAGAAGGGGACGCCCGCCCAGCGGCGGTTGTCCACCTCCAGCTTGACGGCCGCGTAGGTGTCGGTCTTCGACTTGGGGTCGATGCCCTCTTCCTGGAGGTAGCCGACGGCCTTCTCGCCGCCCTGCCACCCCGCGGCGTACTGTCCGCGGACCGTGCTCTCGCCGAGGTCCTTGGGCAGCCGCACGGCGCCGAGGACCTTCGCCTTCTCGGCGACCAGCGCGTTCGCGTCGAAGGAGGCGGGCTCCTCCATCGCGGTCAGCGCCATCAGCTGGAGCAGGTGGTTCTGGATGACGTCACGGGCGGCGCCGATGCCGTCGTAGTAGCCGGCACGGCCGCCGATGCCGATGTCCTCGGCCATCGTGATCTGGATGTGGTCCACGTACGACCGGTTCCAGATCGGCTCGAACATCTGGTTGGCGAAGCGGAGCGCCAGGATGTTCTGGACGGTCTCCTTGCCGAGGTAGTGGTCGATCCGGAACACCTGGTCCGGGGCGAACACCTCGTGCACGATCGAGTTGAGCTCCTTGGCGGACGCCAGGTCGTGCCCGAAGGGCTTCTCGATGACCGCGCGGCGCCAGGAGCCCTCGGGCGCGTCCGCGAGCTCGTGCTTCTTGAGCTGCTGGACGACCTGCGGGAAGAACTTCGGGGGCACGGAGAGGTAGAAGGCGAAGTTGCCGCCCGTCCCCTGCGCCTTGTCGAGGTCCTGGATGGTGGCCTTGAGCTGCTCGAAGGCGTCGTCGTCGTCGAAGTTGCCCTGGACGAAGCGCATCCCCTGGATGAGCTGCTGCCAGACCTCCTCGCGGAACGGCGTACGCGAGTGCTGCTTGACCGCGTCATGGACGACCTGGGCGAAGTCCTCGTCCTCCCAGTCGCGGCGCGCGAAGCCGATGAGCGAGAAGCCCGGCGGCAGCAGGCCTCGGTTGGCGAGGTCATAGACAGCGGGCATCAGCTTTTTACGGGACAAATCGCCCGTGACGCCAAAGATGACCAGGCCCGACGGCCCCGCGATACGCGGGAGCCGTCGGTCTGCGGCGTCACGCAGCGGATTGCTGCTTGACAAGATGGTCAGCCCTCCGAAGGGGTGAGGCGCTTGAGCTCCGCCTCGGTGGACTTGAGCAGGTCGTTCCAGGACGCCTCGAACTTCTCGACGCCCTCGTCCTCGAGCAGCTGCACCACGTCGTCGTAGCTGATGCCGAGCTTCTCGACGGCCTCGATCTCGCCGCGCGCGGTGTCGTACGTCCCGGCCACGGTGTTGCCCGTGATCTGGCCGTGGTCGGCGGTGGCCTCCAGGGTCGCCTCCGGCATCGTGTTCACCGTGTTCGGCGCGACCAGGTCGTCGACGTACAGGGTGTCCTTGTACGCCGGGTCCTTGACACCGGTCGATGCCCACAGCGGACGCTGCTTGTTGGCCTGCGCCTTGTCGAGCGCGGCCCAGCGGTCGGAGGAGAAGACCTCCTCGTACGCCTCGTACGCGAGGCGGGCGTTGGCCAGCGCGGCCTTGCCCTTGGCGGACTTGGCCTCGTCGGTGCCAAGAGCGTCGAGGCGCTTGTCGATCTCGGTGTCCACGCGGGACACGAAGAAGGACGCCACCGAGTGGATCTTGGAGAGGTCCAGGCCGGCGGCCTTCGCCTTCTCCAGGCCCGCCAGGTACGCGTCCATGACCTCGCGGTAGCGCTCCAGCGAGAAGATCAGCGTCACGTTCACGCTGATGCCCCTGCCGATGACCTCGGTGATCGCGGGCAGGCCCGCCTTCGTCGCCGGGATCTTGATGAGCGTGTTCGGGCGGTCCACCAGCCAGGCGAGCTGCTTGGCCTCGGCGACCGTCGACTTCGTGTTGTGCGCCAGGCGCGGGTCGACCTCGATCGACACACGGCCGTCCTGGCCGCCCGTCGCGTCGAAGACCGGGCGCAGGATGTCGGCGGCGTCACGGACGTCCGCCGTCGTGATCATGCGGATGGCCTCTTCGACGGTGACACCGCGCGAGGCGAGGTCGGAGAGCTGCTGGTCGTAACCATCGCCCTGCGAGATCGCCTTCTGGAAGATCGACGGGTTCGTGGTGACACCCACCACGTGGCTCTGGTCGATCAGTTCGGCGAGGTTGCCGGACGTGATCCGCTTGCGCGACAGGTCGTCCAGCCAGATCGCGACGCCTTCGTCGGAGAGGCGCTTGAGTGCGTCTGTCATGGGGATTACATCTCCTACTTGGTCGTATGTCGGCGTCAGCGCTGAGCGGCGTCGATCGATTCCCGGGCTGCGGCGGCCACGGCGTCTCCGGTGAACCCGAACTCACGGAACAGCACCTTGCCGTCCGCGGAAGCACCGAAGTGCTCCAGCGAAACGATGCGCCCGGCGTCACCCACGAAGCGGTGCCAGGTCAGGCCGATGCCCGCCTCGACCGCCACGCGCGCCTTGACGGACGGCGGAAGGACGCTGTCGCGGTACCCCTGGTCCTGCGCCTCGAACCACTCGACGCACGGCATCGAGACGACGCGCGTGGGAACGCCCGCGGCCTGCAGCTGCTCGCGCGCCTCGACGGCGAGCTGCACCTCGGAGCCGGTGCCGATGAGGACGACCTCGGGGGCGCCGCCGTCGGCCTCGAAGAGGACGTAGCCGCCCTTGACGGCGCCCTCGGTGACCTCGCGGTCGTACGTCGGCACGCCCTGACGGGTCAGTGCGAGGCCGTGCGGGGCCCCCTTGCCGAACTCCTTGGTGTAGCGCTGGAGGATCTCGCGCCACACGATCGCGGTCTCGTTCGCGTCCGCGGGGCGGACCACGTTCAGGCCCGGGATGGCACGCAGCGAGGCCAGGTGCTCGACCGGCTGGTGCGTCGGGCCGTCCTCGCCCAGACCGACGGAGTCGTGCGTCCACACGTACGTCACCGGAAGGTGCATCAGCGCGGACAGACGCACGGCGTTGCGCATGTAGTCGGAGAACACCAGGAAGGTGCCGCCGAAGATGCGGGTGTTGCCGTGCAGCGCGATGCCGTTCATCTCCGCGGCCATGGAGTGCTCGCGGATGCCGAAGTGGATCGTGCGGCCGTACGGGTTCGCCCCCGGCAGCGGGTTGCCCGCGGGGAGGAACGACGACGTCTTGTCGATCGTCGTGTTGTTCGAGCCCGCGAGGTCGGCGGAGCCGCCCCACAGCTCGGGGATCACCGCGCCGAGCGCCTGGAGGACCTTGCCGGACGCGGCACGCGTCGCGACGCCCTTGCCGGTCTCGAAGACCGGGAGCTTCTCCTCCCAGCCCTGCGGGAGCTCGCCCGCGGCGACGCGGTCGAACTCGGTGGCGCGCTCGGGGGAAGCGGTGCGCCAGGCGGCGAAGCCCTTCTCCCACTCGGCCTTGGCATCGCGGCCGCGGTCGAGGGCGGCACGGGTGTGCGCGAGGACCTCGTCGGCGACCTCGAAGTTCTGCTCCGGGTCGAAGCCGAGGACGCGCTTGGTGGCCGCGACCTCTTCGTCGCCGAGCGCCGAGCCGTGCGCGGCCTCGGTGTTCTGCGCGTTCGGCGCGGGCCAGGCGATGATCGAGCGCATCGCGATGAAGGAGGGGCGCTCCGTCTCCGCCTTCGCGGCGAGGATCGCCTTGTAGAGGGCGGCCGGGTCGAGGTCGCCGTTCTCCTTGGGCTCCACGCGCTGGACGTGCCAGCCGTAGGCCTCGTACCGCTTCATGGTGTCTTCGGAGACCGCGGTCTCCGTGTCGCCCTCGATGGAGATGTGGTTGTCGTCCCACAGCAGTACGAGGTTGCCGAGCTTCTGGTGCCCGGCCAGCGACGACGCCTCGCCGGAGATGCCCTCCTGGAGACAGCCGTCACCGGCGATCGCGAAGATGTGGTGGTCGAACGGCGACTCGCCGGCAGCGGTCTCCGGGTCGAACAGGCCACGCTCGTAACGGGCGGCCATCGCCATGCCCACGGCGTTCGCGACGCCCTGGCCGAGCGGGCCCGTCGTCGTCTCCACGCCCGTGGTGTGCCCGTACTCCGGGTGACCGGGGGTCTTGGAACCCCAGGTGCGGAACGCCTTCAGGTCATCGAGCTCCAGGCCGAAGCCGGCCAGGTAGAGCTGGATGTAGAGGGTCAGGGACGAGTGGCCCGCGGAAAGAACGAACCGGTCGCGCCCGGTCCACTCGGCGTCCGCGGGGTCGTGCCGCATCACCTTCTGGAAGAGGGTGTACGCGGCAGGCGCGAGGCTCATGGCCGTACCCGGATGGCCGTTGCCGACCTTCTGTACGGAGTCCATGGCCAGGACGCGGGCAGTATCGACAGCCCGCTGGTCCAGTTCGGTCCACTCGAGGTCTGTGGTGGTCGGCTTGGTGCTCACCCTGAGTCAGGGCTCCTCTCCACATGTCGTATGCCGGCGATGTAGATCCCACCGGCCGATGTCGAGCCTACCGCTGTAAAGACGTGCATTTTTTCGAGTCATTCCAGAGTGCCGGGGTGTGCCGGTATCCGCCTCCCGAAAGGGATCCACGGTGTTCACCATGTGATCCCCAAGCCGCTCATCTGGACTCTCGAAACGAGTACCGCACCGCTCATCTGAACGGGTGTCGGGCCGTGTTTCGGGCGGCCCAACACGCCGCTCAACACGACCCCACCCCCGCGAAGGGCGAGGTATGGGCAACGTCTACAGTGGCGTGGTACGCGCGAGCCTTTACCGGATCTTCATGTCTGAACGTCCGACGCGGCTTGCTGGGAAGTCTCTGTCAGGGGTGTGCGTGACGGCCGTTGAATCCCGTCCAGCGGGAGCAATTGGGACGAGCTCTGGCCCGAGCCACCGGCCGCTCAGGGCCCGTGTCATGGCGTTCGTGGCGCTGACCAAGCCGCGAATCATCGAACTCCTCCTGATCACCACCGTTCCGGTGATGTTCCTCGCCGAACAGGGGGTGCCCGACCTCTGGCTGGTCTTCGTGACCTGCCTCGGCGGCTATCTGTCGGCGGGCGGCGCCAACGCGCTCAACATGTACATCGACCGTGACATCGACGCCCTCATGGACCGTACGTCCCAGCGGCCCCTGGTCACGGGAATGGTCAGCCCCCGCGAGTGCCTCGTGTTCGGCATCGCGCTCGCCGTCGCCTCCACGCTGCTCTTCGGCCTCGTCGTCAACTGGCTGTCCGCGTGGCTCGCCCTCGGGGCGCTGCTCTTCTACGTGGTCGTCTACACGATGATCCTGAAGCGCCGCACCTCGCAGAACATCGTCTGGGGCGGCATCGCGGGCTGCATGCCGGTCCTCATCGGCTGGTCCTCGGTCACGAACTCCCTGTCGTGGGCGCCGGTCATCCTCTTCCTCGTGATGTTCTTCTGGACGCCGCCGCACTACTGGCCGCTGTCCATGAAGGTCAAGGACGACTACGCGCGCGTGGGCGTGCCGATGCTGCCGGTCGTCGCGTCGAACAAAGTGGTCGCCCGTCAGATCGTTCTCTACAGCTGGGTGATGGTCGCCGTCTCGCTGCTGCTCCAGCCGCTCGGCTACACCGGCTGGTTCTACACCGTGGTCGCCTTCGTGACCGGCGGCTGGTGGCTGTGGGAGGCGCACGGGCTGCAGAACCGCGCCAAGGCCGAGGTCACGGGCGGCAAGCTCAAGGAGATGCGGCTCTTCCACTGGTCGATCACCTATGTCTCGCTGCTCTTCGTGGCGGTCGCGGTGGACCCCTTCCTGCGCTGAGTTCTCCGGCTTCGCCGACGGGCGGGGTGCGTGGTGTTGAACGCCACGTGCCCCGCCCGTCGCCAGTTGATCTACCCGTCGGTAGCATCCTGCTCATGGCAGAGACGCAGCAGGTCGAGGACAGCAAGCAGGCAGCCCGCGCGGACAAGAAGGCGGCAAAGCTGGCCAAGCAGATCGGTGCCTTCGCCCAGGCGCACGGCGGTGCCGAGGGGCAGATCGCGTACATCGGGCACGAGGGCACCCGCATCGTCCTGGTCGGCGGAGACGGCGGCTGGGGCGACCTGGTGGCGCCCACCTACGCGATCGCGCAGAGCGCCGTCGATAAGGCCGGGATCACGGTCCACGAGGACTTCGACGGTGACTTCGCGGCCAAGGTGAAGACCGGCCCGTACGAGTGGTCGCGGATGGCGGGCATTCAGCTCGGCGGCCCGAGCAACGGCTGAGCGCGCCGAGGCCGCGCGGGACAGAAGGGCTGTAAGCAACACCTGACGCCCGGGTCACCCGTTAGGACGGTAGGAGCACGGTCCGCCTACTGGGAGCCCGGATGATCGAAACGCCGTCCCTGGTGGACCAGTACTGCCACGGTGTGCTGCGTACGGAGCTTGGCCTTGGCACCTTCGAGGCCCACCTCGGGCGCGGCGAGGGGCCTCCCGCGCCCGGCACCACCTTCTTCGACACCCAGACGGGCTTCGCCGTACGCCGCTGGTGCCCGCCGCTGCTCGGCCTCGAACCGCACTGTCCGCCCGCCCGCTACCTCGCCCGCCGCCGCGACCTCGGCGTCCTGGAGGCGGGGCGGCGGCTGCTGCGGGGGAGTGGCATCACGACGTATCTCGTGGACACGGGGCTGCCCGGCGATCTGACGGGGCCCGGCGAGATGGCGTCCACCGGCGACGCCGACGCCCATGAGATCGTCCGCCTCGAATTGCTGGCCGAACAAGTGGCCGACACCTCGGGCACCGTCGACTCGTTCCTCGCCAATCTCGCCGAGTCCGTGCACGCGGCCGCCGCGAACGCCGTCGCCTTCACCTCCGTCGCGGGCGTCCGGCGCAGTCTGGCGCTGGCCCCCGAACCACCGGGTCCCGGCGAGGTGCGGGGAGCGGCGGGGCGCTGGCTCGCCGGGCGCCAGGTGGGCGGGGCGCTCCAGGACCCCGTGCTGCTCAGGCATCTGCTGTGGATCGCCGTCGCGTCGGGGCGTCCGCTGCAGCTGCAGGCGGGGTCCGGCGACCCGGAGGGTTACTTCGGCGGTTTCGCGCGGGCGACCGCGGGGCTCGGCACCGACCTGGTCCTGCTGCACGGCTATCCGTACCACCGCAACGCCGCGGACCTCGCGGGCGTCTTCCCGCACGTCTACGCCGATCTGGGTCCCGCCCTGGTGCGCACGGGGGCCCGGGCGGCGGCCGTGCTCGCGGAGATCCTGGAGCTGGCACCCTTCGGCAAGCTGCTGTTCTCCAGCGGCGCGCACGGGCTTCCCGAACTGCACGTGGTGGGCGCGCGGCTGTTCGGGGAGGCGCTGGGGCGCGTGCTCGGCGGGTGGGTCGCGGAGGGGGCGTGGTCGCTGCCGGACGCGCAGCGCGTCGCGGGGCTCATCGCGGCGGGCAACGCCCGCCGCGTGTACGGCCTGATCGACGGCTGAGGTCAGACGGCCGAGAGCTGTGAGTCGTCGGCCTGGGCGGGCAGACCCGCGGTGGTGTACGGACGCTCGCGCAGCGAGAGCAGGACACGCATCACGCCGATCCAGACCACGCAGGAGCCGAACATGTGCAGCCCGACCAGGACTTCGGGCAGGTCCGTGAAGTACTGGACGTAGCCGATCGCGCCCTGGGCGAGCAGGATCAGGAACAGGTCCCGGGTGCGGTGCAGCGGGCCCTTGGGCGCGTCGACCGCCTTGAGGACGAACCACAGGGCGAACGTCAGCGTCACCACGATCCAGGCGAACACGGCGTGCAGCTTGCTGACGGTCTCCCAGTCGAAGCCCATCCGCGGCACCTCGCTGGAGTCACCGGCGTGCGGCCCGGAGCCCGTCACGATGGTGCCGGCCGCGATGAGCAGCACGGACGCCGCGACCAGGAACCACACCAGCTGCGCCACGGCCTTCCCGACCAGTGGGCGCACCTCGCCGTCGCCCTCGCGGGTGCGCTGCCACATCGTGACGGCGACCGCGATCAGGGCGGTGGAGAGCAGGAAGTGCGCCGCGACGGTCCACGGGTTCAGACCGACGAGGACCACGATGCCGCCGAGCACGGCGTTGCCCATGACCAGCCAGAACTGGATCCAGCCGAGCCGGGTGAGGCTGCGCCGCATCGGCTTCTGCGAGCGCGCCGTGATGATCGCCCAGCCGACGGCCGCGCACAGCACGTACGTCAGCATGCGGTTGCCGAACTCGACGGCTCCGTGGAAGCCCATCTCGTGAGTGGCCGTCAGGGAGTCGTCCGTGCACTTGGGCCAGGTCGGGCAGCCGAGGCCCGATCCGGTCAGCCGGACGGCGCCGCCGGTGACCACGATGCCCACCGTCATCGCGAGCGAGATGAGGGCGGCGCGCTGGACGGTCCGCTGCTGCGGGGTCCAGCGTTCGGCGATGAAGGCGAGCGGGTTGCGCACGGCGGAGACGGCGTCGGCTCGGGTCACGTTTGGCACGGGCCCATCGTAGGGGGCCGCTTGTGCACGGCTTCACGAGGGGGACGTATCCGGGCCTTCTGTGACGCCGGTTACGCCCCCTGTCACTCCCAGCGGAAGAACCTGCCTGCCGCTCCGAGGCCCAACACCGCCCAGACCACGAGGATCCCGAGGTTCCCCCACGGCATCCCCGCGCCGTCCTGGAGCACATCGCGCAGGCCGTCGGAGAGGGCGGAGATCGGCAGCAGGCCGAGCACGGACTGGGCCGCGTCCGGGAACTTGTCCAGCGGCACGATGACTCCGCCGCCGACGAGAAGGAGCAGGAAGACCAGGTTCGCGGCGGCGAGCGTCGCCTCGGCCTTGAGGGTGCCGGCCATCAGCAGGCCGAGCCCGGAGAAGGCCGCGGTGCCGAGGACCAGGAGGAGGAGTACGGCGAAGGGGTTGCCGTGCGGTGACCAGCCGAGCGCGAAGGCGATCGCCGTCAGGAGCACGATCTGCAGGACCTCGGTGACCAGGACCGACAGGGTCTTCGCCGCCATCAGGGCCCAGCGGGGCAGCGGCGAGGCGCCGAGCCGCTTGAGCACGCCGTAGCGGCGCTCGAAGCCCGTGGCGATGGCCTGGCCGGTGAACGCCGTCGACATCACGGCCAGGGCGAGGATGCCGGGCGCGAGGAAGTCGACGGCCTCCCCCTTGCCCGTGTCGACGATGTCGACGGCGCTGAACAGCACGAGCAGGAGGGTCGGGATCACGACGGTCAGCAGCAGCTGTTCGCCGTTGCGCAGGAGCATCTTCGTCTCGAGCGCCGCCTGCGCGGCGATCATGCGGGCCAGCGGGGCGGCGCCCGGCTTCGGTGTGTACGTACCGGCGGCGCTCATCCGCGCAGCTCCTTGCCTGTGAGCTCCAGGAAGACGTCTTCCAGGGTGTGGCGTTCGACGGCGATCTTCTCCGGCATCACGCCGTGCTGGGCGCACCAGGAGGTGACGGTGGCGAGCAGCTGCGGGTCGATGGTGCCGCTCACGCGGTAGGCGCCGGGGGTGAGTTCGGCCGCTGCCGAGTCCGGTGGGAGTGCCTTGAGGAGGGAGGCGACGTCGAGGCCGGGGCGCCCGGAGAAGCGCAGGGTGTTCTCGGCGCCGCCGCGGCACAGGTCTTCCGGGGTGCCCTCGGCGATGACCTTGCCCGCGTCGATGATCGCGACCTCGTCGGCGAGCTGCTCGGCCTCGTCCATGTGGTGCGTGGTGAGGATGACGCTGACGCCGTCGGTGCGCAGATCGCGTACGAGATCCCAGGTGGCCCGGCGTGCCTGCGGGTCCAGACCCGCGGTCGGCTCGTCCAGGAAGACCAGCTCGGGCCGCCCGACCACGGCCATCGCGAGCGCGAGGCGCTGCTGCTGGCCGCCGGAAAGGCGCCGGTAGGTGGTGCGGCCGCAGCTCTCCAGGCCCAGGCGCTCGATCAGCGCGCCCACCTCCAGCGGGTGCGCGTGCAGCTTCGCCATGTGGCGCAGCATCTCGTCGGCGCGGGCGCCGGAGTAGACGCCGCCGGACTGGAGCATCACGCCGATGCGGGGGCGCAGCGCGCCGGCCTCGCGGACCGGGTCGAGGCCAAGGACGCGGACCGTGCCCGCGTCCGGCCTGCGATAGCCCTCGCAGGTCTCGATCGTGGTGGTCTTCCCTGCGCCGTTCGGTCCGAGGACCGCGGTGACGGTGCCCGCACGGACCCGGAGGTCGAGGCCGTCCACCGCGGTCTTCTTGCCGTACCGCTTGACCAGGCCGGTGACCTGGACGACGGACTCAATTCCCATGGCGGGAAGTCTAGAGAGGGGGAAGAGGGCCGCGGGCAGGGGGCTGTCAGCCCGCCCACTCGGCCCGTGAGCGGTGGGTCTCCAGCCAGCTCTGCGCGTAGGCGACCGCGTCCGCCACCGGGAAGAGCCGGGCCGTCGCCGCGCCCACCGTGCCGCGTACCACGGGGCGGTCCCGCTCGAAGTCCACGCCGAGTTCGTCGAAGCGCTCCTCGGAGATCGAGGCCTCGCGGACCGTCGTCCAGCGGCGTCCCTCCGGCGTCATGACCGCGAAGGAGTTCTCGACCTGGGGAGCCGGGAGCCGGTACTCGGCCAGGTGGAAGGAGGTGCAGGAGTCGAAGCCCGCGCCGAGCAGCAGGACCCGGGCGCCGGTCTCCTCCAGGCGGGCCAGCGGGCTGCGCTCACCGAGGCGGCAGTCGAGCGCGTGCCCCTCCAGGAGCGCTGCCGCTCGGGGGCCGACCGCGGCGAAGGAGGTCTGCGGGTGGGCGCTGCGCAGGGCACCGGGCCAGGTCCGTACGGTCTCGGGGATCACGCCCATGGCGCGCGTGGGGGTGGTGCGCGGGTCGTACGCGGGGATGGAGGCGCGGATCTCGGGCCACCAGGACTCCGGCACGGGAGGGTTCCCCCACTCGGCCGGGTCGGAGTTGTCGCTGGACTGCGTGGGGACGACCAGGGTCCCCTTTTGGCCCAGTACGTCCAGGAGTGCCTGGATGACGGCGACCGGGCCGCCGCTCACCCACCCCAGGGAGCTCATCGAGGAGTGCACGAGGAGGGTCTCGCCAGGGCCCACGCCGAGCTCGCGAAGCTCGGCCTCGAGGGACGCACGGGTACACAAAGGGCCGGTCGGAAGGGGTGTCGACATGGTCAGGGAGTCTCCTCGACCCCTCCTTCGCACGCCACCGATTTGATCGATCGGTGATCATTTCCGCAGGTCAGCTTAGGTATGCCTAAGTGATGCAGCGCACCGCGCCTTGATCCGGACGCGGGTTGTCAGGCTCTGAGGAATTACGCAACAATGGCGTTGTGAAAAACGTTGGCGAGGCTCCGCAGGAGGAACTCGCGACCGGGGAGCGGTCTACGCGCAACCGGGTCGCGCGCTCCATCCTGGACCACGGCCCCTCGACGGTGGCCGACCTCGCCGCACGCCTCGGCCTGACCCAGGCCGCCGTGCGCAGGCACCTCGACACCCTCGCCCACGAGAACGTCGTGGAGCCCCGCGAGCAGCGGATCTACGGAGCGCGCACCCGCGGCCGCCCCGCCAAGGTCTTCGCCCTCACCGACTGCGGTCGGGACGCCTTCGACCAGTCGTACGACAAGCTCGCCGCCGACGCCCTGCGCTGGATCAGCGAACGGCACGGCGAAGGAGCGGTCGTCGAGTTCGCCCGCGAACGGATGGCCGCCCAGGCCGTGGCGTACCGCAAGGCGATCGACGCGGCGCCCCCCGAGCAGCGCACGGAGGCTCTCGCCAAGGCGTTGACCGCCGACGGGTACGCTGCTACGGCTCGCAGCGCGCCGGTAGGCGAGCAGCTGTGCCAGCACCACTGCCCGGTCGCCCATGTCGCCGAGCAGTACCCACAACTTTGCGAGGCGGAGACGGAGATCTTCTCCGCCCTCCTGGGGACGCACGTCCAGCGGCTCGCCACCATCGCCCACGGCGACGGCGTCTGCACGACGTTCATTCCCCGCAACGCCCCACAGACCACCGACAACGCATCCGCAAGCACGGCCGGGAGGAACCCCGCATGACGCTCCCCACGGAGACTGCCCACCCCGAACTCGAGGGTCTGGGCACGTACGAATACGGCTGGGCCGACTCCGACGTGGCCGGGGCCTCCGCCAAGCGCGGCATCAACGAGGACGTCGTCAAGGACATCTCGGCGAAGAAGTCCGAGCCCGAGTGGATGACGAAGCTGCGCCTCAAGGGCCTGCGGCTCTTCGGCAAGAAGCCCATGCCCAACTGGGGCTCGGACCTGTCGGGCATCGACTTCGACAACATCAAGTACTTCGTGCGGTCCACGGAGAAGCAGGCACAGTCCTGGGAGGACCTGCCCGAGGACATCAAGAGCACGTACGACAAGCTCGGCATCCCCGAGGCGGAGAAGCAGCGCCTCGTCGCCGGTGTCGCGGCCCAGTACGAGTCCGAGGTCGTCTACCACCAGATCCGTGAGGACCTGGAGGAGCAGGGCGTCATCTTCATGGACACCGACACGGCGCTGAAGGAGCACCCGGAGCTCTTCAAGGAGTACTTCGGCACGGTCATCCCGGTCGGCGACAACAAGTTCGCGTCGCTGAACACCGCCGTGTGGTCCGGTGGCTCGTTCATCTACGTCCCCAAGGGCGTGCACGTCGAGATCCCGCTCCAGGCCTACTTCCGCATCAACACGGAGAACATGGGCCAGTTCGAGCGCACGCTGATCATCGTCGACGAGGACGCGTACGTTCACTACGTCGAGGGCTGCACGGCGCCGATCTACAAGTCGGACTCCCTGCACTCCGCCGTCGTCGAGATCATCGTCAAGAAGGGCGGCCGCTGCCGCTACACGACGATCCAGAACTGGTCGAACAACGTCTACAACCTGGTCACCAAGCGCGCTGTGGCGTACGAGGGCGCGACCATGGAGTGGATCGACGGCAACATCGGCTCCAAGGTGACGATGAAGTACCCCGCCGTCTACCTCATGGGCGAGCACGCCAAGGGCGAGACGCTGTCCATCGCCTTCGCGGGCGAGGGCCAGCACCAGGACGCCGGTTCCAAGATGGTCCACATGGCGCCCAACACGTCCTCCAACATCGTCTCGAAGTCCGTGGCGCGCGGCGGCGGCCGCACCTCCTACCGCGGTCTCGTCGAGATCGGCGAGGGCGCGGCCGGATCGAAGTCGAACGTGCTGTGTGACGCGCTGCTCGTCGACACGATCTCCCGCTCGGACACCTACCCCTACGTGGACGTCCGCGAGGACGACGTGTCCATGGGCCACGAGGCGACCGTCTCCAAGGTCTCCGACGACCAGCTCTTCTACCTGATGAGCCGCGGTCTGACCGAGTTCGAGGCCATGGCGATGATCGTGCGCGGCTTCGTCGAGCCGATCGCCAAGGAGCTGCCCATGGAGTACGCCCTGGAGCTGAACCGGCTGATCGAGCTGCAGATGGAGGGTTCGGTCGGTTAAGACCGGTCGCGTCCCCCGCAGCGAGCAGACTTCTTACCCAGAGAGAGAGCACGACGACAGCCATGGCTGAGGCTCAGAACATCCCGGTGGGCTCGACCACCGCCGGCTCCATCGCGGTGGCCGCCGAGTCCACCGTCGCCACCCGCATGAGCGCGCCCCCGTCCTTCGACGTGGCGGACTTCCCCGTCCCGCACGGTCGCGAGGAGGAGTGGCGGTTCACGCCGCTGGAGCGCCTTCGCGGGCTGCACGACGGCACCGCGGTCGCCGCCGGCGGCATCCGCGTCGAGGTGAGCGCCCCGGCGGGCGTGACCCAGGAGACCGTCGGCCGTGACGACGCGCGCGTGGGCAAGGCGGGCAAGCCCGTCGACCGCGTGGCGGCGCAGGCCTACAGCTCCTTCGAGAAGGCCTCGGTCGTGACCGTCCCCAAGGAGATGGTCCTGACCGAGCCGATCCGCATCGCGGTGCACGGCGAGGGCGGTACCGCCTTCGCGCACCAGGTGATCGAGCTGGGCGCGTTCGCCGAGGCACTCGTGGTCATCGACCACACCGGCGACGCCGTGCTCGCCGCCAACGTCGACTTCATCGTCGGCGACGGCGCCAAGCTGACCGTGGTCTCGGTCCAGGACTGGGACGAGAAGACCGTCCACGTCGCCCAGCACAACGCGCTGATCGGCCGGGACGCCTCCTTCAAGTCGGTCGTGGTGACCTTCGGTGGCGACGTCGTCCGCCTGCACCCCCGCGTCGAGTACGCGGGCCCTGGCGGCGAGGCCGAGCTCATCGGCCTGTACGTCACCGACGCCGGCCAGCACCAGGAGCACCGCCTGCTGGTCGACCACAACCAGCCGCACTGCAAGTCGAACGTCGTCTACAAGGGCGCGCTCCAGGGCGACGACGCCCACGCGGTGTGGATCGGCGACGTCCTCATCGAGGCCGCCGCCGAGGGCACGGACACGTACGAGTTGAACCGCAACCTGGTTCTGACCGACGGCGCCCGCGTCGACTCCGTGCCGAACCTCGAGATCGAGACCGGCGAGATCGTCGGAGCGGGCCACGCCTCGGCGACCGGCCGCTTCGACGACGAGCAGCTCTTCTACCTGCAGTCGCGCGGTATCCCGGAGGGCGAGGCACGCCGCCTGGTCGTCCGCGGGTTCTTCGCCGAGCTGATCCAGCAGATCGGCCTGCCCGACGTCGAAGAGCGTCTCCTCACCAAGATCGAAGAGGAGCTGGAGGCGTCGGCGGCATGACATTCGTACGCGCCTGTGGCCTGAGCGAGCTGTCGGAGGACACCCCGAAGCGGGTGGAACTCGACGGCACGCCGGTCTCGGTCGTCCACACCGAGGGCGAGGTGTTCGCGATCAACGACATCTGCTCGCACGCGAACGTCTCCCTCTCCGAGGGCGAGGTGGAGGACTGCCAGATCGAGTGCTGGCTGCACGGCTCCGCCTTCGACCTGCGCACCGGCAAGCCGTCCGGCCTTCCCGCGACGCGCCCCGTCCCCGTATACCCCGTAAAGATCGAAGGGGACGATGTGCTCGTCTCCCTCACCCAGGAGTCCTGAGGCACATGGCAACGCTTGAAATCCGCGACCTGCACGTCACCGTCGAGGTCGAGAACGGCACCAAGGAAATCCTCAAGGGTGTCGACCTGACCGTTAAGCAGGGCGAGACCCACGCCATCATGGGCCCGAACGGCTCCGGCAAGTCGACGCTCGCCTACTCCATCGCGGGCCACCCCAAGTACACGATCACGCAGGGCACCGTCACCCTCGACGGCGAGGACGTCCTGGAGATGTCCGTCGACGAGCGCGCCCGCGCCGGCATGTTCCTGGCCATGCAGTACCCGGTCGAGGTCCCCGGCGTCTCGGTCTCCAACTTCCTGCGTACGTCGGCGACGGCGATCCGCGGCGAGGCCCCCAAGCTGCGCACCTGGGTGAAGGAGGTCAAGTCCGCGATGGAGCAGCTCCAGATGGACCCTGCCTTCGCCGAGCGCAACGTGAACGAGGGCTTCTCCGGCGGTGAGAAGAAGCGCCACGAGATCCTCCAGATGGAGCTCCTCAAGCCGAAGATCGCGGTCCTCGACGAGACCGACTCCGGTCTGGACGTCGACGCCCTGCGTCAGGTCGCGGACGGCGTCAACCGCGTCCGTGAGACCGGTGAGGTCGGCACCCTGCTGATCACGCACTACACGCGCATCCTGCGCTACATCAAGCCCGACTTCGTGCACGTCTTCGCGAACGGCCGCATCGCCGAGTCCGGCGGCGCCGAGCTCGCCGACAAGCTCGAGGCCGAGGGCTACGAGGCCTACACGAAGGGTGGCGTATCCGCGTGACAGTGGCCCACCAGGGGCTCTCCGGCCTCCTCGACACCGAGGCGATCCGCAAGGACTTCCCGATCCTGGATCGCACGATCCACGACGGCAAGAAGCTCGTCTACCTGGACAACGCGGCGACGTCCCAGACGCCGCGCCAGGTGCTCGACGTACTCAACGAGTACTACGAGAAGCACAACGCCAACGTCCACCGCGGAGTGCACGTTCTCGCGGAGGAGGCCACGGCGCTGTACGAGGGCGCCCGTGACAAGGTCGCGGCGTTCATCAACGCGCCGAGCCGCGACGAGGTGATCTTCACCAAGAACGCCTCGGAGTCGCTCAACCTCGTGGCCAACATGCTCGGTTGGGCCGACGAGCCCTACCGCGTGGACCACGAGACCGAGATCGTCATCACGGAGATGGAGCACCACTCCAACATCGTGCCGTGGCAGCTGCTCTCGCAGCGCACGGGCGCGAAGCTGAAGTGGTTCGGTCTCACGGACGACGGCCGGCTCGACCTGTCCAACATGAACGAGATCATCACGGAGAAGACGAAGATCGTCTCCTTCGTCCTGGTCTCGAACATCCTGGGCACGCACAACCCCGTCGAGGCGATCGTCCGCCGTGCGCAGGAGGTCGGCGCGCTCGTCCTCATCGACGCCTCGCAGGCCGCCCCGCACATGCCGCTGGACGTGCAGGCGCTGCAGGCCGACTTCGTGGCGTTCACCGGCCACAAGATGTGCGGCCCGACCGGCATCGGCGTGCTGTGGGGACGGCAGGAGCTCCTGGAGGACCTCCCGCCCTTCCTCGGCGGCGGCGAGATGATCGAGACCGTGTCGATGAGCTCGTCGACGTACGCTCCCGCGCCGCACAAGTTCGAGGCGGGCACGCCCCCGGTCTCCCAGGCCGTCGGCCTGGGCGCGGCCGTGGACTACCTGTCCGCGATCGGCATGGACAAGATCGCCGCGCATGAGCAGGCGATCACCGAGTACGCGGTCAAGCGCCTCCTGGAGGTCCCCGACCTGCGGATCATCGGCCCGGCATCGGCCGAGGACCGCGGCGCCGCGATCTCCTTCACGCTCGGCGACATCCACCCGCACGATGTGGGCCAGGTTCTGGACGAGGAAGGCATCGCGGTCCGCGTGGGTCACCACTGCGCCCGCCCGGTCTGCCTCCGTTACGGAATTCCTGCGACCACGCGAGCGTCGTTCTATCTGTACTCCACGCCCGGCGAGATCGACGCGCTCGTCGACGGCCTGGAGCACGTACGGAACTTCTTCGGCTGAGGGGCTGACCGGGAACGTGAAGCTGGATTCGATGTACCAGGAAGTCATCCTGGACCACTACAAGCACCCGCACGGGCGTGGTCTGCGCGATGGCGACGCCGAGGTGCACCACGTCAACCCGACGTGCGGCGACGAGATCACGCTGCGCGTGAAGTACGACGGGTCGACGATCGCCGACGTGTCGTACGAAGGGCAGGGCTGTTCCATCAGCCAGGCCAGCGCATCCGTCCTGAACGACCTGCTGGTCGGCAAGGAGCTCGCCGAGGCGCAGAAGATCCAGGAAGTGTTCCTGGAGCTGATGCAGTCCAAGGGCAAGCTGGAGCCGGACGACGCGATGGAGGAGGTCCTGGAGGACGCCGTCGCGTTCGCCGGGGTCTCGAAGTACCCGGCGCGTGTGAAGTGTGCTCTGCTGAGCTGGATGGCGTGGAAGGACGCGACGGCCCAGGCACTTGGTACCGACGACGTCGCTGAGAGGAAGACCGCATGAGCGAGAACGAGACCCTGACCAAGCCGGCCTCCGAAGAAGAGGTCCGCGAGGCGCTGTACGACGTGGTCGACCCCGAGCTGGGCATCGACGTCGTCAACCTCGGCCTGATCTACGGCATCCACGTCGACGACGCGAACATCGCCACGATCGACATGACGCTCACCTCGGCGGCCTGCCCGCTGACGGACGTCATCGAGGACCAGGCCAAGTCCGCCACCGACGGCATCGTCAACGAGCTCAGGATCAACTGGGTCTGGATGCCGCCGTGGGGCCCGGACAAGATCACGGACGACGGCCGCGAGCAGCTTCGCGCGCTCGGGTTCAACGTCTGAGACACCTACCCATGGTTCGGCCCCCCGCACTTCGGCGCGGGGGGCCGAACTGTTTTCTACGGCACGGGCCGCGGGGCCGATGAGGCTTCCGTCAGGGTGTGCGCCAGGCCCTCCTTGCGGATGCGGCGGTCGATGTACAGCAAGGCGGTCACCAGCGGGAGGAACACGGTGGCGGCCAGTTGGGTGAGGAAGCTGCCGAGCAGACCGAGAACGGCGTACAGGCCGAACTGGGAGCGCAGTTGGTCGAGGAGGTAGGCCGACGCGGAGTCGTCCGGGTCGACCGGCGGCGGGGTCGGTGCGGCGAACTGCAGGGGGAGTCGCAGGGCAAGGGAGACGCCCAGCACGATGAGGCCCGCGAGCAGCGAGATGCCGAAGGTGTGCCACCAGGCGCCGCGCACCAGGCGCACGGAGCGCCGCAACGCCGTGAAGGGGCCCGCCGTTTCCAGGACCGCGGCCGCCGGGGCGAAGGCGAACAGGACGTACAGCCAGGCCGCGAGCGGGATCGTCACCAGGAACAACGGGAAGACCAGGCCGATGGGGATGGTCGACTGGGTCATCATCAGGAAGAGGATGGAGAAGAGGACCAGCAGGAAAGCGGCTACCGGCAGCATCAGGATCAGCGAGAGCAGCAGGGTCACGGCCAGCACGGACGGCGTCCGTGACCACGCCCTGCGCCAGACCGCGCCGAACGTCGCCGGACGGCCGAGGACCGCCTCGTGCAGCGTGGCGGCGCACGAGGCCTGGATGAACGAGTTGACGACCAGCGTGGCGAGCATGAACAGCAGCCACGCCAGGCCGAACGCGACGAGGATCGGCCTGCCCTCGTCCCAGGAGAAGTCCGCGCCCGCTTCGTTCATGGCGCTGACGTGCTCCCGCGTCGCGACGTAGACGAGCCCGAGACCTGCCACGACGACGACGGCGAGCAGGCCGTACGCCGCGATCGCGGTGCCGAACAGCGGCTTCGCGTACCGCCGCATCGTGGCGAACGTGCCGCCCAGGACCTTGTCGACGCCCAGCGGGGCGAGGGGGATGACGCCCGGCTGGGGCGGCGGGGGCGGCGGCGTCCGGCCCCAGCCCGGCGGCCCCCCGTACGGCCCGTACGGACCCGGCGGTCCCCCGTACGGACCCGGCGGTGGATACGGGCCTGGATACGGCCCCTGTGGTCCCCACCCCGATGTGTCTGACATCGCTCTCGTGCTCCGTGGTGTCGTGCGGTTCTCGCCGTGTGTCGCCTGTGGCCCCCCACAGTGATCGCGTCACCTTAACCGGTTCGTTCACCTGCGTTATGTACGGCCGTACGCAACGTTGTGTACACTCGTACGCATGGGATACGGACTGCTGGCCGCGGCCATCGCGGCGGAGGTGGCCGGGACGACGGCCATGAAGTACAGCGAAGGGTTCAGCAAGCTCTGGCCTTCGCTGATCACTGTCGCGGGGTATGTGATCGCCTTCACGCTGCTCGCGCAGACCCTGAAGACGTTGTCCGTCGGGACGGCCTACGCGATCTGGGCGGGGATAGGGACCGCCGCGGTCGCCGCCATCGGCATGATCTTCATGGGCGAGTCCGCCAGCCTGGTCAAGATCTCCGGGATCGCCCTCGTGATCCTGGGTGTCGTCGTGCTCAACCTCGGCGGTGCGCATTGATGGCCCGGCGCTACGACCCCGAGCGGCGGCAGCGGATCATCGACGCCGCGATCCGGGTGGTGGCGGACAAGGGGATAGCCGGGCTCAGCCATCGCTCGGTCGCCGCGGAGGCCGATGTACCGCTCGGTTCGACCACCTATCACTTCAAGACGCTCGACGAGCTGCTGGTGGCCGCGCTGCGGCAGGCCAACGAGGGGTTCGCCAAGGCGGTCACCGCGAGCGGCGCGTTCGAGGACACGCGGGTCGATCTCGCCGGGGAGCTCGCCGAGCTGCTCGGGGAGTGGCTCGCCGGGGACCGCACCGAGCTGGAGCTGGAGTACGAGCTCTATCTGGCCGCCCTGCGCAAGCCCGCCCTGCGGGCCGTCGCCGCCGAGTGCGGCGACGGGCTCGCCGAGGTCCTGCGGCGGCGCACCGATCCCGTCACCGCGCAGGCGCTGGTCGCGCTCGTGGACGGCATCTGTCTGCAGGTGCTGCTCACGGGCGTGCGTTACGACGAGGCGTACGCCCGCGAGGTGTTCCACCGGCTCGTGCCCGCCGACGGGGCGGACGGCGCCGTGGCGGAGCCCGGCCACTGAGACCGGTTGGCCCGCGCGGCGCACCGCCGGTTAGGTTTTCCCCATGACCGACACGAACGCTTCCCGCACCACCGGCGCCGTCGCCGCAGGCCTCGCCACCGTCACCGCCGACGGCACCGTCCTCGACACCTGGTTCCCCGCGCCCGAGCTCGTCGCCGAGCCGGGCCCCGCCGGCTCCGAGCGACTCACCGCCGAGCGCGCCGTGCAGCTGCTCGGCGAGGGCGCGGCCAAGGCCGTCGGCCAGGACGCCCGCCGCGGCGTGGAGACCATCGCCGTACGTACGGTCATCGCGTCCCTCGACGACAAGCCGCTGGACGCCCACGACGTCTACCTGCGCCTGCACCTGCTCTCGCACCGCCTGGTCAAGCCGCACGGCGTGAACCTCGAAGGACAGTTCGCCTTCCTGGCCAACGTCGCCTGGACCTCGCTCGGCCCGGTCGCCGTGGACGACGTCGAGAAGGTGCGGCTCAACGCCCGCGCCGAGGGACTGCACCTCTCGGTGACCTCCGTCGACAAGTTCCCCCGCATGACCGACTACGTCGCGCCGAAGGGGGTCCGCATCGCCGACGCCGACCGCGTGCGGCTCGGCGCGCACCTCGCCGAGGGCACGACCGTCATGCACGAGGGCTTCGTGAACTTCAACGCGGGCACGCTCGGCACCTCCATGGTCGAGGGCCGCATCTCCGCCGGTGTCGTCGTCGGCGACGGCTCCGACATCGGTGGCGGCGCCTCCACGATGGGCACCCTCTCCGGCGGCGGCAACGTCCGCATCGTGATCGGCGAGCGCTGCCTGATCGGCGCCGAGGCGGGCGTGGGTATCGCGCTCGGCGACGAGTGCGTCGTCGAGGCCGGCCTCTACGTCACCGCGGGCACCCGCGTGACCATGCCCGACGGGCAGATCGTCAAGGCCCGCGAGCTCTCCGGCGCCTCGAACATCCTCTTCCGCCGCAACTCCGTCACCGGCGCCGTCGAGGCCCGCCCGAACAACGCGGTGTGGGGCGGCCTGAACGACGTGCTGCACAGCCACAACTGAGCGTCGCCGCAGCCTGACAGAGCGCCCTCCGGTCTCCCCCGAGGGCGCTCTTCGCGTGTGCCGTGCGTAAGCTGCCCTGTCACGTGTGCGCGGGCCGCGTGGGACGACGGGAGAATGACATGCGCCGAGCGGGGATACGGGCCCTTGCCCTGGGTGGAGTGGCGGTACTGGGTCTGGTGGCCGGGTGCGGCCAGAGCGCCGGTCAGGGGCAGGACGCCGGTGCCGGGGCGGCGCAGACGGTGAGCCGCACCGCCGTCGGAACCGGCGACCACAGCTATCCGCTGGAGAAGAGCGACCTCCCCTGGAGCGGCAGCCCGAGCCCGTTCAACGCACAGGTAAAGCTCGCCGACGGGCGTCGCGTGGCGATGCACTACATGAAGGGCAAGGGGCTCTTCGTGCAGGACTACAGCCCCAAGGCCAAGGGGTGGTCCAAGTCGGCCCTGGTGTACGGGACGAAGAGCGACGCCTGCCAGGGGATCACGCTCAAGGCCAAGGACGGCACCGTCGCTGCCTTCGGGGACTTCGGCGACTACTGCGCCGACGGTGAGCCGCCGACCGAGTCGGTCGCCGCGGTCGCCACGGGCCCGCTGACGAAGTGGGCCACGCACCTCACGAAGGACTTCGACGGCTGGGAGAAGATCGCCGTCGCGGACGGGGGCAAGAAGGCCACGTTCACCCGCGGTGCCGACCAGCTCATCTGGACGAAGGCAGGAGGCTTCCCGGCCGCGGGCTGAGGCCTCTGTCCGGCGCCTGCCGGAGCGCCTCGTACGCCGCGGTCAGCCCGTCGGTCGCCTCGCGGCCGGCGGGCCGCAGCGGTGCGCGGACCGGGCCGCCGGGCAGGCCGAGCGCCCCGAGCAGCGCCTTGGAGGTGACCGTGCCCGGGAGGCCGGAGCCCATCATCAACTCGATGAGTTCCATGGCCTGTTGCTGGAGCTGGCAGGCCTGAACGGTGTCGCCCGCGTCGAACGCGTCGATGATCGAACGGAGTTGGCGCGGTGCGACATTCGCCACCGTGCTGATGTAGCCCGCGCCGCCCACCGCGTACAGCGCGAGGATGAACTCGTCGCAGCCTGTGTAGTACGCCAAGTCGGTCCGGGACAGGACCTTCTGGGTGCCCATCAGGTCGTATGCGCAGTCCTTCACGGCGACGATCCGCGGATGCTCCGCGAGGCGCAGCATCGTCTCCGGTTCGATGCGGGTTCCGGTGCGCCCCGGGATGTCGTAGAGCGCGAGCGGCAGCCCCGAGGCGTCGGCGACCTCGAGGAAGTGCGCCTCGACGGCGTCCTGCGGCGGCTTGCTGTAGTAGGGCGTGACCACCAACAGGGCGTCCGCGCCCGCCTTTTCGGCCGCGAGCGCCATCTTGACGGTGTGCCGGGTGGCGTAACTGCCGACGCCCGCGACGATCGAGGCCCGGTCGCCGACCGCCTCCGCGACGGCGCGCACGAGCGCGGCCTTCTCGCTGTCGGACGTGGTGGGGGACTCGCCGGTGGTGCCGGAGAGCACGAGCCCGTCGCAGCCGTCGGCCACGAGCCGGTCGGCGAGCAGCTGGGCGCCGTCGAGGTCGAGCAGGCCGTCGCCGGTGAAGGGCGTGACCATCGCGCAGAGGGCGCGGCCGAAGGGAGGAGGCGTTGATGAGGGTGAGGTCATAGAGGCAGTGTCGGCACGCCAACCCTGAAGCTCCACTTAATTCTGCTACGAGGTAAGGGGCAGGAACGCTACGAAGCGGCCGCGAGCGGACCGCCCCGTGACCGCCCCCCTAGTGCCAAATCGCCCCCGTATGAGCCACCATGGGCCGACGGTAGTCGACGGACGGCCGCGCGGCGGCCGGCCACAGGAGGCGTCATGAGGCTGGGCAAAGCACTCGCCACCGGGATCGCCGAGGAAGACCCGCAGGAGCGCCTGCGGCAGAAGGACCTCGGGCAGCAGACGGCGCCCGAACCCGAACCGGCGGTGACGGCCGACGAGCCCGCGGCCGAAGTCCCCGCGGCCGAGGTCCCCGCGGTCCGATGAGGCTGCGGCTCCCCGCGGAACGCCCGAAGGAGCCGCCGACCGGATACAAGATCGCCCGCCTCGCGCTGTCCCAGGACGGCGCGAGAGCGGGCTTCACCGGCGTCTCCCTGGGCGCGGCCCTGCCCTACGGCGTGCTCGACGAGGCCCGCTGCGTCTACGGGCGACGGCACGCGGCCCCGCACCGCCGCTGCGACTGCGGGTTCCACTGCGTCCACGACTCCGCCACGGCCCAGGCCCTCCTGTGCACCGCCGAACACCGGGGGGCGGCGCTGCTGCAGGTCACGGTGCTCGGCGCGTACATCCGCTTCGAGCGGGGCTTCCGGTACGCGCGCCAACGGGTGCGCGCCGTGACGGTGCAGCCCTGCAGCTGCGGGGCGCGCGCCTCGGTCCTCGCGGACGCCGGGTGGGGCAGGCCGGGGTGGCGGGTCGTGGAGGGGGCGTGCGGTGCCTGCGCGGGCAGGCGCACATCACTGGAACTCCCGGCGTTCGCCCGCCTGGCCGGAGAGGGCCTCACGGTCACCGGGGCGGGCCCCGAGACGGTGCCGGGGTCGCCGTCCGAGGCCATGGGCGTACCCGAACTGGTCGCGGAGGCGGCGCTGCTGCAGGCCCGGCTCGACGTGTTCCAGGGGGAGTTGGCACGGCTGGCGGGGGACGGGCGGGAATAGGGACCCGGAGAGCTCTCTGGCATGATCGGCGCGGGGCGCGACAGGCCGACATGACGAAGGCATGAGGCTTGATGAACAAGAACGAAACCCGAGCCGGGACAGCGAACGACAACCGGGCGGGGACGGCACAAGAGGCGCGCGTGGCCCTGGTGACGGGCTCGTCGTCGGGCATCGGCGCCGAGGTGGCCAGACGTCTCGCAGCGGCAGGGATCCGCGTGGTGCTCAACTCCGCCCGCTCGGTCGAGGCAGGCGAGAAACTGGCCGCCGAACTCCCCGACGCCCGTTATGTCCGGGCGAACGTCGCCGATGAGGACGACGCCAAACGCCTGGTCCGGTCCGCTGCCGACGCCTACGGACGACTGGACATCCTGGTCAACTGCGCGGGAGCCACCCGCTTCATCCCGCACGACGACCTCGAGACCGCGAACCCCCAGGTCTGGCGCGATCTGTACGACATCAACGTCATCGGCGTCTGGCAGACGATCACGGCGGCCGTCCCCCACCTCAGGGCGAGCGGAACGGGCAGCGTCGTCACCATCTCCTCTCAGGCGGGCGTGCGCCCCGGCGGCAGCTCGATCCCGTACTCGGTCAGCAAGGCCGCCGTGAACCACATGACGAAACTGCTCGCCAAGACGCTCGGCCCGGACATACGGGTCAACGCGGTCGCGCCCGGCATGATCGACACCCCGTGGTTCGACGGAGTGGAGGGCATCGAGTCCGCGATGGAGGAGACCGCGGCGCGGCTCCCGCTGCGCCGCGTGGGCCGGCCGCAGGACATCGCGGACGCCGTCTTCGACCTGGTGAACGCCTCGTACATCACCGGCGAGATCCTTCTGGTGGACGGCGGCGGCCACCTCCTGTGACCGGCGGTCGTGACGGGGCGCGGCGTCCCGGGCTCGGGCCGGTCGCCGCTTCCCCTGAACGGGCTTGACCTCAAGTTGGCTTGAGGTCGCAGGATGTGCGTGCGTCGGGCCGAGCAGCGCCCGTCCACCCGCAGAAGGAGCAGGTCATGAAGGCACATGTCGACACCACCTCCCTCCCCGACCCGGCACGCGCGCGCGGCGGGCTCGTGTTTCTCAGTACCTGGAGCACGGGTACGCCGGAGCGGCAGCGGGCGGCGGTCGAGGCGATCGCCGCGGCCTGGGGGAGTCGTCCGTGGCCGCACGAGGGGCTCCTGTCGTACACCGTGTACGCCGGCGCGGACGGGTCGACGCTGGCGCACCGCTCGCACTGGCGGGACGAGGCGGCGTACCAGGACTTCTTCGCCCACGGCAGGGACGAGCGGAACGCCGAGATCGACGAGGCCGTGCCGGGCATCGAACGGCTGGGGCTGCGCAAGACGCGGCTGCGGGACGGGGTGGCGCGGGCGGCCGGGGATGACCGGGTGGCAGGGGCGATCGTGATCACCGAGGGGGAGGACGCGGATCCGCAGACGGCGCCCGGCCTGATCTCCCGCCACTTCCACGTGACGACGGACGGTGAGCGGGTGATCAGCTACGCCGAGTGGGAGAGCGCGGAAGGGCTGCCGGCGGCGGGCACGTACCGCCTGGCTTGCGCTCTCGAGCCGCGTTGACCCACGTCGCCCACCGCCCTGGACGGAAAGGGGCGCCGGTGGGATGTTGAAGCGAAGTGGGGCGTCAGGGGGGAGTCGTCATGACCGCGGGCAAGGAGTTCGAGATCGCGCGGGAGTTCGAGGTCGACGCCTCTCCCACCGAGGTCTGGGAGGCGTTCACCACCGGCACCGGCGGCTGGCTGTGGCCCATGGCGGAGTACGAACCCCGGGAGGGCGGCGCCGCCCCCTTCGGTGGCGTCGTCACCCGCTGGGAGCCCCCGCACCGCCTCACCGACCGCGTCGACGACCCCGAAGGCCTCCCGCCCGGCCAGACCCGCAACCAGCTCGACCGCACCATCGAGCCGCGCGACGGCGGCCGCCGCTCATGGGTCCGCTATGTGCACAGCGGCGTCCTCACCAGCGACTGGGCCACCCAGTACGACGCGGCCACCAAGCACACCGACTTCTACCTGCACACCCTGCGCCAGTACCTGACGTACTTCCCGGGGCTCCCCGTCACCTTCACCGGCCTCGACGGCCCCGCCCCCGCCGCCGCCCCGGACGCCTTCACGAGGCTGGGCCGGCGCCTCGGTCTCCCCGACGACGCGTCGGAGGGCGCCCGCGTACGCGTGGACGCCCCCGGCGAACCCCTCGACGCGATGGTCGACTTCCGCAGCAGGCACTTCATCGGCCTGCGCACGGACACCGCGCTCTACCGCTTCTTCGGCCGCAACCACTTCGGCGCCCCGGTGGGCATCAGCATCCACGACTTCGCGTCGCAGGCGGACGCCAAGGGCACCGAAATGGCCTGGCGGGACTGGCTGCTCAGGCTCTACGGCTGACGCCTACGGCCGGAACCGCAGCACCTGAGGGTCATGATCACTGTTCTGCTCCGCGAACTCCGCGTTGATGTGCACGCTGTCGTACGCGAAGCCCTTCCCCACCCCGGGGCTCGTCAGAATCTGGTCAAGGACCTGGGAGTTGCCCTGGTAGACGTACGAGTAGCGCTCCGACCGGGGCAGAGACCTCACGGCGGACTTCAGTGCGCCCCCGGCCTCCAGCGCGGCCGTCGTCTGCGAGAACTCGAAGTCGTTCACGTCCCCCACGACCACCACGTCAGCGCTCTTCTGCACCTTCCGCACGTCCCGCACGAAGGAGTTCACCGCCTGCGCCTGCCGAAGACGCTTCGCCTCCGACGACCGCACCGGCGGCTGATGCCGCGACGTCAGCCCCTCGTCGCCGCCCTTCGACCCGAAGTGGTTGGCGACCACGATCACACTGCGCCCCCGGAAGGCGAACTCTCCGGCCAGCGGCTTGCGGCTGTCCGCCCACGCGGTGTTCGCGGGGTCGACGCGCCCGGGTGAGAGCGTCAGCGCGGCACGCCCGCCGGCGGAACGCTCGACCTCCGTGCCCGTCGTCGCGTCCCCCTGGCCCCGGTCCGTGAAGGAGACCCGCTCGGGGTTGAAGAGGAACACCTGGCGGATGTTCCCGCCCGGCTCCCCGCCGTCCTGGTTGTTCTCCGGGGCGATGGACCGCCACTCGTACCGGGGCCCGCCCGCGGCAACGATCGCGTCCGCGAACTTCTTCAAGGTCGCCTCCGCCGAGACGGTCCCGTCGTTCTTCGCGCCGTTGTCGTCCTGGATCTCCTCCAGGGCGAGGATGTCGGGCGAGGCGAGATGCGAGACGATGGCACCCGCCAGCGCGTCGAACTTGGTCTGCGGGTCACCGGGGTCGAGGTTCTCGACGTTGTACGTCGCGACAGCGAGCTCGCCCTTGGCCTGCCGCCGGGTGCTCTCCCGTACGAGACCCTTGTCCGTGACCTTCCCCAGCGTCCGGGCGACCAGTGTGTAGCCGCCGAACTGGTTGAAGTCCAGGGGCCCTTCGGCGCCATCGGACAGCGTGTCGCCGACGTTCGCCTTCGGGAAGGGCTGCTCGGAGATCGGAGCCAGCTGCTGGATCTGCAGGCGCCCGGTGTTCTGGTCGTCGTAGGACTCGTACACCGTGCCGCCGCGCCGGTTCGGGTTCTCGCGCGGCTTCACGGTGACCCACAACTCCGCGTACGGATCCGTGGCGCCGACCACGCGCGAGGTGCCGACGCGTACGTTCATGCCCTCCAGGGACTCGTACAGGTCGAGGGCGTACGAACGGGGCTTCAGGCGCAGTGCGTTGATGCTGCCGCCGTCCTCGGGGTCGCCGTCGGGCGCGTACGCGGAAGGCACCGACTTGGCGTTGACCGCGACGGGCGCGGGCAGCGCGTTGCCGGACGACTCGACCGTGACCGTCGGCCTGGTGAGCTGGGTCAGGGACTGGTTGCCGGACGCCTCGCCGCCGGGAACGTACTCGCTGACGGTCCCGGAGACGCGAACCGCGTCACCGGCCTTGACGGTCAGGGCTGCCGACCCGGTGTAGACGAAGATGCCCTCGCTGGTCGCACGGTCGGCATCGCCCTTCGGGTCCTGGATCCAAAAGCCCTTCGAGCCGTACGCGCGGACGCCGGTCACGATGCCCGTCACGTCAGTGACCTGCTGACCCGCGAGGGGCGAGAGGCGGGTGGTGCCCTGGATGTCGTGGACTCGCACGTCGGCGGCGGACGCGGACGAGGAGCTCACGGCGAGCAGACCGGCCGCCAGCGCGGTCGCCACGACGGTGGAGACGGCGGCGGATCTCACGATGGGCCGGGTGGCACGGGATATGTGCGGCATGGGAAGAACACTCCGGGTGAGTGAGGGTGAGGGTGAGGGGCGTACGAAGCAGGCCGGACGGGTGGGCGCTCAGCGCTCTACGCGCGTCAATCTCTTGTGTGACCAGGGGAGTTGTCAAGGTTCGGCGGGTGTTCTCGCCGTGTATGTCTTCTGACAGGGACATGAACCGGGCGGCATGCGTCCAAATCCGTCTAGGCTTCAACCCAGCCGAACCGTTGCTTTGCCCCGGAGGAGAACCAGCCGATGTCCGTAAGTCCCGCCACCCTGCCGCCGGTGCTGCTGCACTCCGAAGCGGAACTCGCGCGGGCCGCGCTCGCCACGCCGCTGCTCTCCCGCGCCGCGCGGCTCGCCCGCTGGGCGGGCCCCGAGACGCGGGTCGGGGCGGGCGGTGAGCTCATCGAGGAGCAGCTGCCGGCGGCCGCGGCGGAGCTGGGTCTCGAAGCGGACGACCCGGACGCCGCCGCGTACGCGAGCGAGGCCTGGCGCGTGGCCGTCGACACCGGTCTGGTGGACGTCACGGACGCGGACGAGTCGGAGGGTGAGGACGCGCCGGGCACGGTGACCGCGGGCGAGGACCTCGCCGCGCTCACCTCCGGCAGCCCGCAGGACATCCTGGCCGTCTGGCTCGGCGCCCTGGACACCGTGTACTCGGACGCGACCGTGCCCGACATGGACAACCTGCTCGACGTCCTGGAGGAGAAGGGCGAGGTCGACTTCGAGGAGCTCGGCTGGGATCCGCAGTCGGAGGAGGACTTCCTGGACGGCGTGCTCGGCAACCTGTACCTGCTCACCGCGGGCGAGGCGGGGGCGGGCGAGGGCCCGGTGCCGTTGCCCGCGCTCGCCGCGTCGATGATCGTGCCCGACGACATGGGGGAGCCGACGGACGACATCCTGGAGCAGGTGTCGGACGCGATGATGAAGCTCGACGACCAGTTCCGGCTCTTCGAGCCGCTCGGGCTCGTCGAGTACCAGCCGGTCGACGAGGCCCTCATGGTGGACATCGACGAGGCTCAGGCCCCGCTGCCGGACGACGACGAGGACGTCACCCGGTACGGCATGGTCAAGCTCACCCCGCTCGGTGTGTACGGCATCAGGGCGCGGATGCTGGAGGCCGGCGTGGACGCTCCCGCGGTCGGTGATCTCGCGGACAAGGGCGCCGACGCGCTGCTCGAAGGGACGGCAGGCTTCCCGCAGGCCGCCGCGCAGGCCGAGATCGAGCAGTGGCTCGCCCGGCACGAAGCGCTGGGCGCCGCACGGGAGTTGCTGGCCGCCGCGCGGGGCGGGGACGAGGGGGCGCCGCTCAGGCGGCTCCGGTGCCAGCAGGCGCTCTCGCTGGTGGGCGGCGAGGCGGAGCCCGCGCTGCGTGAGGTGCTCGACGACGCCGAGCTGGGCGGGCTCGCCCGGGTGTGGCTTGCCGAGCACGGGGCGGCCGACGTGCCCGCGCCCTCCGAGGCGCTGGTCTTCTGGCTGACCATCGACACGATCGCCGCGCAGCTCGCCGCCGAGGGCAACTCGGACGAGCTGCAGGGTCTCGTGGAGGGCCTTTCCGAGCAGCACAGCGGGTTCTTCGCCGCGGCCTGGCGGGTCGAACACCCCGCCACCGCGGATGTCCTGGAAGCGATGGGGCGGTTGCACCCCGACAAGAAGGTGGCCAAGGAAGCGCGCAAGGCGGCGTTCAAGGCCCGTTCGCAGCAAGGCATGTGATGTTCTGGGGCACCCGCCGGGCCGGCGATACGGCCCGGCAGGGCCCGGTTCAGCTCAGCACTGGTACAGCGTCGTGTGCTTGAACGACGACGTCGCGCCGTTGAAGCCGTACGTCCCCCGGTACGCCGGAGGGTTCTGGTACTCGCCGACGAGCGTGATCGTGTCGGCGCAGGAGCCCTGCCCCGTGCGCTTGGCGTCCAGGCGCATGGTGTCGCCCATGAAGCCACCCGTGATCTCCCACGGAGCGCCGCAGATGCCGGAGGTGATCTGGCCGCCGGTCACCACGTGCGGGTAGGTGCTCGGGTTGAACTTCACCTCCATGGCGAAGGTGATCGCGCCGCTGTGCAGCTCCAGCTTGCAGGTGGTGGTGACCGCCTCGGCGGACACCTCCTGGGGCGCGGCGAACGCCTCGTCGCGCGTCTTGACCTCGGCGCCCTGCGGGTTGTGGAAGCGGTGCTCCGCGCGGGCCTGCCCCTTCTGCTTGCGTGCCTGAGTGGTCATGAAAGCCCTCCTCTCGTGGTGCGACCGGTCAGGCCAGCTGTTCGGAGACCTCGATGCGCAGCAGCGCGCGGACGTTCTCGAGGTGGTTGAGCACGGTGACGGTCGAGGAACCGGCGAACAGCAGGCCGAGCGCGACGTTGTCGAGCGAGGTCACCAGGGACCCCGAGTCGCCGCCCGCCGAGATGTTCGTCGTCAGGATCTGGTCCTTGAAGCGGGCTGTGCCCGCCGTGCCGTAGTTGACGTCGATGGTCGCGTCCACGGCGATGATCCGGCCGAAGGAGATGTTGGTCGTGCGGCCGGTCTTCTTGACCAGGTCGCCGACCGCGACGTTCGCCTTGCGGCGCCACGCGCGCGGCGCCCCGCTGAAGTACGTCTCGCGGGTGGCGTCCTGGAAGTCGACGGTGCCGAGTGCCGCGTCGACGACGTTGTTGTGCCGCTCCAACGGAATCTGCGGGGCGAACTGGATCGTGATGAAGCGCTCCAGGGTCGCGATGCGGTCGGCCGGGTCCTGGCCGCCGTCGAAGACACCCGGCTGCACGATCGCGCTGCCCAGCTGGGCGCGGTTGGAGTCGGCGAGCACGTGGTTGTTGGACAGGATGTAGAACTTCGCCGGTATGCCGAGGCCGGGGCCCGGCGGGTCGACCGAGGCGCCGGGCAGGAAGTCGTAGACCACGCTGCCGAGCGTGCCGGCCGTCACGCGTACGTTGCCGACCGAGGCGCCGGAGGGGCACGGGCGCATCCGGCGCTTGAGGAGCTGCGGCTCGAACGCGCCGAGTCCGCTGAGCTCTTCGAGCATGGGCTGCGAAAGGCCCGCGAGCTGTTCGCTCACGCCGCCGTCGGGGCCGTACGTCACCGAGGGGTCCTCGGCGCGGCCCGCCTTGCGCTGCTGCCGCTGTGCGGCGACGTGGCCGACGGCGACGACGTCGGTGGGGGTGCCGTCGTCCATCTGGGACGGGATGACGTCCCGCTCCGGGAGCATGGACTCCGGAACCTTCTGCGTCACGAACACGATGACCGCGGGTTCGCCGGTGGGCTCTCCGTCGATCCACTTCACGCCGTGGCCGAAGCCGACGACGTTGGCCGGCGACGTCTGGGGGCCCAGGAAGTCCCCTGTCGCCTGCTGGCGTGAGCTGTCGCTGAGCTGACCGCCGGTGGGTCCTCGCATCAATTCGGGCTGGCTCACCACGCCAGACCACCTCTTCCCCTTGGTTGAAGGGTGGAGTTCCGATCGTCTTCGCAGGCCGTCCTACTGCGCTGCGGGCTCACCGATGGCGAGCACGCGCACAGGGACGCCTTCGAGCACTTCCGGAACCACGTCTTCGTCCCGGAGCCGGTCACGGGGCACCTTGCGGGTCACGAACACGACGATCACGTCCGCTCGCGAGTGATCGTCCTTCCCGATGCCGACGCCGGTGACATTGGCCAGCTTCATCAGCCGGTCCTCATGGAGGCGGCGTGCCTGCGATGCGTCCACGCGGCTCGCCTCCCCCAACGGGTGATGCAGGTAGGGGATGTCTATTGCCGTGTGGATGGCGGGTCAAGCCGTTCTGCACGAAATCTTGGCTTTATGGGTGATCCGCGCTTGATGACCTTCTTTACGAAGACTCTTCCAACCTCTCGGTCAGGTGCGCAGACGCGAGGCCCCGCTGATCAGGACACGGCGGGCGGTGGCAGGCAGGTTCATGGAAGGGAGCCCCTTGACGTCGGACGGTGTTCAACCGCCGTTTGTCCGCGAGCGGGAACGTGACGCCGACAGCAGCCCGGCCGAAACTGGAAGTATGCAGGCCGAGAGTCGCAGCACGTACACAGCCAGCCCGTAGCCCACTCGTACGCGCCTCAGGAGACATCATGTCGCTCACCCGCAGGGACTTCGCCAGACGCTCCGCGATCACCGGTGCGGGCGTCGCGCTGGTCGGCAGCGTCGGCGCTCTCGCCACCGCGCCCGGCGCGCTCGCGGCCCAGGAGACGGCGGAGGACGAGGCCGACCTCCTCGGCGCCCCCGGCTACGGCCCCCTCGTCCCCGATCCGAAGGGCCTGCTCGCGCTGCCCGCCGGATTCTCGTACCGCGTCCTCACCCACAGCGGCAGGACGAAGCTGGAGACCGGCGAATTCACGCCGTCCAACCACGACGGCACGGCCGCCTTCGAGGGCCCGCGCGGCGTGACGCTGCTCGTCAACAACCACGAGCTGAGCGGCCCCCGCTCCAAGTGGCCGCACCCGGTCCCCCTCACCGACGGCCTGGTCTACGACCCGGCCGCGTCCGGCGGCTGCACGGTCGTCGAGGTCCGCCGCGACGGGCACGTCGCCGAGTGGGTCGGCATCGCGGGCACCGCCACCAACTGCGCGGGCGGCTCCACCCCCTGGGGCACCTGGCTGACCTGCGAGGAGACCGAGGACAAGGCCGGCCAGAACGGTATGACCAAGGACCACGGCTACGTCTTCGAGGTCGACCCCTACGACCGGCGTGCCAACCGGGCGCCCAAGCCGATCAAGGCGCTCGGCCGCTACGCCCACGAGGCCGTCGTCGTCGACCCCAAGCGCGGGCACCTGTACCTCACCGAGGACGCCGACGAGCCCAACGGCCTGCTCTACCGCTGGACGCCGCCGCACGGCCTCAAGCACGGCCGCGGCAAGCTGCGCGGCCTCGCCGACGACGCGGGCGTCCTGAAGGCGCCCAGGTGCTACGACTCCGGCGGCCGTTTCGTGGACGACCTGTCCCGCGCCACCAAGATCGGCACCGTGTACGGGGTGGACTGGGTGGAGGTCCCGGACCGCGACGCCCGCACGGTCCCGGTGCGCGAGCAGTTCGACGACGGCGACATCACGCGCGCCCGCAAGCTGGAAGGCATGTGGTGGGGTGACGGCGGTGCCTACATCGTCGCCTCGTACGCCCGTGACGAGAGCCCGGTCCAGCACGACGGCCAGGTGTGGTTCTACCACCCGGCCCGCCGCACCCTGACCCTGAAGGTCCTCCTCGGCGTCAATCAGGACCCTTCCAGGGACGGCGCCTTCGACGGCCCCGACAACATCACCGTCTCCCCGTACGGCGGCCTCGTCATCGCCGAGGACGGCTCCGGCATCCAGCACCTCTTCGGGGCGACCGAGCGCGGGCGCACGTACCCGATCGCACGCAACGAACTCGCTGTGACATCAGCCGCTGCCGCGGCGGGGGGCACCCCCGAGAAGCCCTCCTACAGCGAGTTCACCGGCGTCACGTTCTCGCCCGACGGCAAGACGCTCTACGCCAACATCCAGTCACCCGGCATCATGCTGGCGATCACCGGGCCGTGGCGCAGGCAGCGCGGCTAGACCGAGCGCAGGCGTCCATGTCCCTTGCCCGCCCCGGGAGTTGACATCTAACATTTCAGTGCATGGGAGCCATGCGACCGGTGCGCCGTACCCTCCTCAGGGATCAGGCGTACGCATCGATCCGCGACGCCATCGTCGGCGGTGACATTCCGCCGGGCAGCGTCGTGCGGGACACCGAACTCGCCGCCTCGCTCGGGCTGTCCCGCGCGCCCGTCCGCGAGGCGTTCGCGCGGCTTGTCGACGAAGGGCTCCTGGAGAGCAAACCGCAGAGCCACACCCGCGTGACGCCCCTGGACGCGGCCGGCGTCAGGGACGCGGCGGCCGTCGTCCGCGCCATGCACGAACTTGTCGCCCGCGGCGCGGTGCCCCGCCTGGAGCCCGCGCACCTCCACGCGATGCGGCAGGCCAACCGCCGCTTCGCGGCGGCCGTCGCGTCCGGCGACGTGGAGCAGGCCCTGCTGGCCGACGACGATCTGCACGGCGTCCTCGTCGGCGCCTGCGGCAACAGCGCTGCCGCGGCCACCATCACCCGCTACACCCCCCTCATCCGCCGCCTGGCGAGGCAGCGCTTCGGCGAGGGCGTGACCTGTGGCTCCGCCGAACTGCACGAGCGGCTGATCGACGCGTGCGCGAAGGGCGACCCGGAAGCGGCGGCGGCCGTCACCACGGAGATCTGGCGCGTCCTGGAAGAGCTCGCCCACCCCTGAACCTCCCGGAGGCCCCGTGTCCGCACCCCTCGACTCCTACGCCCGCTACCCCCTCCTCTTCGGCCCCTCGCCCGTCCACCCCCTGGACCGCCTCACCCACCACCTCGGCGGAGCCGCGCTCTGGGCCAAACGGGAGGACTGCAACTCCGGCATCGCGTACGGCGGCAACAAGACCCGCAAGCTGGAGTATCTGGTCGCCGACGCCCTCGCCCAGGGCTGCGACACCCTCGTGTCGATCGGCGGTGTCCAGTCCAACCACACCCGCCAGGTCGCGGCCGTGGCGGCCCGCGCGGGTCTGAAGTGTGTGCTGATCCAGGAGAGTTGGGTCGACTGGCCCGATTCCGTCTACGACAAGGTCGGCAACATCCTCATCAGCAGACTCGCGGGCGCCGACGTACGCCTCGTGCGCGCCGGGTTCGGCATCGGCATCAAGGAGAGCTGGGCGCGGGCGGTGCGCGAGGTCGAAGAGGCGGGCGGGCGGCCGTACGCGATCCCGGCGGGCTGCTCCGAGCACCCTCTCGGAGGTCTGGGCTTCGCGCACTGGGCGTACGAAGTCGCCGAACAGGAGGAGGAGTTGGGGGTCTTCTTCGACACCGTCGTGGTCTGTTCGGTCACGGGGTCCACGCAGGCGGGCATGATCGCCGGCTTCGCCGCGCTCGCGGAGGAGGGCGGCCGCCCCCGCCGCGTGCTCGGCATCGACGCCTCCGCCGATCCCGGCCGCACCCGCGAGCAGATCGCCAGGATCGCGCGGGGGACGGCCGGACTCATCGGCGTGCAGGCAGAGGTCGAGGACGCCGACATCGAGCTGGACGCGCGCTACCACGCGGGCACCTACGGGCTCCCCGACGAGGCGACCCTCGACGCGATGCGGCTCGCCGCCCGCACGGAGGGCATGGTGACCGACCCGGTGTACGAGGGGAAGTCGATGGCCGGGATGATCGACCTGGTGGACAGGGGGGAGATCGCACGCGACGCGACCGTCCTGTACGCCCACCTCGGCGGGCAGCCCGCCCTGAATGCGTACAGTGCCTTGTTCTGATCCGGGGGCGTGGCGTCTGGGGTACATATGTGCGCGCGGTGCCACCGAACGACTACGTAGCGCTGTGGGGAACAGGAAATTGTGTGTCGGTTTGATGCCGATGTGAGGACCGTGTGAGCTCGGAGCATGGTGCGTCGGGGTCCGGAGGGCGCATACTCGGAACATGACGAGGCCCCCCGGTACCCGACGCCACCTGCCGAACAGCCCCTTTAACGTTCCGCCGCCGCCCGCACCGCCCATCGAGCAGTTCGCCGTGGGCGACCGGGTCTCGCACGAC
Source organism: Streptomyces sp. NPDC033180 (assembly GCF_055577645.1). Lineage (NCBI taxonomy): Bacteria > Bacillati > Actinomycetota > Actinomycetes > Kitasatosporales > Streptomycetaceae > Streptomyces > Streptomyces sp. NPDC033180. The sequence continues at coordinate 122,048 of NZ_JBVIPU010000001.1, read as the reverse complement.
CAGTACGGACTCGGACGGATCGTCGGAGTCGAAGGCGAGGAAGCGGTGGTCATCGACTTCGCCGGCCGCCAGGGACGGTTCCTGAGCCCGTATCCCAAGCTGTCCAAGCTCTGATCCCCTGATCTGCGTACGACAATGGGGCGGCCGCCGGGAGGAATCCTCCGGGTGGCCGCCCCTGTACATGCCCGCTGCCGCTAGAGCGCCTGCGCCGCGGGCTTCACCATTCCGCGCACGGTCCGTGACTTCACGAAGTCACCCATGCCGGTCATTTCCCACTCTCCGGTGAACTGCTTGATCAGCTTGGCCATCATCACGCCCGTCTGCGCCTCGGCGTTCGTGAGGTCGAAGCGGACCAGCTCCTCGCCCGTCGCCGCGTCGAGCAGACGGCAGTACGCCTTGGCGACCTGCGTGAACTTCTGGCCCGAGAACGAGTTCACCGTGAAGACGAGACCCGTCACCTCCTGCGGCAGACGGCCCAGGTCCACGACGATCACCTCGTCGTCACCGCCGCCCTCGCCCGTGAGGTTGTCGCCGGAGTGCTTGATCGCGCCGTTCACGATCGACAGCTTGCCGAAGTAGCAGCTGTCCACGTGGTTGCGCTGCGGGCCGTACGCGATGACGGAGGCGTCCAGGTCGATGTCCTTGCCGCCGTACGCCGGCTCCCAGCCCAGGCCCATCTTGACCTGCGAGAGCAGCGGCTTGCCGCCCTTGACCAGGGACACGGTCTGGTTCTTCTGGAGGCTGACCCGGCCCTTGTCCAGGTTGATCTTCCCGGCACCGGGCGCGGGCGCCAAGGGAGCGGCGGGAGCGGCCGGTGCCGCGAGGCGGGGGTCCGCGACCGGCGGGGGCGGGCTCTGGACCGGGGCGGCGGGCGGCGGCGCCATCGGGGCGGCGGGCGCGGCGGCGGCCGGAGCGGCCGGGGCCGCGGGCTCCTCGACCGAGACACCGAAGTCCGTGGCGATCCCGGCCAGGCCGTTCGAGTACCCCTGGCCGACGGCGCGCGCCTTCCATGCGCCGTTGCGCAGATAGACCTCGACGATCACCAGGGCGGTCTCGCCGCCGAGCTGCGGGGGCGTGAACGTGGCGAGGACGGAACCGTCGTCCGCGTTGCGGATGGTGGCGGTGGGCTCGATGCCCTGGAAGGACTGGCCCGCCGCGTCCGGGCTCGCGGTGACGACGATCTTCTCGATGCCCGCGGGCACGGCGGTGGTGTCCACCGTGATCTTGTCGGGGGTCGTGCCGCCACCCGACTCGTAGGTCACGCCGGGGCCGGCGGGCTGGTTGAAGAAGATGAAGTCGTCGTCGGAGCGCACCTTGCCGTCGGCGGTGAGCAGCAGGCCCGATACGTCGAGCCGCACCGGAGCGGCGACGTCCACCGCCACACGGGTGGCGGAGAGAGGGATGTTCGAGCCGGGTGTCATAGCGGTCATGCACGGGGTAACGAACGTCCCGGCTTTGCCGTTCCCTTACCCGCGGAAGTTTTCTCTCGTCCTCGATCGCCGGACGGGCTGAAATCTCAGACCCGTCCGGCGATCGAGGACCGGGGCCCTTACGGCACCACCACGATCTTCCGGCCCACCCCCGACGCGAACCGGTCGAGCGCCTCGGGGTACGCATCCAGCGGCATCCGGTCGCTGATGAAGACCTCCGGATCCAGCACGCCGCCGGCGAACAGCTCCGCCGCCCGCTCATAGCTGTGCAGCACCGCCATCGACCCGGTGATGGTGATCTCCTGGTTGTAGATGCGGTAGGGATCGATGCTCACCCGCGTCGCGTAGTCGGCCACCCCGAACTGCAGGAACGTCCCCGCCTTGGCGACCCGCCCGAGGCCGTCCTGGATCGCGTTCGCGTTGCCCGTGGCGTCGACCACGATGTCCCAGCCCTGCGGCCGGTCCAGCTCGTCCGCGCCCGCAGCAGACCCCGATACGCCCAACTGCCGCGCCGTGGCGAGACGGTCCGGGTTGAGATCCACGACGTCCACGCTCGCCGCCCCCGTCCGCTTGGCGAGCTCCAGCATCATCAGGCCCATCGTTCCGGAGCCGTAGATCAGCACGTGGGCGCCCAGCTGGGCGCGGAGCACGTCGTAGCCGCGTACCGCGCAGGACAGCGGCTCGATGAGGGCCGCGTCCTGGGTGCGGACGTTCTCCGGGAGGCGCACGCAGTTCGCGACGGGCGCGAGTGCGTACTGGGCCGCGCCGCCCGCCGTGGTGACACCGATCGCGGCCCACCGCTCGCAGAGGTTGTTGTGGCCGGTGCGGCAGTAGCGGCACTCGTAGCAGTAGAGCGAGGGGTCGACGGCGACGCGGTCGCCCACCGCGAGCTCGGTGACCTCGCGCCCGAGACCCACCACCTGCCCGGCGAACTCGTGCCCCGGCACCACCGGCAGCGTGGGCGCGAACTCGCCCTGCAGGATGTGCAGATCGGTCCCGCACAGACCGCACGCGGCGACCTCGACGACGACTTCGCGCGGCCCCGGAGTGGGGTCGGGCACCTCGCCGACGACAGCCTTGCCGACGGACTCGATGATGGCGGCCTTCACTTGACGGCTCCCAACGACAGGCCCTGGACCAGCTTGTCCTGGGCGGCGAACCCCGCGGCGAGCACCGGCAGGGAGATCACGAGCGACGCGGCGCACACCTTCGCCAGGAACAGGCCCTGGCTGGTGATGAAGCCGGTCAGGAACACGGGCGCGGTCTGGGCGACCACGCCCGTGAGCACCCGCGCGAAGAGGAGTTCGTTCCAGCTGAAGATGAAGCAGATCAGGGACGTCGCCGCGATGCCCGGCAGCGCGATGGGAGCCACCACGCGCGCGAGGACGGTGGGCAGCCGAGCCCCGTCGATCTGCGCGGCCTCGATGATCGCGACCGGCACCTCGGAGAGGAAGGACTGCATCATCCACACCGCGATCGGCAGGTTCATCGACGTGTAGAGGATGACGAGCAGCCAGATGTTGTCGAGCATCTCGGCGTTCTTGGCGAAGAGATAGATCGGGAGCAGGCCCGCCACGACCGGCAGCATCTTCGTCGACAGGAAGAAGAACAGGACGTCCGTCCACTTCTTCACCGGCCTGATGGAGAGCGCGTACGCGGCCGGCAGCGCGAGGAGCAGCACCAGCAGGGTCGAGGCCACCGACGCGACCGTCGAGTTGATGAGCGAGGGCCAGGGACTCGCGCCGCCGCCCGATCCGAAGAAGTCGCGGTAGCCGTCCAGGGTGAGCGACGCGGCGAGCGAGGGCGGGTTGGTCGCGGCGTCCTCCTCCGAGTGGAAGGAGGTCAGCGTCATCCAGGCGATGGGCAGGAAGAACAGGATGCCGGCCAGCCAGGCGGCGAGGCCGAGGCCCGCGGAGCCACGGATCCGGAACCGGCTCCCGGGCTGGGTACGTGTCTGCGTCACGGCAGTGCTCATGCGCGGGACGCCTCCTCACGGAACAGGGACGAGACGACCCGCAGCGCGAAGGTCGCGATGATGATGGAACCGATGACGACGAGGACACCGGCGGCGGACGCCAGGCCGTTCTCGTGGGCCTGGTAGAAGCTCTGGTAGACGGTGTAGGGCAGGTTGGCGGTGCCCAGGCCGCCCGAGGTGATCGTGAAGACGGCGTCGAAGTTCTGCACGATGTAGATCGAGCCGAGCAGCGCGCCGAGCTCCAGATAACGGCGCAGGTGCGGCAGCGTCAGATAGCGGAACACCTGCCAGTTGCCGGCGCCGTCCATCCGGGCCGCTTCGATGAGTTCACTGTCGCGGCTCTGCAGGCCCGCGAGCAGGATCAGCATCATGAAGGGCGTCCACTGCCAGATCAGGGAGGCCTCGATGGCGATCAGCGGGGTGTTGGAGACCCAGTCGGGCTGGGTCGCGCCGTCGCCGCCCACCCAGTGGAGCAGGCCGTTGAAGAGGCCGTACTCGGGGTTGTAGAGCACGTGCTTCCACAGCAGCGCGGCGGCCACCGGCACCAGCAGGAACGGCGCGATGAGCAACGTACGCACCATGCCCCGGCCGCGGAACTTCCGGTCGAGGAGCAGGGCGAGGCCGAGGCCGATGACGACGCTCGCGATCACGACGGTGGCCGTGAGCACGATGGTCGTCAGAACGGACTTGCGCAGGTCCGGGTCGGTGAGGACCTCGGAGTAGTTGTCGAGGCCGGCGAAGCTGCGGGCGTCGGGGTAGAGCGCGTTCCAGTCGAAGAAGGAGATCACCAGCGTGGCCACGAACGGCAGCTGGGTGACGACGACCATGAAGATCAGGGCGGGCAGCAGCGGGGCCCTGGTGGCCCAGGCACGCAGCCGTCCCGACTTCCCGGCTCCGGGCACGCGCGCGGTGGTGGGCGCGACGGTGGGGGTGGTACTGGCGGTGGCGGTCATCGTCCCTCGTACTCCTCGGCGATCTTCTCGGCGAGCTTCTGTGACTTCTTGAGGGCCGATTCGACGGACTGGCGCCCGGCGATGGCCGCGCTGATCTCCTGGGAGACCTTCGTGCCGAGGTCGGTGAACTCGGGGATGCCGACGAACTGAATGCCGGGCGCGGGCCTGGGCTGCACGCCGGGGTCGGTCGGCCGGGCGCCCTCGATGGCGTCGTGGGTGACGTCCTGGAAGGCGGCGGCTTCCTTGCGGTACTCGGGGTTGTCGTAAGTCGAGGAGCGCTTGCCCGCGGGGACGTTGGACCAGCCGATCTTCTCGCCGACCAGCTGCTCGTACTCCTTGCTGGAGGCCCAGGAGACGAACTTCCAGGCCTTGTCCGGGTTGCGCGAGGCCTTCTGCAGGCCCCAGGCCCAGGTGTAGAGCCAGCCGGAGCTCCTCGTCTTCTCCACGGGCGCCGGTACGTAGCCGATCTTGCCCTTGACCGGGGACTTGGCGGACTCCAGCGAACCGGCGGCGGCCGTGGCGTCGTACCACATGGCGGTCTTGCCCTGGGTGAGGTTGTTCAGGCACTCGGCATAGCCGGACTGGGCGGCGCCGGACTCGCCGTGCTTGCGAACGAGGTCCACGTAGAAGCGAGTTGCCTTCTCGAACTCGGGTGAGTCGAGGCGGGCCTTCCACCCCTTGTCGAACCACGTCCCTCCGAAGGTGTTCACCACGGTCGTCAGCGGCGCGATCAGTTCACCCCAGCCCGGAAGCCCGCGCAGACAGATGCCCTTCATCCCGGGCTCGGCGCCGGCGTCTTCGACGTCACCCGCGAGCTTCGCCACCTGCTGCCAGGTGGGGCGCTTCGGCATGGTGAGGCCTGCCTTCTTGAACACGTCCTTCCGGTACATCAGGAAGGACGACTCTCCGTAGAAGGGCTGTCCGTAGAGCTTGCCGTCGTCCCCGGTGAGGGACTGGCGCATGGACGGCAGTACGTCCTTCTCGTCGTACGCCTTGTCCTTCCGGGTGTACGAGCCGAGTTCGTGCAGCCAGTCGTTCTTGGCGTAGATCGGGATCTCGTAGTTGCTGAGCGTGGCGACGTCGTACTGGCCTGCCTGGTTGGCGAAGTCCTGGCTGATCTTGTCGCGGACGTCGTTCTCGGGCAGGACCGTGAAGTTCACCTTGATGCCCGTTTCCTTGGTGAAGTGGGCGGCGGTGAGCTTCTGCAGTTCGACCATCTGCGGGTTGTTCACCATCAGTACGTTGATGGAGTCACCGCCAGAACCGGTCCCGCCGGCCCCGGCCCAGCAGCCGGAGAGCAGCGGGGCAAGCAGCGTCCCTGCGGCTGCCGCGGCGAGTGCGCGCGGCCTCCGTCGACTCTGGGTTCGCATGAATGCTCCTGCACGTAGGGGACGTAGGGGACGTAGGTGGATGTATCGGGATCTACAGGGGTGAGCGGGGGGTGAATTTGGGCGTACGGGATCACGAGAGGTGCCGGGGGAGGTGAGGTGAGCGGGGGCGGGTCAGACGCGGATGACCTGCGGGCCCTGGAGTGAGTAGCGGTGCGCCTCGGATGCGGGCAGCTGCGTGCTCGTGACGATCGCCTCCAGCTCGCCGACGTGCGCGAACCTGCAGAAGCTGGTCGCCCCGAACTTGGTGTGCACGCCCGCGAACACCGTGCGCCGTGACGCGCGGATGGCCTGCGTCTTCACCTCGCTGACCGCCGGGTCGGGTGTGGTCAGGCCGTGCTCACGGGAGATGCCGTTGGCCCCGATGTAGGCGAGGTCGATCACGAACCCGGCCAGCATGTGCGTCGTCCAGTGGTCGACGGTGGCGAGGGTGCCGGGGCGGACGCGGCCGCCGAGGAGGAGGACGGACATGTTGTCGGCATCGGCGAGGGCTCCGGCGGTGGCCAGGGAGGCGGTGACCACGGTCAGGGGGCGGCCCTCGGAGGCTTCGGGGAGCGCCTCGGCGATGAGCTGCGGGGTGAAGCCCTCGTCGATGAAGACCGTTTCGGCGTCGCCGAGGAGGTCGGCGGCGGCGGTGGCGATCCTTCTCTTCTCCGGGACGTGCATGGTGGTGCGGAAGGCGAGGGTCGTCTCGAAGCCCGCGCTCTCCACGGGATAGGCGCCGCCGTGGGTGCGGCGGACCAGGCCGTGGTCCTCCAGGGCGCGGAGGTCGCGGCGGACGGTTTCCTTGGCGACGCCCAGTTTGGTGGCGAGTGCGGTGACGTCCACGGAGCCGGAGGTCCGTGCCGCCCTGACGATCTCCCGCTGGCGCTCTTCCGCGGTCATGGCCGCCGCCTCCTTCCCTCGCTGTGCCCGTTCGGGCCCTGTGGGAAGTTCTACAGCGGGGGGCGGTGCGTGAACAGGCTCGGAGCGGGGGTGATGGTGCCCGGCTGTGCCCGTTTGACAGCGCGGGGGCCTCTGCTTCGGGCTTGGGGGGTGCCCGTTCGGGGGGTGGGGGGTGCCCGTTCGCTGCCCGCTTGGGGTTCGGGGCTTTCCTTTCCCCAACCCCGCCCCTTCCCGAAAACCCGCTCGGCGCGGGGGCCTCGGTTGCTGTCATCACCGGCTTCGCCGAGTTCGTCCTCAAACGCCGGACGGGCTGAGATTCCCGCCGGTCCGGGGAAATCTCTCAGCCCACAGTCGGGAAGGGGCGGGGTGGGAAAGGAGCCCTTAGTACGGCCACACCGGCGGATTGGTGCAGAAGTGGCCCCCCAGGTTCGCGTGGTCGGGGTTCGCGGGATCCAGTTCACCCTGCTCCGCGACCAGCTTCTCCGCGTACTGCTCGGAGTCGTCCTCCGGCGCGTAGCCGAGCGCCCGCGCCGACGAAAGGTCCCACCACAGCCGCGTGTTGGCGGACGACCCGTACACCACCGCATGCCCCACCGCGGGAGCGGTCAGCGCCGCGTGGAAGAGCCGTGCCCCGTCCCCGGGGCTCATCCAGACCGACAGCATCCGCACACTCGTCGGCTCCAGGAAGCACGAGCCGATCCGCACCGAGACCGTTTCCACCCCGTGCTTGTCCCAGTAGAACTGGGCGAGATCCTCGCCGAAGGACTTGGACAGGCCGTAGAACGTGTCGGGGCGGCGCGGCGCGTCCACCGCGATCAGCGGATCGTCGCCGACGGGCCGCGGCGTGAACCCCACCGCGTGGTTCGACGACGCGAAGACGACACGGCGGACGCCCTCCTCGCGCGCCGCTTCGTAGAGGTTGTACGTCCCCTCGATGTTCGCCCGCAGGATCTTGTCGAAGGAGGACTCCAGGGAGATGCCCGCGAGATGGATGACCGCGTCGACGCCCCGCACGGCCTCCCGCAGCGCCTTCTTGTCGGCGAGGTCCGCCGTGATCGCGTCCGGCTCGCCCTCGATGGGCCGCACGTCGAGCAGCCGCAGTTCGTAGCCGTAGGCCGGAAGGAGCCCCCGCATCAAGGTGCCGAGGCCGCCTGCGGCGCCGGTGAGCAGGACGGTGCGGGGAGCGGGCATGAGGGGGTCTCCTCGGATCAGCGGCTGCATTCGCGTGTACGTACAGCACTATTCGCGTGGACGTACAGCATTCACATCTGTGGACACGCTAGGGATCAACGGCTCGTCGCGTCAAGTGGTGTACGGAGGTAGGTCGTCCGCTCGCCGATCGCCCATGGATCATTGTTTTGTTGCGGACCTAGTTCCGACCTAGTGCCGACCTTGTGCCGACCTTGGCGCTTGACCGGGGCTCAAGCGGCGGCTTAGCGTGGGTGTGTTCAGAAATATGGACGTGAATCAGAAACGTGCACGCTAAGGGAGAGCCCGTGACGTCAGCACCCCTCGCCGCTCGACTCGACATCCCCAGCGGGCCGCTCTTCTTCCCGGTCACCGCCTACGGCCCCGACGGCTCCATCGACCTCGATGTCTTCCGCGCGCACGTGCGCGCGGGGATCGAGGCGGGAGCGGCAGCCGTGTTCGCCTGCTGCGGCACGGGTGAGTTCCACGCCCTGACGCCCGAGGAGTTCCGGGCCTGCGTCGGCGCCGCCGTCGAGGAGTCGGCGGGGCGGGTGCCGGTGGTCGCGGGCGCCGGGTACGGCACCGCGCTCGCCGTGCGGTACGCCGAGCTCGCCGAGGACGCGGGCGCCGACGGGCTGCTCGCGATGCCGCCCTATCTCGTCGCGGCCGAGCAGGAGGGACTGCTGAGGCACTACGCCGAACTGGCCGCCGCCACCTCCCTCGACGTCATCGTCTACCAGCGCGACAACGCCGTGTTCACCCCGGAGACGGTCGTCGAGCTCGCCCGCACCGAAGGCGTCATCGGCTTCAAGGACGGCCTCGGCGACATGGACCTGATGCAGCGCATCGTCAGCGCCGTGCGCGCGGAAGTCCCGGAGGAGTTCCTCTACTTCAACGGCCTGCCCACCGCCGAGCTGACCGGGCTCGCCTACCGCGGCATCGGCGTGACGCTCTACTCCTCGGCGGTCTTCTGCTTCGCGCCCGACATCGCGCTCGCCTTCCACCGGGCCTTCAACGCAGGGACCGCCGAGGGCGATGCCACCGTGAACCGGCTCATCGACGGCTTCTACCGCCCCTTCGTGGAGCTGCGCAGCGAGGGCAGGGGGTACGCCGTCTCCCTCGTCAAGGCCGGCGTACGGCTGGCCGGGCTCGACGTCGGCGGGGTGCGGACGCCGCTGCACGAACCCGCCGACGAGCACATCAAGCGCCTCGCCGAGCTGATCGAGCGCGGGCGGGCCCTGCTGCGGGAGGAGGGCGCATGAAGACCTCCGCCTTTCTCTATCCCTGGGACGTCGTCGGGGACCCCGCTGCGCCCGCGCGCGTCGCGGACCTCGGCGTCCAGCAGGCCACCCTCGCCTCCGCCTACCACTCCACGCGCGCGCTGACCCCCCGCCACCCGCGCCACCGCATCGTCACCGCCGAGCACGCGGCGGTGTTGTACGCACCCGTCGGCCGGTGGGAGGGGCGCGCACTCCGTCCGTACGCGGCCGGCGACTGGGCGCCGGGCGACGCCTACGGAGAGGCCGCCGAGGCGCTGGCGGCCACCGGGCTCGACGTGCACACCTGGGTGGTCCTCGCCCACAACTCCCGTATGGGCGCCGACCACCCGGACACGTCCGTCGTCAACGCCTACGGAGACCGCTACCCCTGGGCGCCCTGCATCGCACAGCCCGCCACGCGCGCGTACCTCGTCGACCTCGCCGCCGAGGCCGCCGTCCGCCCCGGCGCGAGCGGCACCGAGCTGGAGTCCCTCGGCTGGTACGGACTCGCGCATCTGCACGCCCACGACAAGATCGCCGGGGTGGCGCTCGGCGAGGCCGGGCAGTACCTCATGTCGCTGTGCTTCTGCGCGGACTGCCGTGAGGGGTACGCACGGCAAGGCCTCGCCGCCGCCGAGTTGGAGACCCGAGTCCGCCGCGCCCTGGAGCCCGTGTGGAGAGGTGACGAACCCCCCGGCGGCTGGAGCGCGGTGGAGAAGTTCATCGGCGCCGAGACGGCGAGCGCCACGCGCGCGTGGCGCGAGGAAACCGCCCGCACACTCCAGGAGGCGGCGATCGCGGCCGTGCGCGCCGCCGCCCCCGACGGCTTCCAAGTGCTGCTGCACGCCGATCCGGTGACCTACCACTGCGGTGCCAACGCCGGTGTCGACCCACGGCACATCCTCTCCGTGGCCGACGGGGTGGTGGTGCCCTGCACGGGCGGCGCGGACGCCCTGACCGCGTTCGCCCCGTACCGCACCGACCGCACCACCCTCGCGGCGAACCTGACCATCGTGTCCGGCATGGGCGGCAGCCCCGACACCCTCGCCGCCGACGCGGCGCACGCGCTCTCGCGGGGCGCGGACGAACTGCGGCTCTACCACGCCGGGTTGGCGTCGGACGCGGATCTCGCGCAGGTGAGGACGGCCCTTTCGGAGCTCAAGCAGCCCCTGTCGTCCGCCGAGTGAAGACGGTTACCATCCGCGCAACCATTCGCTCCAGTAAGAGGAGACAAGGTGCGCAACAAGGGGATATCGGCGCTGTTCTGCGCCGGGTTCATGGCAGGCGCGGCGATACTCGGCGGGGCCGTCCCCGCCGCCGCGCAGACGGGTGGGGGGCAGGCCGCCGCGCCCGACATCCGGGACCGGTTGGAGAAGATCCCCGGCATGAAGGTCGTCTCCGTGGCCGACAGGGAGGGCTACCCCTTCTACACGCTCACGTACGCCCAGCCCGTCGACCACGGCAACCCCCGCGCGGGCACCTTCACCCAGCGCGCCACGCTCTGGCACAAGGCCACGGACAAGCCGACCGTCCTCTACACCGGCGGATACACCCTGGCGTCCAACACCACAGCCCTCACCAAGCTGATCGACGCCAACCAAGTCAGCGTCGAGCACCGCTACTTCGAGCAGTCCCGCCCCTCGGGCGCGACCGGCTCCGACTGGTCAAAGCTCACCGTCGAGCAGGAGGCCGCCGACGAGCACCGCCTCACTCAGGCGCTGCGCGGCATCGAGAAGGGCAAGTGGCTCGGCACGGGCGCGAGCAAGGGCGGGATGACGGCGACGTACCACGAGCGCTTCTACCCCGACGACCTCGACGCGGTCGTCGCGTTCGTGGCTCCGAACGACGCGAACAACAAGGACGACAGCGGCTACGAGCGCTTCTTCAGGACGGTCGGCACGGCCGAATGCCGCAAGGCCCTGAACGCCGTTCAGCGCGAGATGCTGGTGCGCCGCGAGGCACTGCTCCCCAGGTTCGAGGCGGACGCCAAGGCCAACGGCGACACGTTCGAGGAGACACTCGGCACCACCGACCGGGCCTACGAGTTCGCCGTGCTCGACCAGGTGTGGAACTTCTGGCAGAGCGGCACCGTCGACAACTGCCCGACCGTGCCCGACGCCAAGAAGGCAGGCGACGACGAGCTCTACGACTGGTCGAAGAAGCACGGCTTCAGCGTCTACCAGGACGAGTCCCTCGGCACGAACGGCACGGGCCCCTACTACCGTCAGGCCGCCACCCAACTCGGCTGGGCCGACCTGAAGTTCAAGCACCTCAAGGATGTCCGCCACTACCCGGACATCTACCAGCCCAACTCCGTCCTTCCCGAGGCGATGCGCGGCTCGTACCGCAACAGGACGATCGCCGACGTCGACCGCTGGGTGAAGACCCGCGGCCAGCGGATGATGTTCATCTACGGCGAGAACGACCCGTGGAGCGCGGAGAAGTTCACCCCGAGCCACCACGACTCCTACCGCTACGAGGTCCCCGGCTCCAACCACGGCGCCTCCATCGCCAAGCTCCCGGCGGCCGAACAGACCCGGGCCATCGCGACGATCAAGCGCTGGGCCGACGTGAAGTAGCCGCCGCCGGTGGGGCCTTGAGCAGGGGCATGGCGATCAGCAGTCGTGCCCCGGCAAGGGCCGGCAGCAGGATGCGGTAGTCGACTGTCTCGATCAGGGCCGCGCCCAGGGCGATGCCCAGTGCGGTCGGCGTGAACATCAAGGTGTTCGCGGTCGCCGCCGCGCGGCCCAGGAGGGCCTGCGGTGTCTCGCGCTGTACCGCCGTCATGCCCGCGATCAGCACACAGGGCAGCCCGAGGCCGTTGGCGAGGCTGCCCGCCAGGGCCGTCCCGTCGTACGGCAGTGCGTGCAGGGCCGCGGCGAGGGCGGTGAGCGCGATGCCCGCCCCGCCGAAGCGGCGGCCTCCGAAGCGCCGCAGCAGCGCCCCCGAAGCCACGCCGACCGCGACCGAACCGGCTCCCTGTACGACGTACAGCACGCCCGTGTACGCGGGGGAGTGGCCGAGTCCCTCCACGACCGCGTAGACGGCGGCCCCGCTGATCCCCGAGGTGAGCATGGTCAGACCGCCCGCGCGGATGAGGAGGCGCAGCTGCTGGTTGCCCCACAAGTAGCGGGCGCCTTCGGCTGTTTGAGCGCGCCAGCTCTTCGAGACGCGTGCGGGTGCGTCCTCCTGTACTCGCAGCAGCGTGAACATTCCGGCCGCCAGTACGAAGGTGGCGGCGTCCAGGAGCGCCACCCGGGTGCCTCCGTACGCGGCGAAGAGGCCCGCCCCGGCGAGCGGCGCGATCAGTTTCATGCCCTCGTTCGCCGACATCCGCAGGCCGTTGAAGTCCCCCGTCAGGTCCCTGCCGACCGCCGACGTCACCAGCGCCGTCTCCGCCGCGTCGGTGACGGCGCCGCATGCCCCGTACAGGAAGAGCACGGCGTAGAGGAGCCACAGCGTGTCCGGGGAGTCGACGAACAGGAGGGAGGTCAGCAGGGCGCCCAGGGCGAGGTTCACGCCGATGAGCAGGGGTTTGCGGCGGGTGCGGTCGGCGAACGTTCCCAGGAGGGGGCCGATGAGGGTCGGGGCCCAGAGCGCGAAGGTGCACAGGGCCGCCAGGCCGTCCGAGCCGGTCAGTTCCTTCACCCAGACCCCGGCGACCAGCCACATCGCGGAGCTCCCGAAGCCGGAGACCACCACCGCGCCCAGGCAGAGGCTCGCGTCGCGGTTGCGCAGGACGCGCGTGATCGTGGATGTCGCGGCAGGTGCGGCAGGTGTCATGGCAGGTGATGGTGGTTCTAAGTTCCCTGGCCCCGCATAGGGCAGGTGCGGTAGATCGGCCTCTCGGCTTCGGCGATGACTTCCGGCGATGACTTCCGGCGGTGGGGCCGGTCTACAGGGCAGGACCGCGGTCCGCTGTGCGGGGCCGCCGAGAATCGGGAGCATTCATGACGGAGACGATCGACTTCGCGCCGCAGGCCCGGCTTGTGGCGGCTGTCGCGGAAGGCGTGAGGGACGAGCAGCTCGCGGGGCCCACGCCCTGTCCGGAGTACCGGGTGCGTCATCTCCTCGGTCATCTGGTCGGTCTGACCGGCGCGTTCCGGGACGCCGCGCGCAAGGACCTCGGGCCCCACCTCGACCAGGACCCGGGCAGCGCCGTGCCGGACCTCGACCCCGAGTGGCGTGCCGCCCTGCCGAAGCTGCTCGACGAGCTGACGGGGGCGTGGCGCGACCCGGCCGCATACGAGGGCATGACCAGGGCGGGTGGCGTCGATCTGCCGGGTGCCGCCGCCGGGGCCGTTGCCATGGACGAACTCGTGGTGCACGGATGGGACTTGGCGCGGGCGACGGGGCAGGCGTACGCACCCGACGAGGCGAGCCTGCGCGTGGCGCAGGGGCTGCTCACGCCCCAGGAGGGTGATGACTCGGGGAACAGCCTCTTCGGGGCCGTGGTGCCGGTGCCGGACGACGCCCCGCTCCTCGACCGCGTGATCGGTCTCAGCGGACGGGACCCGGGGTGGGCGCCGCCAGGGGCGTAGCCCCAGGCTTTCTCCGGATCAGGTATTGATCGGGTAAAGGGTCTCGCGGGGCAGCGTGTGATGCGCGTAGACAGTGCGCGTAGACAAGCACTGACCTGCCCTGACTCTGATCCGGAGAGAACGCACCCATGCGCAAGTCCCTACGAACGGCGGGCATCGCCACCGCCTGTGCCGTCGCCGGCGCCACGCTGTACGGCACCGGCACCGGCGCCGCCACCGCCGACAACGCATCGCCGCGGCACACCGCCGAGCCCCAGAACATCGGCGTGCTCGTCGGCGAGATCGACGACTACTACGGCGCGTACCAGGACGCCGACGGCGTCTGGCGCTCCTCGCCCAAGAGCCCGTACGCCAAGGATCTGGCACGCATCCAGGCCAAGGCGAGGAAGGACATCCGGAAGGCCGCTGCGCACGGCGGCGGTCACGGTGCGAAGACCGGCGGCCACGGCAAGAAGCCCGCGATCGTCCTCGACGTGGACGACACCGCGCTGCTCAGCTTCGACTACGAGAAGACCACCAACTACACGTACAACAACGGAACATGGGACGCGTACGTGAAGGCGGCCAAGCGCCCCGCCGTCTTCGGCATGCCCGGACTCGTCAAGTACGCCAAGAGCAAGGGCGTCGAGGTCTTCTTCCTGACCGGCCTGAGCGAGTCGCAGCGCGCGGGCGCCGTCACCAACCTCGCCAGGGCCGGGTACGACACGCAGCTCGACACCACGCACGTCTTCACCAAGGACAAGACGGCCCCGCCCGCCTATCTGAGCGACTGCGCCACACCCGCCAAGTGGGAGTGCACCACCGTGCAGTTCAAGGAGGGCACCCGCAAGCACATCGAGTCGAACGGCTACAACATCGTCGGCAGCTTCGGTGACCAGGTCTCCGACCTCGCGGGCGGGTACGCGGACAAGACGTACAAGCTGCCGAATCCGACGTACTTCGTGGAGTAGGCCCGTCGCCGGGTTCCAGTCTGCATGGCGAGATAGGTTGTATTCCTGACTAGGTCGCTCTACGGTCTAGGTAGCTCACGTGCTCATGGGGCCGCGCGGCACATCCGCCGCGGCCCCTTCGGGAAGGGGGATCCCGCCATGACCGTCTCGCCGGACTTCTCGGCCGCGTCCACGGCCATCACCGCCGTGCTCGGCGCCTATCTGCTGCTCGGTGAGCCCTGGCTCGGCCGCCGTCTCTACGGCTCGCTCGCCCGCCGCCGCGACACCGAACCACGCGCTCTCGTCGGCTACTTCGCCTTCGTGCTCGCCTTCTGGGCGTTGTTCGCCGCGCTCGCCGTGGCGGTACTGCTGCTCTCGCCGGGCATGGCCGCCGCCGACCTCGGCATCGCGGCACCCGCGTCACCCATGTCCACGGCCGTCGTCATCGTCCTGGTGGCGGCGATCTCGGTGGTGTCCGGGCGCAAGATGCGCGCCCTCGCCGAAGGCGGCAGGAACGTACCGGGACTCGCCTCCATCCAGGCGATGCTGCCGCGCACCGCACAGGAGCGCCGCCTCGCGATCGCCGTCGCCGTGACCGACGGCATCTGCGCCGAACTCGTCTACCGCGGGCTCCTGATCGCCTTCGGAGTGGGCGTACTCGGCCTCAACCTCTATGTGGCGGCGGCCCTTTCGGCGCTCGTGTACGCCATCGCCGGTGTCTACCAGGGTCGCAGCGGCGCCATCGCCTTCGGCCTGGTCGGTGCGCTGTTCGCCGGACTCTATGTGTCGACCGGCAGCCTGCTGCTGCCCATCGCCGTCCACATCGCCCTCTCCGTGAGGGACTTGACGCTCCCCGTCCCGGAACCGGTCGGCAGCTTTTCCGCGTACGAGCCGACCCCGAAGGGCAGCTGACCAATGACCGCACCCGCCTCCGGAGGCGCGAAGACCGACCGCCGGGCCAGCTGGTTCAAGGGCGTACTCGACCTGCTCGTGCTCGCGAGTCTCACCGACGGCGAGAGCTACGGCTACGAGATCGCCAAGCTGCTCGGCGCCGCGGGCTTCGGCCAGATCAAGGGCGGCACGCTCTACCCCGTGCTCAACCGCCTGGAGGAGGCGGGCCTGGTCGCTGCCGAGTTCCGCGCCACGGAGAAGGGCCCCGGCCGGCGCTACTACTCGCTGACGGACGCCGGACGCGCCACGCTCGGCGAGCAGGGCGGGCTGTGGCTCGCCTTCGACGGCTCCGTGCGCGAGGTGCTCGCGAAGGCGGGTGTGCGATGAGCTGGTTCGACGACCTCGCCGCGCTGCTGCGGGAGCGGGGGATGAGCTCCGACCACGTCACGGCGATCCTCGCGGATCTTCGGGCGCACCTGGAGGAGTCGGGCGGCGCGGCCCCGGAGGCCGAGTTCGGGCCGGCGGCGGAGTTCGCCGGCGAACTGGCGCCCGCCGGGGGCCGGGGGCCCGAGACTCCCGAGGCGCACGTCGAGACATGGCGGTGGACCGCGGACACGTACGTCGACGAGGAGCTGCTGAACCGCTTCGGGGACGAGGGCTGGGAGGTCGAGCGCGTCGACGCCCTCGGGCGATTCGTCAGCCACCGGGACCCGGAGCGGCCGCAGCGCTGGGAGTACCGGCGTGAGCTGGTCACGCGGGGGCGCGAGGGCCTGGACGAGCGGCTGGCCCCCGAGGGCTGGGAGGCCTGCGGGAACTGGATCGTCTACGCGTGGTTCAAGCGGCCGCTGGCTGCGAGCCTTGGGCCGGGGGCCGAGGTGATGTCGCCGCCGCCGGTGCCGGGGCGGCGGAACTTCTTGAGCCGGAAGTTCTACCTGCTGGTGGCTTCCATGCTGGTCGCCCTGGCCGTGGCGGGGGTGGCCGTCGCCCTGGACGAGGGTGACTCCGGCACGGGGCTCGGCTTCGCCGGGGGAGCGTTGGTGGGGGTCCTGGTACCTCTTGCTGCCCTGTGGAGCCGGCAGGTCCGGCGTTCGCGCCGTTGACCTCCGCGGGGTGCCGTCTTCTGTATCGGCACCCCGCGGGTGGGCCCGCCCGCAGCCGCAGCGGCTAGCGCTTCAGCGCCGCCGACATCATCGACTTCGCGATCGGCGCCGCCAGGCCGTTGCCGCTGACCTCCGACCTCGCCGCGTCCGATGACTCGACGATGACCGCCACCGCGACCTCCTTGCCGTCACTGCCCTTGGCATACGACGTGAACCAGGCGTACGGCGTCTTGCTGTTGTTCTCGCCGTGCTGGGCCGTGCCCGTCTTGCCGCCCACGTCCGCGCCGCTGATCCGCGCGTTCGTGCCGGTGCCCTTCTCGACGACCGTCTCCATCGCGGACTGCAGCTGGCTCGCCGTGTCCTCGCTCATCACCCGCTCGGAGTCCGCGTCGTCGAACGAGTCGAGCACATCGCCGTTCGAGTCGGTGATCTGGGACACCATGTGCGGCGAGAGCAGCTCGCCACCGTTGGCGATCGCCCCGGTGACCATCGACATCTGCAGCGGCGTCGCCGTCACGTCGAACTGGCCGATGCCGGTCAGCGCCGTCTGGGCCTTGTCCATGTCGGAGGGGTAGACACTCTCGGACGCGCGCACCGGCACGTCCAGCTTGTCGGTGTTGAAGCCCATCTTCTCGGCCATCGACTTCACCTTGTCCTGGCCCAGGTCGACGGCCAGCTTCGCGAAGACGTTGTTGCACGAGTACTGCAGCGCCGTACGGATCGAGGCGTCCTCGCAGGGCGCGCTCGCGCTCTCGTTCTTCAGGACCGTGCTCGTGCCGGGCAGCGTGTACGGGTTCGGGCTGTCGGTCCTGGTGTCCGCCGAGCCGTAGAGCCCGTCCTCCAGGGCCGCCGCCGCGACGACCAGCTTGAACGTCGACCCCGGCGGCAGCGGCTGCCGCAGCGCGCGGTTGACCATCGGCTTCTCCTTGTCCTTCAGGAGCGCCTGCCACTCCTTGGAGTCCGTGGAACTGCTGATGTCGGAAGGGTCGTACGAGGGAGTCGACACCATGCCGAGGATCTTGCCCGTCTTCGGGTCGACGGCGACCGCCGCGCCCTTCTTGTCGCCGAGCGACTCGTACGCGGCCTTCTGCACCGCCGGGTCGATCGTCGTGATCACGTCACCCGGGTCGGCGCGCTTGTTGGTCAGCGTGTCCAGTGGGTTCTTCAGCCGGTTGTCGGTGCCGTCGAGGACGTCCTTGTAGATGCCCTCGAGCTGCGTCGCTCCGAACACCTGCGAGCTGTATCCCGTGACGGACGAGTACAGGTCACCGTCCTTGTAGGTGCGCTTGTACTTGAGGTCGCCGCCCTTCGTCCGCGCGGAGCCGGTGACGGCGTCACCGCCCACGATGATGTCGCCCAGCGGGTTCGCGTACTGCTCGATCGCGTTGCGCCGGTTCAGCTTGTCGTCCGCGAGCGCCTTCGAGTCGTAGAACTGCACCCACGTCGCCCGCACCAGGAGGGCGAGCACGAGCAGCAGCGTGAAGACCGAGGCGTTCCTGATCGTCTTGTTCATCCCATAAAAGGACGAGCGGACCGGACGTATTCGTTCCGTTCTGCCAGGCTTCTTAGAGATTCCTCATACTGCGGGCGGCGGGTTCAGTCGGCGTTCATGAAACCCGCCTCGTACGCCGCGATCACCGCCTGCGTACGGTCCCTCGCCCCCGTCTTGGCCAGCACCGACGCCACGTGCGTCTTCACCGTCGCGGGGCCCACACCCATCCGCCCCGCGATCTCCGCGTTGGTCAGACCCGCCGCCATCAGCCGCAGCACCTCGCTCTCGCGCCCCGTCAGCCGCGCCACCCAGGACGGCGGCGCGGGCTTCGCGCGCGCGTGCTCGGCGGCCAGGGCACGCACCGCCGCGGGGAAGAGCAGCGAGTCGCTGCGCGCGACGAGCCGCACCGCCTGTACGAGCGAGTCCGCGTCGGCCCGCTTGAGCAGGAACCCGGAGGCTCCGGCGCGCAGCGCCTCGTACACGTAGGAGTCGTTCTCGAAGGTCGTCACGACCACGATGCGCGGCGGGTCGGCCTGCGTCCGCAGGATCTGCTCGGTGGCCCGGATGCCGTCGATCTCCGGCATGCGCACGTCCATGAGCACCACGTCGGGCCTCGCCTCGCGCACCACGGACACCGCCTCCGCACCGCTCGCCGCCTCGCCGACGACCTCCAGGTCGGGCTCGGCGGAGAGGATCACACGCAGGGCGGTGCGCACCATACGCTCGTCGTCGGCGAGCACGATGCGGATGGGGGCAGAGGCTGTCTCGGTCATGTGTGAACGGGTCCCTTCGGGAGGTCGGTCGTCATACGGGTCCCTTCAGGGGGAGCCTTACGTCCACGCGCCACACCCCGCCGACGGGGCCCGCCCGCACGGTGCCGCCGAGGAGCCTGGCCCGGTCGGTGATGCCGCGCAGGCCGTGGCCGCCGCCGGGGCGGGAGGCGGGGGTGTCGTCGGGCAGCGGGTTCTCGGCGAGGATCTCCAGGTCGGTGCCGTCCAGGGCGATCCTCAGCGTCACCGGGGCGCCGGGGCCCGCGTGCCGCAGCGCGTTGCTCAGGCTCTCCTGGACGATGCGGTAGGCCTCGCGGGACACCATCGGGGGCAGGGCGTCCGGTCCTTCGGGTCCGAGCTCGACCGTGGCCCGTACCCGCAGGCCGCCGGCGCGGGTGCGCTTGAGCAGCCCGTCGAGATCGGCGGCGAGGGTGGGGGCGGGAGCCGTCGGGCTCGCCTGATCGCCGCCGCCCTCCCTCAACACCCCGAGGACCGCGTCGAGTTCACCCACCGTGCGCCGGGTCGTCTCCTCGATGGCGGCCAGGGCCTCGCGGACGAACTCCGGGTCGTGGTCCAGGACCCTGCGGGCTGCGCTCGCCTGCAGCGTGACCGCGCTCAAGGCGTGGCCCACCGAGTCGTGCAGCTCCCGAGCGAGCCGGTTGCGCACGGCGAGGTCCGCGGCGCGCTGCTCGGCCGCCGCGAGCCGGTCGGCGGGCGAGGGGCCGAGGAGCGCGGGCGCCCAGCGCGCGAGCAGGCCCCCGGCCGCAGCGGCGCACCCCGCGAGTGCCACGAGGGAAAGGATCCCGATGACCGGGGAGAGCGCCAACATCCAGCCCTCGCCGAAGACTTCCGGCATCCCGACCCGGCTGCCCCGCAGCACCGCGGCGAACGGCAGCGCGATCAGCACCGCGGCGAACGGCGGCAGCGCGAGCGACATTCCGCTGATGATCCCGCCGAACCCGAGGTGCAGGGTGAACCACCCGACGGTGCGCCCGCGCGCCTGCCGTGACCGGGCGGGCCCGTCGGCGAGCACGTCGCCCGGCACGTCGCACAGCGCGCGCACGGCGGCCACCGACATGGGCCGTGTGAGGGGGAAGAGCGCGGTGATCGCGGCGAGCGGCAACCCCACGGCGAACGCGCCGAGTTGAGCGGTGAGCGAGCCGAAGATGTTGTCCTCGCCGAGCAGCGGCCCGACGATGACGGAGCCCACGAGGACGTACGGCATGGCGAGCGCGCCGCCGAGGACCAGATGGATCCACCGGCGCCGCGCCCGCCGCCCGAACAGGACCGACGGCGCCGTCAGGGTCGCGGCGAAAGGCTTCACGCGGTGAGCCGCGGTTCCGAAGCGGCGGCGCACGCCCGCTCCTTGAAGAACCGCACCCCGAGGGTGAGCACAAGCGTCCCGACGATCATCCGCACAGCGTAGGTCAGGATCATGGGCGTCGTCGGCTGCGCGGCGATGTCGTCGACGCCGCCGAGCGAGGCGAGCAGCAGCCAGCCGCCCCAGCAGGTGACCGCACCCGAGCCGAGCCAGGCGAGGGCGAGCGGCACCTTCACCGGCAGCGCGCGGCCTCGCCGGAAGGCGAGGAGGAGGCCGCCGCCGACGGCGGCGCAGAGGTAGAGCAGGTCGAGAGCTGCCAAGACGTGGAAGTCGGTCGTACGCTCCTCGATCCGCGCCTCGTTGAGGGCGAAGGTGGAGCCGGTGGCCCACAGGACGTTGAGGGCGGCGGGGCCGAGGGCCAGGAGGGCGGCGGCGAGGGCGAGGCGGCGGTTCCCGTGGGGGACGGTGCGGGGCAGGTCCCGCACACGGCCCCGCCACAGGTGGCCCCAGCGGTTGCGGGCGTAGAGGATGAAGAGGCTGCCGAGGGCGAGGCCTTGCAGGATGAATCCGGTGTAGACGACGCCGAAGACCCACTCGTGGAGAAAGACGTTCTCGCTGCCGCCGTCGCTGGCGCTGCTCGATTCGCTGTTGACGCTGCCGGCGAGCGCCTTGACCAGGAGCTGGAGGGGGAAGCCGGCCATGATCGGCGTGAGGAGACCAGTGGCCGCCCACATGGGAAATGCCAGCAGCCAGGCCGGTGTGCGCAGGCCCCAGGGGCGGGTCAGGAGCAGCGCGAGGACGATGACGCTCGCGTCCATCAGGACGGTCAGGCTGTTGGCGAAGATCATGGCGGTGCGGTGCTCGAGGAGGCTGCTGTTCTCGGGGATGCCGATGTGGCTTCCCGCGATCCAGGCGATCTTCAGGGTGAGGTAGGGGAGGGCGGCGAGAATCGCGAGGGCGCGGAGAGCGGCGGTGAGTGTCGGGGCCATGCCTCTACGCTCCCGGCGGCGGCTGCCGGGCACGTCCTGCGCGCCGATGATCCGCCTCCGCCGTGCGGGGGAGGGGCCGGAATCGATCAGCCCGTCCGGCGTTTGAGGACGAACTCGGCGGAGCCGGTGATCGACGGTGCGCGAGGCTCCTACGCCAGAACCAGCACTGCCTCGTCGATCTCCTCGCCCCGCGCATGTGCGAAGCCCCGCGCGGCGGCGGTCACCCGGAAGCCGCACTTTTCAAGCACTCGCAGGGACCCCGCGTTGTCCGCCGCCGCCCGCGCGTACAGCGGGCGCTCCGGCACCTCCGCGAGGAGAGCCCGCAGCGCGGCCGTGGCCAGGCCGCGGCCCCAGTACGCGCGGTCCATCCAGTACGTGACCTCCCGCTCGCCCGGCTCCCCGTAGACCGCCGCACTGCCCACCACGTCGCCGTCCGCGAGGACCGTGCGGGCGACGACGTCGCCCGACTCCCGAAGCCCCTTCCAGTGGGCTTCAAAAAGCGTCCAGTCCGCCGACTTCGGCGAGGTGAACGCCGCGACGCGGTTCGCCTCGGGATCGTTCATCTGCCGGTAGAAGACCGGGAGATCACTGTCGTGGACCGGGCGCAGACTGACATCCATGCTCATCACGCTCCTGCTCGGGTTCTCCATGCTCAGAGCCTACGAGTCGCCAGTGTCAGCCGGTCCCGCGCGTCGAACAACGCGTCCTTCACCATCTGTTCGTGCGCCGGCGTCAACCGGGCCACCGGCACGGAGCAGCTGATCGCGTCCCGCGCGGGCGTGCGGTACGGGATCGCGACGCCGAAGCAGCGCAGGCCGAGCGTGTTCTCCTCGCGGTCCACGGCGAAGCCCTGCTCGCGGACCGTGCGCAGCTCCTCGATCAGCTTCTCGCGGTCGGTGATCGTGTGCTCGGTCAGCGCGGGCAGCGTCTCGGGAAGCATCTTGCGGACCTGCTCGTCGGTGTGGGTGGCGAGCAGCGCCTTGCCCAGGGACGTCGAGTGCGCCGGGAGGCGGCGGCCCACCCGCGTGAAGGGCCGCAGGTAGTGCTGCGACTGGCGCGTGGCGAGGTACACGACGTTCGTGCCGTCCAGGCGTGCCAGGTGGATCGTCTCCGTGGTGTCGTCCGAGAGCCGGTCGAGCGTCGGACGTGCCGCCGCCACCACCTCGTCACCGTCGATGTACGAGGTGCCGACAAGCAGGGCCCGTACCCCGATCCCGTACCGCGTTCCCGTCGCGTCCGTCTCGACCCAGCCCAGCTCCACCAGCGTGCGAAGGAGCATGTAGAGGCTGGACTTGGGATATCCGACGGCTTCCTGGACGGCGGCCAAAGAGTGCATTCCGGGGCGTCCCGCGAAATACTCGAGCAACTCCACCGTCCGCACAGCGGACTTGACCTGTGCCCCGCCAGTCTCGCCAGCCGACATCGCCCTTGACCCCTTAGTTCGACGAGAAATAGTCTCCAAAGCCTCCGCTATTCATCATCGGAGACAGTGTTCAGCATATCGAACAGCCCAGGTGGGTGGCAGCACATCTGTGGCATCACCTCTGGAGGAGCCCGCGGTGGCAGCAGCACCAGTCTGGAGTGTCGACCCCCGAACCGGGAAGCAGCGCGAACAGGTTGCGGTCGAAGCCACAGTCCAAGAGGTGGATCAGGCGGTACGCGCCGCGCTGGCCGCCAAGGAGGCACTGGCCGACCGCGTCGTACGCGCCGCCTTCCTGCGGTCCGCGGCCGAACTGCTCGACGGATCCAAGGACTACCTGGTGGAGGCCGCGGACGCGGAGACCGCGCTCGGCCCCGTCCGGCTCACCGGTGAACTCGCCCGTACCAGCTACCAGTTGCGGGCCTTCGCGGACGTCGTCGACGAGGGCGGCTTCCTCGGCGTCGTCATCGACCACCCCGACAGCAGCGCTACGCCGCACATCCCGGACCTGCGGCGCTACAAGATCCCGCTGGGCGTCGTGGCCGTCTACTCCGCGTCCAACTTCCCCTTCGCCTTCTCCGTCCCCGGCGGCGACACCGCGAGCGCGCTCGCCGCGGGCTGCCCCGTGGTCGTCAAGGCGCACCCGGACCACCCGGCCACCTCCGAGCTGGTGGCG
Source organism: Streptomyces sp. NPDC033180 (assembly GCF_055577645.1). Lineage (NCBI taxonomy): Bacteria > Bacillati > Actinomycetota > Actinomycetes > Kitasatosporales > Streptomycetaceae > Streptomyces > Streptomyces sp. NPDC033180. The sequence continues at coordinate 98,841 of NZ_JBVIPU010000001.1, read as the reverse complement.
GCGACACTGCGGCGGGCCGCGGCCCTGCACGGCATCCCCGAGGGCGTCGTCGGCCTTGTGCACGGCTTCGACGCGGGAGTCGAGCTCGTCAAGCACCCGCTCGTGTCCGGCGCGGGCTTCACGGGCTCGATCCGCGGTGGCCGCGCCCTCTTCGACGCGGCGGCGGCCCGCCCCGTCCCGATCCCCTTCCACGGCGAGCTTGGCTCCCTCAACCCGGTCGTCGTCACCGAGGCCGCGGCTCTCGAGCGCGCGGAGGAGATCGGGGCGGGCCTCGCGGGCTCGATGACGCTCGGCGTCGGCCAGTTCTGTGTCAAGCCGGGCCTCGTCTTCGCTCCGGCGGGCGCGGGCGGCGACCGGTTCATCAAGTCCCTGACGGAGGCGGTCAGCGACACCGAGGCGGGGGTGCTCCTCGACCACCGGATGCGGGACAACTTCGTGGCGGGCGTGCGTGAGCGCGGTGAACTCCCCGACGTGGACGTGCCGGTGACGCCGGGTGCGGGCAGCGAGCACACGGTGAGCGCCGGCTTCCTGACGGTCCCCGCGGCGAAGCTCGCCACCGAGGGTGAGCACGATCTGCTCCTGGAGGAGTGCTTCGGACCGGTGACGGTCGTCGCGCGCTACGAGGACGACGCCGAGATCACCGCCGCCCTCACCCGCCTCTCCGGCAACCTCACCGCCACGGTGCAGCTCTCCGCGGAGGAGACCGCGGGCGAGGGGCGCGGGGCCGCGCTGCTCGCCGAACTGACCCCGCTGGCCGGGCGCGTGCTGGTCAACGGCTGGCCGACCGGGGTCGCGGTGGCGCCCGCGCAGCACCACGGCGGGCCCTACCCCGCGACGACGTCCACCTCCACCTCCGTGGGCGGTACGGCGATCGAGCGCTGGCTGCGTCCTGTCGCGTACCAGAACACGCCCGCCGCGCTGCTGCCGCCCGAGCTGCGGGACGACAATCCGCTGGGGCTGCCGCGGCGCTACGAAGGGCGCCTGGAACACTGACGTCCATGGACGTCAACATCCCCCAACTGCCCTTCTCCCTGCGCACGTACGGCCCCGACGGCAACTGGTCGTACGAGGACGGGGTGCTGACCGGCTGGGCGGGCGCCCGGCAGGACCGCTTCGTCCCGCCGACGGGCGAGGCCCTGGACCCGGCCTCGGACGCCCCGCGTCTCCTCGGCGCTCCCGAGGGGGACTTCCAGCTGATCGCCCGCGTGACGGTCGGCTTCGCGGCGGCGTTCGACGCGGGCGTGCTCTACCTGCACGTGGGCGACCGGGAGTGGGCGAAGCTCTGCCTGGAGCGGTCGCCGGACGAGGCGACGGTCTGCACGGTCGTCACCCGCGGCCGCTCCGACGACGCGAACGCCTTCGTGGTGGACGGCAGCAGCGTCTGGCTCCGGATCAGCCGCACCGGTGCGGCGTTCGCGTTCCACGCCTCGCTCGACGGGAAGCACTGGACGTTCGTCCGGATCTTCTCCCTCGGCGAGGAGAAGGCGGCGGGCGCGGCTCTGGTGGGCTTCATGGCGCAGTCCCCGGTGGGGGAGGGGTGCGTGGTGACGTACGAGGGGATCGAATTCCGCCCGAACTGGCCCCGGGGCCTCAGGGACGGTTCCTGACCCCGGGTCGCGCGCACCGTCTGTCACCGGCTTCGCCGAGTTCGTCCTCAAACGCCGGACGGGCTGGATCTGTCCAGCCCGTCCGGCGTTTGAGGAGGCCTCGCACGGGGTCACCGCCCTCGCCGCAGCCCCAGCGTCGCCACCCCCGAAGCCGCGAGCAGCCCCGCCGAGATCAGCAGACTCACCCGCATCCCGGAGACGAAGTCCCCGGCCACCAGCCCCCCGAAGGCCGCGATCCCCAGGCCTCCGGCCACCTGCCGGGCCGAGTTGAGCACCCCCGCGGCAAGACCGGCCCGGTCAGCAGGCACCGCCTCCATCATGGCCGCGGTGAGCGGCGGGATGGTCAGCGCGCAGCCCAGTGCCAGCGGCACCATGAGGAACGCGAGGGCGAGCGCGGGCGTCGAGGAGTCGGCGAGGAGCAGCAGCAACAGCCCCGCGACGGCGACCGCCTGCCCGACCAGCATCGGGATCCGCGGGCCGACCCGCGCCGCCAGCTTCCCCGCCGCGACGTTCGTGACCGCGATGAGCCCGGTCATCGGCAGGAACATCAGCCCGGCCCACAGAGCCGAACGCCCCTGCACCTCCTGGAAGAAGAGGCTGAAGACGAAGACGAGACCGTAGAAGGCGACGCTGCACGCGGCACCGGCCGCGACGGTGATCGCGACCGTCCGGTCACGGAAGAGCTCCAGCGGCACCACCGGGTGCGCCTGCCGCGCCTCCGTCCGCAGGAACACCGCTCCCGCCGCCACCGCGACGGCCAGGGCGAACAGGCCCGTAGTACCGCCCTCGATCACCGCGAAGGTCAGGGCCGTCAGCGTCAGGACCGCGAGCAACTGACCCGGCACGTCCAGCGGCGCGGGCCGCCGCTCCGAGCGCGGGGAGCGCAACAGCAGAACCAGCGCCACCGCGCCCAGCGGGACGTTGATGAAGAAGATGCCGCTCCAGTCCCACGCGGTGGTCAGCGCACCGCCCGCGACCGGGCCGAGCGCCACCGCCACCGAACCGCCCGCCGCCCACAGGGCCACCGCACGCGCCCGCTTGGCCGCGTCGGAGTAGGCCTGGCGCACCAGGGAGAGCGAGGCGGGCAGGACCACCGCGGCCGCCATGCCCTGCACCACCCGCGCGCCGATCAGGACGGGCAGCGACGGCGCGAGCCCGCACGCCACCGAGGCGGCCGTGAACACCGTGATGCCGGTCGCGTACGCCCTGGTCGCGCCGATCCGGTCGGAGAGCGCGCCGGTGGAGAGCATCAGGGCGGCGAAGGCGAGGGTGTAGGCGTCCACGACCCACTGGAGCCCGGACATGCCGCCGCCCAGCGAGTCGCCTATGGCGGGCAGCGCCACGTTCACCACGGAGGCGTCGAGCGTGATCAGGGCGAAACCGAGCATGGCGGCCGTGAGCGTGAGACCGGGGGAGACGCGGCCCCTGCCGGGCGCGGGGCGGGGCGCCGGCGAGGGGGCCGGGGCCGGGGCCGTCAAGTGCCCCGCCTCGCGGGGGCCTTCGGTGAGGGAGTTCGTTGCCATGCCCATGAGTCTGCTGATGGCGGCGCGGCTACAGTAGTGGCCTGAATGCCATACCTCCGGAGGTTCTGGCCATGCCCCATCGCGTCGCCGTCATCGCGCCCTCGCCCGTCTCGATGTTCAACCTCGCGATCCCCGAGATGCTCTTCGAGAAGGTCGAGGTGGCCGGCGGGCCCGGCTACGAGGTGGTCGTCTGCACTCCGCGGCCCGGCGCCATCGCCACCACCGGCGGGCTCAGCCTCCAGGTGGAGCGGGGGCTCGACGCCGTGCGCGACGCCGACACCCTCCTCGTCGCCGGCACCGGACACCGCTACGAACCCGACCCGCGGACCGTCGCCGCCGTCCGCGAGGCCGCAGGCGCGGGCCGGCGCATCGCGTCCATCTGCAGCGGCGCCTTCGTGCTGGCCGAGGCGGGACTGCTCGACGGACGCAGCGCGACCACGTACTGGCAGCTCGCCGAGGAGCTGCGCGGCCGCTACCCGGCGCTCGACCTCAAGGGCGACGTGCTCTACGTGGAGGACGGGCAGGTCATGACGTCCTCGGGGTACGCCGCCGGGATCGACCTGTGCCTGCACATCATCCGCACCGACTACGGGGCGGCCGTGGCCAACGAGGTGGCGAGGGCCGCGCTCGTCGCCCCCGTACGGCCCGGCGGCCAGACGCAGTTCACCCAGACCCCCCTCCCGCCCGAGCGCGGCAACGCCTGCGCCGACACCCGGGGCTGGGCCATGCGCCACCTCGACGAGCCGCTCACGCTCACCGACCTCGCCCGGCAGGCGGGCGTCAGCGTGCGCACCCTCACCCGGCGCTTCCACGCGGAGAGCGGGGTGAGCCCACTGCAGTGGCTGCTCCACCAGCGCATCGAGCGGGCCAAGGAGCTCCTGGAGACGACCCCGCTCTCCATGGACCAGGTGGCGCAGGCCTGCGGGCTCGGCAGCGCCGACTCGCTCCGCGGCCACCTGGTGCGCCGCACCGGACTCACGCCGAGCGCCTACCGCGCCCAGTTCAGCCGCCTCGGAACTCAAAGGTCCCGGAACACGTCTATCGCAGCGTGATCCACTCAGCACTCCCCACGACGATGCGGACCGTGATGCCGACCGTCATACGCAGCGCCCTCACCGCCGACGCCCCGGCCCTCGCCGCCCTGCACGAGCGCGCCCGTGCCACGTACTACCCCGAGGGGCTGCCGGACGAAGCCGTCGACGGGACGGCGATGTGGCGGGCGGGCATCGAGCGACGCGGCGGGCATGTGCTGTGCGCGGTCCGCGAGGGCCGGATCGTGGGCCTCGCGTCCTTCCGTACGCCGGAGGGCGAGGCCGCGGACACCATGACGCTCTTCCAGTTCCACGTCGACCCGGGCCACTGGCGCGCGGGGGTCGGCGCGGCGCTGCACGCCGCGTGCGTGGAGGAGTGGCGGGCCGACGGCATTCGGGAGGCCTCCCTGGACGTCCACCGCGAGAACCGACGGGCCCAGGCCTTCTACGCCCGCCTTGGCTGGCGGGAGGCGGCGCCGGGCGAGGGCGCCGACACGCATCTGCGGATGCGGCTTTCCGTGACGGCCGGGGAATGAGCGGGACAGGTCGTACGTTCTTCAACTGACCGGAGGGATCCTCCGCACTACCGTTCGACCTGAAGAGAGCTAGTCACATGCGCGTCGAGATCTGGTCCGATATCGCCTGTCCCTGGTGCTATGTCGGCAAGGCCCGCTTCGAAAAGGCACTCGCCGCCTTCCCGCACCGCGACGACGTCGAGGTGGTGCACCGCTCCTTCGAGCTCGACCCCTCGCGCGCCAAGGGCGACAGCGGGCTCGTGATCCCGATGCTCGCCAAGAAGTACGGCATGAGCGAGGAGCAGGCCCAGGACGCCGAGCGGAACCTCGGCGTGAACGCCTCGTCCGAGGGCCTCGACTACCTCACCGAGGGCCGCGACCACGGCAGCACCTTCGACATGCACCGCCTCCTGCACTTCGCGAAGGAGCAGGGCAGGCAGGACGAGCTGCTCGGGCTCCTCTACCGGGCCAACTTCGCCGAGGAACGCTCCGTCTTCGACGACGACGAGCGGCTCGTGGAGCTCGCCGTCGCGGCCGGTCTCGACGCGGAGGCGACCCGCGCGGTGCTCGCCGACCCGTCCCGCTACGCCGACGACGTACGCACCGACGAGCGCGAGGCCGCCGAGCTCGGCGCGAACGGCGTGCCGTTCTTCGTCCTCGACCGCAAGTACGGCGTCTCCGGCGCCCAGCCCGCCGACGTCTTCGCGCAGGCCCTGGAACAGGCGTGGGGCAGCCGCTCGCCGCTCACCACGCTCGCGGACGGCGACGCCTGCGGCCCTGACGGTTGCGCTGTTCCGCAGGCCTGAACCCCCTGGGAGCGGCGACGCGTGAGCGTCACTGAGAGCACCCCTCCGCGCTTCGGCGATGGACGTGGGTGCGAAGGGGCGCGAGAGTTGACCCCATGGGGATCACGCCTGGCGCCGAGTTCGCGCCCACGTCGACGTATCTGAACACGGCGAGCTGCGGCCTGCTGCCCGCCAGGGCCGTCGAGGCGATTCAGCGCCTCGCGGCCGAGAACGGCGCGGGCAGACGGGGCGGCTCGGGCGACTTCGGGATCGTGCAGGCCGCCCGAGAGTCGTTCGCGCGGCTCGTCGGAGTGCCGCACGCGCGCGTGGCCAACGGCGGATCGGTCGCCGTCCACGCCGGACTGATCGCCGCGTCGCAACGGCCCGGCTCCGAAATCCTCTTTCCCGAGGGGGATTTCAGCTCGATCATCAACCCCTTCGTGGTGCGCGGCGACCTCAAGATCCGGTACGCGCCCCTCGAGGACCTCGCCGATGCGATCCGCCCCACCACGGCCCTCGTCGTGTACTCCGGCGTGCAGTCGGCCGACGGCCGCCTCGCCGAGGACACCGCGGTCCGCGAGGCAGCCGCCGCCCACGGCACCCGCACCCTCAACGACGCGACGCAGGCGGCGGGTTGGCTGCCTTTCGACGCGAGTCTGTACGACTACACCGTCACGGGCGCCTTCAAGTGGCTGCTCTGCCCGCGCGGCACCTCGTTCCTGACGGTGAGGGAGGAAGCCCAGGAGTCCCTCGTCCCGCTGCACGGCGGCTGGCTCGCGGCGGCGGACACCTGGAACTCGACATACGGCCCGCTGTCGGAACTGGCCCCCGACGCACGCCGCTTCGACGAACCACCCGCCTTCCTCGCGTACCACGGAGCGGCAGCGGCCCTTGCGTACCTGGAGGAGACCGGCGTCGAAGCGGTGCACGCCCACGACACGGCGCTGGCGGCCCGCTACCGCGCCGGGCTCGCGGATCTCGGCCACGAGCCGGTGCCCGGCGCGTCCCCCATCGTCTCCGTCCCCGGGCTCGCCGACAGGCAGCCCGAGTTGAGCCGGGCCGGCATCAACACGGCCGCGCGGGCGGGACACCTGCGGGCCTCGTTCCATCTGTACAACACAGAGAGGGACGTGGACCGGATCCTCGACGTGCTCTCCGGCTGAACCCCGGCGCCGCGGGCGGCGGGGCGCGAGGAAGGCATGACGGGGTGGCCTGAGGAGGCGGTGGTATCAGTGGCCCATCCGGCCCATCCGGCCCATCCGGCCCATCCGGCACGGCACTTGCCGACGCTCCAGGTGAAAGAGGCGCGTGATGACCACGGATCACGAGGCCGTACATGAACTGCTCGGGGGCCTGGGCCGTCGGCGCGCTCATGCCGGGCGAGGAGCGGACGGTGGCTCCGCCATCTGGCCGACTGCGAGCCGTGCGTGGCGCAGACGGGGCGCCTGCGGGCGACAGCAGGCCATCTGGACGGCCCGACCGTGACGGTCCGGCCCCGCCCCCGCCGACCGGGTCCTGGCCCTCGCCCTGCGCTCCCGGCCGGCGGCCTCCGGTACGGCCGCGCATGCCGCGCCGTACGCTGCCGCTGTCGCCGGACTCCAGGCGCTGCTAGGGGAGTTGGACGCGCACGGGCCCTGGGCGACCCCCGTCGTGCACGACGGCGACGTTCACGACACGGTCGCGCATCTGCTGGCCGCGGACGAGCCGCTGCCGTGCGGCTCGGGCTGCGCGCACCCGGGCCGTGCGGCGGTGCGGACGGCACGCCGTGGCGTGTGGCGTGGGCCGCGCGTACGGAGGAGGCCCTGGTCCTTTCCCGGCTACCCACCCGATTGGCCCCGCAGCGACAGGACTGGGCGGGGACTAGGCGCCCCCGCCCCGCCCCTCCAAGGGGCAGTCCGCCGTCTCCGTGCACAGGTTCGCCTCCACCCGGCCGAGCAGCCGTGCCAGCTCCGCTCGCTCGTCCTTGTCCAGCCCCGCCAGTGTCTGCTCCTCCAGCTCGCCCCACGCCCGCTCCACCTCCGCCAGCAATCCGCAGCTCGCGTCCGTGGCCTCGACCAGTACCGCGCGGCGGTCGGCCGGGTCCGGGCGGCGGAGTACGTGGCCCGACTGTTCGAGGCGTTGCAGCATCTTGGTGACCGTCGACGGGTCGAGGTCGACTGCCTTGATGAGCTCCGACTGCCGCACAGGCCCGGCGTCCCAGAGGTACATCATCACGAACTCCTGGCCGGGGTAGAGCCCGAGCCTCTTGAGCACCTTGCCCGCCGCGATCCGGTGCAGCCGGGCCACCCGGCTCACGGTGTGGCTGACGGGGCCCCGCCGCGCCGCGGTGGGGAGCTCGGTACAGGCGGGGTCGGCGGGGGCGGCCGAAGCCTTCATCGGTACTCCTGAGGGGAGAGGAGGTGTCTCTGAGGGGAGAGGAGGTGTCCCTGAGGGAAGAGCGGGTGTACTTCTCCAGATTAGCTTGGCCGGCCAAGGAATAGGTTACAGTGGCGTCCGGTTCAATTACTTGGCCGACCAATCACCTTTCCTGGGGGCATCAAGATGACCACCGCGTTCGACTCCATCGACCTCGCAGGCACCCCGCTCGCCAACCGCATCGCCATGGCTCCGATGACCCGGAGCCGTGCGGGCGCGGGCGCCACCGCCACGGAACTCACCGCCGAGTACTACGCCCAGCGCGCCTCGGCGGGCCTGATCATCACGGAGGGCATCCAGCCCTCCGTTGTCGGCCAGGGCTACCCGGACACCCCGGGCCTGCACTCCGCCGAGCAGATCGAGTCCTGGCGCAAGGTCACGACCGCCGTCCACGCCGCGGGCGGCAGGATCTTCGCGCAGCTCATGCACGCGGGCCGCATCGGCCACCCCGACCTGCTCCCCGACGGCCTGGTGAACGTGGCCCCCTCGGCCGTCGCGGCCGAGGGGCAGGCGTATCTGGCCGGGGGTCCCAAGGACTACGTCACGCCGCGCGAGCTGACCGGTGAAGAGGTCCGCGCCACCATCGGCGACTTCGTGGCCGCGGCCCGCAACGCGATCGATGCGGGCTTCGACGGAGTCGAACTGCACGGCGCCAACGGCTACTTGATCCACCAGTTCCTGGCGCCGGGCTCCAACCGGCGCACCGACGAATGGGGCGGCACCCCGGAGAACCGCGTCCGCTTCGCGGTCGAGACCGCGAGGGCGGTCGCCGCCGAGATCGGCGCCGCCCGCACCGGCATCCGGCTGTCTCCCGGCAACCCCTTCAACGACATCTCCGAGCCCGCGGACGAGCTCGAAGCGACGTACACCTCCCTGGTGAAGGAGCTGAGCGCCCTGGATCTGGCGTACCTGCACGTCATGGAGGTGGGTCCGGTCCGCGATCTTGCGACCACCCTGCGCGACGGCTTCAACGGACACTTCATCCTGAACCCGGCGACCGAGGGCCCCACAGGCCACGACGCGCTCGCCCTGGTCGAGGACGGCACCGCGGACATCGTCGCCTTCGGAGCGCTGTTCCTCGCCAACCCCGACCTGCCGGCCCGCCTCAAGGCCGAAGGCCCGTACAACACGCCCGACCCGGCGACGTTCTACGGCGGCACGGAGAAGGGCTACACGGACTACCCGGCGCTGTAGGCGCGCGGGCGGCGGAGACGAGTGTGGCCCGGCACCCCCAGGTGCCGGGCCAACTCTCGTACGAGACTGCGTACTTCAGAGACCGCGTACTTCAGAGACTGCTTGTCTCAGAGACTGCTCACTTCACCGGAGTGAAGTCCCGAGCCCCAATGTATTCCGGCCGCCGTACCGGTGCCGCGAACGGCTCCACCGCTGTGTTCTCCACGCTGTTGAACACGATGAAGACGTTGCTGCGCGGGAACGGCGTGATGTTGTCCCCCGAACCGTGCATGGCATTGCAATCGAACCAGGTCGCGGAGCCCGCCTCACCGGTGAAGAGCCGGATACCGTAGTCCGAGGCGAGGCTGGTCAGCGTCTCGTTCGAGGGAATGCCCGCGTCCTGCATCTGCAGGGACCGCTTGTAGTTGTCCTTCGGCGTCGCGCCTTCACAGCCGAGGAACGTCTTGTGCGACCCCGGCATGATCATGAGGCCGCCGTTGGTGTCGTGATTCTTGGTGAGCGCGATGGAGACGGAGACGGTCCGCATGTTCGCGAGTCCGTCCTCGGCGTGCCAGGTCTCGAAGTCCGAGTGCCAGTAGAACCCGGAGGCTCCGAAGCCGGGCTTCACGTTGATCCGGGACTGGTGGACGTACACGTCGGAACCCAGGATCTGCCGGGCCCGACCCACCACTCGCGGGTCGGCCGCGAGCTTCTTGAACAGCTCGCTGATCTTGTGCACCTCAAAGATGGTGCGGATCTCCTGGGAACGCGGCTCCACGATGGAGCGCTCGTCCGCCCGCATCGTGGGGTCACCGATCAACCGCTCCAGCTCGGCGTGGTAGACGCTCACCTCGTCCGGGGTGATGAGCTGGTCGATCGCCAGGAAACCGTCCCGTTCGAACCCCGCCAGTTCATCGGCCGCGATCGGCCCCGGCGTACCCGGCTCGGACCACACGACGGGGTCCTTGCGCTCGATGAGGACCTCCTCGGTGCCTCGGGTCGGGTACAGGTCGGCGGTGCGTTCGGGTGCGGTGGTCATGGTGTTGCCTGCCTCTCCTCTCGTACGGCCCTTTCCGGGATGTACACCCCCGCCGCCCAGAGGAAAGGGCGGCGAGGGAGATTCTGGGTGCGCGCTCCGGCTAGGCCGGCTCCGGCTCCGTGAGCAGCGGGTACACGCCGTTCTCGTCGTGGTCCTCACGACCCGTGACGGGCGGGTTGAAGACACAGATGCAGTGGAAGTCCTCCTTGATCCGCATCGTGTGCTTCTCGTGCCCGTCGAGCAGGTACATCGTGCCCGGCGTGATCGTGTACTTCTCGCCGGTCGTGTCGTCGGTCAGCTCGGCCTCGCCCTTGGTGCACACGACGGCCTCGATGTGGTTGGCGTACCACATCGACGTCTCCGTACCCGCGTACAGGATGGTCTCGTGGACCGAGAAGCCCACCCGCTCCTTGGCGAGGACGATGCGCTTGCTCTCCCAGGTGCCGGACGCGGACTTCACGTGCCGGTCGGTGCCTTCAATGTCCTTGAACGAACGGACGATCACGGTGACTTGGTTCCTTTTCTCTTACGGGGGTGAAGACGCGGGCGGCCGGGCCGCCGAGGCGGTCCGGCGCACCGCTCAGGCGGTCTCGCGCACCGCGCGGGCCAGCGTGCGAAGTCCTTCGTCCAGCTCGTCGGCGGTGATGGTCAGCGCCGGAAGGAGCTTGACGACCTCGCTCTCGGGGCCTGAGGTCTCGATGAGCAGACCGAGCTCGAAGGCGCGCTTGGCGATGGCGCCCGCGCGTGCCTTGTCGATGAACTCCATGCCCCAGACGAGACCGCGGCCGCGGTACTCCTTGATGGCGCCGGGGTTCTCGTCGACGATCGCGGCGAAGGCCTCCTCGACCTGCTCACCGCGGGCGCGGGTCTGCTTCTCCATGGCCGGGCCGTCGGACCAGTAGGTCTCCAGGGCGGCGGCGGCCGTGACGAACGCGGGGTTGTTGCCGCGGAAGGTGCCGTTGTGCTCGCCCGGCTCCCAGATGTCCAGCTCGGGCTTGAACAGGGTCAGCGCCATCGGCATGCCGTAGCCGCTGATGGACTTGGACACCGTCACGATGTCCGGCGTGATGCCCGCCTCCTCGAAGGAGAAGAACGCGCCGGTGCGGCCGCAGCCCATCTGGATGTCGTCGACGATGAGCAGCATGTCCCAGCGCTCGCACACGTCGGCGAGCTTGCGGAGCCACTCGGCGCGGGCGACGTTGATGCCGCCCTCGCCCTGCACCGTCTCGACGATCACGGCGGCGGGCTGGTTGAGGCCGGAGCCCTGGTCCTCGAGCAAACGCTCGAACCAGACGAAGTCGGGGGTCGTGCCCTCGAGGTAGCGGTCGAAGGGCATCGGTGTGCCGTGCACCAGCGGGATGCCGGCGCCGGCGCGCTTGAAGGCGTTGCCGGTCACCGCGAGCGAACCGAGCGACATGCCGTGGAAGGCGTTCGTGAACGACACGATCGACTCGCGGCCCTTGACCTTGCGGGCCAGCTTCAGCGCGGACTCGACGGCGTTGGTGCCCGTCGGGCCCGGGAACATGACCTTGTACGGCAGGTCACGCGGGCGCAGGATGATGTTCTGGAACGACTCCAGGAACGCGCGCTTGGCGGTCGTCGACATGTCGAGTCCGTGGACGACGCTGTCGCGCTCCAGGTAGTCGATCAGGGCGCGTTTGAGGACCGGGTTGTTGTGGCCGTAGTTGAGCGAGCCGGCCCCGGCGAAGAAGTCGAGGTACGAGTGGCCGTCCTCGTCGAACATGCGGCTGCCCTGCGCACGGTCGAAGACAGTGGGCCAACCGCGGCAGTAGCTGCGCACCTCCGACTCCAGGGTCTCGAAGACGCTCAGGTCGGGCTGGGTGATGGTCACAGCAGATCTCCTGGGAGATGGAAAGACGTGGGAGGTGGGGGGTGACGGGTGGTACGTGAAGTGCGTGAAGCGCGTGGGGGAAGGGCGGGAACTCAGCCGAGTGGTTCGACCGGTTCGGTCCGCGCGACTTTCCCGGTCTGTGCGATCGGCTCGATGAGGAACAGGACCTCGGGCAGGTGCCCCTCGTCGGGGAAAAGACCCGCGTCGAAGAGCACCGTGCGCTCGACGGACGCTCCGTGGCGCTGTGCGAACGAAGTGAACAGCCGCTGGGAGGCGGTGTTGTCCGGCGTGATGGTCGTCTCGACCGAGACCAGCTCCCGGTCGGCGGCGACCTTGGCGGTCAGCCCTTCGAGCAGCGCACCGGCAAGGCCGCGGCCTCGGTGCGCCTGGTCGACGGCCACCTGCCAGACCACCAGGGTGCGCGGCCGCTCGGGCCGGATGTAGCCGGTGATGAACCCGGCGGGCTCACCGTTCGAGTCCCTGGCCACCATGGAGGTCGCCGCGAAGTCGCGACACCACAGCAGGTAGCTGTACGAGGAGTTGAGGTCCAACACCTTCGAGTCGCGGGCGATGCGCCAGATCGCGGCGCCGTCGGCAACGTCGGGGGTGTCGAGTCGCAACCCCTCGGGCAATTCCAGGGAATTCGCGTGCAGGTCGGTCGGTAGATCGGCTTGTGCAGCGGTCATGCGGATTGAATTTACCGAGCAATTTCTTTAATTGCATCGCCGTGAGGGGTTACGTCGGAGCGCCGTATGTGTTATCAGGCGGGGGTGCGCGCCCGCAGGAGTCCCCGGCGGTATGGCCTGATTTGATGGGGTCATACAGAGCATATCGGGCGCGCTGTGGAGTACGTCACAGAACCGTAACTCCCTCGAAGCATGTCCGAATTGTGAGACTTGGTGCTGTCGAAACCTTAGTGTTTAGGTCTCCGGAAAGCGGGCAGAAGAATACGGGAAGCTGTGCTCATAAAGTGGATAAAGAAGCGGTGAGAATTCGTCCGTGAATTTACGTAGAGTATTTACGGCCCTGTCGCTCCGTCGATCCCCTCCCTGAGAAGATCGGCGTGACCGTTGTGCCGCGCGTACTCCTCGATGAGGTGGACCAGGATCCAGCGCAGGCTGACCTCGGCGCTGCCCGTCACGGCCGCCTCCTGCTCGCTCAGCCGCCCGACCGCGTCCAGCGGGCGCCCCGCGCAGATCTCCCGGCTCACCGCCACCTCACGGCGCCACACGGCCAGGGCCTGCTCGCACGTCCGCTCCGGGTCCAGGGTGAAACCCCCTACCGGACCCTCGTACACCGGCGGCACGTCCCGCCCGGCGAGGACGCGCTGGAACCAGTTCCGCTCCACCTCGGCCAGATGCTGCACGAGACCGAGCAGGGTCAACGACGAGGACGGGACCGAAGCGGCACGGGTCTGTGCGTCATCGAGCCCGGAGCACTTGACGGCGAGGGTCCCGCGATGGAAATCGAGCCAGTCCGCCAGCATCGCGGGCTCCGCGGCGGTCGGGTCGGGAACAGGGCGGCCGTCCGGGAGTGTGGGCATGGCCGTCACGCTGCCACGCCGGCCGCTCCGGACGACCGCTGTTCGCTGTGAGCGATGGGTGATGGGCGGTGGGCGACGGGTGGTGGAGGCGTGCCCCTACGGCGCCTACCGCCAGGCTGCCGTTACCGCGCGCCGAGCCGATTCCAGGTCGACCGTGAGGCCGGTTTCGCCCATCGCGGCGCCCAGTGCGGCGAGCGAGGCGTGGACGACGCCGCGGGTCGCGTCCGGGCCGTAGTGGTTCACCCGGATCATCTCCTTGGCGAGGGCGCCGCCACCGGCGACCAGCGGAAGCACGGGGTCCGCCGCGAGCGCCCTGGCGACGAGCTCCGAGGCGTCGACTCCGTCCGGGGTACGCAGCGTCGTGGCGACCGGAGCGGCGTCCCGCGCCTCATGCACGTACGGCGCGAGGCCACCGCCCAGGGCGATCGCGCCCGCACGCGTAGCCTCGGCGGCGGTGGCGTGCCGCGCCATCAGGGCGTCGAGCCCCTCCGCCTCGATGCGCTCCACGCATGCTTCGAGCGCGAGCATCTCCAGCTGGGCCGGGGCGTGCAGCAAGGCCTTGCGCCCGCCGTCGATCCACCGCTCCTTCCAGTCCAGGAGGGAGAGGTAGGAGCGGCGCGGCGCCTGCGGATTGGCGGCGAGGCGTGCCCAGGCCCGTTCGCTCACGGAGACGGCCGAGACGCCCGCGGGACCGCCCATCGCCTTCTGCGCGCCGATCACGCACAGGTCCACGCCCCACGCGTCGGGAAGCAGCGGCTCGGCGGCCACCGAGGCGACGGCGTCGAGCATGAAGAGCGCGCCGTGCTCGCGCACGACCTCGCCGATCTCGGCGACGGGATTGGTGTTGCCGGTCGCGGCCTCGGCGTGGACGAGGGAGACGAAGTCGATCTCGGGGTGCGCGGCGAGGGCCTCGCGGACCTGCTCCGCGGTCACTGCGGTGTGGAAGGGAACGGCGAGGTCGACGACGGTCGCCCCGCAGTCCCGCAGCCAGTTGCCGAAGGTCTGCCCGTAAGGACCGGTGATGACGTTCAGCGCGGTCGTGCCGGGCTGCGCCGCACCCCGGATACAGCCCTCCAGGGGAAGCAGCGCCTCGCCCTGCATGATCACGACGTCCTGCGAGGTGGAGAGCAGCCCGGCGACGCGCTCCTCGATGGAGGCGAAGTGCTGGGCGCTGAGGGGGGCCAGGTCAAGGAATGGATGCGTCGTCACGTGTGTCGTCACGGTGCTGCTCACTTCGCTGCTCACTTCGTTCACGAGTTCGTTCGGGCTGCCGGACCGAGCGTACCGACAGGCTCCTAAGCTGCTGTACATGAGCGATCACACGGTGCTGCACGTGAAGGGGCGGGTGCTCGTCGGCCCGGACGAGGTCCGGGACGAATTGTGGGTGGTCGGGGGCAGGGTGACGTTCGACCGCCCGTCCGCGGCACCGGACGTCACGGTCGACGGATGGACGCTCCCCGGTCTGGTGGACGCGCACTGCCACGTGGGCCTGGACGCGCACGGACCGGTGGACGCGGCCACGGCCGAGAAGCAGGCGCTGACCGACCGCGAGATCGGCGCGCTCCTCATCCGCGACGCGGGCTCACCGTCGGACACCCGCTGGATCGACGACCGCGAGGACCTCCCGAAGATCATCCGCGCGGGCCGCCACATCGCGCGCACGCGCCGCTACATCCGCAACTACGCCCACGAGATCGAGCCTGCCGACCTCGTCGCGTACGTCGCCCGGGAGGCGCGGCGCGGCGACGGCTGGGTCAAGCTGGTCGGCGACTGGATCGACCGCGACGCCGGAGACCTGACGGCGTGCTGGCCTCGGGCCGAGGTGGAGGCGGCGATCGCCGAGGCGCACCGCCTGGGCGCGCGGGTCACGGCGCACTGCTTCGCGGAGGACTCCCTGCGGGACCTGGTGGAGGCGGGCATCGACTGCGTCGAGCACGCCACCGGACTGACCGAGGAGACCATCCCGCTCTTCGCCGAGCGGGGCGTCGCGATCGTCCCGACCCTGGTGAACATCGCGACGTTCCCACAGCTGGCCGACGGCGGCGAGTCGAAATTCCCCAAGTGGTCACGGCACATGCGGCGGTTGCACGAGCGCCGCTACGACACGGTGCGGGCGGCGTACGACGCCGGGGTGCCGGTGTTCGCGGGCACGGACGCGGGAGGCTCGCTGGCCCACGGCCTCGTCGCCGCGGAGGTGGCCGAGCTGAGGCTCGCCGGAATCCCGGCGGTGGACGCGTTGTCGGCGACGACGTGGGGGGCGAGGTCCTGGCTGGGGCGCCCTGGCCTGGCGGAGGGAGCGCCGGCGGACCTGGTGGTGTACGGGGCGGATCCGAGGGAGGACGTGGGGGTCCTCGCGGCGCCGCGGAGGGTGGTGCTGAACGGGAGGGTGGTGGGGTAGTCCGCCTCTCCCCGCGGGCTGCCCACCGATCTGCGGCCCAAGTGGCCCCCATTGACGGAGCGTTACTCGCGACGCCTTCGGTTCGTTGAACGTCATTCGGCCATCGCGTCGGCGTCAACCGGTGTGTTCGAGACAGGGAGTTGCTCGGGTGGCTGGGGGGAACGTCCGTGCCGGAAGATTCGAAAGCAGGGGCGGAAACCTCCCTTTGGAGTGAACTCACGCTTCGTCGCTGGCTATTCACTCTCAGTGCGTAAAGATTCCCCCTGTCGATGTTGCCGGTGTCGTGCTCATGCGATGTCCCCATCCAGCGAAGCGCGAGGCTGCCGGCGGCTCCGTAACTCTTGTGGGGGTTCCACCACCTTGAACAGCAACACCTTCCGCATGCCCGCACGCCGTCTCGGCGTGATCGCCACCGCCACGGTTCTCGTCGCGGCTCCCGTGGCGCTCGCCACCGCGGGAACCGCATCGGCGACGGGCGGCGACAAGGGCCGCGCGAACGCCGTCGTGCTGCGCACCGGGCTCGACGTGTCCCTGCTCAACAAGACCCTGAACGTCCCGCTCAAGGTTTCCCTCAACGAAGTCCAGGCGCCGGCCAGCGCGGGGAAGACCGCGCTCACCGCCGAGTTGGACGGAATCAACGGCGGGCAGCCGTTCAGTGTGCTGCGGGCGGACGTCGCCACCGCGAAGGCGACCGTCGAGAACGGGAAGGCGGAGGGGTACAGCAACATCGCGCGGGCGAAGGTGCACGTGCCGGGCCTGCCGCTGCTGTCCCTGATCGAGGTCGAGCAGGTGACGTCCAAGGCGGTCTGCGCGGCGGGCAAGCGGCCCGTCGCCGAGGCGAATCTGCTGGGCGGCGTCACGGTGCTCGGCAAGAAGGTCACGCTCTCGGCGGGGGGAACGACCCAGGTGACGGTGCCGGGGGTCGGTGAGGTGCGGCTCGACCTGTCCAGGACGCACACGACGTCGCGTACGGCGGCGGCGACCGCACTGGAGCTGAAGGTGTCCGTGAACCCGCTGAAGCTGAATGTCGCGGAGGTGGAGGGGACGGTGACGCTGGCGGGTGCGTCGTGCGAGGCGCCTGCGGCGGCCGCGAAGCCCGAGCCTTCGGCTCCGCCGGTGAAGCCGCAGGGGGGCGCGGAGGAGAAGCCGGTGGCGGCGAAGCCGGCCGCCAACCTCGCTGAGACTGGGGGTAACTCGGCCACTCCGTACCTGGTGGGGGGCGGGGCTCTGCTGCTTGCTGGGGGTGGGGCAGCGGTGGCGATGACTCGCCGGGGGCGTAGGGGCTGAGGTTCGGGCGTTCCCTGCGGGGCTTTCCCCGCTGCACCCATCAGCGCGCTCCGCGCGCGGGCACCCCTTCCCGGCTGCGTCTCCCGGGCCGGTGGGAATCTCAGCCCGTCCGGCGTTTGAGGACGAACTCGGCGGAGCCGGTGATGACGGCAACCAAGGCTCTCGCGCCAGAGCGAGTTCTCGGGAAGGGGCGGGGTTGGGGAAATTACCCCCCGAACGCCCCCCGCGCCGCCCCCAGCAATTGATCGGTGGTCCCCGGGTCGCGGACAGCGACCCGCAACCACTCCACCCCCAGCCCCGGAAACGTGTCCCCCCGCCGCAACGCGAACCCCCGCTCCCGCAACTGCTCGCGGAGGGCCGCTGCCCCCGGAGCCCGGAGCAGGACGAAGGGACCCTCCGCGGGCTCGACGGCCCGCACCCCGAGGGGGGCGAACTCCCGCAGGCCGCGGAGGAGATAGGCCCGGTCATGAGCCACCCGCACCGCCGCCGCCGAGGCCTCGGCAAGCGCCGCAGGGGCCACACACGCCTCCGCCGCCGCGAGGGCGGGTGAGGAAACCGGCCACAAGGGCTGGGCCCGCGACAAGGCGGCGATCGTCTCCGGGTCGGCGAGGACGTAACCGATCCGCAAACCCGCAAGGCCCCACGTCTTGGTGAGGCTTCGCAGGACGACGAGGCCGGGCACGTCCGTGCGGCCCGCCAGCGCCTCCCGTTCCCCCGGCACCGCGTCCATGAACGCCTCGTCGACCACCAACACCCGTCCAGGGCGGGCCAGTTCGGTGATCGAGGAAGCGGGGTGGAGAACCGACGTCGGGTTCGTCGGGTTGCCGATCACGACCAGGTCGGCGTCCTCGGGGACCTTCGCCCCCGCGAGACGGAAGCCGTCCTCCTCCCGGAGCAGCACCCGCCCCACCGAGTGCCCCGCATCCCGCAGCGCCGCCTCCGGCTCGGTGAACTGCGGGTGCACGACGACAGGCTGACGCGCTCTCAGGGCGCGGGCGAGGAGCACGAACGCCTCCGCCGCGCCCGACGTGAGCAGCACCCGGCCCGGCGACACCCCGTGCCGCTCCGCCACCGCCGCCCGCGCCACCCGGCCGTCCGGATAGGCGGCGAGGCCGTCGAGCGAGGCGGCGATGTGCCGCTTCAGCCAGGCGGGCGGGGTGTCCGCGCGGACGTTCACCGCGAGGTCGGTGAGGTCGGCGGCGCCCCGGACCTCGGCATCCCCGTGATGCCGCAGGTCCGGTTCACCGTCGTACCCGGTCCCGGTCCCGGTCTCAGTGCGAGTGCGCATGGGACCCGTGGTGGTGGCCGTGCCCATGACCGTGCCCATGACCGTGCGCGTGGTCCCCGTCGTCGTCCGGGTGGAAGTGCGGCTGCTGCGGGAGCCCCACCTTGTCCTCGAAGCCGGGGAGCGCGATGCGGTAGACGCAGGAGTCGCAGTTCATCCGCAGATCGCCCTTGACCGCCTCCCGGTAGCGTTCCATGACGAGGTCGAGCAGCTCCTCCTCGGGGCCGATCACGTTCGCCGAGCGCACCTCGGTGTCGGGGTGCGCGGCCGCCCAGCCGTCCGTCTGCTGGCGGACTCGGTCCGGCAGGATGCCGGTGAACAGGAAGTAGGGCAGGACCACGATCCGCTTGGCGCCCAGGCGTACGCAGCGGTCGAGGCCCGAGGGCACATCCGGCGCCGCGAGCGACACGAACGCCGTCTCCACGCCCGCGTAACCGCGCCCCTCCCACAGCAGCCGCGCCGCCTTGTGCACCTCCGCGTTGGCGTCCGGGTCGGTCGAACCGCGGCCCACGAGCAGCACCGTGACGTCCGCGCGGTCCTCGGGCGTGCGGACCGAGCCGCCGAGCGCCTCGTCCAGGCGGCGGTCGAGGACCTTCAGGAGCGAGGGGTGCGGGCCGAGCGGGCGGCCGTAGGTGTACGAGATGCCGGGGTGGCGCTCCTTCTCGCGGGTGAGCGCCGCGGGGATGTCGCCCTTGGCGTGCCCGGCCGACACCAGCATCAGCGGGACCGCCGCGAAGCGTTTGACACCCCGGTCCACGAGATCGGTGACCGCGTCACCCAGCGGCGGCGGCGACAGCTCGATGAAGCCGCCGGCGACCGGGAGTTCGGGGTTGCGCCGGGCGAGCTCCTGTACGAAGTCCCGGAAGGCTGCCGCCCCGGCGTCGTCACGGGTGCCGTGTCCGGCGATGAGCAGTGCGGGCGGGGTGGTCACTGGGACTCCTTGATTGCTTCGGTTGTTTCATTCGTACGATGCGACGGCCGGCCCGGGGCGGGGTGGTAGAGCAGCGCGTTCAGCGCCGCCGCAGCCACCGCCGAACCGCCCTTCTCCGACACGTTGCTGACGGCGGGAAGACCGCTCTCGCGCAGTGCCGCCTTGGACTCCGCCGCCCCCACGAAACCGACCGGCAGGCCGATCACCAGGGCGGGAGCCGCGTCGAGGACGAGCAGTTCCTCCAGGGCGGTGGGCGCGCAGCCGATCACCCAGAGGGCGCCGGGGCCCACTTCCTCGTACGCGAGACGGATCGCGTGGGCCGAACGCGTCAGATCGGGCGACGACTTGGCGTCCTTGAGGCGGCAGACCGTCTCGCGCTTGGTGATGCCCGCGGCGACCATCTCCACGTCGGTGACGACGGGGGCGCCCGCGTGCAGCGCCGCGTGTGCGGTCACCAGCGCGTCCTCGTCGGTGACGAGATCCGTCGCGTACTCCAGGTCCGCGGCGGAGTGGATGACGCGCTCCACGACCGCGCGGGTCAGCGGCGCGAAGTGCGAGGTGTCCAGGCGGGCCCGCAGTCGCCGGAACGACTCCTGCTCGATGGGGTGGACGACACGGGTCACTTGGACACCTCCGAAGGGGCCGCGGGGGCCTCGGAAGGGGCCGCGGAGACCTCGGAAGGGGCCGCGGAGACCTCGGAAGGGGCCGCGGGGGCCTCCGAAGGAACCGCAGGGTCCGCGTGCTGCCAGCGGTAGCCGCGCGGCGTCACCATGCGGCCCGCGATCTCGCGGGTCGCGGTGTTGCCGACGGTCACGACCGTCATCATGTCGACGACTGCCGGGTCGAGTTCGCCGATCGTGCTCAGACGCGCCGACTCGTCCGGGCGCGAGGCATTGCGCACCACACCCACGGGGGTCGTGGGCTCCCGGTGCTCGGCGAGGATCGACAGGGCCTTCGGCAGCTGCCAGTCGCGGCCCCGGCTGCGGGGGTTGTAGAAGGTGACGATGATGTCCGCCTCGGCCGCCGCGCGCACCCGGCGTTCGATGACCTCCCACGGCGTGTGCAGGTCGGACAGGCTGATGGACACGTGGTCGTGGCCGAGCGGTGCGCCGAGGATCGCCGCGGCGGCCAGCGCGGCCGTCACGCCGGGCACACCGATGACGTCGATGTCGTCGCTCGCCTCGGCGAGCGCGGGCGACGCCATCGCGTACACGCCCGCGTCACCGGATCCGATCAGCGCGACCGCCTGCCCCTTCTGGGCCTCGGCGACAGCGGTACGGGCGCGCTCCTCCTCGGCGCCCAGACCGGACTCGATGACCTTCGTGCCGGGCCGCAGCAGGTCACGGATCTGGTCCACGTACTGGTCGAGGCCGACGAGGACCGAGGCCCGGCGCAGCTCGTCGCGGGCGCGCGGCGTCAGCAGATCACGCGCGCCGGGTCCGAGCCCGACCACGGCGAGCCGGCCGCGGGGCGCACGGCGCACCACCGCGCAGGTCGCCATGGGCGCGCGGCCATCGGGCGCCGACTTCCGCTTGGGTACCAGGAGTTCACCGCCACCGCGCAGTGCGGCGGCCTCCGCCACGGAGGGCGTACCGACGGCGGCGAGCGGCGCGTCGGAGGGGTTCGGTACGTCGACACCGGCCAGCTCGTCGGCCGCGTACGTCACCACCGGCACCCCGAGCCGCGCAGCCGCCTCGACGATGCCGGGCTCCTCGGCCTTCGCGTCGACGGTCGCGAGCGCGGCGACGGAGGCGGGGGAGAGCCCCGCTTCCCGGAGGGTGTCCCGGATGAGCCCGATGACTTCCTCGGCGGGTGCGCCCCTGCTCGCGCCCACGCCCACGGTGAGCGAGCCGGGACGCAACACGGCCTCACCCGGGCCGAGTTCGAGCAGCCGGTCCGTCACCCACACGGCCGACCGTCCCTGACCGGGCGTGACGTTGGGTGGCAGTGCGGGCAGCGGGTGGGCCAACTCCGCGTGCAGGGCGACCGGTTCGCCGTCCAGGATCGCGCGGGTGACCCCGGCGACATCCCCCTCCGCCGGAATGCCGAGCGTGTCGAGCCCAGGGACGTCCACGGAGTCGGTCGCCGTCGTCACGACAGGCGTGGCCCCCAGAAGCTCTCCCACCTCCTGGGCCAGGGCATTGGCGCCCCCCTCGTGGCCGCCGAGCAGGGCGACCGCGAAACGCCCGGCCTCATCGACGCACACGACCCCCGGGTCGACGTCCTTGCCCCGCAGGAGCGGCGCGGCAAGGCGCACCACCGCGCCGGTGGCCAGGAAGCACACCACCTGCTCGCACTCCGCGAAGGCCCGCTCCAGGGCCTCCCGCACGGGACCCTCGTACACCCGCGTCCGCGAGGACCACGCTGCGGCGACGCGGTCGCGTGCCGCGCCGCCCGCCGCCGTGGCGGAGATCAGGCCGATCACTGAACTACTCCTTCAGGCAAGGAAGATGGGGGGCGGGTGCCCCCCACCGATGAGGGGCGGGTGCCCCACACCAGAAAGACCGGATTGGCCGCGGCGAGCCGCGAGACCTCACCGGGCAGCGGCGCGAGCCGCGACGACTGCAGCAGTACGCCGTCGCAGTCGTACCCGGCACCGCTCAGCGCGGCCCGGACCGCGGGCACCCGGTCGATCGCGGCCATGGCGACCACGACGGTCCGCCGTGCGCGCCGCGCGCACGCGGTCACTATGGCGGGCAGCTCACGGCCGCCGCCGCCGATGAACACGGCGTCCGGGTCCGAGAGGTCGGAGAGGACAGTGGGCGCGGCCCCGTGCACGGCGCGTACGTCGACACCGTGCGCGGCGGCGTTGGCACGCACGCGCTCGACGCCGTCGGCGGTCTTCTCCACGGCGACGACGGCCGCCCCGAACCGCGCGCACTCCACGGCGACCGATCCCGAACCCGCGCCGATGTCCCACACGAGGTCGCCGACGCGCGGCCCGAGCCGGGCCAGGGCGAGCGCCCGCACCTCGAACTTGGTGATCATCGAGTCGCGGTGCGTGAACTCGTCCTCGTCCAGGGCCCAGCGGCCGGGGGAGGGGCGTGGCCCGGCGACAGTGCGCACGGGCGCCAGGGCCCGTTCCTCGTCCAGGCACAGGACGACGCTCACCCCGGTGCCCCAGTCGCGGCCCGCGGCCTCGGCAGGCGTGACCCGCTCGACGCGCTCGTGCTCCGGGTCGCCCAGGGCGGACGCGACGACGAGAACGCGGGTGTCGACGCGGCGCATCAGCTCGCCGCCGAGCTCGGCGGGGCCGCTGCCGGGGCCGGTCAGGACGGCCACCTTGGGGTGCGCGCCGCAGACGTTCACGGCGGTGCGCGGATCGCGGCCGTGCGCGCTCACCACCACCGCGTCGTCCCACGGAAGCCCGACCCGCGCGAAGGCGGTGGCGACGGACGAGACGCCGGGCCGGATGTCCAGCGCGGCGGGCCCGAAACGCTCGGCGAGCGCCCGCACGATCCCGAAGAACCCAGGGTCCCCGGAGGCGAGCACGACCACACCGCCGCCCTCGGTCGCGCCGTCCGCGTCCGCCTTCGCCAGCTGCTCCTCGACGGCGTCGAGCGCGGGGGCGAGCGGCCCCATCACCACGCGGGCCGTCCCCGGCGGCAGCTGGGCGGCGTCGATGTGCCGCCGTGCTCCCACCACGAGACCCGCGGCGCGCACGGCGTCGAGGGCCGCCGCGTCGAGCGGCGCCCCCGTCCCCGTACCGAAGACCGTGATCATGAAGTGGCCTTCTCGGCCCGTAGCGCGGCCCGTGCCCGCGGGTCCGCCTTGCGGTAGCCGTGGAAGTGGCCCGGGTGGTACAGGTGCGAGCGGGTGCCGTGCGCGGCGAGGGCGGGGCCGACCAGGAAGAGGGTGTGCTTCCAGAGCTTGTGCTCCTTGACCGTCTCTTCGAGGGTCTCGATGGTGCAGTGCAGGACGAGCTCCTCGGGCCACGTCACCTGGTACGCGATGACGACGGGTGTGGTCGTCGGGTAGCCCCCTTCCAGGAGCTCCCGCACCAACTGGCCGCTGCGCGCCGTCGAGAGGAACAGCGCCATCGTCGTGCCGTGCCGCGCGAACTCCCGCACTTCCTCGCCGGGCGGCATCGGCGTCTTGCCGCCGCCGAGCCGGGTGAGGATCACGGACTGCGCGACCTCGGGGATCGTCAGCTCGCGCTGCGCGATCGCGGCGACCGCCGAGAACGACGAGACGCCGGGCACGATCTCGGTCGCCACGCCGATGTCGGCGCACCGGTCGACCTGCTCCTGGGTGCCGCCCCACAGGGCGGGGTCGCCGGAGTGGATCCGGGCGACCTTCAGGCCCTCGGTGGCGGCCCGCTCGTACACGGCGACCACCTCTTCGAGGGACATCGTCGCCGAGTCGAGGATCTCTGCGCCCTCACGCGCGTGTTCGAGAACTTCCGGCTGTACGAGGCTGGCCGCCCAGATGACGACATCGGCGTCGGCGATGGCTCGTGCGGCGCGGAAGGTGAGCAGGTCGGCGGCGCCGGGCCCTGCCCCGACAAAGGTCACCTTGCCGGTGGTGGCTTCGGCGTCGGCCATGGGTGGGTTCCTCTCGTACGAAACAGAAAAAACAGTGGGTGTCGCCCCGCGCCGGATGTGCGGGGCGGGGGGTCAATCGGCTAGCAAGGGCGCATGGCGGTGTTCGTGGCGCTCGGCGCCTTTGTGATGACCCTGGTGGGCGGCTGGACGGCCCAGCGGGTCACCGACCGGCGCCACCTCGTCCTGGGGCTCGCGGGCGGTCTGATGCTCGGCGTGGTCGGCCTCGACCTGCTTCCGGAGGCGCTGGAAGCCGCAGGCACCCCGGTCTTCGGTGTCCCCGCGGCGCTGCTCCTCTTCGTCGCGGGCTTCCTCGCCGCGCACCTCGTGGAGCACCTCCTCGCGGGCCGGCACGCCGGGCACGGGGCGGAGGAGCACACGAACGGACGGGTCCCCCAGGTGGGCCTGACGGCGGCCGGCGCGATGGTCGGGCACAGCGCCATGGACGGCATCGCGATCGGCGCCGCCTTCCAGGTGGGCGGCGGCATGGGAGCGGCGGTGGCCGTCGCGGTCATCGCCCATGACTTCGCGGACGGCTTCAACACGTACACGCTGACCAGCCTGTACGGGAACGCCCGCCGCAAGGCCATCGCGATGCTGTTCGCGGACGCGGTGGCCCCGGTGGTGGGCGCCGCGTCGACGCTCCTGTTCACCATTCCGGAGCAACTGCTCGGTGGATATCTCGGCTTCTTCGGCGGAGCGCTGCTCTACCTGGCCGCGGCGGAGATCCTGCCGGAGGCGCACCACGAGCACCCGGCCCGCTCGACGCTGCTGTGCACGGTGGCGGGGGCGGCGTTCATCTGGCTGGTGGTGGGCATCGCGGAGTGAGGCCGCGGCACGCGCCGAGGCGTGCGCGGTGATCACAGTTTTCCGCCCCGGCCGCCTTCGCGCCGCGCGGGAGCGATGAGCGTGGACAGATAGGGCAGCGGGGCATCGCCGATACCCGCGGCGCCCTGGATGGACTCCTCGGGCAGTCCGAGCGCGGAGCCCCACACGGCGTCGTCGGCACGCCCGGTCTCGCGCAGCGCGGCGGCCACCTCATGCGCGAGCCGCCCGAACTTGTACGCGACGACCGTGCCGGGCCCGGCGAGCGCGTCCTTGAGGACGGCGGCGCCCGCGGTCACCGGCACCAGCGTCAGCGGCTCGGTCCCCTCGGTGAGGACGGCGCCGCTGCGCGCGGCGAGATCCTGCATGGCGGTGATGCCGGGCACGGTCTCCACCACGACGCCCGGCACCAGCTCCGCGATGGTCTGCGCGAGATAGGTGAACGTCGAGTACACATTGGGGTCGCCGATCGTCGCGAACGCCACCGAGCCGTGCTCCCGCAGCAGCGCGGCGACCCGCTCACCGGCGGCGTCCCAGGCGGCCTCGCGGCGCTGCCGGTCACTGCGCTCGTTGAGCGCGAACACGACACGTACGACCTTGTCCTCGGGGACGTAGTGCAGCACGGTCGCCTCGGCCCGGCCGCGCTCCCCGCCATCGGTTCCGTCGGCCGCGGCCATGACGGGTACGACGACGACAGCGGCGGCGCGCAGGGCGTTCACGCCCTTGACGGTCACGAGCTCGGGATCTCCGGGGCCGACCCCGACACCGACCAGCTTGCTGCTCATGCTCTGCACCTCTCTACGAACCGACGGGCGATACCGGGTTCGGCGGCCCAATGCGTGTGCAGGTAACTCGCGTGCACACCCTGTTGTACGAAGCCTTCGACGCGCCGTTCAGGGGCGTGCAGACCCCAGGCGGGAGCCGCCCCGGCGCCCGGCTCGACGACGGTGCGGTGGAACTCGTGCCCGCGCATCCGGGTCCCGACCGCCGCGAGGGAGCTGTCGGACACGGCCACGGCCTCGCGGTAGCCGAGCGTGAGCCGCTCGGACATGCGCGCGTGCGCGTCCAGCACCCCGCACATCGGCTTACCGTCCAACTCCCGGGTCAGATAAAGCAGTCCGGCGCATTCGGCGGCGACGGGCGCCCCGCTCAGCGCCAGCTCGGCGACGGCCTTGCGCAGCGGCTCGTTGGCGGAGAGCTCGGGTGCGTACACCTCGGGGAACCCGCCCCCGATCACCAACCCCGCTGTACCGGGGGGCAGTTCTTCATCGTGCAACGGATCAAAGGTGACGACGTCGGCCCCGGCGGCGGCAAGCAGCTCGGCATGCTCCGCATAGGAGAACGAGAAGGCGGCTCCACCGGCGATGGCGATGACGGGGTTCGTCATCCCTCCCGGTGGCACATCCAGCCCCTCCGGCGTTTGAGGAGCGGGGTCTGGGGCGGAGCCCCAGTTTCGGGAAGGGGCGGGATTGGGGAAGGAAGCGCCGCAGGCAAGAGCCGCACCCGCATCCCAAGCGTCGCCCCCCACCGGGGGAGCGCTCCGTGCCAAGGCAAGCAACGCGTCCAGATCGCAGCCCTCCCGCACTTGCGAAGCCAGAGCCGCGACAGACTCCAAAGCCTCAGCCCGCCGCTCGGCGACCGGCACGAGCCCAAGGTGCCGCGAGGGTGCCTGGACCTGCGGTGCGCGCCCCAGCGCCCCCAGCACAGGCACCCCGCACTCATCAAGCGCCTCCCGCAGCAACGCCTCATGCCGCGCGGACCCCACCTTGTTCAGGATCACGCCCCCGATCCGCACCTCCGGGTCCCAGGAGGCGAAGCCGTGCACCAGCGCGGCCACGGACCGGGACTGCGACGACGCGTCGACGACAAGCACGACCGGCGCCCGCAGCAGCTTCGACACCTGTGCGGTGGAAGCCAGTTCACCCTGCCCGGAGGCCCCGTCGTAAAGACCCATGACGCCCTCGACCACGGCGAGATCACACCCACGCGCCCCGTGGGCGAACAGGGGCGCGACCAACTCCGGCCCGCACATGTACGCATCCAGGTTGCGGCCCGGCCGCCCCGTGGCCAGCGCGTGATACCCGGGGTCGATGTAGTCGGGCCCCACCTTGTGCGGGGACACGGCGAGCCCGGCCGCGGAGAACGCGGCCATCAATCCCGTGGCGACGGTCGTCTTCCCGCTTCCGGAAGACGGCGCCGCGACGACGAGCCGAGCTACCACTCGATGCCCCTCTGGCCCTTCTGCCCGGCATCCATCGGATGCTTCACCTTGGACATGTCGGTGACGAGATCGGCGAACTCGACCAGATCAGCGGGCGCGTTGCGCCCCGTGATGACGACATGCTGGTTCCCCGGCCGCCCCCGGAGCGTCTCGATCACCTCGTCCGTGTCGATCCACCCCCAGTGCATGGGGTAGGCGAACTCGTCGAGGACGTACAGCTGGTACGTCTGCGCGGCGAGGTCACGCTTGACCTGCTCCCAGCCCTCGCGGGCCTTCTCCTCGTTGCTCTGCTCGCCGTCGGCGGGCGCCCGCTGGATCCACGACCAGCCCTCGCCCATCTTGTGCCAGTCGACGGACCCGCCCTCGCCGGATGCCCCGAGCACCTTCAGGGCGTTCTCCTCGCCGACCTTCCACTTCGCCGACTTCACGAACTGGAAGACCCCGATGGGCCACCCCTGATTCCAGGCCCGCAGCGCGAGACCGAAAGCGGCGGTGGACTTCCCCTTGCCGATCCCGGTGTGCACGACGACCAGCGGACGGTTGCGCCGCTGGCGCGTGGTGAGCCCGTCGTCCGGCACCACGCTCGGCTGCCCCTGAGGCATCAGGCCACGCTCCTCGTTCGAGTTCCCTGTACGTCCTTGACGAGCCCGGCGATGGACTCCGCCCGCAGTTCGTCGAGCGTCACGGCGGTCCCGCCGAGCTCACCCGCGAGCTGCCCCGCGAGCCCGAGCCGCACGGGCCCCGACTCGCAGTCGACGACCACCGAAGCGATCCCCGCGGCCCCGAAGAGCCGCGCGGCACGCCCCGCCTGAGCCACCGGCTCCACGCCTCCCGTGGCCCGCCCGTCCGTCACGACCACCACCAGCGGACGCCGCGCGGGATCGCGCAGCCGCTCCACCCGCAGCACCTCGTGCGCCCTGAGCAGCCCGGCCGCCACGGGGGTACGCCCGCCCGTGGGCAGCGACTCCAGGCGCGCGGCGGCAGCGTCCACGGAGGACGTGGGCGGCAGCGCCACCTCGGCATCGGCTCCCCGGAAGGTGACGAGGCCGACCTTGTCCCGCCGCTGGTAGGCGTCGAGCAGCAGCGAGAGCACCGCCCCCTTCACGGCACTCATCCGCTGTCGCGCCGCCATGGACCCCGAGGCGTCCACGACGAAGAGCACGAGGTTGCCCTCACGCCCCTCCCGCGTCGCCTGCCGCAGATCGTCACGCCGCACGACGAGCCCCCGCCCCGAGCGACCGCGCGCCCGCTGATGCGGGGCAGCCGCCTGCACGGTGGCCGCCAAGTGCAGCTTGGTGAGCGCCCCTTGGGGCCGCCGGGCCCCGGTGGTCCGCCCGTGCTCGGTGCGCGCCCGGGAGCGCCGCCCCGCAGCGCCCTCGCCGAGGCCGGGCACGCTCAGCATCTTGGTGCGGAACGGCTCGGCGGCCCGCACGGGCTGCTGCTCACCGCCGCCGGCGGCCGGAGCCTGCGCGGGCGACGCCTCGTCGTCCTGGCCCGCGTCGTCCTGGCCCGCGTCGCTCTGCGACTCCGGCGAGCCGGGGGTGTCGGGCGTGTCGGGTCCGTTCTCCGGGGGCTTGCCGCCACCGCCGGGGCCGTCGGGGTCCGGGTCGTCGTCGCCCTGGTCACTGTCCGAGGACTGCTCCAGCGTGTCGTCGAGCTTGTCCTCGTCGAGCCCCGGCGCGTCGAAGGGGTTGCGCCGACGCCGGTGCGGAAGCGCCAGGAGCGCGGCCTGCCGGACATCCTCGGCGAGCACGTCCTCGCGCCCCGCCCAGGCGGCGAGCGCTGTCGCGGTGCGCGCCATCACGATGTCGGCCCGCATCCCGTCGACCTCGAAGGCCGCGCAGGTGGCCGCGATCTGCCGCAACGCCCTGTCACCCAGCCGTACTTGGGGGAGC
The DNA here is from genome assembly GCF_055577645.1 of Streptomyces sp. NPDC033180. Lineage (NCBI taxonomy): Bacteria > Bacillati > Actinomycetota > Actinomycetes > Kitasatosporales > Streptomycetaceae > Streptomyces > Streptomyces sp. NPDC033180. Next base: position 69,975 of record NZ_JBVIPU010000001.1, on the reverse strand, counting down.
AGCGCGCGGGCGGCGACGATCCGGGCCCGCACCGCGGACTCCTCGTCGTGCCACCGCGCGGCGAACCCCTCCGCGTCGTCGTCGTACGCGAGCCGTCGCCGTACGACCTCGACGCGCTGATCGGTCTCGCGCGAGGCGGCGACCTCGACGGTGAGCCCGAACCGGTCGAGCAACTGCGGGCGCAGTTCACCCTCTTCGGGGTTCATGGTGCCCACGAGCAGGAACCGCGCGGCATGCCGCACGGAGACGCCCTCGCGCTCGACGTACGAGGCGCCCATGGCGGCGGCGTCGAGCAGCAGGTCGACCAAGTGGTCGTGCAGCAGGTTCACTTCGTCGACGTAGAGGATGCCGCGATGGGCGTCGGCGAGCAGCCCCGGCTCGAAGGCCTTGACGCCCTCGGCGAGCGCCCGCTCGATGTCGAGCGCTCCCACGAGGCGGTCCTCGGAGGCGCCGACGGGCAGCTCGACCATCCGGGCGTCCCGCACGGAGGCCCCGCCGACGTCGTGCGGGCCGTCCGGGCAGGCGGGGTCGGGGGCGGCCGGGTCACAGGAGAACCGGCAGCCGGCGACGACGGGCACCTGCGGCAGCAGCGCCGAAAGGGCGCGCACGGCGGTGGACTTGGCGGTGCCCTTCTCGCCGCGGACGAGCACGCCGCCGACGGCGGGCGACACGGCGTTGAGCAGCAGGGCGAGCCGCAGGTCGTCCTGACCGACGAGAGCGGTGAAGGGATAGGGAGTGGTCACAAGGCCTCCATTGCGTGATCCAGGGCGGGGCAGGGGACGGCGGGCCTCACCCGTCCCCCTCCAACTCGCCCTCAAGCTCCAGGTAGGTGGCCCGCAGCCGCTCCAAGGTCGCCGCGTCGGGCTCGGCCCAAAGACCGCGCTCGGCCGCTTCGAGCAGCCGCTCGGAGATCCCGCGCAGCGCCCAGGGGTTGGACTTCTGCATGAACTCCCGGTTCTCGGGGTCGAAGACGTACTCGGCGGAGAGCTTCTCGTACATCCAGTCGTCGACCACGCCCGCGGTCGCGTCGTACCCGAAGAGGTAGTCCACGGTGGCGGCCATCTCGAAGGCCCCCTTGTAGCCGTGGCGCCGCATGGCCGCCATCCAGCGGGGATTGACCACGCGCGCCCGGAAGACCCGGTGGGTCTCCTCGCCCAGGGTCCGTGTCTTGACCTGGTCGGGCGTGGCCGAGTCGCCCACGTACGCCTCGGGGGACTCGCCCGTCAGATGGCGCACCATGGCGACCATGCCGCCGTGGTACTGGAAGTAGTCGTCGGCGTCGACCAGGTCGTGTTCCCGGGTGTCCACGTTCTTGGCCGCGACGTTGATCCGGCGGAACGCGGTCTCCATGTCCCCGCGCGCGGCCTTCCCGTCCAGGCCGCGCCCGTACGCGTATCCGCCCCACACCGCGTACACCTCGGCGAGGTCGGCGTCGCTGCGCCAGTTGCGCGCGTCGATCAGCGGAAGGAGGCCCGCGCCGTACGCACCGGGCTTGGATCCGAAGATCCGGGAGGTGGCCCGGCGCCGGTCGGCGTGCTCGGCGGTGTCCTCGTCGGCGTGCGCCCGTACGTAGTTGGCTTCCGGGGCTTCGTCGAGTTCCGCCACGGCCCGCACCGCGTCGTCGATCAGGCCGATGACGTGCGGAAACGCGTCGCGGAAGAACCCGGAGATCCGCACCGTCACATCGATGCGCGGCCGCCCGAGCTCCTCCGCGGGCACGATCTCGAACCCGGTGACGCGCCGGGACGCGTCGTCCCAGACGGGGCGGCAGCCGAGGAGCGCGAGGATCTCCGCGATGTCGTCGCCCTGCGTGCGCATGGCCGACGTGCCCCACACGGTCAGGCCGACCGACTTCGGGTAGTCGCCGGTGTCCGCCAGATAGCGCGCGATGAGCGAGTCGGCGAGCGACTGGCCGACCTCCCAGGAGAGCCGCGAGGGAATCGCCTTGGGGTCGACGGAGTAGAAGTTGCGGCCGGTCGGCAGCACGTTCACGAGCCCGCGCGTGGGCGACCCGGAGGGACCGGCGGGGACGTAACCGCCGTCGAGCGCCCGCAGAATGTGCCCGATCTCGTCCGTGGTCCTGGCCAGCCGGGGCACGACCTCCTCGCACGCGAAGCCCAACACGGCCACCGCGGGCGGCAGTTCGACGCCGACCACGTCCCGCACGAGCTCGCGCACGGCCAAGAGCTCCCAGCCGCGCTCCTCCATGCCCTCGGCGAGCCGACGGCACAGCTGCTCCAGGAGGTCCAGCGCGTCGGCGCCGCTCCGCGCTGGCCCGTCGACCAGCGACGTCAGACCGTCCGCGACCTTCACCGCGGCGCCCGGCTCGGCGAGCAGCTCCTTCTCGCTGAGACCGAAATGCTCGGCGAGGCAGGCCCGCAGACCGGGAAGGGCGTTCGCCTGACCTCCCCACACCTGCGAGGCCCGCAGAACGGCGAGCACCAGATTGACGCGCGCCTCGCCCTCGGGACCGCCGCCGAGGATGTGCAGACCGTCGCGGATCTGCACATCCTTGATCTCGCACAGATATCCGTCGATGTGCATGACGAACTCGTCGAACTCGACGTCGTCGGGCTGCTCGTCGACATGCAGGTCGTGATGGAGCTCGGCGGCCTTCACCAGCGTCCAGATCTGCGCGCGCACGGCAGGGGCCTTCGTCGGATCAAGGTCGCTGACCAGCGCGTACTCGTCGAGGAGCTGCTCCAGCTTCGCCAGGTCCCCGTAGGTGTCCGCGCGCGCCATCGGCGGCACCAGGTGGCCCACCACCGTGGCGTGCCCGCGCCGCTTGGCCTGGGTGCCCTCGCCCGGGTCGTTCACGATGAACGGGTAGATGAGCGGCAGCTCGCCGAGCACCGCGTCCGGGGCGCAACTCCCGCTCAGGCCAAGGCCCTTGCCCGGCAGCCACTCCATCGTGCCGTGCTTGCCCATGTGCACGATCGCGTCGGCGCCGAAGGACAGCTCCAGCCAGCGGTAGGCCGCCATGTAGTGGTGCGATGGCGGCATGTCGGGGTCGTGGTAGATCGCGATCGGGTTCTCGCCGAAGCCGCGCGGCGGCTGGATCATCACGACGACGTTCCCGAACTGCAGGGAGGCGAGCACGATGTCGTCGCCGTCCACGTACAGATTGCCGGGCGGCTCGCCCCACGCCTCCAGCATGCCGTCGCGCAGCTCCGGGTCCAGCTTGTCGAACCACGCCCGGTAGTCCGCGAGCGGCACGCGCGCGGGGGCGGCGGCCAGCTGCTCCTCGGTGAGCCACTCGACGTCATGGCCACCGGCGTTGATGAGCCGGTGGATCAGCTCGTCGCCGTTGTCCGGGTGGCCCTCGACGGCGTACCCGGCGTCCCGCAGCGAGTCCAGGACGCGGATCGCCGAAGCGGGGGTGTCCAGGCCGACCGCGTTGCCGACGCGCGAGTGCTTCGTCGGGTACGCGGTGAAGACCAGCGCGAGCTTCTTCTCGGCGTTCGGCTTGTGCTTCAACTGGGCGTGGCGCAGGGCGATTCCGGCGACCCGGGCGGCGCGCTCGGGGTCGGCCACGTACACCGGTACGTCGTCGGGGCCCTGCTCCTTGAAGGAGAACGGCACGGTGATGACACGGCCGTCGAACTCGGGGATCGCCACCTGCATGGCCGCGTCCATGGGGGAGAGCGCGGCATCCGACGCGTCCCACGTGGCACGCGAGGAGGTCAGGCAAAGTCCTTGCAGGACAGGGATGTTGAGGTCGGCGAGGGCGCCGATGTCCCACGCCTCCTCGTCGCCGCCCGCGCTCGCGCCGGAGGCGTGGGTGCCGCCCGCCGCGAGGACGGTCGCCACAAGCGCGTCCGCCCGCCCCAGGATCTCGTACAGGCCGGCGTCAGCGCCGCGCAGCGAACCGCAGTACACAGCAAGGGCGTTGGCGCCCCGCGCCTCGATCGCGTCGCACAGCGTGTCGACGAAGCCGGTGTTCCCGGAGAGCTGGTGTGCCCGGTAGAAGAGCACCCCCACGGTCGGTCTGCCCTCGACGTGGGCGCGGCTGCCGTGCACCCCGTACTCGGGCATCTTCCGCGGTTCGGCGCTCTGCCGCTCGTGAGCGTCTCCGGAGCGCGTGTGCCCCGCCGCGAGGACGTCCTCCTTGAGGAATCGCGCGAGCTCGCGCAGATTCTCCGTGCCGCCCTCGACGAGATACCGCAGCGCCTCCGCCACGGACCCCGCGTGCACGGTCGACTCGGCCATCAACTCCGCGTCCGGCACGGCCTCGCCACCGAGCAGCACCGTCGGGATCCCGGCGGCCTTCAGCGCCGCGAGCCCGTCCTCCCACGCCCGCTTGCCGCCGAGCAGACGTACGACGGCGATGTCCGCGCCCTCGATCAGCGCGGGCAGCTCGGCCTGCGCGTCGACGCGGGTCGGGTTGCCGATGCGGTAGGGGGCGCCGGAGGCACGGGCGGCAAGGAGGTCCGTGTCGGCGGTGGAAAGAAGCAGGACGGTCATGAGGGTGCCCCCGGTGCGATGAAGGGGAGACCGGACGGTGCGCCGGTCTCGATCAGGCTGAGCAGCGCGTCCGTGTCCGCGTGTTCTTCGATCAGGTCGCCGAGCAGGTCGAGCTGCTCCTCGCGCAGGGCGCCGAAGCTGGTGTCGGGCGCGGGCACGAAGCGGCGCCCGGCGGCGCGGGCGACCTCGGTCAAGAAGCGGCGCCGGAACGCGTCGGACTCCAGGGAGCCGTGCCAGTGCGTGCCCCACACCTCGCCGACCCGACAGCCGTCCAAGAAGGGCTCTCCGCCCAGGACTTGAGCGACGCCGTGATGGATCTCGTACCCCTCGACGGGTTCACCGAGGGCTTCACCGACCGGTCTGGCGAGGGTCTTCTCGCGCGCGAACCGCACGCGCACGGGCAGCAGTCCGAGCCCGCGCACCGCTCCCGCCCGTGACTCGACCTCGTCCTCGATGTGCTCGCCGAGCACCTGGAATCCACCGCAGATCCCGAGCACGGGACGCCCCTCGGCGGCGCGGCGCGCGATGGCGTCGGCGAGACCGCGTTCGCGCAGCCACTGCAGGGCGCGGACCGTGCCGCGCGTCCCCGGCACGATCACGAGATCGGCGTCGACCAGTTCCTCGGCCCGGTCCACGAACCGCACGACGACGCCGGGTTCGGCGGCCAGGGCGTCCACGTCGGTGAAGTTCGACATGAGCGGAACGGCGCACACAGCGACCCGCAGCACGTCCTCACCGACCGGGGGAGCGACGACGGACTCCCGCACGGCGCCCCGCAGGGACACCCTCAGCCCGTCCTCCTCGTCGATGCCGAGGCCGTGCTGGAACGGCAGCACTCCGAACGTGCGCCGCCCGGTCAGCTCATGGAGCATGTCGAGCCCGGGTTCGAGTAGCGAGACGTCGCCCCGGAACTTGTTGACGAGATACCCGGCGACCAGCTCCTGGTCCTCGGCGCTCAGCAGCGCGGTGGTCCCGAAGAAGGAGGCGAAGACGCCCCCTCGGTCGATGTCTCCCACCACGACGACGGGGAAGCGGGCGGCCCGCGCGATCCCCATGTTCACGATGTCCGTACGTCGCAGATTGATCTCGGCGGGACTGCCCGCACCTTCGCAGATCACGGCGTCATAGCTGCCCCGAAGTTCCCCAAGGCATCCCACGACGGTCGACAACAACGCTTCCTGCCGCCCCCCGTGGTAGCCGCGCGCACTCATCTCGCCCACCGGCTTGCCCATGAGGACGACCTGGCTGCTGCGGTCGCTGCCCGGCTTGAGCAGCACGGGGTTCATCAGCGCGGTCGGCTCGACCATGGCGGCCTGCGCCTGCATGGCCTGGGCCCGTCCGATCTCGGCACCTTCGCGCGTGACAAAGGAGTTGAGGGACATGTTCTGCGCCTTGAAGGGCGCCACGGAGACCCCTTTGCGGGCCAGCCACCGGCAGATCCCGGCGGTGACGACGCTCTTCCCCGCGTCGGACGTGGTCCCGGCGACGAGCAGTCCACCACTCATGAGGCCCTGCCTTTCCGTAGCGTGCTCACGGCCGCGGCGACGCCCAGGGCGAGCAGCCCGACCCGCCGCGACAGCTTCACGGCCCGTTCGATGTCGAAGACTTCGACGCCCCGCCCGTCCCCGTTCAGGACGGGCCGGTGCTCGACACGCCCCGCGTACGAGAGAGTCCCCCCGAGCCGTACGCCCAACGCCCCCGCGAAGGCCGCCTCGACGGGCCCCGCGTTGGGGCTCGGATGCTTGGCGGCATCGTCACGCCAGGCCCGCACCGCGCCACGCGGCGCGTCCCCGGCGGCGGCCGCGAGGACCGCGGTGAGCCGGGCGCCCGGCCACCCCAGAACGTCGTCGAGCCGCGCCGAAGCCCACCCGTAGCGCCGGTACTTCACGGACCTGTGCCCGACCATGGCGTCGAGCGTGTTGACGGCACGGAAGGCGACAAGCCCGGGGACCCCGCCAACGGCCCCCCACACCAGGGCCCCCACCACGGCGTCGGACGTGTTCTCGGCGACGGACTCGACCACGGCCCTCGCGATGCCGTCGGCATCGAGCGCCTGCGGATCCCGGCCGCACAGATGCGGCAGCCGCTCCCGCGCCACCTCGATGTCCCCGGCGGCGAGCGCCCCGCCGACGGCCCGCGCCTCACGCCCCAGCGAGGTGCCGCCGACCACGGCCCAGGTGGTGGCGGCGGTCAGCGCGACGGACGCGGCGCGCGAGTCACGTACAAGAGAAGAGGCCAGGACGGCGGCGCCGTACGCGCCTCCGGCACACACCACGGCGTGCAGGGCGCCCCACCCGCGGTGGTCACGCCACAGCACACGCTCGACGGCGCCCGCGGCCCGCCCGAACGCGGCGACCGGATGCCCGCGGCGAGGATCGCCCAGGAACAGATCACCGAGGAGGCCGGCGGCGGCGCCGTACGCGAAGTCGCGATCGGCACGCATGGCTTCAGCCGGTCGTCGTGCCGAGAGGAGAGCTCGCGCTCGGGAACTGGTCCGGCAAGGGGCGGCCGCGCATGGCGATATGTCCTCACTCAGGGTGTCCGCGCCCTGGTACGACGTGATCGGCGGCGAGAGTTCCTGGCTTCCGAGGAGTCAGCTCCTCGATGACAGTGGCGGGACCGCGCCGGATTCGCACCGGCTTCCTCTTCTGCTGCCGTATTGGCTCCGGCAGTCCACCACGGCCCGCGAAGGCCCGTCAACTCGCCGTTGACCTGCGACGGGAGAGTGTGCGGAGGCCCACATACGAAGGTGGGGTGCGGGCCGCCGAAGCGTCCCGCACCCCACCCGGAAGCCCGGTTGTCAGGCGACGATCAGATAGATCCCGTACGCCACGGCTGCCGCGCAGAGCGCGAAGCACACGTACGCGCCCGTGCGGGCCGCGGCGGCGGTGCCGCCCGCCGCGGAGGCACCCGCCGAGGAGGCGCCGGACGTGGCCGCCTCGCGCTTGGAGAGGCCGACGATGCCGAGGGTGAACAGGCCCACCAGGGCCACCGTCACCGCGAGGCTGACTCCGAAGACGGAGCCGAGAGCTGCCCAGTCGATGTTCATGCTGACTTTTCCTTACACCGTGGCGGGCCGGGCGGGGTCCGCCACGGTGCTGGTCGGGGCCGCGATGGTGGCCTTGACGAAGTCGACGTCCGCGCTGGCCACGGCCGACCCGGTGGGGGGCGGTGTGACGGCGGCCATCGCGTTGGTCACGACGCCCACGGGCTCGGCGGCGGGGGAGCCGCCGATCTCGTCGTCGGCGACGTTCGTGTGGTCGACGGCGTTGCGGCGGGACAGCGCCCAGATGACGGCGGAGCCGCCGATGAGGAGCGCGGCGGTGACCGCGATGCCCCAGGGGCCCTGCTTGGTGAGGAACTCGGCCCCCGCGCCGACCAGACCGGCGGCCGGCAGGGTCAGACCCCAGGCGACGAACATGCGGGTCGCCGTGGACCAGCGGACCACGCCGCCCTTGCGGCCGAGGCCCGCGCCCATCACGGCGCCGGAGCAGGACTGGGTGGTGGAGAGCGAGAAGCCGATGTGCGAGGAGGCCAGGATGACCGTCGCGGCACTGGTCTGGGCGGCGAAGCCCTGCTGCGGCTGGAGGTCGGTGAGGCCCTTGCCCATGGTGCGGATGATGCGCCAGCCGCCGAGGTAGGTGCCGAGCGCGATGGCGACACCGGCCGAGACGATGACCCACAGCGGGGGGTTGGCGCCCGGGTTCAGTACGCCGCCCGTGACCAGGGCGAGCGTGATGATGCCCATGGTCTTCTGCGCGTCGTTCGTGCCGTGGGCCAGCGAGACGAGGCCCGCGGAGGCGATCTGACCGGCGCGGTAGCCCTTGGCCGTGGCCTTGGTGTCGGTGTTGCGGCCGATCCGGTACGTCAGGCGCGTGGCCACCAGCGCGGCGAGACCCGCCACGAGAGGCGCGGCCAGGGCCGGGATCAGGATCTTGGTGACGACGGTGCCGCCGTTGATCGACGACCAGCCCATCGACATGACCGCGGCGCCGATGAGGCCACCGAAGAGTGCGTGGGAGGAACTGGAGGGCAGGCCCACCAGCCAGGTCAGCAGATTCCAGAGGATCGCGCCGACCAGGGCCGCGAAGATCACCTCTGTCTTCAGTCCGTCCTCGTTGACGATGCCGCCAGAGATCGTCTTGGCGACTTCGACGGAGAGGAAAGCGCCGACCAGATTCAGCACGGCGGACATGGCCACCGCCGTCTTGGGCTTGAGAGCGCCAGTCGAGATGGTGGTAGCCATCGCGTTGGCTGTGTCGTGGAAACCGTTCGTGAAGTCGAACACGAGAGCGGTAACGATCACGATCCCGAGGAGAAGCGTGATGTGTTCCATTTACCCAGGCTTCTGTTGGACGTCAGTGGCAAGTGGAACGTAGGCAACCTTGATGAACGGAAAGTGAACTGGGCCGGGCCGTGCGGTGACCCAATTCGGGGCGCCTTCGCTCCGGTTCCGCTTGCGCCCCGCCGGTGATCGACCGGAGTGGCGGTGGGAGGCCCGGAATCCCGGCTTCCCAGAGTGCCTCACCACCCTCGGGCACACGCCTCAGGCCGGCTCGGCGAGCCGTCGAAGAGATTCTGATCACCAGTGCCGCCCGGCCGCCGCGCCGGTCGATCACCAGCCGCCTGGCAGGATCACGGCATGACGGAGCAGCGGGACGCAGGCCGGGGCCGGCAGGACGCGATGGAGCGGGCGTGGGAGGAGCTGGTGGCGGCAGCCCGCAGAACAGTGGCGGACGGCCTGGTGGTCGGCACGTCGGGCAACGTCTCGGTGCGCGTCGGCGGCACGATCCTGGTCACCCCCAGCGGGGTCCCGTACGACCGGCTGAGACCACAGGACGCGGTCGGTGTCGACGCGGACGGCCACCAGCTCTTCGGTGATCTCGCCCCGACCAGCGAACTGCCCATGCACCTGGCGGTCTACCGCACCACGGACGCCAGAGCCGTGGTCCACACCCACGCGGTGCACGCCACCGCCGTCTCCACCCTGGTCCCGGAGCTCCCGCCCATCCACTACATGGCCGCCGCCCTCGGTGGTCCCGTCCGGGTGGCCCGGTACGCGCCGTACGGCTCGGACGAGTTGGCCGAGAACATGCTCCGGGCCCTCAGGGAACGCACCGGCTGCCTGCTGCGGAACCACGGCACCATCACCTACGGGGACACTCTGGACCAGGCGTACGACCGTACGGCGCAGCTGGAGTGGATGTCCCGCCTGTGGCTGACGGCCAGCTCCGTCCCGGGCCACGCCCCGACCCTCCTGTCCACGGGACAGCTGAGGGAAGCGGAGGACAGGCTGCGGGGCTACGGCCAACAGTGACGCCTCCCGTGGAGCCGCGGACGCCTCCCGTGGAGCCGCGGACGAAGCGACGTCACCCCGCGGGCCCCGCCCACTGGCCCAGGGCCGGCCAGGGCCCGACACTGGGCAGGTGCGCCCAGCCAAAGCGACGGCAACGGCCGTCACCGCCGTCACCACCGCCCTCCTGGGCGGCGCAGCCGCCGTCGCCGCGGGCCGGTTCGCCAGCAACGCGGCCCTGAAAGCGCCGGCGGGCCGCCCACTGCCGACCGAGCCCCGCCTCACGGTCCACTCCACGGCCGCGGGCCAGATCACCCTGACCCGCGCTCTGGCGAGCCTGCGCCCCGGCACGTACGGTCTCAGCGGCCACGGCAGCCATGCCGTGATCGGCCCCGTCCTGGACGCCGCTCCGCACGCGGCCGACACCGTCGTCCGCCGCCTGGAGAGCGTCACGCACGGCTCTCTGGAACCCGGGGCCAAGGTCTGGCTCACCCCGCAGGTGCACATCGGCGACCCGCACGCCGCCCTGGACATCGACCACGCGGACGTCGACATCCCCGGCGAACTCGGCGGTCTGCCCGCCTGGTTCGTGCCGGGCGTCCGCGACACCTGGGTGATCACCGTGCACGGCCTCGGCACCACCCGTGAGCACCCCATGGTCGTCATGGACTTCCTGCACCACCAGCAGCTCCCCGTCCTCGACCTCGCCTACCGCGGCGACCTCGGGGCGCCCCGCTCCCCGGACGGCCTCGGCCACCTCGGCGAGACCGAGTGGCGCGACCTGGACGCGGCCATCCGCTACGCCGTGCGCTACGGCGCTCAGAAGGTGATCCTGCACGGCTGGTCCACCGGCGCCGCCATGGCCCTGCACGCCGCCGCGTACTCGGCCCTGCGCGACCGGATCAGCGGACTCGTCCTGGACTCCCCGGTGCTGAACTGGGAGACCACCCTGCGCGCGCTCGCCGCGGCCCGCCGCACACCAGGACCCCTCCTGCCGCTCGCGGTGCGCGCCGCCCAGGGCCGCACGGGACTGCGCGGCGACCGCATCCTGGAGGCCGCCGACCCCGAAGTGCTCAGGGTCCCCACGCTCCTCTTCCACGGCCCCGACGACGTGATCGCCCCCTGGGCGCTCTCCCGTCAACTGGCCGAACGACGCCCGGAACTGGTCACACTCCACACCGTTCCGGATGCTCCCCACGGGGCTATGTGGAACGCCGACCCCGCGGGCTACGAAGAGGCGCTGCGGCGCTTCCTCACGCCCCTCATGTAGCGCGCGAAAGCCGGCTGACGCAGCGCTCCGAAGCCTTGCGCAGGCATTCCGTTTGGGTTTTCGGACCGTCAACAGGAAGACTGCTCCCGTGACGTCCCGTATCCCGCGCGACTCAAGGCTCCGACTCGTCCGCGCTCAGTCCCCCAGGGCCGAGAGGCGAGCGGGGGTGGAGCGCGGCACAGCGCGACCCCTGACCGCCCCCGGCGCAGTGACGCAAGCGCGCGCACGCCGTCCCGCGCCCCGGCCGCCCGAGGGCACACCCGCCCCCGGAGAGCTGGCCCGGATGGCGCGGAGCAGCCTCGCCGACGCTGTACGGATCGCGCGCTGGGCCGACGCCTCCCTGCGCCCGGGACCCAGCCGAGCCGGAGCGACGCCCGACGGCCGAGGCACCCTCTCCGCCGCCACCGCCGAACGGGCCGCCGCGGCACTCGCGCTGACCCCGGATCAGGTCCGCGCCGACTGGGACACCGCACGGCTCGCGGGGCTCATCGAGGTGCACGGCGACAGCGCGCGCCCCGGCTGGCGGCTGCGCGCCTGGGACCGTGACGACGCCGCCGTACTGCGCGGCTGGGTCGCCCTCTTCGACGCCTGGTCGCTCGCGCACCCCGCGTCGCGCGAACTGCCGCCCGCCACCGTGGCCGAGACCGTCGAGGCCATGCCGCAGCTCCTCACCCTGCTGCAGCTCTCCGCGGGCCCCGTCCCCGTGCCGCAGCTCCTGGACCTCCTCGACCAGCGCGTCACCGAACTGCGCACGGAGCGCTGCGAGATCCCCTACGGCCCGCAGCCCGAGCCGGTGGACCTGGCCGACACCCCGTCCCTCGCCACCCTCCTGGACTGGGCGCTGCGCGGCCTCGCCGCCGTCGGCGCACTGACGTACGCCGACGGACAGGCCACCCTCACGCCGCTGGGCAGCTGGGCGGTCTGGGTCAAGCTGGAGCAGATCTGCGTGGCCGCGCAGAGCCCCGCGGGCAACATCGAGCAGGCCGCCGACGACATGCTCCGCGGCTGCGCGCGCCTGCGCCCGAACGCGGCCCGCTCCGAGTACCGCGCCTGGCTCGCCGCCCGTCCCGTCGGCAGCGCCGTCGCCGAGCTCCTGGAGGCGGCCCGCGGCGAGGACGCCCTGCTGCGCGGCCTCGCCTTCGAAGCCCTGCGGGTGGTCGGCGCCCCGGCCGAGGCCGAGGTGCGGGCCGTCGTGGACGAGACCCCGCTGCGGCCCTACGCCCTCATCTGGCTCGCGGAGCAGGAGGGCGCCGACCCCGAGGACGTCCACCTCGTCCTGACGCGGGACGAGTCGACGTGGCTGTGGGTCGACACCGCCGCGGCCGTCGCCGACCACGGGGAGATCAACCTCCTCGTACGCCACCTGGAGTCCGCGGTGCAGCCCACGGTGCCCGCGCTCCTTGACGAGGTCCGCCGCATCGGCCACCCCCGCACGGTCCAGGTCCTTGTCGCCCTCGCCGCGGCCCACCCCGACCCGGCGCTGGCCAAGGCCGTGCGCCGGGCGGCCTTCCAGGTGCACACCGGAGGGGTGTAGAGCCTGCAGAGCCTCACCGGAAGGTGTTGCACTGCGCCATGTCGCCGGTGCGGTAGCCCTGGTAGAACCACTGCTGACGCTGCTCGGCCGAGCCGTGCGTCCAGGACTCGGGGGTGACCCGGCCCTGGAACTTCTCCTGGATGCGGTCGTCGCCCACGGCGGCCGCCGCGTCGAGGCCCTCGCGGATGTCCGCCTCGTCGAGGCTGGTGATCAGCGGCTTGCCCGTCCTGTCGTCGGGGGTGCGGGTCGCGTGCCGCGCCCAGACGCCCGCGTAGCAGTCGGCCTGCAGCTCGACCTTCACGGCGTTGCTGTTCCGTCCCGTACGCCCGTCCTGGGAGCGCTGCAGCGTCCCCATCAGGTTCTGCACGTGGTGCCCGTACTCGTGCGCCACGACGTACGCCTGCGCGAAGGGGCCGCCGCTCGAGCCGAACTTCGTCCGCAGCTCGTCGAAGAAGCCGAGGTCCAGATAGACCTTCCGGTCACCGGGGCAGTAGAACGGGCCGACCGCCGACGACGCGGCGCCGCAGGCCGTGCCCACCCGGCTGGTGTACAGGACGGTCGGCGCGGGGGAGTAGGTCCCCTTCCTGCGCTGGAACTCCGGGCGCCAGTAGTCCTGCACGCTGTTGACCACGGCCACCATGCGGCAGTCGTCCTTGGTGTTCGCGTCCTCCCCGGTACGGCAGCTCTGCTGGACCTGCGCGAGGGACGAGGAGGTGGCGGCGGGCTCCTCGTTGCCCGATGAGAGGCCCAGCTGGTCGGGGCCGACCCCGAAGAACAGCCCCAGGAGCAGCGCGATCAGGCCCGCGATGCCGCCGCCGACCGTCGCCTTGCCGCCGGGGATCCGGCTGCCCCGCACATCCTGCACCTCGGACGTGTCCAGATCGGCGTCGTCGTCGAACTGCATGGGCGCACCACCCTCTGCCTCGCGTCCGGGGCGGCGCCGCGCCGCCCTGTGCCGAGATGCCGGCGCCTTCATCCTGATATGCCCCACCCGGTGTGGCGCCGGACGGGGGTCCGAACGGGGGACCCTCGCCGAGCGGTGCGTCGTGTCGCGACCGTCGCCCGGGGCCGTGCGGCGGGGCCGCCGCTACGCTCTGCGCCTGTTGCGTGGGCAGAGGTACCGGCCGAGGTGCCGCAGAGGGGGGGCGTCGTGTCCGTTGTGCCGTTCGAGGTGACCGGGTCCGGTCCCGCGAGCCCCGTGAGCCCTGCAGGGCCGGTGCCCGCCCGCCGCGGCTCCCGGCTCGCCCTCCCGGCGGCTCTCGGCCTGCTCGCCCTGCCCCTCATCACCGCGGCCCACCACTCGCTGCCCGCCCCCTACGGAGACCACGTCACCGTCCACGCGCGCGTGGACGCCGGCCGCGCGGCCCCCGAGCTCCGCACCACGGGCCGCGCGGTCGAGGCGTACGACCCGGCGACCGGGCGTGCCCACTGGACATATCGCCGTGAGGGAGCCCGCCCGCTCGCGCTGCTCCCCGCCCCCGGTCACGCCGTCGCGCTGTGGAGCGACGGCCTGGTCACCGACACCGCACCACGTGCCGACGGCAGCGCGGTCCGCTGGCACCGCGCCATCCCCGGCAGCGCCTCGTGGCTGCGCTCCGAGGACTCCCGCGGCGCCGCCGGAGTCCTCCAGCCGCTCGACCCACGTGGCCGCATGCTCGCCGTGGTCACCCCGCAGCGCATCGCCGCCTACCGCAGCGCCGACGGCGACCTGCGCTGGGTGCTGCCCGCCCGCCGCGGCTGCGCCTTCGAGCCCGCACGCTCCGTGCGCCACGGGGACGCACTGATGGTCGCCCAGCCCTGCGGCGACGCCGCGACGCCGTGGACCTCGCAGCTGATCGCGGTGGACGACCTCGGCCGCATCGTGCCCCGCCGCTCGCCCCTGGGCAACGAGCTGCCGGGCGACGCCCCCGACGACGTACGAACCCGGGCAGAAAAAGCGGTTGCACGGCCCCGTTAGAATTGGCCGCATGGCCATTCTCCTCGTGCACTAGACGGCGTGATCGCCCGCCCGCCAGCCCGCCACCGCCCTTTCAACGGCGCGCTGCGCGCGGCACCTGTTTTCTGTCTTTCCGCCGTCCGAACCCACCCCCGCCCAGGAGTCTGTCCGTGATCACCGCTTCCGGCATCGAGCTGCGCGCCGGCGCCCGCATCCTCATCGAGAACGCCACCTTCCGTATCGCCAAGGGCGACCGCATCGGCCTGGTGGGCCGCAATGGAGCGGGCAAGACCACGCTCACCAAGTGCCTCGCCGGTGAGGGCATCCCGGCCGGCGGCACCATCAGCCGCTCCGGAGAGGTCGGCTACCTCCCGCAGGACCCCCGCACCGGCGACCTGGACGTGCTCGCCCGCGACCGCATCCTCTCCGCCCGCGGACTCGACACCCTCATCCGCAAGATGCGCGAGAACGAACAGCGCATCGCCAGCGGCTCGGGCGCGACGCGCGACAAGGCGATGCGGCAGTACGAGCGCCAGGAGACGGAGTTCCTCACCAAGGGCGGTTACGCCGCCGAGGCCGAGGCATCCACCATCGCCGCCGCGCTCAGCCTCCCCGACCGCGTGCTCGGCCAGCCCCTCCACACGCTCTCCGGTGGCCAGCGCCGCCGCGTCGAGCTGGCCCGCATCCTCTTCTCGGACGCCGACACCCTGCTCCTCGACGAGCCGACGAACCACCTCGACGCCGACTCCATCGTCTGGCTGCGGGACTACCTCAAGTCCTACCGCGGCGGTTTCATCGTGATCTCCCACGACGTCGAACTGGTCGAGACGGTCGTCAACAAGGTCTTCTATCTGGACGCCAACCGCGCCCAGATCGACGTCTACAACATGGGCTGGCGGCTCTACCAGCAGCAGCGCGAGTCCGACGAGAAGCGCCGCAAGCGCGAGCGCCAGAACGCGGAGAAGAAGGCAAGCCAGCTCCACTCGCAGGCCGACAAGATGCGCGCCAAGGCCACCAAGACCGTCGCCGCGCAGAACATGGCCAAGCGCGCCGACAAGCTCCTCGCGGGCCTCGACGAGGTACGCCAGAGCGACAAGGTCGCCAAGCTGCGCTTCCCGGAGCCCTCACCCTGCGGCAAGACCCCGCTGATGGCCGAGGGGCTCTCCAAGTCGTACGGCTCCCTGGAGATCTTCACGGACGTCGACCTCGCCATCGACAAGGGCTCGCGCGTGGTCATCCTCGGCCTCAACGGCGCGGGCAAGACCACCCTCCTGCGGCTCCTCGGCGGCGCCGAGAAGCCCGACACCGGGCAGGTCATCGAGGGCCACGGCCTCAAGCTCGGCTACTACGCGCAGGAGCACGAGACGCTCGACCCGGAGCGCTCGGTCCTGGAGAACATGCGCTCGGCCGCTCCCGACCTCGACCTCGTGGCGGTGCGCAAGACGCTCGGTTCGTTCCTCTTCTCCGGCGACGACGTCGACAAGCCGGCGGGCGTCCTGTCCGGCGGCGAGAAGACCCGGCTGGCGCTCGCGACCCTGGTGGTCTCCTCCGCCAACGTGCTGCTCCTCGACGAGCCCACCAACAACCTCGACCCGGCGAGCCGCGAGGAGATCCTCGGCGCGCTGCGCACCTACAAGGGCGCGGTCGTCCTCGTCACGCACGACGAGGGCGCGGTGGAGGCGCTCCAGCCGGAGCGGATCATTCTGCTGCCCGACGGCGTCGAGGACCTGTGGGGCCAGGACTACGCGGATCTGGTCGCGCTCGCCTGATCCGTGGACGCCCCGCGGGGCGTCCACATTGATTGATCGAATAACTGATCCACAGCGTATGGATCATTCGGCCGATCCGTGATCCTTCATCTGTGTGAGGTGTCCTCGTACCGAAGTGCGGGGTACACGGATTTCGGGGGTGGCAAGGGCGTCGGACCCTGTTCTCGCCCGCCACCGCGCTGACCTGGCACTTCGGCCCGCAACCCATTCGGTCGCATGGAATTCCCTGCGCGGAATCGTTAATTCCACTCGTGGTGTCGCCTTCTTCCGCGGGAAACCTCGTCGTACGGACCTTGCCGAATGGGTGGCCAGGAAGGCCGGGAGGGGTGATCATGAGAAGTCCAGAGCGCACTTCCTATGAGGAGGCACGGGTGGCCGAGACTCTGAAGAAGGGCAGCCGGGTAACCGGCGCCGCGCGTGACAAGCTCGCGGCAGACCTGAAGAAGAAGTACGACGGCGGTGCGAGCATCCGGGCGCTGGCTGAGGAGACGGGCCGTTCGTACGGCTTTGTGCACCGCATGCTCAGCGAGTCCGGAGTCACGCTGCGAGGACGCGGCGGGGCGACGCGAGGCAAGAAGGCCGCAGCCGGCTGACGGCTGCGGGCGGTTCACCGGCTCCGACGGTGGCCACCCGGTCGATCGACTGATCGGCCGGGTGGTTACTGTGCAGTCACTTACGGGCGCGTACGTGCGTCCGGACCGACTGCACACCACCATCGGAGGCCCCCATGGTTTCGCCCGGCAGTGAACTCGGCGGATCCGCACCGGTACTCGACAAGGACGGCGTACGCCTGACTGTCGACGAGGCCGTCGCCACGGTGACGCTGGCCAACCCGGCCAAGCGCAACGCCCAATCTCCCGCGCTGTGGAGGGCGTTGGCCGAGGCAGGCCGGATGTTGCCGGGCAGTGTCCGTGTCGTTGTGCTCCGCGGTGAGGGCAAGTCCTTCTCCGCGGGCCTCGACCGACAGGCGTTCACACCCGAGGGCTTCGACGGTGAGCCGTCCTTCATCGATTTGGCGCGCGGCGACGACGACGTCCTCGACGCGACGATCGCCGAATACCAGGAGGCGTTCACCTGGTGGCGGCGCAGTGACATCGTGTCGATCGCTGCCGTCCAGGGGCATGCCATCGGTGCGGGCTTCCAGCTCGCGCTCGCCTGTGACCTGCGGATCGCCGCGGACGACGTGCAGTTCGCCATGCGCGAGACCAGCCTGGGCCTGGTGCCCGACCTCACCGGCACACACCCCCTCGTGGGACTTGTCGGCTACGCCCGCGCGCTGGAGATCTGCGCCACCGGGCGGTTCGTCCACGCGCCCGAGGCCGAACGCGTCGGCCTGGCCAACCTTGTCGTGCCCGCCGACCAGCTCGACGCGTCCGTGAGCGATCTCGCGGCCGCGCTGCTCACCGCGCCGCGCGACGCCGTCATCGAGACCAAGGCGCTGCTTCAGGGCGTCGCCGGTCGTACGTACGAGGAGCAGCGCACCGCCGAGCGTGCCGCGCAGGGGCGCCGGCTGCGGGACCTGGCGGGGCTCGGCGACTGACGCCGTCACTCCACCCCGGTGACCAGGACGGTCACCGACGGGTGGTCCGTCAGCGCGTCGCCGACCGCCGTACGGACCGCGAGCGCCACATCAAGGGCGCGGTGTTCGCGGTCCGTCGCCAGCTCCACGCGCGCGTGGCGACGCGGCAGGGACGCATCCGCCGCCCGATCGCTCACGGCCTCGTCGAGATGGACGCCGCGGCCGAAGCCGCCGAGGGCGCCGGTCAGCCGCCGCACGCCCGGCACGTCGAGGGCCGCGCTCGCCACGCGGGCCTCGTCCTCGTCGCCGGGCGCCGCCTGCGCACCGTCCGGCGGCGTCGCTGAGTCCACCCGTACGTCCACGGGGGCCTGCCCCGCGTCCAGCAGCGACGTCACGCTGAGGTCGACCTCCTCGACCACCAGGCCGAGCCGTTCCCCGGCCGCCACGAACAGCGCGGCCCGGAGCCGGGCCGCCGCCGCGGGCAACGGCTCCGTCGGCTCGGCCGCGAACTCCGCGGTGATCCGCAGTGGCCCCGGCGGCAGCGCGCTCGGCGGCGCGGGCACGGAGGAGACGTACTCCTGCGACGGATCTGCGAGCGCCACCCGCAGACGGCCCAGCCGTACACCGCTCACTCGCTCCGCCGCACGGCGCAGCACGCCGTCCGCGCACGCCTCGGTCAGCCAGGAGCCGTCACCCGGTCCGCCGAGGGGGAGAACGCGCCCCAGGCCGAGCTGTCGCCGCACCGCATCGGTCCATCCGTCACCGGTCATTGCCCCAGCCTGCCGCATCCCTGGCGCGCGAGGACGTAACCGCACTTAGTGTGGACGAAGGAGTAGATCCCCGTTCGAAAGGGACACACGGCGATGAGTGACATCGGACAGCGGAACCGGCCTGGGGAGGCCCTTGAGAAGGGGGCTTCGGACGAGGCGGCGGGGAAGAGCGGTACGACCAGGAAGGGCGGCGGTGACCCCGCGTCCCGTGGGCGTACCACCATCGCGGACGGCGTGGTCGAGAAGATCGCCGGGCTCGCGGCCCGCGATGTCGACGGCGTGCACGCGATGGGCGGCGGGCTCGCGAGGACCTTCGGGGCCGTCCGCGACAGGGTGCCCGGAGGATCGAACTCCAAGTCCGTCTCGCGCGGCGTGAAGGCCGAGGTCGGCGAGGTGCAGACGGCACTCGACCTGGAGATCGTCGTCGAGTACGGCGTCTCGATCGCCGACGTCGCGCGTGATGTGCGGGAGAACGTCATCGGGGCGGTCGAGCGCATGACCGGGCTCGAGGTCGTCGAGGTCAACATCGCCGTGAGCGATGTGAAGCTCCCGGACGACGAGGAAGACGATGAGCCGCAAGGCCGCCTTCAGTGACATCCGTGTCTTGCTAAGGAGCGCACGATGAGCATGGCCGTGGTCGGCATGATTGCCGGAATGGCGCTCGGCTTCGCCGGGTACTTCGGCGGGTTCGGGGCGTTTGTGCTGGTGGCGGCCCTGGGCGCCATAGGGTTTGTCGCGGGCCGGTTCCTCGAGGGGGACCTGGAGCCCGGCGACTTCTTCCGTACCCGTGGCGACGACCGGCGGCGGTGAGCCGTGGCGGCACAGGTCGCGCCCGGGGAGCGCGGCGCGACCCTGATCGCCGACCGGGTCGTCGCGAAGATCGCCGCGCAGGCGGCACGTGAGGCGCTGACGGAGCTGCCCGCGGACTGCTCGCCGCCGCACGCGAGCGTCCACGTACGCCATGACGTGGCCCGCGTCAGGGTCAGCGTCGAGCTGGACTACCCCTCGGACATCGGCGGGCAGTGCGGCGCCGTGCGTCGCCAAGTCGCCCAGCGGGTAGAGGCGTTGGCGGGGATGGAAGTTCCCGAGGTCGCGGTCCAGGTCGAGCGGCTGCACTCGGCACACGTGCGCTCCGCGGCGCAGGGGAGGACGCGATGAGCGAGGCTCAGGGGTCGCACAGGGCGGGCGGCGGTGGCGGCACGCAGCCGCTGCCCGTCGTCGAACGCGCCGAGGGCGAACTCGACCAGTCGGCCTCCGCGGCGTCCTACGAACCGCCGCCCACGCTGGCCGACGAGACCAAGGCGACCCGCTTCTGGTCACCGCGGCGCGTGCCCGCCGCCATCCTCGCGCTGCTTGTCCTCGGTGGTGCGGGACTTCTGCTGTACGACATCGCGGCGGTGCGGGCCGATCACTCCGCCATGGGGTGGCGGCGCGGCCTCGCCCGCGAACTCGCCGAACGGCCTCTGGACAACACGGCGGTGCTCGTCGGCGCCGGGGTGGCCGCGGCCGCCGGCATCTGGCTCATCGTGCTCGCCGCGACACCCGGGCTCCGGGCGGTCCTCGCCATGCGGCGCGAGGACACGGACGTGCGGGCGGGCCTGCACCGGGGCGTCGCCGCGATGGTGCTGCGGGACCGGGCGATGGACGTGTCCGGCGTGCAGTCGGTGCGGGTCCGCATGAAGCGCTCCAAGGTGGACGTCCACGCGGTCTCGCACTTCCGTGAACTCGACGACGTACGAAGCGACTTGGACGCCACGCTGGCCGACGGCATCAGGGACCTGGGCCTTGCCCGCCGCCCCGCGCTCTCGGTCCGGGTGGCACGGCCTGGCAGGAAGGGCTGAGCGCGTGATGCTGAAGACGGTCAACCGTGTGGTGCTCGGCCTGATCGGCCTGGTGCTCGTGGTCGGGGGCGGCTCGGTCCTCGCGGTCGGGCTCGGGGCGTCGCCGCCGTCGTGGTGGGTCCACGACGGGAAGCGCGATGTGCTGCTGAGCGATGCGGACCGGGCGCGGTGGCGGGACGAGGGCTGGTTCTGGCCCACGGTGATCGCCGTGCTCGCGGTGTTCCTGCTGCTCGCTCTGTGGTGGCTGGTGGCGCAGTTGAGGCGGCGCAGGCTGGCCGAGGTGCTCGTGGAGACCGGCGACGGGGAGGGCGCGCTACTGCGGGGGCGGGCCCTGGAGAGCGTGCTGGTAGGGGAGGCGGAGTCGCTGGAGGGCGTGCGGCGGGCCGGGGTCGTGCTGACGGGGCGCCGCAACGCGCCCGAGGCGCGGGTGGCCCTGCACCTGGAGCCCCACTCGACGCCCGGTGAGGCGCTGCACCAGCTCTCCGCCGAGGCGCTGGCGCACGCGAGGGATTCGGCGGGGCTGGCCAGGCTGCCCGCGGTGGTGCAGTTGCGGGCGGTGAAGCACCGGGCCGAGCGGGTGAGTTGACGGGCCGGACGTTCCAGCCCGTCCTGCCGATCAGAAGCCGTGCCGTGCCCCGCCGTCCACCGGCAGCATGACGCCCGTCAGGTATGAGGCGGCGGGCGAAAGGAAGAACGCCGCCGTCCGTCCGAACTCCTCCGGAGTTCCGTACCGCCGCAGCGGGATCCGCGACTCGTGGCCCGCCCGAGTCGCCTCGGGGTCGGCGGAGAGCCCGTCGAGCTGCCGCACCCGATCCGTGTCGATACGGGACGGAAGCAGTCCCACGACGCGGATGCCCCGGGGGCCGAGCTCGTCGGAGAGCGACTTCGCGAAGCCCGCGAGTCCGGGCCGCAGGCCGTTGGAGATGGTGAGCCCCGGAATCGGTTCGTGCACGGAGGCGGAGAGCACGAAGCCGATGACACCCCCATCGCCGAGCTCCGCCGCCGCGGAACGGGCAAGGCGCACCGCCCCGAGGAACACGGACTCGAAGGCCGACTCCCACTGCTCGTCCGTGTTGTCGGCGGCGAAACCGGGCGCAGGCCCGCCGACGCTGATCAGCACACCGTCGAAGCGCCCGAAATGCTCACGCGCGGCGGCGATCAGCCGGCCGGCGACGGCCGGATCGGCGTTGTCGGCGGCGAGGCCGCGGGCGTTGCCGCCGAGCTCGGTCGCCGCTTCGGCGACCGTCTTCTCGTCCCGGCCGGTGATCAGTACCTTCGCGCCGTCCGCGACCAGCGCACGCGCTGCGGCGTTGCCCAGGCCCCGGGTGGCACCGGTGATGACGTAGACGCGGTCCTTCAGTCCAAGATCCATGGCTCTATCCTGCCGCCTCGCGACAGTGCTGTCTGCGCCGAGGGGGGCTACACCGCGGCCGGGGCAGTCTCCGGAGCCGGTGCCTGCGCGGCGGCCCTGCGGTCCCGCATCTCCCTGCGCACCAGAACCACCCAGCCGATGGGTACGCCCGTGCAGAACAACCACCACTGGACGGCGTACGCCATGTGCGGCCCGATGTCGCCGTGCTCGGGCTCACCGATCAGCTGGGGGGAGTTGTCGGCGGGCTCCGGTGAGGTCAGCTCGACGTAGCCGCCGAGCACTTCCTTGCCGAGGCTGTGCGCCTGCTGCCCGCTGCTGATCAGCATGATCTGACGGTCCGGCAGCCCCTGGACGTCCTTGATGCCGCTCTGCGCGGACGTCTCGTCGGCCATCAGGCGGCCGGTGACGGTGATCTCGCCCTTGGGCGCGGCCGGGACCTTCGGGAACGCGGTCTGCGGTCCGTTCGCCGGGATCCAGCCCCGATTGACCAGGAGGACCTTGCCGTCGTCGAGGACGAACGGGGTCAGGACGTGGAAGCCGATCTCCTCGTCGGAGTTCGTGCGGCGCCGCACGACGACCTCGTCCTTCGTGTCGAACGTTCCCCGCGCGCTCACCCGGCGGTAGCGCTCGGAGTCCGTGACGGAGTGGCCGGGCGAGGTCAGCCGCTCGGCCGGTACCGGCTCGGCGTCCAGCGCCTTGGAGATCTCCGCGTTCTGCGCGACGCGGTGCTCGTGGCGGTGCAACTGCCAGAAGCCCAGCTCGATCATCGTGGGGATGAGAACGAGGGCGATGAGGGTGAGGATCACCCACTGCCGGGACAACAGGAAGCGGTACACCCCACGACGGTACAACTCGGTCGTGGGGTGCACGGGGGTGGGGTACTCCGGAACGGAGCCGGGAAGGGCCGCCGGGACCCTGGGGAGGGCCCCTGTCACACCCTGTCGACGATGCCCACCTGCCCCTCCGCCCGCGAGCAGTGCGCACCGCAGTACCACTGCCCGTCGGCCTCCACGCCCTGGCCGATGATCCGGCACCGGCAGTGCTCACAGATGGGCGCCATCCGGTGAATGGCGCAGGAGAAGCAGTCGAAGACGTGCACCGCGCCTTGCGCGTGCACCTCGAACGACATGCCGTAGTCGTTTCCGCAGACCTCGCAACGTGCCATGCGCCACAGGGTGGGACGCCAGGCGCCCGCATGCGAGCAAGCAGGCGGACGCCGGTCCGACAATCACCCGTCTGCCGCCCGCGGGCGGCTCAGCCCTCCGCCGCCGGAGCGACATCCTGGAGGAGCTGGCCGAACGCGGCCTCGTCGATGACGGGCGTGCCGAAGGACCGCGCCTTCACGGTCTTGGAGGTGCCCGAGTCCGGGTCGTTCGTGACGAGCAGGCTGGTCAGACGCGACACGCTCGTCGCGATGTGCAGGCCGGCCTCGACCGCGCGGTCCTCAAGGAGCTCGCGCTCGATGGAGGTGTCGCCGGAGAACGCGACGCGCATGCCCTGTTGGAGCGTTTTGCCCGGTTCGTACCGACCCGGGTTGGGGTACGGGCAGGCGGGCCGCTTGCGCGAGGGACGCCAACTCGCCGGGCCGTACGAGGAGTACGAGGAGGTCGACGAGCCCGGTCCGGTCGGCTGGCGGACGATCCGGGCCGCTCCGTCGGACCACTCGGTGAGCGGACGGCACTCCAGGAGCGGCAGCCGCACCCCGCCGCCGGCCGCGGCCTTGAGGCTGGGGCGGAAGGCCTCGGCGAGCACGCGCGCGTCGTCGAGCGCGTTGTGGGCGTTGCGCTGTTCCACCCCGAAGTGCGCGGCGAGCGACTCCAGCTTGTGGTTGGGCAGCGGGAGCCGCAGCTCCTTGGAGAGGGCGATGGTGCACAGGCGCTGGCGCACGGGGGCGGTGAGTTCCGCGCGTGCGTACTCCCTGGCGATCATCGACCAGTCGAAGACGGCGTTGTGCGCGACCAGGACGCGGTCGGCCAGGCGCGCGGCGAACTCCTCGGCGATGTCCTTGAAGAGGGGGGCGTTCGCGAGCAGCTCACTGGTGAGGCCGTGGATCCAGACGGGTCCGGGGTCGCGCTGGGGGTTGACCAGCGTGTACCAGTGGTCCTCCACCTCGCCCCGGGCGTCCACGCGGTAGACGGCAGCCGACACTATGCGGTCGTCGCGGGCGAGACCTGTGGTCTCGACGTCGACGACCGCGTACCCCGTTGGGTACGCGGCCGGCCAAGAGGCTGCGGACGCTGCGGTCGTCTGGTCTTCGAGCATGGTCCATGAGGATACGGGCCGCGACTGACAGTCAGGTCCCTGGGCTGTTCTCCCGGCCGAGGAGTCCGGACACCAGTGCCGTCACCGACAGGGTGAACAACGCCTCGGGGTCGACGGGTCGAGCGAGCGCGCGGGCGAGCGCAGGGTCCTCTTCGGCCGTCTGCGCGCCCCACAGTTCTTCCTCGCCGGGGCGCTGCAGGGGGGCGCGTTCGCGGTTGCGCTCGACCAGGACGTGGCCGACGACGTGGACCTGGACCGCGCGTACGGCGTCGGCCGCGCGGGCGCCGCGCAGACCCGCCGCGTGCACTTCGTGGACGAGGACCTGCTGGGCGGGCAGGAACATCCGCTCGGTGAGGCCGCGTTCGTGCACCATCGCGACGAGGTGCGGGTGGTCGCGCAGCTGCCGGCGCAGGGCGCGCGCGACGGAGACGATGCGCCCGTCGGGGGTGCGGCCGGTGGGCCGGATCGCGCCGAGGTCGGCGAGGGTGCGCTCGACGAGGGCGTCCAGGAGCGACTCGCGGTTGCCGACGTGCCAGTAGATCGAGGTGACGGCGGCGCCGAGCTCGGCGGCGAGCCTGCGCATCGTCAGGGCCTGCGGGCCGTGCCGCTTGACGAGCGCGGTGGCGGCGGCGAGCACCTGCTCCCGGTCGAGATGGCCGCGTTCCCGGTTCAGATGCGTGCGCGTCTCTTCACTCTTCACGGTTCCTGTTGTAACTGTGTTACAGAACCGCCGCAAGTCCCCGTCGCGGGCCCGATTCCCGCGCTGACGAAGGGTGGTACGACATGGCACGCGTACGGTACGGAGCGCGCACGGAGGCGGAGATCGCCGCGGCGCGCAGCGCGAGTTCGAAGCTGCCCGACATCTGGTCCACGGGTGTGGTGGCCGTCTGGGAGAGCGACCCGGACGCGGTGGCGGCCGTCCTGCCGCCCCCGCTGAAGCCCACACACCGGCCGCTGGTGCGCGCCAACATCAGCAAGGTGGACCTGCCCGGGTATCCGCTCGGAGCGGGCTCGGTGGCCGTCGCCGCCGAGCACGACGGGGTGGCGGGCTGGTATCCGCTCGTCATGCCGATGACCCATGAACGGGCCCTGATCGGCGGACGCGAGGTCTTCGGGGAGCCCAAGAAGCTGGGTGAGGTCGAGGTGGAGCGCGACGGCCTGGTCATCCGTGCCTCGTTGGCCCGGCACGGCATCGCCTTCGTGGAGGTGCGCGGCGCGGTCAGCGGCGCCCTGCCACTTCCCGAGCCGGCCCAGAAGACGGACTTCTACTTCAAGTTCCTTCCCGCGGTGGACGGTTCGGGCTTCGACGCGGACCCGGTGCTCGTGCACTGCGTGCGCAACGAGAAGGTCCGCAAGCTGGAGGGCATCACCGGGGACGTCGTCCTGCGCGAGTCGATGTACGACCCGGTCGCGGACCTTCCCGTACGCGCGGTCGTCGAGATCACGATCGGCGAGAAGACCACCGACCAGAAGGGCCGGGTGGCCGAGCGGGTCAGCGCACAGGCGCTGCTGCCCTACATCCACCAGCGCTACGACGACCCGCAGCAGATCCTCGACGGCCCGCCCGAGGGGAGCGTCTGAGATGGAGTTGCGGGAAGGGCAGGTCGCCGTCGTCACGGGCGCGGCGAGCGGCATCGGTCTGGCCATGGCGCGGCGGTTCGCGGCGGACGGCCTGAAGGTGGTCCTCGCCGACGTCGAGGAGGGCGCCCTGGAGAAGGCGGCCGCCGGGCTGCGCGAGGACGGGGCGAGCGTGCACGCGCGCGTGGTCGACGTCGGCTCCCGCGAGGAGGTCTTCGCGCTCGCCGAAGCGGCGTACGACACGTTCGGCGCCGTGCATGTGCTGTGCAACAACGCGGGCGTCGGCTCGGGGGCCGAGGGCCGCATGTGGGAGCACGAGCCGAACGACTGGAAGTGGGCCTTCGAGGTCAATGTGTGGGGCGTCTTCCACGGCATCCAGGCCTTCGTGCCCAGGATGATCGCGGGCGGGGGGCCCGGCTATGTCGTCAACACCTCGTCCGGTGACGGCGGCATCGCACCGCTGCCGACGGCGTCCGTGTACGCGGTCACCAAGGCGGCCGTCGTGACGATGACGGAGTCGCTGTACGCCCATCTGAAGGCGGAGCACGCGCGCGTGGGCGCTTCCGTGCTCTTTCCGGGGCCGCACATGCTGCGCACGGGGCTGTGGGAGTCGCACCGCAACCGCCCCGACCGGTATGCCAAGTCCCGCCCACGCAAGACCCCTTACCGCTCCCTCGACCAGTGGGAGTCCGCGATGAAGGACGCGGGCAAGGAGGTCGAGTTCACGCCCGTCGAACAGGTGGCGGACTTCGTGGCGGAGGGGATCGCGGCCGGCCGCTTCTGGTTGCTTCCCGCGAGCGAGCACAGCGACCGGCAGATCAAGGCGAGGTCGCGGTCGATGCTGGACCGCGCGAACCCGGCGTATCTGGAGAGCTTCATTCTGGACTGAAGGGCACGTGATGACCGACCAGGATCCCTACCTGATCATTTCCTCCGACTGCCACGCCGGGCTCCCCACCGAGGAGTACCGGCCCTATCTCGACAGCCGATTCCACCGGGACTTCGATCAGTTCCTGGGGGAGCGCGACGCACGCCGCGCTGAGGCGACACGGCTCGGCATCCGCAACGACGCGTTCGCCGCCAAGTGGTTCCAGGACAACGAGGAGGGCCTGCGCGGCGGCTGGGAGACCGCGCAGCGCCTCAAGGAGCTCGACGGGGACGGGGTGGCCGCCGAGGTCGTCTTCCCCGACGCGGACGCCGTGGACAGCCAGACGGCCGCGCCCTTCGGGGTGGGCCTCGGCCTCTCCGGGGACCAGGACCCGGAGCTCGGCATGGCGGGCGCGCAGGCGCACAACCGCTGGCTCGCCGACTTCGTCTCCGAGCACCCCGAACGGCACTGCGGCGTCGCCCTGTTGCCCATCACCGGGGAAGTCGCCCGGGTCGTCGCCGAGGTCCACCGGGCCAAGGAGTCCGGGCTCGGCGCGCTGATGATCCCCTCCATGTGGGTCGACAAGGCGCCCTACCACGACCGGCGTTACGACCCCGTGTGGGCGGCTGCGGCCGAGTGCGCGATGCCGGTGGTGACCCACTCCGGGGCGGCGCCCCGCCACGAGTACGGCGACCACCTGGGGATCTACGTCTCCGAAGTGACCTGGTGGCCCGCGCGGCCGCTGTGGTTCATGCTCTGGTCGGGCGTCTTCGAACGTCACCCGGGGTTGAAGTTCGGCGTCGCGGAGTCCGGCTGCTGGTGGCTGCCGAACCTCCTGTGGTTCATGGACCGCCTCTACCTGGGCGCGCACGGCGGCAAGAAGCTCTCCCCGTTCTCGGAGCTCAAGCGGCCACCGCACGAGTACCTGGACCGGCAGATCTTCATCTGCGCGACCAACACCAAGCGCCGCGAACTCGCCCAGCGGTACGAGATCGGCGTGGACAACATCCTCTGGGGCAGCGACTTCCCGCACCCCGAAGGGACCTGGCCCGACACGCGCGCGTGGCTGAGGAAAACCTTCCACGACATTCCGGTGGGCGAGACCCGCCGGATGCTCGGTCTCGCGGCCGCCGAGGTCTTCGGCTTCGACACCGAGAAGCTGGCGCCGCTGGCCCGCCGGATCGGCCCGACGCCCGCCGAACTCGGCCAGCAGGCGGATCAGTTGACCGTCGAGGCGTCCTGGGCGCGCTCGCGCGACGTGGGCCGCCACTGGCTGACCGACCACGACTTCCCGGTGATGGGGGCCCAGACATGACGACTCACCCGACCGAAGAGCGCCACACCACCGAAGAGCGCTACACCGTCATCTCCGCCGACTGCCACGCGGGGGCCGACCTCCTCGACTACCGGCCCTACCTGGAGTCACGCCATCACGACGCGTTCGACGCGTGGGCGGCCACCTACGTCAATCCGTACGAGGACCTGCTCGCCGACACCGCGGACCGCAACTGGAACTCGGACCGCCGCCTCAGGGAGCTGGAGCAGGACGGCATCGTCGCCGAGGTCGTCTTCCCGAACACCATCCCGCCGTTCTTCCCGAGCGCTTCTCTGATGGCCCCGGCGCCCACCCGCGAGGAGTTCGAGCAGCGCTGGGCGGGACTGCGTGCCCACAACCGCTGGCTCGCCGACTTCTGCGCCGCCGCCCCGGGGCGCAGGGCGGGCGTCTTCCAGATCCTCCTGAACGACGTGGACGAGGCCGTCAAGGAGATCCACCGGTCGGCCGACGCGGGCCTGAACGGCGGCCTGCTGCTGCCCGGCACACCGCCGGGCAGCGGGCTCGCGGAGCTCTACTCGGCGACGTACGACCCGATCTGGGCGGCCTGCGCCGAGCGCGGCGTGCCGGTCAACCACCACGCCGGGTCGGCCTCCCCGCCTCTTGGCGAAGAACCGGCCGCGCGGGCCGTCTTCATGGTGGAGACGACGTGGTTCTCGCACCGGGCGCTGTGGCACCTGGTGTTCGGCGGCGCCTTCCGCCGCCACCCGGAGCTGCGGCTCGTGCTCACCGAGCAGGGCTCGGGGTGGATCCCGGGCGTCCTCGACATGCTGGACTACTACCACGGCCGGCTGGTCGCCGCGGCCTCGAAGGCGGACACCGCCGAGTCGAAGTTCGGTGCGGGCCTGGCCGATTCGATGGGCAAGGGCCCCTCCGAGGTGTGGCGCGACAACTGCTTCGTCGGCGCGAGCTTCATGCGCCCGCACGAGGCGCAGATGAGGGACAGGATCGGCCTCGACAAGATCATGTGGGGCAGCGACTACCCGCACGACGAAGGCACGCACCCGTACTCGCGCGAAGGCCTCCGCATCGCCTACGCGGGCCTCCCGAAGGACGAGACAGCCGCCATGGTCGGCGGCAACGCGGCCCGCGTCTACGGCTTCGACCTGGAGCGGCTCGGGGAGATCGCGGGACGCGTGGGACCGACGGTCCAGGAACTGGACGAGCCCCTCAAGGAGACACCGGCCGGCGCGACGAGCCCGGTGTTCGCCCCGGGAGGGTCGGTACGCGTCTGGTGATGCACGCGGTGGGATGCTCCCCGCGTGACTGAAGCGACGCACGAAGCGCACGGCGGCGCGCTCGCCTCCCGCCTCAACTGGCTGCGCGCGGCCGTGCTCGGCGCCAACGACGGCATCGTCTCCACGGCGGGACTCGTCGTCGGCGTGGCGGGCGCCACGGGCGATCGCGGCACGCTGCTCACGGCCGGTCTCGCCGGGCTGCTCGCCGGATCGATGTCGATGGCAGCGGGCGAGTACGTCTCCGTGTCCACCCAGCGTGACTCCGAGAAGGCCGCGCTCGCCATGGAGAAACGCGAGCTGCGCGAGCAGCCCGAGGCCGAACTGGCCGAGCTGGCCGGCCTGTTGCAGCAGCGCGGGCTGAGCCGCGAGGTGGCGCGTGAGGCGGCGGAGCAGCTCACCGAGCGGGACGCGCTGCGGGCGCACGCGCGCGTGGAGCTCGGCATCGACCCCGACGAACTCACCAACCCCTGGCACGCCGCCTGGGCCAGCTTCGTGGCCTTCACGGTGGGCGCGCTGCTTCCGCTCCTCGCGATGGTCCTGCCGCCCGCCGACTGGCGCCTCGGGGTCACCGTCGTCTCGGTCGTCGGCGCGCTGGCCCTCACGGGCTGGAGCAGCGCACGGCTCGGCTCCGCGGGGGCGCGGCCCGCGGTGCTGCGCAACATGGGGGGAGGGGTGCTCGCGATGGCGGTGACGTACGGGGCGGGGGCGCTGCTCGGGGCGGTCGGTGTCTGAGCGTCCACGTCTGCCTGAGCGTCCGCTTTTGGCGGAGACCGCCAACATCCGCTGTCTTACTCCTGGTAATACTTGTCGGTAACTACGTCTAGCGGCGGTAGACCAGGGGCCTTTACGGTGCACGCATGCCGCCGAACCTGCCCGATGTCGTGCTGTGGTCCATACCTGCCTTCGTGCTGCTCACCGTCGTGGAGATCGTGAGCCACCGGATCCATCCGGACGAGGACGAAGCCGGGTACGAGACGAAGGACGCCGCCACCTCCGTCACCATGGGGCTCGGCAGCCTCGTCTTCGACCTTCTGTGGAAGATCCCCATAGTCGCGATCTACTCGGCGGTGTACGCGCTGACGCCGCTGCAGATCCCCATCCTGTGGTGGACGATCCCGCTGATGCTGCTCGCCCAGGACTTCTTCTACTACTGGTCGCACCGCGGGCACCACGTCATCCGCATCCTGTGGGCCTGCCACGTCGTGCACCACTCCAGCCGCAAGTTCAACCTCACGACGGCGCTGCGCCAGCCCTGGACGAGCCTGACGGTCTGGCCGTTCTACGTTCCGCTGATCGCCCTCGGCGTGCACCCGGCGGCGCTCGCGTTCTGCTCGTCGGCGAACCTCGTCTACCAGTTCTGGATCCACACCGAGCGCATTGGGAAGCTCCCACGGCCCTTCGAGTTCGTCTTCAACACGCCCTCCCACCACCGCGTGCACCACGCCTCGCAGGGCGGCTACCTGGACCGCAACTTCGGCGGCATCCTGATCATCTGGGACCGGATGTTCGGCTCCTGGGTCGCGGAGACGGACCGCCCCGTCTACGGCCTCACGAAGAACATCGTTACGTACAACCCGCTGCGGGTGGCCACGCACGAGTACGCGGCGATAGCCAAGGACCTCAGGAAGGCCACGAGTTGGCGCGAGCGGGGCGGGAGGCTGTTCCGGGGGCCGGGCTGGCAACCGCAGGCGCCTGTGGCGCCGCAGACAGCGCCGCAGACAGCGCCGCAGCCGGCGCCGCAGCCGGTGCCGGAGGCGGTGCCGGAGAGCGCGGCGTGAGTCCCATCCTCGTTGCGGGCAGGCGTTCGGCGTCCACCAAGGCCAAGCTGCTCCTCGTTGCGTTCGGCCTCGCGGCGGTCGGCGACCTGGCAGCACTGTTGGCAGACTCCGAAGCCGCCCACATCGCCTTCAAGCCCCTCCTGATGCCCCTCCTGGCAGGGTACGTATGCGCGGTGAGAGGCCCGCGCCTGCTCATAGGCGCCCTCCTCTTCGGCTGGGGAGGCGACACCCTGCTCCTCTTCGACGCCGAACCCGCGTTCCTCGCCGGAATGGGCTCCTTCGCGGCGGGCCACATCTGCTACCTCACCCTCTTCAAGCGCCACGGCACGCCACGCGCGCGTGGCGCCTGGCTGGTGGCCGCGTACGCCACCGCCCTCATCGCCACGGTCGCCCTCCTCTGGCCGGACCTCCCCGCGGACATGCGCGGCCCGGTGGCGGGCTACAGCCTCCTGCTCACCGCGATGGCATTCGGCGCCACGAGACTGGGCCTCACCGCGGCGGCGGGCGGCGCGCTGTTCCTCCTGTCGGACACCCTCATCGCGACCGGCGTCGCCGAGTGGCCGCAGGCCCCGCGCCCCGACTTCTGGATCATGCTCACCTACATCGCCGCACAGTTCCTGCTGGTCAGCGGCGTACTGACAGCTCGACTCACCAGCGAATCGGCAGCGGCAACGCGGTCAGCAGAGCCGACACCGCCACCACGACCCCCAACGCGATGACCTCCCAGCGCGCGGGGGAGTACGCCGACACCACGTCCGCGGACCTGCGCAGCCGCCGGCGGGCGAGCAGCGCCAGGACGGCAACGGCTGCCACGAGGAGGACCTTGGCGAGCAGGGTGCGCCCGTAGGCCGTCTCCGTCAGTTGGTCGACGACCGTGCTCGGCGGCATCCGGCGCAGGGTGCTGCACACCCCCGTCACCGTGATCGCGGCGAGCAGGACGGCAGCCACGCGCGCGTAGAGCGCCAGTACCGCCGCGCCCGCCTCCGGAGCCGATGTCCGCCACAACTTCACCATGCGAAGGACCTGCAACAGCCCACCCGCCCACAGCACCCCGCAGGTCAGATGCACCAGCGTCAGACCGGTCCCGATGAGCGGGGTGTCCTCCACCGGAGGGTGGGCCCGCAGCGCCTCCGCGACGATCACCGCGGCCAGCGGAAGCGCGGCAGTGGACGGGCGGCGCGAGCGAGCACACAGCAGGGCCACGATGAAGGCGTTGACCTCCAGGAGCGCCAGCCTGCCGTCCCGCGACGCGTAGAGCCCGCCGAGATCCATGTCGGAGAGCTCCCGCGGCACCAGATTGCCGGTGGCCACCACCGAGGCCAGGCCGAGCGAGGCTACGATCCCCGACACCGCCGCGTACGTGGACCAGCTCCGCGGCTCACGGTCAAGCGGCGCTCCCGGCACCCTGCGGGCCAGCCGGATCGCGTACACCTCGCCCAACTGCACGCAGAGCGCGGCGAACATGACCGTCCGCAGGAACGTGATCCCGGCCGTGCCGGGCGCCTCGGCCTCCCCGGTGCCGCTCAGCGCCGCCGAAGGGCCGAGCAGGGGGACGAGCGCGGCGGCGGTCACCAGGACGAGCACGGCGACGGCGCGGGCCGTGGAGGGGCGCCGGCGCGGTGCGCGGTGCGAGGCGCGGGGTGTGGCGGCGACCGCCTCCGCCGAGGCCTCGCCTCCGGGGTCGGCGGACGGTTGTATGGAGCTCACCACATGATCTTCACCAGGTGCACCCTTAACGGGCAAGTCCTGGCAAACAACTGGCGGAATCACATTCCGCCCGGCAGGCGGCCTACGTGCCCGTACTCGTACTCGTACCCGAACCCGAACCCGAACCCGAACCCGTGCCGTCCTCGCCCCGCGTGGCCGCCGACCACCACAGCCTGACCGACTCCCGCGGCTCCGAGGGCCGCAGTTCCCAGCCCTGAGCAGCCGCGGTCTCGACCACGTAATGGCCGCCCACACCGCGGTAGACGCTCCACGGGATCTCACACTCGACGGGCCAGAGAGGCTTGTCCGGCTTCCGGGGCGCGGACGCCCGGGCAGTCCAGCCGCCGACGACCTTGTCGACCCGCGCGCGGTGGTACGCCGTGTCTCCCTCGTGGCGCATCTCCGGCCAGGTCACGCACCAGCCGGGCAGCCGGAGGCGCTCCAGCGTGCGGCCCGACAGGGCGATCAGCTTTCTCTCACCCGAGTCGCTGACCGCCTCGACGATCTCCGCGAGGAACAGGAACACGACGAACCCGGCTATCTTCACCGCCGCGAGCGCGCACCACACCGGTATGTACGCGATCATGCCGACGAATCCGAGCACCAGCTGCCACCGGGGACGGACGGGCGCCGCCACCCAATGCTCCGTACCGGTCCGCACGAACCGGGAGTCCTTGTACTCATACATGGAACGAGATCCTCTCGCGAAGGGCCGGGCGGTCTGTGACCGCCCGGCCCGGCACCTCCCGTGAGCGGGCTACTTCCGCACGGCGTCCAAGGCGTCGATCATGCCCACGCCGTAGAAGCCGTTCTTGTTCTTGCCGCCCGCGCACACCGCGTCGACCTTGCCGTCGCCGTCGATGTCGTACGGATCGGTGCACTTCATGGCGTCGGCCTCACCGTAGAGCAGCGCTTTCACCTTCGATGAAGACGCGTACGGGTGGGCCGACTTGATGAGCGCGGCGACACCGGCCGCGTGCGGTGACGCCATCGACGTACCCGCCTTGTAGCCGAACTTGCCGCCCGGGAGCGTCGACAGGATGCGGCCGTCCGTGGCCGGCGCGTCCGGCGTCTGGAACTTCGTCGAGTCGCCGCCGGGAGCGGCGATGTCGATGACGCCCTTGCCGTAGTTCGAGTACGAGGACTTGATGCCCTTCGCGCCCGTGGCCGAGACGGTCACGACTCCCGGAAGCTGCGACGGAAGGTCGAGGCAGTCCGCGGTCTTGATGACCCGCTCCGTGGGCGTCGTGTCGTCCGGGCTGGAGTCGTCGACGATCTCGTCCTGCGCGAGGTCCGTCTCGGCGTTACCGGCCGCCGCGACGTTCACCGCACCCTTGCGCTCCGCGTACCGCGTGGCCCGCCCGACGGCGTCGACCAAGGCCTTCTGGTCGTCGTCCGTCTTGCAGTTGAACAGCCACGGGTCGGTGTAGTAGCTGGAGTTGGTGACGTCGACACCGTGATCGGCCGCCCACATGAAGCCGCAGACCACGGCCTCCGTGTAGTACATGCCGGTCGCCGGCTCGGCCACCTTCAGGCTCGCCACCTTCACGCCCGGAGCGACACCGGTGACGCCGGTACCGTTCTTCGCGGCGGCGATGGTGCCCGCCACGTGCATGCCGTGGTCGCTCTCCTCGGCCACCGGACGCCACGCGTTGTCCTTCTGCACGGGCACGCCGCCCAGGCAGCTCGCGGATGCCTTCGCGTCGAAGTTCGGCGCGATGTCCGGATGCGTGTCATCCACGCCGGAGTCAAGGACGCCGACGGTGACCCTGGAGCTGCCGAGCGACTCCTTGTGGGCCTTGTCCGCCTTGATGGCGGGCAGGTCCCACTGGAGCGGCTCCAGCTCGTCCTGGCCCGCTCCCGCTCGCCCGGCCGCCTGCTTCGCCTCGGCGGCGGTCAGCGGCCGGTCGGCCTCAAGGGCGTCGTCGGACTGCGCGGACAGCGGCGCCGTCCGCGTGGCGCCCGCCGACTGGACACCCTTCGCCTTGCGGATCCGCTCGGCGAAGTCCGCGTTCGACGAGTGGACGACGATCACGCCGATCCTGTCGTACGCGATGACGACCTTGCCGCCCGCCTTGACGATGGCCTTCTTCACGTAAGCCGACGTCTTGGCGGAGGGCGAACCGCCCTGCCCGGAGCGGACGTTGACGACGTAGCTCATCGACGTGCCGTCCGTGAGCGACGCGCCGAGTGCGGAAACGGCCGACGACACCGGGGTGTCAGGACGGGCCGCGGCATCGGGCTGAGCCGACGCCGTGCCCGGCAGGAAAGCGACGGCCGAGGCCACAGCCATGCCGAGCGGGAGTGCGAGCACGCGGCGGGAGCGCGTGAAAGGTGCGGTCATGCTGCGTGTGCCCCTCACTTCTTCACGGCGTCGAGCGCGTCGACGATCCCGCTGCCGTAGAAGCCGTTCTTGTTCTTGGAGCCCTCGCAGACCGCGTCGACCTTGCCGTCACCGTCCGGGTCGTACGGCTCCGTCGGGCAGCCCGGGTTGTCGGCCTGCTTCTTGAGGAGCCGCTGGAGCTCGGCGGGGCTCGCCTTGGGGTGCGTCGACTTCAGGAGCGCGGCCACGCCCGAGGCGTGCGGTGACGCCATCGAGGTGCCCTGCAGCCAGCCGTACTCGTTGCCCGGCATCGTGGAGAGGATGCGGCCGTTCTTCGAGGGGGTGTCGGCCGGGATCTGGCGGGCGTCGCCACCGGGGGCCGCGACGTCGATGACGCCCTTGCCGTACGTGGAGTAGTACGACTTGAGGTTCTTGACGCCCGTCGCGCTGACCGTGACCACGCCCGGCAGCTGCGTCGGCAGGTCGAAGCACTCGGAGGGGTCGATGGTGCGCGGCACCGGCGTCGAGTCGTCAGGGCTGGAGTCGTCCAGGATCTCGTCCGCGGCGAGGTCGTGGTTGGAGTTGCCCGCGGAAGCGAGGTTCAGGGTGCCCTTCTTCTGGGCGTACAGCTGGGCCCGGTTGACCGCGTCGACGATCGCCCGCTGGTCCGGG
This sequence comes from Streptomyces sp. NPDC033180, assembly GCF_055577645.1. Lineage (NCBI taxonomy): Bacteria > Bacillati > Actinomycetota > Actinomycetes > Kitasatosporales > Streptomycetaceae > Streptomyces > Streptomyces sp. NPDC033180. The sequence continues at coordinate 34,448 of NZ_JBVIPU010000001.1, read as the reverse complement.
TCGTCCATGCAGTTGTAGAGCCACGGGTCCACGTAGTAGCTGTTGTTCGTGATCTCGATGCCCTTGTCGGCAGCGAACACGAAGGCGCAGACCACGCTCTCCGGGAAGAACAGCTCGCTGACCGGGTCGGCCACCTTGATGCCCGCGACCTTCACGCCGGGCGCCACACCCGCGACGCCCACGCCGTTGCGTGCGGCGGCTATCTCGCCCGCCACGTGCGTGCCGTGGTAGTGGTCCGGCTTCTCCGGGCGCCAGGCGCCGGGCGAGGTGTCCGCCTTGCCGCCGACACAGCTCGCCGACTGCGAGGCCGAGAAGCTGGGCGCGAGGTCCGGGTGGGTGTCGTCGACTCCGGTGTCGATGACGCCGACGGTGACCTTCTTGCTGCCCGGGTTGATCTTCGCTGCCTTGTCGGCGCCTATCGCGCGCAGATCCCACTGGTCGGCCTCGAGCGGCTCGGCGGCCGGACCCGCCTGCGCCTTCAGCGCCTTGGCGTCCGACTTCGACAGGAGGGTCGGTGCGCCCTCCTGCGTGGTGCCCGCGGCCGTCAGGGGCGAGGTGCGGGTCGCGCCCGCGGACTGGACCCCCTTGACCTTGCGCAGCTGCTTTCCGAAGTCGGGGTTGGCCGAGTGCGCGACGATGACGCCGATCTTCGGGTAGGCCACGACGACGGTGCCGTCCGCCCTGGCGATCGCCTTCTTGACGTACGCGATCGTCTTGGAGTCCGTGCGGGTGTTGACGACGTACGCGAGCTTCGGGGCCTCGGCCTTCGTCGACGCGGTGGCGGGTGCGTCGGGGGCCGCGGTCGCGACGCCCGGGGCGAAGCCGACCGACGCCGCGAGCGCGATGCCGAGGGGCACGGTGAGCGCGATGCGACGTCTGGAACGCAGATGAGCCATGGGATCTCCACATCATCCGGATACGTGAACTGCCCGAACACGGCAAGTGATCGGGCAGGTACATGACGGGTCGTTCAGGGTGAAGCTATCCCCCGAACTCCCAGGCCAGCAATGGATTCCGGAAGAAAGCAGCGCGTCGCGCCGCGCCGGGCGTGCCGTCGTGACGTTGAACAGGTAACGGAAGCAACATCGACCCCTGTCGGATCACGTCCCGTGGCCTTAGCATCGCCATCCGTGGCTTCACGTGATCCGCGTCACTGCCGGATCAGAGAGAGCCAATGGATCAGCTGTCCGTCCCCACCGCACCCGCACCACGAGGAGAGAACTCCGTGGCCCCCGAAGCATCCCCACCGTCCAAGGACGGAGAAGCCCCCGCTCCCCATGCGCCGTCCACGGAAGAATTCCTCCAGGAGCAAGCGAGCCCCGAGTTCGGTGAACTCCGCCGCGCCCACCGCTCCTTCGCCTTCCCGCTGACCATCGCCTTCATCGCCTGGTACCTCGTGTACGTCCTGCTCTCCAACTACGCGGGCGACTTCATGGGCACCAAGCTCTTCGGCAACATCAACGTCGCCCTTGTCCTCGGCCTCGGGCAGTTCCTGACCACGTTCCTCATCGCCTGGTGGTACTCCCGCCACGCGGCCACCAAGCTCGACCCCAAGGCCGAGGCGATCAAGTCCCGTATGGAGGGCGGCGCATGAGCCCCGCGCTGAACACCACAGTCCTGGCCGCGGCCTCCGACGCCTCCGAGCACCGGGCGCTGATCATCAGCCTCTTCGCGGCCTTCGTCGTCGCGACCCTCTTCATCACCGTCTGGGCGGGGCGCCAGACCAAGAGCGCCGCCGACTTCTACGCGGGCGGCCGCCAGTTCACCGGCTTCCAGAACGGCCTGGCGATCTCCGGCGACTACATGTCCGCCGCGTCCTTCCTCGGCATCGCGGGCGCCATCGCGCTCTTCGGGTACGACGGCTTCCTCTACTCCATCGGCTTCCTGGTCGCCTGGCTGGTGGCGCTCCTCCTGGTCGCCGAGCCGCTGCGCAACTCCGGCCGCTACACGATGGGCGACGTGCTCGCCTACCGCATGCGCCAGCGCCCGGTGCGCACCGCCGCGGGTACCTCCACCATCGTCGTCTCGATCTTCTACCTGCTGGCGCAGATGGCGGGCGCCGGTGTCCTGGTCTCGCTGCTGCTCGGCATCACCAGCGACGCGGGCAAGATCCTGATCGTCGCTCTCGTCGGCGTCCTGATGATCGTCTACGTCACCATCGGCGGCATGAAGGGCACCACCTGGGTGCAGATGGTCAAGGCCGTGCTGCTCATCGCGGGCACCATCCTGATCACCTTCCTGATCCTGCTGAAGTTCAACTTCAACGTCTCCGACCTGCTCGGCACCGCCGCCTCCAACAGCGGCAAGGGCTCGGCCTTCCTGGAGCCCGGTCTCAAGTACGGCGTGAGCGGCACCTCGAAGCTGGACTTCCTCTCGCTCGGCATCGCCCTGGTGCTCGGCACGGCGGGACTGCCGCACATCCTGATCCGCTTCTACACGGTGCCGACGGCCAAGGCCGCGCGTAAGTCCGTGAACTGGGCGATCGGCATCATCGGCTCCTTCTACCTGATGACGATCGTCCTCGGCTTCGGCGCCGCCGCGCTGCTCAAGCCCGGCGACATCATCGCCTCGAACAAGGCGGGCAACACCGCGGCGCCGCTCGCCGCCCTGGAGATCGGCGGCGGTGGCGACTCCACCGGCGGCGCGCTCCTGCTCGCCGTGATCTCCGCGGTCGCCTTCGCCACGATCCTCGCGGTCGTCGCGGGCCTCACCCTGGCCTCGTCGTCCTCGTTCGCGCATGACATCTACGCCAACGTCATCAAGAAGGGCAAGGCCACCGAGAAGGAGGAGATGAAGGCCGCTCGCTGGTCGACCGTCTTCATCGGCGTCGTCTCCATCGCGCTGGGCGCCCTGGCCCGTGACCTCAACGTGGCGGGTCTGGTCGCCCTCGCCTTCGCCGTCGCGGCCTCCGCGAACCTGCCGACGATCCTCTACAGCCTCTTCTGGAAGCGGTTCACCACGCAGGGCGCGCTCTGGTCCATCTACGGCGGACTGATCGCAGCCGTCGGCCTGGTGCTGTTCTCGCCGGTCGTCTCGGGCAAGCCCACCTCGATGTTCCCCGACGCCAACTTCGACTTCTTCCCGCTGGAGAACCCGGGCCTGATCTCCATCCCGCTGGGCTTCCTGCTCGGCTGGCTCGGCACGATCCTGTCGAAGGAGGAGGCGGACAAGGGCAAGTACGCGGAGCTGGAGGTACGGTCCCTCACGGGCACCGGAGCCCACTGATCCCCTCTGAATGTGCAGGTCAGCGGCCGCGTCGTAGATCATTTGTAGATCTCTACGACGCGGCCGTGCCGCTCCTCGTGGGATCGGGCCCCCCTCGATGTCAGTCCCGTCACGTAGGCTCGGAGGTATCTGAACCGGACTGGCTCGATCAGGATCAGGGAGGGGGCCCACGTGCTCATCGACACCTACGGCCGAGTGGCCACCGATCTGCGGGTTTCGCTGACGGACAAGTGCAACCTGCGATGCACGTACTGCATGCCCGAAGAAGGCCTGCAATGGCTGTCCAAGTCCGAGCTCCTCAGCGACGACGAGATCGTGCGCCTCATCCGGATCGCCGTGACGCAGCTGGGCATCACCGAGGTCCGCTTCACCGGCGGCGAACCGCTCCTGCGCCCCGGCCTCGTCGGCATCATCGAGCGCTGCGCCCAGCTGGAGCCACGCCCCAGGATGTCCCTGACGACGAACGGCATCGGTCTCAAGCGCACCGCCGCCGCCCTCAAGGCCGCGGGCCTCGACCGGGTCAACGTCTCCCTGGACACGCTGCGCCCGGACGTCTTCAAGACCCTCACCCGCCGTGACCGCCACAAGGACGTCCTGGAAGGTCTCGAGGCGGCCCGTGACGCCGGTCTGACCCCGGTCAAGGTCAACACGGTCCTGATGCCGGGCCTGAACGACGACGAGGCCCCTGACCTGCTCGCCTGGGCCGTCGAGAACGACTACGAGCTGCGGTTCATCGAGCAGATGCCGCTTGACGCCCAGCACGGCTGGAAGCGCGACGGCATGATCACCGCCGGTGACATCCTGCAGTCGCTGCGTACGCGCTTCGAGCTCACCGAGGAGGGCTCCGGCGAGCGCGGCTCCGCGCCGGCCGAGCGCTGGCTCGTGGACGGCGGCCCGCATCGCGTCGGCGTCATCGCCTCCGTCACCCGCCCGTTCTGCTCGGCGTGCGACCGCACCCGGCTCACGGCCGACGGCCAGGTCCGCACCTGCCTGTTCGCCACGGAGGAGACCGACCTGAGGGCGGCTCTGCGGGCGCACGACGAAGACAGCCAGGACGGCTCGGACGAAGCGATCGCGCGCATATGGAAGCTCGCGATGTGGGGCAAGAAGGCAGGCTCGGGTCTCGACGACCCGACGTTCCTGCAGCCCGACCGCCCGATGTCGGCGATCGGCGGCTAGCTCGCGCTAGCTCTCCCGCGCCTCCCACTCGGCGAGCGGCACGACGTCCTTCAACATGCCGCGTACGCCCAGGAATTGGGAGAGGTGCTCGCGGTGTTCCTCACATGCGAGCCACGTCTTGCGGCGCTCCGGAGTGTGGATCTTCGGGTTGTTCCACGCGAGCACCCACACCGCGGCGGCGCGGCAGCCCTTGGCGGAACAGATCGGTGTTTCGTCGCTCACGAGTAACGTCCAAGTGCGTTCAAAACAAGGCGACGCCGAGCAGCCACGGGGGGAGCTGCCCGGCGTCGGTCTGTCGCTCCGACGGGGGATGCGGAGCGCGTACGAAGTATGTCATGGGGGACCCGGTGCCTGGCACCGGAACTACATGATTGATCTGAGCTTTTCTTGAGCTTGGCGCAACGTCGACGGTCAGTTCTGGTGGCCGTACGGAGCGTTGGGCTCGCCCGTCGCGGGGCCCGCGCCGGCTTCCGGGACGGGTTCCGCGGACTCGTCGGGCAGGGGCGGCGGCGCGAGCATCGGCCGGGACGGCGCCGGTACGAAGGTCGACGGCAGCGAAGGGGCGTTCTCCCGGCCCGCGTTGGCGATCACCACGGAGATGTACGGGAGGAGGATGCCGAGCACCAGGGCGACGAAGGCGACATGCCGCTCGACGTTCCACAGCACCGCCGCGGCAATGACCGAAAGAGTACGGATCGACATCGAGATCACGTACCGCCGCTGCCTGCCGCGCACGTCGTCCGCCAGTCCCTGCCGGGCCCCTGTGATCCGGAAGACCTGGGCGCCGCTCTGCTTCCGCATCACATTCCACCGCCTGCTCACAAGAAGCCGGGCTCTCCCCGGCCCGGACCCGCTCCACGTTACGCCTGGGCTGCGCAGCCTTCGAGACCGGGGCAGGTCTCTTCTCGGTGTCCTGCCTGCGTCATGCCACGTATGGGGGTGCCCGACATGCGCCGTATGGAGGATCAGTCGAGACTTGCCGTAATGCTCATGTTGAGCCGAACGAGGAGGCAGCTATGAGCTGGTTGTGGGCCATCGTCGTGGGATTCGTGCTGGGGCTGATCGCCAAGGCGATCCTGCCCGGGAAGCAGCACAGTCCGCTCTGGCTGACCACGATCTTCGGCATCATCGGCGCGATCATCGGCAACTCGCTTGCCTCCGCGTTCGGCATCGAAGACACCAAGGGCATCGACTGGGGACGACACGCCCTGCAGCTCGTGGCGGCCCTCGTCGTCGTGGGCGTCGGAGACATGGCGTACAAGATGATCAAGGGAAACAGGCAACGCGCCTGACCTGCCCGTAAGCGGCATGCGAAAGGGGCCGGTCCGTCGGGCCGGCCCCTTCACGCGCGAGTACGGGAATGTGGCTCAGCCCGCGGTGACCTCGGTGGCCGGGGTGACCTCGACCGCCGCCAGGTTCTTCTTGCCGCGGCGCAGCACGAGCCAGCGCCCGCGCAGGAGCTCGTCGCGGGACGGGACGGCGTCCTCGGAGGCGACCTTCGTGTTGTTCACGTAGGCCCCGCCCTCCTTGACCGTGCGCCGGGCCGCGGACTTGCTCGCCACCAGGCCGACCTCCGCGAGGAGGTCCACCACCGGGCCGAGCTCGGTGACCTGGACGCGCGGCAGCTCGGAGAGTGCCGCGCTCAGCGTCGCCTCGTCGAGGTCGCCGAGCTCACCCTGGCCGAACAGCGCCTTGGACGCGGCGATGACCGCGGCGCACTGGTCGGCGCCGTGCACCAGCGTGGTCAGCTCCTCGGCGAGCGCACGCTGGGCCGCACGGGCCTGCGGACGCTCCTCGGTGAGCTTCTCGATCTCCTCGAGCTCCTCGCGGGACTTGAAGCTGAGGATGCGCATGTACGTCGAGACGTCCCGGTCGTCCACGTTCAGCCAGAACTGGTAGAACGCGTACGGCGTCGTCATCTGCGGGTCGAGCCAGACGGCGCCGCCCTCGGACTTGCCGAACTTGGTGCCGTCCGCCTTGACCATCAGCGGCGTCGCGATCGCGTGCACGGTCGCGTCCGGCTCCAGGCGGTGGATCAGGTCGATGCCCGCGGTGAGATTGCCCCACTGGTCGGATCCACCCTGCTGGAGCGTGCAGCCGTAGCGACGGTAGAGCTCCAGGAAGTCCATGCCCTGCAGGAGCTGGTAGCTGAACTCCGTGTACGAGATGCCCTCCTGGGACTCCAGGCGGCGGGCCACGGAGTCCTTGGTCAGCATCTTGTTCACACGGAAGTGCTTGCCGATGTCCCGCAGGAACTCGATCGCGGACATCCCCGCGGTCCAGTCCAGGTTGTTGACCATCAGCGCGGCGTTCTCGCCCTCGAAGGACAGGAACGGCTCGATCTGCGAGCGCAGCCTGGCCACCCAGTTCGCGACCGTCTCCGGGTCGTTCAGGGTGCGCTCGGCGGTCGGCCGCGGGTCACCGATCTGACCCGTGGCGCCGCCCACCAGGGCGAGCGGGCGGTGGCCCGCCTGCTGGAGCCTGCGGACGGTCAGGACCTGCACCAGGTGCCCGACGTGCAGGCTGGCCGCGGTGGGGTCGAAGCCGCAATAGAACGTGACGGGGCCGTCCGCGAGCGCCTTGCGCAGTGCATCTTCGTCCGTGGACAGGGAGAAAAGGCCCCGCCACTTCAGCTCGTCGACGATGTCCGTCACGGTCTTGTGTCTCCTTGAAAGGTTTCTGGCCGGTCGAAGGGCTTCTGGCCGGTACCGGCTGGCACCGGCCAGTCTATGGGCGTCACACGCCTTGGCTGACCGAGCTCATGTTGAAGTCGGGGATGCGCAGGGCGGGCATCGCGGCCCTGGTGAACCAGTCGCCCCACTCCCGGGGCAGCGTCTTCTCCGTGCGCCCGGCCTCGGCGGCCCGCGAGAGCAGGTCGACCGGCGACTCGTTGAAACGGAAGTTGTTCACCTCGCCCACGACCTCGCCGTTCTCGACGAGATAGACGCCGTCCCGGGTGAGCCCGGTGAGCAGCAGGGTGGCCGGGTCGACCTCGCGGATGTACCAGAGGCAGGTCAGGAGCAGCCCGCGCTCCGTGCTCGCGACCATCTCCTCCAGGGAACGGTCGGTGCCACCGTCCAGGATGAGGTTGTCGATGGCGGGGGCCACCGGCAGGCCGGTCAGGGACGCGCTGTGCCGGGTGCTGGTCAGATGCGCGAGTTCGCCCGCGCGCACCCACTCGGTGGCGCCGAGCGGAAGTCCGTTGTCGAAGACGGACGAGTCGCCGCCCGATGCGTGCGCGAGCACGAACGGGGCGGACTCCAGGCCCGGCTCATTCGGGTCGCTGCGCAGCGTCAGGGGCAGCTCGGTGAGCCGGTCGCCGACACGGGTGCCGCCGCCGGGCTTGGAGAACACCGTCCGGCCCTCGGCCGCGTCCCGGGCCGACGCCGACCACAGCTGGTAGATCAGCAGGTCGGCCACGGCGGCCGGCGGCAGCACCGTCTCGTACCGCCCGGCAGGCAGATCGACGCGCCGCTGCGCCCACCCCAGGCGCTTGGCGAGCTCCGCGTCCAGCGCTGCCGGGTCCACGTCCTTGAAGTCCCGGGTCGCGCGCCCCGCCCACGCTGACTTCGTGCGGTCGGGGGACTTGGCGTTGAGTTCCAGGGTGCCGCTCGGCTGATCGTGCCGCAGGCGCAGCCCCGTCGACGTACCGAGATAGCTCGTCGTGTGTTCGTGGTTCGCGAAGCCGTACAGCTCGCGTCCGCCCGCTCGGGCCGCGGCGAACGCCTCGCCGAGCGCCGGGGCGAAGTCCGCGAAGACCGCGGAGGACGTCTCGGCGGGCGCGTCCCCGAAGTCCGCGGACTCCTTGGCCCCGGCCACCAGCGGCTGCGCGTCCTCGGCGGGACCCGCGCCGCGCGCGGCGTGCTCGGCGGCACGGACCAGGGGTTCGAGGTCGGCGGGCGTCACGGCCGAGCGGGAGACGACGCCGGAGGCCGTGCCCTCCTTGCCGTCGACGGTCGCGATGACGGTGAGGGTACGGCCGCGGGTGACGCCGTTCGTGGTCAGGGCGTTGCCCGCCCAGCGCAGGTTCGCGGTCGAGTGCTCGTCGGCGATGACGACGCAGCCGTCGGCGGTGGACAGTTCGAGGGCCCGCTCGACGATCTCGTGCGGCTTGTTCGTACGAGAGGTCATCGACCCGCCTCCTGCGTGGTGTTGAGACTGTGCTTTCCCGGGGGACAACCCCCGGGCCCCCGGCCGATTCCGTGGTCGCCGCCGCTCATCGACCCGCCTCCTGCGTGGTGTTGAGGATGTTCACGCCCCGGAACAGGGCCGATGGGCAGCCGTGGGAGACCGCCGCGACCTGGCCCGGCTGGGCCTTGCCGCAGTTGAAGGCGCCGCCGAGCACATACGTCTGCGGGCCGCCGACCGCCGTCATCGAGCCCCAGAAGTCGGTGGTCGTCGCCTGGTACGCGACATCGCGCAGCTGGCCGGTGATGCGGCCGTTCTCGATGCGGTAGAAGCGCTGCCCGGTGAACTGGAAGTTGTACCTTTGCATGTCAATTGACCATGAACGGTCGCCTACGACGTAAATGCCCCGGTCCACGCCCGCGATCAGATCCTCCGTGCCGAGCCCGCCCGGGTCCGGCTGGAGCGACACGTTCGCCATGCGCTGCACCGGTACATGACCGGGGGAGTCCGCGTACGCGCAGCCGTTGGACCGCTCGAAACCGGTGAGCTTCGCGATGCGCCGGTCCAGCTGGTAGCCGACCAGGGTGCCGTCCTTCACCAGGTCCCAGGACTGCCCTGCCACGCCCTCGTCGTCGTACCCGATGGTCGCGAGGCCGTGCTCGGCCGTCCTGTCGCCCGTCACGTTCATGATCGACGAGCCGTACGCGAGCTTGCCGAGCTGGTCGAAGGTGGCGAAGGACGTCCCCGCGTACGCCGCTTCGTAGCCGAGCGCGCGGTCCAGCTCGGTGGCGTGACCGATGGACTCGTGGATGGTCAGCCAGAGGTTGGACGGGTCGACGACCAGGTCGTACGAGCCGGCCTCCACGCTCGGCGCCCGCATCTTCTCGGCGAGGTGCTCCGGGATCCGCGCGAGCTCCGCGTCCCAGTCCCAGCCCGTCCCGGTGAGGTACTCCCAGCCGCGCCCGACCGGCGGCGCGATGGTCCGCATCGAGTCGAACTCGCCGCTCGTCCCGTCGACCGCGACCGCGGTGAGCTGCGGGTGCAGGCGGACCCGCTGCTGCGTGGTCACCGTCCCCGCCGTGTCCGCGTAGAACTTGTTCTCGTGCACGGTGAGCAGCGAGGCATCGACGTGCGAGACGCCGTCGGCGGCGAGGAGACGCGAACTCCACTCGGCGAGCAGCCCGCTCTTCTCCTCGTCCGGTACGGAGAAGGGGTCGATCTCGTACGAGGAGACCCAGGTCTGGTCGGAGTGCACCGGCTCGTGCGCGAGTTCGACCCGCTCGTCCGAGCCGGCCGCCTTGATGACTTTGGCCGAAAGCTTCGCCATCGCCACGGCCTGGGACGCGACCTTCGCCGCCGCGTCCATCGTCAGATCGACACCCGAGGCGAACCCCCAGGTCCCGCCGTGCACGACACGGACCGCGTAGCCGAGGTCCGTGGTGTCCGATGTGCCGGACGGCTTGGCGTCCCGCAGCCGCCAGGAGGCGCTGCGCACCCGCTCGAAGCGGAAGTCCGCGTGGTCTGCGCCCAGAGCACGCGCGCGGGCCAGCGCGGCGTCGGCGAGAGCCCTCAGCGGCAGCGCCGTGAAGGCTTCATCGATGGAATGAGGCACGGATGTCTCCCTGCTGTCGGCACCGGTCGCTCAGATCATGTCGCGCGTGAGGGCCCGGCGGCCAGAGTTTTCTGTAGGGACCCGACAGCGAGTCCGGTACGCCACTGTCGGTCGTCGATTCTCCGTATGGAGCACCGTACCGATAGGTTTTCGAGGTACCAGACCGCTATCGAAAGGGTGATCCGTTGAGCCGCTCGGTTCTCGTCACCGGAGGAAACCGGGGCATCGGCCTCGCCATCGCCCGCGTCTTCGCCGACGCCGGCGACAAGGTCGCGATCACCTACCGCTCGGGTGAGCCGCCGCAGGTCCTCACGGAGCTCGGAGTCCTCGCCGTCAAGTGCGACATCACCGACTCCGAGCAGGTGGAGCAGGCCTACAAGGAGATCGAGGAGAAGCACGGTCCGGTCGAGATCCTGGTGGCCAACGCCGGGATCACCAAGGACCAGCTCCTCATGCGGATGTCCGAGGAGGACTTCACGTCCGTCCTCGACACCAACCTCACCGGCACCTTCCGTGTCGTGAAGCGCGCCAACCGCGGCATGCTGCGCGCCAAGAAGGGCCGCGTCGTGCTGATCTCCTCCGTCGTCGGACTGATGGGCGGCCCGGGGCAGGCGAACTACGCCGCCTCCAAGGCGGGCCTGGTCGGATTCGCGCGCTCGCTCGCCCGTGAACTCGGGTCGCGCAACCTCACTTTCAACGTCGTGGCGCCCGGTTTCGTCGACACCGACATGACCAAGGTGCTCACCGACGAGCAGCGGTCGAACATCGTGGCGCAGGTGCCGCTCGGCCGTTACGCGCAGCCCGAGGAGATCGCCGCAGCGGTGAAGTTCCTCGCCTCGGACGACGCGTCGTACATCACTGGAGCCGTCATCCCCGTTGACGGCGGATTGGGCATGGGTCACTGATCACCATGAGCGGAATTCTCGACGGCAAGAAGATTTTGATCACGGGCGTGCTGATGGAGTCCTCCATCGCGTTCCACGCGGCCAAGGTCGCGCAGGAGCAGGGCGCCGAGATCATCCTCACCGCCTTCCCGCGCCCCACGCTCACCGAGCGCATCGCCAGGAAGCTGCCCAAGCCCGCCAAGGTCATCGAGCTCGACGTGACCAACCAGGAGCACCTGGACCGGCTCGCGGGCCTGGTCAAGGACGAGCTCGGCGGCCTCGACGGCATCGTGCACTCCATCGGCTTCGCTCCGCAGGGCGCCTTCAACTTCCTCGAGGCGACCTTCGAGGACGTCGCGACGGCGATGCACGTCTCGGCGTTCTCCCTGAAGTCGCTCACCATGGCCTGCCGCCCGCTGATGCCGAACGGCGGCTCTGTCGTGGGGCTGACCTTCGACGCGCAGTTCGCCTGGCCGAAGTACGACTGGATGGGCCCGGCCAAGGCAGCCCTGGAGGCCACGAGCCGCTACCTCGCCCGTGATCTGGGCAAGGAGAACATCCGCTGCAACATGATTTCCGCGGGCCCGATCGGCTCCATGGCGGCCAAGTCCATCCCGGGCTTCGCCGACCTCGCGGACGTCTGGAACACCCGCTCCCCGCTGGACTGGGACATGGCCGACCCGGAGCCCGCGGGCCGCGGCATCGTCGCGCTGCTCTCGGACTTCTTCCCGAAGACGACCGGCGAGATCATTCACGTCGACGGCGGCGTGCACATGATGGGTGCCTGACCAGGCATTCTCGTACGTTTCTGACGCCCCGTCCCCCGTGCAGCGCGGGAGGCGGGGCGTCACCCGTTCGGCCCACCGGCCAGGCGCGGTCGGGGCCGGACAGCGCACCCTGAAGTGTGCGCCCGTCACCTCCTGCGGTGCTCGCCGCTCTCACCCTGCTGATCGCCCTGCCGTACGGCGCCGCGTCGCATGCCGTCGGAGAGGCGGAGCCTCCCCACGCGCGCGTGGACGCTCTTGAGGCGGCGAAACCGCGGCCCTTCGGCTCGGAGTGCCGCACCAGTGTCCAGGGCTCGGACGCGGTCGCCTACTGCCACAACCCGTACCCCGAGACCGACCGGGTCCGGCTGCACCTGGAGTGCGAGCAGTGGTGGGACATCGACAGCGACGGGGTCCTTGTGGAGGCCGGGCCCGCCCAGACCGTGCGGCTCACCGGACGGTGCTGGAAGGAGATCCACTCGGTCTGGGTCAGCCACCAGAAGTGAGGGCGCAGGGGCTGGTGAGGGCGCCGGGGTTCACGGCCGCGCCGGGTCGTCGAAGAGCTCCGGGCGGCACATGAAGGGGTAGCCGGCGGCTTCCTTGGCAGCCGCCTCCGCGTCGCTGTCCCGGATCGCGTCGACGAGGCGGGCGTGGTCCATGTGGCTCTCGGGGGTCAGCTTCTCGCCGACGTCCTCGCGCAGCCAGTCCCGCATGACCTCGCCGAGGTCGGCGTACATCGCCGTCATCACGTCGTTGTGGGACGCGGCAACCACGGCCAGGTGGAAGGTCGCGTCGGCCGCGACGAAGGTCTCCTTGTCGCCGGACGCCCAGGCCTCCTCGCGGCGCTCCAGAAGGGCGTCGAGCTGTTTGAGGTCACGCTCCGTGCGCCGCTGGGCGGCCAGCTTCGCCGCGCTCGACTCCAGCGTGCTGCGCAGCTCCGCGATGTGCCGCGGCTCGGCGTCGGCGAACCTGCGCTGCATCACGCCGGCCAGCTCGCTCGTCGCGACCACGTAGGTGCCCGAGCCCTGGCGGATGTCGAGGAGGCCGTTGTGCGCGAGGGCGCGGACCGCCTCCCGGACGGTGTTGCGCGCCACGCCCAGCTGCTCGACCAGCTCGGGCTCGGTGGGGATGCGGGAGCCGACCGGCCACTCTCCCGACGAGATCTGGTTACGCAGCTCGGCGATGACCTGCTCGGAGAGCGCCGAACGGTGAGGGGTGGTCAGCGGCATGACGTTCCTTCGTGCGCGGTGTGACGGACGGTGTGGCGGACGGTGTGACGGAAACAGAGGCAGCGGGTTCAAGGAAATCAGTGGCAACGGATTGGACAGTCAATCATCCCATGATTCTATGATGGCTCCATGGCTAGTGAGGAAACCAGGACGATGACACCGACACCGACGACACCGATACGCACCGACGCGGCGCACGGGGCAGCGGAGAAACAGCCCCCCACGCGCGCGTGGGCGACGCGTCTCGTCATCGTCGGCATCGTCCTGGCCGCCCTCAACCTCCGTCCGGCCATCACCAGCCTCGGCTCCCTCCTCGAAGAGGTACGTGACGGGCTCGGCATGAGCGGCACGCTCGCCGGACTGCTCACATCCGTCCCGCCGCTCTGCTTCGCGGTCTTCGGTGTGATGGCGCCGCGGCTCGCCCGCCGGTTCGGCCCCAGCGCGGTGGTCTGCGCGGGCATGGTCGCCATCGCCACGGGCCTGGCGCTCCGCCCCTTCCTGGGCGGCACCGTCGGCTTCCTCGCCGCGAGCGCGCTCGCCCTCATGGGCATCGCGGTCAGCAACGTCCTGATGCCGGTGATCGTCAAGCGCTGGTTCCCCGACCGCGTCGGCTCCATGACCGGGCTGTACTCGATGGCACTCGCCCTCGGCACCTCGCTCGCCGCGGCCATCACGGTCCCCATGACCGACGCGCTGGGCGGCAGTTGGCAGTCCGGGCTCGCGGTGTGGGCGGCGCTCGCCGTCGTCGCCGTCGTGCCGTGGGTGCCGCTCGTGCGGGACAAGAGTGCCGCGTCGGCCGCCCCGGAGCACGTCAGCTCCGAGGTGCGCAAGGAGGACGCGGGCCTGCGCATCACGCGCAGCCGTACGGCGTGGGCGCTGGCCTGCTTCTTCGGGCTCCAGGCCACCGCCGCGTACATCACGATGGGCTGGATGCCGCAGATCTTCCGTGACGCCGGGGTTCCGGCGGGGGAGGCCGGCGTGCTGCTCGCCGTCACCATGGCGATGGGCGTGCCGCTGGCCTTCGTGATCCCGCGGGTCGCCACCCGGCTGCCGAACCAGGGCCCCGTGGTGGTCGTGCTCGGTGCCTGCGGCCTCGCCGGATACGCGGGTCTCTACCTCGCCCCCGAGAGCGGCGCCTGGGCCTGGGCCCTGCTGCTCGGCGTCTCCAACTGCGCCTTCCCGCTGGCCCTCACGATGGTCGGCATGCGGGCCAAGAGCAGCGTGGGCGTCGCCAAGCTCTCGGCCTTCGCGCAGAGCACGGGCTACCTGATCTCGATCCCGGGGCCGCTCCTGGTGGGCGTGCTCTACCAGCACAGCGGCGGCTGGGGGCTGCCGATCGCGCTCATGGCGGGCCTGATGGTGCCGCAGATCGTGGTGGGCATCCTGGCGGGCCGCAACCGCACGGTCGAGGAGGAGGTCGCGGCGGCTGCCTGAGCCTGACCGCGACGTGTCGGGCAACCTGGCCCCGGCTGGGGCTCGTCGGGCAACCTGGCCCCGGCTGGGGCTCGTCGGACAACCTGACCCCGGCGGCGACGCGTCGCACAAAGGGTGCGAGACTCTCTCCATGCCAGTGCTCGACCCGAACCCCCAGAACGGCCAGAAGAAGCTGCTCATCGTGCTTGGCTCGATGCTGGCCATCACCGTGATCATCGGGATCATCGCCTCCATCGCCTCGCCGTGAACTGACCTCAGTGGGGCCGATGGTGGGGCTAGCACCACCATCCCCTAGGGGGTCAGTGTCAGGGTCAAGTGGGTGGATCACCGGATGTGCTGAGGGTCGCCCGATCCGTACCTTCGAGATGTGGCCGCGAGGACGCGGCACGGAGGACTCGAAGACCCCGGAGGCGGCATGTCGGCCCATTCGCACACTCAGCGCGACCTGGGAGCCACCAAGGACTCCGCGAGCGTCGAGATCCAGCTTCCGTGGTGGGCGATCGCCCTCCCCGCCATCGCCTTCGCTGCCCTGCTCCTGCTGATACTGAACCCCGCCGACGCACACGCGGCGAGCGGCGAGCCCGTGGTCACGCACTTGCTCGAGCGCATCCAGGAGACCGTGTTCCGTACGACCCCGTGACCTGCCCCGCCTGGACGCCGTCACCCGTGGCGGGGGAGCCCGCCAACTCCCTGCGCCCGCTGGCAGGTTTCATGCGAAGCTGGGACACATGAGCGTCGCAGAACCCCGCAGGATTGTCCTTTTCCGGCATGCGAAGGCCGACTGGCCGCAGGTGTCCGACCATGAGCGGCCCCTCGCGGAGCGCGGCCGCAAGGATGCACCCGTCGCCGGGCGCAAGCTCGCCGACAGCGGCATCCCTTTCGACCTGGCCCTCTGCTCGACCGCCGCCAGAACCCGCGAAACATGGAAGCTCGCCGTCCATGAGCTGCCGCACAGGCCCAGGACCGTCTACGAGGATCGGCTGTACGAAGCCTCTCCGGGCGAACTGATCGCCGTACTCAACGAAACCCCGGACGACGTGCAGAACGTCGTACTGATCGGCCACAACCCCGGAGTGCAGGGACTCGCCGACGTCCTCGCGGGCGATGCGGAAGGCGACGCCCGTACGCGCATGGACCGCCGCGGCTTCCCGACCGCCGCCTTCGCCGTTCTGACGTACTCCGGCTCATGGAAGGCCCTGGAGCCCGGGGTCGGCACGCTCGCCGACTACTGGGCGCCTTCTGAATAACCCCTGACGCGCTTACACCGATGGCCCCCGTACCGCAGTGGTACGGGGGCCATCGGTGTGATGGCGACTTGCGGCATTCGACCTGCGGCTTGCTGCTTCAGTCGGTGTGGGTGTCCGCGGCCTCGACCTCTTCACGGGTGACGCCGAGGAGGTAGAGGACGGTGTCGAGGAAGGGAACGTTCACCGCGGTGTGCGCGGCCTCCCGGACGACAGGCTTGGCGTTGAAGGCGACACCGAGACCGGCCGCGTTCAGCATGTCGAGGTCGTTGGCGCCGTCACCGATCGCGACGGTCTGCTCCAGCGGGACCCCGGCCTCGTCGGCGAAGCGGCGCAGCAGGCGGGCCTTGCCCGCGCGGTCCACGATCTCGCCGGTCACCTTGCCGGTGAGCTTGCCGTCGACGATTTCCAGGGTGTTGGCCTGGGCGAAGTCGAGGCCGAGACGTTCCTTCAGATCATCGGTCACCTGGGTGAACCCGCCCGAGACGACGCCCACTTGGTAGCCGAGGCGCTTGAGCGTGCGGATGAGGGTACGGGCGCCGGGGGTGAGGCGGACCTCGGAGCGGACCTTGTCGACGACCGAGGCGTCGAGCCCGGCGAGGAGTTCCACGCGGGCGTGCAGCGACTGCTCGAAGTCCAGTTCGCCGCGCATCGCGGCCGCGGTCACCTCGGCGACCTTGTCCTCGCAGCCGGCGTGCGCCGCGAAGAGTTCGATCACCTCGTCCTGGATGAGGGTCGAGTCGACGTCCATGACGACGAGCCGCTGGGCGCGGCGGTGCAGACCCGCGGCGACGACGGCGACGTCCACGCCGAGCTTCGCCGCTTCGAGGGCGAGGGCGGTCCGCAGCGGCTCGGTCTCGGTGCCGGACACGGCGAACTCGACGGCGGTGACGGGGTACTTGGCGAGCCGGAAGATGCGGTCGATGTTGCCGCCGATCGCGGTGATGCTGGCGGCGATGGCGGCGGTCGACTCGGCGGTCAGGGGGTGGCCGAGCACGGTGACGTGGGAACGGCCGTGGCCACGGGGGCGGTTGTCGCCGATGCCCGAGATGATCTCGGCCTGCATCTTCAGGGAGTCGGCCCAGCTGTGCACGGTGGACCGCAGGTCGCCCTCCAGGCCGGCCGGCGGCTGGGTCACGAGCGCGCACAGCACTATGCGGCCACGGGTGACGACCTGCTCGATGTCGACGACGTCGACGGAGTAGGCGGCGAGGGTGTCGAAGAGGCCTGCGGTGATTCCAGGACGGTCCTTGCCGAAGATCTTGACGAGGAGCGTGGGGACGTCGGCGGGGTGCGGGGGCTGCGAAGCGCTCATGGTGTCCCCACGGTATCCGGCGCCCCGCGGACCCGTCCCGCCGGTCCGCTGGGCGGACACCGCCCCCCTGCGCGGGCCCCCTCCTCCACCACCACCCGGCCCCGACTCACCGCTGACCTACCCCCCCGGCGGCCCTTCTCCCCCCCAGACCTTCGCCTCCGGCGGGTTCTCTCCCACCCGCCCACCCGTTCACCCCGCGGTGTAGGCCGTCCGCGCCCGCGGGGGTTTCTCGGTCGCTTGCCGGTTTGCTCGGCGGTGGTTCTTTCCCGCCAGCCCACCCACCCGCGCGTTCAGCCGTGCCGGGTTTCTCCCACGCCCCGTGCCCCCCGGCGGGTTTCTCCCACCCGGGCGTTCACCTCGGGCGGGTCTTTTCCCGCCCGCCCGCCCGTTCGCCCCGTGGTGTAGGCCGTTCGCGGCCGCGGGGGTTTCTCGGTCGCTTGCCGGTTTGCTCGGCGGTGGTTCTTTTCCGCCCGGCCAGCCGTTTGGCCTGCAGCGTTGACCGTGCCCCGCTCGCCCTCGTCTGTCGATCGCCGTCTCGGCCGCGGGGTGATCGGGTGGGTGGGCGGAGAAGAATCCGCCGCGAAGCGGCGGGACAGAGCGCCCCCGCCGGAAGCGGCGCTACCGCCCCCCGCCGCCCCGCGGCCCCCGCGGCCCCCGCGGCCCCCGCGGCCCCCGCTGCGGGGGAGGAGGCGGTGGCGGAGGCGGCGGAGGCCAGTCTCCGTTGCCCGAGGAGCGCGGGCGCGGCTTCGGCCGCGGGGGAGGCGTGATCGGCCCCACCACCGTCGGCGCCCCCGAGGCATCACGCGGCGGCCGGAGGTAAGGGTTGGTGTCAGGGTTCGACGGCCGGAAGGGTGCACTCGGGCTGTACGGCCCCGCAGTACCGGGCGGCTCCGCAGCGCCCGCAGCGCCCGCAGCGCCCGCAGCACCAGCGACATCCCCCACCCCCACCCCCGCCCCCGCCCCCGCCCCCGCCCCCGCCAGGGCCAGCGCCGCAACCCTGCCCCCCGCCGCCCCACTAGCCACCGCAAGCACCGCCCCCACCACCCCCGCCCCCGCGCCCCACGCCGCGCCGAGCAGCACCGCCATCCCCAGTTGTCCGTGCAGCTCTATCCCCGCCCCGAACGCGTCGAAGCCGAGCACCGAGAGTGAGGCGTCCGCGGAGACCCCGGTCAGCCACACCAGCAACGGCAGGGCGAGCGCCGTCACCGCGGCGAGCCGCACCGCGCACTGCCCCGCGAACCGCAGGGCGCCCGTTTCACCACGTAAGTAAGGAGTGCGGACAGCCGTGAGCACCCCCGCGAACAGGATCATCAGCGCCGCCGCGACGCCGAGGAGCCAGACCCGGCTGTCGAGTTCCGCGAGCCTCCCCAAGGTCACCGCTTCGTTCCCCGAGGCGCCCGACCCCGTCAGGAGATCGTCCAGCGGATCCGGGAGCAGCTTCGCCAGCTCTCCCGTCGCCTCGCCGTCCCACGGCACGAAGAGCCCGATCGGCACCCCGAGCCACACCCCGTTCGGCGCCCCGAGCAGCGCGGCCCCCGCGATCCGCTTGGGATGGGCGTCGCCGATCATCGCGTACAGCGCCGCGGCAAGACCGGCGAGCACCGCCATCAGCAACACCGTGACCAGCGCCGACGCGGCAGGACGCAGCACGCGGTGCACGGCGTCCCACCCGCGCGGCAGCGGCGTACGACGCGAGGCGAGCAGGGCGATCAGCAGGACGCCGAGCACCCACACCGCGCCCCCGAGCAGCGTTGGACCCGTGTCCACGGTGAAGCCGACCGCCGCTTTCGCCTGCGCGAGATCGCCGAGCCGGTCGGGCAGCAGCCCGCCGATGTCGCCGAGCCCGTCGGGGAGTTTGTCCGTGATGTCGTCCGGGAGCTGGTCGATCCCCTCGTCGATGCCCTTGTCGATCCCCAGCTGGTCGCCGTCGATCGTGATGATGTCGTGACCTGCCCATGCCAACCCGCCGAGCATCGCCAGAAAGAGGACGATCACCGCACTCACGCGCGCCGCCAGTTCGGCGACCGTGATCACAACTCCCGCTCCGCGCAAGGAGCGTAGGAAGAAATACGCAAGCAGTACCGCGCCCGTGAGGCCGACGCCCAGTGGCGCGACATCGATCGCCGTGGTCGCCTCGGCACCTTCGAGCCCGAACGCCGACACGTCACCGGACGGGGTGACCGAGCCACCCGCGCCGAGCGCCACCACAGCGGCCGTCATCGGCCCCAGTTGCCCCACCGCGTTCGCGCCGAGAAGGTGCAGGCCGAGCGCCGCCACGCCGGCCATCCCGACAAGTGCCCAGCTCACGGCGGCGATCGCGGAGAGCAGCACATCGCCCCACCGCACACCCCGGCCTTCGGCCCGTTTCCCGCCGGTCTCCATCAGGACCCCCCGACTCACGCCGTGTCGCCCGATTCATACGAGATATGCGCAATGCGCATGATCCGTATGCACTCATGGGCGGTTACTACTCTCCGGGGTGGTTTCTGCCTCGTCAACGGGGCGGTCATGGAGGCCCGTACGCAGTCTTCACAAGGCCCGACTTTCGGTCAGAGGCCTCCGCCTGAAATAGTTCCTCCCGATGTTCGACATCCCTAGACTCCCCATGATGGGGGCTAGCTCGGGGGACAACTCAGTGGGGCTGGAGTGCCGGAACTCGTACTGGAATTGAATGGAAGGACCTGGACGCTCGATCCGTCCAGGTCGTACACCCTCGGACGTGATCCGCAGGGAGATCTCGCGCTTGACGACGCCAGAGTTTCCTGGCGTCACGCCACGATCAGCTGGAGCGGCCGCAGTTGGGTCATCGAGGATCACGGCAGCACCAATGGCACCTTTGTGCAGGGCCAGCGGATCCACCAGATGGAAATCGGCCCCGGCTCGGCCGTGAACCTCGGCAACGCGACCGACGGTCCGCGGCTGAATGTGTCCGGTAGCGCCTCGGGCGCCGCCGCCGTATCCGCACCGCAGCAGGCCGCTCAGCAGGCCCCGGCCCACCAGGCGCCGCAACATCAGGCGCCGCAGCACCACGCGCAGCAGCAGGGCGGACCCGGCTGGGCCGCCAACGCATCCCAGCAGCACGCACCCCAGCAGCAGGCGCCGCAGTACCAGGCGCCGCAGCAGATGCCCCAGCAACAGGGCTGGCCGCAGCCCCAGCAACAACAGGCTCATCACCAGCAGCCCCAGCAGCCGCAGGTCCCGCAGCAGCAGGGCCCCGGCGCGGGTTCCGGCGGTGTCGCGGGGGCCCCGCCGGTCTACGGTGACCGCAGCCCGACGACGTTCCACCAGCTCTCGCTCGGCCGCAAGATGCGCATCGGCCGCGCCCTGGAGAACGAGCTGGTCGTCTCCGACCTCCAGGTCTCACGGCACCACGCCGAGTTCACGGCCACTCCGGACGGCCGCTTCGAGATCCACGACCTCGGCTCGCACAACGGCACGTACATCAACGGTCAGCCGGTCGCGAAGTCGGGCACGGCCCTCATCGGCCCGAACGACATCGTCAGCGTCGGCCACTCGACGTTCCGGCTCGTCGGCGACCGGCTCGAGGAGTTCGTCGACACCGGTGAGATCTCCTTCTCCGCCCGCCACCTGACGGTGACGGTCGACGGCGGCAAGGACATCCTCAAGGACGTCTCCTTCGGCGTCCCGGAGAAGTCGCTCATCGCGGTCATCGGCCCCTCGGGCTCCGGAAAGTCCACCCTGCTGAAGGCGCTCACCGGCTACCGGCCCGCCAACAAGGGTGACGTCCTCTACGACAACCGGAACCTGTACAAGCAGTTCGCCGAGCTGCGCCAGCGCATCGGTCTGGTCCCGCAGGACGACATCCTGCACAAGGAACTGACCGTCAAGAAGGCCCTCAAGTACGCCGCCAAGCTGCGCTTCCCCTCGGACACCAGCGAGCAGGAACGCGAGCAGCGCATCGGCGAGGTCCTGCGCGAGCTCAAGCTGGACATCCACAAGGAGAAGAAGGTCACTTCCCTCTCCGGTGGCCAGCGCAAGCGCGTGTCGGTGGCCCTCGAACTGCTCACCAAGCCGTCGCTGATCTTCCTGGACGAGCCGACCTCCGGCCTCGACCCGGGCATGGACCGCGACGTCATGCAGCTCCTGCGCGGCCTCGCCGACGACGGGCGTACGGTCCTGGTCGTCACGCACTCGGTCGCCGAGCTGGCGATCTGCGACAAGCTCCTGGTGATGGCGCCGGGCGGCTCGGTCGCGTACTTCGGTCCGCCGGAGGAAGCGCTCAACTTCTTCGGCTACCAGACGTGGGCGGACGTCTTCTCGGCGTTCGAGAACTACCGCGACTACGACTGGGCGGGCCGCTGGAAGGGCTCGCAGCACTACCAGATGTACGCCGCCGACATCGACGCCGTGGCCGCGCAGTCGGTCCATATGCCGCCCCCGCAGGCGATCAGACCGCCCAAGCCGCAGGGCTGGGGTTCGCAGTTGTGGACCCTGATCCGCCGCTACACCTCGGTGATCGCGTCCGACAAGGGCTTCATGGGTCTGATGGTGATCCTGCCCGCGGTCCTCGGCATCGTCAGCGTCGTCATCCCGGCCGACTTCGGGCTCGGCCCGCCCAAGCCGCCGGCCAAGTTCAACGGCGACGCGGGCACGATCATGCTGATCCTCGCGGTCGGCATGTGCTTCTCGGGCGCGGCCAACTCCGTACGAGAGCTGATCAAGGAACGGGTCATCTACGAACGGGAGCGGGCCACCGGCCTTTCCCGCTCGGCGTACCTGATGTCCAAGGTCATCGTCCTCGGTGTGATCACGGCCCTGCAGGGCGTGATCATCTGCGGCATCGGCTTCGCGACCCGCGACATGCCGGAAGAGGGTCTGATCATGCCCCCGGCCGTCGAGATCTGCCTGACGATCATCGCCCTGGGCTTCACGTCGATGATGTTCGGCCTGGTCATCTCCTCGCTGGTGAAGACCTCCGAGAAGACCATGCCGCTCCTGGTGATGTTCGCGATCGTCCAGGTCGTCTTCACCGGCGTGCTCTTCCAGGTCTACGGCTCGCCGGGCCTGGAGCAGTTCGCCTGGCTGATGCCGTCGCGCTGGGCCATCGCCGGCGCGGGCGCCACGCTGGACCTCGCCCACCTCATGCCGCCGTGGGACCCGAAGAAGCCGGGCGACCTCGACCCGCTGTGGGAGCACTCGGCAGGGCAGTGGGGCATGAACATCACGATCCTGCTCCTGATCGGCATCGCCTGCGGCTTCGCGGTCGCGCGCCTGCTGCGCCGCCACGAGCCCGAGGTCATGCGCAAGTAGGCAGGCCCGTGAGAAGGGCCTGTGAGAACGACGAGAAGGGCGGCACCCCGTGCGGGGTGCCGCCCTTCGGCGTCTGACGAGCCTCGGCGAAGAGGTCCGTTGATCAGGAGATCAGGCTCAGTAGGCGCCGTTCACGTTGTCCATCGAGCCGTACCGGTCGGCCGCGTAGTTGGCCGCGGCCGTGATGTTGGCGACCGGGTCGTAGATGTTCGTGGACGTGCCCGCGACGTGGTACGCGTCGAACGTCGGCTGGATGACCTGGAGCAGGCCGACGGACGGGGTGCCGTTGATGGCGTTGATGTCCCAGCCGTTCTTGGCGTTCGGGTCGCCCGCCGACTCACGGATGATGTTGCGGTGCAGGCCCTCGTAGGAGCCGGGGATGCCCTTGGACTTCATGATGTCCAGGGACTGGCGGATCCAGCCGTCGAGGTTGTTGGCGTAGACCGGCTTGCGCGCGGCGGCACGGCTCGCGGCTTCCTTGGCCTTGCGCTCGTCCTCGGCCTTCTTCTTGGCCGCGGCCTCCTCGTCGGCCCGCTTCTTCGCGGCGGCGTCGGCCTCGGCCTTCGCCTTCGCGGCGGCGGCGTCCTTGGCCTGCTTGTCGACTGCGGTGTGCTGCTTGATGACACCGGCCTCGACCGCCTGCTGGGCGTCGGCGTTCTGCTTGAAGGCCACCGGGGCGGCCTCGATGTTCTGGGTTCCGGTTCCGGCATCGGCGCTGCCCGGCACGAGGGAGAACGCGAGGGCGGCGGCGCCGAGCGTGGCGACACCGGCGATCGAGAACTTCTGGGTCTTGGTCGGCGCGGGGCGACTATGACCAGGGGTGCTGTGCTTGGACATGCTGATGGACCTCTTCGAAATCGCGGAGGTCGCTCTGGCCGGCGGGGACATTGCTTACCCGACACGAACGCCGCGGTGCGAGACCGCGGCGCCGAGCGACGGGAGCAATTGTTAGCGGCCGCAAAATTCTGTGGCAAAGCAGTGACGTACGAAGCCGGGTAGTGGATCAGGGGGTGCTTTGTACCTTCTGACGGCAACGCACCCCCGCCCAAAAAGGACTTTCTTATCCACTAGGGACCTTCGTACGTGACGTGCGCCCTATGCGCGGGCTCACATCGAACACGTAACAGCCTTACCAACAGTTGCCACAGCAATTCCCTGCGTGAGCAAACTCCTCCGGAAGTAGGAGATGCACATCGCCGAACTCATGCCAGAGGTAGAGACGGCGTACCGCCTCCGCATAACCCCGGTCCACGGCGGCCGGGCCCGCGATCGCCTCGAGCATCAGCAGATGCGATGCCTGCGGCTCGTGCAGACCCGTGAGCAGCCCGTCCACCACGCGCACGCCCCGCTCGGGCGTCACCACGAGCTCCGTACGGCCCGCTGCCGCCCGGACCACCCCGCCGGGTCCCGCGGCCGACTCGACGGCACGCACGGCCGTCGTACCGACCGCGATGACACGCCCGCCGCCCGCCCTGGCGGCGTTGATCAGCCGCGCCGACGTCCGGGGCACCTCGAAGAGCTCGGGATACGGCGGCTCGTGCGCCTCGGGCGATGCCACCCCCGTATGCAGGGTGACCGGCGCGAACTGCACACCCCGGCTCACCAGGCGTGCCACCAGGGCCGCGGTGAACGGCCGGGCCGCGCTCGGCATCTCGGCGCTGCCCGTTCCGTCGTCCGACGGGAGCGCGAACACCGTCTGGTGGGCGGAGAGCGGCTGATCCCTCTCTGTATAGGAGTAACGGATGGGGCGCCCGTGCCGCCGCAGCAGCGACGGCACATCGGCCGACACGCGGGCCCACCACAACCGCCCGCTTCCGGGGGCCAGCGGCTCATCGACGACGAGGCGTACGTCCCCGGGGAGCCGCACGACCGAGTCCGCGGGCCCGCCCGCCCGCGGACGCGTGGTGCCGTTGCCGTCCGGCTCCCGCAACTCGACGGCCCACCGCCCGTCGTCGCCCCGCGTCGAGAAATGCACCACTACGCGCGCGTGCCCGGCGGCTCCGTCGACCGCGGCGGGCAGTGTCCGTGAGGTGTTCACGATCAGCACGTCCCCTGCCCTGAGCAGCGTGGGCAGGTCGGCGAACGCGTGATGAGAGACCTCCGTCCCGCGCGAGACGAGCAGCCGCACCGCGTCCCTGCCGAGCCCCGGGCCACGCTGCTCGGCGGGAACACGCGCCGCCAGCTCATCGGGCACCCGCACGGCCAGCGTCATCGCGCGTCCCGCGCGTCCTGGAGAGAGGGACCTTCGAGCAACGCAGGCGCGGAGTGCCGTCCGCTCGCCGGCCGCTCGTCGAGCAGCCGCAGGAAGGCGGGCACCACCGCCTCCGGTGACGGCCGCCCCGAGGCGTCATCGTCCGGCACGGCCGCCTCGTAGAGGTCGGTGCGCATGTCACCGGGATCGACCGCCCACACCCTGATCCCCGGCTCCTCCACGGCGAGGACCGCCGACAGCTGGTCGAGGGCGGCCTTGGACGCCCCGTAACCACCCCAGGTCTCGTACGCCTCGACGGCCGCGTCGGAGCTGACGTCGACCACCGCTCCGGCCTCCGAGGCCCGCAACAGGGGCAGCGCCTCGCGGACCAGCCCCAGAGCCGCCACCACATTGGTCTCCAGGGCCTGCCGCAGCCCGTCGAGCGTGAGCTCCTCAAGGCGTACGAGAGGCTCCGCGCCCAGCGCGCTCGCGTTGTTCACCAGCAGATCGAGACCGCCCAGCTTCCGCGCCGCGGCCACCAGATCCGCCCGGTGTCCGGCATCCGTGACATCCCCGGCGACGGCCTCCACGCGCGCGCCGCGTCCCGCCAGGTCCCGTGCGGTCTCCTCGAGCACGGCGGCCGTTCTCGCGTCGAGCACCAGAGCCCACCCCCGCTCGGCGAGCGCCGCCCCCAGCGCCCGCCCCAGTCCCTTCGAAGCCCCCGTGATGATCGCTACCGGCATGACATCCATCCCCTCGGGTCGCCCTTGCAGCCGCTTCTCCAGCGGATGACCCCACGGTAGGAACGGACTTCCGCCCGGCGCCTCGTGCGCGGGCCGCAACGGCTCAGGGCCCTTGGGCCTACGCCCACGGCCCTAGGCGGTCGCCATCACAGGTCCGATACGCGCTGTCACACCCCGCCGGTACGGTGAGGCCATGAGTCAAGGTCCCCGGTCCGGTCTGAACGCGGTGAGCTCCGCGCTTCTCGCCATGAGCAGGCAGCTCGAGGTGCGTGACGTCCTCAAGACGATCGTCGCCTCGGCCCGCGAACTGCTCGACGCCCAGTACGCGGCGCTCGGCGTTCCGGACGACCACGGCGGGTTCGCCCAGTTCGTCGTCGACGGCGTCAGCGACGAGCAGTGGCGTGCCATCGGACCGCTGCCCCGGCAGCACGGCATCCTCGCCTCGATGCTGCACAAGGCCGAGCCCGAGCGCCTCGCCGACGTGCGCAAGGACCCGCGCTTCGAGGGCTGGCCGTCCGCCCACCCGGACATGTCCGACTTCCTGGGCCTGCCGATCCGGTACGGGGACGAGACACTCGGCGCCCTCTTCCTCGCCAACAAGCTGCGATCTTCTGGGGGGCGCCCCCCGGACCCCCGGCGGCCCGCAGAGCCGGACGGCGGTTGCGGATTCACCGCCGACGACGAAGAGCTCCTGTCGATCCTCGCCCAGCACGCCGCGATCGCCCTCACGAACGCCCGTCTTTACGAACGCAGCCGCGAGCTCACCATCGCCGAGGAGCGCTCGCGCCTCGCCCATGAACTGCATGACGCCGTCAGCCAGAAGCTGTTCTCGTTGCGCCTGACGGCCCAGGCCGCGGCCGCCCTGGTGGACCGCGACCCCGCCCGCGCCAAGGGCGAACTCCAGCAGGTGACCGTGCTCGCGGCCGAGGCGGCGGACGAACTGCGCGCCGCCGTCGTGGAGTTGCGCCCCGCGGCCCTGGACGAGGACGGCCTGGTGGCCACCTTGCGCACCCACACGCAGGTCCTGGACCGCGCGCACTCCGCCCAAGTCACCTTCGAGAGCCGCGCGGTCCGCGCTCTGCCCGCTTCCCAGGAGGAAGCGATGCTGCGCGTTGCCCAGGAGGCGCTGCACAATGCCCTGCGCCACTCCGGCGCGGAACGCGTCTGCGTCACCTTGGAGCGGCGCGGCGCCGGCGCGGTGCTGCGCGTCATGGACGACGGCAGCGGCTTCGACCCGCGCGTGATCCGGCGCGCGGGGCGGCACTTGGGCCTGGTCTCCATGCGGGACAGGGCCGGCGGGGTCGGCGGACGGCTGACCGTGGAATCGGAGCCCGGCAAGGGCACGACGATCGAGATGGAGGTTCCCGGTGGCTGACGCTGTGTCCCATCCGAAGCCCGACCCGAAGACTGGGATCCGGGTGCTGTTGGTCGACGACCACCAGGTGGTCCGCCGCGGTCTGCGTACGTTCCTCGAGGTGCAGGACGACATCGAGGTCGTGGGCGAGGCGTCGGACGGCGCCGAAGGGGTCGAGCAGGCCGAGAAGTTGAAGCCGGACGTCGTCCTCATGGACGTCAAGATGCCGGGCATGGACGGCGTCGAGGCGCTGCGAAAACTCCGCGAACTGGCCAACCCCGCGCGCGTGCTCATCGTCACCAGCTTCACCGAGCAGCGCACGGTCGTCCCGGCCCTGCGCGCGGGCGCCGCCGGGTATGTCTACAAGGACGTCGACCCGGACGCCCTGGCGGGTGCCATCCGCTCCGTGCACGCGGGCCATGTGCTCCTCCAGCCCGAGGTGGCGGGGGCGCTGCTGTCCCAGGAGGAGGCCAACACCGGGCAGGGGAGGGGCGGTTCGCTCACCGAGCGGGAGCGCGAGGTTTTGGGGCTCATCGCAGACGGCCGCTCGAACCGCGAGATCGCGCGCGCCCTCGTGCTCTCCGAGAAGACCGTCAAGACCCACGTCTCGAACATCCTGATGAAGCTGGACCTCGCCGACCGCACCCAGGCCGCCCTGTGGGCCGTACGACATGGTGTGACCGGCTGATCAACGTTTCGTCGCACTCCGTCAACCGACAATGCGGACCGTCGCGTTCCGGACTGAGATTCATACCGTCGTGTAGATGTCCCTCGTATGGCGCAACCTGCGCGCCGCCCGGCCGTTCTCCAGTGCGTGCTGCGGCGGCTGGCCGCGGCGATCGCTAGGAGGGTCCAGAAGTGAAGAACCTGAAGAAGGCCGCTGCCGTCACGATGATGGCGGGTGGCCTCGTCGTCGCCGGCGCCTCTCTCGCCTCCGCCACGGACGGTGCGCAGGCCAACGGCAAGGCCGTGAAGTCCCCGGGCGTCGGCTCGGGCAACCTCGTCCAGGCGCCGGTGCACATCCCCGTGAACGCCGTGGGCAACACCGTGTCCGTCATCGGTGCCCTCAACCCGGCCTTCGCGAACGACGGCGTCAACGTCTGACGAACGCCTCAGGCGCAGCAGCGACTACCGGCCTCTCGGGTGATTCCCGGGGGGCCGGTCTGCGTGCCCCGTAGGGGCGCGGGGAACTGCGCGGAAAGCCACGGTGGTCCCGCAGTCGACAGTCTCTCCGGAACACACGGCGCCGAAGCTCCGGGCGCCCTGGGCCAACGGGGCTCAGCCCCGTTCTCGCTCCTCCACGTACGCGTTATAGGCGGCCACCTGCGCCCGCCGGGCAGTCCGCTCCACGGGGCGCAACGCCGCCCCCCGCGCCGCCATCTCCGAGGCGCTCACGGCCCCGCCGTGGCCGTTCTCGTACGCCACCGAGATCAGCAGGCCGACCCGCTGGGCCAGCTCCAACACCCGTACGGCACGCGGCGGGTAGCCGGGGGCCAGAGCCTCGCGCCCCCGCTCGGCCCGCGCCCGGTAGGCGTCCACCGCGGCCTCGGCAACCGGCCCCGAGCCCGCCACGTCGAGCCGCGAGAGCACCTCCGTCGCGTCCCGCAGCGCCTCGGCGAGCTCGCGCTCCGCC
This sequence comes from Streptomyces sp. NPDC033180, assembly GCF_055577645.1. Lineage (NCBI taxonomy): Bacteria > Bacillati > Actinomycetota > Actinomycetes > Kitasatosporales > Streptomycetaceae > Streptomyces > Streptomyces sp. NPDC033180. The sequence continues at coordinate 6,242 of NZ_JBVIPU010000001.1, read as the reverse complement.
TCGCCCAGCGAAGGAACGTCGGCGGGCGGCGCCTCCCGTACGGGCAGGCAGTGCCAGAGCACCTCCACGTGCACATCACCGGCCGGCCCCGCCTCGGACACCTCGGGCACCAGGCCGTACGGCGCCCCGAAAGCGACGACCGCCTCCTGTGCGTCCAGGGCCCGTGCGTTGAAATCGGGCGGGCCGCTCAGGCCGAGCGGATGTCCCGGCGCGGGCAGCGCGACCCGGAGCCCGGTCACCCCGAGCGTGCGCAGTCGTCCGAGGGCGAGCGTGAGACCGACGGGCCCCGACTCGCCGGGGAGGCCTTCGACCCGGTGCACGGCGTCGTCGCCGACCATTGCGAGCACCGCGTCATCCGGCGAGACAAGTCCGGCAAGAAGGGCATTTCCCCATGCAGCCAAGCGTCCTGAGCGTGGTTCCGAGAGCATGCGTACAGCCTAAGGACCGGGCTAAGGGCTGGAGCGCTCGGCCGGTGGCGTAGGTTTTCTCCCAGGGGACTGCGCCCACAGGCGCAAGCGACAGCCGAGACTGCAATGGGAGACAACGCGCTCATGAGCGATGTACTGGAGCTGGAGGACGTATCCGTGGTCCGCGAGGGCCGGGCTCTGGTGGACCAGGTCTCCTGGTCGGTCAAGGAGGGTGAGCGCTGGGTCATCCTCGGACCGAACGGCGCGGGGAAGACCACCCTCCTGAACGTCGCGTCCAGCTACCTCCACCCGAGCACCGGAACCGCCACCATCCTCGGCGAGACCCTCGGCAAGCCCGGCACGGACGTCTTCGAGCTCCGCCCGCGCATCGGCGTCGCCGGCATCGCGATGGCCGAGAAGCTGCCCAAGCGCCAGACCGTCCTGCAGACGGTGCTCACGGCCGCGTACGGCATGACCGCCGGCTGGCACGAGGACTACGAGGACGTCGACGAGCAGCGCGCCCGCGCCTTCCTCGACCGCCTCGGCATGACCGACTACCTGGACCGCAGGTTCGGCACCCTCTCCGAGGGGGAGCGCAAGCGCACCCTGATCGCGCGCGCCCTGATGACCGACCCCGAGCTGCTCCTCCTCGACGAGCCCGCCGCGGGCCTCGACCTCGGCGGCCGCGAAGACCTCGTACGCCGCCTCGGCCGCCTCGCCCGCGACCCGATCGCCCCCTCGATGATCATGGTCACGCACCACGTCGAGGAGATCGCCCCCGGCTTCACCCACGTCCTCATGATCCGCCAGGGCAAGATCATGGCCGCGGGCCCGCTGGAGCTCGAACTGACCTCCCGCAACCTCTCCCTCTGCTTCGGACTGCCCCTGGTGGTCGAGGAGCGGGGCGAGCGCTGGAGCGCCCAGGGCCTCCCGCTCGGCTGACACCGGCGCGAACGGCCGGGCCCGCGCCGGTCGGTAGATCACGTGCCCTGTGCGGGAAGGTCCCGCGGTCCTACCATGACCATGTGGACATCGACGCATGGGTGTGGTGGCTGATCGGGGCCGCCGCGCTCGGAATCCCGCTCGTACTGACCGCGATGCCGGAGTTCGGCATGCTCTCCGTGGGCGCCGTCGCGGGCGCCGTGACCGCGGGCCTCGGCGGCGGCACCGTGCTCCAAGTCGTCGTCTTCGCCGTGGTGTCGGTCGCGCTTATCGCGGTCGTACGCCCGGTGGCGGCGAGACACCGTGCCGGGCGGCCCGAACTGGCCACGGGTGTGGACGCGTTGAAGGGCAAGACGGCCGTCGTCCTGGAACGCGTCGACGGCTCCGGCGGCCGGATCAAACTCGCCGGCGAGATCTGGTCGGCCCGCGCACTCGACACCGCCGAGAGCTACGAGGCGGGACGCGAGGTGGACGTGGTCGAGATCGACGGAGCGACAGCCATCGTCATGTGACGGTCAGTCATCGTCAGCTGAATGCACCACGGGGTGTGCGACGGTCTGACAGACTCGACCAGCAAGATCTTCGCCGACGCGCGTTCTGGCTCTGCGGATCTTCCGGGAACACCGAGGCAAGAGGGGTACGGGGAACAACGATGCAACCAATCATCATCGTCCTGATCATTCTGGTGGTGCTGGTCTTCATCGCCCTGATCAAGACGATCCAGGTGATCCCGCAGGCCAGCGCGGCGATCGTCGAGCGCTTCGGCCGCTACACCCGGACACTGAACGCGGGCCTGAACATCGTCGTCCCGTTCATCGACTCGATCCGCAACCGCATCGACCTCCGTGAACAGGTCGTCCCCTTCCCGCCCCAGCCGGTGATCACCCAGGACAACCTCGTGGTGAACATCGACACCGTCATCTACTACCAGGTGACCGACGCCCGCGCCGCGACGTACGAAGTCGCCAGCTACATCCAGGCGATCGAGCAGCTCACCGTCACCACCCTGCGCAACATCATCGGTGGCATGGACCTCGAGCGGACCCTGACGTCCCGCGAGGAGATCAACGCGGCGCTGCGCGGCGTCCTCGACGAGGCCACCGGCAAGTGGGGCATCCGCGTCAACCGCGTCGAGCTCAAGGCGATCGAGCCGCCGACCTCCATCCAGGACTCGATGGAGAAGCAGATGCGCGCCGACCGCGACAAGCGCGCCGCGATCCTCCAGGCCGAAGGTGTACGGCAGTCGGAGATCCTGCGCGCCGAGGGCGAGAAGCAGTCCGCGATCCTGCGGGCCGAGGGAGAGGCCAAGGCCGCGGCCCTGCGCGCCGAGGGCGAGGCCCAGGCGATCCGTACGGTCTTCGAGTCCATCCACGCCGGAGACCCGGACCAGAAGCTCCTCTCGTACCAGTACCTCCAGATGCTCCCGAAGATCGCCGAGGGCGACGCGAACAAGCTCTGGATCGTCCCCAGCGAGATCGGCGACGCCCTCAAGGGCCTCGGCGGCGCACTCGGCAACTTCGGCCCGATGGGCGGCGGGCCCAGCATCCCGTCCCCCTCGCCCAAGGAGCGCCGCGAGCAACCGCCGATCGACTGAGCGCCCCAAAGGGGCGCGGGGCTGTCACATATGCGGCTCCGCCGCGTGGGCGCGCTCAGCCAAGGCCGAGCGGTTACGCGGCAGGCGCCGCCAGCCACCCCGGCAAGGTGTCCCACGCGTCCCGGCCGAGCGCCAGCAACATCGCATCCGCAGGCGTCGGCTCAAAGGGCTGCCGCAACAACGGCATCCCCGCCTCCTCCGGCGTACGGTCCGCCTTGCGGTGATTGTCCATCGCGCACGAGGCGACCGTGTTCAGCCAGGTGTCCGTACCACCCTGCGCCCGCGGCACCACGTGGTCCACGGTCGTCGCCCGCCTCCCGCAGTACGCGCACCGGTGCTGGTCCCGTACGAGCACGCCACGCCGCGACCACGGAGCCCGTCTTCGGAACGGCACCCGTACGTACCTGCAGAGCCTGATCACCCGAGGCACCGGTATCTCGACCGCGGCCGCGCGCACACGGAGTCCGGGATGGGCCTGCTCGACGACTGCCTTGTCGCTGAGGACCAGCACGACGGCACGGTTCAGCGTCACCGTCGACAGCGGCTCGAAGCTCGCGTTCAGCACCAGCGTGTCCCGCATTTCGCCCACCTCCCGTATGCACACCGACCCACCCCCTGGCGGGCTTGGATCAACTCTGGCCGGGCACGCCGAGATGGACAACGCAATAAAAATGCCCGCCCCTGATCACTTCCATGACCAGGGGCGGGCAAACGTTCAGTGAACGCTCAGCTATCGGCCGGAGCCGCGTACTCGGCGAGCACCTGCGCGCGCCCGAGCGTGTGGAACCGGAGGTTGAATCCGATGGCGGCGGGCGAAGCGTCGGAGTCCGGCCCGAGCTTCTCCTCATCCACCGCGTACACGGTGAACACATAACGGTGTGCCGGGTCACCGGGCGGCGGGGCCGCGCCCCCGAATTCCTTCGTCCCGTAGTCGTTCCGCACCTGCACCGCGCCTTCGGGCAGCCCCTCGAACTTGCCGCTGCCGGCACCGGTGGGCAGCTCCGTCACCGACACCGGGATGTCGATGACGGACCAGTGCCAGAACCCGCTGCCCGTGGGCGCGTCCGGGTCGAAGCACGTCACGGCGAAGCTCTTGGTCTCCGGCGGGAAACCTTCCCACCGCAGGTGCGGCGAGGTGTTCCCGGCCGCATGGACCTGAGCGTCCTTGAGGACCGCACCCGGCTCGAAGTCCTCGCTCACGACCGTGAACGAGGGCACGGGCGGATGGAAGTCATGGGGAAGCGGCGGCCTCTTGAGCTCGGTCACGTCGGCACCTCCTGGTTGGTTCCTGCTCGGCGGTAGCTCTACGGCTCTGCTCTCCCGAGCCTAGAACCAGTTGCGCTTGCTGCCGACCTGGGACAGCCACTCGTTGAGGTACGCCGCCCAGTCCGTGCCCTGGAAGTCGTTCAGACCGACCTTGAACGAGCGGAACGAGTCGCTGCCCTCACTGAACATGCCCGGCTTCTTGTCCATCTCCAGGATGACGTCCATCTCGCGGTCGTCGGCCACGAAGCTCAACTCGACCTGGTTGAGTCCGCGGTACTGCTGCGGCGGGAAGAACTCGATCTCCTGGTAGAAGGGCAGCTTCTGCCGCGTGCCACGGATGTGCCCGCGCTCCATGTCCGCGCTCTTGAAGCGGAAGCCCAGCTGGATGAAGGCGTCCAGGATGGCCTGCTGCGCCGGAAGAGGGTGCACGTTGATCGGGTCCAGGTCGCCGGAGTCCACGGCCCGCGCGATCTCGAGCTCGGTGGTCACACCGATGTTCATCCCGCGCAGCTGCTGCCCGTCGATGGAGGTGACCGGCGTCTCCCAGGGGATCTCGAGCCCGAACGGCACCGCGTGCACCTGGTTCGCCTGGAGCGTGAAGGCCCCACCGAGCCGCAGCTTGGTGAACTCGATGTCCTGCTTGGTCTCCTGGTCCTGGCCCTCGACCTCGACCCGCGCCTGCAGACCGACCGAGAGACCCTCGATCTCCTGGTCCACGGACCCGCCCTGGATCCGCACCTCACCCTGGACGACGCCACCCGGTACGACGTTGACCTCGGTCAGCACCGTCTCCACCGACGCACCGCCGGCCCCCAGGCTCGCAAGCAGCTTCTTGAACCCCATGACTCTCCTCCCCCAGGCCGCGCCTGTGGTTCGACTCGACTTGAATCCTTGATCCATACAAACGCGGTGAACCCACGTCCGGTTCCGCGTCCTCACCCTGGCAATCCGCCCGGCAGGTGACCACCCGTCCGTACAGAACTGTCTCCAGTACGCTCGGACGCCATGATCGAGGCCCCTGACCGTACGCCCCTCACCCACGACTTCTTTGAGCGCCCTGTCCTCGACGTGGCCCCTGATCTGCTGGGCCGCGTCCTCGTGCGCAGCTCACCCGACGGTCCGATCGAGCTCCGCCTGACAGAGGTGGAGGCGTACGCGGGCGATGCCGACCCTGGGTCACACGCCTATCGCGGCCCCACTGCCCGCAACAGCGTGATGTTCGGTCCGCCCGGATACGCGTACGTCTACTTCACCTACGGCATGTGGCACTGCCTCAACGTGGTGTGCGGCCCTGAAGGCAAGGCGAGCGGGGTCCTGCTCCGAGCCGGGGAGATCACGACGGGCGCCGATATCGCCCGCAAGCGTCGACTCTCGGCCCGCAACGACAGGGAACTGGCCAAAGGCCCGGCCCGTCTGGCCACGGCTCTTGACGTGGACCGCGACCTGAACGGCACCGACCTCTGCGCGGGCGCGGACGCCCCTCTCACTCTCCTCACGGGCACCCCCGTCGGCTCCGACCAGGTCGGTAGCGGCCCCCGTACGGGAGTCGGCGGTGACGGAGCGGCCCACCCCTGGCGCTTCTGGACCCTCAACGACCCGACGGTGAGCCCTTATCGGGCCCATACGCCCCGACGCCGCCGAACTTGACGCGGCCCTGGGCGGACCGTAATGTGGCCCGAGCCGCTTGACCCGGTGACGGCAATCTGCCGACAGCTGGAAGCGGCCAACCACTACCTACGACTTCCCCTCAGCGGGGGCGAATTTGGCGTGCTCGCATGTCTGAATTCGAACTCGCGGAACTCGATTATGAGTTGCCGAGGGAATCCGCTAACGTAGTGAACACGCCGAAAGGCAAAGGCCCTCCAACGGCCACTGGAAATGAAATCCGGACCGGGAACGGAACGGAAAACGGATCTGGTAGAGTTGGAAACACGAAATACCGAAGGGAAGCGCCCGGAGGAAAGCCCGAGAGGGTGAGTACAAAGGAAGCGTCCGTTCCTTGAGAACTCAACAGCGTGCCAAAAGTCAACGCC